>CBDANG010000007.1:0-286600 GCA_965197485.1 Longimicrobiales bacterium
CTCATTGTAGCCGTTCTCCCACGGGCTGCCCGGCTCGATGAACAGCGTCTTTCACGCCTAACTCACCGAGCCACTGCCGAACCACTCGGGCCGTGAACTCCGGACCGTTGTCGGAGCGAAGATTCACCGGTGGACCGTGCTCGGCAAACAGCTCGCTCAGCGTCTGCAGAACATCGTCCGCCTGAAGCCTACGAGCCACCACGATCGCCAGGCACTCCCGGCTGGACTCGTCTAGGACCGTCAGCATCTTGAGCGGCCGTCCATCATGCGTCCGGTCCGCCACGAAGTCATACGCCCATACATGGTGTCGGCACAGGGGCCGCAGTCGGATACAAGAACCGTCGGTCAGCCACAGCCTTCCTCGTTTCGGCTGCTTACTTGGCACCTTGAGCCCCTCCTGTCTCCAGATCCGCTCCACCCGCTTGTGGTTCACGGCCCAGCCCTCCGTCCTCAGCATCCCGGTCACCATCCGGTACCCGTAGCGCCCGAACCTGCGAGCCACCTTCACCACGTCCTCTCTCAGCGCCTCCTCATCTTCGCTTCGCTTCGGTATCCGAAGCTGCGTCGAGCGTGCCTGGCCCAACACCCGGCACGCCCTGCGCTCACTCACCCCAAGCCGCTGGCGTACCTGCACCACCGCAGCGTCTGCGCCCGCTCGGGGCTTAGAAGTTTCCCTCGGAGGCTTCCTGCAAGATCAGCTTGTCCAGCGTCAGATCTGCCACCGCCCGCTTCAGCTGTTGGTTCTCCTTCTCGAGCTCCTTGAGACGCTTCGCCTGGCTCAGCTTCATTCCCCCGTACTCCCGCCGCCATCGGTAGTACGTTTGCTCGCTCACCCCCAGCTCTCGGCACACCTCTTTGGTCGGCTTGCCGTTCGCCAGCGCCACCTCTGCCTTGCGTAGCCGGTTGATGATCTGTGCCGGACTCAGCCTCCTTGGTGCGGCCATTGTGCCCTCCCCTTTCGTGTCTTGACCCCGTCCAGATTCTAAAACTGGACTCGGTCTCGTTTTAGGGGGGCGGATCAATGCCAGCACCCAGTTCGTCAGAAATGAAGCGGTGCGCTTCGTCCATGACCCGGTTCAGACAATCCGACTTGAGTAGTTTTCTCGTTCGTCAGTCATGCCCCGCCTGGCCTTCTGAACCCTCCCTTGGCGGTTTCATCATGGCTCAACCTACGGAGTCGAGCGCATCTGCGGCCAGCTTGGCTTGCGGTCGTTGTGCTTGCCTCCGGGGAACGGCAAGGCGCATCTTCCTCCAGCACGTTTCTGGGCGCAGTTCCCGTCATTACCTCTGACGTAACGGGACTATGAGCGACCCCTCCGATCCGATCAGCAGACTCAACGCGGCCCTCGAAGGCCGCTACCGCATCGAGCGGGAGCTTGGCGAGGGCGGGATGGCGACTAGGTTGTCCACGAATTCACAGAGGAGGTCTCCGTGAGACGCTCGAAATTGTTTCTTCTCCGGCTCGGTTCGGTCGCATTGGTCGGCGGCCTGTGGTATCTGGCGTCGGGTGTCGAACTCCTGTCATCCCAAGTGCCACGGATTGCTTCGCCAGAAGCGCAGGGCTTCTCAGGCGACCGCCTGGCACGAGTCGACGACCTCATGCAGCAGTACGTGGACGAGGGGCTGATCAGTGGAATGGTGACGCTCGTTGCCCGGCATGGGGAGATTGTACACTTGGGGGCGTACGGTGCCGCTGATCGGGACCGCGGTGTTCCGATGAGAACGGACACCATGTTTCGGCTCGCCTCGATCTCCAAGCTCATCACGACCGTTGGACTGTTACAACTTATGGAGGAAGGGCGGTTGTTGGTGACCGATCCTGTGTCGAAGTACATCCCGGAGTTCGCGCACACGACGGTCGCGATCGAGGCGGAAACGGCTGCAACTCGAGAAGTTCCTTTCACCGTCGTGCCGACCCGCCGCCAGATCACACTCCACGACCTGTTAACGAAGACACCCGGCATCTCGTATCCGCAGGGACCCACCCAAGCGATGTATGAAGCGTTGGGACTCGAGCACGGTTGGTACTTCGCGCATATGGACCAGTCGATGTGCGAGATCATGCGGAAACTGCCGAGCGTGCCGTTTCATGCACACCCGGGTGAGGAGTGGTTCAACGGCTATACAGCGGATGTCTTGGGCTGCGTGATCGAACTAGTATCCGAGATGACGCTCGACGATTACCTGCGCAGTCGGGTTTTCGAGCCGCTGAATATGCGCGACACCCATTTCTTCGTGCCGGAACGAAAGGCTGATCGGCTCGCGGCGGTCTACAGCGCGGCTCCGGACGGCGGCATCGTGCGCGCCGAAGGTGTGGCCAGGAACGGACAAGGCGACTTCATCGAGGGCCAGGGTCCCGGGAAAGCGTTCTCGGGCGGCGCAGGTCTGGTTTCGACCGCGACGGACTACGCCCGTTTTCTTCAGATGCTGCTAAACGGAGGAGTACTCGACGACGTGAGGGTGCTTAGCCCGAAGACCGTGGCCATGATTTCGCAGAATCATGTCGGGGACCTATTCCGAAACGGGGATCTCGGTTTCGGATTCAATGTTGACGTCCGGGAGGAGCGGAGCCATGACGATCGCCTAGGTTCCGTGGGGATGTACAGCTGGTCCGGGGCATACTTCACGCGATTCTGGGTCGATCCGCAAGAAGATTTGTTCGCAGTATTCCTGGCGCAGTTGCTACCTTATGGAGGCTCCTCCGATCTGCACCCGAAGTTTCAGGCACTTGTTTATCAGGCGCTCGTTGAGTCACAGCAGACACCTGCCACAGCCGACTTCTGACGAGATCCTGCTTCAAGGATGGATCAGTGTTACCTCGTCCAGAACTTCTTCGAGGAGTTGAGGCAGGTGGTGCCGGACTAATATGAAGGTGCGGGGTCAGGAGTCGAGGAAAATCGCCGCAACTGAGTGCCTTCCACCTCAGTGCCCAGATGGCTAGGGACTTCTTGGGGGCGTATGACCTCGTGCGAACCGAGTCACTGAATGATTCGGGGGAGTGGGTAACCACCACGGACCGCTACGGTCCTGATCCGCTCGGGATCATCATGTACGACGGTGTCGGGTCCATGTCGGTCTACATCGTGAGGCAGGACCGCGCAGCTTCCGAAAGTGACGTGGCCTACTTCGGAACTGGCCCACCCTCATATCCTTCCGCTGTTCGACTCGGGAGAAGCCGACGGCTTCCTGTTCTTCGTTGCTCCGTTTAGGAGACACACTCCGAGACAAGATCGACCGCGAGAAGCAGATGAGTGTGGAAGAGGCGCTGGAGATCACCAAGAAGGTCGCTTCCGCTCTGGACTATGCGCACGAGCACGGAGTCGTCCATCGGGACATCAAACCGGGGAATATGACGGGATTGGGTCCTGACTTGTCCATCAAGGCCACGATGATCTGATCGGCGTCACAAACGACCGACAGATTGGGATTGTCCTGCTCGCTCTGCTCTAGGTCGGATTGATTGTCACGCTCGTCCTAGCCTGATATCGCGGCGAACAGGGTCGTCAGAGGGCAAGCGGGCCGGAGCTTCTGATCATTACGTCATGCCCGCCTAGCCGATCGCGATCAATCAGCAATTTGGAGAACCCATCTCCTCCCGCCCGGGTGTCATTGGTCGTGCTGCACCTGAGCAGCGGATCATCGTGTCAAAGGGTGTCATCTCTCTCTCACTCCCGGCTCCTCCCACTGGCCGCTCGGGACGGGGATCAAACACATACTCGCCCGCTCGCATCGTGAAGACGACGCAGCCGCTGTCCTTGAGGAGCTGGATCCATATCCCCTCCTTCGTCCGGATTGGGTCTATCGCACGTAACACGTTGCCGGACTGCCGAACCCGGTCACCAACAATCAGACGGTATTGCCGGTCATCCGCACGTATAACGAAGATGTGTGTGTCGGTAGCCCAATCCTCCGTATCGACTCCCAGATAGGCCCCAGGCCAGCGGGTATCTAGGGTTTGCTCGATCGCTCTGCGCACGGCGTCTGGGATGACGCCCGAACTGTCGTTGTGGGCTCCGCACGAGGAGCATTCGACTGCATGATCGGACCTAAGATCCTCGGCCCAGGCAGTGGATGGGGCTCCGCAACCTACACATGTGAACTCGAAGGCGGAGTGGCTCATTCCAGTCATTGCTCTTCTCCCCCGCCCAGCTCCGTGAATCTGCTCGGGAGAGCCACCATGTACAGAACGGCGCCTCGTTCACCTCTAAGTCCCTGAACCGTACTCTTTTGTTCGCTCATAGCTCTTGCTCCAGCGCTATTCGATGCGCATCACGAAACCGGTCTGCATAGTGACGGTCCCGAAGGCGGACCCATCCCCTGTGACGTAGTTGGCAATGGGTCCGAGAAAGACGAAGGAAAACGGATATGAGACCTGGACTTCGACGCCCGCACCGGTGGTCCGGGTAGATCCGAAGCAGGCGCCGGTGCATACGAAATTGATCGTAGCGCTCGCGGCGTCTAACCCTCCCTGCGTCAGGCGTGTGGCCATGTCCGCACGTACCGTGCTCTCGTCTGCGTTTGGAAGAACGGTGAGGCGAGCTCCCTCGCGAGCGGTATGGGTCGTCACCTGATAGGTACGCCACGCGGCGCCCATCTCGATAATCCCGAACACGAGAAGAACGAGAACCGGCATGGCGATCAGGAACTCGACCAACGCCTGTCCGGCCTCCAACCCCATCCTAGGTCGGTTTGAAAGGATCGAACGCGCTGAAGGGTTGCTCAGTGCCTGACGACGACCCGGCAGCCGGAAGGCGGAGCTACCCGCCCCGCCCCCGGGCGCCGAGCCTTCATTGCCGAGGCTTACGCTGACCCTTATGGGCCGGTAAACAGACTACCGGCGGCGTTCGAAAGCCCCGTGTTCACTGCGCTGCCCAGCGTGGTAACTGCGCCGATGGCGGCGATGGCGATCAACACGATTAGCATCGTGTACTCTGCCAGGTCCTGTCCGGACTCGTCCTGCCAGAGATTTAAAAGAAGCTTCTTCATCCTATCCTCCCGGCCTTTCGGCCTGGCTGCGGGTGTTCTGAGATTCCGGCTCGGCTGGCTTCCGGTCCGGGGAGTACATCCCCAAGACCATCATCCGGCGTCCGAAGCGAAGGGACCCTTCCCAACGGCACACTTCCCTGGGGGACCCGCTGCCCCCCGGTGTCCGGCCCCAGGCCCGACTACTGTTGTGAGGGACATCTCTCCCGAGCAACGCACGTGCCACAGGCCTCAGGTCTCGAATCTGGCGACGGTCTAGCAATCAGTCATTGAAACGTTTATTTACACTCAAAGCCAGGCCACCTCGCTGTCTTTGTGTTCTGTTAAACATACGGGGGGCTTGGCGCATTTCCTGCACGTCAGGGCCATGACTGGACCCTGGGCTGTCACCGAAGACAGGGAGCGTAACCTGAGATTCAGAAGCTTTTTGTTTAGCGGGAAGACAGGTACGCCGCGAAGCATCTGCGAAGCAGATGTGTTGTGACGCCGCTTCAGTTCCGGGACACGCCCACCGAAGTTAGGCGCGTGCCGAGACAGAGTTGGTTCGGGAGCACACCACCGATGGGCGGGCGAAAGTGACTCAACATGTAGCGGGTTGAGGAGAGAAGAGACTGATGGATGCGTTCACGTTTGAAGCGGATGGATTCACCTTTGAGTGCTGTGCGGAATCACACGGGTTACGGTGGCATCACGCAACGCTGGAGGCCCCGTTCAAATGGCAAGAGAGTACTCGGTGGTACTTCCGCGTAAACGGGGGGCTCAAGCAGCCCGGGCCGCCCACCACTTTGGCGAAGTCACCCGCAGAGGTTAGGGGGATCGTTACGGCCCTCTTTTTTGGGCGAGAACCCCGATGACGAGACGATCGAACCCCATCGGCAACGATTGAGATGCCGAGACAGTCGCAGGCCACCCCTCAGGCGCTCGACGCCGAATAGACGAATTCTGCCGCAAACCCTTCTGTAGTGCTTCCTTTTCCTTGCCGGCTCATCTGTCAACCAGCATTTTCCCACTACTTTGAGCGCAGCCCCCTATCATTCTCCTGATGCTGTGGGACGATGAGCGATCCTTCAGACACTATCTTGCGGCTGAACGCAGCCCTCGAAGGCCGCTACCGCATCGAGCATGAGATCGGCGAGGGCGGGATGGCTACCGTCTATCTCGCCGAGGACCTGCGGCACGAACGGAAGGTGGCACTCAAGGTCCTGAAGCCCGAGTTGGCCGCAATGGTCGGGGCGGAGCGGTTCCTAGCCGAGATCAAGACGACCGCCAACCTCCAACACCCCCACATCCTTCCCCTTCACGACTCCGGAGGGGCCGACGGCTTCTTGTTCTTCGTCATGCCGTACGTCAAGGGGGAAACGCTCAGGGATCGGATAGATCGCGAAAGGCAGCTTCCGGTCGATGAGGCGGTCGCGATCGCGGCGAGGGTAGCCGCTGCACTCCAACACGCGCACGAACAGGGCGTAATCCACCGAGATATTAAGCCCGGAAATATTCTGATTCAGGATGGCGAACCCATCGTCTCCGACTTCGGGATCGCCCTCGCCGCAGGAGTGGGCATGAGGCGAGCACCGCTCTTCCGATCTTGACCATGCCTAACCGTCTCGAGTCCCGCTCAGGATATCCCGCTTACCCGATCATTTTCATCGCTTGCGCGGTGATTGCAGTCGGCGCGGGTGTGTTCTGGATCCCCGAGGAAGACCAGGATTTGACTGAACACCTTCCTGGGCAGGTAACCGGGCAAGGTTTTACGACCTCAGTCACCTGCCAGTCATGCCATCCGGCGCAATACGACGCATGGTACCGGTCCTACCATCGGACCATGACCCAAGTTGCGAGGCCGGCCACGGCGCTGGGAACGTTCGACGACATCGTCCTCGAGGACCGCGGCTTCGAGTATCGACTCGAGCGCCGGGGCGACGAGATCTGGGCTGAGTTGCCCGACCCAAACTGGTTCGAGAACCCACCGTGGTTCATGGAAATCCTGAACCCCGACTGGCCGGATACTCCGCCGCGGATCGAGGCGCGGGTGGTGATGTCCACGGGCTCCCATCACATGCAAAACTACTGGATACGCCGACCGGATCAGGGAGACGGATCTCTTGATCCGGATGATGGAGCTCTCGTTCAGCTTCCCTGGATTTGGCTGATTCACGAGGAGAGATGGATCCCGAATCAGGATTCGTTTCTCCACCCGCCGAGCACGTCTGTGGAGGGGCCCATTCGCTGGAATGCGAACTGCTCTCAGTGTCACTCGGTGGCGACCGAGCCGCGGACTTCGGAGGGCTACGACCGTTTCGACACCCGGACGGTGGAGTTGGGCATCGCCTGTGAGGCCTGTCACGGTCCTGCCCAGGAGCACGTCCGGTTCTATAAGTCCCCAGTGCGGCGTTACCTACAGTACTTTCGCGAGTTGCTTGGGGACGATGCCCCCGATGCAACGATTTCCAACCCGGAAAAGCTCGAGCCACAGCGGTCCGTCGAGACGTGCGCTCAGTGTCACAGCTTCGGAGAGTGGCGAGACCAGGAGGAGTTCAGGAGGAGCGGAGTCCCGTTCCGTCCGGGAGAGGAGCTGGACACACACAGGTCCGTGTTCCGCCTTACGGAGGATCCCGAGGATCCACTGTTGCTAGCAATACTGGAGACCGAGCCCGCCGCCCTCGACGGCAGGTTTTGGCGCGACGGAACCATTCGGGTCGCAGGCCGAGAGTACAATGGGCTCCTCGAATCTCCGGGTCATTTGGATGAAGTGACCTGCCTTTCGTGCCATTCGATGCACGAGTACGAAACACCGGACACCCAACTCGATCCCAACGTGACCGGGAACCAGTCGTGCATGGGTTGCCATACGGACTATGCCGATGAGATCTTGGAGCACACTCGCCACCTTCCAGAGTCCTCCGGTAGCGAGTGTATGAATTGTCACATGCCGCACACGACCTACGGCCTCTTTTCAGCGTCGCGCAGTCACCGAATCGACAGTCCCAGCGCTCAGCTTTCGCTCGAAAGTGGGCGGCCCAATGCATGCAATCTCTGCCATCTTGATGAGACGATGGAGTGGACCAGCCAAACCCTCAACGAATGGTACGGGCAGCCTCTCGTCGAGATGGGCGAGGACGATCGATCGATCGCCGCAGCAATCCTCTGGGTCATGAAGGGCGACGCGGCCCAGCGGACGATCCTCGGCTGGCATATGGGCTGGGATGCGGCTCGAGAGGCGTCCGGCCGGACCTGGATGGCTCCGTATCTAGCGCAACTTCTCATGGATCCATACTCCGCCACCCGGCAGGTGGCGTATCGATCCATCGACACCTTCCCGGGATTCCAAGATTTCCAGTATGACTATATCGCCTCCCCTTCGGAACGTGAGGAGAAGGCCAGGGAGGCATTGCGGCGGTGGATCCAGGCCGGGGGACCAGGGAGGGCCGGGGCCAATCTTCTCATTTCCGAGGACGGTGCGATCGACTTCGCCGAGTGGGACCGACTTCTCTCGCAACGGGACCAGAGGCCCTTGACGATCATCGAATGAGTGGTCGCCGCTCGAGCGCCTCGGGGCAAGGCTCCTTAGGCCCCGCGGATCCCTCGCGAATGCATCTCCGAGTCGGATGGTGGTCGCTCCTCCTATTCCTTACTCTGGGGATGGTCCTGGAGACCCTGCACGGGTTCAAGGTCGGCTTCTACCTCGACGTCTCCAACAGCACCCGTCGGCTGATGTGGACGCTGGCGCACGCTCACGGTACGCTCTTCTCCATTCTCAACTTGGTCTTCGCGATGTCGCTGCGCCTGATGCCCGACTGGGAGGGGTCCAGCCGAACTCTGGCCTCTAGGTGCCTCCTGGGCGCGCTGGCTCTCATCCCGCTCGGCTTCTTTCTCGGAGGAGTGTTGTTTTACGGAGGAGACCCCGGCATCGGCGTGATTCTAGTGCCGCCCGGAGCCTTGCTCCTGTTTCTCGCGGTGTTTCTGACCGCGCGGGCGTCCAGTGCCTATCGAAGGTCTTCCAAGGCTTGAGGTAGATGGCCTTGAGGAGAAGCCCGGCTAGGCCGCCCATTTCAGAGCGTCCCGACCCGGACCTTGTCGAGGACCTCCGCCTCGCCCTTCGAGATCTCGGAGTATCCAACAAATGCCTCCCGGATCTCGAACCCGCGCGGATGGCGATCGCAGTGGTTCAGGAGTTGGAGGCCGAAGTAGGGAAACGCCAGCTTGATATATCAGCACGGGTCCGCCGCCTCAGCGAGGAAACGGATTGGCCTATGGTCGACCTGCTTCAGGATGCGGTGCGATATCCGGATGCGATCCCCTATCTCCCCGAAACGCCTGCGCCCAGTTGTGGCGAATGTGGCGAGCCAATACCCCGAGAGGCGGCGCTATCCCTATGCGACACTTGCCTCGATCGTGGAATCAGCGAGGTGTCTTCCGGCAAGTCGCAGAGCCATCTGGATCACTGTACAATCTGCGCTCGCCCGACACGTGGTTTTCTCGTTTACTCCTTCGGCTACGAATGGAACAACTACTGCCTGGCCTGTCTCGAGGAGCCTTTTACGCCTGCCAGTGGGCGGCATTCTGTGTAGCTGGAAGGCTAGGCCAGGCTAGGGTTCAGGCGCGTCCGCGCCGGAGGTGAGTGGAAGCGGTCCTATTGAACCGCCTGGCTCAGTTCCCGAACGGGTCCTAGAAGGGCTCGAATGGTTGGAGGTTCCTGGTTGTCAGAGGAGGTGTCTGGCCGTGCTCCATTACCTCCTGCCTCAATCTCCTTGAGGGGGTACTCCGTCCGGTCCTTGACTTCGTTCGCGTCCAAGTCCTGCTGTAGTGCCGCGACCAGACGCCCGCCGTTAAGCCAGTGGTGAAAGGTCCGCGGCCGTCCTTTGAGGGCCCCAGTGAGCTTTGCGCTTTGAAGGGCGTCCTCCGCGTCCAAGCCGACGTGGTCTTCCTCCTCATCCGTCACCTCTTCGAACAGAACCGGCCAGATGGGCGTCCTGAACTCGACGGGCCGTGCCTCGCTCTCGCCTGTGTGTATCTGTTCGCCCGCGGCCATCTCGTGGGGAACGGACGCGAACGCGTAAACCTCCGGATGGGAACCGATGTCGGTACGGTCACGCCATGCCTCCTCCACGCCAATGTGAGAGGGCGTGCCTGGACCGAGCTCCGCCTCCAGCAGCCCCTCTCCTGCAGCCGTTTGAGCCGCCAGTGTGATCCCGCGCGGCTGCTGCGTCTCAAGAGCCTGAGCACTAGGTGCACCCCGACTTTTCCAGATGAAGAGGATCCCGATGAGGGCGAACCAGACGTTTCCTAGAACGAGGGGCAGCGAAGACGCCGGGCCGAGAGAGAGCTCGAACCACCCCACCGTCAGATGCCCCACGCCGATCACCACACCGATCCAGGCCAGCCAGGTTAGGAACGCCTGATGTGTGACGAATCCAGCTCTCTCTTCCTGGGCAACCTGTGATTCCGAGAGGTCCCGCGTCTCCCACATGCCGATTCCTAGGAATGCGGCCCCGCCGAGGAGAAGCGCGCCGGTCCCGTTAAGCGCAGATCCCTCCCCAGCCGCACTCGCGAAGTATCGTGCCAAAAAGAGGGTGGAGATGACGAACAGCGCGCTCGCCCATCGATGGACTTTGCGATCCATGAGTCCCCTCTCCACGCCTTTCAACTCGACGAATCCCGCGTATTCGGCCATGCCGATGCACGGGGTGTAAACATTTGTTACATCTACGGCCGAGCATTGTAAACATCCGTTTCACCTGACGCAAGTTGTCGCGTAGGCCAGTTGAGGCAGGTGGCGCAGGGGTGAAGGGAACGCGCGGGGTCTGGAGTTAGTGAGTTCGGTGCGCCGGACAGGCCCCGGGCACCTAATGTTCCTCGCGCGTCTCTTCCGCCTTGGCCCCCACCCATGCGTCCACCACCACCGATGTGGTAATCTGACCGAACAGATTGACCGTGCTGCGAAACATGTCCGGAATTCGGTCCACACCCAGCAAGATCGTGAGACCAGAGAGCGGGATCCCCAGCGTGTCGAGCGCGGGAGCGAGGGTCACCACGCCAGACGACGGCACCGGCGCAACCGTGAGCGAGACGAGGAACGTCGCGAGGACTGCGCCGCCTAGCGCGGCGGCCGGCAGCGGTATCTCGAAAAGGTACGCGAGGAAGACGAGGGCTGCCCCCTGAAAGAGCGCGCTTCCCGCTCGATACATCGATGCCCCGAGGGGTAGCACCAGATCCGCGACCGTCTCCGAAACCCCGAGCTTCTCTTTTGCTTCCTTCAGAGTTGCCGGCAGGGCTGCCGCTGTGCTCGTCGTAGAGAAAGCAAGCGACGCTGCGCCGAAGGTCCCGCGCAGGAAGTGAAGCGGGCCGATTCCCCCGACGAACTTAAGGAGCGGCATGTAGACGACTGCGAGGTACACACCAAGCCCGAGGATGACGCAGACCACGAAGACCGCTAGGCCTTGAATGAGCCCCCACCCGAGCTGGGCGGTCACAGGCCCGGCGAGCCCGAAGATCCCGATCGGAGCGGTCCAGAGGATCCACCATCCGAGCTTGATGAGCGCGTCCTCCACCGCCTCCGCGAATCCTACGAGTCGAGCGTGCGACTCCTCTTCAAGGGCGCCGGCCGCCGCGGCGAAGAGAGCGGTGAAGACGATGAGGGGGAGGAAAGATCCCGCGCTTGCGGCCGCGAACGGATTGCTCGGGATCAGGCTCACCAGGAACTCGACCAAGCTCGGAAGCTCGGGCACCTCGCGGGTTGCAGCAGCCGGGGCGGCGATCTCGGGAGCGAAGGCAAGGCCGATCCGCATCGTGCCCATCCCGATCAGGATCGCCGGGATCAGGGTGACCCAGAAGAACGCCAAAGTCGTGCCACCCAGACGGCCGAGTTTTCTAGGGTCCCCCAGATTTGCCACGCCGGTGAAGATTACGGCCATGACGAGCGGGATCACGACCATCCGAATCGCGTTGACGAATGCTGTGCCGAGGGGCGCCGAGGCCAACGCCACCGTCATCAGGAAGTCGGAACCGGCCGCGGCGAGGAGGCCCGTTCCCAGCCCGGGAGGAGTCCCACGGCGATCGCGAGGTGAAGCATGCAATTCCTGATCGGGTCGCCGCTGCAACCCAGAGTACCCGTTCTCCTGCGCGTAGTGGGCGGATCTACACCCAACCACTCCGGTCGATTCGACTCGGAATCGCATCCCGCATCTATCCAGGGATTCGTTGTTTACGGTGAGTGTGACCGCCGAGCCCCGCCCGGGTTCAGCTCTCCATCCGGACGGAGACCGGTTCATCCTTACGGGGCCCGCTGGTGTCGTGGGCACCGACGAGGGTGGGGGCGAGCCTCAGCGCCTCATCATGGTTCAGAACTTCTTCTAGGAGTTAAGGCAGGTAGTGCCGGATTAAGGGCTTGCTTAGTCGAGTAGAGCCTCGTGCACGAGAGTCTTCACGCGCCGACTGAGCGATTGCGGGTTCGAGGGGACGCTCTGCCACATCAAGACAATGACGAAGTCTTCGGTGGGGTTCACCCAGATGCTTGTGCCTGCACTTCCCCCCCGCTGGTATTCGCCGACAGAGGTCGGGTACCCTACGTCCGAGGGGTCTAGAACGATGCTCACATTCGCTAGACCCCATCCAATTCCAGCACTGCCCCTCCCCGCCATGACGGCATCTGAAAGCCCGTTGGACGTCATCATGGCAACCGTTTCCTTCTCCAGAAGTCGCACGCCGCCCAGCTCACCGCCGTTTAGAAGCATCTGCGCGAACCTCACATAGTCGGGGACGGTCGAGATGAGCCCTATTGCGCCCTCAAGCAGCTGGGGTCTCTCGGTAAACGGGACCTCCTCGATCTGGTATGGCCTCAGCCCGCCGGCTTCCGAGTGCCGGTACACCGTCGTCAGCCGGTCCGCACGGGCGGGCTCGACCCAGAAGCCGGTGTCTCCCATCTCCAGCGGCCCGAAGATACGGTCCTGAAGCAGCTCGTCGAGTGACTGGCCCGACCAGACCTCGAGGAGACCCCCGAGCACGGTGGGCGCGGCGCTGTACCGATACACGGTCCCTGGATCCTCCATCAGAGGAGCCGCAACAATGTTTTGAATGAACTTGGACATGGGAATCGCGCGGGAGCGCACCTGCGCTTCCTGATAGAACTCGGAGGTGCGATGGCTCAGCCCCGAGGTGTGGAGCAGAAGATCTCGGACGGTGATCGGGCGTGAAGGGGGTCGACCCACCGCATCCAAAGACTGGGCCACCCTCACATGGGCGAATTCGGGGAGGTATTTGGAGACGGGGTCGTCGAGTTCGAACTTCCCCTCCTCGTGTAGCATCATCACTGCGACTGCAGTCACCGTCTTGCTCATCGAGTAGATGCGGAAGAGCGAGGTCTCAGTCATCGCGGCGTGGGTCTCGAGGTTCTGGTATCCCACGGCCTCGAGGAAGGCCAGCTGCCCATGCCGGGCCACAGCCACGACGGCACCCGGGATCTGCTGCTCCTCGACCGAGCGAGTCAGGAGATCGGTAACCTCGCTTAGGCGCTCCGCCGACAACCCTACGGTGGCGGGGGACACGCGAGAGAGCACTCCCTGTGCGGCAGCCGCGCTAGCCGGAGCCAGCAGAAGACAGGTCAGCGAAACCACGCTCGGGATCCTCAACATCCTCGCCTTCAAGGTCGCGTGCCGGCCTCTCAGAGCGCGCGGTGTCGCGAGCGAAAGGCAGCGGTTCGGGTGAGGTTGATTGATAGCGTAGCACGGGACGGCGGGCCAGTCCTGTCAACGGGCTCGCGACGGGCACGAGACGCGCTCAGCTCCTCGCGAACTCGGTCCCGGTCTGGACCCTCCACAGCGCCGCGTACACGCCATCATATGAAATCAGCTGGTCGTGGCTCCCCAGTTCGATGATCTCTCCATCTTCCAGAACGCAGATCTGGTCCGCTGAGCGGATCGTCGAGAGCCGGTGCGCGATAGCGATCGTGGTGCGATCGCGGGAGATCCGCTCCAACGAACGCTGGATCGCGGCCTCGGTCTCGTTGTCCACCGCGCTGGTCGCCTCGTCCAGAATGAGCACCGGCGGGTCCTTCAAGATGGCTCGGGCGATTGCAATCCTCTGCCGTTGTCCCCCAGAGAGCTTCTGCCCTCGTTCTCCGACGATGGTGTCGTATCCCGCAGGGAGGCGCTCGACGAACTCGTGGGCCTCGGCAAGGCGCGCCGCTCGCTCGACCTGTTCGTTGGAAGCGGTCCAGCTTCCGTAGACGATGTTCTCCCGCACAGTCCCATGGAAGAGGAACACGTCTTGGCTTACCAGCCCGACCAATCCACGAAGATCCTCGAGGCGGATCTCCTTCGTTGGAATTCCGTCAAGGGTGATTCGCCCCTGCGCCACCGGGTACAGCCGGAGTAGGAGCTTGACCAGCGTGCTCTTACCGGATCCGGTGGAGCCTACCACCCCGAGCGTTTCGCCGGCTGATATCGAGAGCGAGACATTGCGAAGCACGTAGGGTCCGCCGTCATAGGAGAAGGTCACCTCTTCGATCTCGATCTCGCCGCGCACGGCCGACAGCCGGAGCGGCCGCCTGCCCGGATGCACCTCGAAGGGCGTGTCGAGCAAGGACATGACGCGAGTGGTGGAGGCCATCGCCCGCTGGTACTGGTCGAGTGTCTCGCCGAGGCGTGTGAGCGGCCAAAGGAGCCGTTGGGTCAGAAAGACCAGCACGCTATATGTGCCCACCGAAAGCCGACCCTCGAGGGCCTCCAAGCCACCGTACAGGAGGGTAGCCGTGAATCCGAAGAGGATGACGATCCGGATGAGTGGTACGAATGCGGCGCTGACCCGGATGGCACGGCGGTTCGCGTCCCGGTAGGAGGCGCTCTCACGCCCGACCTGCCCGACCTCATACGCCTCGGCGGTGAACGCCTTGATCGTGGTGATGCCCCCGATGTTGTTGGAGAGCCTTGCGTTCAGGATCTCTACTCTCTGCCGGATGTCGGCGTAGTATGGCATCAACAGCCCCTGGAATCGGATCGACCCCCAGATCACGACGGGCATGGGTAGAATGGCCATCCACGCCACTGAGGGAGCGAGAAGCACGAAGGCGAGGCCGATCACTATCACGGTCGTCGTGACTTGGAGCAGCTCGTTGGCTCCAATGTCGAGGAAGCGCTCCAGTTGGTTGATGTCGTCGCTCAAGATCGACATCAGTCCGCCGGTGCTCCGCTCTTCATAGTAGGCGAGCTCCAGCCCCTGAAGGTGCCGGTAGGCATCGATGCGCAGCTCATGCTGGACGGTCTGCGCCAGATTCCTCCAGAGCAGCGCGTACGCATACTGGAAAACCGACTCCAGAATCCACACGACGAATGTGACGCCGGACAGGACCAGCAGCTGCTGCCAGGGATCGACGAATCCGAATCCCGCGAGGAATGAGTTCTCTCGCTGAACGATGACGTCGACCGCGGCTCCGATCAGAACGGGAGGGCCCAGGTCGAAGATCTTGTTCATCACCGAGCAGACGGAGGCGAGCCACATTCGCCGACGATGTGGCGCCGCATATCTCAGCAGGCGACCTAATGGGTGCGCCGCGTCGGGATACTGGGTCGGACGGGGCCAGTCGGGCATGCGTGACTCGGATTACGTGGGCGGCTCTGTGAGCCGGGTAATCTGGCTCGGAGGGCTCGCGGGGGCCACTCTCAGGTCCACCGTAAGAGGCTGGCCTCGGCTGAGAAGCCGGGTCCGAAGGCCGCCAGCAGCGCGTACTCCCCGGATTCCGCCTTACGGCGTCGGATCTCCTCATCTAGGACGAAGAGCACGGTTGCGCTGGACATGTTGCCGAAACGCCGGAGGACCGCGTAGCCCGATGCGAAACACTCGGGCCCCTTCCTCAACAGCGCTTCGTAGGCCTCCAGAATGCGCCGGCCTCCTGGATGAACGATGAAGCTCGTGACGTCATCCTCAGAGAGACCCCTTGCCCCTAGGAGTCCTGAGAGGGCAGCGGGCATCATCTTTCGAATGACGGCCGGCACCCGGCGGGAGAATACCACTCGGAAGCCGCTGTCCAGGAAGTCCCACCCCATGAGCCCGCGAGTACCACTCTTGAGCAGGCTCGAACTGCCCAGAATCTCAAGGGGGCCAGCGTCCTCGCGAACGAGAACCGCGGCGGCTCCGTCTCCGAAAAGGCTCGTTGCGACGAGATTGGACTTGCTGAAGTCGTCGCGCTGAAAGGTCAGTGAGTTCAGCTCCACGGAAACGACGAGCACCACGGCGCCTGGCGCGCTTCGAGCTAGCGCATCCCCGATGGCGATTCCCGCCGCGCCGCCTCCGCATCCGAGTCCGAACACTGGGATCCGCCGGACCTCCGGTCGAAGCCCCGCCGCGCTGATGACTGCCACGTCCAGACTGGGTGTGGCGATCCCCGTCGAGGACACGAACACGATGTGGCTGATCTCTTCCGGCTCGACCTTGCCCCTTGCAAGGCACTCCTCAACGGCCTGGATGGCGAGCTTCTCCGCCCACTCGATGTAGAGTCGATTCGCGGATCCGAGGCCGGGATCGCTTGCGAACCACTGCGCGGGAGCACAAAAATACCGCTCGCTCACGAGCGAATTGTCGAAGACACCCAGATACCTATCGAGATCGCGGATCTTGCCCGTGAAGTGAGCCCTTGCGTACCGCCGCGCGTCCTCCTGCGTCATGGCGTACGGAGGGACAGCGGTCCCAACCGACACGACACTCGGCATTCAACCAGCTCCGTCCGGCGCTGGCCGGTTCAGAGCACCCAGCCCACGATCGCGAACCCGAGGACCAGGAGGATCCCGAAGACGATTGTGAGGAGATTGAAGTAGCGATCGATGAAACGGCTAACGGGGGGTCCGAACTTCCAGATCAAGCCGGCGACCAGAAAGAATCGAAGGCCGCGACTGGCGACACTCGCGATCACAAAGATCGGAAACTGGATCGCAAACACCCCCGCGGAGAGGGTGAACACCTTGTAGGGGATTGGTGTCAGACCGGCCAGGAAGACCGCCCAAAAGTCCCACTGATCGTAGAGACCCTGGACGGTCGCGAACGCTTCGGGGGTGACGCCAGGAACCCAGGCGAGGAAGAAGTCTCCGACGAGGCTCCACGCTCCCCATCCCAGAAGATATCCCAAGATGCCCCCCGTCACTGATGCGGCCGTTGCCCAGGTGGCGAATCGAAAGGAGCGACTTGGCGCTCCGAGGCAGAGCGCCATCAGAAGGGGGTCGGGCGGGATGGGGAAGAAGGAAGCCTCCGCGAAGCAAAGCACTCCCAAGGCAGGGAGACCGTACCGCGTATCGGCCCAGCCGAGCACCCACTCATAGAGCCGCCGCAGAGCACCGGGGAGAGGCACATCGGGCACGGCCACGGGAGGCGGCGGGGCGGCGTCACCGAGGTCACTCATCCCGTACCCTCTTCCTCACTCCACCCCTGTCGTCCTACAAGGGGTACGAAGGTGCATTGGTCACGCACCGATTCTCGGCTGATCTCTTCCCCTTCCCTGCGGATCAGAATCAGCTCCTGCTTCTCCCGCATTCCGACGGGGATCAGCATTCTACCGCCATCTGCCAATTGATCGAGTAGCGCAGGGGGAACGGCTGGTGAAGCTGCCGAGACTGTGATGAGGTCGTAAGGGGCGAACTTCCTCCATCCAATGGACCCGTCTCCGACAAGGAGCGCGACGTTCCGGAGCTCGAGAGTGTCCAGCGCCTTGCGTGCCCTAACCGAGAGCTCGCGGACCCTCTCGACGGAGTAGACGCGATCCGAGGCGAGGGCCAGTAATGCCGTCAGGTATCCGCTTCCCGTACCGATCTCCAGTACCCGATCGTCGCGCGTCGGCTGAAGGATTCTCAGATAGGATGCCTGAAGAGAGGGTTGCGATGCCGTCTGACCGTATCCGATAGGGATAGGTGCGTCCTCATAGGCGCGCGGCCTCACCCCCTCCGGAAGGAAGATGTGTCTGGGAGCCTTGTCGAAGAGCTGCAGGATCTCCAGATCCTCGATCCCAGCCGAGCGGATGTCCTCGATGAGCTTTCGTCGATAGCCGACGAACTGGAAGTCGTTCAGAGTTCCAGGTTCCAACCTCGGATCTCCTCGATGATGCGGTAGTTCGTGAGGTCCAGGTGCAGGGGTGTGACCGAGATGAATCCCTCTTCCACGGCCCTGAAGTCGGAGTCTTGGCCTCCCCTCCAGGTGGTCGCCCCGCCACCGATCCAGAAGTATTCCTTTCCAGAGGGGTCTTCGGCGCGAGTCAGGGAGTCGGAGTACCTCCTCTGGCCGAGCGACGTGATCCGAATGCCTCGAACCTCCACCGGCGCCACCGGAGGGAGGTTCACGTTCAGGAGGGTGGACCGCGGAAAATCTTCACTTCGGGCGATTCGCTCGAGGAGGCGAACCAGCGTCGGCTCCCAAGCCTCAATCGACTCGAAATCCTCACCCGTATAGGAGATCGCCACGGCCGGAACGCCAAGGACAGTCGCCTCCATGGCGGCCGCGACTGTCCCCGAGTACAGAACGTCCTCTCCCATGTTCGAGCCGTGATTGACCCCCGAGAAACAGACGTCAGGTCTCTCGTCCAAGAGCGCGTTGACTGCGAGAATCACGCAGTCCGTCGGTGTCCCGTCGACGACGAGGGCACCATCCGATGACCTTCGGCTGCGAAGCGGATGATGTATCGTGAGCGCGTTGCTCGTTGCACTTTGCTCCCGGTCCGGAGCCACCACCGTGACCGACCCGAGGGTTTCGGCCGCCGACGCGAGCACCCTGAGCCCGGTTGCAAGGAAACCATCATCGTTCGTGCAGAGAATCCGCATCTTCAGACGGGCCCATCCTCGGCCGGGAGGGTGAGGAGTTCCTTGAGCTGCTCGAGCTCCTCCTTCATTCCGCTCAGTACCTCAGGTGTGAGTGCTTTTTGTCGCTCTTCTGCCAGAGCTCCAGCCTTGCGGCCTTCCTGGATTCTGCGGTTGGCCCCAGCGATCGTGTACCTCTCGTCGTACAGCAATCGCTTGAGAAGGTGGATGAGCTCCACCTCCTTGGGCCGATAGACCCGATTCCCCGCTCGGTTCTTCGTAGGATTCAATGCCGAGAACTGTGTCTCCCAGTAGCGGAGAACGTGGGGCTTGATTCCCGTAAGCTCACATACGTCTCCGATCGAGTAGTAGGCTTTCTTGACGATTGGCTCCTGGGACATTCGTGCCTCTCTAATTTGGACTATCGTGTACCGTCTCCGGATGATTCCGGGTGGCCCTCATTACTATCCGACTCCGATCTGGGATCCCTGAGCATCAGCTCCTGGACTGCGCTCAATGGGTCCTTTTCCTCTTCGAGAATCGCGTAAACTTGATCGACGATCGGCATCTCGACCCCGAAGCGTTTGCTCAACGCGTGCACTGCGGGGGTCGTCCGGACACCCTCGGCTACCGCCTTCATCTCAGACAATATCGCCTCGAGAGCATCGCCCTGTCCGAGGCGCACTCCGACGGTCCGGTTCCGCGAGAGTCGCCCCGTGCACGTCAGGACCAGATCCCCGATCCCGGCTAGACCATAGAAGGTGGAGGTTTGAGCCCCCATTGCGACCCCCAGGCGAGTGATTTCGGCGAGTCCCCGGGTAAGAACCGCCGCCTGCGTGTTGTACCCGAACTCGAGCCCTGCGCAGACGCCTGCAGCCAGGGCGATAACATTCTTGAGCGCCCCCCCGAGCTCGACTCCCACGACGTCTGAATTCGTATACACCCGAAAAGTCGGTGACCGAAAGAAGCGCTGCACCTCGAGGCGAGCTGCGGGCACTTCACTAGCGGCAACGACTGCTGTGGGTTGCCCCCTCGCGACTTCGGCCGCAAAGGACGGGCCCGACAACACCACAAGCCGCTCTACAATGGACCCCGGAAGAATCTCTCCGAGAACCTCGTCCATGCGTCGGAGGGTCTCGATCTCGATTCCCTTCGAGGCGCTTACGACGAGCGCGTTCGGGTCGATATGAGAGGCCGCCTCCTGCATGACACGGCCGACAAACTGCGCTGGAGCAACGGAAACCACGAGCCGGGCACCCGACACGACTTCAGATATCTCACTGGACACCAAGACCCCATGCGGAATCACAACTCCTGGGAGATAGCTCTGGTTCTCCCCGGTCTCGCGGATTGATTCAACCACGTCCTTCTCGTAGCTCCAAAGGCGCACCCGGTGCCCATTGCGGTGAAGTAGGTGGGCGATGGCGGTTCCCCAACTTCCTGCCCCCACCACTGCGGCCTCGACAACGCCCTGTCCCTCCGTCATCCCTTGCTCCTTCTCCTGAATCGCCGCTCGTCACCGCGTAGGAGGCGCTGCACGTTTCCTCGATGTGCCCAGACGATGAAGGCCGCGAGGGCGACGGTGAAAAGCTGGAGGGAGGGTCCTCCCCCGTGAGGCGTCATGAGAACCGCGATCGGGAGAGTGACAGCCGCCAGAACGGAGCCGAGGGACACGTATCCTGTCGTGAGAACGGAGCCCAACCAGACCCCCAATCCGATAAAGACAGCCCAGGGGGCCAGCGCGAGGAAGACACCACCACTGGTCGCGACTCCCTTCCCTCCACTGAACCCGATCCAAAACGAGAACACGTGACCAAGCACTGCGGCGGCTCCGTACGCGAGTGCCCAATCCGATGCGGCGTCCGGAATCGCGGCAGGAAAGAGCGCCGTCGGTGCCCATCCCTTCAGCGTGTCAATCAGAATAACAGGAGTCGCCGCCTTCCACCCGAGCACTCGGTAGGTGTTCGTAGTCCCGAGGTTTCCACTTCCCTCCTTCCTCAGATCCATTCCGTAAAAAGCCCGCGCTATCCAGTGCGAAGTGGGGGTGGCTCCCACCACGTACGCAAGGGTGATTAGTGTGATGAGCAGGAGCTGGGTGCTCAAGAGGCACGCCCTCGTTTGGACTTGGATTCCCTGAGACGAATGCGGATCGGAGAGCCCCTGAAGCCCCAAGCGGCTCGAAATCCGTTCTGGAGGAAACGAACGTAGTGTGTAGGAACCTCGCGCGGCAGATTGGAGAAGATCAGGAAGGTCGGGGGCTCTATCTCCCCTTGGGTAGCGTACCGGAGCCCCACCTGGCGTCCACGTGAATGCGGGGGCGGTTGACGTCGAACCAATCTTTCCAAGACCTCGTTGACCTCGGGTGTTGAGACCCTCTTTCGACGCTCTTCCGCAACCTCGAGCAGGAGATCAAGGCTCTTTCTCACCCGTTGCCCGGTGATGGCAGAGAGGAAGAGCAGAGGGATGCCCTCTAGGAAAGGGGCTCGCGCACAAATCGTCTTCTCGAACTCCGGTGCGGAGCGGTGGTCCTTTTCCACCAGGTCCCACTTGTTTATCCCGAGTACGACCCCGCATCCGGCGTCCCAGGCGGCTTCCAGTATCTTTAGGTCCTGGTTAAGAAGTCCTTCAGGCGCCTCGATGAGAACCAGGCAGACATCGGCTTCGCGGATGACCCGGTGAGTGCGTAGCGCAGAGTAATACTCGATCGACTCCTGCACGCGGGAGTGGCGGCGAAGCCCGGCGGTGTCCACGAATACGAGGCGCTGGCCATGATAGGGGAGCACCGAGTCGACCGGATCCCGAGTGGTCCCAGGTGTGTCGGTGACGACGACCCTCTCCTCTCCGAAGAGCCGATTGACGAACGACGACTTGCCGACGTTAGGACGGCCTAGTACCGCAACCCGAAGATCGGCCTCCTCCTCCCCGCCAGGCGCCGTAGGAAGCTTGGAGACGACCAGGTCGAGCAGGTCGCCAGATCCCTTCCCCGATATGGCGCTCACCGGAACTGGCTCCCCGAGTCCGAGGCGCCAGAAGTCGTGGTGGGCCTGATCGGTGGCCAGATTGTCGATCTTGTTTGCGACGACGATGATCGAACGCCCCGAGTCGCGGACGACGTCGGAAAGCCGTTCATCAAGGGGATGAACACCCTCGTTGCCGTCGACCATGAGCAAGACCAGGTCGGCTTCGTCCACTGCCGCCAACGCTTGGTCTCGCACGAGTCGTTCGAGTGGCTCGTCGCTTCCCTCGATCACTCCTCCCGTATCCACGAGGAAGAACTCGGCGCCTGCCCAATCGGCGTGGGCGAAGTTTCGATCCCGGGTCACTCCAGGTCGGTCATCCACGATAGCTGCCCGATGACCGAGCACGCGGTTGAAGAAGGTGGACTTTCCCACATTGGGGCGTCCCACCACGGCCACGACCGGTAATCGTCGGCTCACAAATTGTTGAGCGCTTCGGTGATTTCGTAGCCGGGCACCACGCGCGCTGGAGAAAGCTCTCGGCGGAAGGCGTCGAGCGAGATCGAATCGATAAAGAGTCCGTCCTGGTTGAGCGCTTCGGACGGGATCATCACCATATCTCGCTCACATGGGTCCGTTACAGCCCCAAGTAGATCACGACCTGCGAGTAGTCCGGCCACCGTAACGGTGTCGCCGTAGAACTGATTTCGCACGCTCCGCACGTGGACCTCCGCACCGGTTGCCGCCGCGAGGCGCTCGGAAAGGTCCGCGAGAAACGGCTCCATCGATCGCCCAGTGAATAGCCGAAGGCGGTTCTGAGGGAGCTGGGGGACGCCGTCTATCCCTTGCTCGAAAACGTCAAGGAAATGTCGGGCGGCTCCCACCCCGTTTTCGGTCAGTGCCAAATCATCGTAGTACTCAACGGACGGCAGCTCCCGCTCGGCAGTGAGGAACAGCTCGTCCGCAGCGTAACACCAGCCATATCCCCTCTCGCTGCGCGAGTGCGCGCGGGCTTTGTCGACCTGGGAAAGGGCGGCGGAGGCCTCTCCCCGAGTCAGCAGTCGTACGGGACGATTCAGGTTGTATTTCGTAAGGCCGACTGGGACTACCGAAAGGGTACGGATTCCACTCCCCAGTCCATAGAGAGCTTCGATGGTGCGGTCCAGGTGAGGGCCGTCATTCCAGCCAGGACACAAGACGATCTGCGTGTGAACCTCGAGACCGTGGTCGGTCAGGAACCGGAGGTGGTCCATGATAAGGCCTGCCCGCGAGTTCCTCAGCAGTGCGGTGCGGACAGCGGGCTCCGTGGCGTGGACGCTCACATAGACCGGCGACAGGCGCTGGTCCACGAGGCGTTGAAGCCCACGCGGACCCAGGTTAGTCAGCGTGACATAACTTCCGTAGGTAAAGGAAAGCCTGAAATCATCGTCTCTAACCCAAAGACTTTCACGGACATCAGGGGGATTGCCGTCGATAAAGCAGAATACGCACTCGTTGGCGCATTCCCTAATCTTGTCGGGTTCGGCCTGAATGCCGAGAAGGTCGTCCGCACCGCTGGCGATCTCAAAGATCGTGCGGACTCCCTCCGGGTCGACCGTCTCGATCTCCAGATGCGGCTCGGCCTGTAGAAACGTCAGGTCGATCGCATCGCGAACGCGTTCTCCATTTATTCGGACGATCCGGGTCCCAATGCTTAGAGCAAGCTCTTCAGCAATGCTTCCCGACTCGATTCCTCCGATACGAACCACGGAAGAGTTCACTCCGGCTCAGTTAGAAGGAAGAGCGCGTGACTTCGCGGCGAGCTTTTGCCCGCACCGATAAACGGGTGCTGTAAGGAAGAAAACTGGCTCTTCGCTGTGTCGCACGGAAGGGTCCCCATGCCGACTTGCTACGGCCCCCCAGTCGATCGGGTGTCGTGCTTAGGGGCGGGTGCAAATTCGGGCTACATCACGATCGGTCGAGCACCCCGCCTTCCATTCGAAGAAGGTAGTCGCAGTTCAGCTGGGCCCATTCTAAGTCATGGGAGACGGCCAGCACGCCTCCTCCCTGACGAGCCCACTCACGTACGATCTGGCCCACCACTTCGCGCTCAGTGTCATCCAGCCCAGCCGTCGGCTCATCCAGAATCAGGAGGGAAGGTCTGCTGGCAAGCATGCAGGCCAGGGAGAGAAGGCGTCTTTTGGACCCGCCCAGGTCGCGCGGGTTGGTTTCTCTTAGGTGGAAGAGACCCGTCGCCTCGAGAGCGGTAGCCGCCAATTGCTCCACTTCTGAGGGGTTCCATCTGCGGAGCCTGGGGCCGAAAGAGACTTCCTTCCACGCGGATCCATGGAAGAGTTGATCCGCCGGATTCTGAAACACGAGCCCGATGTCGTGGGCAACGCTACTAGCCCGAGCGGTTCGTGTGTCGCGTCCCCGGACCTTGATGCGACCCGAGTCGGGTCTCAAGAGCCCGAGCGCCAGCCGCGCGAGCGTGGTCTTCCCTGACCCGTTTGCTCCGGTCAACCCCACCACCTCACCACGGTGGGTGCGCAGGTTCAGATTCGCGGCCGCTCGGGTCCCACCGGGATAAGCGAAGGAGGCATCGTGGAAGGAGAGGAGCTCCCTGTCATCCCCTCGGGGGAAGAGGACATCTGAACCGAACGTGGGGGTGAGGTGGTGGCCCCGCGGCGGCAGCCTGATCGAGCTTTCCGCCCCTGCATCTCTCGCTTCGTCATCCGTTGGGAAGGTCAGCAGGATGGCGCAGCCGTCCTCTGCTTCCTGTGTCAGGATGCTACGCAAGGCCTGTCGAGTCTGCGGATCCAGGTGAAGTCCCGGCTCGTCCATGAGGACGAGCCGAGGCGCATGGGCGATCGCTGCTGCGATCAAGACCCTCTGAAGTTCTCCACCAGAAAGCCTGTCAGGTGAGCGCTCGGCGAGTGGCTCGAGTCGAAGTCGCGGGAGCAGAAAGGAAAGGCGAGAGCGGATCCTCTCTTCGGACCAGCCCCGGTTTTCGAGCGATATCGCCACCTCGCCGGCAACAGTAGTCTTCAGCCCTGTCAGCTGCGTAGCGGCGCTATCGGTGAGCACTCCGGCGTCGGTTGGAGGCCCATCCAACAGTGGAAGTGGCGAGCCGAGAACCTGCCCTCTGCCCCCGACATCGCCTCGAAACACTGCCGGAGCCAGCCCTGCCAGGACGCGCTGGAGCGTCGTCTTGCCGCTGTCATTTCGACCGGTGATCGCGGTGACGCTGTTTGGCACTAGCTCAAATGAGGTTGGCGAGACAGCAGGCGCCTCGTTCTCGGCGTAGGTGAAGGTGAGGTCCGCTCCTTGGGCGATCACAGGCCCAGCGGTATCCAAAGGATTGACAAGAGGGTCGCCAGTAGAGCCGCGAGGGCGGTGGCCGTGTCGGTACGTTTCCACGAAACAGGGTTCAGCGCGGTGGGGCGGCCCGGTATACCGAAGCCGCGGACCAGGAGAGTGATCTCTCGATCTGCCGCCTCCTCCAACGCAGAAAGCAGAAGTGGTCCGATCGGGCTTAGCGCCCTTGGGGATCCTCGCCTGAACCGCACGCCTCTGGAAATCTGGGCATCGCGCACATCCCCTATCCGGGCCCGTAGATGAGGCACGAATCCGACTGTGGCGGTGAAGGCGTACGCAAGGGTCTTCGCCATTCCGGTCTGGACGAGAGCCGTGTTGAAATCATCCGGGCGCGTCGTGAGCACGAAGAGCTGGACGGCGCCGATCAGGATCATGACTCTCAACAGGATGGCCAGCGTCCAAGATGTCTGGTCTGGACCGAACGCAAGAGGTCCGATCGACCACCAAACCGCGGTTTCTGAAGGGCCCGCAGCTCCGATGAGTACGAGGGAAAGTGCGAAGGGTAAGGAGAGGGTCCCAAGGCCCTTGATGAAGCTATATGGCACGCCGCACACGGTTGCGCAGAGTACTAGGGCGGCGAGCACGCCGCCGCTGGCACTGGTCGATAGGACGAAGGCTCCGACGGCCAGGGCCGATACGAGCGATAGCTTCGATAAGGGGTGGAGAGTCACGATCGTGCGGCAGCCGCCGGCTTCTCCAACGTTAGTCGACTTTCGCTGACCTATGTCGAGCCCCGGGAAACCTCGACCTGAGGTTTCTTGGGAGGAGTAGGACGATCGCCGACACGACTCCGAAGGTGACCGCCTTGTCGAGTGGATCCGTCGCTAGGCTGGCGAAGTAGGTCGATTGGAAAACGGTAAGCCCCTGGGTCCTCGCAGTGGCCACGAGCACTGAGTATAGGCCGCTTGGGTTCGCTCCGCCCGAGACCGCGGCGCTGATCGGCGCAGAAATGGCCGCCGTGACGAAACCGGTCGCTGCCCCGAAAAGGACGGCCCACCACGGCCGTCTGATCAGATCAAGACCTGCCGCTATGCCTGCGAAGAAACCGACTGCGGCGGCCGTCATCGCGAACCACGGTAATAGTGGGTTATATACCGCGCCCCCTAGGTTACTGACGATTCCGGTCACGATTCCGGCGAGTGGCCCGAACAGGGCACCGACCAGAGCCGTACCTATCGTGTCTCCGAAGATCGGGAGCCTTGCGGTGTTGACGATGAGCCCACCCAGCCAGTTGACGGCTGCGGCGACCACGACGGTCACGGCAAAGAGGAGTGGCCGACCTCCCGCCCAATGCCAGTTGAACGACTTCACCACCCGAACGATTCTCATCGCGGGATCGACTCGATTGCCCGAAGTCTACTGCCGCTCCTCTTAGGATTCCGTGAACGCACGAGCGCCTCCGGGCCCACGATCCCTAAGAGGGCAGCTCGATCGGAAACTCATACCGAGCGACATAGTACGGCCCCACTTGGCGGTCGCTATGCCACTGAAAGCCAAATCGCTCATAGACACGTCTTAGCTTAGGCCGTGACGCCTCGCAGTCCAATCGCAGATACCGCCTTCCGAGGGCCGCCGCCTGGTTCACGGACCAGCGAAGGAGTGCGGTGGACACTCCCCCTCCGGCGTGATTGCGGTGTACGGCCAAACGGTGGATGAAGACGGATTCGTCCTGTCGGACATCGGGCCAGAACAACTCATCGGTGAGCTGAAGCTTTACGGTCCCGACCGGCACCCCGTCGCACTCCGCGACATAGAACAATCGGGCGTCCACATCCTTCGCGATGCTGTCGACCGATACTTCGTCCTCCTGCCACATCGCCTCGCCCTTAGCCTCAAGCCAACGCGCGGCTTCGAGCAAAATCGCGTGAACGAACTGTACATCTGACGGATCTGCGCGGCGGATCGAGATCTGCATTGGTGGACCTCAGCCTCGCGCCTCGCTCAGCGGCCTCCTTTAGCCCTGAGAAGCAATGGCCGAATCAGCCAACCGACCTATTCCTTGGGTCCGCATCTTACGGGCCTCAGTCTCGGAACCCCACATAATGTCGTTCGATTCTGTGTCGATTCCTGCCCTCACGAACAATCGGAGACAACCACTACGCCTTTGGCTCGCAGCGCGGCCACGTCCAGGCAACTGACGCTCGTAGACTGGAGGTCGACTCTGTCGCCCGCTCCGAGCCCGGGGTTGTCCAGCAGGGGCTGGATGTTAGTAAGGGCGGAGTTGTTGAAGAGAAAGAGGTCCGTCAGGCTCGTGAGCTCGTTGAGGGCGC
Organism: Longimicrobiales bacterium; assembly: GCA_965197485.1. Lineage (GTDB taxonomy): Bacteria > Gemmatimonadota > Gemmatimonadetes > Longimicrobiales > Gaopeijiaceae > JAAXGI01. Next base: position 27,334 of record CBDANG010000007.1, read on the forward strand.
TGATGTCGGTGACCGAGTTGGCGCCAAGGGACAGGCCCCTCAAGCTCGTGAGCCCGCTGAGCGCCCTGATGTCGCTGATCGAGTTGAAGGCGAGGTCGAGGAATGTCAGCGTCGTGAGCCCGCCTAGCGAGCTGACGTCGGTGATTGAGTTGGCTCCGAGGAACAGGGCCATCAGGCTCGTGAGCCCGCTGAGGGCGCTGATATCGGTGATCGAGTTGAAGGTGAGGTCAAGGCCCGTCAAGTTCGTGAGCCCGGTCAGCGCGCTGATGTCGCGGATCGAGTTGCGGGTGAGGTCGAGGGTCATCAGGCTCGGGAGATTCTGGATTCCCATCAGGCTCGTGATCCCGGCCTCGAACGCAAGTAATGCGGTTAGCTCAGATACCAGGCTGCAGGTAAGACCCTCTTGCGCACCCACCGAGATTGCAGCCCTAACCGCTTCCTCCAGCTTGGCATCCTCAAACGTCGCGACGGCCGAAGCGGGTAGACTGCTGCAGAACGGGGCCTCGGTCGGGCCCATAGGGTCGTATGTGCATCCCCAGCCCACCGCGAGAAGAAGCAGGCTGATGGTGAGCGGCAGCGTGCAGCGGTTCATTCCTGGGCTTGAGAAGCGCAAGCAGATCGACCGGTGACCCGAGGACGGGGGCGCCTTAGCAAAAGCTCGAGGCACCTGATGGGAACTATCGGAGCTACGTCGGTTGGCGGATGAGAAGCCTACTCGGTCACCACAACCTCCACATAACCGTTCGTCCAACAGCAGTGGTACCAGAAGCCTTCAATCGAGCCCGTGGGCCAGTCTATCGCCTGCACGAGCAGCACGTACCGCCCAGGTCGGCCAAATGTCACCGTCGTCGTGCCGGTGTCCTCCGGCGGATACACCTCCACGTGCTTGGGGCTGAAGATCACGGTACCGTCCGGCGGCGCCTGGTAGGTCCACCACCCCAACCACCACGTATCCCGGTCTCCATGGGGTGGAGCCCGGACCGACGCAGTGAGCGTCAGCGGATCACCCACCGCTACGGTACGCGTCTCCGCAGTGATTCCGCCCCAGGGGCCAGGTCCGCTCCGGCCCCGTCCCTCGGGGCCGTTTGGCTCGAACCTGAGCAGGGGCGCGGTTCTTCCGGTCGCTGCCACGTCGGGTTCGTCCAATACGTATGCAGATGCCGTCAGATGCCCCGGAACGGAGTAGGTTCGGCCCTGCAACCGGAGCGTCCAGATCACCCGCTCAGTCTCAAAATCCTCAGGTACGGTTACGGTAAAGACACAATGAGGCCTGCGAAGCTGGTACTCGGGGTACCTTTCGCCTGGCACCGGCTCAAAGTGCGTCGGCTGACCCCCGTCGAGGCGACTCGGCTCGATGAAATTGTCCGCCCCCAGCGGGATATCTATCGCCTCTTCGGTGTTCAGGTTGAAGTACCCGAAGCAGAGGTCGTACGTCCGGTCCCCGTTCCGGTACCAACCCTCGAAGATGGGGATCACAGGCTGACCGGAAGGTCGCAGATTGGCCAGGCCCCACTCCGTCCCCTCAACCGGATGCTGGGCCGCAAGTGGCAACCAGCCAGCCGCGAGAAGCCCACCAACTAGGATTCCGGCGAAAAGACGCCCTTTCATGATATCCCGCTTCCTCATTGCGTCCTGATTCCCGCTCTACCTCAGTGTGACCCGCCGCTCACGCAGTAGCTGCTCCCGCTCGGCTACCAGCCTCTCGAACGCTTCCTCATCGTCGAAGTAGGTGATGCCGATCCACATGTGTGACATGTCATCGACCGTCCGCTTGCCAAAGACGACCCACTGGTCAGGATCTGGGTTGCGGGGATTATCCGCAGTATTGTCGAACCACGAGGTGACGATGAGCGTCGTCCCCTTGGGCAGCAGCGGCTGCACGTGATCCTCGTATAGGAACGTGGTATGCCAGCCGTGCTCCCAGTTGACCTTGCTCAGGATTTCCCTTCGACCATCCGTGTAGAGAGCCTCAAGCATCTGATACTTTCCACGTAGGTGCATATGCCCGCGCACACTGTGGATCCTGGCCGATCGGTCCAGCACCCGAACGCCCTGAAGCATCGCGGTACCATGCGGCGGAATGAGGAGATCATTGGCTCGCACCTTGTAGCCAGCATCGGCTCTGAACAGCGCCTCACCTGGTGTTACGAACTCAGGTTCCTCGTCCAGAGGGTAGAACCATAGGCCCAGCTCCATGACAGCTTCCACGTCTTCGTCCAATGGGAAGAAGTGCATCCCGAAGTCTACCGTCGCCCCCGGCTCGATCAGCCTGCCGGCATCCTCTGGGTAGATATCTCCCTCCTTCCCAACAGCCGAATTCACGAGTCCCGTCCTCACACCACCCTGTTCGAGGGAGGGGTTTCCGTGGTGGAAGACATACCGAGTCGCCGGGTCCGCGGGCTTGACCTCAACCGCCCGAATCCACCGCGGTTCCATGAGCCCTGTCACCTGTGCTCTCGGATGTGGCCACTGGTCCATTCCGTTGGCAACAACCGTGAATGGTTCCGACCGGATCACGAGGTCCGGCGGCCGGCCGAACACGTCTTCATACGCCCACCTTTCTTCATAGTCCGGCCACTCCATCTGCGGTGGCAGATCCGCAGGGCTGCCCAGCGGTGCCCCCGCATCCACCCATCCGACGATCGTCTCGATCTCCTCGTCGGTGAGCGATACGTCATTCTTGAACTCCTGGATTCCCACCGTCCTGTCAATGTGCCACGGGGGCATGATGCGATTCACCACACGCTCCCTGATACGGGGCGCCCAGGCTCGTACCTCTTCGTATTCCAGCAGCGACATCGGGGCAACCGCGCCCGGCCTGTGGCAGACCTGGCAGTTCGCCTGGAGGATCGGGGCGACGTCCTTGGCATATGTGACGGGATCGTCCGTCCGTTGTGCCGCAGCGGGCACCTCGGGGCGGCCGATTTGACCCACAGACAGAGCCATTCCCTCGGAAGGCAGCAGTCCCAGCCCTGCCAGTGCCGCTCCCCCTGCAACCCGCCGCAGCCAATCCTGGACCCTCGTCTGTTTCATGATGCTCTCCTGGTCAATCCTCTATGCAGCGACGATCACCCAGATAGATCAGCACACGGTCATCTAACTCTGACGCTCGCGCGTAGCCCTGTCAAACGCCGTGTCCACCTGCTCGATCGGGACGTTCCATTCATCGTGAAGGCAGCTACGGCAGTGGATCTCAGCACTCAGACGCTTCAAGGGATTGTCGTAGGAGCTGACCATAGGATGCGAGCGGAAGCAAGGCCCTCTAGAAAGCTCTAGGAGGCTCTCTGAGAGACTTCGGTCGTTGGTGGCTACGCTCGCGGTCCCTGGGTCGGCGCGAAAGACGTCATTCTCCATACAATCGGACCACTCGGCGCCGCCTCAGGAAACGGCTATGCCGCGGAATACGCCGGTGGAAAGACATCGAGATCGGGGACCGTCTCCGGCTCACCCAGGACCGGACTCTTGCAATGCGGTGTCTAGCTACCTATAGGTTGGGAGGCAGGACGTGTCCTTCCTCCGGCCTCAGGAGAGAGAGGGGATCCGTAGGCGGAGGAGAATCTTCGGTGGTTTTGGCCCCAGACTTTAAGGAGGCGATATGAGATTCATCGCTACTGCAACCTCGGTGTTCCTTTTGTTTTTCGCTCCGCTGTCTCTTCAAGGGCAGGGGGTGGTGACGGGCCAGGTTCAAACCGTCGAGCTGGGCCAACCCTTGCCCGCGGTCCAGGTCTTCATCGCCGAGCTGGACCTCGGGGTGGTCACCCAACCTAATGGTTCATACTCGCTTCAAAATGTGCCTGCCGGTACCCATACGCTGGTTGCGGAGAGGATTGGCTATCGCACAGTGTCCCAACAGGTGACGGTGGGGGCCAACCAGACCGTGGTAGTGAACTTCGATCTGGTCGCGGCGGCTCTCCAGTTGGACGAGGTCGTCGTCACCGGAACGCCCGGCGGGACCCAGCGCCGAGCGATCGGAAACGCGGTGGAGCGCTTGGACGCAGCGGCTCTCGTTGAGGTGCGTCCAGTGTCACATGTAGAAGACATGCTCGGGACCCGGCTGCCAGGGGTGATGTTGCTCTCTGGAGGAGGTGGCGGCTTGGCCGGCCTGGACGCCGGCGCGATACGAATTCGCGGATCGCAGAGCGTGGGCCTTGCCAATGATCCGATTGTGTTCGTGGACGGGATTCGGATGAACAGCGACCATTCGCTCGAGGCCGGAGGCTCCAGGACGTCCGGGACGATATCACGGCTCAACGATATCAATCCCAACGATATTGAGAGCATCGAAGTGATCAAAGGCCCCGCTGCGGCCACGCTATATGGGACTGAGGCCTCCAACGGGGTCATCCAGATTATCACGAAGCGAGGGCAGGCGGGAGCGGTGAGGTTTGATGCTACGGCGGAGCTCGGAACGGTGTGGTTCCGAAATCCCCTGGAAGAGCTCCCCACGAACTTCGGGACCCACCCGACTACGGGCCAGGTGCTCAGTCACCACCTTTATCAGCAAGAGCTCGATCTGGGAAACGGCCCGATCTTCGACTACGGCTTGCTTCAGCGATACAACATCTCCGCCCAGGGTGGCTCGGATGTATTCCGCTACTTCGCTTCCATCAATCGGAACAACGACTCGGGTATCCTCCCGACCAGTTGGGACAGGAGAACCAGGTCCCGAGTGGCACTCACGGTCGTCGCAAGCGATCAGCTCACGCTGGATCTTGACGCCTCGTATCTCTCCGGTGAGACAGGGAAGGCCGGAAACATCTATTCGGACATTGTCGCCGGGAGTGCTGCCTCAAGCGCCTATGCCGGCGGGCTGGATTCTTTTCGGCGTGGGTTCAAGTCACGGCCTCCGGAGGAGTGGCATTCCGGCCTACGGGACATTGTCGAGGTCCATCGCAACACCTGGAGTCTGCAGGCGAACTACCAGCCGAGGGACTGGTTCACGAGCCGTGCGGTGGTCGGGACCGATTTCACTGACCAGGTCAACAACGACCTCATCTTCCGCCAGGAGAATTTTCCGGCTGGAACGTGGGGAAGTACTGGTCGGGGCCAGATCGACGTCCGCAGGGAAGAGACACAAAATCTCACCGTGGATTATGCCGGGACAGTATCGCTCGCCCTCACTGATCGCATCAACTCCGCTACTTCCGTGGGATTCCAGTATTACCGAAAGCAGCTGGTGACCACCGAGGCGAGTGGTGAGGAGTTCGTGAGCCGGCCTCTGACCACGCTTTCGGCGGCGGCCAGCACCGAATCCGATGGCGATTTTCTGGAGAACTCCACGGTGGGCCTCTACGTGCAGCAGCAGTTCGACTTGGATCAGCGGATCTTTCTGACCGCGGCCCTTCGTGGAGACGACAACAGCGCGTTCGGTACCGACTACGATGCAGCTTACTATCCCAAGGTGAGCGCGACCTGGGTGTTGAGCGAAGAACCGTTTTGGGACTTCGACCTTGTGAACCAGTTCCGACTTCGGGGGGCATGGGGAGCCGCGGGGCGCCAGCCGGACGTATTTGCCGCGCAGCGTCTGTACACTTCCGTGGCGGGGGTTGGGGATCGGCCTGTCCTGACGCCAGCCGAGTTCGGTAACGCCGACCTGGGTCCGGAGAGGGGTGAGGAGCTCGAACTGGGATTCGACGCGACCCTCTGGGATGAGCGGGTGGAGGTGACTTACACTCGGTACCAGCGGACTACAAAGGACGCGATCGTTCGTCGGCCGGTTGCTCCCTCCGCCGGCTTTCCGGGAAGTCAGTTCGTCAACGTCGGGCAGCTCAGCAGCTGGGGGAACGAGCTATCGGTCGGCACGGAGCTCGTGAGGCGTGAAGGCATCTCCGGTCGCCTCGACGTGGTGTTCGCCACCATGGAGAACAGGGTCGACGACCTGGGCGAGGGGCTAGACAGACTTGCTTTCCGTCGAACCAGATACGCTGTCGAGGGATTTCCCCTGACGGGACAACACGAGCGAATGGTTGTCAATGCGGAGTTCGTCTCGGGCAACAGCGGTGCCCTGAAGAACGTCTTGTGTGATGGCGGGATTGCGAGTGGTGGAGGTTATCTGCCGGGTGGTCCAGCGGTTGATTGCTCCGATGCTCCCCTTGTCTACTACGGTCGAAACGCTGAGCCGACTTGGCAGCTGACTGTCACCCCCTCGCTTCAGATCGGAGACGTCTATCTTTACGCCAATATCTCCGCTCTGGGCGGCCATATGATTACTAGAGAGGATATCAACGCACGGATGACGAGCTGGAGGAACACCGAGGTCGCCAACACCTTAGAAAACCCGATCGCTCAGGCCCACCGTGGGGGGCAAGGGATAGCTAGGGGGCCTCTCGGCTTCTACAACGCCGGGTTCGCGAGGCTGCGGGAGGTCGGAGCGCAGTATGTGTTTCCGGGGGCGGTGGCGGAGCTGATCGGAGCGAGCCGGGCGTCCGTAGCCGTTTCGGCCGGGAACCTTGCTCTTCTTTGGCAGGAAAGCAAGAAAACGCTCATCAGTGACTACCCAATCGGAGACCCGGAGCGGCCCAAATGGTGGGCCGAGGACCAGCCAGGGGCCGTAAGCGCCGGGGTCATGCCTCCGCCAGGAACCCTTACCCTCAAGCTGAATGCCTCGTTCTGAGTGATGCAGCCTGTCGGAACTATCGGAATTCGTTCACTTGATTACTTTGCGGAGCTTTAGGATAAAAGAAATGAGCAAAATCAGACGAAGGACTTTCAGAAGGCGGTCAGGAGAGCGGATCGTGGGACGACGCGTCTGCTTCGCAGGCGCCATCTGTCTCATGCTGCCGCTGATCGCTTGCGAGGGACTTCTGGATGCGGACCTGCCAGGAAGTTTGGTTGCGGATGATCTTAACGATCCGCGCCTGGCCCAAACGCTGGTCGACGGCGCTGAGGCCGACTTTGATTGCGCACTTGCCTCATCCATCGCTATGACCGGCCTGTGGGTGGGAGACTTCTATACTTCAACCACACTGCGGGGATGGTGGCCCCACGATGCCCGGCTGGACGATGTGGGGGACTTTGTGCAGTACGGCGACTGCGATGCCACGTACCCAGGCGTATGGCTCATGTGGCAAACAGTTCGATTTCAGGCGGCGACGGCCGGGAATCTACTCGAGAGCTTCGCCGATGAGGATGTTCCTGACAAACAAATACTCCTGGCGAGAGCCCGCGCATATGAGGGCTACGCGATGCTCAACCTCGGCGAGATCTTCTGTGAAGTCTTTATCGACGTGGGCCCGCGAGAGACCCGCGCGGATGCCTGGAACCGTGCCCGGTCGCTCTTTACGGACGCCCTGCAGCTTGCCGGTCAGAGCTCCAGCTCGATTCGGAACATGGCTCTCGTGGGCCGGGCGAGGGCGAGCCTGAACATGGGTGACGGCCCAGCGGTGCTACAAGACGCGGGCGCAGTCGACGAAGGCTTTGTGAGAACCGCCGAATACTCGACGATCTCGAGTCGTCGCCGTAACCGGATCTTTGAATACAACAACAGAGACTTTGTCGTGACGGTGACTCCGCGGTGGCAGAATGTAGAGGTAGCTGGGGTACCGGATCCCAGGGTGCAAGTCTTTTTCGAAGGGCTCGCGCTCGGACCCGACAACACCAGTGAAAACTGGTCGCAACTTAAGTATCCGTCGCTTTCTGCAGGCATCCCCTTCGCCAGCAAGCGCGAAGCACAGCTCATGATCGCGGAAGTGGAGGGTGGGCAGGCGGCGGTGGACATCATCAACCAGTTGCGCGCCACGGTAAGCGATCTGCCGTGGGTCGACAACGGCCACCCCGGTCTTCCGGAGTTCAACAGCAACGACCCGGCCGAGATCCGCGACCAGCTAGCCGAGGAGCGCCAGCGTGAGCTGTGGCTCCAGGGGACCCGGCTAGCAGATATGATACGCTTGAGCCTTCCCTTTCCGACGGGTATCACTCCTCGCGGGAATCAGATCAACGATGACAACACGTGTTTTCCGATTCAATATCCGGAGAGGATTACGAATCCCAATGCGGAGTGACACGACCCGTGCTCGGGTCACCTGTTCGGTAGCGGAGCGGGGCGCCGGGTTCGCGTGCGCCCCAGCTCCGCTTGCCGGATCACGGGAGCGCGAACGCCACTAACTCGGCGGGCGTGTCCCCGTCGCCTACGCCCACGACGACATATTGCTTTCCGTCCACCACATAGGACATGGGCATTCCCGTCTGCGTCGCGGGAATCTCGAACTCGGCTAGGACCTCGCCTGTGGCCTTGTCGTGGGCCCGAAAGGCGGGTGTTCCTCCGACTCCCTCACCCGAGAAGAGGAGGGTGCGGGTGGCCAGGAGACCGGCCTGGTCCAGATTGCCCGTCCTGGGGAGGGCAGTTCCCTGGAGAAGCGGGTGGTTCGCGATGTCGTCGGGCGTATCACCATTGGCCATCTGCCAGACGATCTCTCCGCGGTTCAGGTCGATGGCGGTGATCTGGCCATAAGGCGGCTTCAGAAGGGAAATTCCGTCGACCTGGGCACCCAAGCCGGTACCCACCACGTACCGCATCCCGGAGGGCTCACCTCCGGGCACGAAGCCGATGACCGACGCGCTCTCCAGGGAGGCCACGTAGAGGATCCCCATCTCGGGGTCGTAGGTCCCGCCCTGCCAATTGCCGCCCCCGCTGACGTTCGGAACCATGAGGGTGCCGCGGTAGCCGTTCTCCGGGTCCGAGACCACCCCGGGTGTGAAGAGGGGACCGAGCTTGAGGTCCGCGACCGCCTCCAGGGCGCGCCGCCGAAGCTCCGGGGTGAAGTCGACCAGGTCGTCCACCGTCACCCCCTGACGAGTGAACGCCGGGGGCTTGGTCGGGAAGGGCTGGGTCGGGGATGTCCTCTCCCCGGGAACGTCGGAGGAGGGGACGGGCCGTTCCACGATGGGCCAGACCGGCTCTCCCGTGGCCCGGTCGAACACGAAGACCCAGCCTTGTTTGGTGATCTGGGCAACGGCGGAAATTTCCCGGCCGTCCACAACGATGTCTGCCAAAATGGGGGCCGTGGGCGTATCGTAGTCCCAGACGTCGTGGTGGACGAGCTGGTAGTGCCAGACCCGCTCGCCCGTATTCACGTCCAGGGCCACTAGGCTGCTGGAGAAAAGGTTGTCCCCCAAGCGGTGCCCGCCGTACATGTCGGACGTGGCCGCCTCCGTGGGAAGGTAGACTAGGCCCAGATCTGGGTCTGCCGAGAACGTCGTCCAGACACCGGCGTTGCCCGTGTATTCGTTGGAACCGTCCTCCCATGTGTCGGCTCCGAACTCCCCATTCTCGGGAACCGAGTTGAACCTCCAGAGGAACTCGCCCCTCCGCGCGTCGAAGCCCCGGATGTCTCCCGGAATGTTCGCCGGCGACGGTGGCCGAAAGCCCGTGTGGAGGGCGGAGCCCACCACGAGGACGTCTCCGACTACGAGGGGGGGCGCGGAGTTGCCGATGAACCCCACCGGATCGACCCCTTCCCGCTCGCGGAGGGTGTCCATGAGATCCACGATCCCGCTCTCGCCGAACTCCCGTACGGGGACCCCGGTCTTCGCATCGAGAGCCATCATGTGATAGCCCGGAGTAATATAGATGATCCGCGGGTTCTCCTCCCCGTTCTCCGGCCGCCAGTACGCTACCCCCCGTCCCGAGTTGACGCGCGGTCCGAGCCGGCCCCGTTCTCCCTCGTCCAGGCGGTGCATCCAGAGAGTCTCGCCTGTCACAGGATCGATGGCCACGGCGGCCCGGCGGAACCCCGCAGTGGCGTAGAGAACCCGGTCCACCATGAGGGCGCTTCCGCGGAACTGACTCTCGGGCTGCGGCCCGAAGTTCCGGGATGTCCAGCGCCAGGCAATTTCAAGCTGGTCTACATTGGAGGCGTCGATCTGGTCCAAGGGGGAGTACCGCTGAGCGGTCAGATCGCCACCGTGGGACAGCCACTCGCCCGGATTCCGCGCTTCCTGGGCGGCCAGTGCCCCGGCAGCAAGTGCCAGAAGCCCGACGAATACCGCCGGTAGGACAACCCTCGAAAGGAGAGTCCGGATCATCGTGCTCGGATGCTCGCGTCCAATCTCCATATTGTTCTCCTGCAGCGGAAGGAAGGGCGCGCCGGATTCGTCCGCATGATGCAGAAACTGCCTCCGCGCGCACGACCCGCGACCCCTCGGCGAGGAGGCGGCGCCGAACTTAGCTTGTAGGAACGAAGACAACGTGGGGAGGCTCCCCCTCCCCGCGCAAGATCGACGTCGGATGGGAACCCCACGGGCTCCCCTGGGGGTCTCGGAACGGTGCTGGCGGGCAGCCCGAGCGGGAAACTTCAATGCGATGACGCGTCCGATGACGCGGATTCAGCCCCACAGAAGGACCCCCCGGCCGCGGATCCCGAGGGGGACTCGAGCGGGGGTGTGGAACGAGAGCCGGATCCCGAGCCGGACGGCAGGCCGGAACCTGCATAGCTCGCCTTCTGTCATCGCCGGGCCAGGTCCCGGTCCTACGGGAGCGCCAGCGCTACGAGCTCGGCGGGCTGGTTCCTCGCGCCGACGGCGACGACGATGTACTGTCGGCCGTCGATCATGTACGTCATCGGATTTCCCGTTTGATTCCCGGGCAGCTCGAACTCCCAGACGATCTCGCCTGTCATCTTATCGTACGCCCGAAAAATCGGGCCACCCGCCCAGGAAACGTATCGCAGTCCGCTCCCCTCGCCTGCGAAAACCAGTGTCTTGGTGACCATGATGCCGGACCGCTCGGGCTTGCCAGTATTCGATAGCTCCACGCCCTGCAGCGCCGGGTGGTTCTCAATGCAGTCGGGCGGCTCACCATTCGGTGCCATCCACACGTGGTCTCCAGTATTCAGGTCGATGGCCGTGATGCGTCCCCATGGCGGCTTGACGATCGGGATCCCCTGCGGCCCGAATGCACCGCAGCCTTCTCCCACCCACGAGGCGCCTACCCCCGCACCCACGCCCCCACGAACGTACGCCATTTCCGAGCGTTCGGGATCCGGGGCGGTCACTGCTGCAACGCCCGTCCAAGTCCCAGACGCAACATACAACATGCCGGTCTCCGGGTCGACCGCCGCTCCCTGCCAGTTGGCTCCGCCTTGGACGTTCGGCAGCCTGAGGGTGCCTCTCAAGCCATCTGCGCCGGCCACGATCGGCGGCGTGAAGATGGGACCCAGTTTGTAGTCCGATGCGATCTCGACGGCCTCCGCCCTTAACTCGGGCGTGAAGTCGATCAGGTCGTCGAGCGTCACCCCCTGACGATCGAAGGGCGCCGGTTTCGTAGGAAACGGTTGGGTGGGCGATGTCCTTTCACCCGGTACGTCGGACTGGGGCACAGGCCGTTCTACGATCGGCCACACCGGTTCACCGGTGACGCGGTCAAATACATATGTAAAGGCCTGCTTGGTCACCTGGGCAATGGCTCTGATCTCACGTCCATCCACCGTAATATCGAGGAGATTTGGCGCCGTCGGAACGTCGTAGTCCCACATGCCGTGGTGCACAAGCTGGAAATGCCATATCTTCTGGCCCGTGCTCGCATCAAGAGCGATGAGGCTCTCAGCAAAGAGATTGTTCCCGGGGCGATGTCCACCGTAGGTGTCATTCGTGGCCGACTCGGTCGGTACATACACATAGCCGAGCTCCTCATCCGCCGACATCGCTGCCCACGCCCCCGTATGGCCCGTGTATCGCCAGGAATCATCCTCCCAGGTGTCGTTTCCGAACTCACCTGCCCGCGGAATAGTATGAAAGATCCACACGCGCTCGCCCGTATGTACGTCATACCCTCGCACGAAGCCGGCGGGAAACTCCCTCGTCGCGGACGAATTCTGCAGCGCGGCACCCACGACTACGACGTCCCGCACGACTAGCGGCGGCGAGTTCCAGCCTATCTCACCGGGCTCGGGGACCGGTTGGTCAAGCTCCAGAAACAGATCCACAACGCCATTCGTGCCGAAGCTGGGAATCGGGCGACCCGTTCTTGCGTCGAGGGCGATCAGATTATAGCCAGGCGTGACGTGGAGAATGCGGCTGTCACCTTGACCCGGACCGGGGCCCTTTCCCCCCGGATGCCTTCATCGTAGCGGAACATCCAGAGGGTTTCGCCCGTGGCACCCTCGATCGCGACTACGTCTCGGCGCGAACCCGCAGTGGTGTAAAGCACACCGTCAATCATGAGCGGGGTAGCTTCCAGGTTGAAGTCCGGGCGCGGGCCGAAATTGTCGCTTCTCCACCTCCAGACGATCTGCAGGTTCTCGACGTTTTCTTCGTTGATCTGCTCAAGTGGCGAATACTTCGTGCTACCGGAATCTCCGCCGTAGTACCGCCATTCGCCGCCTTGCGCGCCGTACTGGGCAGACACCGGCGCGGCGGCTAGGAGAGACACCAAAACGATCGCCACGAGGTTCTCTTGCATCTCTCCCTCCGGTACCTTTGTGTTGGGGCCATACGGACCAGTCAATCGGTCACCGCCCCAAGCTGAACCTGAATCCCGAAGCGAGCAAGTAGTCCACTCTGGTTCCCTGCTTCACGGTGGTCTTTCACGGGAAAGCAGCAATCCACGCTCTGTCGAACCGATCACTAGGACTTCGGCCCTCTCGCAGCGCGGGAGGCCCGGCCGAGAGAGATGATCTGATCCCGGAACTCGGGAAGGTGAGGGCTAGCATCGATGAGCCAGGTCGGGAGAATATATAGGGCTTGATGGGTCCAGCTCTCGGGACCCGGACGTGTTGCGTTTTCTGAGGGATCCGTGCATGATCTCCACTCGAGGCACAGTAGAGCTCGGAGGCGGTCTCGAGTTGGAATGCCCCCCGTTTTGGGGGCTGGAACTGGGGCAGTTTCCGCCTTGTGCCCCCCAGCGGAGAGTCAGGAGGAGGGTTCTGATGAAAAGGCGAGGGATTTACGTCGCTATAATGGGGTTGTTGACTGCGGCACCGCTGTTCCCACTCCACGGACAGGAGGAGCGATTTGGGGGGCAGATGGAGGCGTTCGACGAGCTGTGGGGGCAGATACCCTACCAGTACAACCCGGTTACGCTCCGTCCGTCCGGTCAGCCGGTCATTCCAGTTTTTGAGGGCTGGTATCCGAACGAGGACGGCACCTTCGGTCTCTCCTTCAGCTACCTCAATTTGAACACCGAGGAGGCGTTCCACATCCCGCTCGGACCCGACAACTTCATCGAGCCCAGGGAATTCGATGGGATGCAGCCGACGTACTTCATGCCGGCGCCTCCGGAGGGGAGAGAGCGGGCACAGAGAAATCAAAGGCATCAGTCCGTATTCAGTGTGCGAGTTCCGGCGGATTTCGGAAATCAGGATGTGGTGTGGACGCTGCGGTTCAACGGAAATGCGCTCTGGGTCCCGGGAAGGATCACCCGGGAAGCGTACGCGGTCGAGAATCTCGAGGCCACTACCAACGGCCCCGAAGCGGCAGCCGTTAGGCTTCTCGATCAGACGGGGCCGGAGGTTCGTGGGCGGTCCGAGGTCATCGCAGGCTCGATGAGCGCCACCGTGGGGCAACCCGTGCGATTGAGCGCCTGGGTGGACCCGCTGTCCCGAGCGGGTGGCTTAGTCTATTGGTTCGAGCACAAGGGGCCGGCCGACGTGGAGTTCAATCCGCCGATGTCAGAGGTCGGCGAGGGCGGGGGCGAGGTAACGACGATGGCGACGTTCGAGGAGCCCGGAGAGTACATGATCAGGGTCACCGCGATCGAGGCGCTTGCCGCCCTGGTCCAGCACTGTTGCTGGACAAACGCGTATGTGGAAGTTACGGTTAGCCGCTAGATATACCCTATAAGGGAGGAGTACCCATGGGCAGCGAATGGAAAGGGTCGCGTTGGAGCCGGGGGGCACGATGTGGCATCGGCATTTCTATCCTTCTGCTGGCGACCGCATTCCGGCCGCAGCCCGTCTTGGGACAGGAGGTGACGTTCGCTGAGGACGTTGCCCCGATCATGTATGAGAGCTGTGTGCAGTGCCATCGGCCCGGAGGGATAGGACCGATGTCGCTTCTCACCTACGAGATCGCGGCGCAGTACGCACCCTTGATCAAATTCAAGGTCGGGTCGCGCCTGATGCCGCCATGGCATGTCGACAAGAGCGTGGGGATCCAGGAGTTCAAGAACGACATCTCGCTGACGGACGAGGAGATCGCGACGATCGTCGCCTGGGTCGACGCCGGTGCTCCGCGGGGCGAGGGAGAGCTTCCAACGGTTCCCGAGCTGCCGGAGGGAGACGAGTGGCGGCTCGCCGAGCGCTTCGGACCGCCCGATCTCATTATTCGGTCGCCGCCGACCGACGTGGAGGCTAGCGGCCTCGACCAGTGGTGGGAACCGAATGTGGAACTGACGGGGCTCGACAAGCCGCGATGGGTGATGGCCAATGAAACCAAGCCGTCCTATCCGCTCGGCCACCAGGTCGTCCACCACGCAAACCTCCGCATCATCCGGGACGACAACAGGTACGGCTTTAGCAGTTACGGGATCGGGAAGCCGTTCGACATCTACCCCGATCAGACGGGTAACCTCATCAAGCCGGGAGACACGCTCGACTGGACCATCCACTACTTCCCGACCGGCGGCGACGGGATGGAGGCTGATGTCGTCGAAGTAGGCCTCTGGTTTTACCCGGAGGATTATGAACCGCGGCTGCAAACCAACGGGGATGAGAGTTTCACCTCGATGAGAGGCGGGATTGTTTTTGGAGAAAAGGAGCAGGTGTTGTTCATTCCGCCCCACGGGCGCTTGACGACCCAGGGGATTAGCGTTCTCAAAGATCCGATGCGGATTCATGGCATCCGCGGACATATGCATCTCCGGGGCGCTTCACAGCAGGTGGAAGCGATTTATCCGGATGGCAGCAGCGAGATTCTCAGTAAGATCAACTGGCAGGGGAATTGGCACATCACCTATCTGTTTGAGGAACACGTGATGCCGCTGCTTCCCAGGGGGACGGTCCTCCTTTTTACCGCGTGGTACGACAATACGGAGGCCAATCCGATCAACCCAGACCCGGACCAATGGGTGGTCTATGGCCGGCGCAGTGCGGATGACATGTCGCACATGTGGATCGGAGTCACCCACTTGAGCGACGAAGACTTTGAGTGGCTCAAGAGCGAGAGAGAACAGCAGCTCAAGGAAATCGCGGCGAACGCAGGAGGATAGGAGCTCCGGTGAGTTCCTGCTCGATTCGGCAACCTTAGTAAGGAGGAACACCCATGGGCAGCGAATGGAAAGGGTCTAGTTGGAGCTGGGGGGCACGACGTGGAGTCGGCATCGGCATTTCTGTCCTTCTGCTGGCGACCGCATTCCGGCCGCAGCCCGTCTTGGGCCAGGAGGTGACGTTCGCTGAAGATGTTGCCCCGATCTTGTATGAGACCTGTGTGGAGTGCCATCGGCCCGGAGGGATGGGGCCGATGTCGCTTCTCACCTACGAGGTCGCAGCGCAGTACGCGCCTTTGATCAAATTCAAGGTCGAGTCGCGCATGATGCCGCCATGGCATATTGACAAGACCGTGGGGATCCAGGATTTCAAGGACGACATCTCGCTAACGGACGAAGAGATCGCGACGATCGTCGCCTGGGTTGACGCCGGTGCTCCCCGGGGCGAGGGAGAGCCTCCGCCGGTTCCCGAGCTGCCGGATGGAGATGTGTGGCGGCTCGCCGAGCGCTTCGGACCGCCGGATCTCATCATTCGGTCGCTGCCGATCGACGTACCGGACAGTGGCCTGGACCAGTGGTGGGATCCGCCAGTGGAGGTGACGGGGCTCGACAAGCCCCGGTGGGTGATGGCTGACGAAGTCAGGCCGTCCGCTGGGGTCGGCAGGCAGATCATCCACCACGCGAACACCAACGTGATCCGGGACGGGAAAAATATTGGCACCTTCGCCAAATATGGGGTTGGGAAGCCTTACTCGATCTACCCCGAGAACACGGGTAATCTCATCAAGCCGGGAGACGTGCTCGGCTTCAATATTCATTATTCCCACTCGACCGGTGGCGGCGGGGTGGAGGATGATGTCGTCGAGGTAGGCCTCTGGTTTTATCCGGAAGGTTATGAGCCGCGGCTGGCAACGACCGGGGAGCAGGGCTTCAGCTCCATGAGAGATCAGCTAAGAGGCTCGATTACTCTGTCGCAGGACGAGCAGCAGGTGTTGGTCATTGCGCCCCATGGACGCTTGATTACCCAGGGCGCCACCGTTCTCAAAGATCCGATGCGGATTCACAGCATCCGCGGACACATGCACCTCCGGGGCACGGCGCAGGTGATGGAAGCGATCTATCCGGATGGCACGAGAGAGATTCTGAACAAGGTCAACTGGCAGGGCAACTGGCACATCGCGTATCTGTATGAGGACCACGCCATGCCACTGCTTCCGAGGGGGACGGTCCTCCTCATTACTGCGTGGTACGACAATACGGACGCCAATCCAATCAACCCGGATCCGGACCAGTGGGTGGTCTATGGCCGGCGCAGCGCGGATGACATGTCGCATATGCACGTCGGCGTCACCTACTTGAGCGACGAGGATTTCGCGTGGCTCAAGAGCGAGAGAGAACAGCAGCTCAGGGAAATCGCGGCGAACGCAGGAGGATAGGAGCTTCCGGTGAGAGTTCCCGCTCGGTTCGTTAGCGGGTCGGGAACTGTGAAATTTGTTTGAGAATATCACCGTGGCAAGGAGTCACGGTGGGGAGTTCTGCCAATCACCGGATCGTTGGCCTTCTGGGAATCTGCGTTCAGGCCGCTCCCGTTTCTTGCTCCGGGAACCCGGCTCTCTATACGCTGCCAGGGCTAGGTCTGCTCCTCGGTGAGGGCCAACCGGTCGTTCTTGGACCTTCTTCCGGCTGTAGAGAAGCGACTCCGGCTTCCCGCAACAAGCCTATTCAGCTTTGAGGCTTGAGACGGCACGCAACCCCGGCTGGAGCGGTCCGCTTTCGGACGCTACTGGGGGACGGCCCTCGAGTGCCCGAGTCCGGCGTCCATCCACCGCAGCACTTCAGCATGAGGGCGGCATCGGAATGTCTTGCCTATCCTTGCACGTGATTCGGAGGAGAACCATGATTATCAAAGCATCGCTGATGTGTTCGGTCTGCGCCGTGATTGCAGGTCTCTTTGTCACGGCCTGCACTCCGGTACCAAGGGACCCGTTGCTGGACGAGACGCAACAGCCGGCTGGAGAAGAAGTTCCGATTTTCCAGGCGGATCCGAGTTGGCCGAAACAGTTACCGAACAACTGGATCGTTGGTGTGGTGAGCGGAATTGCCGTGGACGGCCGCGACCACATATGGATCCTCCAGCGCCCCGGGAGCCTCGAGGGAACCGAGATACTTGCGGCCAGCGACCCCCCGGCGTCCGAGTGCTGTGTTCCGGCTCCGCCCGTACTCGAGATCGATGCAGACGGAAACGTCGTTCAGGGGTGGGGCGGGCCGAGTACCGAATATGACTGGCCCGAACGGGAACACGGGATCTGGGTGGACGACGAAGACAATGTGTGGCTCACCGGCGACGATGAGACAGGTGGTCACGTACTCAAGTTCACGCGCGACGGCGAGTTCCTGCTTCAGATAGGAGGGGAGGGTACAGGAGGTGGAAGTAATGATGAGGCATCATTTGGCCGGCCAGCGCAGTCGTGGGTGAATCACGAAAGCAACGAGGTGTTCGTCGCTGATGGCGAGGCAAACCGTAGGGTTATCGTGTTCGATGCCGAAACGGGAGCGTACAAGCGGCACTGGGGCGGCTATGGGGAGAGGCCGGACGACGCGGCACCGTCCGAATACGAACCGGATGCAGCTCCTTCAAGACAGTTCGGTACTGGCGCCGTTCACTGTCTAGCCATTTCTCGGGACGAGATGGTCTACGTCTGCGACCGTAGCAATGATCGGATACAAGTCTTTCGCACAGACGGGACCTTCCTGAAGGAGGTGTTCATCGCTCCTCGTACGAGGAATGTAGGTTCTGTCTACGGCATCGATTTTTCGCCCGATCAGAGATTTCTCTACGTGGCAGACGGGACGAATGAGAGGGTGTGGATCCTGTCCCGAGACGAGCTGGAAATTCTGGCATGGTTTGGCCACCCTGGGCGCAATGTGGGACAGTTCTTGCGAAACCACGACATAGCGGTGGATTCGGAGGGAAATCTCTATGTGGGCGAGGCCAATGTGGGAAGGCGGATGCAAAAGTTCACTTTCGAGGGATTGGGTCCCGCCACGTACTACCAGTAGGCGTGATTTCCGAAGGCGTCCTGGTCTGCCGCCGCAGGTCGGGAACGGTTCACGGTCTCAAGGATGACCTCCTGAGCACTTCGGTGTCGAGTTCCGAACGCATATTTACGCCCCCTACGCATGCCCGTCCTGCAATGGAGAGTGAGATGACACCGCGTATGAATGCATCACGAGAGAATTTCCCGCTCAAGGCTTTCGTGGCCGGTCGCCGCTTCTTACTACCAGCGCTTTGCGGTGTCGTTATTGCGGCGGGCGCTGCTGCGCAGGAGCGTGGCAATCCTCCTGGCGAGTGGCGTTACTGGGGAGGGGACGCGTGGAGCACCCGCTACTCGCCGTTGGATGAGATAAGCGCCGACAACTTCGAGGAACTGGAGGTGGCCTGGATCTGGAGGGTGGACAACTTCGGCCCCACCGTCGACTACTCCGTCCGAGCGACGCCGATCTACGCCGATGGCAGGCTCTTCACGGTGGCCGGCCGGAGCCGGCAGGTAGTGGCCATCGACCCTGCTACGGGGGAGACTCTCTGGACATTCCGGGAACCTCACACCACCCGTTGGGAGCGTTCCTATCGGCAGAACCGCGGCAAGGGCGTGGCCTTTGCCGAGGTGGACGGCCGAGGGGTCATCTACACCGTGAGCCCGGCGTTCTTCCTCCACGCCCTGGACGCCGCGACGGGGATTCCGCTGGAGGGTTTCGGAAGCTCTGTGCCTCTCGAGGGATTCGGCGAGAATGGGACGGTGGACATGCTGGCAGACCTTGGTCACCCCTACGACCCGGATACCGGCGTCGATCCATCTGTGGGCAGCATCACGAACTCTTCGCCCCCCATTGTGGTGAACGGCGTCGTGGTGGTGGGAAATTCCAACTTGACGGGGCGTCTCGAGCCTCGGATGGAGAACGTTCCGGGCGATATCCTAGCCTACGACGCCCGCACGGGCGAACACCTGTGGACGTTCCACGTCATCCCCCGTCCTGGAGAGTTCGGACACGAGACGTGGGAAGACGACGCCTGGTCGTTCAGCGGGAACGCGAACGCCTGGGCACCGCTGTCGGCGGATCCGGAACTCGGGATCGTCTATATCCCTACGGACGCGCCGACCAACGACTATTTCGGTGGATTCCGACCGGGGGCGAATCTGTTCGCCAACAGCATTCTCGCGTTGGACGTCCGAACCGGGGAGCGAGTCTGGCACTTCCAGATGATACACCACGACATCTGGGACTGGGACAACCCGACGGCGCCCAGCCTCATGGACGTCACGGTGGATGGAGAGCGGATCCCCGCAGTCGTGCAGACCGGCAAGCAGGCGAACGTCTATGCGTTCAATCGGGTGACCGGGCAGCCCCTCTGGCCCATCGAGGAACGGCCCGTGCAGGCCGGCAACGTGCCTGGGGAGTGGTACTCGCCGACACAACCCTTCCCCACGAGACCTTTGGCCTATGAGCCTTCAGAATTAACAGAGGACCACATCATCGATTTCACTCCGGAGCTCCGGGAGATGGCCCTGGAGATCCTGGCGGACTTTAAGCTGGGTCCCATGTTCAACCCCCCGGTCCATCGCGAGAACTCGGAAGGATACCGGGGTTCGATCATGTGCCCGAGCACGACCGGCGGGACGAACATTGGGGGTGGGACCGTCACGGACCCGGAGACGGGAATCATGTACGTGGCCTCGGTGAAGAGGTGCGACTCGAGACTCCTGATTCCCGGGGTTGAGGCCGAAGAGGGAATCGTAGTTCCCGGCGGTCTCATATCGGGAGTGAGGACGGTGGATTGGCACTTCGGAGGTTCGGGTGGCTTCGCGGGGCCGGAGGGTCTGCCTATTTGGAGTCCTCCGTATGGCCGGATCACCGCCATCGACATGAACACGGGCGAGCACCTCTGGTGGATCCACAATGGGGACACCCCCCAACGCATCCGGGACCACCCGATGCTCAGGGGAGTGAACCTTCCGAACACGGGTCAGCCGAGCCACGCCACCGCCCTGGTGACTCAGAGCCTCCTCATGTACGGAGAGGGCTCAGGCGGCGAGCCCCGCTTCCACGCCGTGGACAAGCGTACGGGAGAGCGGCTCGCGACCGTCCAGCTTCCGGCACCTACGAACGCCCCGCCCATGACATTCATGCATCAGGGCCGCCAGTACATCGTTGTGGCGATTGGCGGAGGCCAGGATCGGCATCCTGGATCCCTCGTCGCCCTCACGCCCCCGCGAATTGAAGAGCTGTGAGGTGCTCGCTCTCCGCCGGAGCCGCGGTGCCGGTTGGTGCACGCCGGGTTCCGAGCGGGGAAGATCACGCCGATTCATGGAGCGACCCGATCGAGATCTCCGTGACCCTCAGGCGAACGGCGACCGTGTTCAGGCGGACGCGGCGAGCGTGAGGACGGTACGCTCGACCACCCCTCTGGTGAGCGGCACCTTGTAGGCGTTCTTCGACAGGGGGCTCGCCTCTTCCACGGCAGCTTCCCCAACCCGACTGGCGAGCTCGGGCGTGACGCGCTGGCCGGCCAGTAACCTCTCGGCCTCCGGTACCCGCCAGGGAATGGGCGCCACGCCGCCCAGCACGATCTGTGCCTCCTGGCAGACGTCTCCGTTCATCTCCAGCACCACGGCCGCACTGACCAGGGCATGGGTCCATGCCTCGCGATCCATGATCTTGTGATACGTGCTCCGCACACCGTCTCTGGGTGTGGGAAGTTCGACGGACGCCAGCACCTCGTCGTCTCCCAGAACGTTCTCGTGTTCCGGGTCCTGGCTCGGGAGGACGAAGAATTCCGACGCAGACAGGGTGCGCTCGCCGTCGGGGCCCACGATTTCGAACCTCGCGTCGAGCGCCACCAGCGCTGGCGCGGTGTCAGACGGATGCACGATGAAGCTGGGGCCGCCGCCGAAAATCGCATGGAGCTGATTCTCGCCGACGAAGGAAAAGCACTGGTTACCTCCCGCCTTGTAGCACGGGAAGCCGTTGCGATAGTACCAGCACCAGGGCCGCTGGCAGACGTTGCCGGCCAGGGTGCCGACGTTGCGGATCTGGGGGCTCGCGACGCTCTCCGCCGCTTCCGCCAACACCGTGAACTGAGCGCGGATGAGCGGGTGCCGGCTCAGCGCGTCGAGCGTGGTCAGCCCGCCTATGCTCACGCCGTCCCCCCCCGACGTCACCTCATCGAGCCCACTGACGGTCTTCAGATTCACCAGCACGTCCGGTACGCCGGATCCCGGCCGGTTTACCGTCTTGTCTTTCACCAGCTGCAGTAGATCGGTACCTCCACCGGCGAACGAGACCGCCTGGCCCTCCCGGCGCGCCTCCTGCGCCAGCGCCACCGCCTCCTCCAGATTGCGAGCGTTTGCGTTGGCAAGAGTCTTCATGTGAGCGCCCCCAGAATCCTTTCCCGTGTGATTGGCAGGTCCTTCATGCGGTGCCCGATGGCGTTGAAGACCGCGTTTCCTACCGCCGCCGGAGCCATAACAATGCCCATTTCGCCGATCGTCTTCGCGCCGTAGGGGCCGTAGCCATCATCGGTCTCGATGAAGGTGACCTCGATCTCCGGTGCATCCAGATGCGTCAGATGGCGCGCTCCGTAATAGCCCGCCGTAAGCGGATGTCCATTCCGAGGATCATATAAGAGATCCTCGTGCAGGGCCTGTCCGATTCCCTGCAACGCCGCGCCGCGGATCTGGTCCTTTGCTGGCAGCGGGTTGATGATGCGGCCCGACTCGTGGACCGCCACGTACTTGGTGATGCGTACATGGCCCAGCTGAACGTCCGCCTCCACTTCCACGAAGTGTGCGCCAAAGCAATTGCGCACCTTCCCGTCCGTGCTCGGAGTCGGGGTCGCTGAGGCGATCAGCACCTCATCTCCCCGAGGCATCCCCTTCTCGGCAATCTGGCGCTTGAGATTCCTCACCGCCTGAACAACGGCATAGCCAGTCTGAGTCGTGGTTCGACTCCCCGACTCGCCCGTCGAGTAGGGACAGCGGTCGGTATCGCCCCAGACGAGCTCCACCTCCAAGAGCGGCACACCCAGCTCCTCCGCGGCAATCATGGCCATCGTCGTCTTTGCGCCAGTGCCGACGTCCGTGACGCCGACGAAGAGCGTGTACCGCTCCTCAGAATCTACCCGCACAATCGCGCTGCTGGTGCCTACACCCGCGTGGAACATCGAGAACGCCATGCCGGCACCGCGCTTGATGGGCCCCGGATCCGAACCGGGCACCGGACGCCGGCGGCCCGCCCAGTCGAAGAGCTCTGCACCCCGCTGGATGCACTCCTCCAGCGTGTAGTTCGTGAACTGCACCTCGTCGGTAGGCTTCTGCATGTTCTTCATCGCGAAATCCACCGGGTCCATCCCCAGCTCGTACGCGATGTCGTCCATCATCGACTGGATGCCGAAATAGCCGTCCGGATATCCCGGCGCACGGAAATTACCCGACACCATCCGGTTCGTGTGCACCAGGGAAACCAAGCGCTCGACATTGGGGCACCCGTATACTTCGATACCAGCAATGCGCCCAGTTCTCCTCAGGTACGGACCCATGCTGCTGTAGCCGCGCAGCTGAATCGCCGTCACCGTGCCGTCCTGCTTCACGCCAACCTTTAAGTTTTGCACGGTGGGCCAGCGACCATGCGTGCCTAGCCAGTCGTCCCTCCTTGAGAGCTCGAGCAGTACAGGCGCTCCCGCCTCCTTCGCCAGCATCGCCGCGATCAGATCGAAGTAGTAGCTCCCGTTCTTGTCACCGAACCCCCCACCCATGTACTCGCAGATGATTTGTACCTGGTGGTCGGCCAGACCCAGATCCCGCGCGTTGTCGTGGCGGCAGTTCGAGATGCCCTGGGTCGGCGTGTACAGGGTGAGCTTGTCGCCTTCCCAGTGCGCGAGGGCGCTACGGATCTCCATCGGGGCGTCATGCACGAAGGTGGTCGTATACCGATCCTCGAACACCTGATCGGCTGCCTGGAAGCCCGCCTCGATGTCGCCCTTAGAAAGGTCGTTGCTCGGCAACGGCCTCGGCTCGTTCTCGGCATCGAGCGCGAGGTTGCCCTCCGGCCAGATCGGCGGCGCCCCCGGCTCCAGCGCTTCCTCAGGATCGACCACAAACGGCAGCTCCTCGTAGTCGACCTCGATGAGCTCGAGCGCCTCTTCGGCCACGTACCGGTTCACCGCAGCCACCGCCGCCACCGGCTGACCCACAAAGCGCACCACGTCCTCGAACGTGTACCGGCGATGTTTCGTGATCGCCTTGAGCTCGTCGTTGTACTGCCCTCCACCCGCGATCGAGCCCGAACCGTAGACCACCCGGGCGTTCTCGTGGGTGGCGACCGCCCTCACGCCCGGCAAAGCCGCTGCCTTCGTTACGTCGATCCCGCGAATGCGTGCATGCGGATGCGGGCTCCGGAGGACCCGGGCGTACAGCATGCCCGGCAGCCGCACGTCACGCGTATAGTTAGCCCTCCCTGTCACTCGCTCGTAGGCATCGATGCGCGGGACGTTGCGCCCCACGGTGTCCATCGGCCCGACTGCCCCGGTCGCTTGCTGCGTCCTCATTACGCACCTCCGTTCGTCGAGCCGGCAGCCGCTAGCACGGCCTCTACAATCGCATTGTAATTCGAACACCGGCAAAGATTGCCCGACATCGCCCCACGCACCTCCTCCGCCGTCGGCCGTGGGTTATGCTCCAGCAGCGCCGTCGCCGCCATCAGCTGACCCGGCGTACAGAACCCACATTGTGGGCCGTTATGATCCATGAACGCCTGCTGCACCGGCGAGAGCTCACCGTCGCGCTCCAGTCCCTCTACCGTCACAACCGTCCGACCATCCGCCCAGACCGCAAGTTGGCTGCATGAGTAGACTGGCCTGCCATCCATCAGCACCGTGCACGCACCACATTCGCCACGGTTGCACCCGATCTTGGAACCCGTCAGCCCGATGTGATCCCGAAGTAGCTCGTTGAGCGTCCACCGGTCTTCCACCTCGATCCGGTGCTCGCTCCCGTTGACCACGACACGGATCGCCGTCCGTGGAACCGCCGCTGGCTCCTGGGCCACCCTCTCCTCTGCCACACCCGCTGCCCCAAGCTTGGGTACAGCGGTCGCGACCACCAACGCAGCCCCCGTGCCTTCCAGAAACTCGCGCCGAGACAGTTCACCCCTCGTCCCTTTCTCGCTCCGGGAATCATCGCCCCTTTCGGGTTTATCGCTCATGATCCCTTCCCCAGCTAATGGTGGAAAACCAAGGCCTTCCCGATGCCTAAGACGTAGCGACGTCTTCTCCGGGCGCCAGCCTCTACTGGACCCGGTCGACCGGCCAACCACTCAACATATGTGAGGGTCTAAACACGCGCAAAGAGACGGTGCGCCTACGATTGGTCCCGTGGGATCGGCTGGCCGTTCGAAAACGCGGTGGAGGTGACAAAGCTTTCTGATGGCCCGCCCTTACGCGCAAGCGACAGAATCGGATGACGGTGGTCCGCGCCTCATCCTCGTCCAGAATTTCTTCGAGGAGTTGAGGCAGGTGGTGCCGGAGTGAGGACCGAGATTTTTGTGCTCAGCCGGGAGCCTTCGGTCATCCATCAGCGTTCGGTGAACCGTTGGGTGACGTGCTAGCAAGCGCGGTGAGGCGATTCACTGTCCTGACCAGCTCCTCGTCGCTCATCTTTTTGACTGACGTGTTCCCTGCCGCCGAGGGACCTCGCCGGACTGAAAGACGATGCTTAGCACGTGTCACCCGGATTCCGTCGCTGGTCACCGATTTTCCTTGCTGCACCCTTGGTCAAGCGGCATGTTGGCCAGATCTTCGGATCGCCAACGAAAGAGGAGAGGAAATGATGAAAAGAGAGCACAGTTTCAGACTCCCCATGCTCGGAGCCTGGCAGGCCGTGGCTCTCGGCATCCTCCTCGTCTTGCCAATGGCTGCCCAGAGTTCCCAAGCCCTGCCGGGGACCGAGCGGGGAGAGTGGCGCTACATTGGCGGGAACGCCGGGCACACGCGATCCTCGCCGCTAAACCAGATCAACGCCTCGAATTTCGAGAACCTCGAGGTCGAGTGGATCTGGAGAGGGGACAGCTTTGGGCAGCTGATGACCCGCCCCACGCCCATCCATGTAGACGGAGTGCTCTACACCGTGGCCGGGGATCGCCGGAGCGTGATAGCCATCGATGCCGGCACGGGTGTCATTATGTGGAGCTTCCGGGAACCGGACACCTTCCGGTGGGAGCATTCCATGCGGTCCAACAACGGAAAGGGTGTTGCTTACGCTGAAGTGGACGGCAGGGGCGTAATCTTCATCACCAGCCCGGCCTTCTTCCTTTACGCTCTCGATGCCGAGACCGGTAGACCCCTCGAGGACTGGGGTACGCCCGTGCCCCTTGAGGGATTTCCTCGGACCGGCGTGGTGGATCTCCTTCCTGATCTGCTCGCCGACTGGGGCCCATGGCAGGAGTGGGACGCGCTGTACGACCCCTATTACGGAATCCCGCTAGAGCTCGGATACATCACCAACTCTTCGCCGCCGATCGTGGTGAACGGAACCGTCGTCGTGGGCAACTCGGCCGAGCCGGGCTTTAACCAGACTCGGCGAGAGAACGTCCCGGGCGACATTCTGGCCTACGACGCCGGGACCGGTGAACACAAGTGGAAGTTCCACGTCATCCCCAGGCCTGGAGAGTTCGGGCACGAGACATGGGAGAACGACGCTTGGACCTACACTGGGGACGTGTCCTCCTGGGCGCCGCTGTCAGCCGACCCGGAGCGCGGAATCGTGTACATCCCGACGAACGCGGCCACCATCGACTTCTACGGGGGGGAGCGCCCCGGAGACAATCTCTTCGCCGCCAGTCTCATCGCCCTGGACGTGCGAACCGGCGAACGCAGGTGGCATTTCCAGATGGTTCATCACGACGTCTGGAACAACGATTCGCCCACGGCCCCGGTCCTTATGGACGTTACGGTAGACGGAGAGAGGATCCCGGGGGTATTTCAGGCTACGAAGCAGGCGATCCTTTACTCCTTCAATCGGGAGACGGGCGAGCCCATCTGGCCCATCGAGGAGCGTGCGGTACCCCAGTCAGAGGTTCCTGGCGAACAGTTGTCGCCCACCCAACCGTTCCCCACCAAGCCCGCGCCATACGATCTCCATGGGTTAACGGTCGACGATCTCATCGACTTCACGCCCGAGTTGCGCGCCGAGGCCCTAGAGATCGTAGAGGATTATCGGCTCGGTCCGATCTACAATCCGCCATTACAGCGTGACAACCCCCATGGACTGATTGGCACGATCTGGTGCCCCGGTGAGCTAGGCGGGACGAACATCACAGGCCCGCCCGCAGCCGACCCGGAAACCGGAATCATCTATACCATCTCCCGGACGAACTGCGGCTGGCGGACTGTTGTCCCGGGGGAAGAACGAGATCGCCTGCTCGAGCGACCAACGGGGACGACGATCGCGGACTTTGCCGTCGGCTTGGGCACTGCAGCCGGTATTACCGGTCCCCAGGGCCTACCGCTGACGAAGCCGCCGTATAGCCGCATCACCGCGATCGACCTCAACACTGGCGAGCACCTGTGGTGGATTCCGAATGGGGGCACACCGCGGTTCGTTCAGGACCACCCGGCGTTGCGGGGGTTGGACATCCCTCCCACGGGAAATCTAACCCACTCCGCTATGTTGGTGACGCCGACCATGCTCCTCCACACCGCTATTGGTGACGACGGGACTACCCCGTTTCTCTACGCTGTGGACAAGGCGACGGGCGAGCGTCTGGGAAGCCTGGAGATGCCGGGCCTTGGAATGCACGGGATGATGTCCTATATGCACGAGGGGCGGCAGCGGATCATCGTGCCGGTGCCAGGCGCGGTGGTGGCGCTCAGCCTTCCCTGAGAGCCGGCCTCGTGATCTAAGAGAAGCTTAAGGGGGATTCGCCCAATATCGGGCGCGCGT
The DNA here is from genome assembly GCA_965197485.1 of Longimicrobiales bacterium. Lineage (GTDB taxonomy): Bacteria > Gemmatimonadota > Gemmatimonadetes > Longimicrobiales > Gaopeijiaceae > JAAXGI01. The sequence continues at coordinate 54,466 of CBDANG010000007.1, forward strand.
TTTTCTGCCACGAGTAGGGGGCGTCGCGACGAGCGACGAGGCGGCCTGGGCGTTTCCCCCCTTCGATGTTTCAAGAGGGCTAGATCGGCGTATCTACCATAGAAAAAATCGTGGAGATGGGCCCCGGCACGACCACCATGAAGGCCGCTCTCTGATCCTGCAGGGCATGGGCAGGGCCAGGCTCTCCTGAACCTCCGCATCGCCTCTTTGAACTTGGAGTCGGCCACCTTCCCTAACGGTGCCTTGCTGGTCTTCACTCGGGTGATCCCTCTGCCGCGGCACATAGTCCCTGATATGCTCGGCACGGCGAAGTGCTCGCCTCAACCTGTCTCTATTGGCGTTTTAGGCGTTATTGACCAGGAATTGGAGCGAACAGCGCACCAGTGAGGTCGCGGAGGTTTTTTAGGGCGATTCCCTGGGGGGAGTGTTCAGACCCTCGCCGCCCGCAGTTGATTCCGTGCCGCTGAATCGGCCTGCACGTTAGAGGTCCGCTTCGGACAAGGTCAGCGAGGGAGATACGGCGAGCGCAAGATCACTGGCTCGTCGTCAGGCGACGTGGCTCTCCGTCCGCTCCCCCATCCTTTTCCTCTTGCGGGTCCGGGGCCTTGCTCACTTTGGGCTTCTCGTCAGGGACTTTCAGTTCCCCTTCGATCTCTCGAATCGAGCCCTTGAACTCGCGAATACCTTTCCCCAGGGAGGATCCGATCTCGGGAAGCCTCTTGGCTCCAAATAGTAGGAGGACGACGAGGAAGATCAGCATCAGTTCCCACATTCCTAATCCGCCAAACATAGCGTCAACCCTCCTTTGGCTAACATCGGTTTAGCCTTGCAGGTCAAGATACGAGAGTCGTCTATTGCACACGAAGAAGTACACCACTTCCCTGCCCACCGTTCGATCTGCTTGCGCATCCGTAGCCGCGTGCGGGATCTTACCGCCTAGGACTGGACCCGAGTCGAGGACCTCCCATGACCGACCCCATCAGCCGCCTGAACGCCGCCCTAGAAGGCCGGTACGCCATCGAGCGTGAGATTGGCCAGGGGGGGGGAGCGCGTTTCGCCCGGTATCGGCTCCCTGGGCGCCAGAATGGAGTTGAAGCGCACGACATGAGCACGCTTCGGGCTGAGTTGGTTCAAGATAGGTTCTGGACGAGGGCCACCATACTTCAAGCGGTTCAGATCCCGAATTGGAAGGTTTGGGAGTACTTTATTAGGATCGTGCGCTCGTTGCTCAAGGGACGCACGGGATCAAAGGAGTTCCGGTCAGTAACCAGGCCCTCGTTCCAAACAATGTAAAGGTCGGTCCCCTCCCGGGGGTTGTAGCGGAAACGAAGGTTCGCAATGACCGCCTCCTCGCTGTCGTTGTACTGAATGAACGCGATGGCAGAGGTCCTGGTCGAGAGCATCATCTGCGTCCGGAGCCGGACGACATGCGCCGTGAAGCTCTGGTCGCGGCTGGGGAAGTCCACGTAGTCGAGGCGGTAGTTTACGGCCAGGTTCAAGTGCACAGACGCATCCCAGATCGGCCCAACGGACACCGAGGCCTGCCGTCCATCGAAGAACTGCCCTCCTTCGACGATTACGCTGGTTCGAAACCGATCGCTCCGGGGTGCCCCGTACTGGAGGCGGGCCGCAACAAAACGGTGGATCCCTGCCGGAACCGAGGTACCCTTCGGGAGGGAGAAAGCCGACTTCAAATTCTCATAGCGGAAGGGGACGGAAAGGGTGATTTGGCGCTGGTCCCGCGTCACGAACACGGCCTGAGATCCGACTTCCACCGTCTCGACGGTCCCGTCGTCATTTCGACGGAAGAGCGATCCGTCGAATTGGAAGGCGTAGGTGAATAACCGCGCCCCGGGTCCCGGACGCCAACCGTGACCCAGGTTGGCCTGTCCCCTGGTATAGTCTTTCCTCCGGAGAAAGCCCATCCCCGGATCGAAGATCTCTCCTACCCGCGTAAGGTCGAGAGCGTAGGTGAGCCCGTCCGCCCCCCGGCGCTCCCAGTTCAGGCGGACGGCGCTGCGGTCGAAGAACCCGAGGGACCCTCCCTGGGCAGACTGCTCTTGGGCGTCGAAACTCTGGGCCCAGTTGAGAACGAGGTAGTCGTTCCCCGCGAGTCGGAAGATCGCATCGGTTCCATATAGAACGTTCCGGTGCCCTCCCGAACCCAACCGGCTCGTGAGGATCCCGCCCACGTATGAGTTCGGGTTCAGCACACGACGCCGGACACGCGCGACGCCGAAGTTCTCCGAGGGAAGAGTCTCAGACTCCCTGGTCTGAATATTCAGGACACCGACGTCCCACTCACCCACCCGGCCTACCAGGCGGCCCCCTCCATAGATTCCGACCGGCCTTCCCCCAGCCAACCCCACGGTCCGGGAATGGAAGAGTCGATCCTCTCCGCCCAGCGAGTACTCGAAGTTCGATGCTCGCTCCTGGAAAAAGCGCCTCTTCTCCGGGAAGAAAAGGGAGAAGCGGGTGAGGTTCACCTGCTGGTCGTCAGCCTCCACCTGAGCAAAGTCAGTGTTCGCCGTGACATGGAGTGAGAGATTCGAAGTGAGGCCGTACCTAAGGTCGAGCCCACCTTCGTGCACCCGATCGGTGCCTCGGTCATATCTGGTTCCAACGCTGTCCAGCGCGTGGGTGTGGCCTCCGCCAGCGAGCGCATACGGGGTCAGATAGGCCGGCCTGCCCTGCGGCTCGATTCCCTCGAAGATGATCTTCCGCATCTGAGACGGCTTGGCGTATGCGAGGTTGCCCAAGTCGGGCGGGATGGCCGGATAGACGTGAAGCTCGTTCTTACGAGAGATGCTCCGAAGCATCGACACGCCCATGACCACCTGTCCGTCGATCGCTTGAAAGAGGACGCTGGAGAACGGGATCCGGAGCTCGGCGTACCATCCGCGCTCGTCTCTTGAAACCGCCGCATCCCAGAAGGAGTCCCAACTAGGATCATTTTGCTCCGCATCGTTCGAGCGTTGGGAGTCGCTACGATTCCCCGACGGGCTCGTCTTGAAGGACAGCGCGTTCTCTTCGTCATTGAGAGTGTCGAGATAGATAGAGCAAAAGTCGCTTCTGAATGATCTCTCGTCCCGTTGGAGGGAAAACGTGCGGATGCCTTCCGGGTCCGAGTCGTACGCCTGGCACGAGAAGTAAAGGTGCTCGCTGTCGTGGGCGATCCGAAATTCAGTCCGCTCGGACGGCTCGGCCCCGAAGGTGGGTACGTGTGCAAAAACCGGCAGGGGCTCTATCGCCTCCCAGGCGGGCTCGTCCACACTCCCGTCCAGGACGATGGATCCCTCGATCCGGGGTACGAAGTACGGGGACTCACCCGCTCTCGCCGAAGCGAGCTGCTGGGCGGCTGCAGGTAAGGCGCCAATCACCGAAACCAGCGCGAACGCTCCAGCGCCTCTAAGCAGGTGCCTCCAGGCAAACAGCTGTAGGGCTACAACCGTGGGCGTTGAGCACATTGAACGACTCACCCACTCACTCCGCCAGCCGTCGACCATCGTCGTCACTGCTCCCGTTTCGCCGTACCCGGGATCGGCGCGAGGCCCTTTTTTTGCCCGAAGTTTGTTACCATTTTCGTTACCGCCACCTAAACAGAGAAGCGCCACAAGGCTGTTAAATGCCTGAGGCGCTTCATCTTTTATCCAAAGCGGGCGACCGGAATCGAACCGGCGACCCTCAGCTTGGGAAGCTGATGCTCTACCAACTGAGCTACGCCCGCACCCGACCGCCTGGCTTAGGTCAGTTTAGCACTTCGTAGCTGTACCCAGCTACCTCCGCCTCGGTGAGCACATCCACCTGGAACTGGAGGCCCTCCTCCACAGCACCGAGCGGGTACGAGACGTCCTGCATTTCCACCTGCATTCCGCCAGAGTCGAAGAACTGAAAGCGGATGCTAACGGTCGAGTCCGGATCGGAGTTCCAATTGGTCAATATGCCCGGAAGGGTGAAACCCCCGGCGGCTCGGGCGAGCTGAAGTCCCGAGATTTCAAAGGGGAGCGCCTCCATCTCTTCCAACACATCCACCGCCTCCTGTTCGCGCTCCAGACGGATCAGCGCCTGAGCCAGAAAGCGACGTGCGTTACGGTTATGGGTGTCGAGTTCGATCAAGCGAGTCGCAACAGCCAGGAGCTCCTCGTGCTCCTCCTCAGCGAGGTAGAGCGATTGTGCTTGGTTGAATATGTAATCGCGGTTCTGGGGCAGTATCTCGTGAGCGCCCCCGAACGCTTGAGCCGCCTGGAGAAAGAGATCCGCGTTGTAGGCTCCCACTGCGATCAGGTTCAGGTCGCTCAACCCGAGCCCGGGACGTCCTAGAAGCTCATCATAGACCCGGGAGGCGCCCGCGACGTCACCTGCCGCACCGAGGGCCGCGCCAAGGTTGCCATACGCCATCAGGTCATCGGGGTTGTCGTTGACCAGAGCCTGAAATTCCTCTGCAGATTCGCTGAAGCGCTCCAGGTCAAACAGCAGCTGTGCCCGATTGAATCTCGAGAGCGCGAGGCTCTCTTGATAGGCTGCAATGACAGCCGGGTCTTCTTCAGCCTGACCCCGCGGGCTTTCGATGACCTCGATGGCTTGCTCGAACATATCGAGCGCGTCCTCCGGCCGGTCGGACTGCTGGTAGAGCGAGCCAAGCTGAATCATCGCGTCAGGACGCCCTCGGTAGATGGTGTGAGCGCGCTCGAGGGCCGCGATTGCCGAGTCGACATTATCGGGCATGAAGCCAACTGCCTCGTTGAAGGCCTCGACCCACTCCGTCTCTCTATAGAGATCACTGTCGACGACGGATCGCGGATAGATTTCCTCGGCTTGGGAGAACATCTCATCTGCTTCTCGCAGATCTCCGAGCCCTAGATACGCCCGTCCGGCCTGGTGGTAGGACAGGGAGTTCGTCGGATCCATCTGGATCCCCGCCTGTGCTGCCTCGAGTGCCTCCTGCCAAAACGGCTGCGCCACTACCGGATCGTCCTCACCGGACGCTCTGAAGAGGGCGAGCTCGGCCTCGTTCGTTTGGTCATTGTCCCGGGGGGGTTCCCCCTCTGGCAGTGCGAGTATCCACGCCGGAAGGTCTTCTTCGGCGACAGGCTGCGGTACAATGGCTTCGGGCGCTGGTCCGCCGGCACATCCTCCGATAATCACTGCAAACCCGAGCAGACCCGCCGCTCCGATTCGGACGTTCATCCAATCCTCCTGAGTGTCACTTTAAGTTGGGCGTGGGCCTTGACCCCGCAGGGGAGCTGCGGCCAGAAATAGCGCGTCAATCTACTTAGGAGCCGTGAGTATCGTCAAACCCTCAGGGGCACCAATCAGGCGCTGAAGCTTGCCGCGGCCCCTTCAAGGAGCGATAGGGTTCGATCGCGCCCGAGCGCCTCCATCACCCTTCCCAGATCGGGCCCGCTTTTTGAGCCGCAGAGACCCAACCGAACGGGGTGGAAGAGTCCAGGGCCAGTCACCTGGAGCTCCCTTCCGGCCTCCTTCACGGCCCCGGAAGCCGTCGCTGCATTCCAGGCCCGCAGGCCTGCCAGCCGCTCCCGTACCGTGCGAAGTACTGAGCGCGAAGCTTCCCCACCTTCCCTTAGCTCCTGTCGGGCCGCGCCGATCGTATCATCGTCAGGGAATATCATGGTCAGATAGGTGTTGATCTCTCCGAAAACTCGGAGTCGAGACCGCACTGCATCGACGGCCGGTTCGATCGACGACTCCTCCAGTGGGAATCTCTCTCGGTCGACGTAGGGTCGCACCGAGGTCACCAGTGAATCGAGAGGCATGCGTGCGATGTGCTGTGCAGACATCCACCTCAGCTTCTCCAGGTCGTAAACGGTGTTGGATGAGCCCACCCGATTCAGGTCCAGCGCGCCGACGATCTCGTCCACGGACATCACTTCGCGATCATCACCAGGCGACCATCCGAGGAGAGACAGATAGTTCACTAGCGCGTCCGGATGCACTCCTTCCTCCTCGAGCGTAGAAATGCCCGGGGAGCCGGTTCGCTTCGAGAGCCTAGCCCCACTAGCTCCCAGGACGGTCGGTAGGTGCGCGAAGACAGGGCGTGTCGTGCCCAGCGCGTCGAAAAGGAGGGCCTGCTTCGGTGTATTGGAGAGGTGCCCCGCGCCCCGGATCACATGTGTGATCTCCATGTCCGCGTCATCGACGACCACCGCGAAATTATAGGTCGAACGGCGATCGGCACGCAGGATGACAAAGTCCCTGATATCACTTCCCTGGAACGTGATGGGACCTCGTATCTCATCTATTACTTCAATAACCTCATCCGGCACCGCAAAACGGATCGCTACATCGGCCTCAGCGTTCTGCTCAAGCTCCGCCGCCTCCTCCTCGTTCAGGTCTCTGCACCCTCCTGGACATCCTGGAGTCTCGCGGCCGTCGGCCCTCGAGGCCTCGATTCGAGCGCCGGAGCAGAAGCAGGGGTAGGCCAGCCCTCCTGCCCGCAGCTCGAGTGCCCGCTCGAAGTGTCGGTTGGTCCGTTCACTCTGAAGGTAGGGGGCGAAGGGCCCACCCCGGTCGGGTCCCTCATCCCACTCGAGTCCCGCCCACGAGAGATCCCTCAGAATCCGGTCCAGAGATCCTTCCAGGTTCCTCTCCACATCGGTGTCCTCGACTCGCATGACGAAGGCCCCCTTGTGTTTGCGGGCGAAGAGGTAGTTGAAAACGGCGATGCGCAGATTCCCGACGTGCAGGTCGCCGGTGGGGCTGGGCGCGAAGCGGGTTCGGACGGTATTCGACAATTATCTGGGGGTGGTGGCCAAGAGAAGAGCCATTGAGGTCAGTCGAGTGACCCTCCAAGGTAGGTCAGGACTCTCTTCGCCAGAACCACAGAGAACCCGGGAACTTCGGCGATCTCACCACTGGTGGCCTGTCGGACCGATTTGACTGAGCCGAAGCGTGTGAGAAGTGAGCGCTGGCGCTTCGGCCCGATCCCTGGTATTCCCGAAAGTTTACTCTGGATCGTCCGGCGCCCTCTCAGCTTCCGATTGTACGCGTGCGCGAATCTGTGCGCTTCGTTGCGGACCCTCTGCAGGAGCCTAAGGGCGGGGTCCCTTCGGGGAAGACGCACAGAGTCTCTACGGCCCGGCAGGAAGAGCTCCTCGTTCCGCTTGGCCAGGGCAGCGAGGGCTACTTCCGGGGCACCCAGCTCTTCCAGCACGGGAGCGACGGCCGTCAGCTGACCCTTCCCTCCGTCTAGAAGGAGCAGTTCCGGGAGTGGGTCTTCGTCTTCCAATCTCCGTCGGAGGTAGCGTTCCACTGCCTCAGCCATCGAGCGGTAGTCGTCGTTGGACCACTCTCCTCGGATCCTCATGTGTCTGTACAGTCCGCGTTTCGGCTCCCCGTTCTCGAAGACCACTGCGCTCGCCACGACCTCACTTCCCTGAGTATGAGACACATCGAAGCACGCAATCAGCCGAGGAACGACCTTGAGGTCGAGACGATCCTGTAGCTCATAGAGCACGGAATCCGCTCTGTCCACAGCAACCTCGAGGCTCATCACCTGCTCTTCGAGAAGATGTCTGGCATTTGTCGCCGCGAGCTCGGTCATACGGCGCTTTCCACCTCTCGATGGGGCGTGGAGCCGAACCATGCGTGCGGCCCGCTTCGAGAGGATTTCCGCAAGCACCTCCTGATCAGAGAAACTCACCGGAACGAGGATCTCCCGAGGGAGCTCCCCTGGCGCGCCGGTTCCACGCCCTAGGTAATAGAGGGTGGCAAAGGTTCCGAGCAGCTCGGCCTCTGACTCATCCCCTAGACCTCCGAAGCTGTGGCTTTCCCTTCCCAGGAGCTTTCCCTTGCGAACGCGTAGGACCACTGCCGCGGCCCTCGACCCATCGCGCGCCATTCCGAGGATGTCCTGGCTGCCTCCCTCCGCGCGCTCCATTCGCTGCTCCCGTGCGATGGCCCCCAGTCCACGGAGAACGTTGCGATGCCGGGCCGCCTCCTCGAAGCGCAATTCACGAGCGGCCTCCTCCATTTGCGCCTCGACCTCCGCTCGCAGGTTGTCAGTCTCGCCATCCAGAACCTTGAGGATGTCGTCAATCATACTGCGGTAATCCTGCTGTGACTGGAGTTCGACGCAGGGCGCCTCGCACCGTCCGATATGGTAGTCGAGGCAGGGGCGAGGGGGAGCCTCTCCAGGCAGGTCATACCGGCAGGACCGGACAGAATAGATTCGCTTTACGACCTCGAGCGCCTGGCGCACGGGTCCAACCGCGGTGAAGGGTCCGAAGTAGCGGGCGCCGTCGTCTTGGAGTCGGCGGGTCACGAACACCCGCGGGAAATCCTCCTGGACGGTCACCTTCACGAACGGATACCGCTTGTCGTCTCTGAGCTGGATATTGAACCGCGGCTGGTGTTCCTTGATCAGGTTCGCCTCGAGAACGAGCGCCTCCGCCTCTGATCCAACCAGGATCGTGTCCACATCATGGGCTAGCCGTGCCAGCTCCTGGACACGAATGCCTTGCGCGCGATCGCTTCCGAAATAGCTGCGTACGCGCGATCGGATTGACTTCGCTTTTCCGATATAGAGGATCTCCCCTCCCCCATCCTTGAATAGGTAGACACCCGGTGAGCCTGGGAGGTGAGCCAGCTTCCGACGGTCGATGGTCACGGGGCGTCGACGGAGAGGGGGAACTTCACGATGCGCTAGAGGACCCGGAGCGCAGGTCTCGAAGCGGCTGGGACACACCGAAAAGGGTGGTGGTGAGGAGGTATACCCCTCCGAAGGGGAGCAGCGTTCCGAGGGCTAGCACCCAGGGGTGCAGCGGCGGGAGCAGCAGGAGAGCCCACATTCCCGCGGCGACCGCGAGGCCCCCCGCGGCGCACAGACGTAGGAATCGTTCGGTGCCGATTCCGTGCGGCCCGATCGACTCACGGAGAGCTCTTCGAAGGAGGAACAGCTCGACCCAGGCCGCGAGGCTCGCCCCCAGAGCCAAACCGGTCGCTCCCAACCGGAGCGAGCCTATCGCAAACCGATCCAACGGGAACATCAAAGCGAAGCCGATTCCAAGAGCCAGGACCACTCGAACATACGCGATGTGGGCGGGCGTTCGCGTGTTTCTCACCGCGTAGAAGGCGGACGACAGCAGCCGCGACACGGCGGAGGCCGGCATTCCCAACGCGTATGCGGCTAGGACGGCCCAGGTGACGAGCACTTCAGAGGCGCCGAACGCCCCTGTCTCATAGAGCGCGGATGTGATGACGTCTCCCAAGAACACATAGGCCAGCGAGGAGGGAATCAGGAAGTAAGTAACCCGCTGCATCGCCGCGCTCACCTCTCCCTGGAGGGCCGCGGCTCCCTGCTGTCGGTCCCTCGATAGCTCAGGGAGCTCGGAGGCCGCAACGGACATTCCGAAGAGGGCGATGGGGAGGAGGTAGAGCGCTTGCGCGTATCCAAGGGAGGCCACAGCCCCCGTCGCCAGGTAGGCAGCAAGCGTAAAGTCTAGCCAACCCCCGAGGTTCACCGCGCCGCGCGCCGCGACCACGGGGACGAAGTTGCGGATGGCCTCTCGAACCCCGAACACGCGCAGCGAAAGGGATGGCCGGAACTCTCCGAGGAGCCGGAGCGCTAAGGGTAGCTGCACAACCAGCTGTAGCGCTCCGCCAACCAGAGCCCCCCACGCGAGCGCACGGGCCAGCGCATCCCCCGAGAGTCCCCATCCCACGGCGCCGGCAACCATCGCTGCGATGATCGAGGCATTCCAGGCCACGGGAGCGACGTACGGCAGAAAGAAGCGGCGATGGGAATTCAGGATGCCGAGCGCCCAAGCCGAGATGACCAGGAGTCCGGTCATCGGGAAGAGGACGCGCACGAGATCTATGGTGAGTGCCTGCCGATCCGGATCAAATCCGTCGAAGAAGATGGCCACCAGGACGGGAGCCAGGATGATTCCGAGGAGCCCCAGTAACCCTGCAGCCAAGGTGAGAAGCCCGAAGACAGCACCTGCAAAGCGGGCACCCTCTTCGTGCCGTTCCTCCTCTACCAGTTCCGAGTAGATAGGAATGAAGGAGGCCGAAAGGGTGCCCTCCCCGAGGAGGTTCCGCAGGACGTTCGGCATGCGTAGGGCCGCCCGCCAGGCGTCGGCGAAAGGGGAGGCGCCGAAGTAGTGGGCGAACACCCGCTCGCGGACCAGGCCGGTAACGCGGCTGAGTAGAATCCCTGCCGCGACGTGAGCGGATGCCCGCGACCGACCGGTGGAGACCCCGGTGGCGGGGACGTCCCCACTCCTGGGTGGGATCGGTTCAGGAGTTTTGTTCACCGCGGGGCGATCGAGATGCGCCCTGGGAAGATCGCTCGGAGAGAAGCTTCTGGAAGAACTCGGACTCCTCGCTCAGCCGCTGGATGTCCGTCGAGAGTCGGTCGATCTCACCCTCCAGATACTGGATTCTTTCGGTGAGCTCGGCGGGATCGCCGCCACTCTTGCGCTCGACGTGAGCCGCCAGAGCGCGCCCAAGACGCGAGTCCAGGACCGTCGAGAGGATCTCAGGGATGAGCAGTCCGAAGACGATGATTACGAGCCACCACATGAACGAAAGCTACCTATCTGAAACTGGCTCGGGCAACGCCCGGCTCTGGGACCCGCCGGATCCACCCTTCACAGCAACACCGCCCTATCCGCGTGCCCCCGCAATTCTGCGAGGAATGCCTCGTCGTACCGAACCAGGTAGTAGAACGGGTTGAATACGCGCTCCTGGGGCTTGCCTCCGGGAAAGAGATGCAGCTGAGCCTTCGCAACCTGAGTGAGAGCGACCTCATTCGCCCGCTTCAGGCTCTGGACCACTTTTCGCTCGACGTCGGAAAGGAGTCCGAGACTTTGCTTGCGGAAGGACTGAGCGGAACCCGAGAGGGTGGCATCGAGCCGTGAGACTGACTCGGACAGGAGCTCCCCGTTCTCACCAATCAACGTCCGGAGCGTGTCTAGGTTGGATGCGATGTCGCCGGGGATACTCGCGCGCGCAAGCTGTCCCGCGAACTCCTCGTGTGGTACGGCCAGCTGATCGATCTCGAGATCGAATTTGGCGAGTACCTTGTCGATTTTTCGCTCGATTACCGCCAGGGAGACCCGGGGGTGGATGACCGGCATCTCGATTCCGTGGCCAGCGAACACGGGTGCGGTCTGTGGCAGATATGAGGCTTCGCCGGGACCCGCCACATAAGAGAGTGTTGGAAAGAGAAAGCTCTCAACGACGGGCCGAAGGAGGACGTTGGGGCTAAGGAGCGAAGGATTCTCACTTCCCAGCGCCTCCACGTCAGTCGGACTCAGGCGCTGGTCGGAACCTCGGAGCCTGAAGCCGGCCCCATCTCGGAATACCCGCTCCCTTCGTTCCGGGCGCTGGAGGAAGACATTCGTCGCCTCGGCGATCAAGGGTACCTGAAGGGCGAAGCCTGCACGAGCGATCGCTACGTCGTTCCTCTCGATCGCGGCTTCCCGATCCCGGCTCTCCTTCAGTTCCCGCAGCAGGATCGGGAGCGCTCGGGTTTTCAGGTCCGGGTGGTGAGACTGGACTAGGAAGACGCCCGCCGGCCCTAGCAGGGTCTCCAACACGTCTTGGTATGCCTCGGCCAGAGTCCGCTCGGGTCGATAGGATCGCTCGAGAAGTATCCGCCATCGTGGCAGGAACTCTGTTTCCGGCATGAGCGAGAAAAAGAACTCCAGCGCATCGGTGACCTCCTGCCCGGCGGGTATCTGGTAGAGCGGTCGATCGACCGCATGCCCAACGGGAGGGAGGGAGATCTCATGGAGCTCGTTGCTCACATCGATCCCGTGGGTCACCCTGGCCTCGTCCCAATCGTGATCCTCGGACGCGATCCAGAACACAGGGATCACCGGTCGCTCAAGCAGGTCTTCGAGTCGCTTTGCCAAAGCCGCTGCGGTCAGGCCTTTGTACAGCCCATAGAGGGGCCCGCCGAACAGACCCGGTTGCTGACCCGTAGTGACCACGAACCCGCGGCCTTCGACGAACTCATCGATCCGCGCCGACGCACCATTACCGCCTCCCAGGAGACACGAAGCCGCGAGAAGGCGTTCTTCCTTTCCCACGCGTGCGTCCACCTCCCGTGCCTTAGCCGTGTAGGAGTCGATCGAGCCGGGATCGCGAGAGAAAAGCGCCTGCGCTTCAGGGCTTCCGCTCAACCACGCCGTTGCCAGCGGGGTTCCTGCGAGGGGCCGGGGTTGGATCTTCAACGAGAGCTCCTACGAGGCACGCGCAAGTGCGATTAGGCGAGGAGATGACTCGGTCGGCGGACCCGCCGCGTAGTCCCCGAACCATTGCTGCGGGTCGAGTCGGCAGCGGACCAGAAGATCGGACAGCTCGCCGGCGGAGTACAATCGGACTCGTTCGTGAAACACTTCAGCGTCCCGTCCACCTTCTCCTCCGATGCGGATCGTCTTCTCCACGGCCCGGCCCCCATCGACCAATCGGCGCTCCTGGATGACTCGCCGACCGTTGACTTCTCCCTCATCTCGAGGCGAGAGCGTGTCTCTGACCTGCTGCGCATTCAGAAAGTCCAGCAGGAGGTGGCCGCCGTCCCCCAGAACCCGGCGGATCTCCCACAGCACCCGACCATCGTCCTCCTCGGATTGGAAGTATCCGAAGGAGGTGAAGAAGCTGGTGACGGCCGAGAAGCTGTCCGCCGCGAAGGGTAGAACCCGCATGTCCGCTCGAAGTAAGGCCTCCTCGGGGTCGGTCCGCTTCGCCCTACGCAAGAGGGAGACGGAAAGGTCGAGACCGAAGGGGCGCATTCCGCGCCGGCGGAGTGCCCTCAAATGACGTCCTGCTCCGCAGGCCAGATCAAGCACCGGGTCACCTGCATCTAGCTGGCAGCAGTCGACCAGGAGTCGGACCCCTTCGTTTGCCTCCGCCTCGTCGCGGTGGGGATAGAGCTGGAGGTACTCCTCTCCGAACCAACGCCGGTACCAGGGACTCTCATCGATTCGATCCCCAGTGGTGGACGGATTCACGATTGGCCTTTGTGGTATGGCTCGTTTCTCAGAATCGTACCCGCCCTGTATAACTTGTTCAGCCAAAAGGAGCCGAGCGAACTCATGGGATAAGGTCATCCCCGAGGGCGAGAGCTGCCGAGTGGAGCTGCCGAGGACTTCTGGGTCGAGGCCGTAGGCGCCACCCACCAGAAAGGTCACTCCTGGTGAGGCTTCTAGCGCCTTCGCTCCCAACGCGTTGGCGAAAGCCTTCGACGTGGTTCTAGCCCCTTCTCGTGTGAGTGCCCAGGTCTCCAGTCCCTGAGGAACGCGACCCAGCAACCTCCGACCCTCAGCGCTTCGAACGGATCGAGCGTCACCGGCGGCGCCCCGCCCCGTGCCTGATTCGATCTCGACCACCTCGAGCTTCCAGTAGTGAGCTGCTCTGGCTTCGAACTCCCGGACGGCAGGCTCCAATGGACCCCGCACCCTCCCTATCACCAGGACGGAGATCTTCATCGCTTGTTCGTCAATCCAGGTCCTCGACAGGGCCCGGAGCGCCAAACTGTCCTAGGAATCGGTCCAACAATACGCCGCCAGCGGTTGGCACGAGAGGGAGCACCCGCACCGCCGGAAGGAGTTCCCTGAATACAACTAGCTTCACGGCATCCTTTTCCGTCGTGGCAATCCACCGTGATCCCGCTTGCGTCGAGATCCGGATGGCATCGTCTTCGCTATACGGATGGTGGTCAGGGAACGCGAGTACCTCCGCGTGTTCCCCAGACTGACTCTCGACGGTCCGCAGGAATCCTCTCGGCTCCGCGACAGAGCAGATCGCGAGCGGAGGGCCATAAGGCGGCGACGCGGGATCGCCGTCGACGGTTTCCCAGGGGCCGGGCTCGAGTGGAAAGAGCTCAACAGGCGGAACGCCGCGGATTCGCCGAACCTCAGAGGCCAGGGCCTTGGCCGATTCGGACTCGTGCGAACCCTTGGAGGTAACCAGGATAAGTTGAGCTCGGCGGAGGGCACCCAGAGGTTCCCGAAAAGGGCCTCTTGGCAGGAGCCTAGGCGGAAGAAGGTGAGCCGGCGAGAGCAGGACGACATCCACGTCTCTCTTCAGTCGACGATGTTGAAAACCGTCGTCCACGACCACGATGTCGCGATCGAGTTCCGTAGCCTGGCGGACGCCCTCGATCCGCCTTCGCGCCGGAATCACGGGGGCGTGCGGATTCCATCTGCGGTGCAGAAGGATCTCGTCCTGGCCGTACCCTCTCGTGACGAGAGCGGGATTCCAGCCTCGGCGCAAAAGCTGCCGGATGAACCACGCTGCGACGGGAGTCTTGCCGGTGCCTCCCACCACTAGATTCCCGATCGAGAGCACCGGGAGTGGCGCCGGGCTGGAGCGAAAGGCCCCCACGTCATAGAGGAGGTTCCGGGTCCTAACGCCGGTTCCAAAGAGTGCCGAAAGTGGACTGGCGACAACACCCAGCGCGATGGGACCGAGTCCTCCCTCGCCCCTCCAAAGCCGGTGAAGTGACTCGGGGGCTTTCACCCTGGCCGCTCGCTCGAGCCCTGCCCGGAGGGAAGCGTCTGCGGGGAGCCTCCTCCCTCGGCAACGCGCACGTCGTCCACCTCATCAGTGAGTCGATTTAGGATCCCCTCGAGCTTGATCGCATGCGCGACCAGATCATCCCCGCTTGCACTCCGCGGGATGAAGTAGGGGCGATCGTACTTGAGAGTGATCTCCGCGAAGGGTTTCGGCACGACCATCCGGTCCCACGACTTCAATCTCCAGATCCCTTCTCCGCCAGCGGCGAGCGGCAGCAAAGGGGCTCCGGTGAGCTGGGCGGCGACGAGGGCGCCCGCCTTGAACCTGCGCCGCGGGCCCCTTGGCCCGTCCGGGGTGAAGGCCAGGTCGTGGCCCTCTCGCGCCGCGTGGACGAGGCCCCGGAGACCCCGAGCCCCGCCGCGAGTACTCGATCCGCGGGCCGTTCCGAACCCCATCTGCTCGATAGTACGGGCAACGTACTCCCCGTCCCCGTGCTGGCTCACTAGCACGACGATTCCCTCGTTCCGATGGAGGTACGCGAGCGGGAGGATTCGGTCGTGCCAGAAGGTGAAGATCACCGGTTGCCGGTCGCGGCGGAACTGGAGCAGAGGTTCGTCGCGCTCCACCCGGACACGGAGCGTGTGCCCCAGGCCCTTGAGGACCATGGCGCCAAGCCGACCCGCCGTGCGAAAACGGAACTCGGTTCTGGCCATGAGGGTTAGCTCACCGGTTTAGGAAGAGCCCGTCAAGGGCGCTGTGCTCCCGCCGCTCATCCCCAAAACCTCCTCGGCTAGCGCAGCGACCCGCTCGGCGGCGCCTGGCCCACCTAGCCGCTCGCGTACCTGGGCGAGGCCCTCGAGGATCCTATTCCTCTCCGCCCCTTCGTCGAGCATCGGTGCCACCGAATGGGCGAGGGCGTCCGGAGTGACCTCGCTCTGGAGCAGCTCCGGAACAACTCTAGATCCAGCGACCAGATTCGCCAAGGCAACGTGATCCACCCGCACCAGGCGGCGGGCCAGCCAATAGGTCCAAGGGTGGGTCCGGTACGCTACCACGAAAGGAGTCCCGGCGAGTGCCGCTTCGAGGGTGCTTGTACCCGACTTCACGATGGCGGCCCGCGCATGTGTAAGAAGTGCCCTGCTATCTCGAACAGTGGTCACGTCGGAATCATGGGGCAGATGCAGCTCGAGAGATTCAGCTCGCGCAAGGGCAAGCTGCAGACCGGGCCGCCCTCGCTGAAGCTGACTCCCAGCCTGCAGGAAGCGCGAGAGATGACGACGGATCTCCTGAGGCCTTGAACCGGGAAAGATCGCCAGAATCTCTCGGTCGGGGTCGAGCCCCGACACCTCGCAAAACTCCTCTCTGGAGGGGACCTCGGGGCCCCGGTCCAGGAGGGGATGACCCACGAATTCGGCCCTGCCCCCTTCCCTCCTGAATATTTCCTCTTCGAAGGGAAGGATCACGGCCACGCGGTCTGCCGTCCGGGACAGGCGGGCGGTTCGACCGGCCTTCCACGCCCACACCTGAGGGGCGATGTAGTACACTACCGGAACCCCTGCTTCACGAGCTCTTTCGGTGATGCGGAGATTGAATCCGGGATAGTCCACGGGGATCACCAGGTCGATCTGTTGGCTCTCCAGGATCCGAGCGATGCTGCGCTCGAGCTTCCAGAAGAAGGGAAGACGCCAGACCACCTCCACGAATCCCATCACCGCTAGATCATTCAGGCCGGCAACGAGCTCGACCCCCTCCGATGCCATCTGGGCTCCTCCCGTTCCGAAGAGGCGGCATTCTGGCCAGCGGGCACGGAGGGCTCGGGCGACTCGGGCTGCGTGTTGATCACCGGATGGTTCGCCCGCGAGCAGGAGGATCGAAGGCGATCCAAGGGGGGTCTGCTCGGACACGCTACGGGATCCGATCAATAACGGACGGTCAGATACCAAAAAGCGATCGCGCAGAGAACCAGGAGGAAGACCAACGCACGTGTGGAGCGTCCCTTCCTAACGTCGATGTGGTCCTTCTTTCGGTCACGCCGAACTCGTATGAGAGACATGGGTCATAATCCGGTCTTCGATGGCTAGGGCAGTAGCGAGTGCGTCTCTCCCATCCTGGGCGGTGACTATGGGAGGGGTCCCCTCGGTGATTGCGTCTCGAAAACTCTCCAGCTCGCGGCGGAGTGGCTCGACGGGCTCCGCGGAGAGCGGGATCCTCTCGACGATCACCGCTAGATCTGCGGCTCGCGCCACCCCGGATAGGCCGGCGAGAAGTCCCGATGCGTCGGTGTCGCCGAGTGCCGGCAGATCCTCCTTAAGTCTCAGGAATTGCCCAGTTCCTGTCGCCAGGTTCAGGCTCAAGTACCCCGATCTTTGGAAGATTCTGAGCTTTCGCGTCCGCTGCATCGAGACTCGGCTCGCTGTCAGGTTGGCAACCGCTCCTCCTCTGAACTGTATCCGCGCATTGGCGATGTCGACCGACTGGGTCAGCACGGGGATTCCCGTTGCCTGGATGTCTTCGATCGGGGAACCCACCAGGCTTGCCACGAGATCCACGTCGTGAATCATGAGATCCAGCACCACCGCGACATCCGAACCCCGTTCGGTGAAGGGAGCGAGTCTGTGTGATTCGATAAAAAGGGGCTTGTCCAGGTAGGGCTGGGCTGCAACGACCGCAGCATTGAATCGCTCGACATGTCCAACCTGCACCTGACACCCGGCGTCAAGGCCCGCGGCCAGAACACGGTCGGCTTCGTCAAGGTTGGCCGCAATCGGCTTCTCGATGAAGATGTGGATTCCTCGCCGTAGCGCGGCCACAGAGACCTCAGCGTGCGTCGTGGTCGGTGTCGCAATCACTACCGCGTCCACGCGCTCGAGGAGGTCCTCGAGCGTGTCGAATGCTCGGAGGCCCAGCTCTCTAGAGACTTCGTGCGCTCTCTCCGGTCGAATATCGTAAAAACCTACTGGTTTGGTGTTTGCCAGGTCTCGGGTGATCCGCACGTGGTGGAAACCGAGGCTACCCGCCCCCACCACTCCGAACCTGACTGGGCCGTTGTGGCCACCCATTACTGCGTAACCCCTCGCTCCGAGCTCTCGATGAAGTCGAGAAAATGGGTCACCTCGGAAGTGGGATCGACTTCCTCTCGGGCACGCGTCAAGCCCTGAGACACATTCAGGTTGGAGCCGAAGAGAATGCGATATGCCTGCTTGAGCGCCGCCCGGGCTTCCGCCTCGAATCCGCTTCGGTCGAGGCCGACCGTGTTGAGTCCGTAGAGTTTCGGGGGGCTTCCGGCAACACGGCAAAATGGGACTACATCCTGTGAGATACGTGAACCACCCCCGATGAAGGAGTGTCTCCCGATCCGAACGAACTGGTGGATGGCGGTGAGGCCGCCAACGATCGCGTGGTCCTCGATCGCGACATGGCCGGCCATATTGACGGCATTCGAGAGGATCACCGCGTCCCCGAGCCAGCAGTCATGGGCGACGTGCGTGTATGCCATGAGCAGGCAGCCGTCACCGACACGAGTCACTCCCGAAGCCGCCGTCCCGCGGTTCAGCGTCGCGTATTCCCGGATGACGGTTCGGTCTCCCACCTCGAGCACGGTGTCTTCTCCGCCGTACTTGAGATCCTGGGGGTCCGTACCGACCACGGCCCCCTTGTGAATCTCGCAGTCCATTCCAATGGTCGTGTCCCGCTCGATCAGCGCTCCGGGTCCGACTTCGGTCCGCGCGCCAATCCGGACGCTGGGTCCAACCAAGGACCAGGGACCGATCGTCACGCCTGTGTCCAGATCCGCCGTCGGATGGACGATCGCCTGAGGATGGATGTCGACCTCAGCCGCTGCCACCTGACCCTGCGCGGTCCCGTCGCTCATCGATCCATGATACGGGCCATGAGGTCGGCCTCGGCAACGAGTTTTCCATCCACGAACCCCTCCCCGCGCATCTTGCAAATCGAGCGGCGGAGCTGAACAAGCTCTAACTCAAAAACCAGTTGGTCGCCGGGCCTGACCGGTCTCCGCCACTTAACGTTATCCAGGGACATGAAATACACGACCTTGTCGTCCGGGTTATCGACAGCATCCATGAGCAGAAGGCCGCCTACCTGCGCCATCGCCTCGATGATGAGGACGCCCGGCATGATCGGGTGTCCTGGGTAGTGACCCTGGAAGAACGGCTCATTGATGGTGACGTTCTTCAGGCCGACGATCCTCTTTCCCGATTCGAAATCAACAACCCGGTCGACGAGGAGCATCGGGTAACGGTGCGGTAGGTACTGGAGGATCTGTTGGATGTCCACGATCGGTTCGCCCGCAGGGTTTCGTCGAGCCTCACCGGCCAGAACCCGAGCCAGGGCGATATTCCCCTGATGACTAGGTCGCTCCGCGATGACATGGGTGTCGAGCCTGGCTCCCAGGAGTGCGAGGTCCCCCACGATGTCCCCCACCTTGTGGCGGAGGAATTCATCTGGGAAGCGCAGACCGTCATTCAGAATACCGGTGTCGTTCAAGACCACGGTGTTTTCCAGGGACGCGCCACATGCCAGCCCGCGGGCTCGAAGGGTCTCGGCCTCCGACTCGAATCCGAACGTCCGCGCCGGCGCGATCTCCGAGGCGAATTCTCCGTCATCCAACGGAAAGGATCCGTACTGCCGACCGATTGCGGGATGGTCGAATTCAATCGTGGCGGACACCTGGAACGTTTCTGAGGGCGTCGCCACGTAGCGAGCAGAGCCCGTGCCATCATCAATCGTAACCGGAGTCGAGAGCCGGAGTGCCGGTAGGTTGTCGTCGAGCTCTACCGTCCCAGCCCGCTCGAGAGCGTCGACGTATTCCTGAAAGCTACCGTCGAGGATGGGCGGCTCGGGACCGTCCAGGTCCACTATCGTGCGGGTGATCCCGGTGGCGGAGAGCGCGGCCATTACGTGCTCCACCGTCCGGACGCTCTCTCCAGAGGACGCGGCCAGCGTCGTGCCCAGCTCGGTCCCGGCCACGTGATCCAGATCAGCAGGGATCTCGGGAGACCCCTTGAGATCTACGCGCCGAAACCTGATCCCCGGCCCCTGCGGGTCGGGTTGGAAGGTCAGTGAGGAGCTTTCACCCGAATGCACCCCGATCCCCGCAAGGGTGACGGGCTGTTCCAGCGTACGGTGTTTGTGTCCGAACATAGTCCTCCCGCGCGGTCACTCGGTCGCGAATCGACGAGTAATCTAACACGCGGGAACGCCGCCGGCTCACCTGGCAGCGCCGGTGGAGGTCTGAGATGGCTCATCCCCTGGGGGCCCCAGCTTCTGCTCAAGTTTCCTCACCCTTTGGAGCAGTTCTGGAACCTTCCCCTGTGCGACCGTGGACCTGAGGAACTCGCCGCGCGGCCGCGCTGGGAAACCCATCACCGTCTCGCCGGCCGGAATGTCGCTGATAATCCCTGCTTGCGCCGAGAGCTGCGCTCCTTCTCCTACGGTCAGGTGCCCCGCGACTCCCGCCTGGCCCCCGGCCATCACTCCCGATTCGATGCGAGAGGAGCCAGCCACCCCTACTTGCCCGGCGAGAATTGCACCAGAACCCACGACCACGTTGTGCCCAAGGTGAACGAGGTTGTCGAGCTTCGCTCCGGCGTGGACCCGGGTCTCCCCGATGGACCCCCGATCGATCGTCGTATTCGCCCCTATCTCTACGTCGTTTTCGATCACGCACGCGCCCACCTGTGGGATCTTCTGGTGGCGCCCCTCGTGACTCGTGTAACCGAACCCATCGACGCCGATCCGAGCCCCGGCGTGCAGAATCACTCGCTCGCCGACCTCCGCTCCCGGATAGACTACGACATGGGGATGTAGGATCGCCTCCGGACCGATCCGAGCTCCCGCGCCGACCACACAGTGAGCCCCGATCTGACATCTATCGGCTACCTCCGCCCCTGACTCGATGACGGCATACGGACCGATTCGCAGCGCGCTCCCGAGTCGAACTCCCACACCCAGGACCGCCGAAAAATGAATCTGCGAGGGCGCTTCTTGTTGCGGAAAGAACGAGTCCAGGATTGAGGCCAACGCGATGTATGCATCCTTGACCACGAGTCGAGGCCGGCGGTCCTCGAGAAGGCTGTCTCCAAGCTCCTCGGAGACGAGCAAGGCACCCGCGGCGCTGTCCGCCACTCCACCGATGAAGCGGCGGTGTGCGAGGAATCCCAGCTGATCGGGCCCGGCATCGGCAATCGGGGCAACCCCTCGAACCTCGAGATCTCCTCCGGGCGTGGGCACGGCCAGGAGCTCCGCCAGCCGTGAAAGGGGTTGAGCGAGAGACTCCGAGCGGCGAAGTGGGAAGCTGTTCATGGTGTCATCCACTGAAATGAGAAGGGCCCCCTCCCGACCCTAACGGTCAGGGGGAGGCCCGATGGCACGCGGGCTGCAGGGGCCAACCTTACGGCTACCCGCCCCCAGCAGATCCGGCTGCCTGTTGCATGCGGTCAAGGACCTCCTGAGTCAGATCCAACGATGGATCTGCAGCGATGATGGCCTGGCTCGCCACATCGAAGATGTAGTGGTAGCTGCCCTCCATCCGGATCGCTTCGATGGTCTGTGTCATCTCGCTGAGGATTGGTTCGATGAGAGCTTGCCGGCTCAATTCGGCCTCCTGCCCCATCTGGTCCACCCTTTGCTGATATCGCTGTTGGAGTGAGTTAATCTCAGCCTCCCGGGCCTGACGCACGTTTGCAAGCAGGGTGCTTTGCTGCTGCTGATAGGCCGTCACCAGACTATCCAGCTGGGCGCCCATGTCTTCGATCTCCTGCCCGAAGCGCTCCATCTGCCGGTCGAACTCCTCTTGTGCCTCGGTTGCCCCCGGAGCCTCCTGGAGAATCGCCTGCGAGTCGATATACCCGATCTTGAGTACGCCCGCCTGGGCTGTCAGGTCGCCTACAGTGGCACAGACCATCAAGCCGGCTGTTGCCGCAAGAATGAGCAAACGCATATGAGCTACTCCGCACGTGTGTGAGACGGCCGCACCATCCCTGGGACCGAACGAAGGCAGGTCCCCGAGCCTGGCACGCTTCTATATCCCCTGCGGTCCACCCATCCGGAAATGGAACTGCCATCCCGGGGTGGCCTTGTCAAATCCGTAGGCGTAGTCCAGCCCAAACGGCCCGAAAGGTGTCACGAGCTGAACCCCAAGGCCAGCCGCCCGGAACAACCTGGAGGGGTTCATCTCAGCTGGGGTTCGCCACAGGCCGCCCGCTTCGTAGAAGGCCGAGATAGAGATTGCGCTGCTCACCCGCAGCGCATACTCGGCAGTGATCGTCAGAAAGGCATCGCCAAGCCGCTCTACATCCCGAACGGTGCGGTCCCCGCGCTCGACGTGTCCAAGCGCCGTGAGCGTGGTCTCTTCGTACCCTCTCAGCGGCTCTCCAAACTGGACACCTCCCAGCCAGAAGCGCTCGAATGGAAACGCCTCCGCATCACCCGTGATCACCCCACCCCGAGCCTTTAATCCCAACGCCAGCCGGATAGGTTGAGATCCGGGCTGGTCACCTCCGAGCTGCCCTACGGGCATCCACCACGCGCCCTCTGCATGGTGTTTGGTAAAGTTGCCGTCGCCTCCGAGGAGCCCACCGTTCAGCTCTGTCGTCCAGCGCACTTCCGAGCCGATGGTTGGAAACAGAGGGTGGTCCAGAGTGCTCCGCGCGATCCCGAGGCTCATCTGGCTCTGCAGACCCGGTGGTCTTCCGAAGAGGGACGTATCGGTAACGCCCCCATCCAGAGAGTAGGTAGTCCGCGAGATCTGATACCCTACGAAGACCCGCGTAAACAACGAGCCAGGCACCGGGATCCCGATCTGAGTGCTAGCTCCGAGTACCTTTCGACGACCGGTCGAAAACGAGAAAAACCGGTCTCTCGCGTTGAATAAGGAGATCGTCCCGCTGATCCGAGAGAGCCTGATCGATGGGTCGGTATACTGGAGTGTCAGGTTGTTCAGCCATCGGCCGAAATCCCAACGGAAGGCTCCGATCTTCGCTTGACCGAAGAGGTTCGGCTGGTCATATCCGACAAATCCGGAAAGCCCGGTCCCACCCCCCAACGTAGTTCCAAAGTTCACAGAGCCGGTTGAGCGCTCCTGAACCGCGAAGGTGACGTCGATATCTCCGGTCTCGGGATCGGGCTCGAGCTCCGGAAGGGGGAGCGGCGCCTCAAAAAACCCGAGACCGGAGATGGCCTGATAGCTCCGCATGAGCCGATCCTCCGAGTAGACATCCCCGGGGAGCAGCTGGATTCGTTCGCGGATTACTCGGTCGTGCGTGTAGTCGTTGCCCTGGATGACGATCCGTCGGACGTAAGCGGGTTGACCCTCGGTGATGATCCAGCGCGCAGAGACTGTTGGGGGCTCTCCTTCTGCAGCCGGGGGCAGCCGGTCGACTTGCGGAGCCACCTCGGAATAGAGATAGCCGGAGTTCGAATAGAGGCTACCGACGCGCTGGGTGGCGGCCAAGAATGCTGGCTGATCGAACACGGGGGCTGTATCATTGGCCCCGCCGAGCCCCAGCGACTGGAAGAGGCCACCTTCCTCCGGCTGGTAGTACTGCTCCAGCTCCTCGGTGGAGAACTCGCGGTTTCCTTCTATCGAGAAGTCACCGACCAGGTATTGCGGACCTTCGAAGACATCGATCTCCAGGCGCGCCTTGCCGGTGACCGGATCGATGATGAGCGTGTCCCCGAGAACCTCGAAGTCCAGGTATCCCCGTGCCGAATAGAAATCGGGCAACCGGGTCCCAAGGTCCTCCTCAAGGTCCTCTCCGCGGAAAGCACCCGACCGAAACCAGAAGAAGCCTTCGGAGCGGCTGGAGATTGCCCCCTCTAGCTCGGAATCTTCGAACTGGTCGTTCCCATTGAAGACCACGTCCGCGATCGCGACCCTCTGCCCTTCCGTGACGCGGATGACCAGCTCAACCTCTCCGGGAACGCCGTCGATCGGGACGAGCTCTTCCTCCACCTGTGCAAAGGGAATCCCCTGGTTGGCCAGGCCCTCACGGATGAATTCCCTGGCTTCGATGAAGAGCTGGGGTGTGTACGGAAGCCCTTGATTCAGCCCGATGTGATCCCAGACGTCTCCGGGGCTCAGGCTCTCGAGCCCTTCCACAGAGCGAGCCCGGACCACCGGGTGTTCACGAACACGGAAGGTCAGGGTGACAAATTCAGGCGGCGACTCCAAGGCGGTCACCGTGATGTCGCTGAGGCGTCCGGTTTCCCAAAGCCGCTTCTCGGCCGCCTGGACCTCGCGGTAGGTTATCGAGTCGCCCGCGAATATCCCGATTGTGCCCAAGAGCGGTGCAGTCTGAAAGACCCGGTTCCCCACCACGACCACGGAGTCGATTCGGACCGCGCCAGCGGTCGCTGCCATGCCAGGGGCCTGGGATTCGAGCCCGGTTGGCGGGGTGAGGGCGGCTACAACAACGGCGACCAAGAGAGCCAGGAAGGGGCTCCCGATCGACTGTTTTCCAGACGAGTGCGGTGGGAACATTCGGCTACGTCTTCGTCGCCGAAGCCTCCCGGAGAGTCAGGCGGTCACCCTCCGGATCCACGTCAACCTGGATTTCGGCACCGGCTCCGAACTGGGCGAGGAGGATCTTCTCGGACAACGGGTCTTCGAGATACTTCTGGATGGCCCTCCGAAGCGGACGGGCTCCAAACTTCTGGTCGTATCCCTTCTCCACCAGGAAGTCGACCGCGCCATCTGTGACGCGAAGGCTGAGTTCCTCCTCTGCGAGACGCTCATGCACCTCGCGGAGCAGAATATGTACGATCTCCCCGATCTGATCGCGATCGAGGGGGTGGAAGACAATGATGTCGTCGATGCGGTTCAGAAACTCGGGATTGAAGGCCCGCTCGATCTCCTCTCGGACCTTGTCCCTCATAACCTCGTAGCTCGATAGTGGGTCGGCTGTATGAAATCCCAGTGAACCCCCTTTCGTGATGTCGCGCGCACCCAGGTTGGACGTCATGATCAGGACGGTGTTCTTGAAGTCGATCACCCGACCGTAGTTGTCCGTCAGATGCCCCTCGTCCAGCACTTGAAGAAGGATGTTGAACACGTCGGGGTGCGCCTTCTCGATTTCGTCGAGTAGAACGACCGAGTATGGACGCCGCCGTACGGCTTTGGTTAGGGCACCTGAGTCCTCGTATCCCACGTATCCGGGAGGGGCGCCGATGAGCCGGGATACGGAGAACTTCTCCATGTACTCGCTCATGTCCACCCGGATCAGCGCCTCCCTGTCCGCGAAGAGGAACTCCGCTAGCGCGCGTGCGAGCTCAGTCTTTCCGACACCGGTCGGACCCGAGAAGATGAAAGACCCGATCGGACGGCGGGGGTCCTTCAGTCCGGCGCGGCTTCTTCGAATCGCTCGCGAAATAACGGTGATCGCGTCCTCCTGACCCACGATCTGTTCATGGATCTCTCCCTCCATATTGACGAGCCGATCACTCTCGGCTTGACGCAGCCGAGTCACCGGGATCCCAGTCCAACGAGACACGATGAACGCGACCTCTTCCGGAGAGATTTCTGGGCGGTTTTCCTTTCGTTCCTCCTGCCATTCGTCCTGCCGCAGCCGGATTCGGTGCTGCACCTCTCGTTCCTGGTCCCTCAGCTCCGCGGCCCTCTCAAAGTCCTGATCCCGGATCGCGGACTCCTTCTTCTCGGCGATTCCGGCCAGCTCCTCCTTGAGCTCTTCCATGTCGGGCGGCGGCACCTGAGAGGCGATCCGTGCTCGTGCCCCCGCTTCGTCGATGACATCGATTGCCTTGTCCGGCAGAAACCGGTCCGTGATGTATCGATCCGAAAGACGGGACGCGGCGTCCAGCGTGTCATCTGGGATGACCACTTTGTGGTGATCCTCGTAGTGAGAACGAAGTCCCTTGAGGATGTCCACGGTCTCGTCTACGCCCGGTGGGTCCACGATGACGGGCTGGAAACGCCGCTCCAGTGCGCCGTCCTTCTCGATGTACTTCCGGTACTCATTCAGGGTCGAGGCCCCGATGCACTGTAGCTCACCGCGAGCCAGGGCAGGCTTTAGCATGTTGGAGGCATCGATCGCTCCCTCTGCAGCGCCAGCTCCGACGAGTGTGTGTAGTTCGTCGATGAACAGCACCACGTTCTTGTTCTGAGAGATCTCGTTCATCACCGCCTTGAGGCGTTCCTCGAACTGACCGCGATACTTGGTCCCAGCGATGACGGCAGCCATGTCCAGAGCCAACACCCGGTGGTCTTTCAGCGCCTCGGTGACCTCGTTCCTGCTGATGAGCTGCGCGAGACCCTCGACGATAGCCGTCTTGCCGACTCCCGGTTCTCCGATGAGCACAGGGTTGTTCTTCTTTCGCCGGCAGAGGATTTCGATTACTCGCTCGATCTCGTCCGTCCTTCCGATGGTGGGATCCAGCGCTCCCTGCCTCGCTAAGTCGGTCAGGTCTCGACAAAAGTGATCCAGGGCAGGCGTCTTCGACTTCTTGTCACCCTTTCCGGAGCCACTGCTAGCCGGACTCGAGGACGATCCGCCACCGATCCCTGCGGGCTCTGACGGACCACCCCCCTCGGCTCCCATCTCCGAACCCAAGACCTTCAAGGTCTCCGCCCGAGCGTCCTCCAGAGAGACGCCGAGGGAATTCAACACCTGGGCCGCGATCCCCTTCTCCTCCCGGAGAAGGCCCAACAGGAGGTGCTCGGTGCCCACATAGGAGTGGTTGAGCTCACGGGCCTCGGCCATCGCGAACTCGAGTACCTTCTTTGCTCGAGATGTATAGGGCAGCTCACCCAAGGCAATGGTGGCCTTTCCCTGCTTCACCGACTCCTCGATGCGCTCATGGACCTGGTCCAGATCGGCGCTCAGATTCGTGAGGACAGCGGCCGCCACGCCCTCACCCTCTCGGATGAGGCCAAGGAGGATGTGCTCGGTTCCGACATAGTCGTGCTGGAGCCGGATGGCCTCGTCCCGCGCCATGGCCAGGACCTTCCGAACGCGATCGGTGAAGTTGTAGTTCATCTCAACCTGTTACAGGCGAGGGGATTAGGCGTCAACCGGACACCTCCGGTGCCCCGTTCCCATCATGATTCTCTTCATCCGGGGCCACGACTCCCTCGGTGGACAGGATCCGCCGCACCAGGGCCGCCCGATGGGCGTCGCTCTCGGCGGCGGAAAGATCGCGACCGACTGCCTCTTCGAGGTGTGCCGGTTGGGTGAAGATCATGATCTTGTTGAGCGAATATACACGGAGTCCCGGTAGTAGTTTCAGACTGGCTCCCAGTCGAACACCGCTCAGGAGGTTCATCAACTCTTCGAACGAGAGCGACCGCGCGTAGCGGAGAAGCCCGTACGCCCTCCAGATCTTGTCTTCGGTTACGGACGGGGCATCTCGAAGAAGCACTTGGCGCGCCTGCGTCTCGTACTGGATGACCTGCCTCACGATCCGATCGAGGTGGTCGACCAGATCCTCTTCGCTCTTCCCCAAGGTGGTCTGATTGGAAAGTTGGAAGAAGTTCCCGACGACTTCGGATCCCTCCCCATAAAGCCCCCTGAAGGTGAGCCCTACCTGAGAAAGCCCTTGGAGTACCTTCCCAATCTCCTTCGTGAGCACCAGAGCCGGAAGGTGCATCAGGACGGAGGCTCTCAGGCCGGTACCCACGTTCGTAGGGCAGCTCGTGAGAAAACCGAACTCGTGGTGGTAGGCATACGGCAACTCTTTCCCGAGTTCTTCGTCCAGGCTGTCGAGGAGATTCCACGCCTCTCGAAGCCGAAGGCCGGACAGGAGGGTCTGAAGTCGAAGGTGGTCCTCTTCGTTGACCATGATCGAGACCGGACGCTCCGGCGCTAGCACCACCGCGGTGCCTTGGGCAGGCGGAGACCCATTTTCTCCCATGAGATCTCGAGATGCGAGTCGTCGTTCCAGCAGGATCCGTTGGGGTCGCGCGTCGAGCTCCTGGAGCTCTTGGATGTTCGCGGCTCCGAGAATCTCTACGCGGTCTCTGATGCCGCGTACTTGGTCCAGGACCGCAGTCCGGTCGTTCAAGCGCGCCCGCGGCCCGAACGCATGGCCCTGAAGATTTCGGGCAAGCCGCACCCGGGTCGAGAGCACGATGTCGGCGAACTCTCCGCTGGCATCGAGCCAAGCCAGCCCCGAGTCACGTATCGAGTGGAGTTCGCTCATGCCACCGGTTCCCCCTCTCGAATCTCGTCACGCAGCTCAGCAGCCCGCTCGAAATCTTCCAGTTCCACGGCGCGGTGAAGCTTCCGGCGCAAAGCGTCTAGGCGCTTTTCTCGTTCTGAGACAGAGGGGTCTGGCGAGAGGTAAACCTTTCCGAGGTGCTGGGAGCCTCCGTGGATCCGTCTCAAGAGACCGCGAAGCTGGCCCTCGAACGAGGCCCAGCAGTGAGGGCACCCTAACCGGCCCGTTTCCTTGAATTCCGCGAAGGTAAGGCTGCAAAAAGAGCAGCTACGGGACAGCGTTTCCTCGACCGGGCTCTTCTCCTCCGGGCCCATCTGGGCGAGGAAGTCGGTCAGCGGGAAGTTCTCCGGTACCGTGGACGTCTCGAGGCCCTTCTCGGCGGCGCACCGCTCGCACAGATGGAGCGTCTTCATCTCGTTGTCTACTATTTGGGTCAGATGAATGACCGCATTCTCGGAGCCGCAGTTCTGGCACTTCATCGGTCCGCCTCAACCCAGCGAGTCATCGGACAGCACTCCGTCTCTCAGTTGCAAGATTCGGTCCGCGCGGGACGCCAACTCCGGGTTATGCGTCACGAGAACCATGGAAAGCTTCCGGTCCTCTCGAAGCTGAAAAAGGAGGTCATGGAGCCCTTCGCTCGTCCGAGTATCCAAGTTTCCAGATGGTTCATCCGCGAGAAGGACGGCAGGGTCATTCGCTAGGGCCCTAGCGACCGCGACCCGCTGTTGTTCTCCACCAGAAAGCTGCCACGCCTTGTGTTCGTTGCGTCCTGCCAGGCCAACCGCATCGAGCAAGTCTTTCGCCAGCGTTTCGGCCTGCGGGCGGGCAGTTCCCAGGATGAGCCTTGGCATCATGACGTTTTCCAGCGCCGAGAACTCCCTCAGCAGGTGATGGAACTGGAAGACGAATCCGACGAATCGGTTTCGCATCCGAGCGATGTCGTGGGATCCCCGACCGGTCACCTCGATCCCACCCAATCGGACCACCCCCCCTGTCGGCCGATCCAGGGCACCGAGAAGGTGCAGGAGCGTCGACTTCCCTGCCCCGCTCGAGCCTACGATCGAAACGGCCTCGCCCCGCTGAACGCGCAGGTTTACACCTTGGAGAACCTCGAGTTCACTCCCGTCCCCGAGGGGATAGCACTTGTGGAGGTCTCGCGCGTCGACGGGCATCTCACTCATGCCGGATTGCCTCCACCGGCTGGAGCCGCGAGGCCTGCAGGGCTGGGTATATCGTCGCAACGAAGGAGATCAACACGCTCACGGCCACGATCAGGACGACATCTCCGATTTGTATTGATACAGGGAGCCGATCGATGAAGTACACGTCTGGAGGGATCCGAATGATCTCAAATCGATGAAGAATCCAGGAGAGGAGAAGGCCGAGCCCCGTACCGATGGCAGTCCCGAGGGTCCCGATCGCCAGCCCTTGAAGGACGAAAATCCGCAGGATCTGACCGTCAGACATCCCCATCGACTTGAGGATGCCAATCTCGGAGGTCCGATCCACCACAACCATCACAAGGGTGCTGACGATGTTGAATGCCGCAACCATCACGATCAGGGACAGGATTACACCCATCGCAAGCTTCTCGAGCTGGAGAGCCGAAAAAAGCGACTGGTTCGTGGTGGTCCAGCTCTCCACAAAAAAGGAGCCGCCAAGCCTAGTCTGGAGGTCAGCGCTGACCTCCGTCGCACGCCAGGGATCGGAGATTCTCACGCCGAGACCGGACACCTGGTCTGCGGCTCCAATGCCCAGGATCCCCTGAACCCACTCCAGGGGCGCATACATGTTGTTGAGGTCGTAGTCATACATCCCGGTCTCGAAGGTGCCCGTGACCTCGAACTGCCGAACCGCCGGTCGATATCCGCCCATAGGGTCTAGGCCGAAATTCTCCAACGAAAAGATGAGTAGGCTGTCGCCAGGGAAAACCGCCATACGGTCGGCAAGGCGCATCCCGAGCACGACGGGCGGGAGGCCGGACTTCGTCTCACCCAGAGTGTGAATCCCCTGAAGGATGTCCTGTTCCATCGACGTCACTGCTTCGTCCGGCGTCCCTTCTAGGGAAACACCGTAGAGGTCCGCTGGCTGCACGTAGTCCTCCCCGCGAACCACGACCACGTTGGTGAGCGCGAAGGGTGCCACGGCCTCGACTTCCGGGGCGGTTCGGAGGGTGTCCGCAACAGCTCTCCAGTTGTTCATTCGCAGAGCAGGACCTCGCTCCAGCACCATCACGTGAGGGGTCGAGCCCAGAATCTTCCCCTGTAGGTCTTCCTGCATTCCGTTCATGACCGCGAGAACCACGATGAGCGCGGTCACCCCGACCGTTATCCCCCCTAACGCGATCCAGGTGATGAACGAGAGGAAGCGGCCCTTCTTGCGTGCCGCGAGGTAGCGGCGGGCGACGAACCAGGAGAGCCGGGCCATCTCAGTGCGCCGTACTCATTGGTTTCGCTCTTCTTCGGGTCTCAGAGTCGGAAAGAGGATCACGTCTCGGATCGACGGACTGTCCGTAAGGAGCATGACGAGCCGGTCTACGCCGATTCCGACCCCACCGGTGGGCGGCATGCCGTACTCCATCGCTCGCAGATAGTCCTCATCGATGGGATGGGCCTCGTCATCTCCCGCCTCCCTCAGTCGAGCCTGTGCCTCGAACCGCTCTCGTTGGTCGATCGGGTCGTTCAGCTCCGAGAAGGCGTTGGCGACTTCGCGGCCTGCGATGAAGAGTTCGAAACGCTCGGTAAGTGTGGGGTCGCCACGCTTATACTTGGCCAGCGGGGAGAGTTCAACGGGAAAGTCGGTCACGAATGTCGGATCGATGAGATCGGGCTCCACGAGGACGCTGAACAGCTTGTCAAGCACCCCTCCCCGACCAGCCTCCTCTTGAGTCTCACCGGTGATCTCTTCCACTCGGGCTCGGAGGGCCTCGGTTTCGAGGCTCCTCGGGTCTTCGCCGAGTTTGCCACTCAGTGCCTCCAAGAACGCAACGCGAGGGAATGGGGCGGTGATCGAGATCTTTCTCCCTTGGTAGACGAGGACTCGTTCGCCGAGCGTCGCACTGACGACTTCCTGTATAAGCTCCTCAACGAATCCCATCATTTCTTCGTAGTCGGAGTACGCCTGATAGAACTCCAGCATCGTGAACTCGGGATTATGAAGTCGGTCGATACCCTCGTTTCTGAAGTCCTTGCCAATCTCGTATACACGTTCGAACCCGCCCACGATCAGCCGCTTGAGATACAGTTCGTCGGCGATGCGAAGGTAGAGGGTCGAATCCAGGGCATTGTGGTGGGTGCTGAATGGCTTGGCGGCGGCCCCTCCGTAGATAGGCTGCAGAATGGGCGTCTCGACCTCTAGGTACCCCCGGGAGTCCAGGAAATGTCGA
Organism: Longimicrobiales bacterium; assembly: GCA_965197485.1. Lineage (GTDB taxonomy): Bacteria > Gemmatimonadota > Gemmatimonadetes > Longimicrobiales > Gaopeijiaceae > JAAXGI01. Next base: position 85,529 of record CBDANG010000007.1, read on the forward strand.
AGCTCGGCGATAACACGGGATCTCAGGCGGAAGGCGTCTCGCACCTCGGGGTGCACCGCCAGATCGGCGTACCGCTGTCGGAATCGAGCCTGCGGGTCGGCGAAACCAGAGTGCACCACTCGCTGCCCGCTTTCGCGCTTTACCTCCTCCTTTGCAAGCGGGAGCGGGCGGAGAGACTTGGCGAGCAGGGTCCACTCCGTCACCCGGACAGTGACCTCCCCGGTGCGCGTACGGAAAAGGGGTCCGTGCACGCCGATCCAGTCGCTGAGGTCGAGCAGCGAAAGGGTTTCGAAGTTCTCGTCTCCTAGCAGGTCTGCGCGGAAGTAGACCTGAAGTCGACCGGTCCCGTCCTCAAGGTGTGCGAAGGCACTCTTGCCGTGGCTCCGCCAGCTCAGGATGCGCCCCGCAACGCAGGCCGGGGGTCCGTCACCCTCCTCCCCCAGGCGGCCCTCACCCTCAGCTTCCACGAAAACGCGCTCCGCCTCGTCGCTCCGATGAGTCCGCGGAAACGCGTAGGCGTAGGGCTCGATTCCCTTTTCCCTTAAGGCGCCCAGCTTCTCACGGCGGGTACGAAGGAGCTGGCTCGTCTCCTGGCTCATGCCACGCTCTGGGCACCGAACTGCTTCAGGTAAGCCTGGATGAAAGGATCCAGATCCCCGTCCATCACTCGGCCCACGTCCGCGATCTTCAACTCCGTCCGGTGGTCGTTGACCATCGTATAGGGCTGAAAGACGTAGGATCGTATCTGGCTACCCCAGCCGATCTCTTTCTTCGTGGCTTCTAGGGCATCGCGCTCCTTTTCCTTCTCGGCGGTCGCTCTATCGAAGAGAGCGGACCGAAGCATCCGCATTGCCGTCGCGCGGTTCTTGTGCTGCGACCGCTCCTGCTGACAAGAAACCACGATGCCCGTCGGCTCGTGAGTGATCCGGATCGCCGAGTCCGTCTTGTTCACGTGTTGGCCGCCCGCTCCCGAGGACCGGAAGGTGTCGACGCGAAGATCTGCTTCGTCGATCTCCACCTCGATTCCGTCATCCACCTCGGGATAAACGAAGACCGAGGCGAACGACGTATGCCTCCGCGCCTGCGCATCAAATGGGGATATACGCACTAGCCGATGCACGCCCTTCTCGGCCTTCAGAAAGCCATAAGCGTCGCGGCCGGTGATCTCTACGCTAGCCGCCTTGATCCCAGCCTCATCCCCCGGCTGGAGATCGAGGATCTTCGGCTCATACCCGTGGCGCTCGGCCCACCGCTGATACATGCGAAGGAGTATCTCGGCCCAGTCCTGCGACTCGGTGCCCCCAGCCCCGGGATGAATCGTCAAGATGGCCCCACGATGGTCGTTCTCACCCTGGAGCATGGTCCGAAGCTCGAGTTCTCCCAGTCCCTTCTCGAGCCGAGAGACCTCGGCTGACCACTCGGCCTCGATCTCGTCGTCGGGCTCTTCGTTTAGGAGTTCCGCGATCTCGACGAGCTCTGCCGCCTTCGAGTCGAGCTCTGTCCACGGCTCAACCCAGCTCTTGAGCCGCGTCGACTCCTCCATCACTTCGCGCGCTTGGTCAGGGCGGTCCCAGAAGCCGGGCTCGGCCATCTGGGCCTCTAATTCCTCGATCCTGCGTTCCCGATAATCGAGGTCAAAGGAACCCCCTCAGGTCCTGGACCCTTGTGTGGAGGTTCTTGATCTCGTTGAGCTTGTCAGAATTCATTCCGAGGAGCCTTTCAGAACACTTCCTCGCCCCGCGCGAGGATCTCGTTAAGCGCTTCGGTGAAATAGGAGGTCGATTCCGCGAGCTCTTCGCCCACCTGGTCGACGTACTCCTTCCACGACTTCGTTACTTCATCGTGAAAGTCCTCCTTCAGGGTACCCGCGGAGAAGGATTCTCGGTATCGAGTCGGGTAGTATGCGATGATGTCCGAGACGAGCACTCGGGCGAGACGGCGAGCTCGGTCGTGGGGATCTCGATTGGTGAAGCGGCTCGCGCCGAGCGACAACGCGCCTTCCGCTGGCACACTCCCGGAACCCGAATGCGATCCGTCCGGCTCGGCCATGGCCTCCGACGCCAGCGAAGTGAGGTCTTCGAAGGCCGCAGGGTCATCGGAGGTGGGGACATCCGGCGCGGGCCCCTCGGAGGTCGGAGCTTCTGAGAGAGTGGGTTCGGCCGCAACAGGATCGGCGGGCGGTTCGCTAACCGCCTCGACAACGGGCTCGGCGGTAGGCTCGACAGCGGCCTTGCCGATGGGCTCGACCGGCAGCTCAGCGAGTTCGCCCTCTACCGGCGTATTCACTGGGAACACTCTCAGGCACACTGAGCAAATGGCGTGAACTCCTCCGTCCGGGACCCGATCCGGATCCACCGGAAACTGGGAGAGGCACGAGGGGCAGAAGACCGTGTACGTCGAGGGCGAGCTGATCACTGGCGTATGCTGTTGGGGTTCACCGGAGTCGGGGCCGACCGATCCGGATCCGGATCATCGGCTCAGAGGGCGGGCGGAACGGGCTCCAGCATAGGTCGATCGCGCTTGCGCCGATCAACCACGTAGACTGAGCCCGGAAGGGTCTTCGCATACGTCTTCATCTCACCAGCTCGCTCGCTCACCTGAGCCGGGTGGCTGAACTCCTGGACAAGGTTCGTGACGATGCCGATGGAAAGGGTCATGAGTGGGATACGATGCAAGCTACCGCGGCGGTCCTTTCCAAGGAAGTAACCCGTTCGCCGATCCTCGTCCGAATACTGAAAGGGAATGAGTTCATCGAAGAGTTCGATGATCTCGTCGCACGTTGATTCCATGAAGTCGAGGGGCATCGAGAAGATGAAATCGTCGCCACCGATGTGACCGACAAATCCCCCCGGTGCCAGGGCGCGGACCATGTCCCGGAGAATCTTCGATACGAGTAGAATTACTCGGTCTCCGCGATTGTACCCGTACCGATCGTTGAACTCCTTGAAGTGATCCAGATCGGCATAGCAGAAGGCGAACCAGTCGCCCTGCTCGAGCCGATTGGACAGGTCGCGCTCGATCTGTGTGGTGCCTGGAAGCCTCGTTGTCGGATGCACAGAGACGTCTCTGGCCGCCCTCCGCATGAGGAGGTCCAGGCGCAAGATCTTCTCGCGATCCGACGCCCCCTCGCGCAGCACTTCGTCGGCTCCCGATTCAAGGCCTTGGGTGGGGAGGTCGGGGGGGTCGTCAGGCACTAGGACCGCCACCGGAACGATTGCCGTGAAGGGATCGGCCTTCATCTGTACACAAGTCTCGAGAACGGCGGACGAATCTCCCCGGGCGTCGAGCACCAAGCATGCCGGGAATCCCCGGTTCGTTCTCTCGAGAAGTTCCCCAGTCGAGTGCACCGAAGCGACCTCCAGACCCCGCTCCTGGGCGAAGACCGTAAGGAGTTCAGGCGGCCCATTCATCTTCCCGTCGAAGTAGAGAAGGGTTTGATCCGCCGCCATTACGAAGCCCCTCCCGTCAACGGCATCAGAACGAAGTCGATCTGCCGTTCCTCCTTGTCTACTCGGGCCACCCCTACTCGGACTCTGTCACCGAGCCGAAAGCGTCGCTTTGCCCGCTCTCCGACCAAGGCGTACGAGCCTGGAACGAATTGGTAGTAATCATCAGCTAAAGAGCTCACGTGGACCAGCCCCTCCACAAAATATCGATCGAGAAGCACGAAGAACCCAAAGGTCGTGACGCTGGAGATGATACCTTCAAACTCATCCCCGAGGTGCCGGAGCATGAACTCTATTTTTTTCAATTCTATGGAGTCCCGCTCTGCCCGCTGTGCGAGTTGCTCCCGCTCGGTGGCGAGGGCCGTCATGGCCTCCAGACGTTCTCCGCCCCATCCCTCGAGCGGCCGGTCCCCGTAGATGAAGGTCCGAATGATGACACGGTGTAATGCAAGATCAGGATATCGGCGGATCGGAGAGGTGAAGTGCGCGTAGGCCTTGGATGCGAGTCCGAAGTGCCCAACGTTCTTGGCGTCATAACGTGCCCGGCTCATCGACTTGAGGATTACGCTGGAGACCAGCGCGGACTCCGGCCCATCTTCGGTTCGGTCGAGAATGGCCTGCAAATCCTTCGGCCTTGGCTCGCCACGAGGCAGAGTCTGACCGATCGACGCTAGGAATTCCCTCAGCTCGGCGATCCGATCCTGCTCCGGCGGTTCGTGGACCCGGAACGGCACAGGCAACTCTCGGCGCTCCGCTTCCCGGGCGACCAGCTCATTGGCAAGGATCATGAAGTCTTCGATCAATCGGTGGGAATCCAGCTGCTCAGTCCTACGGATGTCGACAGGTGAGCCTAACTCGTCGAGGATCACCTGCGCCTCAGGCAGATCGAAATCGAGCGACCCACGCTCCCTCCGACGTTCGCGAACGACCTTAGATAGACGGCGTAATGTCCTTAAAGAATCATCGGTTGGAGGATCGATCGATGATTCCCCAATCAGGACTCGATGGACGGTCTCGTAATCGAGGCAGTGGGCAGATCGGATCCAAGTGCGCTCGAAGCGATGCGCCCCTATCCGGCCGTCCTCGCCCATGGTCAGAAAGAGGGAGACCGCCAGTCGATCCTCCCCTTCCCTCAGCGAACACAGATGCGACGATAGCCGGTCGGGAAGCATCGGGATCACCTGATCCACCAGATAGACGGATGTGCCTCGATTGAGCGCTTCCCGATCGAGGACAGAGCCCTCTTCAACGAAGTGGGAGACGTCGGCGATGTGAATACCGACCTCCCAGATCCCTTCGCCGGCCTTCACGAGTGAGAGCGCGTCGTCGTGGTCCTTGGCATCCGATGGGTCGATCGTGAACACGTGGAGCTCTCGCTGGTCCGACCTGGCCCCCGGCTCAAGCGCTCGAGCCTCAGCGTCGCGAGCCGCCGCCTCGACCTCCCTCGGGAACTCTTCCGGGAGCCCATGCCCATGGAGAATCGCCAAGACGTCTACGCCAGGATCCTCGAGCGACCCGAGAACCCGTTCGATCTTGCCGGTCGAATTCAAACGCCGATCCCCAAACTGTGTGATGCGGGCCACAACGACGTCGCCGTCCGCTGCCTGGGCTCCCTTCCCTCTCGGTATTACGACGTCCCGCGGAATCCGGCGTTCGAGGGGTTTCACGAAGGCCATGCCCTTCGTGAGGTGGAAGGTACCCACGACAGTCGGACGAGCGCGCTCGAGCACCTTGACGACTCGACCCACAGGTGCCCGGCCCCTGGGGTGGCTCTCGATTCTCACAGCGACGCGGTCGCCGTCCATCGCCGACTCGTGGTTCCGCATCGGCACGAACACATCTTCCCCCGATGGGGCATCTGGGCGAAGGAAGCCGTCCCCCGCTCGCGTAAACTGGAGCACCCCGACGTTCAGATTGATCCTTCTCGGCACCGCGTAGCGATTGCCCTTCACCCGGTACAGCTCGCCCTTCTGCTCTAGCTTTCGAAGCAGAGCCTTGAGGCCGCGATAGCCATCAGCGGGTACGTTTAGGACCCGCGCGATCTCCTTAGGCTTGAGCGGGCCGCGCGAGGATCCGTCGAGGGCCGCCTGGATCTGCTTCGCGGAAGGCAGGGGTTGGGGACTCGATACGTTCAAGGTGTTCGAGCTCAGAACGCCAGCCCCAGGGTCAGATGAATGGGCTCTTGCTGGAGCGAGGGTCCCCCTCGGGCGAGGGATCGGGCGATCCCGAACTCGAAACGCTCGTATCGCAGTCCGAATCCCACGGCCGCGCCATCGGTTTGGTTCCGATTGGCGAAGATCACACCGCCCCGGACGAAGACCTGATCGCCGGTGCCGGCGGTGAGCTCCGAAGCTAGATGGAACGATCGGGTCCCCGGGTCGCGCATTCGGTCCTCGACTTCGAGGAGGATACGGAGCCCAAACTCCTCTTCGAAGTACTCCTGGGTGATATGGTAGGATGCGCCTACGCGAACTCTGGAGGGGAGAGGCTCAGGGAGATTGGCGTCCTGTTCCCTGAAGCGCGGTCCGACGTGCGCCACCATCATGCCTACGAACAGGGGACGGTCTGGGAGGGGTTGGAGTTGCACGCCGCCATCGATCGCGAAGGTGGTAGTCTGCCCCGTCCCCTCCGGACACTGGCCTCGGCAGGTCACTCCTGAGCTCACGAGCTTGACGTTGAGACCCGCACTCAGCCAGGAGATTGCAGGGTAAGCCGCTGAGAAGATGCCCTGGTGACCCCTCACCGCGATCGAACCCACGACCAAGCCGGTTTCGTCCGTCACATCGATCCCCGACTCATCCAAGAGACTGTAGGAGACGCCCACCGTTCCGGCTCCGGACCCAGTGAAGAGCACCGAGATACCCGTGGCATCTCCTGTGAGGTGGTTCCCGTGGTACAGTAGAACCTGGCTGCGGTCCACACCGGTGAGCCCTGCCGGATTCCAGAACGCCCCCTCCGCGGAGGGGAGGGCCGTCATGGCTCGAGCGAGCCCGATGGCTTGGGCTCCCACGGGTAACAAGAGGAATAGAGCCCCTTCCTGGGTGGTCTGCGGAGGGGGATTGGGGTCCTGCGCGAGAACCGAAGAGGGCGTGATCGCGGTCAGCAGCGCAGCTACCAGCGTCACCCAGCCCCTAACCACGAGGTCGGAAGGGTTAACGCGCACGATCCTCTTGGGGAAGGGGGAGTCCGAGACGCCGGAGTTGCTCGCGCTTCCGTCTCCAGCCGGGGAGCACTTTCACCCAGAGGTCAAGATACACCTGCCGATCGAGGAAGTGCTCGATCCTCTCGCGAGCGGAGGTGCCTAGCGACCGGATCGCCGCGCCGTGGTCACCGATCAGAATCCCTTTCTGCGACGCGCGTTCCACGTAGATCGTAACCTGGATGTATGTACGTCTTTCTTCGTCTCGGAACTCTTGCACCCGGCAGATTGATGCATACGGGATCTCCTCGTGGAACTGCTCGAAGATGGCTTCGCGAACCATTTCGGCCACGAAGAAACGAACGGGAGCTGAGGCGATCTGGTCCTCAGGGTAAAGGAACGGCCCAAACGGCAGGTTTCCCTCGAGTTCACGCGTTAGTTGCGTGAGCCCGGTGCCTACTAGGGCAGAAACAGTATGAACCCTCTTTGCCGTGAGCCGCTCCAGCCATTGCCGCTCGGACTCGATCGCCGCGGAGTCCGCGATGTCCGCCTTGTTCACCACACCGATCACGGTCACAGAGCCCAAGCCCCGGATCTCTTAGAGCCGTTCGCGGTCGCCCTCGCTCAGTGGTGTCAGTGGATCCGCGATCACGACCAGGATGTCGGCCTCTCGAGCCGCTTCTTCCGCCGTGAGCAACAACGACCGGTGGAGGAGGCCCCGAGGTGTTACGATCCCTGGGGTGTCAAGGAAGATCAGCTGGTGAGCGCCGGAGGTTCGGATTCCAGTGACCCGATGCCAGGTGGTCTGCGGCTTTGGCGTGACGATGCTCAGCTCATCGCCGACGAGCGCGTTCAAGAGCGTGGACTTGCCGACATTGGGAGCCCCGAGGAGCGCCACGTAGCCGCATTTCGCGAGCGAGGCTTCCCCTTCCATCGGCGGTGCCGTCGGTTCGTCGACCGTCATGCCGAATGATAGGGCGAGCGGATCAAGTGGCAAAACGACGGCCCCGAGCCATGGGATGGCGTCGGGGCCAATCGACCGATAGAAGAATCAAGGCCTTGAGAAAAAGAGTGGGTCGACAATTGAGCGCTTTTCCGGCAGACCTATGGCGACCGAGCACCTCGGTCCCCCTGCCTTACTCAGCTTCTCGAAAAGGAGGTGATCCAGCCACAGGTTCCCCTACGGCTACCTTGTTACGACTTCGCCCCAGTTACCGAACTTGCCTTCGGCCGCTCCCTCCCGAGGGTTGGGTCACGGACTTCGGGCACTCCCGGCTTCCATGGCGTGACGGGCGGTGTGTACAAGGCCCGGGAACGTATTCACCGTGGCGTTGCTGATCCACGATTACTAGCGATTCCACCTTCATGTAGTCGAGTTACAGACTACAATCCGAACTTAGACCGGCTTTTTGGGATTCGCTCGCCTTCGCAGGTTGGCAGCCCTTTGTACCGGCCATTGTAGCACGTGTGTAGCCCTGGACGTAAGGGCCATGATGACTTGACGTCATCCTCACCTTCCTCCGGTTTATCACCGGCAGTCCCCTATGAGTCCCCGGCCGAACCGCTGGCAACATAGGGCAAGGGTTGCGCTCGTTGCGGGACTTAACCCAACATCTCACGACACGAGCTGACGACAGCCATGCAGCACCTGTCCATGCGTCCCGAAGGAGGGTCCCTGTTTCCAGGGGCTTTCGCATGGATGTCAAGCCCAGGTAAGGTTCTTCGCGTTGCTTCGAATTAAACCACATGCTCCACCGCTTGTGCGGGCCCCCGTCAATTCCTTTGAGTTTCAGCCTTGCGGCCGTACTCCCCAGGCGGGGCACTTAATGCGTTAGCTGCGACACCGAACCTGTCGAAAGGCCCGGCATCTAGTGCCCATCGTTTACGGCGTGGACTACCAGGGTATCTAATCCTGTTTGCTCCCCACGCTTTCGCACATGAGCGTCAGAACCGGCCCAGCTAGCCGCCTTCGCCACCGGTGTTCCTCCTGATATCTACGCATTCCACCGCTACACCAGGAATTCCGCTAGCCTCTACCGGTCTCTAGTCCCTCAGTTTCCCCTGCACCTCCGGGGTTGAGCCCCGAAATTTCACAGAGGACTTAATGGACCGCCTGCGTGCGCTTTACGCCCAGTGATTCCGAACAACGCTTGCGCCCTCCGTCTTACCGCGGCTGCTGGCACGGAGTTAGCCGGCGCTTCCTCTGAAGGTACCGTCAACCGAGCTCCCTATTCGGAAGCCCGAGGTTCTTCCCTTCTGACAGTGGTTTACACCCCGAAGGGCTTCCTCCCACACGCGGCGTCGCTGCGTCAGCCTTTCGGCCATTGCGCAATATTCCCCACTGCTGCCTCCCGTAGGAGTCTGGGCCGTATCTCAGTCCCAATGTGACGGGTCGTCCTCTCAGACCCGCTACGCGTCGTCGCCTTGGTAGGCCGTTACCCTACCAACTAGCTGATACGTCGCGACCCCCCCCTCGAGCGAAAGCATGCAAGCAGAGGCCCCCTTTCATCTCGCGGTCATGCGACCACGAGGCGATATGCGGTATTAGCCCAGGTTTCCCCAGGTTGTCCCCCACTCGAAGCTAGGTTGGTCACGTGTTACTCACCCGTCCGCCACTCGGCTACAAGGTGCAAGCACCCTGGTCCTCGTTCGACTTGCATGTGTTAAGCACGCCGCCAGCGTTCGTCCTGAGCCAGGATCAAACTCTCCGTTAAGAAGTTCAATCTGCTCTTTCAAACTCCGATCGCGAATGATCGAGGTTCGGAATCTACGTTGGTATTTCCCACTGACTCTCCTCGCGAGAGCCGAAACCTCAGCGAGACGTAGTGCTCGCCGAATGTGGGCCCACCCATTTTCTCAAGACCCTGATTGTCAAAAAGCTGAGCTGCAGAAGGGGGCCGCTGCGGGCTCCCCGGGGCTCGGGTTCGATCGGGCTCCAGAGGAGCCACATAACTTCCTCCCGAGACCACGCAAACTAAACTTGGTAGCCCCGGGTGTCAACACCTCGAAACGCCTTAACGCATTGCGATTCAGGGCCACTTTCCGTGTCGCAAAGCCGGCTTGGAATTCGCTCAGTCGGTCTTCAAGATCGTCTTCAGAATGGCAGGATTCGCGTCACGTTGAACCCAAACCTCCAATGGTCCAGATCGAAGAAGTCGTTGTCTGTCCCCGCCAGGAATTGTGTCGGATTCATCCTGGATTGGTTCGTTATCAAGAACTTGAAGAAGTGCCCGGATGTCCGGATCTCAAATCCGAAGGCCCCGCTGTCATTGGCGAAATCATCACGTTCCTCGCTGAAGATCCACTCCGCCAGAAGGCTCCAGCTCCCATCGAGGCGCGCCTGCCCGCTAACTCCGAGGACGAACGCCGTCTCTTCGTCCACGTCGAGGATTCGAGGATTATGGAGGAGCGTTGGGACCACCGAGATCGCCAGGCGATCAGCGATCAGAGCGTCAGCGACGAGCTGAAAGTACGCCTGAACCTCATTGTCTGTGGCCCCGTCCTGCGGGAACACCTGAGTATTCCACGCGAAGCCAGCCTGGGTAGCCACCTGGATTGGCAATGTTTCGGACTCGGCACCGAAACCACCCAACTTGGCGTTGAGCTCCAGGTTGTCCTGGAGATTCGAGCGGAGCACGCTCAACATGAGCTGGTCGTGGGCCGCAAAGGTGAGGCCGAGCCTGTTACGCACCGGCCCGTCCAAACCCCACAGGGCATCCGATCCTTGTGAGATGGGTGTGTCGAATCGGTGCGAGATCTCGAAGACCCAGCTCCCTCCATTCAGCATCCTGGCGGTCGGTAGGTTTGCCGATTGAGTTGAACGGAAGACATTCTGCGCGGAGCCGACGGCCGGGGTAACAACGGCCAGCACGAGCGAATACGCGATCAAGATCGTCTTTTTCATCAGATTCGGTTCCTCTCGCTGCTGGCGAGTCCGATCCCAAGCGAGTTGGGCGGATCTCTAGACGTTGTCTCAAGGGACGCGATGGGGGCTAGGCAGGGGCCCGAGGCGAGAGGCGGATCGGGCGGCAAAGCCACCCGATCCGACCCGCCGATGGGCTTAGTTATTAGGCGCCCCGTTGTTGATCCAGTTCTTGACGTTCGTGAGGTCGATGTTGTCCAAGGGCGCGGCGTTACAGGGCATCCGGTCGCCGACCGCCTGCCGACCTTCGAACCTAATGACGAGGTAGGAGTTGACGGCATAGCCAGGGTCAGCGCGTAGGAAGGGCTCGGACTAGGCCTGGACGTTCACGAGCATCGCGAAGTTGTTCGCCGCGCTCGCCATGATGACCTGACCCGCTGAAACGAGACCAGGAGCAATATTAGGATCGAGCTGGTCTGAAGCTTTTCAGCGAGGAGGTCAGGATGGGAAGGAAGCGACACACTCCGGAGCAGATCATCACTGGACTGCGGGAGGCAGAGGTCGGTCTGGCCCGCGGCAAATCCGTGAAGCTGATCAGCCGGGAGCTCGGCATCACCGAGCAGACGTACTACCGGTGGAGGCGGGAGTACGGCGGGATGAAGGTAAGCCAGGCACGGCGCCTGAAGGAGCTCGAGCGCGAGAACGGGCGCTTGAAGCGAGCAGTGGCGGACTTGACACTGGACAAGCTGATCGTGGAGGAAGCGGCCCAGGGAAACTTCTGAGCCCCGAGCACCGACGACGTTGTGTGGTGCGTGTACGTCAGCAGCTCGGGGCGTCGGAGAGGAGAGCGTGCCGGGTGCTCGGGCAGCCACGCACGACCCAGCGCCGGGCGAGGAAAGTGGCGAGTGACGAGGGGGCGCTCCGAGGTGATATCGTGCGACTCGCGAGTCGATTCGGCCGCTACGGCTACCGACGCGTCACGGACATGCTCCGCATCGAGGGCTGGGGGGTGAACCACAAGCGGGTGGAGCGGATCTGGAGGCAGGAGGGGCTGAAGGTCCCGGAGCGGCAGCCGAAGCGAGGTCGGCTGTGGCTCAACGACGGATCGTGCATCCGGCTGAGGCCGCTGTATCGGGGCCACGTCTGGTCGTACGACTTCGTGGCCTCGAGGACGCACGACGGGCGTGCGCTGAAGCTGCTGACAGTGCTGGACGAGCACACAAGGGAGTGCCTGGCGATCGTGGTGGCTCGCAAGATCCGCTCGCACGACGTGCTCGAGGTGCTGGCCGATCTGTTCGTCCGACACGGGCCTGCCGAGTATCTGAGGTCGGACAACGGACCGGAGTTCACCGCGAAGCTCGTGCGGCGGTGGTTGGGGCGCGTGGGCGTCGAGACGCTCTTTATCGAGCCGGGCAGCCCGTGGGAGAACGGCTACAACGAGAGCTTCAACGGCAAGCTCAGGGACGAGCTGTTGAACGGGGAGATCTTCTACTCGTTGGCGCAGGCGGCCGTGCTGGTCGAGCAATGGAGGCGCGAGTACAATACCGTCCGACCCCACAGCGCCTGCGGCGGCTTTCCCCCGGCCCCTGAGACGATTAAGCCGTCGCCCTGGTTCCTGAGGATGCCCGTCCTTCACGGCCCTCCACAGCTGCTGGGACTAACATAGGATGTGGTACCGCTCTTCGGGGCAGGTCAAATACTCGTGCGTCCGATTCCCAGTTGCCCACCTGGATGTCCGCATCATCGAGCACCGGAGCGCCACTGCCCTCGTTCAGCTCTGCGTATTCGTGAGCGACCGTGTTGACCGCAAATCGGTTGGGGAGCTCCTGTGCAGCTGCAAGCGCGGCGGCGTCGGCTGATCCCTGAAGATGGGTCTTGGTTTGATACCAGTACCCGAGATCGACGGCCAATCCCGCTATCCCGAGAAAAGCAAAGATCGAAACGGCCAGCACGGCTAACGCCTGCCCGTCGGTCGAGCGCAGATTAGGCTTGTTCATGCTTGGATTCCCTCCCCCGGACTCGTGGTACTTGGCTAGCTCTAGTGCAGGAAGGGGTCGCACGTCCCGTGCCGGCGGCTCAGTTCTGGACTCAGCCCTCACCTGTCCTAGGTCCCACACTCGGGTAATTCCCCGGCGTAACACGCCTGAGAATCCTCTCACATCTCGATAAAGTCGTGAGGCGTCGCCTCTTCCGCGCTCCAGGGCTCGGGTAGAAAGGTGACCGCAAATTGCAAAGATGGCGGCAGAATGCGAGGACTACCCCTCCGCCGCACCTGCAACAGGCTGTTCCACATTGTGTTATGGAGTCAGAAATCCCCCCCCACCATTTTTCCCCCTTCCCTTACTTATTTCCCTAGGGCGGGTCGGTGCGGTGCCTGTAAGACTGCCAAGCAGAGCACGAAACGCGCGGCATGATTCTCGCCGTGGTGGCCCGTGGTAACCTCTTCCGAACAGGGGAGGAGTGGCGTTGAGCCAACCTTAACCAATGCGCAATGACTGAGCCTAGAAGTGGAGCCCGTCGTGCCCCGTCAGATACTCGGCCTGCCGGAATGACGCTTATCGAACTGTTGTTCGTGATACTCATCCTGGGAGTAACGGCGTCCATCGCCTTTCCTGCGGTAGCAACCACCGGGCGCGAGCTAAGGCTCGAAAACGCCTCCCATCGACTCGCCATGGACTTGTTCCGCGCTCGAAGTGAGGCGATCAGTCGTAACCAGAGCGTCTCCTTGGCTCGCACCGGCGACAACTCTTACTCGATCGAGTTCATCGGGAGCAGGAACATCGACGGGGATATCGTTCTGAGCGCCACCGCCGGGGACAGCTTGCGGTTTACCTCCTTCGGGTCACTCACTACGACCGGGAGGGGCTTCACTCGGACGCTAGCCGGTGATACGCGGCAGGTGCTCGTATCGGCGGCGGGCTTGGCCACAGTCAGGTGAGGACCATGCCCAACACGCCCCGTGACGGCTTCACCATTGTTGAGCTCATTATTGCGGTGTTTATCCTCTCCGTTGGCATCATTGGCTTAGCAGGTTCCATGATGCACGCCGGTACCATCCAGCGTCTCGGTCTGAGCCGGGTCGAGATGACATCCCTCGCCGAGAGCAAAATCGAGGATCTGCACTCGAAGGCGGTCTCGCAGACAGATACTCTGCATATCACGCTTGGCGGATCCCTGACCTCGAGTACGACGGATCACTGGGATCAGGTAACGAGTGCTGCGGGCCGGAGCTACAGGCGGCGGTGGGTCGTTACAACGGGACCAGCGGGTAGCCGCGATGTCACCTTGCGGATTGAGCCCCTGTCCCTTGGTCGTGGCGAGGTGTCGAGCCTCGACTTCTCAACGCTGCTGTTCAAGGGTGAGTGATGTCTGACTCACGGCGGGGGTTCACGGTGGCCGAGCTGCTTATTTCGTTCACACTGATGTCGGTGATCCTGACCGCCCTGTTCTCAGTCGTCGTCCGGACTCAACGAGACTTCACGACTCAGAGGCAGGACCTATTGAGTCAGGAGAACCTCCGCGTCGCGGATCTGTTTATTCGCTCGGTGCTGCGCACCAGCGGGGCGGACCCGCAAGGCACCAACCAAGCGCTGATCGATCCGGATCCACACGACACGAATCAGTGGGACAACCTCAGGGTCAGATCAGACTTCAATCCGGCAAATGCCAGCTTCGACGATCTCCTGGAGGATGTCCATGTCCGTGTGCAGAACGACACTCTGTTCGTAAGGCTGAGTGCGTCCGACAACTACGAGCCGTATGCGGCTCCGGTCCAGTCTCTGAGGTTTCATTGGTACGACGTCAACGGCACCGAGATTACTAACGAAGCTGCGGTGGACAGCGCGAACCGTGTCCGGTTCGTGCTCAACGCGCCACCAAACCCTGTTACGGGGAACACACTTAGGAGGGAACAATGGGTATTCTTACGCAACCGGCGCTGTCACGACGGGATTCCCGATCCGGTGTTACTCTTCCGGCGGCACTGTTCGGAGTAGTCGTAGTGGGGCTGCTCTCGGGTGGCGTCTGGGTGCTCACAGAGCAGAGTACCCGGGTTTCCTACAATCGTGAGGAGGCGGCACGCGCCATGATGTTGGCCGAAGCTGGCGCATCCCATGCCGTGGCCGTATTGCGCTCCGACCTCCAGGGTGTCGGGTACGACAATCTTCTCAAGGGTTCCGACAATGCCGACAGCACGTCTGATGACGGTCTGATCGTCGGATACGGACTCGCGACCAATCTGGAGATACGCGTCAGCTACGGCGGCGGTACGTATTCAGTTCAGATCATCGACGATCCCGCGGCCACGGAGGACGGCGATCCCCTGAACGACACAAACAGTCGCGTCGTCGTTCGTTGTACGGGCATCAGCCGGACCGGTGCCGTGGCCACGATCGACGCGATCGTCGGAGGCAACTCTATTAGTCTACCGGCGATCGCTTCGAACGGGGATTTGAACATCTCCGGTAACCCAGAAATCGGAGCAGGTGCGTGCGGCTCTGTCCATGCCAACGGGGATCTGGACGTTAACGGCAACCCGGACATCCAGGGTACGGCGACCGCGACCGGCAGCGCCAGCGGTAATGGGACACAGGGCGGCCATCCCGCGGTTGAGATTCCCGATTACGCCTACAGCGATTTCTGCAACTCATCCGCCGACTACATCCTACAGAGCGACGGATACGTGCTCCGGGTTAGCGATATGACCCTCCACAACGCCACGAGCAACGAAAAATTTGGGTGGAAGCGGGCCAGCGACAGCCCAGTCCTGTGGGATCAGGACGATGACCCGGAGGACGGGGTCTTCTGCATCGAAGGCAATGCCAAGGTTGGCGGCAATCCGGACGGGATGTCGGTGTCGCTCATCGCAAGTGGTTCACTCGAGATCTCGGGCAACCCCGATTTCGATGCCCCTGCCCACCCTGACGGCCTTCTGTTCTACGCCGGGGGCGACCTGAAGGTGAACGGTAACCCTGGGACCAACTACCAGGGCTTGGTATACGCGAGAAGCCAGTGTGAAACGAGCGGTAATCCGACGGTACTGGGAAGTCTCTTGTGCTTAGATGAACCCAACGCGCCCGGGACGATCGACCTTATCAGCGAGAACAAGATCAACGGTAACCCGACGTTCACCTACGACTGTGGAGGGATGGCCTCTTCAGCCCCTGGGCCTCGCAGGTACACCAGCTGGTATCCGGTAATCGGCAGCTAGGAGGGCTGCGACCGACTACGGCTTCCCTGTGGCGCTGTTCACCGTCAGCCGCGAGCTCGGCCATAGCTCCACGAGTCTGATCGAGAAGCGGTACGGACACGTACTCACGAACCGGAGGGTGCGGGGCAAGACCGTGGAGTTTCGAGTGGAGGAATACGAGAAGGAGATCGGCGAAGAGGTCCTACAAGCAGTGCGGCTTGTTACCCGTGGTGTTACCCGAGCTTCTGACCCAGAAAAAGGCCCCGAGTCCAAGTCTCCTAAGTTCGCTCGGGGCCTTCCGTTACCAAGGGTGAGCGACCGGGATCGAACCGGCGACCTCCAGGGCCACAACCTGGCGCTCTAACCGACTGAGCTACGCCCACCATACTACAAGCGTCCTCACTGGCGACCATAGGCCCTGAAAATACTGATGTATGGCTCGCGAACAACCGTTGGCGAGCGCGGGCACCGACCGTCTTGGGCGCTCTGAGATTTTCCGATGTCGCCTACTGTTCAGGAGGCCTTGGTCGCGAATCTCCGGAGGCGATTCTCCTTGCTGTGCGCCTAACTGACCGACATTATTTGGCTTGGCTCCGCTCTGGCCACAGCTCCCGCCTTGTTCCGCAGTGCCGGACTATGATCGACCCTCCCGACAGCTCTTTGGCGCCTCTCATCTGCGGAATCCCTCGTCGCCTGATGCCAGAAGCCCCCAGCAATGTCCGAGCTGTCCCCCGTTTCGGAGAAGTTCGTGTGCGGGGTAGACGGTCTGCTGCCCACATGGCGATGCAATGAAGGTAGACGGACAGCATTATCGAACCATCTGGCTTACGGACGACGGATGGTCGGTGGAGGTCATCGACCAGACCCGCTTACCGCACGAGTTCGCGATTCGCCGACTGACCCGGGTCGAAGACGCGGCGGAGGCCATCCGGACCATGGTGGTGCGCGGCGCGCCCCTGATCGGAGCGACCGCCGCATATGGCCTTTGCCTTCAGGCGCGCGAGGACGCCTCAGACGAGGCCCTGGCCGCGGGACGGGACATGCTACTCGCCTCGCGTCCGACCGCGGTCAACCTCCGCTGGGCGCTGAATAAGGTGATTGAAACGATCGAGGCCACTGGCGTCCGAAACCGAGCAGAAAAGGCCTACGCTGTGGCAGCAGCCATTTGTGACGGCGACGTCGTCACATGCAAGGCGATCGGACAGCATGGGCTAGAACTCATCCGGAGGGCGAAGGAAGGTAAACCGGAAGGGTCCCCCGTCCAGTTACTGACCCATTGTAACGCTGGCTGGCTGGCAGCTGTCGATTGGGGCACCGCGCTCGCCCCGGTCTACACAGCCCACAACGCAGGGATTGACGTGCATGTGTGGGTCGACGAGACGCGGCCGAGAAACCAAGGTGCTAGCCTTACGGCTTGGGAGCTAGATCGGCACGGCGTATCATATACGGTGGTGGCGGATAACGCGGGCGGCCACCTGATGCAGCGTGGCTCAGTTGACCTGTGTATCACAGGCACCGACCGGACTCTGACGTCGGGTGACGTCTGCAACAAGATAGGGACCTACCTGAAAGCGCTGGCCGCGTGGGACAACGGTGTTCCGTTCTATGTCGCGCTCCCCCACTCGACGATCGACTGGACTACTCCGAACGCAGCGGGCATCCCCATCGAGGAGCGTCCCAAGCGGGAGGTCACGCACGTAGAGGGACGGACTGCCGAAGGCTCGCTTGTAGAGGTTCTCCTGACCCCTGAGACCGCGCCAGCGGCTAACTTCGCTTTCGATGTGACTCCAGCAAGGCTGATAACAGGTCTGATCACTGAGCGTGGCCTCTGCGAGGCATCGCCGGAGGGCCTCTTTGCCCTCTTCCCCGAACGGCGCCCATGAGGTCGGACTCCTGGAGCATCGGGGTGGGAGTACCCGAGTGCGAGGCCCATCAGTCGGAAACAAGAGGGCCGCACGGACGCATCCGAGCCGCCAGTGCGCGGATCTCTCGCAGCGGCGCCTTTACTCCTTGAGAAACTCGGTGACAGAATCGAACCGCCGGCTCATGGCGCCATCCAGGGCGGTGTGGCCTTGGGCGTCGGCAGCGCTGACTTCCACACCCAACTCCACTGCGAGCCTGACGGCTTCGAGCATCAGGGCCTCGAGTTCGCCGCGGTCAGGCTGTACGAACCCCAGATCTGATGTAGGAGGACCTCCCATTCCCACGGCTGCCATCAGAGCTGTCGTAGCACCCTCCGTCTGCAGACGATAAATCCCGTCCCGGCCGGGCCGATACTCATAGTAGTGCTCGAACAGCGGGTCCCCTCCACGCTCTGCGAGGAGGCGCATGACGCTGGGTTGACTGAAACGGGCTGCCAGCCAAAACGGCGTCGCCCCGACGAATGTACCGTGTAGGTAGAAATCGGCCGACCGGCGCCGGACCTGAGTGCCGGCCAAAACCCGACCCAGGAAAGGGCGTCATGGTTAGGACATTGGTCCAGCGTTTGGAGAAGAGTCATGGAGGCGAGAACAATGGGTAGGCGCAAGCGGTCGCGGATCTATTTGAAGCGCGGAAGGGCCTACGGGGATTTCAGGGACCTGGGAGGCCGCCAGGAGGCGCTCATCCCCATCGGAGAGGCCAGGGCTACCACCGATCCTGATATTGCCAACAAACTCGTTTCAAGGCGCGCAGAAGAGCTTGAGACTCAAAGACGTAACCGGGCGCTACTCGGGGTGGAGCGTGATGCCCCGCTTGCCCGGTTCGCACAAGACCATCTTGTGGCCAAGGCAAAAGGCCGGACAGGTCACTGGCGCTCCCGTGTCGCCGTGGACGGTGGCGAAGTGGATGGGACACGGTGGACAATCGCTGGTCGATCGCTTCTACGGCCATCTAGGGGATGTTCGCCACCGGTCTGACGCCCTCGAGTACCGGGTGGACCAACACCGTGAGGCGCTTGGTGAGCGCCTACAAGTCCTGCAAGCGGCAGCAGGCCGATGACCTTCGAATCGAGCCACTGCCCGACCTGCGGGCAGCAGATTCCAGAGGCGTTACAGACGTCTCCCCGGGGGGTTGTTACCGCCAACGTTACCCGGCCAACAGAAGACCTAAAGAGAAGAAAGCCCCGTAGCGGCGTAAACCGCTGCGGAGCTTTCTCTTTCGACAATGCGCCCGGCAGGACTCGAACCTGCGACCCTCGGCTTAGAAGGCCGATGCTCTATCCAGCTGAGCTACGGGCGCGCAAGGCGAATGGATGCCCGCCCCGGAAAAGCTAAGCTCAGCCCAGAAACGGGGTCAACGTCACAACAGGAGTGGGCGGGACACGGGGACTCATTGATCGACCGAGACCCGATGGAAAGAGAGTTGCCGAGAATCGTTTGGCAGCCCTCCAGGTAGTCCGAGTTCTTTCGAAGATGCCTCCGAGAGGCTCACACCATCTTTGTCACATTCTCCGCTGCGGGGCCCTTCTCACCCTGTACCAGATCGAACTCGACTCGCTCTCCTTCCGCCAGGGAGCGAAAGCCTTCGGACTGGATCGCAGAGTGGTGGACGAAGCAGTCCTTTTCTCCTTCGTCCGGCGTGATGAATCCGAATCCCTTCGAGTCGTTGAACCACTTTACTACCCCTACGTTACGCATCGGGCTACTCCCTTCGGGAAGGTCTCGCGGTCGGCGTAAAGGCTCACATTACGGAGAGCGTTACGGACTGTCAAACGAGGGGGCCGCCTCGCGCAAACGGCTCCTTAGGCGAAGGTAAGAACCCGCGTCTGGATAACATGTGGAAGGGCACAGATCGACTCGATCACGTCGTCTGGGACCTCCTGATCAACCTCGACCAGCGCAATCGCGTCGCCGGATTCGTTCCGCCCGAGATGGAAGGTGGCGATGTTGATGCCTCGATCTCCGAGGGCCGTGCCCAAGGCCCCAATGAACCCGGGTTTGTCCGCGTTTCGGGTGTAGAGCATACGCGGGGCCAACCTGGCTTCCATCGAGATCCCCTGAACGTCAACCACTCGCGGCCTCTCTCCCTGAAAAAGGGTGCCTGCCAACGTCCTATCCCCACGCTCGGTCTGTACTGTGAGCCGAATCAGCGTTTGATACCCCTCCGCACTATCGCGCTCCACCGTCGTAACCTCGATGTTTCGTTTCTTCGCGAGAACCGGAGCATTCACCGCGTTGACATTTGCGAGCAGGGGAGATAACAGCCCTTCCATCGCTGCCGCGGTGATGGGACGGTTGTTGAGACCGGCTGCCTCACCCGAGTAGGTGATGGTCACCGCCTTCAATCCGGTCTCGGTGATCTGCCCGGCAAAGCTTCCGAGCTGGCGAGCGAGCTCGATATAAGGCCTCAGGAGGGGTGCTTCCTCCGCCGTGACCGAGGGCATGTTCAGGGCATTGGTGACCGCTCCCGTAAGTAGATAGTCGGACATCTGCTCCGCGATCTGTACCGCGACTTTTTCCTGGGCCTCCCCAGTCGAGGCGCCGAGATGTGGCGTCACGATCACGTTCTCGCACTCGAACAGGGCGTGATGGCCGGGTGGCTCGGAGCGGAAGACGTCCAGCGCTGCGCTGGCAACGTGCCCGGAGGTCACAGCCTCGTAAAGCGCATCCTCGTCGATCAGCCCGCCACGGGCGCAGTTGAGAATCCGGACTCCTGGCCTCGTCTTGGCCAATGCAGACGCATCCAGGATTTCCCGAGTACTGTCGTTTAGGGGAGTATGCAACGAGATAAAATCGGCCCGCTCTAAGACCTCATCCAGCTCGAGCCGGTCGATGCCGAGTCTCTCAGCGCGTTCAGGAGACAGGAAGGGATCTGTGGCGATGACTCTCATCCCCAGCCCTTGCGCGCGAGACGCGACGATGGAGCCGATGTTTCCGCAACCGATCAGGCCGAGGGTCTTCCCCGCCAGCTCAACTCCGACAAACCGTGACTTCTCCCATTTTCCTGAGCGTGTCGAGCGGTCGGCCGCGGGGATCTGTCTTGCCAGAGACATCATAAGCGCAATCGTATGCTCCGCGGTCGTGACCGAATTACCGAACGGTGCGTTCATCACGATGACGCCTCTCGCGGTGGCTTCCGGGACATCGATGTTATCGACTCCGATACCGGCGCGACCAACAACGCGGAGGGCGCTGGCGGCCTCGAGGATGCGCTCAGTCACCTGCGTCGCCGAGCGCACCGCCAGACCGTCAAAGCCTGGAATCACTTGGGCGAGCTTGTCCTCCGAGAGGTCCGTTAGGACCTCACTCTGGATCCCTCTGTCTGCGAAAACCCGCTCGGCCGCAGCGCTGAGCTTGTCGGCTATGAGCACTCTAGCCACGCAGAATCTCCTGGAATCCCCAGTCCAACCAGGGGGTCAGCTTTTCAAGGTTTGAGCTTTCGACAGTCGCGCCACCCCACAATCGCAAACCGGGAGGCGCATCACGGTAACCGCCGATATCGTAAGCCGCGCCTTCCTCCTCCAACAGCTTGACCAATCTCTGGATGAACAGCGACCGCTCCTCACGACTCATTTGTGCCACTGCCGGGTCTGTGACCTTGAGGCAGATCGAGGTTGGCGATCGCGTATCCTCTCGACTGGCAAGAAAGCCCACCCAATCGGTTCGTGACACCCACTCGTTTACGACCTCGAAGTTCCGGCGGGCACGCTCGATAAGACCCTGCGATCCGCCTTGGCTTTCGGCCCAACGCAAGCCGTCCAACGCGTCCTCTACGCACAGCATTGAAGGGGTGTTGATTGTCGAGCCGGTGAAGATCCCTTCGTTGAGTCTTCCACCCTTCGTCATTCGGAACAACTTCGGTAACGGGCGGGGAGGGTCAAACGATTCCAGTCGCTCAACTGCCCTCGGGCTCAACGCGATCATGCCGTGGGCGGCCTCCCCACCCAGCACTTTTTGCCAGGAGTAGGTGAGGACATCCACGAGGTCAAAGGGGATCTCCATGCCCAGCACGGCCGACGTCCCGTCACACAGCGTGAGACCTTGCCGGTCAGGATTGATCCAATCCCCGTTCGGGACACGGACACCGGAGGTGGTCCCATTCCAAACGAACACCACATCCCGGTCGGTATCCACAGCGTCGAGATCGGGTAACTCGCCGTACCCCGCCTCATGCATCCGAACATCTTCCAAGTGGAGTTGCCTCAAGACATCGGTCGCCCACCCAGAACCGAAGCTCTCCCAAGCCAACATCTCGACACCGCGGGCCCCGAGGAGGGACCACAAGGCCATCTCGAAGGCTCCGGTATTCGACCCGGGCACGATGCCCAGGCGATACCCCTCGGGCAGCCCAAGCAGCTCTCGGGACCGGTCGATGACCTCCCGCAGGCGGGCTTTGGCGCGAGGAGCCCGGTGGGATCGGCCCAGGACAGCTCCTTGGACGGAGTTCGGGCTCCATCCGGGTCGCTTCGTGGTCGGACCCGATCCAAATCTGGGGTTGTCCGGCCGTACCGTGGGTTTCATGAGGCGGCTCGAAATGCCAATGCGAGAATCGATGTCCCGAGTAGGGCCAGGACCCTCGCTCCCTTGGAACGCAGCGGAAAAGATCGAGGTTGGCAAAGTCTAGGGATTTGCTCGGCCGCGTCAACGCCCGAGATATGAACTTCGGTTGAGATCGTGACGGACTGTAGCTTCCTGAAGTGCGGCGCGGTGAGTTGCTGCGTGTCGCTCGCCTGTTGGGAAGGCCTACGTCGGGTGGGACACGTCAGTGTAGATGACTGCGCTCAGCATCGTCTGGGCTCCTTTGGGTATCGACGTCTCCACCTGACCGTTCTCGCCGGCTGGAGGTGATGAGGATAGCAACTCCTACGGTCACCACCCCGATCCCGATGCGAATCCAGTCGGACAATGTCGAGTTGGCCCACCATCTGATATTGAACTGTACCCAGGCAGCCCCGATCGGGAGGACCCAAAAAAGGGCCACGGCGACCACGAACACCACGGCTGCGGTAGTTCGTAGCGGGCCTCGGACCTCGGCCGAACGTTTCCCTCGTTGGGCTTCCGCCTCAGTCATCCTCTCTCCGCCCTTCTCTGTGGGCTTTCCGCCCTACCACCGGACGGTCGCCATCAGACGAAGCACCACTTCTGGAACCGGTTCCAAGGTTTCGCGGGCATGGCGCTCCCAGTCGTACCGCGTATCCCACGGCCTTGCACCGTACAGAACGAACGACCCGAAGGGAATACGCCCGAGCAACACCTGACAGGGTCGGGGCGGGGGTTGTTGCCCAGGGGGACGGTCGATGAACCAAACTCGACAGTGACCCGGTGGTGGGTAGTGCCCTGGCGGGACATTCTTCAGCCCGCGTGGGGTGCGAGACCTCCCCGGCTTTTTGGCTACGACAACGACGTCCCCAGTGGGTCGATCGGGATGCGCCCGCCCACCCGCTCCTGTAGCCGTACACCCTGAAATCAGTATCATTGTGCCGAGCAGGCCCATCGCAATACGCATGGCAGCGCCGTTCATCCGCTGGGGATCCCCTCCCGGTCCGAGAGGCATCCTTTTCCTTTCTATAGCACGAGTTAGCTAGGCAAGAAACGTACCTTCTGGCTCAGAAACCGGCCTGTGGATTGCATGAAGAACCGTCCGTCGACGCATCGTAGCTGGACTATAAACGGCTGATGTACTGAGGATTACGAGTATCAGCCTCTCAATAGACTCTAAGCTTGGGCTAATTCAGGACAGCAGATCGGGCGGCCTAAAATCGCCGCAACGGAACGAAGCGGACCGGAGCAATGTCACTCACCTCGACCTGACCTCCGGGTAGCTTCTCAATCAATTTCAACACCTGAACGGAAGCTGAATCACCTACCGGGATGATCATCCGAGCTCCAGGCCGTAGTTGTTCCACCAATGGCTCCGGGACCTCGGCCGCCCCAGCGGTAACCAGGATCCCATCGAAGGGACTCTCCTCCGGCCATCCGAGGTACCCGTCACCGTGTCTAACCACAACGTTCGAGACTCCAAGTCTCTCCAGTCGGTCCGCTGCCGAACGCGCCAGCTCCGGAATGATTTCGATGCTGTAGACCTCGGAGACCAGCTCAGCCACTACGGCCGCCTGATAGCCGGAGCCGGTTCCGATCTCGAGCAGGCGGTCCTCTGGCTCCGGCTCAACGAGCTCGGTCATGAGTGCGACGATGTAGGGCTGAGAAATCGTCTGTTCAAGCCCAATCGGGAGGGGTGTGTCGTCATAGGCGAAGGCTCGATACTCGAGGGGAACGAACTCGTGGCGAGGGACCGTCGACATCGCAGCGAGGACTCGCGGAGTGAGGACCCCGCGCGCCGCGATCTGCGCGTCTACCATCTGGCGGCGCGCCTGCCCGAATTCGGTGTCCTGAAGGGGGGTGGCGGACACCGAAGCCTGATTCGGGGGTGTCGGACCACACGATATGCTTAGAACAGCTACCAGAGACACGAGCGGTCTACTCAACGCGGCTCTCCGAGAGTTCGAATAGATGCCGACGTTACTCCACGATTCGCAGAATTCTGAGGAGGCTGCCGGTCGCATCTTCCCAGTCCTCGGCCGGCGTCACCGATGTGTAGGTCATCCATCGGGCCATCACCGTATTGTTCCGTCCCAAGATTCCAGAAGCACCCCCGCGACGTTCGCCACTGGGATCTGGCTCATTCCCTGTTTGATTAGCGGCCAATCCGTGGGATCGAACATCACGATCGGGCGGATGCGTCGGCTCTCCCAGTTCACGCACTTCCCATTCTGCATCACCACGCACCCTGCCGCACCATTCCACACCATGTTCTGCTCTGTGGGGTCGCCGAAGATATCCGCGAATCCCTGCCTTGGAGCTGTCCCGCTTTGGTGGACAGGTAAACACTGAGGTTTTGATCCTATCTCCCTTGCTGGGGAGTCGAAAGCTTCCCTCGCGCAGCGGGGGAGTAGAAGGCAGGTTCACGCCGCAGCCCTCCGGCTTCGTTCGAAATTGACGGGCGACTCGTAGCCGAGCGCCGAGTGCCTTCGGCGCGGGTTGTAGAAGCCCTCGATGAAGTCGAAGACGGCCATCTTGGCCTCCGCCTGAGTGCGAAAGCGCTGCCGATCGAGAAGCTCGCACTCGAGCGTCGCGAAGAAGCTTTCGCACAGGGCGTTGTCGTAGGCATCGCCCACCGAGCCCATCGAGGGCCTCACGCCCACCTCCTTGCACCGCAGCCCGAACGCGATCGATGTGTACTGCGTCCCCTGGTCGCTGTGATGGATCACCCGTTGGGGTCGACGCTGCCAACTCGCCATGTTCAGGGCATCGAGCACGAGCTCCGAGCGAAGATGAGCCGCCATGGACCAGCCCACCACGCGACGGCTCCAGGCGTCCACCACTACGGCTAGGTAGAGAAAGCCGGCCCAGGTCGGGATGTAGGTGATGTCGGCCACCCAGAGCCGGTCGGCAGCCTCGGCTGTGAAGTCTCGGTCCACGAGATCGGGAGCCGGCCGAGTATTTCGGTCTCGCTGAGTCGTTCGAGGCTTGTAGCGCCTACGGCTCGCACCCTGGATCCCGGCCTCTCTCATCAACCGGCCGACGCGTTTGCCTCCAACCCGCTCGCCGGCTTGCTGGAGCTCGGCATGGATGCGCGGCCGCCCGTAGACCCTCCGGTTCTCTTCGAAGATCGCCTCGATTCGCCTGCGAAGCTCTCTGTCGCGCCGCGCCCTGGCCGAGGGAGGGCGCTTCAGCCAGGCGTAGTAGCCGCTGGGGGAGAGACCCAGAACACTGCACAGCACACGCACGGGGTGGTCCGCCTGATTCGTCTTCACGAACTCGAACCCCGATCGGGGATCGAGTTGCTCTCCCGAGCAAACCAGGCGGCGGCTTTTTTTAGGATCTCCTGCTCCATGCGCAGCTGCTTGTTCTCTCGACGCAGCCGTCGGAGCTCCTCTCGCTCCTCCGTCGTTAGTCCGTCGCTGCGACGTCCTTCGTCCAGGTCAGCCTGCTTGACCCAATTGCGTATCGCTCCTGCTGAGGGCTCGAACTCCCGGGCCAACGCTTCCACAGACCGGCCCGATCGGACCAGCTCGACCATCTGCCGCCGAAACTCCGGCGGGTACGCCGCATGCGTCCTTGGCATCGTGGACTCCTCCTTTCTCCCTCACCCTTGAGGGGTCCACTAAACCGGGTCAACTCCAACCTCTGTCCCGCCTCAGCACACCCAGTCCACTTCAGTACGGCTGTGCCATCTCAGTAGGCCTGGATCGACGGATCCACCTCCACCTTCCACGCAAGAAGACCCCCCTTCAGATTCCAAACGTTATCGAAACCCCGTCCCGCAAGCTCCTGCGTGGCCCAACCGCTCCTCGACCCCGAACGGCAGTAGAGAATCACCGGCACATCGCGATCCAGCTCTGAGGCTCGGTCCATCAACTGACCCAGCGGTATCCGCAACTGACCGACTTCGGGCAGGTCTGCGATCTCTCTTTCGTAAGGCTCTCGTACGTCGACGAGCGTTAGCTCATCCCCCTGCTCGAGCCGCTCTTCGAGCTCCCCCGGAGAGACCTCGGGGATCTCTTCGGTTGCCCGACCAGAGTTCGTCGTCATACGTCAGTCAACCCCGTGGTTCTACAGCCCGGGCAGGAAAGAACTCGGCCACCGCTCGAGCCGTGCGGTCCGCTGCACCCCTGTGTCGCTCGATATACCCCAGAGCATTCTCACCGGTTGCCGTGCGAAGCTCCTTGTCTTCCATCCAACCCTGCAAAGTGTTCAGGAGACCGGCCCCTCCATCTACCGAGCTGGCTCCACCGTCGCGGATCAGCTCCGACGCTGCACGGGCATGCGCGTGCTGCGGGCCGAAGACGACCGGGAGTCCCACAGCGGCGGGCTCCAGAACCGAATGCAGACCATCGCGCCGGAACCCCCCTCCCACGTAGGCGATCGATCCCAGCGTATACAGATGCGCAAGAATTCCAACTCGATCCACCAGCACCACATCTACCCCTACGTCATCCCCCCGATCTTCGATCCTCGCGAGACGATCAGTCTCGAAACCGGCCTTCCGGACCGCGAGCTCAAGGCGATGGAGATGACCGGCGGTCGGCTCATGCGGAGCGATGATGCTTCGGAGATGCCCGAAGCGGCCCTTGAGCTCCCGCACCACCGGGATCAGGAGCTCCTCATCGGATCTCCAGGTCGACCCGGCCACCAAGGTCGGACGGTCGTCGCGGAGGAAGGGCGCGAGGTAGGGTGCGCTCGGCATGGCACCCCGAGCCCTGACCCAGGCCGAATCGATCCCGGGATCCCCGGTCACCTCGATTCGCTGGCTTGGGACCCCCAGGTCCAGGAACCGCTCTCCGTCCTCCTCAGCAATAGCGAGAACCTTGGACAGTGAAGAAAAGGTCGGTCTGAGAAGCTGGCGGGCACCGGGCCTGAGGCGACCCGCGCCCTCGGAAAGGGTTGCAGCGCACAGGACCACGGGGATCCCCCGACCGGTCGCGGCCGTAGTCAATCCGGGCCAGACCTCGGTCTTGGTGAAGCTCACCAGATCCGGGGCTAGCTCGGTCAGCAGCTGCTCCAGCTCTGAGCTCACGTCCCAAGGGAGGTATCCGGCGACATCTACCTCGAGATCTCTGGCGAGTTTCACCGCCGACGGAGAGAAGAACGTGTATGCGGACTGCAGTGTGGAATAAGTTTCGAGAAGTGACTCGAATACGGCCTTGGCCTGAAGGCCTTCGCCGACCGACGGCGCGTGCATCCAGATCAGTGGACGCGCGGTATCTCGCTGAGCTCTCGCCCACGTGGCTAGCACGTCCAGGGCTTGAGCGCGTCCCCGTAAGCCGACGGCCGCCTTCGAGGATCCGCGTGAAAGGGTCGGAGAAGCCCAGCGGAGCAGCCGCATTGCAACATCGTAGCTTCCCGAGAGCATCGGCATGAGTCAGAATAGAACGTGCCGTTGATGGGGCTTCAAGTCGCAAATCAACTCGGTGAGGACTCGTGAGGCATACGACTCGAAGGGGTACGCCACGCCCCTGGCGTCTGGTTTTCCTCGCGGCGCTCCTCTGTCCGCTGCTTCTCTCGGCATGCGACCCTTTCTACGTCGTGCGGGCGGGCTGGGCTCAAGCGCGCATCCTCAGGTCCCGGGTCCCCCTCACGGAAGTGATGGTCGATCCGAGCACCGACCAGACCACGCGCGGAAAGCTGAGGCTGGTCTGGGATGCTCGCGCATATGCGGTGGGCGAGTTGGGCTTTCAGAATGCTGGTGACTCGTACACCTCGCTGGCTCGACTCAAATCGGATACCCTCGCACTCGTGTTGTCGGCGGCCTACCGCGACCGTTTGGCGTTTCGAACCTGGTGGTTCCCGATCGCGGGGCGGGTCCCTTATCGAGCGTATTTCTCGACCGAAGCTGGAGAACGTGCGAGAGATGAGATGGAGGAGGAGGACTTCGACACCTACCTGCGCCCGACCGCCGCCTTTTCAACGCTTGGTTGGTTTGCCGATCCGTTGTATTCGACACTGCTTCGACGGGACGAAGTCGAGCTCGTCACTTCGGTCCTACACGAGCTCGCGCACAATCATCTCTATATTCCGGGGGAGGGACGCTTCAATGAGTCGTTTGCCACCTTCGTTGGCCATGTAGCGGCACTCCACTTCTTCTGTCGTTCCTCCACGGGAGGATTCGTCACGGTCAAGTGTCAGCGCGCGGAGGATCGTTGGGCGGACGCACAGGAGGTGTCGCGCTTCGTGGACGCCCTGGAAGGGCGGATCGTCGATCTCTATGACCGAATGTCGGAAGAGGGTAGAGAGGCGGGAGAGGACTTCATGGAGGTTCGAGACGGCATCTACCAGGCGGCCCGTTCAGATTTTATCGACCGTGTCCAACCCGGCCTTCGCGCCTCGACCTACGGCTACCTCGCGTCCGAGCCGCTGAACAACGCGACTCTTCTCTCTCGCAGTCTCTATAGCCACCGCCTACCGGAATTCGATCTGCTGTGGCGGAATTGGGAGGGTGGTTTCTCCGATTTGCTCACCTGGATTAGGGACGAGGCGCCCGAGTTGGCGGACCCCTTCCATCTTCTTGACCCCTCGTCAGCGGGTTCCTAAGAGCCTCCGATGCCTGTCCCCCCATCCCTTCGCGGGTCGGCCGCGAGGGTAAACCCTTCCCCGGGGATGAAGAGAGCGGCCCCGACTCCTCCGAAATACATGTGCAGACCATCGAACTCTCGGACCGGCAGATCGATTGCCTCTACCGGAACCCCCGACTCGAAGGCCGCCCGGACTGTCTCGCCATCGCGCTCGACATGGATCCGGGGATGAGCCACAGCCACGCCAAGGGGCAAGTCGAGGTTTACGAAGTTAACGATGGTTTGGAAGAGCGCGCTCGTGATCCGATCCGCGCCGGGGCTCCCTAGCGAAAGCACGGCTCCGTTTCCGTCGTGCCCCACGGTCGGAGCCATATTCGAGGGCAGCCTCGTCCCGGGTTCCTGCGCGTGCAGACCTCGACGAGTGAGCTCCTGTTCGCCGAGGCTGTTGTTCATCCAGATCCCTGTCCCCGGTGGAATCACCCCGGAGCCATATCCCGCCGACACAGTGATCGCGCACGCCAAACCAGCCGAATCTACTGAGGAGGTGTGCACCGTCGATCCGGAGCGGACACGGCGGCGGAGGCCGTCCAGCGAGGCCTGCTTGAGGAGGCGGTGCGTTTCCGAGGCGATGTCCTCGGCACCGTCCAGCCTCTCCTCTCTGTACTCGAGCACCGCCTTCTGCGTGCGGACGATTTTCTGGACACCTGCCTCACTCCATCCCTCCTCGGGACCATCCCCGATCAGGCCCAGCATCGCAGCCAACGTGCAACCCCCGATGGCCGGCGGTGGATTGGTTGCAAGCTTCCAACCCCCCATGTTCAACGCCGCGGGCGTTCGTACAACCGGTTCGTAGGCCTCTAGATCCCGGAGAGTCAGGAGGCCCTCGTTCGCTTCGATTTCTCTCGCAATGGCGCGAGCGAGTTCGCCGCGATAGAAGTCCACGACTCCTTCCTTGGCGATTCGCTCGAGGCTGTCGGCGAGATCCGGAATCCGGACCGGGTCACCTTCCTCGAGGAGCTCGCCATCCTGTGCGTAGATGACGGAGCGACTGTCGGGGTGCCATCCGAAGATCCCTTCCCCGCAAAACTCCAGGTACAGGCGAGAAGTACGCGACAGCGGGAACCCGGACCGAGCCCATTCGCACGCCGGCTCAACGACGCGGGCCCAGGGCAAATCCCCGTAGGAGTCTGAGGCGAGCCCAAGGCCGGCCAAGGCCCCAGGGGTAGCGATCGATCCGTGGCCGACCGTGGTATCGAGCCCGCCCCCGTACTTGATGTGGACCTCCCGAACTCCGGTCCCGAAGCGGTCGGGAGGAAGGCCGCGCCCAGGCATCTCCGCATACCCATCGATCGTTACCGTCGGGCCTTTAGGAGGATCGATCGTCACAAATGCCCCACCCCCGAGCGCACAGACCCCGGGCTCTGTGACGAGGGAGACGAGTACTGCGGCGATCGCCGCATCCACCGCGTTCCCTCCTTCATCTGCAACACGGGATCCTGCTTCGGCTGCGATCCCGGAGCTCGAAGTTACGCCCACACGGCCCACGATCCGTCCTTGCTGCGGCCTGCGATCATCCTGACTTCTCGAACCTGGAACTGAATAGCCGAGCCGCTTGGGGACAATCCGTGACCCCGCGCCAGCCCACCGGAGTACGCCGGTCGAGCTCGCCCCAGAGTCCCCTTGGTCCCGGGTTCCCTCGGGATTATGATACCCGGTCTCGAAGGGGGGACGTCCTCTGGCGATTGGCGAAACGGCTCCAGATATGACGCGTGATGAGAAGGATCGATACCTCCCCGGTGAGGTCGAGGAGAAGTGGCAGAGCATCTGGGAGGAGCGAGGCACGAATCGCTTTACCCCAGACACCCTGCGGTCTTCGGAGGCATCCTTTTACAACCTCATGATGTTCCCCTACCCCTCTGCGGAAGGGCTTCACGTGGGGAATATCTATGCGTTCACCGGAGCCGATGTGCACGGACGGTTTCACCGGCTTCTGGGAAAGGACGTTTTCGAGCCGATGGGTTTCGACGCGTTCGGGATCCACTCCGAGAACTTCGCGCTGAAGGTCGGGCTCCATCCGATGGACCTCATCCCTAAGAATGTCGAGAACTTCACGCGGCAGCTCCGGCGAATCGGAGGGATGTTCGATTGGGAGCATTCCGTCGATACAACCACCCCGGAGTACTACCGGTGGACCCAATGGATCTTCCTCAAGCTGTACGAGGGAGGACTCGCGGAGCGTGTGGAGGCGCCGGTCAACTGGTGTCCGTCGTGCCGGACAGTCCTCGCCAAAGAGCAGGTGATAGGCGGTCGGTGCGAGCGCTGCGATACGCCCGTGGGGCAGCGAAGGATCGCCCAGTGGTTCTTCAAGATCTCCAACTACTCTGAGCGGCTGCTCCAGAACCTCTCCTGGCTCGATTGGTCAGGGACAACGAAGAAGGCTCAGCAGAACTGGATCGGACGGAGCGAAGGGGCTGCGCTGAGCTTCCCTTTGAAGGGGGATCGCGCGGCGGGCGTGGCTATCGAGGTGTTCACCACACGACCAGACACCGTCTTCGGCGCTACATACATGGTCCTCGCACCTGAGCACCCCTTGGTCGATGCGTTGACCATGGAAGACCAGCTTGACGAGGTGTCACGCTACCAGGAGGCCGTCTCTGAGATGGATCTCGTGGCCCGGAAGAAGGCCGAGAAGGCCAAGACCGGGGTGTTTACGGGGGCCTTCTGCCGCAACCCCGCGACGGACGCCGACATCCCGATCTGGATCGCGGATTACGTGCTGATGGAGTATGGAACCGGAGCGATCATGGCGGTCCCCGGACACGACGAACGGGACTTCGAGTTCGCGACACACTTCGGACTGCCGATCCTCCGGGTCGTCGCGGGCGACGGTGAGCACGCGGATACCCGCCTCGACGAGGCATACACGGGCAGGGGTCAGATCGTGAATTCGGGGCGCTTCGACGGGGCGTCCAACGAAGAGGGGGGTGAGGCTATCGTCTCCTGGCTCGCGAAGAGAGGCCTTGGGGAAGGTCGCGTCAACTATCGCCTCCATGACTGGTGCATATCGCGGCAGCGCTACTGGGGTCCACCGATTCCGATCGTCTACTGCGAAAGCTGTGGCCCGGTCCCCGTCCCCGAGGACCAACTCCCCGTTGTCTTGCCCCGGGTCGAGGACTTCAAGCCGGATGATTCCGGCATCAGTCCGCTCGCCCGGGTGGAGGAGTGGTACGAGACGGCTTGTCCCACCTGTGGCAGGGACGCGCGACGCGAGACAGATGTCTCGGACACATTCCTCGACTCGTCTTGGTACTTTCTCCGCTATCCTTCGACAGACTATGACGAGTGCCCCTTCGATCCCCAGATCACGGAGCACTGGCTGCCCGTCGACTCCTACATTGGAGGAAACGAGCACGCCGTGCTCCACCTGCTCTACTCCCGATTCCTCACTATGGCGCTCAAGGATCTCGGGTATCTGGACTTCGAAGAGCCGTTCACTCGATTCCGGGCGCATGGCCTCATCATTCGCGAGGGCTCGAAGATGTCGAAGAGCCGCGGGAACGTCGTGGTTCCGGATCCCATCATCGAACGCTTTGGAGCGGACGCTTTTCGACTCTATCTGATGTTTCTGGGGCCTTTCGAAGAAGGCGGGGACTATCGAGATCAGGGGATCCAGGGGCCCTTCGGGTTCATCAATCGGCTATGGGAGTCGGTGGTGCCCGTTTCGGAGCTGGAAGACAGGCCGCCCGACCCCGAGGTCGAGCGGAAGTTGCACAGGACCATCCGGCAGGTCACGAATCAGATTCCGGAGTTGCAACTGAACACGGCAGTTGCGGCGATGATGGAGTACCTGAATACGGTGCGCGCTGGCGGGCGGACGGCCGCTCGGTCCGAGGTCGAACCGCTCGTCCCCATGATCGCTCCCTTCTGCCCGCACCTCGCCGAGGAGCTTTGGGAGCGGCTTGGGAACGAGGAGAGCCTCTTCGAAGGAGCGCACTGGCCTTCCTTCGATCCTGAGAAGACCATCCAGCACACGATCACGGTCGCTGTTCAGGTGAACGGTAAGGTTCGCGGGGCGATCGAGGTCGCTGCGGGGACCCCTGAGGAGGAAGCGGTGTCCCGCGCCCGTGAAGAACCCAACGTGGCCCGGTACCTTGACGCTGCGGAGCTAAGAAGAGTCATCTACGTGCAAGACCGTCTCCTGAACCTTGTCGTCGGATGAGTGCAACCGAGACCATGACCGACGCCCGGATCGCTCCTCCTCCGCTTTCTCTCCCCGAGGCCCGAACTGTCCAGCTCGCGATCGACGCCGTACGAGTCCTGGCCATGGATGCGGTCCAGGCGGCGGGCTCCGGCCATCCCGGTGCACCAATGGGCCTTGCACCGGCAGGATACCTGCTCTGGCGTCACCATCTGAGGCACAATCCTGAGAATCCGCGGTGGCCCGATCGAGACCGGTTCGTGCTCTCGGCGGGGCATGCTTCGATGCTCCAGTATTCGCTCCTGCACCTGACCGGATATGACCTTCCCCTGGCCGAGATCGAAAGCTTTCGCCAGTGGGGGAGTCGGACGCCCGGACACCCGGAGTACACCGAGACCCCGGGAGTCGAGACGACTACGGGCCCCCTTGGTCAGGGCGTCGCCAATTCGGTGGGGATGGCGCTCGCGGAGAGGTGGCTTGCGGCGCGCTTCAATCGCCCGGGGCTTGGGGTGATCGACCACTACACCTACGCCTTTTGCTCAGACGGCGATCTCATGGAGGGGATCTCCCACGAGGCCGCCGAATTGGCGGGACACCAGAAGCTCGGCAAGCTTCTCTGGATCTTCGACGACAACGAGATCACCATCGAGGGAAGCACTCAGTTGGCGTCGTCGACCGACCAGTTAACCCGATTCGAGAGCTACGGGTGGCACGTTCAGGAGGTCGAGGACGGGAATGATCTCACCGCCCTGGATCTCGCTCTGAGAGCCGCACGAGAGGAGGATGGGAGGCCCTCGCTCATCGCGCTCAAGACGACGATCGCCTGGGGGAGCCCGAACAAGTCGGGCACGGCGGCCGCGCACGGCGCCCCACTCGGCGAAGAAGAGATCCGCCTGACCAAGGCGGCGCTTGGATATCCCTCTCAAGAGGCCTTTTGGGTCGACGAAGAGGCCCGTGCGGAATGGTCCGAGGCCCTTCCGAGAGGGCGGGAACTCGAGCGCGAGTGGCAGGCTCTGATGGACCGCTACCGGAGTGAGCACCCGGCGCTGGCCGGCGAGCTGGGTCAATGCTTATCGGGGGACCTGCCCGAGGGTTGGGAAGAGGCAATACCGGATTTCTCGAGACAAGAAAGGGCGGAGGCGACACGTGGCACTTCCGGGAAGGTGATCCGGTCCTTGGCGGGCGTCGTCCCCAACCTTATTGGGGGCTCGGCGGACCTCGGCCCTTCAAACATGACCGAGATCGCGGAAGACGGCTCGCTCCAACACCGTTCCCCCGACGGCCGAAACGTACACTTTGGGGTGCGCGAGCATGCGATGGGGGGAATCCTGAACGGGATGGCCGTTCACGGGGGTCTACAGGTGTACGGGGGCACTTTCTTGATCTTCTCGGACTACATGCGTCCCGCCATCCGGTTGGCCAGCCTCATGTCGTTACCCGTGCGCTACGTCTTCACCCATGACTCCATCGGCCTTGGGGAGGACGGGCCGACGCACCAACCCGTGGAGCAGTTGATGACGCTCCGGGCGATCCCGAACCTCATGGATCTGCGGCCAGCCGATGCGGTGGAGACTGCGGCGGCTTGGCGTCTCGCCCTCCAGCGAACCGACGGCCCCTCCTTTCTTTCGCTGACCCGCCAAGGCGTGCCCGCCCTCCCGCGCGATGAAAGCGCGGCACCGGCCATAGAGGACCGAGGAGGATACATCCTCCGCGAGGCATCGGGCGGAGAGCCCGAAATCATTCTCCTAGCCTCGGGATCGGAGTTGCATATCGCGGTCGAGGCGCAACAGCTGCTCGAGCAGGAGGGCATCACGACCCGCGTCGTGAGCCTCATGAGCTGGCACCTGTTCTCGCGGCAGAAACCCGCCTACCGCGAACGTGTTCTTCCGGAACGCATACCCGCCCGGGTTTCAGTCGAAGCGTGCACTACACTCGGATGGGAACGTTGGGTGGGGCCCCGCGGGCGCTCGGTCGGACTGGATCGCTTTGGTGCGTCGGCACCATGGCAGCGACTCTTCCAGGAGTTCGGCATCACCACTGGCGCCGTGGTCTCCGCCGCCCACGCTGTCCTGCGCGACTCCTAGCGATTCTTCCCGCGCGCTTTCAGATCCGACGACGGGCTAGTTAACCGGAATCGAGAACCAGTCGAAGAACGCCACGAAGAGAACGGTCGCAACCACCAGGGTTACGAGCATACACGGGGCCCCCTTCTTGAACCACATGCCCGGGGTGATCGCCAAGCTCGGATCGTTCTCTTCGCGCGCGAGACGTTCGGAGATCGTGACGATGAACACATTGGCCGTCGAGCCGATGTGGGTGCCGTTACCGCCCAGTCCGACGCCCATTGCAAGCCCCCACCACATCGGCGCAACGTTGATCCCCTGCGTCTCCATCCCGAGGATGATCGGGATCATCGCCGCGGTGAAGGGAATGTTGTCGATCGCGGCCGACAAGAAGGCCCCGACCCACATCAGCGAAACCGTCGCCAACAGCAGATCCTCCTGTGCGAAGGGGAGGATGAACTGCCCCACGTAGGTAAGGAATTCGCTGTGCTCCACCCCGCCGATCACCACGAAGAGCCCGATAAAGAAGATCAGGAGCGGGACCTCCACGTGCTCCACCGCGTGATCCATCAAGAGGCGGCGGGATGCGAAGACCAGCGCGGTCATACCCAGGACTGCAACGAACCAGGGCTCCCAATCCAGTGCCGCGTGAAGGATGAAGAGGACCGTCATCGCGACAAGGATGACGAGCGAGGCTCTCCAGAGCTTGGGGTCCTTGATCTCCACCACTTCAAGAGCGTCAGTGGCAGGTGTTTCGGCCAGTTGCTTCCGAAAGAGGAACTTGAGGAGGATGAGGACCGCGAGCCAACAGACGAACACGGGCGGCCCCATGCGGATGAAGAAAGTGTTAAATGAAATATCCGCTGCCGACCCGATCATGAGGTTGGGGGGATCGCCCACCAGCGTGCCCACGCCGCCGGTGTCGGATAGGAGGGCTGCCGCTAGGAGGTAAGGAATCGGATTGATCTTCTGCGCCTGGGCGATCAGGATGATCAGCGGCCCGAAGATCACTACCGTCGTCACGTTGTCGAGCAGGAGCGAGAGCACGGTCACTGCGGTGCCGAGCAGGACCATCATCAGGTAGAGCCGGCCTTTGCTGAACGTGGCCATCTTGTACGCCATCCAACCGAACCCACCGGTCGGGATCATGATGGAGACGATCGTCATCATGGCAGCCAGGAGGAAGATCACGTTCCAGTCTACGGCCTCGACTGCGGCCATCGGCTCGTAGAAGCCGTAGATCTGGCCCACAATCACCATGACCACGGCGCCCGCCGAGGACACTTTCGACCGCTCCATCCCATGGATCTGCTCGGTGAAGATGCCGATGAACGTCACCGCCAGAACGATGCCGGAGACGATCATCCCTTCTGTCAGAACTAGCTGCTCCATCCGTGATGCCTCCGGAGGTTGAGTCGACAGCGTGCACAGCCTCGAGCGACGGCTTGGTTCGCGATCCCCGCTCCGCTAACCGCCTGAGGGTTCGGGGCCAGCTACACTTGAATCGGGGTCTCGAAGCCTTCCGGCTTCAGGGTCAAGACCGAGCAGTCCACGGCGTTCAGAACCCTTTCGGCCGTGTTACCGATGAGGAGCCCTGGGACTCCCGTCCGTCCGACCGTGCCGATGACCACGAGGTCTGCATCGATCTCCTCGGCGAGGGACGGGATGACGTCTCCGGCCTGACCCTTGATGAGGTGAACCGTTCTTTTGTCGTATTTGTAAGACTCGAGGAGGCGGTCCAGCTCGTGTTGATGGGCGGTCTCCATGCTTCCCACAATTCGATCCACCTCCGTGGTGTCGATCGACCGCCCTCGCAGGGAAGTCTCGCCTGAGACCCGCCAGACGTGGACGACGTGTAGCTCACTCCCCTCTTCCGTCGCCAGTGAAGTGGCGAGCCCCATGATCTGCCGGGCCAACGACTCCGTTTCGGGTTCAGGTCTACCGCCGCGAGGACCCTACGAAAGTACCTCTCGGGAGACGGTTTTACAATCCACACCGGGCAAGGACACTTACGCATCAGCTTCTGGTCGGTGCTACCAAACAGTCCGTGCCTACCTTCGGCAGCTTTCATGACGAGATCGTGGCGGTTGATGAGCACCGACCGGATCACCCCTCGAGCCGCACCACCGGTTTCGACCTCGACCGCCGTGTTCAGCTCCGGATGCCGCGAGGTGGCTAATCGGCACAGATCCTCGAGCTCCTCGCGCCGTTCCTCGAAGTGAGCCCTGTTCATCGCCTCAACGGCCGAACCCGTCTCCGGATCGTCGAATCGGTAGCTCTCGGCATCGAGAGCATCGAAGAGCGTGATCTTCGCGCCATTGGCACTTGCGAGCTCAACCGCTCGTGCCAGCACCGACCTCTCGCCCTCGCTGCCGTCGGCCAAAAAGAGGATGCTCTTGAACCGTCGCATTTAACTATCCGCCATTACGGGTGGGCGTGGACCAGGGGAATGCTCCCGGTCCTGATTTCGCAGCTCGGCATTCTTGAGCGGCGGGAAGGCTAGTCAGCCATCATCTACGCGTCAAGTCTCGGATTCGCGTCCCCCTAACCATTCAGTCACGAACCGCTTATCTGCGGGAGCCAGCTCCGACGGAAGGTCGCTTCGAAGGTCGGCCCAGATCAGCTCAGTGTGCTCACGAGGGGACGGATCACCATGAGCCGAAGTCTCGATGAAGCAGATCTCGAACGACGACTCCGGATCGGTGGCGCTGAAGAGGATGGGGCCGATATGGTCCACCTCGAGCCCGAGCTCTTCGAATAGCTCCCTCGCAATCGCCTGCGCGACCGACTCCCCCTCCAGGAGTTTTCCGCCGGGGAACTCCCAGAGGCCGCCATGCCGCTTGCCGGGTGGGCGCCGACCGAGCAGAAACCGTCCGTCCCTCTTGATCACGGCCGCAGCAATCAGGAGGCTAGAATCGGGATGATCTGAATGGGGCACGAAAGAGGCTTCCTCGCGATGGGCAGGAGTCATGCTGGGTCACAAAAAACAACCGGTCCGGTGGATGCCCACCGGACCGGTCGAGGCCCTGATAAGGACGAGCGTAGCTGGTACTACATTCCCGGCCAGGGCGGGCCCTGATCACCGGACATCACCGACCGCTCACCCATGTTCACGAACTTCTGCCCTTATTCTGCCGCACGATCCGCTTCCCTTCGTAGGTCTCAGTGGTATAGATGTTGCCCTGGGAGTCCGTAGCGATGCTGTGGGCACCGAAGAACATCCCGGGATACCGACCACCTTGACCGAAGGTGTAAAGCTGCTCTAGAGTCTCACGCTCGACGACCCGTACCTTCTGGTTTCGTCCATCCGTGATGTAGAGGTACCGCTGGTCCGCGTCTTTCGAGAACGCTACGTCCCAGGTGGAACCCTCGCCTAGGCTCTCGGGCTGGTAGAAGCCCTCCTGGACGAACTCGCCTTCCGTGGTGAAGACCTGGATCCGGTTGCTCTGGCGGTCGCAAACGTAGACCAGACGATCGTTGGAGACGTCTGCGCAGTGCACCGGGCCACGGAACTGCGGGGCCGGCGTTACATCTGCGCCGCGCGGGCCAAACTCGTAGTCGTCGTCGGGCTCATTCCCATAGGCGCCCCAATAACGCACCATCTCGCCGGATTCCGGATCCAAGACCGCGACTCGCTTATTGAAGTACCCATCGGACAGGTAGACCTCGTTCTCCTGCGCATCTACAAAGATCTTCGCGACCCGCCCATAGCTATCTGGGTCATGGCTGTTCGGTACGAACCCTCCGGAGCCGTCTGCCCGGGCATTCGCCGATCCGAACTGCGCGACCAGGTCGCCTTCCTTAGTGAGCTTCAGGATGTGTGAGTCACCGCCGCCATTCCCGCCGACCCACACATAGCCCTCGTGGTCCACGAAGATGCCGTGGTTCGACGTCGGCCATTCGGCTCCCTGGTAGTTCTCCCCAGGGTCGCCGCCCCACGCATGCACGATGTTCCCGGCCTGGTCGAACGCGAGTACCGGGGGAGCCCCGACGCAGCAGTCCCCCGTGGGCGGATCTTGCATCGCCCCCGTCTCACCGCCCGTAAGTGTCGCCGTGCTCCTATGGACCATCCAGATGATATCGTCGGCGTCTACCCAGACTCCGATGGCGTTTCCAAGCAGCCAGTTGTTCGGGAAGGGCTGCGGCCAGAACGGGTCCACCTCGAACGCTGGAGCTTGCACGCTCTGCGCTTCGACGCCGCTCTGAAGCTGCGACTCGCAGGCCCAGAGTATTCCGATCGTCGCGACGAGAGCGACTCCCAGCAACACGGTTCGTTTGGAACTCATCGTGCTTCTCCCTTACGTGGGCGGCGAAACAGGAGCGAAGAAAAAGGCGCGAAGCTCTGCCCTCGCACAAGCCCCCTGATCAAACGCATTGTTTGAGCCTTCAGAATCTTGGCAGTTTAAGGGGCAAACCTACCGTCTGTCCATAGGTCGCGACAAATCCCCTTTTGATTCTCCCAACGGTATCGACTGGAGGGCTCACCTTACCTAGCTTTCGGCCGGCCTCGGACGCGCGCACCGGTCCTCTCCGCGTATGGCCATCGAATTCGATGAACTGCAAAGCGTGTCGATGAGCGTCAGAGAGCGGCTCTCCCCGTCCTCCTTCATTGGAGTGCAGGGGGACAGCATCATTTCCTTCGGCTCGGGCCAACCCGACCTCCCTCCACCGCCAGAAGCGTTCGAGATTCTCCCACACTACCGGGACTTCAAGTACGGGCTGATTCAGGGGCTCCTTGAGCTCCGAGAGGCGCTGACCGGGCAATACCCGAACTCCACCCCGGGAAGCTTCGTCATTACGAATGGCGCGTCAGAGGCGCTAGACCTTGCGCTTCGGGTGATCGCGAGTAAGGACGGCCCAGGGGACAAGAAGGTCCTGATCGCCCGGCCCTATTATTACTCCTATCCGGAGACTTCCGGCTTCGCCGGCCTCGAACCAGTCTTCGCTGACACAGTTGAAGGGCGCATCGATCTGGATGATTTCGGTGGCAAGGTGAGGGACTGTCGAGCCGTGATCATCAACTCGCCGTCGAACCCGACGGGACGAGTCGAAGCTGTCGACACTCTGAAGGAAATCGAGAGGATCACCACGGAGCTAGGGATATACGTTCTCTCCGACGAGGTCTATAAGGACCTCATCTACATCAGGGAGAACTACCTGATCAATGGTCCAAGAGTGGTGACGATCAACTCGTTCTCGAAGACCTACGCAATGTGTGGGTTCCGCGTTGGATACCTTTGGTCTCTGGACGACGAGCTGATCACCGATGTAATTGCGATGAAGACGCATACGTCGATGAACACGAACATCCTCGGACAAGAAATGGCCCTTGCTGCGACCCGCGCCCCGAACACGTTCATCGAGGAGCAGCTCAAGGTGTGGCGCAGGCGACGCGATCTTATTTATCAGGGCCTGCTCGATCTCGGGCTGGATGTCTGGAGGCCCGAAGGCGCGTTCTACGTGATGCCGCGGGTGGAGAGGCCAGATGACTTCGTGTGGGATCTCTTCCAGGATCATGATGTGATCACCTACTTGGGAGAGTGGTTTGGGAGCCCGAACCGTGTCCGGCTCTCGTACGCCCTGGATGTGGAGAAGATCGAAGAGGGATTGGACCGAATCGGGGAGTACCTGAAGGGACGGTGACTCTCGTCTGGGTTTGATCTGTCAGTTACGGAGGTAAAATGGATCGGAAGTGGGTTTTTCTGTTTACTGAGCTCCAAGCTGCTGAAGCCGCTACGGGTGACTGGGAGGGGGTCCGTAGCCTACTCGGAGGGAAGGGCGCAAATCTGGCGGAAATGTCGCGAATTCAGGTTCCGGTCCCACCGGGCTTCACCGTAACGACGGAGGCGTGCATTGCGTATCTGGCGGAGGAAAGCGGGTTTCCGCCGGATATGTGGGAACAGCAGATCGAGGCTCTGCAGACCATTGAGGCGACAACCGGAAAGGAGTTCGGTAACCCCGCAAAGCCGCTCCTGGTCTCGTGTCGGTCCGGAGCAAAGTTCTCCATGCCCGGGATGATGGACACGATTCTGAATCTCGGAATGAACGACCAGGTCGCGCGAGGAATGGTGGAGCTGACCGGTGACGCCCGCTTCGTCTACGATGCCTACAGACGCTTGATTCAGATGTTCGGCACCGTGGTTCGTGGGATGGAAGCCGAGGTGTTCGAGGAGGTCATCGAGCGTAGGCGGCTAGCGGCAGGGGTCATCTCCGATCCGGAGCTCGCGGCGGAGGATTGGCAGGCCCTTACACAGCGGTTTAAGGAGCTTGTCAGGGTGGACACCCGGGCTCCATTCCCCCAGGACCCCCTGGAACAGCTCAGGGCGGCGACTGAAGCCGTATTCGAGTCCTGGAATACCAAACGGGCGGTGGACTACCGCAATGCATCGGGAATCCCGCATGACCTTGGTACGGCCGTAAACATCCAGACAATGGTCTTCGGGAACATGGGCGAGACCTCGGGGACCGGCGTCGTCATGAGCCGGAACCCTTCAACGGGCGAGCCGGGCCTCGCTGGGGACTTCCTGGTGAACGCTCAGGGGGAAGACGTCGTAGCGGGCACACGGAAGACGCTCGACATCAGCGCTATGGCCGACCGATTCCCAGACGCCTATCAGCAGCTCTGCGACATCGCGGCCACACTTGAGAGCCACTACAGGAACATGCAGGACCTCGAGTTCACGGTCGAGCACGGGACGCTATGGCTCCTCCAAACCCGCAACGGGAAACGCAGCGCGCAGGCGGAGGTCCGGATCGCGGTGGAGATGGTGGACGAGAAGCTGCTCCGGCGGGAGGAGGCCGTGCTCCGCGTGAGCCCCGAGCAGGTGGACATTTATCTGCACCCTCAATTCGACGAAGAGGCGAGAGATCAGGCCCGCGTGATCGCGGAGGGTTTGAACGTGTCTCCTGGGGCCGCTGTGGGTGTCGTGGCCTTCGACGCGGACACGGCAGAGAGATGGGCGAGGGACGATCGCAGGGCAGTGATCATGGTACGGCCCGAGACGAGGCCGGAAGACGTCCACGGAATGCTGGCTGCCGAAGGGATCGTCACCAGCCGGGGCGGACGGACCAGCCACGCGGCACTAGTCGCACGCCAGTTCGGCAAGCCCGCGGTCGTTGGAGTCGAGGCTCTCGAGATCGACTTGGATGAGCGCGAGGCTCGGGTCGGCGATCTCATGATTCGCGAGGGCGACACGATTTCCATTGACGGGGTCCGGGGAGAGGTCTACCTCGGCGCGCTGCCAACGGTGGTCCTTGACGTCGAGGACTCGTGGCTCTCTAGGCTGCTAGGCTGGGCAGACGAGTTCCGGACCCTCCAGGTCTGGGCGAACGCGGATTACGCCGACGACGCCAGCCGCGCCCGTGAGTTAGGCGCACAGGGGATTGGCCTCTGTCGCACAGAACACATGTTCTTTCAAGAGGACCGCCTTCCGGTGATGCGCGAAATGATCATGGCCCGAAACCGCCATGAGCGCGAAGACGCTCTGGACCGGCTCCTTCCCCTTCAGCGCGGTGATTTTGAGGACCTCCTCCGGGCGATGGATGGCCTTCCTGTGGTGGTTCGGCTATTGGATCCTCCCCTCCATGAATTCCTCCCGAGCCATCAGGAGCTCTTGCGCGAGCTGGCGGAGCTGAAGGTCAAGCTCCAACACCTCGATACGCTGCGGGAGATCGACGACACCCTCGAGGAAATCCGCGCCAAGCAGGACTTCCTGGGGCGCACGGAGGATCTGCTCGAGACGAACCCGATGATGGGCACACGAGGCGTTCGACTCGCGATGTTGCTTCCCGAGCTCACGCGGATGCAGGCCCGCGCGCTCTTCCAGGCGGCTGCCGGGTGCATCCACGAGGGTGTCGATGTGAAGGTGGAGGTAATGATCCCGCTGGTCTCACATGTGAATGAACTTCGGACCCAGCGCAGGCTGGTCGATGCCACAGCCCGATCTGTCATGGACGAGGAGGAGGTCGAGATCCCCTACAGATTCGGCACGATGATTGAGATTCCGCGCGCCGCCTTGATGGCCGATGAGATCGCCTCTACAGCCGAGTTTTTCTCGTTCGGCACGAACGACCTGACCCAGACGGTATTCGGGATCTCTCGGGACGACGCGGAGTCCGCCTTTCTCCTGAATTACATGGAACAGAAAGTGCTTCCGGACAACCCGTTCGCGACCCTGGATGTCGACGGTGTGGGACGCATCATGCGAATGGCAGTCCAGCTCGGGCGGGGGGTTCGCCCGGACCTAGAGATCGGGATCTGCGGCGAGCACGGAGGCGATCCCAGGTCGGTGGAATTCTGCCACAAGACGGGGTTGGATTACGTAAGCTGCGCACCCCTTCGGATTCCAGTAGCGCGTCTCGCGGCTGCTCAGGCGGCGGTCCAAGCCGCGGGATGGCGCCCCATGCCCGCCGCGCCCAGGGACGAGTTCCGGCAGCAAGAGGTTGAACCCGCGGAGCCAGCCGCCAGCGAAGCAGCTGCGTCCCCGTAGCGTAGTTCGAGTTCGGCCCTCGTTAGGGACGCGGCCTCCCCGGCGGGGTTCAGCGCTGCGCGGCCGCCAGATCCAGGATCGCACCCGCCAGAGCGCGCACTCGCTCCTCGTCCCCCCGCTGTGCTCCCCGTTCGATCCCCCGGGTGTCGTCCCAAAGCTGAGTCGCGATCTCGGCGAGGGCCGCGCGCTTCGGCGCCCCCTCTCCCAAGGCCTCTGCCTCAGCCAGTTGAGCCGACACCTCTGCGATCCGCTCCGCGGAGAGCCCCTCGGCGCGGGTCACCTGATCCAGATACGCTCTGGCCACGACGAACTCGGCAGGCCAGATCACCCTCGGCTGCTCCTGTGGGTTGAAGGTCTGGTACTCAACGAGGCGCGCCGCGTCGATTTCGTTTTGGGTGAG
The DNA here is from genome assembly GCA_965197485.1 of Longimicrobiales bacterium. GTDB lineage: Bacteria > Gemmatimonadota > Gemmatimonadetes > Longimicrobiales > Gaopeijiaceae > JAAXGI01. The sequence goes on from CBDANG010000007.1 coordinate 129,305, forward strand.
GTACTCACTGGGAGTCAGTTCAAAGACGTCCAGGCCTCGTAATTCCTCCGACCCATAGATGTGGCCGTTGTACCAGTATCCCGACCAATATCCCCCCCGCATCAGTTCGGTCGTGCTCATCGGGCCACGATCGAAGTAGGCTATTTCCTGCGGGTTCGCTGAGTCCGTGAAGTCGAATATCGAGAGTCCCCCCTGATACCAGGCCTGGACCATGATGTCCCGACCAGGCACCGGAATCAGCGACCCGTTGTGTGCGACGCAGTTCTCGGTCTCCGTTTGCGGCGCTGGCAACTTGAAGTAGCCAGCGAAATGGAGCTCGTTGTCGATCAGGTCGAAGACCGCGTTCGCCCCCCAGGTCTGCGGATCGGTCGCCAGGCACCTGGGCTGTCCGCCCCCACCCCACTCGTCCGTGAAGATGACCTTGGTCGCATCGTTGTTGAACGTGGCCGAATGCCAGTAGGCGAAATTGGGGTCCGTCACCTCGGCGATCCGCACGGGATTGACGGGATCCGAGATATCGAAGAGGACGCCGTTTCCCTGGCATGCGCCGGCCGCCAAGCCGATCTCCGGGTACGAGGTGATATCATGGCATGACGTCGTCTGTCTGGACTCCTGCGTGCCTGGCCCGTGGTCTCCCCCCTGCCAGAGTCCTGCGATTGATCCGGTCTCGGGGTTCGTGAAGACCCGTGGCTCATTGACGACCCGGGCGTTGTGGGGCGCGTCTAGAGGAACCCGGATGACTGAAATCCGCCAGAAGGAGGTGTTCGGCTCATCAGGTGACTCGATATTCAGGCACCCCTCCAACTCGTCTCCAGAGCGTACGCCGCCGGTCCCGGACACGTAGATATAGACGTTATCGGGGTCGCCCGGGTCACTGACGACGCTGTGGGTGTGCGAGCCTCTACAGGTTTGCACCGCAGCGACTTGGACCGGGTTGCGAATGTCACTTATGCCGAAGATTCGCACACCTCGAAACCGCTCGGGGTTCACCTCGATCTCGGTCTCCTCCTCGGTCGCGACTCCACAGTCGAGTCGGCTGCGGTTTTCCTGGTCCGATCGGAAGAGCAGGTCGCCGTACACGGAGATATCGCCCTGCGCGCCCGGACACACCACCGAGGCCATGAGCTCGGGGTTCGCCGGGTCCCCGATGTTGTAGATGTTGAAGCCGTTGTAGTTACCCATGAAGACCAGATCCCCCTTGAAGGCGAGATCCGAGTTCTTGTAGGGCTGCGCGCCCGGGTCGTCCGCGATGAAGAATCCGGGAGGACGGTTGCGATGACCTACCAGATCGAGGTTCGAGATCGCCTCCTCCGCGTCCCGCCAGCCGGGCCCAAGGCCCACTCGAGGATCATCCTCCCCAGATCCGGCCTGGGCACTCGCGTCAGCCGGGATCAAAGCCGATCCGCCGCAAAGGATCGCAGCAACCGCAATGGATGTCACTGATCCGATCCAGGCTCGGGGCCGCCTGGAGGCAATCAAATCGCGTTTCATTTTGTTTGCCTGGTTTGTTTAGGTCCCGACTCGGTTATCTACCGTATTCCGTTTCTCGAAGCGCCGCATTTATACTCGAACGATCGGTGATCATGCGCCGTCGGTCAGCATTCGGACCATGCGAGCAATCTCAATGCGCTGGTCGCTGTCCACATCTGCGGCAAACTCGAAGATCACGGTCTCCTGACCCGCCCCCTCGGCCGCGAACAGCTCGCGCACCATGGTGAGAGCCCCCTCGTGATGGCGGATCATGTAAATGAGGAACAATCGATCGAAGGCCTCCCCCGTAGCCTGATCCAATTCGGCCAGCTCCGCGGCCGTGAGCATTCCCGGCATGAGCTCGCCCCGCCCACCCATCGACCGCAATCGGTATCCCAGGTCCGGATCCGGAATCTTCTCCCCGCGCGCCGCCAGCCACCGCTCCATCAGGCGGATCTCGTCGCCCTGGGAACGCCCGATTCGCTCAGCGAGAAGCCGAACCGCGTCTCCCCCAGCCCGGTCAGGGACGAGCTGGCTCATGGTCAGGGCCTGAGCATGATGAGCGATCATCCCCTGCATGAACCGTGCGTCGGCGCGGGTGACCTCTGGTGGGGCGGAAAGCGCCGCCTCGTCCGAATCCAGAACTCGGCTCGGCTCGCCCGGGGCTCCGGGCCGTATGAGGCGGGGAGCTGACCCCTCGCGGGGCGCACACGACAGAGACACTGTCAAGACCGCGGCAAGCACGAGAGTGCGGGGAACCATGTTCCTACGGTGGCCCCTCAACTGTTGGCAGCGCAAGACTGGAACGATGGCCGCAGGGTCCCGGACGGAAACTCGATTGACCCTTGGCCGGTAACTCCTCTATCCTACCGCTGACGGGCACGTCACCACACCCGAGGATGGAGCCCTTGGCATGACGACCGGCGTTCCGCGTCTACTCCTTTTTGCAGGACTGGCCGGAGGGTATGGGTTTGGTGCCCCCGCGTTCGCCCTGGGGCAGGCGATCATGGCCGAACCTTCGTCTCCTCCGAGCGAGTCGCTGGGAGGCCGTCAGATCGTTCTCGTCACGGGGTCCACCGATGGTTTGGGTCGGGAGGTCGCGTTGGCGATGGGCGAGGTCGGAGCGCACGTTCTCGTACATGGCCGTAATCGAACACGTGGCCTTGAGGTGGTCGAGAAGATCCGAGCTGGCGGAAAGGGGAGTGCAAGCTTCTATGCGGCGGAACTCTCGTCCATGGAACAGGTGCGCGGGTTGGCTGAGGCCATCCTGCGTGACTACGATCGGCTCGACGTTCTTGTCAACAATGCGGGGATCTCACTAAGGGATGACACCCGTCAAACCAGCGCCGACGGCCATGAGCTGGGCTTTGCGGTGAATTATCTCTCGGGCTTCCTCCTGACTCACCTCCTTCTCCCGATCATTCCGGACGGCCCAGAGTCCAGCATCGTAAATGTGTCATCTGGAGCTCAGACCCCGATCGACCTCGACGATCCGATGATGGAGAGCGGTTACTCGGGAAGACGGAGTTATGCACAAAGCAAGCTGGCCCAAATCCTGTTCACATTCGACCTGGCCCGGGAGCTGGAGAGCACTGGCGTTCGGGTGAACACTCTGCATCCGGCGACCTTCATGAACACGAACATGGTGCTCTCCGCCGGGATCCAGCCTCGAACCAGCGTCGAGGAGGGTCGGGACGCCGTCTTGAACCTTATCACTTCCAGAGACATCGGAAGTGGTCGCTATTTCAACGGGCTGAGACCTGCCCAGGCGAACCACCAGGCGTACGACGAAGAGGCCCGCGCGCGCCTCCGTCATCTGAGTGAGGAGCTCACCGGGCTCTGAGCCGAAGCCCGAACCTTGTCGTACAGTGGCGCGTTCGAGCGGCGATCACTGGTAGACCTGGAAGTAGATCACCGGCCAAGTCAGCACAACGAAATACCAGAATATCTGAACGGCCAGGAATTGACTGGCTGGGAGAGCTCCACGCCTCAGCCTCCCCCACGCCCAGGCAAGAACACAGAGCGCCACAAGAGCGTTGAGCGTATGTGTCCCGACGATCAGGTAGAAGAACGCTCCATACGTGCTCGACCTCACCCTGAGCCCCGCCTGGACCAAGCCAAGCCCCTCCACGCCCTGAGAGACGACAAAGAATCCACCGAGAAGCGTCACCACCCCTAGCAGGGTGAGCGCCCGACGTGGATCCGCCCTGAGCTGCAGGTTGGAAAGGGCCAAGATAATCCCGCTGAGGACGAGGGCAGCTGTAGTCGTTGCCGTCCGGGCAACTGGAAGGCGTGGCTGGTCCAGTGGTGGCCAAACCTCCCCGATCTGGTCGGCCACGAAGGCAATGTGGGCCGAAATCAGGCCAGCTAAGAGCATAGTCTGGATGATGACGAGGAGGATCATCGCGAGGACGCCATTCGAAAGGAGTGACCTCTTGGAATCCGGATCGCGACCCTGCACGGTGCACGTAGATGCGTTCATGCCTGGCGTGTTGGGCGGAACGCCCGTTTGAAGGAGTGGCGTCAAGGATGGTCGCGATGCTTCGACAAGGCAACGGAAGCACCTCTGGCCGCCCGGCGGGGTCAGGCCGGAGAGCTTGCCCAGCACAACCCCTCGATCTAGCGTGGGCAATCCGTCCTTCCGGCGTCTTGTCCACTGTTCCGGCCTTTAGTCCACGGCGGGACTCGGAATACGCGCCACAGCCAGGGGTTCCTCATGAACGCTCCAATTGCTAAAGGATCCGCCTTCTTCGCACTGCTTCTCCTAGGCAATCTGGGAGCCCCGATCGTTCACCCGGCCGGCCAGGTGGCGGCTCAGGAAGATGCCTTCCGTGCCCGTCTTTCCCCAATGCCGGTGAATGCAGCGAGTCTCAACTCGATCACGGGGGTCGGGCAGGTGAGGGCAACCCTCGAAGGCAGCCAGCTGACGGTCACAGGGAGCTATCGCGGGATGAGCTCACCGGCGACGGCGGTACACATTCATATAGCGCTTCCCGGTCTGCATGGGCCTGTGGCACATGCACTTGAAGTGTCTAATGCGCCCGAGGGGGAGATCAGCGGGAGTGTCGTGCTGACCGGCGATCAGATGGCCTCGCTGCGGGCGCAGTCCCTCTATGTCCAGGTCCACAGCCAGGGAAACCCTGGCGGCGAGCTTAGGGGATGGATCTACGATATTGAGACGATCGGCGAGGAGCCCGCGAACCTGGAGTCGGAGTCGCTCACGGTAGCAGACTTGATGAGGGATTTCGTGCCGATCACTGATGAGATGCTCCGCGACCCGGACCCGGCTGATTGGCCGATGCTCCGGCGCAACTATTACGCGCACAGCTACAGCCCCCTCGAGGAAATCGATCGGGATAACGTCGACCAACTTCAGCTGGAGTGGATTTGGAGCATGCACCAGGGTGGCTCCGAGCCCGGGCCCATCGCGTACGGCGGGGTCATCTACCTGATCAATTCCAACAATATCGTACAGGCGCTGGACGGGAGGACCGGGGACCTGATCTGGGAGACGGCATCGGGTCCCGAGAGCGGTCAGGACATGCGCAACATCGCGATCTATGGGACGAACATCATCCAGGCCACGAACGACTCCCGGATCGTGGCCCTCGACGCACGGAGCGGTGAGCAGGTCTGGGAGACTCGCGTCGCGAATGACAGCCTCGGATTCATGTTTTCCAGCGGTCCGATCGTGGCGGACGGGAAGATCCTGCAGGGGCAGGCCGGGTGCTCCCGGTATATCGAGGAGGACTGCTTCCTAACCGCTCACGATGCGAATACGGGCGAGAGGCTGTGGGAGTGGAACCCCATCGGCCAGGCCGGCGAGCCCGGGGGGGATACCTGGGGTGATCTCGATAACCTCTTCCGGGCGGGGGGCGAGCAGTGGATCACGGGAAGCTACGACCCCGAGCTGAATCTGACCTATTGGGGAACCGCTCAGGCCAAACCGTGGGTCCCGGCGAGCCGGCATCAATCCATCTTCGACGCCGGTCTCTACACGAACTCCACGGTCGCCATAGATGTGGAAACCGGGGAGTTGGATTGGCACTTCCAGCACGTTCCTGGAGAGGCGCTGGACCTGGACGAGGTCTTCGAGAGGGTACTCGTCGACAGAGACGGACAGCGACTCGTCTTCTCTATCGGCAAGCACGGTATTCTCTGGAAGAACGACCGCGTCACAGGAGAGTTCCTAGGGTTCGCCAACACCACCTACCAGAACGCCTTCACGAATGTCGACCCGGAGACGGGCGCGATCACGTATCGCGACGACATCATTGACGCCCAGATCGACGAGTGGATCCCCGGGTGTCCGAGCAGCGCGGGAGGAAAGGACTGGCACTCGATGACCTATCACCGGCCGAGTGGCCTGCTGATCGCACCCCTGAGTCAGACCTGTCTCGAAAACAACGCCCGCGAGATTCCGCTCGTCGAAGGGAGCGGGGGAAGTGGTTCAGCTCGCCTCTTCTTCGAGATGCCCGGCTCAGACGGGAATCTAGGCAAGCTGGGAGCCTACGATGCGAGCACTCTGGAGGAGATCTGGAGCTACCAACAGCGCGCCAGCCTCCTTACCGGGACACTCTCGACCGCCGGTGACGTCGTCTTCGTGGGCGACCTGGACCGCCGCTTCCAGGCGTTCGATGTCAGGACCGGGGAGAAGCTGTGGCAGACCCGTCTCGGCACCTCGGTCCAAGGGCACCCGGTCTCGTTTGCGATCGACGGAAAGCAGTACATCGGGGTGACCACTGGGCTTCAGGGGGGGAGTCCCCGGAACGTTCCCAGACTAGTGGCCCCGGATGTCCGACACCCGAACACTGGGAACGCCCTCTACGTGTTCAGCCTCCCCCAGTGAGAGAGGTCGGTCACGGCTCCCAGAGGTTGTTCTCGCGATCCACATCGGGGAATGCCGACTCGGGATCGATCTCGACCGCGATCACCGCCTCACGGGAAGGTAGATCGAGCGTGACAGAGTGCTCGGTGGCTCCAGTCAGCCAGACATCGACCGGGACGACCTCCTGAATGGTGTCTCCTCCCAAAAGGGTCAGGACAAGGTTCACCGGCATGAAGGCGTCGCCCAGGTTCGCGAGCCCCACCCGGGCGACGCTTCCCCCGTTCACATCCTGAGTCAACTGCACTTCGGTGATCGCCTGATCCAGCGCCGCGGTCGTGTACCAAAACGGATACCAAAACCAGTCCAGATCCCTGCCGGCGACCGCCTCCACGATGTTGAAGAAGTCATTAGGCGCGGGATGCCGGTAAATCCAATTCTGCGCATACGCACGAAGCGACTCCCAAACGGCATCTCGGCCGATGACTGCCTCCAGAGCTCTGAGTAAAACACCCGGCTTCCAATAGGCGGCTTGAGGGTAAGTCCCATACGGGCCGTGGAGGTCGGCGTGTCGCATGATGGGCGTCTCGTTTTCGAGCCCGGCCACCATCAGATAGGCGTTCTGGTCGTTTCGCCAGTATTCCGGATCGTCCCAAAAATCGGCCGTCGCGTAACCCTCCACATAGGTCGTCAGACCCTCGTCCATCCACGGAAACGAGGACTCGTTCGATCCCGCCATCATGGGATACCACATGTGACCGATCTCGTGGTTCAAGACCTCGTAAACAGTCCGCCCGTCCGGAAAGACATCGACGAAGGTGAGCATCGGATATTCCATCCCGCCCACCGGGCCTTCGGCACCCGTCATCTGGGGCCATGGATAGGGGTGCCATCGCTCTGAATGGAAGGCCACGGAATGACGAATGTACTCTGCCGCGTCGGCCCAAGACTGAGCGACCGCCCGGTAGAGGGCGTGGACGGCAACGACCTCGGCCTCGCCATCTCCGTCCGCATCGGGGCTGTGTGCATGGGTCATGTCCCAGAGGTATTCGTTGGAGGTGGCGAAGGCGAAGTCCCGAACGCTCTCCGCGCGAAATCGCCAGGTGAGGGTTCCTGCCGGGTCCGAGCGGGTCGCATTGCCAGGCCCGAAATCCTCTTCAGTCACGACGTGTACGATCTCGTCGGTGGCCAGGGCCTGGTCAAACCGACGCCGAATCGGTTCGGGCAGGACCTCCTCGGGATTCATTAGCGTTCCAGAGGCGCCCACGAGCCACCCCTCCGGCACCGTAATCGACACTTCGAAGTCCCCGTACTCCAGGTAGAACTCTCCGTTGCCCAGGTACGGCCAAAAGTGCCACCCATCCACGTCGTCGTAGACAGCCACCTGTGGATACCACTGCGCGACGTTGAAGAGGCCGCCGTCGATGTGACCTTGGCGGGGTGCTCCCGCTGGTGGTACTTCGAAGCGCCAGTCGATGCTGATCTCCATGGTCCCGCCGGGCTGAATTCTCTCCGGTAGATAGAGGGCCATGAGCGTACCGTCGATCAGATAAGTGCCGAGCTGCGGACGACCGCGCGCCTCAGTGATCTCATCGCCCTCGACGGCTACTCGCTCGAGCGTGATCCCGCCCGTGATCGGTACGGTCCGGGTACGTTGGGCCCCGGGGGAGAAGAGGTTTTGGTAGAGGCGAAAGATCAGCCGGTCGAGGTCATCGGGCGAGTTGTTTTGGTAGGTGATGCTCTCTCGGCCCTGCAGAATTGCGGTCTCCGGGTCGAGCTCAGCCTCGATCGAATAATCCACCCTCTGAGTCCAATGGCGCGGGCCAGGCACTCCGCGGTCCGTCCTGGTGCCCCGGCCGATCGCCGCCTGGAAGGCGCCGGGGATCGGCACCGGCTGTGGGGCAGGGCGGGCTCCTGCCACGAGCATCGCCGGGCTGGTGACGTCCGTGGGGGGCACGGTCGGGGGCATGACTGTTCCGGATGTGACCTCTGAACCTGAGCCGGTCGCGCACGAGGTCAGGAGGACCGCGCTCAATAGAACACGCATCGAACGTAGCGACGGGGGCATCTGAACTTCCTTTGGCTGAGCTACGGTCTTCCACTCAGTCGATCACGATATCCGAGCGAGCGCCGGTCGACAACGGCCGGCGCCCGGATCATCGACCCTGTGACCCGGCGTCTCACCGCCCAGTTCAGTCGAAGGAACTCTCGTCTGCCGACGCGCCGTAGGTGGGAGGGACAGGCACATCCAGCAGTCGAAGGTAAACAGAGAGCTGGCCTCTGTGGTGATACAGGTGATTGAACATCAACGTCCTCGCGAGGGCAATCTTGGGTAGAACCCAGACCTCCTCTTCTCCGCGGGTTAACCTCCACTCCTCCATCGCGCCCTCGTTTGAAAGCCCCTCCAGCTTGGCCCTGGCGTTGCTCTGCGCCTCGGTAAATCCAGTCATGATCTCGGCCTTCGACTCAGGCTGCGCCTGGTTGAAGTCCACACTGTTCAGGTCCAGTCCCTCCATCTCGAGGAAGTTCGCTATGCCCCCAGAGGTGGTGGCCACGTGAAGCGCGAGCTGCCCTAGCGACATGGACCGTTCGTGCGGCTTCCACATGAGTTTGTCGTCCGGCACACGGTCGAGCATGCGCTCGGTAGCGATGGACTCCTGCTCGAGCTCCGCGAGCAGCGGTGCGACCATTCGATCCGGTGCGGTCATGGGATCCAGCCTCCTTCGATGAACGTTTTGAGAACCTGCTTGCGCCTTAGGGCGCGACGAATCCGACCGTGAGGTGCGATCGATCGCAGAACGGCTTCTTCGTGGAGTGACCGCACCGACAAAGTGTCCCCTTGGAGACGGTGTGTGTCACGCCCCCCACATCTTCTATCGTTACGCTGCCTTCGAAGCGGATGGGACCGTTCGTCAGGGGAACGAGTCTCAGCGGCTCGCGCGAGTCGGGCGCGTTCCCTCCGGCTAGCTTCGGTGCAGTGCCAGCGCCCGAATCCCTGAATTCGGCTTTGCGATGCGAGCCATCGCAGAACGGTTTGTTGGACGACTCTCCGCATCGACAGAGAGCTAGGCGTGTTTCGATGATGGTGTCCCCCTCGGTGAGAGCCAATCGGAGCTCTCCCACGAGGTACAGCGGGCCGTCGGGAACGATCTTGGCGCGGTTCTCGGGGGCCGGTCTTTCTTCCTCGGTGCCCCGCGGTTTCGCTCGGTACTGCAGGGCACCGGTCGGACACTGACGAATTGCTTCAGCCACGGCCTCCCCGGTGGCCTGGCTCGGATCGATCCACGGTCTTCTTGTTGGATCGAAGACCGCCGGCAAGCCCTTGACGCACTCTTCCGCGTGAATGCAGCGAGCCAGATCGTATGTGACGACCAGATCCTCACCTTCATACTCGTAAATCTTGGCTGTCATCGCGACTGCTCCACGCAAGTGACGACGAACGCCTGCACTTCGGCCAGGTCATGCAACACGGGCACGCCGAGGGGAAGGCCGGGAATCTGGTCTCTTGAATCGACGAACGCTACAACCGGGCGTCGATACTGTACCGCTAGCACGGCCTCACTCGCTGTGCCCTCTGCGCCAGGCAACACCACGATCACATCGGACGAGAGAACATTGATATGGTTCCGGGATAGCGGGCTGTCCCCCTCCCCACCCGAGAGCGGAAGGTGGGTGTAGATCGGGATCTCGACCCATGGGTTCGGATAACCGTGCCTCGGCTTCCCCTCAAGCTGGTCCCAGGGGAGGATCCCGATTACGGAACCCGCACGACCGGGGGTTCGGCAGAAGGACTCGCTCACAGAAGCCATCACGCCACCGCCGCCGCCGGTCAGAAGATGCACATCGGCCTCTGCCAACCGCCGTCCAAGCGGAGCAGCCCGAGCGACATGAGCCGCGCTGCCAGAACCCATCACTCCCACGATGGGAAGGTGGCTCGGTGCCTCTCCCCTTTGTCGCACGTCACCTCTCCCGGCCCATCTGCCTCGGTTATGTGTTCGCTGCATAGAACCCCGCGCCGTCGCCGGATCATAGTCGTTCCATGCGGGGGCACAACGCCCAGACTCAGACCGACCTCAAGACAGCGCGCTGACGCCGATCTCTCGCCCTTGCCGGGCGAATGTCTTAGGCGTACGGTTGAACTAGGCGAGGGGCCGATGGGGCCTTCCTCCCACTAACCCCCCGGATCGGACCGAGCGTTCCTGGTTCTGTAGAGACCGCCTCGGCCGGTCGAACGAGGGCAATCATGTCGATACTTACTCGAAGTGCCCGTCCAGCAGCCTGGGTCGCCGCAGTGCTGGGCATTGCGTTGTTCTTCCCGACCGAGCAGGCGATCGCTCAGGTGAACTCGTCGAATCGTTACGCCATAGAGGACGGCTGGGCCAAGTTGCCGGGTGGACGGGAGATGGGCGCCGTAGGCAAGACCAGCGTGGATCGGGATGGGAGGCACATTTGGGCGGTCATTCGCTGCGATGCGGGACCCGAACGGTTTGGTAACGAGTGCTTCGACTCCGATCTGGACCCGGTCATCCAGTTCGATCCGAACGGCAACGTCACCGAGAGCTTTGGCGGCGGGATGTTCATCTGGCCCCACGGAATCGACGTGGACTCCGACGGAAACGTGTATGTGACGGACGGAGCAGGCTCGGGGGCCGTTCCGGCAGGCGACAAACGAGGCCACCAGGTCATCAAGTTTAGCCCGCGCGGCGAGGTGCTGATGGTGCTGGGCACCCCGGGCATGGCAGGACCGGGCCCCGATCACCTCACCTCCCCCGCCGACGTGGTGATCGCGGACAATGGGGACATCTTCGTCGCCGACGGACACGGGATCGACGGAAACAACCGCGTGATTAAGTACAACAGCCGCGGCGAGTACCTCATGGAGTGGGGCGGGACCGGGTATGGCCCAGGCGAATTCCGTACGCTCCACGCCATCGACATCGATGCGGACGGTCGGGTCTACGTAGGAGATCGCAGCAACAGCCGGATTCAGATCTTCGACCAGCAGGGGAACCACATCACGACCTGGACCCAATTCGGGCGCCCAAGCGGAATCGCTTTCGATGACAACGGGCTGATCTACGTGGCGGACTCCGAATCCGACGACCTGCAGAACCCTGGCTACGAGATTGGGATTCGCATCGGGGAGATCGAGACGGGTTGGGTAACTGAGTTCATTCGGTTCCCATGGGCGGATCCGCGCGACACGGCAGGAAACGGTGCGGAGTTCGTGACCGTGGATGCGCAGGGCAATATGTACGGTGGGGAGCCTCGGCCTAGGCAATTGCGCAAGTACATCAGGGTGAGACCCTAGGGAAGGAGCGTGACCCCACGGTCAGGCACCGGATCAGGGGCGGTCCTGATGCTCCTGACGTGTGCGGCCACCTTGGCCCTGCCCCTCGGCCTCGAGGGGCAGGGCTATCGCCGTTATGGGACACGGGTCCGCCTGGGTGACGGTCTCCCTGACCGGCCCGGGGGCTTCACCTTTTGTCGACTCGCCTTCGTGGAGGTACGGCGAGAGCCCGGAGGATCGAGTTGGGGACACCGACTTCCCAACGCGGAGCGGAACCTCACCACGCGGCTCTCTCAATTGACTCCCACCCCGATCAGCGAATGGGAACACGGTGAGCCCGGGTTTGCGATCGTACGGGCCACCGACCCGGAGTTGTTCCAATGTCCCTTCCTTTTCGCATCCCATGTAGGGGTTACCGGATTCGAGGGAGGAGGAAGCCGAAGCGCTCAGCGAATACTTCAAGAAGGGCGGATTCCTCTGGGTCGACGATTCTGGGGCAACGCCGCGTGGACTCAGTGGGAGCGCCAGATGGAGCTCGTCTTCCCGGATCGGGGAGATCGTGGACTTGCCGATGGCGCACCCGCTCTTCGACATCGTCTATGATGTGCCGAAACTGCCGCAGATTCCCTCGATTCAGCACTGGAGGCGCAGCGGAGGGGGGACCTCTGAGCGTGGCTTTGAGAGCCGCCAGCCGCACATCCGCGCCATACTCGACGATGATGGAAGCATCATGGTCCTGATCACCCACAATACCGACATCGCGGACGGTTGGGAACGCGAGGGCGAAGACCCCCGTTTCTTCTACGAGTTCTCACCTGACGCATACGCGGTCGGCGTGAACGTCGTCGTGTGGATGATGACTCACTGATCCGTGTCTTAACGCTCGCGATCGGTGGCACGTCTAATGCATAATCACGTCTAATGCATAATTATGGCGTGGACAGCGACACGCTGATCCACACCGATTCAGCGCCGGTGGCCGCTGGCGCCTCGGATTCTGCTCAACGCCGGTCACCGCGGGCGCGTCGGATTCATAAAAGGCTTGCACCTCGGATGCACAAAAACGAGGACGACTCGCCGGTCGTCGCGCCAACGGGGCGCCACCGTTCTGAGGTGGAGCTTGCCCCTTCGTCGCGCTGAGGAACAGGGAGGTCCCAGATGGCTAACCGGATAATCAGTCGGGGGACTGTACGGATTCGTGTTGATAGCCTTGGCGGCGTGCGACGGCTCGGAGCCGATGGCTCCCCACGAATCGGACTCCTCGAGTCTATCCGTCGCTCGAGGCGAGACTGCCTTTCTGGACGAATGCGCACAGTGCCACGCGTCGCGGGACGGGTTTGATCTCGCTTTCTTCCAGTTCTCCGATACGACCATCGTCCGACGGGCCGTGGCTCACGTTACCGAACCCACGGCGTTGGACATCGTCGACTACATCCGGTCCCTGGATACCCCCCTGTCGTCCCGGCATGTGCGTCCGTTCCAGCCAGGTTACGCGCTGCTCTCTAGTGACCGGCAGTTCGCGATCGAGCTCTTTGGCATGGATGGGATCCCCAGCGATTGGGATGCCGAGACTGTGGTGGGGATAGATCCGTTGGCGGTGGCTGCAGCGGTTCGGCTCCCCGAGTGGTCCATCGAAGAAAGCAACCTCGACTGGATGCCGGACCAGCAGCTTCCCGAATCGATCCTCGACGATCGAGGCTCGCTGGTACGCGGGCGTCTAGCCGGATACTACGCCGCGCCCACCATAGAGAACCTGAGCTCCGCGGTGACCGCTCTCCGCGGATCAGATCGGCGCAGAGATAGCGCAGGAGCTCCCTGTGTGTTCGATGCTCCAACTCAGGTCGACCATCAGGAGTGCTTCGAGATACGCAGATGGACTGCGACTCTTGTCGCCCAACACATGCTGCGCCAGGGTATGACCGAACCGATCCACTCGGTCCTTCACGACACTTGGTGGGATGTGGGTAACGCGGCCAGGAAGGCCCGCCAATCAGACGTGCACCTCGAAAACGATGAGATGAACTGGGCGTCTTGGATGTATCTTAGCTGGATCTTCGATCCGGGCCGGCACGCCAGCATTTACACCGGTTCCGGCCTCAGCCGAGTCGGACTTCCTAGGCACGCGACGTTCGTAGCCCTCAAGAGCCTGGTCAGCCGTCGGGAAGGGAGCATGGCTGTGTGGCCAGACGCGCGGAGCGCGGCGCAATTCGCACCGCACGGGTGGGCGTTCTCTGCGACGCGGATCGCATACGTGCACCTTCTAGACCGCCTCGCCACTGGAGAGAAACCTGAGGGAGCGGAGGCGCTCGAAGAGGCTCGCTCGTTCGTCGACCGAGCCTTCGGCCTCGCGGCCCGAAAAGTGACGGCTGACGAGCGTGTCGAGTTGGGAGAGCTGCGCGACGAGATCGTCCTGCAGCTCCAGTAGGCAGGCCTTGGAGGGGGATCGGGCCTCGCTCGCCTACCCTCCGAAGATCGCTTGCCGCGCCTTTGCATACCTGGGCTCGTCATGCACTCCTTCGAATCCCGGGTACACGGCTATCCAGATCAGGTCCGTGGCCCGGGATGTGACCGCCTCCCTCAAGGCATCGAACGCCGCGTCGTACTCGGAGAGCGCCAGGTACAGCAGCGAGACCCGTACGGGGGATACGTAGCGCTCCTGGCCATCTCCGAGCAGTCGATCCAATACTTCTCGCCCAGCCTCTTCGCGGCCTTCCGCAACCAGGGCACATCCGAGGGCGGCAGCTACCTCCGGGCTCCAACCTCCAATATCTATAGCCTTTTCGAGCGATTTCACCGCGCGAGCGCCGTCACCCCCAAACTGAGCGCTCAGTCCACCGAAGAAGTGAGCAAACTGGAAGCCGGGATCCTGTTGCACGAGATGACCGAACCTCTCCTCGGCGCGGCCGTAATCCCCTCGCATGAAGTCGAGAACCCCGAAGCTAGCCCTCAGAGATGGGCACATCGGGTCGAGTTCTCGGGCCCGCTCCAACTGCGTTACGGCCTCGTCGAAACGGGCCTGGGGAACCAGGACATTCATCGCAAGCCACTGCGGGGCAGTCGGGTACTGCGGCTCTGCCCTCATCGCACTCCCAAATCCGGCTTCGGCGTGAGCCCACTCCCAGCTATAGATCGCACGCACACACGCAAGGGCGGAGAGGGCGGGAGCCTCCGCAGGGTCGCGAGCTAGAGCTTCGTCCGCCTCCTTTCGCGCGAGAGGCAAAACATCGTGGGCCGCTTTGAAGCCATAGATGGCCAGGGTAACGTATGCTTCGGCGAGCGCGGGGCGTGCGCGTACGAAATCGGGATCCCGTCCGATCGCCGCGCGTAGGTACGAGACGCTTTCCGCCAGGTCGGCTGGGGACCGTCGGTTCCACAGGTAGCGCCCCCTTAAATAGAGGTCGTAGGCCTCCAGATCAGAGGTGGAAGCCGACTCCGGAGGCTCGGATACGGCTGCACCGCTGGTCGGGATCGCCGAAGCCGCAGCGGCAGGGGGGGCCACAGGAGGGGTGGAAGACTCGGACAAGAGTGTGAGCTCGAGTGCGGAGGCGATCCGGTCGGCCACCTCGGTCTGGATCGCGAAAATATCCTCCAACTCCCTCTCGTATGTCTCCGCCCACATATGACGATCGGATCGCGCGTCGACCAGTTGAGCCACGATCCGCACCTTTTTCCCGCTTCTACGAACGCTCCCCTCCAACAGATACGCGACTCCCAACTCCGACGCGATCTGCGCGGCCCCGGCGCGGGTCGCCTTGTACTGCCAGGCGGAGGAACGGGAGATGACTCTCAGTGATCCGATTCTGTAGAGCTGCGTGATGAGGTCCTCGGTGACGCCATCGCTAAAGTACTCGTCCTCTGGGTTCGAACTCAGGTTCTCGAACGGCAACACGACAATTCCGTCCCCGAGGGGTCCTAGAGGTGAGGGATCACCGTCGATTTCGTGGGGCTCCTCGTCGACCTGGCTCGTCCGAACCACCCCGGCCGCGGTCATGTCGAAGGCCCAAGCGAGCACGATGGCGATCGGAAACCCGAACGCGGCTAGGACCACGATCAGGGTCAAGACCCATTCAGGAAGCCCCAGCGCGGGGATGACGAGATCGCCCACCTCCAGGAGACCCCAGGCCACGATCGCGTACACGACGGCCACGCGGAACACATGGCGCCGCTTCAGCTCACTAACGAAACTGGAGACCCTTGGCATCCGACGATTCTACGGTGGCACGTTGCCCACGACCAGCATGCTCCACCCTATGAGGTGTTGGCTCGTGTGGCCTTCACGCGTTGCGGAACGGTGGTTACCATCTTGCCTGCAACGCCTAGCGGATGTTCACTCCGAGCCCAAGACGGCAGAGGCTATTGGGTGCCAGACTCCATGCTCCAAGGACATCAGGGTACACATCCACCTCGGGCCTCCTGTCGGATGCTCCTCTTCGGGGTCGTCCTCCTCGGGACACTCCCTTTCGGGCTCACGGCGCAGACGCGAGTGGCCTCCTCGGACGACGTCGATCTCGGCCCGCTCGCCGGACGACCACGAGTCAGCCCGACGCGCACGAGCGATCCACCCGACATCGATGGCCGGCTGGATGACCAAGCGTGGCGGACCGCTACGAAGATCACGGATCTGGTTCAGCAGTCTCCGCTCGACGGCGCACCGGCCACCGAGGATACCGACATCTTCATCGCATATGACGATGACCACATCTATTTCGGCTTCCACGTGCACTACGAGGACCCGACGATCATGCGGGCCAATCGGGTAGACCGCGACCTGGCCTGGGCCGACGACCTGATGACCGTCTACTTCGACACCTTCATGGACCAGCAGCAGGGCTACGACTTCGATGTCAACGCCTATGGGGTCCAGGGTGACGGCACGATTTCCCGGACGGGAGGCGGTGGCGGACCCATCCCGAGGGCCGATCGCACATGGGACGCACTCTTCGAAAGTGGTGGACAGATCGCCGAGGACGGGTACACGGCGGAGATGGCGATACCGTTCAAGAGCCTTCGTTACCCCAGCCCCTCCGACGGTCAACCCCACCGGTGGGGTTTTCAGATCGTTCGCGAGGTGAAGGGAAAGAACGGGGAGAACCAAGTCTGGGCGCCGATGTCGAGGGACGAGTCCAGCTTTTTCGGACAGATGGGCGTGCTCGAAGGAATGACGGACATCTCAACAAGCCGAAACCTGGAGGTTTTGCCGACCTTCACCACGATTCAGTTCGGCGAGATCGATCCGACAAGGCCCGCCTTCGTGAATCGCGATGTGGAGCCCGACGCGGGAATCAACCTGAAATATGGGATCACATCTAACCTCACGGCCGATTTCACGATCAACCCCGACTTCTCACAGATCGAGTCGGATCAGCCACAGATCGAGGTCAACCAGCGATTCCCGCTCTTCTTTCCCGAGCTCAGGCCCTTCTTCCTGGAGGGGGCGGAGATTTTCAGTCTTCCGTCCCCCGTCACCCTCGTTCACACCCGCACAATCGTCGACCCGGACTACGGGCTGAAGCTGACGGGGAAGGTCGGCCCCGTTTCGCTTGGCGTCGTGACTGCGAACGACCGAGCTCCCGGCAACGTGCCGGAATCTGACGACCCGGCCTTCGGTCGGGCGCTCTACGACGTGTACGCGGAGTCGACGGTCGGTGCGATCGTGACCAACCGTGAGTTCATGGAGAGCCACAGTCGACTCTTCGACCTGGATGGGAACCTTCGCCTCACACCGACGACTGTGTACCGGTTCCGGGCTGTGAAGACCCTCCACAAGGCGTTCGATGCAGAAGAACAGGGTGGCCACCTACTGACGTCCCGCTTGGTACGCGCCGGCCGGCATGTCGACTGGGACCTCTTCCTCTATCAAATCTCTCCGGATCTCGACACTGATGTCGGGTTCGTCCGCCGCACGAATGTGCGCCAGGGACAAACCGCACTCAGATATCGCTTCTGGCCCGAAAGCTGGATTATCAACTGGGGCCCACGACTGAACTACCTCCGTAACTATGACTATGACAACGTGCTCCAGGACGAGAGCCTCCGCCTTTCCCTGAACTTCAATTTCGCGCGAAGTATCAACGTCAGCGGAACTGTCCAGCAGGATATGGAGCGGTTCCTCGGGACCGAGTTCCAAAAGACCCGTTTCTCGGTCCAGGGAGGCGTGAACACCAGTCGGACCTACCAGCTGGGTGCGAACTTCTCGGCAGGCGACCAGGTGCGCTATAGCCCGACGCCCTTCCTGGGCTACGGCACCAACTGGGGGCTCAACGCCACCATTCGCCCAATCTCTCGGCTTTAGGCCAGCCTCAATCTCAACGCCAGCCGTCTGACAGATCCGCGGAACGACGATGAGGAGGTCTTCGATGTGAAGATCCTACGCTCGCGCACGGACATCCAGTTCACCGATCAGCTGGGAATGCGCAACATCGTAGAGTTCAACACCCTCGATGAGACCTTCGACTTCAACCTGCTCCTCAACTATCGAGTCAATGCTGGAACGGTCTTCTACCTTGGCTACGACGATCACTATCGGCAGGCGAACCTCATCGAGGCAGACCGAGACGGAGACGGAATCGAGGATCAGCTCTTTTATTCCGACGGGCTCCGCCGCACCAACCGCGCGATCTTCGTGAAGCTCCAGTACCTGCTGAGGTACTGAGAGACCCCCCTACCGCAGCTGCGCGTTGAAGAACGCCATGGTGCGGCTCTGTGCGAGCATTGCGGCGGCGCGGTCATAACGGGGAGTGGTATCGTTGTGGAAGCCGTGGTTGACCCCTCCGTACATGTGCATGGAGTAGGTCTTTCCGTTAGCCCGTAACGCCGCATCGAATGCCGGCCACCCGTCGTTGATCCGATCATCCAGCCCGGCGTATTGGATCATCAGCGGTGCCTGGATCCGGGGTACATCCCCCGCGGGTGGCTGCGAGCCATAAAAGGGCACGCCAGCACCCAGGTTGGGAAGCCTCACCGCGAGTGTATTCACGACCCCACCGCCGAAGCAGAATCCCACGGCACCGATTCGGCCCGTGCTCGCCGCGTGTCCCATCAAGAACTCCGCAGCAGCCACGAAGTCCTCGATCATGGACCCGCGGTCAAGCTGAGCCTGCATCGTGCGACCGTCATCGTCATTACCGGGATACCCGCCGAGCGGGGTGAGGGCATCGGGCCCGAAGGCCAGGAAGTCGGCCGCCGCGAACCTCCTAACCACGTCCTCGACGTATGGATTCAGTCCGCGGTTCTCGTGAATCACGAGGACGGCAGGCGCTCGAGCGTCCATCGCAGGCCTTGCCATGTAACCCCTCATCGTGCCGGAGCCGCCGGGCGATTCATATTCGACATAGTCTGTCTGGATGCGAGCGTCGTCTGGCGCCACCTGGCGGGCCCAGGCATACCGGGGCCGAAGAGCCTCGAACATCCCGGCTGCCGTCAGCCCACCCACAGCGAACTTTGCGGCGCCATCCAGGAACGCGCGTCGGTCTATCATACCGTGCACGTACCTGTCGAAGAGCCCCAGGACTTCCTGCGGAAAGTCGCTCGCCTTCATTCGCTCGGGGGACATGTTCCAACTCCGGGCCAGGTGTGGAGAGAGCGGCTGCCACGCGGTCGGCGCGCGGCTCGCGGATCAGACCATTGTGCATGGATTCCAGTGGTCGGGGCAAGCCAGTGCGGGGGCAGTCGCCATCTCCGCGGCTGCGGTGTACAATGCGTAGCGACCATTTCCGGACCAGGAGATCACCTCATGGCTTTCCTTACCTTCACCTCGGCCCCTGCCGTCCGCCGGAGTTTCCTGTCCGCCCTATTGGCTCCGGCCGTTCTTCTGACAGGGTTCCTGGCAGTGAGCGAGGACCCACAGGAGGCACAAGCGTTGTCGCTGAGGCATCTGGCGCTTCGGAGCTCCGCCCCTGCCGCTGACGCAACCGTGGGGAGAACGCTGGAGGAAGTGCGGCTGTTTTTCACGGAAGTCCCCCAGATCGAAGGCACTTCTATTCGCATCGCTGATGGAACGAACGCCCTCGTCGTTTCCACCGAGGCCTCCGCAGACGGGGAGGACCCCTCTCAGGTGTTCATCCGGCCGGAGGCGGCCCTCGAGCCGGGCGGCTATACGGTGCACTGGAGAGCGATCGCTCAGGATGGTCACGCCATAAACGGGGATTTCGGGTTCGAAGTCGCCACTGAGTGACCGAAGCCTTTCTCGGCCCGCTCCAGCGCTGGATGATGCACGCTGGGGTATTGCTTATGGTCGGGGTCGCAACCTGGAGCATGATCGTGCGCCCTGCGGCGATCTCGGCGCTTGCCGCAAGCGGGATTGGCGCGAGTGCCGAAACCAGGTTTCGCCAGCTCTCCGGTAGGGTTATTCGATTCGGCAGGGGCACGACGGCACTTCTCGTGCCAGTCTGGGCGCTCGGGCTGGTCGTGCAGGTTCTGGGCTTCCGAGATCCGTTCGTTCCCCTTCGCGACGACGTTTTCTTCCTTCTAGGCCAGACCTTTTGGGGGACGGTGTGGGTCGCGCAGGGCTCCGTTCTTCTCCTGCTGTCCCTGAGAGTCGGACGTTTGCAGCTGTCCCGCCGCCCACGTCCTTGGTCCTCCGTCGTGGGTCTGCTGGTTGTTGCGTTGCCCGTCACTCTTGCCCTCTCCAGCCATGCGATGTCTGAGTCGGGAATTCACCGGATCATCGCCGTCAGCGCCGATGCCTCCCATGCTGTGGCGGCCGGGGCTTGGATGGGCTCCCTCGCTCTCATCCTCCTCGTGAGGGACCGGTCCGAGGAGGCGGGGTCAATTCTTGCCGCCCAGCTGCGAGCCTTCTCGCCAGTCGCTCTTTGCGCCGTACCGGTGTTGGTGGTGATGGGGGGTACTCTATCGATCTATCATCTCTCGTCCGTGGAGGACCTGTGGTCGGCTCCCTACGGAAGAATCCTTCTGGGCAAGGTCCTTCTCGCTGGCGTGGTCCTCTTACTGGGCTTCCTTAACTGGAAGCGAGGCCTCCCAATACTAGACGCCTCCGAGGGCCGGCGGACGGTCCGCCGACGAGCCGCGTGGGAGGTTGCGGCAGCGGGAATCGTGCTCGCATTCACGGCTGTTCTCACTACAACGCCGAGCCCCTGACACCCGCGCAGCTTCCTACCTTGGATTGCCCACTGCGGCCTAGAGTTTCGCTTGCCCACCCCGCGAGCAGGGGGCATCTTGGTCGAAGACTAGGCAGCCTCCTCCTGCAACTCTCTTGGGAGATCCCAATGAAGCGTTATGTCGCTCTCCTCATCCCCCTCGGCCTACTGATCGCTACGAGCGTAGGCGCCCAACAGGAAGAACGTTACGACTATTGGACCTTCAATCGCGAGATGGTCCGCCACGGTCAACAGGCGGTGATGATGTGCAACGGATTGTTCACCTCCAACCGGACGCTCGAGTTGGTCTTCGACCAGGAGCTCGCTTTCGTGCCGGAGCCGGTGGGCACTGCGGCTGGAGGCGACTACGTCGTGGACTGGGATCGCAAGGCGGTGGCAATCGGCGGAATGGACCGGATGCCCACGATCCGCGCGGCGTACCGCGAGGGACTCGGCTGCATCATTATGCCACCGGACCAGACCTTCGATGACATCGCCAGCCTTCCGAGCCTGGGTCTGGCACCGCCGCCGGGAGATCCGGCCACGATCCCCTGGCCAAATGGGGATCTGGTCGAGGATTCTCGGCTACCGCCCAACATCGACGAAGGGGCGCTCCTGGCCGCCTCCGACTGGGCGTTCGAGAGAGAATCCGCCGAGCAGGTGACCCTGAGCCTAATGGTGGTGCACAGGGGACAAATCATTCACGAGCGCTATGCGCCGGGAATGAATGCCTCGACGAAGACCCGAACGTGGTCTACCGCCAAGAGCATCGCCTCAACACTCATCGGTATGCTGGTCGACGATGGCCGAATGGCTCTGGACGAGCCTCTCCCCTTCGCTTGGTTGCCCAATGCAGCTTCCCCCGGGTCGGACCCTCGTTCAGCCATCACCCTTCGACACGTGCTGAACATGTCGAGCGGCCTCAATACCATAGACAACGCGGGGCTCGAGTACGCAACCGGTTCGGGGCTCTCCTATTGGGCCGGCGCCAGCTCAGTCCAAGGCGCTCGCAGCCGAGCGCTGATCCGAGAGCCGGGAACGAGCTTCGATTATGAGAACTATGACACGCTTCTCGCGGTCTACGCGATGAAGCTCGCGCTGGGCGACGATCGAAGCTATTTGGAGTTCCCGCGAAAGGCGCTGTTCGATCGCATCGGGATGCGGAACACCGTCCCGGGTGTGGATCGCTTCGGAGACTTCATCTTGAGCAGCCAGGTCTACACGAATGCGAGGGATCTGGCGCGACTCGGGCTGCTTTACCTCCAAGGTGGAGTGTGGGATGGCGAACGCTTAATCTCGCAGGATTGGATCGACTTCGTGCGCACTCCAGCTCCGTCTACCGCGGAGAGAGGCAACTCGTACGGCGGCCATTTCTGGCTGGTGCCGGACGACCGAACCGACGTTCCCGCGGATGCCTATTCGGCCTCGGGCAATCGTGGGCAATACACGATCATCGTCCCTTCGCACGATCTCGTCATCGTCCGTCGGGGCCTCGACTACGGGCAGGGTTTCAGTCGTTGGGATCTGACAAGAGAGGTCCTGAAGGCAGTGCGGCTGGAGACAGACAACCCCTAGGCCAATCCTGACTAGAGGCCGAGCGTGAGGGTGTGCGAGTACTTGATGAGCAGCGCGCGCTCTTGGCTGAACGGAGCTATCGGGTCTAGCGAGAACCGGTCAGGTTCCTCCGAAAGAAGTTGCCATCCACCGAGAACCCGTATCGGTTGAGCTCCGCGCCCGCACCGGCCGCTACCCATATCCCGCGCTCCCGTTGCCTGAGATGTAGTCGCGTCTACGTCTAGGAGTCGACTGTCCCCTCCCACCCCCTTCACATTCTCGAAGCTCTGCGCCCAGTTCAGGGTGATATAGTCCTGTCCGAACAGACGAACGGACGCGTCTGTTCCGTAGAGAACGTTGTAGCTTCCTTCACTATCGATTCGGCTCGTCACCATACCGCCCAGGTAGGAGGCATCGTTCAGGACACGCCTGCGCAGGCGCGCGACCCCGAGATTCTCAGAGGGAAGCGTGCCGGCTCCTCGGTCTGCATCCCCGATCCGTCCGACAATGGGTCCCGCCCCCCCCCCCCGTAGATCGGCACCTGTCTCCCGTCCACGATCCCGATCCGCCGCGAGTGAAAGAGGCGTTCATTGAAGCCGAGCGGAACTTCGAAGATCTGGTTTCTCTCCTGGAAGAACCGTCTCTGCTTGGGAAGGAGCTGCGTCGGCCCACGCGGGCTCGTCCAGCACGCCATCGATTGCGATGGATCCTTCGATTCGCGGAAGGGAGAGGGGGGGCTCTCCGCCCGGTCCGTTTCGGAGTTGCTGAGCGGTTGCTTGGTCTGCGCCGCCGAGGAGGAAGAGGACTGCAAGCCTGAGACCTCCTGACACTGAGGTGCGCCAAGAGCCCTGATCAAATCGGAATCCGGTGGACTTCCGCCTCGTGCTACGTTGGCGCGTCCAAGTGCTCGTCGAAGAACTCGAGAATCTCATTGAAGTGGGTCGAAAGAGTACTGGCTTGCGGTTTCTGAAGTGCGTTGGAGGCTGCGGAGGACCGAACTCGAGGGCAATCCCGCCGCTCGCCAATCCGCTTCTTGTGGTGATTCTGACACCGGGATTACGATGGGTCATGATGAAGACTCTGGCCTTGGTCGTCGCGGTGTGCTCGTTTCCTTCGACGGGGATCTTGGCCCAGGCCCCCACGGCACCAGCCGAGCCGATCGGGCTCGATGTCATGACGTTCAACATCCGAACCGCGGCCGGCCGCGACGGCGATAACGTTTGGCCCAACCGCAAAGAGCTGGCGGCCGAAACGATTCGGCTGCATAGCCCTGACGTGTTTGGTCTCCAGGAGGCTCTTGACGAGCAGATTGAGTTCTTGGTGTCGGAGCTCCCGGACTATCGGTGGCTCGGTATCGACCGGCGGCTCAATGGCGGGACAGGCCTGAGCGAATACACTCCCATCTTCTATCGGAGTGATGAGCTGAGCCCGATCGAATCAGGCAACTTTTGGCTCTCGGACACTCCCAACACCCCTACCAGAGGAAGACGAGGTTCTCGGATCGTTACATGGGCCCGTTTTCACCACCTGGAGACCGGCCGCGAGGTCTACCTCTTCAACACCCACTTCACTCTCCGACAGGGGGAAAGACAGCTCTTTACCGCCCCCGATTTATCTGGACAGTAGATTGGCCACAAGAGTTGGGGTCCAGAGAGAGGGGGAGAGGATATGTCCCAGGAGAGTGGGGAGAGGGAAGCGACCGGAGGTCGTGGAGGGGAGGAGTTGCCGGAGCGATGGAGTGCACGGCGGAAGACGGATGCAGTGCTGCGGCTGCTTCGCGGAGAAGATCTGGGGGAAGTGAGCCGTGAGCTTCAGGTCTCGCCGGTGGATCTGGAAGAGTGGCGGCGAGTGTTCTTGGAGAGAGGCCAGCAGGGGCTGAAGAGCCGGAGGGGTGATGGGGCGGAGCGGGAGCTGATGCGTACGCGGGCGAAGTTGGGTGAGATGACGATGCGGATGGAGCTGGCGGCGGAACTCCTCGAAAAAAGGGGATTCGGGCAAGAGCTGAGGAAGCTCTTGAGGCGCGGGAGCGAGTGAGTTCGGGGACGGGACGACGCTACCCTCTGACGATGGTCTGCGAGGTGTGGCGGGTGGCGCGTTCGACGGTATACAGGATGCGGGCTCGAGGGCTGGGCTCTGAGGTTGGGGAGCCCGGGAAGCGGGGGCCGAAGACGGAGCTGAGCGATGAGGCCTTGGTCGAGAAGATCCGCGAGGTGCTCCGGGAGAGCGACTTCCTGGGTGAGGGGCACAGGAAGGTGAGAGCCCGCCTGAGGCCGAAAGGGATCGGAGTGGGCAAGAACCGCGTGCTGAGGCTGATGCGGGAGAACGGGCTGTTGGCGCCGGTG
The DNA here is from genome assembly GCA_965197485.1 of Longimicrobiales bacterium. Lineage (GTDB taxonomy): Bacteria > Gemmatimonadota > Gemmatimonadetes > Longimicrobiales > Gaopeijiaceae > JAAXGI01. Next base: position 153,881 of record CBDANG010000007.1, read on the forward strand.
CGCCGCGGGCACCCGCGAGGAGACCGGAGCCACAGCGGCCGGATCACGACCGATGCGCCCAACGAACTGTGGGGCACCGATGCGACCCGGTTCTACACGAAGGCGGACGGCTGGTGCTGGTTGTTCATGGCAGTCGATCACTGTGTCAGCGACGTCGTGGGATGGCATGTGGCCAAGAAGGGAGACCGCTGGGCGGCCCTCGAGCCGGTCCGCCAGGGCGTGCGGACCCATATGGCCGGCTACGCGCCCAGGATCGCGCTCGGACTCGGGCTACGCCATGACTGGGGTCCGCAGTACACGGCCCACCAGTTCCAGGCCGAGCTCCGATGGCTCGGGATCCGGTCGACCGCGGCCTATGTGGGGGAGCCGGAGTGCAACGGTGTGGCGGAGCGCTTCATCCGCACGCTCAAGGAGGAGTGCCTCTACCTCCACGACTTCGAGACCCTCGAGGAAGCCAGACACGAGATCGGCCAGTTCATCGAATCCTACAACCACGGATGGCTCTTAGAGCGGCACGCCTACCGGACCCCGGCCCAGGCCCGCGAGGAGCTCACCCGCAAGGCGGCATGATTAAGCCGCCCCCTTGTCCAAGAAATCGGAACCGGTTCAGCAGCATTCGGGACGATCATCTCGTCACTGGTAAATGACATCGTGATGCCCCCCATTGGGCTCCTTTTGGGCGGAGTCGACTTCGCCGACCTCTTCATCACATTGTCCGCTGGAGCGACACCGGGACCTTACGCCACGCTTGCGGCCGCGCAAGAGGCAGGCGCAGTCACGATCAACTGGGGGGTGTTCGTGAATGCACTCATCTCCTTCCTGATCGTAGCCTTCGCGGTGTTCATGGTGGTAAGGAACGTCAATGCCCTTCGCAAGGAGGAGGAAGAGGCCCCCGCGGCGCCGCCGCCCCCCTCCGCCGAGGAGAGCCTTCTGGTTGAGATCCGTGACCTCCTGGATTCTCGGTGACCAGAGTTCTTTCTGTTGTCGACCAACTCTAACCAGACAACACTTGGGAGAAAAAACAGTGCCTAGTTTGACGACGATCGAGGGAATCGGCGAGGTCCTGGCGAGGAAACTGAAGGCCGGCGGAGTAGGAAGCACAGACGCGCTGCTTGCGCGGGGCGCAGCAAGGAAGGGTCGGCGGCAGATCAGCCAAGCCTGCGGGATCGACGAGGGCCGCGTACGTAGGTTCGTGAACCACGTGGATCTAATGAGAATCAGGGGAGTCGGTGGCGAGTTTGCCGAGCTCTTGGAAGCGGCGGGAGTGGATTCAGTGCCGGAGCTGGCTCGCAGAAACCCGGCGAATCTCGCACGGACTCTGGCCGTTGTGAACGGTAAGGAGCGACTCGTGCGGGTCGTACCCTCTCAAACCCGGGTGGGCGGCTGGATCGCACAGGCTAGGAAGCTGAGCCGAATCGTTACTCACTGAGGGCAATCATTGGGCTGCGAAGAGGGGCGGGGCGCGCTGACTTCGGCGCGCCCCGACCCTTTCTTTTTTCCCTCGCGCCTGCTCAGAAGTTGATGACCAGCGCCAACGTCAAAGAGCGATCTGATTTCTGGAGAGGGGACAGCACCTGATCAGCCCCCAGGGGTACGGAAACCAACGCAGGCGCATTGTCATAGAGGACCCGAAGGCTGGCCTTGAGAGCCAGGTTGTCCGACATCGCCACGGTGATTGAGTTGGTCCAATCACCCCTCAGGTCATCAGATTCATTGAGGTTCTCATCTACCACGAGAAGGCTGGCGAAGTCGGTGCTGGCAGAGAGGGTCTGGAAGAAATCCAAAGTCGCTCGTATGCCACCGAACGAATCTTCGACGCTCGGGTTCGGGACCACATCGTCTTGGATCGTATAGGTAAGCCCTAGGTCGGTCTTGAATCTGCGTGCCTCTTCGTCAAACCACGCTAGACCTGCACCCACTACGATGGCGTACCGATTCTGGATGCCGGCAAAGGTGTTTCGATCCCATCCTGCGCCACCGAAGAGGTACGCGGTTTCGCTCAGGTCGCGATCATACCGGCTCTGGAGGAAATAATTCTCGGCGGTCTTATCGGTGTCGGTTTGTCTAGTGACGTTGAAATCGTCGATCGTTCCGGTCGCAATTCCTGGACATGAAACCTCCTGTTTTTCCGCGGTGCATGAAGCATCCTCGGTCTGGGGATGTGTCTCCACCTGCAAGCGTAAAGAGGGAGTCGCGTGACTCCCTTCCACAGACCCCTTTCGTGCGAACAGAGTCACATCTCGCTCCAAGCCCCACCTTGCTCCAAGCCCCACCTTGCTCCAAGCCCCACCTTGCTCCAAGCCCCACCTTGTCCTTGTGAATCTCGAACTTTCGGGCCATGCTCGTACTCGCATTTCTTATTAAGGCTAGACTGCTGGGCGAATCAGAAACTATCTCGTTAGCGCTTCCTTCGTTCAACCGCTGACGACTGTCCCACCAGGCCACGGCAGGTGGCATCGCTCGGAGGAGGCTACCGATGATCCCGGAATCCGGGGATTTCTATTTAGGCGGAGTGCTGGACCTGGAGTCTAGGGACCGGACCGGAGATCCACTCGTGCTGCCTTCGCATCACCTGACTACGCACGGCGTCATCCTGGGCATGACGGGTTCGGGGAAGACCGGGCTGGGTGTCGTTCTCATCGAGGAAGCTCTGCTCTCGGGGATCCCAGCGCTCATCTTGGATCCCAAGGGCGACATGGGAAACCTGCTTCTTCGTTTCCCCGGGCTGAGACCGGAAGAGTTCCAACCATGGGTGGATCCCGCCGAAGCCCGCCGTGAAGGAATCGGGGTTGAGGAGCTTGCAAACCAGACGGCGGTTCTTTGGAAGGAAGGCCTCGCGGGCTGGGGCATCGGGCCGGATCGCCTCTCTGCCCTTCGCGACTCCGCAGATTTCAACATCTACACGCCTGGATCCAGCGCAGGGTTGCCCCTGAGCCTAATCGGCTCCCTTCGCGCACCGGACTTGGATTGGGAGATCCACGGAGAGACCATCCGGGACGAAATCGAGGGGTTCGTATCCGGACTGCTAGAGATGGCGGGCGTAACTGCCGACCCGATCTCAGATCCGGAGCACATCCTTCTCTCCAACCTCATCGAGCAGGCCTGGACCGACGGCCGGGATCTAGACCTGCCCGGTCTAATCGGAATGGTCATGAATCCGCCCATACGGAAGCTGGGGGTGTTCGTACTGGACGATTTCTTTCCAGAGAAGAAACGAAGCCAGCTAGCCATGCGCCTGAACGGCCTCGTCGCCTCGAGCTCATTCTCCAGTTGGATCGAGGGACGGCCCCTCGACATTGGATCACTGCTCTGGTCAGATCGCGGTCGCCCGACTGCTTCGATCGTGCACCTGGCGCATCTATCAGATTCTGAACGACAATTCGTCGTTACGCTCCTACTCAGTCGGATGGTTACCTGGATGCGACAGCAGCCAGGGACTTAGGAGCTCCGCGCTGTGGTGCATATGGACGAGATGTTTGGGTTCGCTCCGCCCACGGCCGAGCCACCCTCGAAGAAGCCCATACTCACACTATTCAACCAGGCCAGGGCCCATGGAGTCGGCTTGGTGGTCGCGACTCAGAATCCCGTAGATCTGGATTACAAGACGATGTCCAATGCGGGCACTTGGATGATCGGACGGCTCCAGACCGAGAGAGACAAGCTCAGGGTCCTCGAGGGACTGAAGTCCTCCGCCGGAGGGGACGACATCTCGACTCTCGACCGATTGATCGGTGGTCTGGGGAAACGTCAGTTTGTCTTCCGATCAGCTCGTTCGGCCGAGCCTAGACTGTTCACCTCACGGTGGGCGATGTCCTTCCTTCGGGGGACGCTTACACGCGAGGAGCTGGGCCGACTCAAACGGGACATGCCGGCTGCGGCCGATTCGGTGCCCGATCCAGCCGCGCCCCCCCTGGCTAAGAAGGAGACTCGCGACGATGAGAGTGCCGTAGCTCCGTCGATCCCGGATTCAGTGCCCGTTTTTTATCAGGACCCGGGTGCGCCGTGGGGCCGCGAAATCGGCTCGGCTCCCGACTCGGATCGGCTCGAACCGGCCTTGACTGCCCGTGTCAACATGACCTTCGACGACCGCGCCGCCGGGATCGACCACCGCGAGGAGTGGGAAGCCGTGTTCTTCCCCCTCGAGGAGCGTTTTGATCCAGCGAGTGGAATCACGGTGGATTACGATGAGCGCGATCTCCGTAAGGAGGCGCCAGAGGGTGCGCACTATGCCTTGCCTTCTGCCCCGATCTCACAGCAATCCTTCTTTCGCAATGCCCAGACTGAATTGAAGGAGTACCTGTATCGAGAACGCAGCCTGGAGGTTCTCAAGAACCCTGCCCTGAAACTGTACTCCCGGGCGGGGGAGTCAGAGGCTGACTTTCAAGAGCGCTGCGACCGTGCCGCCCAGGATCAGGCCGATGCTGAGGCCGCCAAGCTTCGCGACCGCTACGAGGCCAAGATCGATCGGGTCAGGGACGCCCTGGGGACTGCCGAAAGGAGGGTTCGAGAACTCGAGGTCGACGTCGGGGCGAGAAAGCAGCAGGAGCTGGTGGCCGGCGCTGGGCGGCTGCTCTCAATGTTCATCGCCGGAAAGGGCAACGCCCGGTCGCTATCCGGATTCGCCTCGCGTCGCTCCATGACCAAGCGGACGCAGGAGCGCCTGAGAACGGCTGCTGAGAAAGTTGCTGACAAGGAGGACGCGATCGAGGCACTCGAAGACGAGCTCACCGATGATCTCGCCCGTATCGAGGGCGAGGCGGATGAGTTGGCCGATAACACTGAACCGATTGAGATCGGCCTGGAGAAGACGGATATCTCGGTCTCGGAAATGGTACTCCTCTGGGTCCCGCGGTCCCCTGGGTAGGCATGACGGGAGGGATTGAGCCGGGATTAGGAGTCCCGATGGCGTAGGGCGATCTCGTCGCGCTACATTCCCAGCCGCTTAGGCGAGGCGACGAAGATCATGCCGGTATTGGAATCTGGTGATTCGAAGGGAAAGCGGACGAGCGCCCGAAGCAGTGCCTCTTTTGGTGCCTCGGGCCATCGTGGTGACGCTCTGCTCGCTCGGCTCACTTCTCGTAGCCGAGGGAGTTTCCGGCCAGATCCTTCGAGGTCGTATCCTCGACGCCGAGTCCGGGCGCCCTGTGGTTGCAGCCCTGCTCGTCGCCACAGATGCGGGGGGCAGCCGGTGCGCGCACGCTCACCGATCGCGACGGCGGCTTCGTCCTTCGTCTCCGTCCTTCCTTTGCGGTCGCTGGCTTCCTCTGGAGCGTATCGGCTATGGCTCCCAAGTCTCTCCGATGAGTTTTCCGCTCAGCACTGTTTCGGGGCAGAGTTCACCGATGAGAACCTCCTCCTCCATTTCACTCCGCATCCTTTCCGGGGATCGCTCCCCGAGATCGAGGGCGAGCTAATCCTCGACCGAGAGACCTACGAGCTTGCTCTCCTCCGATATAGCTACACTTCTCTCCCGCTCCCGAGTGTGGTGCGGCAGCGGGCATTGGGGCGCCCGATTGAGGTCGTCGAGGTCCGCGAGATCCGGGAGGAAGGAGGCCGGGTGCTGAGCATCAGCAGTGGGGGCGAGGTCGTCCAGTTAGCGTCTCCCCCGAGGAATCCCTGACTCTCCCTCGATCACGGGGCTTTCGGGTCCAGGGCCAGTAATGGATGGCCTTGCGGAACCACTTGAACGGAGCGTCAAAATGGCTAAGGGACTAGCGTTTCTCTACGGTGCTCTGGCATATGGGGTCTTCCTGATCGCGTTTCTTTACGCGATAGGCTTCACCGGTAACCTGTTAGTCCCAAAGGGGATCGATGACGGCTCGGTCCAGTCAGCCGGTCACGCGATCCTGGTAAACGTCCTCCTCCTAGGGTTGTTCGCCGTGCAACACAGCGTCATGGCTCGGCCCGGCTTCAAGCGCTGATGGACCAGGATCGTTCCGAAGCCGATCGAGCGTAGCACGTACGTCCTCCTCGCAAGCCTGATCCTCCTCCTGCTCTACTGGATGTGGCATCCGATGACAGGTTCGGTGTGGAGTGTTTCAGGCACGGCGTTGGGTACTATCCTCTGGGCGCTGTTCGGCTTCAGATGGCTCGTCGTCTTCTTGTCGACCTTCATGATCGGACACTTCGACCTGTTCGGTCTCAATCAGGTTTCCCTGAATCTTCGAGGGAAGGAGCCCGACCCGCCCCTTCTTAAGAGCCCAGGATTCTACAAGCTGGTCCGTCATCCGATCATGGTGGGGTTCATCATCGCTTTCTGGGCTACGCCTGAGATGACAACGGGGCACTTGCTCTTCGCCGCCGTCACGACAGCCTACATCCTGGTCGCGATTCAGCTCGAGGAGCGTGATCTGACAAAGATGCTGGGCGAGGCCTATGTCGACTATCTGGCGCGAGTGCCCGCGTTGATCCCGTTCGCGAAACGCGGCCGCTCGGGTTGAACCCTATCTACGTTGTGCCGCGCGCATCGGCGACAGAGATTGGCCGAGGAGGTCCCTCGAGCAATCGATCGGGGCCGCGCGCCAAGGATTATGCCAGCACAGGCTGCCCTCCCACGGGCCCGCCTGTTCCTAACCCGTTCGAACGGACTGAGGAGGAGCAGATGAGAAGCTTTGTCGCCGCCCTCGTGCTAACGATGGCGTTCGCCACCGCTCCCGCGCAGCTATTGGCGCAGACGAGGGGCGCGTATGAGAACGCTCCCGAGTTGGGTTACACGGCGGTCGCCGATCCTCTGAGCGTTCCGGAAGGGACTGAGATGGGGAATTCCTCCGCCGTAGCGTTCGACGACGACGGTCATCTTTACGTCTTCCACCGGGGCCCGAATCCGCTGGCGGAGTTCGACGCCTCGGGGAAGTTCATTCGATCGTTCGGGGATGAATATAGCATTGGGCGGTCTCACGGGCTGCGCATCGATGGAGATGGGAATCTCTGGATCACAGATGTACGCCGCCACACTGCAGCCAAGCTAACTCCGGATGGTGAGGTGCTCATGACACTGGGCGTTCCGGATCAGGCCGGAATGTGGGATGAGGCCGCCGGGGAGCGCTTCCTGAGCGAACCGAACGACATCGCCTTCGGTCCCGCGGGCGAGATCTTCATCGCCCAAGGACACGGTAACGGAGAGCCGGGAGTGCTCAAGTTCGACAAGGATGGGAAATTCCTCAGGTACTGGGGTGGCCAGGGAACCGGTGTCGGCCAGTTCGACATTGCCCACTCGATCGTTGTGGATTCTCGTGGGCAGGTTCATGTAGCGGACCGAGAGAACCAGAGAGTCCAGGTATTCGATCTCGACGGTAACCCCATACGGCAATCCAGTTACGCGGGACTCCCCTGCGGATTGGTCGTGAGCGGAGGAGACATCTATATGGTCAGCGGGTATTCCGGTCAGATCCTCAGGCTGGATGCTGATGGTCACGTGGCCGCCGCTACGGGTCGCTCTGGAGAAGGGGTGGGCGAGTTCGGCGAGGCTCATTACATCGCGATCAGCCCTAGGAACGAGATCTTCGTCTCAGACCCCGTTAGCGGAGCGGTAGAGAAGTTCGTGCGGCGGTGAGCCGCTCGATCTCTGGCAGGAGCACGAATGGAGGCTGCACAATGTCGGATGCAATGCGGGCCGGAATCGCGCGGATGGCCGTCGCGCCCCTAACTGCCATCGCGACCCTCACGGCGATCGCTGCTCCGGTTGCGGCCCAGGCCAATCCCTATCGGCAGATCGATGCGCCACAGCCCCCGCCGGCGTGGCTCCGGGCCACTCCGACGGCCTGACCGCCGATTGCTTCGGGAGGTGGGCTCCTCACCCGCCCATGTTGAAGTTCGCTCCATCAGGCAAGTTCCTGGCGAGCTTCGGTGTCGGATTGGTCGGCAGACCTCACGGATTCACTGTGGACCATGAGGGGAACATGTGGGTCACCGACGTCGCGCTCGTCTCTGACGAGATGGGCGCCGTCGTCACAAAGCTCAGTCCGGAAGGCGAGGTCTTGATGACGCTGGGCACTCCCGGTGTCGTGGGGGAAGGTCTCGATACGTTCGATCGACCCAGTAGCGTTGCCGTTGCCCCCAACGGCGAGATCCTCGTTACAGGTGGCGAGGGTCCGAACTCCAGGAACAACCCGGGCGTCCGGAGAGGGATCTACATTGGGAGCGCGCTGACCGGCGAGGTGGCGTATTTCATTCCCGACCCCGACCTCGACCTAGCAGACCAGACTCGCATCTCCGGCGCGTTAGGGGTGTTGGCGGATGCCACAGACTCCGTCGTCTATGCGGCAGACGTGGCGCCCTGGCAGCTGCGAAAATATATGAGGCGGTAGGGGCCAGTGGTTCGTGCGGTCCTTGCAGCTACTGCCCCTGCGTCGCCATCCCTCCGCCCAGTCCGTGCTGAGACAGGAACCCGTGGATCGTTTCGAAGATCTCCAGAGTTTCCGCCGTGTTGAAACCACCATGACCCCCATCGGGAACCGTGTGTAGCGCGTTCGGCACACCGGCGTCGTCCAGCTTCTCATGTAGGTCAACGGCGTGCTGATACGGGACGGTTGGATCCGCGTCACCGTGGATGGTCAGTGTTGGAGGCAGTCCCCGCCGCACATAGGTCATCGGTGACACCCGTTCCGCGATCTCGAACCGGTCCTCCAGACTGCCCATCCACTCCACCGCATAGTCTTTCATGTTGCGGCCATCTAGCAGGTCACCCACATCGGTGATTCCGTACCAGTTGATGACCGCTGCGACATTCAGATCCTCCGTTCCTGGACACTCTCGGTCCAGACCGACCGATGAGGGGATCATCGCCGTTGTCAGTGCAAGGTGCCCGCCCGCCGAGTCCCCGGTGGTCACGATACGAGAAGTGTCCAGGTTGTACTGGTCGGCGTTCTGAATGACCCAGCGTAATGCGCACAGACAGTCCTCCACGGCGGCTGGCGCTCGGGCGACCGCAGTGAGCCTGTACTCGACGTTCACCACGGCCCATCCCATTTCGAGATAAGGAAGGAGGCGAAGGGCCCTTTGCTCCTTCGTCCCGCTGCGCCATCCCCCGCCGTGAATGAACATCAGCACCGGCGTCGGGGCGGCGGCGTTCTCTGGGATGTACAGGTCGAGCTTGTTCTCGTGATTGCTCGCGATGTGATAGGTGACGTTGGGAATCACATCATATTGGTTCGATAGGTCAGCTACGAACGAGCCGGTGTCGCCGAGCTGGGCGCTCGCCCCAATCGGCCCGACGAGGAGTCCGACGCCCAACAGCATGACGAGCGAGATAGACCGTACAGACATTTTGTCCTCCGATCGGTTGGGCTGTGACCTAAGCGTGCCCGTTGACGTCCCGCCCAGCTAGGCGCTTGGACAGGGTGCGAGAATCTTAACGTTGGGAGGGCTGGGTCTCTGGGCAAGGACCCTCTTGACCCCGGTCGTTCTGATCGCGCCGTCTAGTCGGGTTTCCTCGCAGTGATCACGATGGCCTGAGCCCCGAACGAGGCTGCCACCTTCTGTGTCTCCTCACTTGGGCTCGCGGCAAAGTAGTCGAGGGTCTCGAGCACCGTGACGCCCTCGAAACCGACATCCTCGAGCATGGCCAAGTACTTCTCGGTGGTAACGGCACCCACGATGCACTCCGCCCAGAGCTGCGGCTGCGCCCGACAGGCTTCCGAGGGAGGGATCGAAACCACGATGTCGGCGATCTGAATCCGTCCACCCGCGCGAAGGACTCGGAAGATCTCGTGGATCGCCTTCTCCTTGTCGGGGACCAGATTTAGAACGCCATTGCTCGTCACAACAGATACGGAACCATCGGGAAGAGGAAGGTCCTCTGCATTTCCATCTACCGTCCGGACATTTCCAGCTCCCATCTCAACCGCGTTGGCCTCCAGCTTCTCTCGCATGGCGCGGGTCATGTCGAGGCCCGTCACCGAGCCTTCGGACCCGACAAGCCGGCTTGCAATCAGGACGTCCGTCCCGGAGCCCGAACCCACGTCCAACACGTCGTCACCACGCCCGATCACCTCAGCCGCAAACGGATGACCCACGCCAGCGAAGGACTCGAGGGCGCCAAGGGGCAGGGAGCCCAGACAACTCCACGCCTTCATCAGGGCGTCCGATACGAGGTCCTCGGCGTCCGTTTGATCACAAGTGAGGCGGAGCGCAGTGCCGTAGAGACCCGGGAGGAGGTTCTCGACTTCCGCTTCGAACCAACTACGTTGGCTCTCGTCTTCCATCTCCACTCCCCGTTTGGCGATGACTTCGGGCACGCGCATCTCCCCGCATCGAAGCTGTCTGGTTCCTCCCGTCATGGGGTGGACGCAATTGTATCTTCAGAAGTTCCCGGGGCTCGGGCGGCTGGAAGTCGCACGTATCTGGCTGGGCCCTACCGAACACCGCACCTTAACAGTCTGACCGTCCAATTTGTCAGATAGACAGAAGGATCCAACTCTTAGTCATATACTGCTGCATCTTGAACACGGACGACAATGAAACAGAAGACAATCTGGATCTTCGGAGTGTTGGCGGCAGCGGTGATCGCGGGGTGGGCCGCCATGATTCGGACCGAGCCGGCGAATGTCGAATACCGGTTCGTCGAGGTGACTCGCGGGGACTTGGAGTCCTCGGTGACCGCGACAGGTAATCTTCAGGCCACCGAGACCGTCGAAGTAGGAACGCAGGTCTCAGGGCAGGTCGCGGAGATCTACGTAGACTTCAACGACGCGGTCGAGCAAGGACAGCTGATCGCCCGCATCGATCCGGTGATTCTCGAGCAGGAGGTGCGCTCGGCCGAGGTAAACCTGGCTCGGAACCAGGCCGATTTGGACCAGAATCGTCGGGAGCTGGAACGAACCAGAGAGCTCCACGCGACGCAGGTTGTAACGGATAGCGAGCGCGACCTTGCAGAGTACGAGTTCGCGCTCGCGGACGCGGCCTTTCGTTCTGCCGAGATCAGCCTCGAGCGGGCGCGCCGCAACCTCCAGTACACCGAGATCCGCGCGCCCATCGACGGCGTGGTTGTCTCACGTGACGTGGAGGTGGGCCAGACCGTGGCTGCCAGCCTCTCGGCACCAGTCCTCTTCGTTCTAGCCCAGGATTTGGGTGAAATGGAGATTCTGGCATTCGTAGACGAGAGTGACATCGGGCAGATCGAAGATGAGCAGCCAGTGCACTTTACCGTCCAGGCCTATCCCGAGAGAGAATTCAGCGGGTCCGTCGGGCAGGTTCGGTTACAGTCGATGACGCAGGAGAATGTCGTCACCTACAGCGTGGTGGTAACCGTTGGGAACAAGGATGGCGCTCTCCTCCCGGGCATGACGGCGACGCTCGACATCGTGATCGAGAGAGAAGAAGACGTCCTCGTAGTGCCGAATACCGCGCTTCGATTCCGCCCGACCGAGGAGATGATGGAGTCTCTGGCGATGGCGCGAGGTGAGGCGGGAGCGGACCGGGCGGGGGGGCCTGAAGCGCAATTCCCACTCAGAGGGGGTCGCCCTGCTGGCGTCAACCGCGAGGGTGAACCCCTTGCCCGTGGTTTCGGCAGAGGAGATCGGCCCGGTGGCGGCGACCCGATGCGGCCGGGTCCAAGGGGGGGTGGGAGGGGCACACTCTGGTACCTGGACGACGACGCAGAGCTGAGCGTGACTCCTGTCCAAACGGGCCTCACAAACGGAATTCAGACGGTGATCGTAAACGCCCGAGCAGACCTCCGTGAAGGCCAGCAAGTGATCGCCGCCGTGACCACTGGGACCCCTGCATCGAACATTCAGAACCCGTTCCGGACCCAGCAGCAGGGTCGGTTTCGGCGACCGGGTGGATTCTGATGGTAGACGAGAGCCCTGGGGCCACTCCGACGCTGATCGATGCGGTCGGGCTCGAGCGGGTGTTCGAGATGGGCCGCACAAAGGTGCACGCTCTCAGAGGCGTGGATCTAGAGGTCAGCGCAGGCGAGTTGATCGCGATCATGGGAGCGTCCGGTTCTGGGAAATCCACGCTCATGAATATCTTGGGCTGTCTCGACCAACCTTCCGCCGGACGCTATGAGCTCGAGGGGACCAGGGTCGAAGGCCTGAGCCGGAATCGGCTCGCCAGCATTCGCAATGAGAAGATCGGCTTCGTATTCCAAGGCTTCAACCTTCTAGCCCGTACGAGCGCGCTCGAGAATGTTGAGCTCCCCCTCCTCTACGATCGCTCAGGCCGGGACCTGGACACCAGGGACCTGGCGGAGGAGGCACTCGAGCGGGTCGGGCTCGCGGATCGCATGGAACACGACCCCTCGGAACTCTCCGGGGGCCAGCTGCAGCGGGTGGCCATTGCCCGGGCTTTGGTGACCAGGCCTTCGCTGTTACTCGCCGACGAACCCACGGGCAACCTGGACTCAGTGACCTCGTTAGAGATTATGGCACTGTTTCAGGAGCTCAACTCCGAGGGTGTAACGCTCCTCATCGTGACGCATGAGCGCGAGATCGCGCGCTATACGGAGCGAATCGTCGAGCTCCGCGATGGACGGGTGGTCCGAGACGAGCCGGTGCGCGAACGAAGAGTTGCGGTCCGGGATTTCGACAAACTGAGGGAGTTCGAGCCGGCTGGGGTCGCATGAAGTCGATAAACCTCATCAAGATCGCCGGAGTGAGCATCTTGAAGAACAAGATGCGCACGCTCCTTACGATGCTCGGCATCATTATTGGGGTGGGCGCTGTCATCGTAATGGTCGCGATCGGGGCGGGGGCCCAGGGTCAGATCGAGCGCCAAATCCAGGCCCTCGGGACGAATATGTTGGTCATTACACCCGGCTCCACAGCGCAGGGAGGCGTCAGCCTTGGTGCCCAGAGCTTTACCCGCCTAACGGTAGAGGACGCCGAGGCCCTCGAGGTTCAGGGGTTCCTTCTTTCGGCCGTATCGCCTGTGGTGAACAGCTTCACACAGGCGATCGGTGGGGCCGGTAATTGGCGAACCATGATCCTTGGGGTCGACTACGACTACCAGGATATCAGGGATTGGAATGTAGCCCAGGGTAGCTTCTTCGATGAGGCGGATATCCGATCGATGCGGCGGGAAGTCGTACTCGGAAACACAGTAGCTGAGAACCTGTTCCCAAGCGGGGATGCTGTTGGTCAGCAGCTTCGCCTCCGCAACGTGCCGGTAACGATCGTCGGGGTGTTGGAATCCAAGGGACAAACAGCCCAGGGCAGCGATCAAGACGACGTGATCCTGGCTCCTTACACAACGGTTCTGAACCGTCTAGCGGGCCGGCAGTTCATCAGCCAGATTCTGGCGAACACCTATTCACCGGAAGGCATCCCTCAGGCGCAGGCCGAGATTGGCCAAATCCTCCGAGACGCCCACGGATTGTCCCCAAACGAGCCAGCCGACTTCACCGTTCGCAACCAAGGGGAGCTGGCCGATGCAGCCCAGAGCACAACCCAGGTCATGACCTTACTCCTGGCCGCCATCGCAAGCATTTCTCTCCTGGTCGGTGGGATCGGGATCATGAACATCATGCTGGTGTCGGTGACTGAGCGCACGCGTGAGATCGGCCTACGGCTTGCTGTGGGCGCGCGCGGCTCTGACGTGCTGACCCAATTCCTTGTAGAGAGCGTCGTCCTGAGCCTCGTCGGGGGCATGCTCGGCGTAGCGGCAGGCTACGCGGGCAGCAGGACGATCGCTTTCTTAACAGGATGGAGCGCTGTGGTCTCTCCTCCGACGGTATTCCTAGCGCTTGGATTTGCAGCTTCGGTAGGCATCTTCTTTGGGTTCTATCCCGCTCGCCGCGCAGCAGCTATGGAGCCGATTGAGGCGCTCAGATACGAGTGATCGGTTGCACCGTCTTGTTGACCCCGTCTGGATGAGTTCACCATGTTGAATCCTTGGCCCCTGTTGGTTGGCGCGACCCTTCTGCTTCCCGCATGCGGAGTGGAACCCGACTCAGAATCCGACACCGGTGGAATAGGAGCTGGGGAGGGAGAGCCTGCCGGCGTCCAGCTTCCTGCCTCCATCGTGGCGGAGAGAGGGGGCTTCATTCCAGAAGGGATCGAGTACGACGCGTCGGGCGGCCGTATCCTCACCGGTTCGCTGACCGAGGGATCGATCCTTCAGATTCATCCGGACGGTCGCGTCACCACCGTTGTGAGCGACCCGGATCTCGTGTCCTCCATTGGCATAGAGGTCGACGAACCGCGGAATCGGCTACTCGTGGCGAACTCAGACCGAGCCGTGTTCGAGGGAGCAGGCCGCGGACAGGCCAAGTTAGGGGTCTACGACCTCGCGACCGGCGATCGGATCGAGATGGTCGATCTGGCGGCAACTATTGGGGACGCAACGGCGGAGTTGGCTCATTTCGCGAACGATGTAGCGGTCGCGGCCGACGGCACCGCCTACGTGACGGACACCAGGGCCAGCGTGATCTATCGGGTCGACTCCGACTATCGAGCCTCGGTCCTTCATCAGTTCAGTGAAGTGGAAGCTCCGGGGCCGAACGGCATTGTGGTGCACCCCGAGGGCTACCTACTAGTCGCAGGCGGCGCAACACTCTGGAAGGTGCCAATTGACGACCCGACCAGCTTGGCGCAGGTCACTCTCCCAGAAGAGGTGCCGGGTCAGGACGGGATGGTCTGGACCGCCGATGGCCGACTGGCGATCGTCAGCAATTCCGGCAATCGCGTGGTCGCACTGACGAGCGAGGACGACTGGGTCACTGCACAGCTCGCTGGTGTAGCGCCTTACGAGACCCAGGCCACAACCGCCGCTGTTATCGGAGGCGATATCTACGTGATCCACCCGCACTTCGCCGACCCTGACCCGCCCAGCGTAGAGCGGGTCGTGTTTCGGTAGACCAGACGGGCTCAGTCAGCGGCGAATCTGACCCCCTTTTGAAAGCCCAAGTCTATCGGCCGCTGAACTCGGATGCAGCTTTCATGGTGGTTCTAGCCAACCAGAACCCGGGCCTAGTCAACGCCTCAGCTTGGCTGCTCGATTTAGACATCGAGTAGCTCCTAGCGAGTGGGCTTTGGCCGGCGTTTGGGAGCTCCACCTTTCCGCTCACCGCGATACACGGAACCTCCAACTTTGCGCAAAGCGCCACCAATTCCCCGACACCCTTCCCCATTAACGACTGCCGGTCCAGACAGCCCTCACCTGTGATTACGAGATCCGCGTCGGCAAGCAACCTTCGGAGTGCAGCCTCACGCGCAAAGAGTGAAAAACCAGTCACAGGTCGCGCGCCCAGGAATGCCATCAGCCCGAATCCCAGCCCCCCCGCCGCCCCAGCGCCGGCGACTGCGGCCAACGATCTGCCATGCTGCCGGCTCATCACTCCGGCCAGGGTTCGCAGCGCCCCTTCTGCTCTTGCAAAGTCGGTCGGCCGCATCCCCTTCTGCGGCCCATAGACGCGAGTGCATCCTTTCGGCCCTAACAGAGGATTCTGCACATCTAGAGCCACCGTTGCTCTGCCGAGCGTCAGCCTCCGCGCGGGCGGTTGGATCTGCTGGCAGGCGGCGAGGGCATGCCATCTCCCGATCTCCTCGCCCTGTCGCGTGAGAAAACGCCACCCGAGCGCACGAGCCATTCCGAAACCGCCGTCGTTCGTTGCGCTGCCACCGATGCCGATGAAGGAGCGATGTGGTCGTAGTCGGGCTGCAGCTGAGAGAACTCTCCCCAGTCCGGCGGTATCGAGCTCGAAAGGGTGGAATCGCTTTGGGGGAAGCATCGCCAATCCGATGACCTCTGCGGATTCGATGATGGCAGTGCGACTGTACGGCTGCCACCACCAGCGCGCTCGGCGCGGACGCTGAGCGACGTCCTCGGTTCTCACGCTCTTTACCTTCGCGTCCAAGAGTCCGCTCATCACGCTTCCGAAGCCGTCCCCGCCGTCGCTCATGGGCAGCAGGTGCACGGTGTCGGCCGGGCGAATCTGCTTCCATCCGCGTGAGATGGCCTGCGCCGCCTGTTTAGCCGTCAGTGTACCCTTGAACTTGTCCGGAACAACTACGACGCGCATACCCTAGGGAAGGGTCAACGCTACGAGCTCGGCTGGTGCGTCCCGGCTCCCCACAGCTACCACTACGTATTGGGTTCCCTCGAGCATGTATGACATCGGGAGGCCCGTCTGTGGGGCGGGTAGCGCGATCTCGGCCAAGACCTCGGCGGTGGCCTTGTCGTGGGCCCGGAGAACAGGCTTGCCACCGACACCCTCTCCGGCAAAGAGAACGGTTCGAGTAGCCAGAAGCCCGACCCGGGCAGGGCGCCCGGTGCGAGGCAGCTCCACGCCCATGAGGGCGGGGTGGTTCGCGATCTCCTCGGGCGTGTCCGAGTTCGCAATCTGCCACAGCATCTCGCCCCGGTTCAGATCGATGGCGCTGATCTGACCACATGGCGGCTTGACCGCAGGCAGGCCATCGACGCGCATGGGCTGGCCAGGCATTAACATGTAATCCACCTCCATCCCCTCCTGTGCCGGCAGCAGCCCCTCTGCGTTTGGGCTCATCTGAGACGTCACGTAACCGGCCGTCGCAAAGAGGACGCCATCGACCATCAGGGGAGTAGTTCGATAGTTGGCCTCCGGTCTCGGCCCGAAGTTTCTGGCCGACCATCGCCACGCGATCTGCAGTTCGCCGACGTTCGAAGCGTCGATCTGGTCGAGAGGAGAGTATCGGGTGCTCCCAAGATCCCCCCTGTAGGCCGGCCACTCTCCCCAGCTGGGCCCGGTCTGTGCAACCCCCTCTGCACCAGACACGACGAAGATGGCGAGGAAGACGGCGGAAAGGAGGGATCGGGAGGGCGGGTCCCACGTCATCATCGTTGGAATCTCCTGTCGATTATCGATCGGAAGACTCAAGGTTGGGACCCCCAGGTCGCCGAGCAAGGCGTCAGGGCATTCCTCCTCGAGTCACAATCTCCCTTCTCGCCGCTTCGTTTCCCCATCTTCTTGGGACGCCCTGTGACAACCTCACAGAATCGGCAGGGAGGACCGGATGGACTGGAGATTCATCGCGACGAGCGTGGTGGTTTCGTTCGTCATCGCCGTGGCGCTGGCAACAGGTGTCGGGATCCTGGGTAGCGTCTGGCCACTATCCCCGACGGAGTTCTCGTGGGGATTTGTGCTTGAGTTGGCGGTCTTGATGGAATTCGTCTTCATCGTGGTCTTTATGGTCCCTACGTGGCCAAGTCACGGAGGAGGAGTCTCGCCCGGACAGGGAGTTCGCCACCACGCCTCCCGGACCCGAGACTGATCGTCGTCGGAGCCTGGTTCGGAGTGATGGGCCTCGTAGTTGTTGTCGGACTGGCAGTGGGAATCTGGTCGCTCGTCGGTGACCTTTTCTCCCCAGCTGCCGGGGCGGGCGGAGTGCTCGGTGTGGCCCTGGTCCTCGGACTTCTCCTCCTCTCATGCTTTCTACTCGTCCGCGCTTGGAAGGCGTTCCAGACGGGTGCTGGGGATCAAGCCATCGGAGGGCTATCGCGCTTGTCCGAGATCTCGCTTCGGCCCTGAGCCTCCGAATCGGCGCGAGAGCCCCCCACCTCCGACGCGCTACGGTCGCCTCCGCTAGTGCGTGCCGCTGAGCCACTCCCGAAAGGCCTGCGACCTCGTGTTGGCAGCCGCGCTGTAGCCTATTGGCTGAGGGACCGTCCCCGCGTCGAGGCCTCCTTGATCTTCTGCCCCATCGGCGACGTATTCGAAATGAACCGGGCTCACGGGTTCACCGGACTCGTTGGCCCCTACCCTGCCCCCACCGTTCTCTGGTGGCTCGGCGCCGAGCGCCTCAGAGGAAGCGCTTTCTGATGCCAAGTCCAGGTCGTCTGCTATCGACTCGCCGTTGGTACTGTGGACGATCTCCTCCCGCTCCGTCTCCTGGTCGACCAAGCCCCGCCTGTGAGCGGACTCTAGCGCGGTGGCGACCTTCTCAGCGACCCTCAGCGCTTCCTCGAAGCTCAGCTTCCTTTCCCGTTCCAGCTTGTCGAGCATCGTCTCATTAGGTGGATTCGACTCGGGAGCCTGATCAGTGGTGCCCGCTCGCCTAGTCTTGATGAAGAGGATTCCCGCCACGGCGAATCAGACATTGCCGAGGACGAAGGGCAATGACGCCGCCACACCCAGCGAGATCCCGAACAGGCCCACCGCGAGCCACGTCACGCCGAACACCACACCGAGCCATGCTAGCCAACTCGGCCAGCCAGAGTTCTTCAGCATCCCGACGCCGTAGCCCGCGACGGCCACGGGAAGCAGGAAGCTTGTGGCCTTGGCCATCGAACTCATCAAGAACATCGTGGCTGAGAACGAATGATCTGCGAGGGCCCCAGCTCCACTCCCGCGGGCAGCGAACAGTCCTGAGAAGTCCCTTGTCTCCCAGGCTGCGATTCCGGCGAGTGCGGCGCCTCCAAGGAAAAGCGTACCAGTACCGAGCAGCGCCCACCCTTCCCCCGCCGCCCCCGCGAAGTGGCGAGCCAGAAAGAGGGTGGACATCACGAAGAGCATTCCCGCCATCCCGACCGCGACCTGAGTGACCCCCCATTCGGCACTCAGTTCGGCGATCTCCGCGAGCGGACCGGGTTGAGGCGGCTGAAGGACCCCACCCACTGCGCCCGCGAGGCCAGCGAGAAGGAGAAGGGTCCCGCCTAGTCGATGGACTGTGCGATCCATGAGTCGCCTCCGTATGCGGAGCGCCGATGACAGCGCCCGGAGTGTAAACATTTGCAGCAGTCCGGCCGGCCATAGTAAACATCTGTTCCGATGCGCGCAAGGACGAGTGCTCGCTCTACCCGCTGCGGTGTTCGCCGATCTCGACGAGGCATCAGATCGACTGGTGTTCGGTGTTGAAAACGCCGCCGCGACCAGAGGTGTCGAGAACGTGCTCACTCGCCTTGGAGTCCCCAGCTCCGTTTACAGCATCGAGGTTACCGAGCCCGTTTTCTTTGCATCTGGGACGCTGCGGACCTCACATCGTCCGGTGTTGGCCGGTATTCAGATCCACTGGGGGGCCTTCGTATGCACCCTGGGCTTCGGTGTAGAGCCCGTTCGAATGGCGAGACCGTGTGGCGCCGACTCGAGGGCGAGCTCATCCCTGCGATTCTGCGCATAGAGACACTTGAGCTCGGTCAGGTTCTACGGCTCAGCGAGACCTGGGATCAGCGCTCAAATAGGGGCGATTCGCTGCAACCAGGCTCGTACAGGATACGTGGCGAGGTCCTCATGGACGACCAGCTACTCGTGACTCCCACAGAACCGCTCGAGCTGGTTTCCAGGCTGGGACCCTGAAAGAGGAAGGCTAGACGAAAGAGCCCCGGCGATACCAGGGGCTCAAGCGGCCAGAAGCCGCATCGTTTCTCCAGCCTGCGCCATGCGGAGCCGAGGGCTAAGTACTGGCGGCCACTGGCTCTATTGCATGCCCTACTCCGCGACTCTGTCTTTGAGGCCCTTGGCAGCCTGGAAGCTGGGATAGGTCTTAGCCGCGATGTGGATCGTGGCACCGGTGGCCGGGTTGCGCCCGAGTCGGGCCGAGCGGCGCTTGGTCCCGAACTTACCAAAGCCGAAGATGGACACTTCTCTGCCAGCATCCAGCTCCACGGCAATGATGCCCTGACCGGGAGTGGTGTCGAAGATCGCATCGACGACCTCTGCGGCTTTTCCCTGCGTGAGGTCGGTCTTCTTGGCTAGCTTTTTCACCACCTCGGCCTTGATCACCTTACGCCTCCATTCGTCGCGGTGTGATTGTCCCGGGAATGCCCCAGAACCTCGACTCGATTCTGGGACTCCACGCGAGTTGTGACAAGTGGGCGAGAGCAATTGCTAGTGCCCATTGCTACTAGTGATCCTGCTCCAGGTGCTCCCTCAGCACGTCGCGTCCCAGGTCTCCGTCGAAATCACGAAACGCGGCATGGATGTGATTCGGATCATTCTGAGTGTTGTCGAACTCGATCAGAAAGTTGGCACCCTGCACTCGGTAGTAGGCCACCTCGCCCCGCTCTGTCGGACCAGCCCAGGCGAAGGTGATGTCGTCAATCGCTCCCTCGCGCACCTCCGCCCTCCGGAGCTCCGCGATGTCGTAGGCCATGATCGATATGTATGACTCGATCACATCCATCAGTAGATCCCGCTGTAAAGAACGGAGCGCCGAACCCCGAATCCCAATCGGCGCTAGCGGGTCGACCACCAGATCCGCTCCCGTAACAACGTTGGTTGGCGCCACGTCATCGAAGATCGCGATATCGCGTTGCCGCGCGTCCAGCGATGCAAGCAGGTCGCGAGCCGTGTCTTCCTGTTCCCTCATCGCGCGCAGTCCTCTTCTTGGGCCTTCCGGCACCGTCGCCGGATTCGCTCCTAGGAAGGTCGGCGTGCTCACGGTGAGATCCCCTTCGACGATTGTGAAGTGCAGTGAGAGGTGATGCCCTTCCCACCTCCATCCCCACGAGCTCCCTGTCGAGGGCGTCCCGAACACTGAGACCCAATACTCTTCCTGGTCACGCGCTAACTGGCGGTCCGCGCCCTCCACCACCACACCCAAGATCCCTTCGACCTCCATGATCTGTTGGGCGGTCATATACCCCTGCTGACTCAGCCCCGATCTGAGCAGATCTAGGGCTCGAACCTTCTGCTCTGAGTTCATCTCCTTGAACAGGGCGCCGTGGCGCTCAAATGTCTCCGGCGGGATGAAGTGATGCCTCGAGCGCTCGTCCGAGTCGAAGGCGAAAGTTGCCTGCGACCGCTGGCCACCAGAAAGCGACGCCAGTAGGGTATTCGCGGCGTCGGCCATCTCGTCGACGCTCCGGCGTTCGAGGGTGGCTCCCAAACCGACCGTCCCGATGAGACCAACAACCACTGCCGTTAACCCAATCCCAAACCCCTTCATGGATACCTCCTCATGTAGTGCGCCGCCCCTTTCCAGAGCACACCGTACTCCACCGGTTCGTCGCCGGCTGCGCGGCTGGAACACACCTGTGAGTACGTTCCCAATCTCTAGGCTACGGGGAGGAGGTGCACACCGCTAGTACGAGTCAGCGGACGAGGCGCGTTTCGGGATATTGTGCGTACCATCCGAACTAGAACGCACGGTGCGAAGGGATCAGGAGTAGGAGTAGGAGAAGGAATCTCGCTACCATCGTCGGACCCTCATGCTGACTACGGAGGATTTACTAGGAATCGTGGAACGTGCTCGTCCGCTATCTTTGCGAACATCAGATGATCCCGCCACATACCGTTAATCCTCAGGTAGGCCTCCGCCCTTCCCTCCAACCGGAAGCCTGCCTTCTCCGCTACGCGAACACTGGCAGCTTTCGATGGGATGACATTCGCTTGAATCCGGTGAAGCCCCAGCCCCTTCGGTTCCGGGGCGAATGCCAGGTCCAGCAGTGCGATCGCTCGCTGGTGGCGATCCCCCGGCCCACTTGGTCAGCTGACACGCGCCAAGCGGCGTACCCACTGAGAAACGATCGACGGAAGATCTGGCTCAAGCCAAAGAATCCGGCGACGCGTCCGTCAGGCATCGAAGCGACCATCCTGACGTCGGTGCCCTTCGCCCGCCCCTTCTCCGCCCTCGCTAGCTCGTCCCCGAAGAGGTCGTCAACTGTCCTGTCAGGGTCCGAGGCGGGCATCCACGGACCGAAATGTTACCTGCTGATCTCGTGTACCCTGACGTATTCGGCGCGATCTCCCTCGCGTAAACAGCGGATCTCGCAAATGTCGGTTTGAATCGACTCGATCACCGAGGCGCGCCATCCGGGCTGAGGCGGGAGTGTAGTTGGCCTACTGGATCTCCAAGGACTCGCCGAGCACCGCGGTAACAATAGACCCCTCTTCCATCCTCGCGTGCCCGTCATTCGTGGTAACGGCGACGGCGGTTCCGGCAACCGCGCCGGCGCCTGCACCGATCAACGCGCCCCGCCTGTCGCCGCCGATGATGCCGCCGACAAGGGCGCCTGCGGCTGTCCCTATCCCGATCTTGGCGGCGGTCTCCCCACCGCTATCACGAGTTTCGCTCCTCACCCCGGTCTCCACGATGGTTGCCGTGACCGCATGCGTCTTGCCAAAGACTTCGAGCGATTCGAGCCAGAGTTGGAGCACGGCCGGTTCGTCTGCACTCTGGCTTTCCTGTGCGACCACGACGACCCCGTTGGTGCGGGAGCCGGCCGGGACCAAAATGTCGCCCTCGGGGGACGTCAGATCGCCCACGAGCGTTCCATTGAACCAGTCACCCGCCCGATTCGACTCTGTCGAGAGAGACTGAGCCAGCCTCAGGGTCATACTGGTTCCGGAGGGCACAGCCGGGACAACTGGGGTGGCCGGAGCAGCCTCCTCGAGGCCGGAAGGCTCTTCGGCCGCCGACACTTCCTTGTCGTGGCTGAGAGGGACTTCGCCTTGCAGCATGGCCTCGTCGCCCGGATTGTCGCTCGATTCGGCAGGGCCGCAGCCCCCCACCAGCGCTAGGACCATCATCCAGGGAGCGAGGACCAAC
Source organism: Longimicrobiales bacterium (assembly GCA_965197485.1). Classification (GTDB taxonomy): domain Bacteria; phylum Gemmatimonadota; class Gemmatimonadetes; order Longimicrobiales; family Gaopeijiaceae; genus JAAXGI01. Next base: position 176,287 of record CBDANG010000007.1, read on the forward strand.
CCAAGGGATCTGTGCCCATCTGTCATGACCGGCCTCCTGCGAAGTTGCACTTGAACGGGCTCGGGGGCATCACCCTGGAATGCACCTTCCATGCCGGGGAGTCGAGGAGCGACCGATCGCCTCGACATGGCCCCAGATCGGGGGGTTGGCCACCCTGGGGTCACTTCGTACAGCGGGTGCGAGGTTGGATTCTTCCGAAAACATTGCCGGGCCCACAATGCAAGCCGAATCCAACGCGCTGACCGCGAACGGCCCTTGGAACTATGCGTCTGGGCCCCGTGAGAGCCCGATCGAACCGCGGAGGCGTGAATAGCCTAGTCCCAGGCTCACGGCCCGTGCGATTACGTAGAAGACGAAGGCGATCCAGAGACCGAGGTTTGCGAGACGCGGTGTGAGGATGATCGATGCTACCAAGAAGAGCCCAAAAGAGAGGATGCTCGCGTTTCGCATTTCCTTCGTAGCCGTGGCTCCGATAAAGATCCCATCGAGTTGGAAGGCCGCGAAGGAGACCGCTACATACGCGGCGGTCCAGGGCAAGTACTGGCCTGAGACCTCACGAACCGCCGACAGATCGGTCAGAGCCGAAAGGCCGGCGGGTCCGACCAGGAGAACCGCGCAGGCGAGCCCCACCGCTGTGACGCCAGCGAGCTCGGTCGCGGCGCGCGCTGCTCGATCAAACGCGGCGAGCTGCCCCGCCCCGACCGCACGCCCAACCAGGACTTCGGTCGCGTGGGCATAACCGTCGAGCAGATAGGCGCTCAGTGTGATGATCTGCAGGAGGAGATGGTTTGCCGCTAGGATTTGGTCGCCGAGTCGCGCTCCCTGGTTGGTGAACCAGGCGAAGCCCGCGAGAAGGAAGAGCGTACGGACGATGATGTCCGCGTTTGCGGCGAGCGTCTTGCTCCAACCACCCGCGCCGAACATGCGTCTCCACGGCCAGAACGGCTCGCCGACCCCGACGCTCTCTTTCAGAATTCGATGCGCGAGAAGCAGAGCCAGACCGAGCGTAGTCCACTCTGCAATCGCAGTCCCGAGTGCGATCCCACGCACGCCCAGGCCGAAAACGCCCGCGAGCACAACATCGAGCACGATGTTCAGCCCGTTCAGGAACAACTGAGTCTTCAGGAGCTGGCCGGTTCGGCCCAACCCCACGAAGGTTCCGAGTACGCAAAAGATCCCTAGGCTCGCCGGAGCACCCCAGATGCGGATAGTGAAGTAAGCGCTGGCGAGCTCTTCGGTTTCTCGGGTCCCCGAGAGTAGCTCGAGCGCGATCCAGGCGATGGGGACCTGCAGGAGGACTAGTGCGATCCCGATCCCGCTACCCAGCAACAAGGCCCGCCCAAGTGTGGCCCGTACCTCGACCTTGTTCCCTGCTCCCCAGGCCTGGGCTGTGAATCCTGTCGTCCCCATCCAGAGGAAACCGAAGCTCCAGTACAGGAAGTTGAAGATCAGTGCGCCCAGGGCGATGGCTCCGAGGTCGACCACCGTCCCAGTATTCCCGATCACTGCCGTGTCGACGATACCGAGGAGGGGCACCGCGGAGTTGGCAATGACGATGGGTCCCGCAAGCCGCAGGAGATCTCTACGCCCGCTGCGTGCGGACTCCCGTCGATCGGTCACTGAATGCACTGTCCCGTTCGAGCAAAACGAACTCAGTCGTCACTGCAGTCTCAAGCCGCCGAAGTGTGGCCTGGGTTGAGTTCCACCCCGACCAATCTGGAATTTTCCGCTAGCGACGCATATGCTTCCATGAGCCGTGCTGACAAAGCGCGACCCGAAGTCGCAACCAAAGTCCCGATTCACTCAACAGGGGAGTAGACGATGAAGGTCAAGCGAGCGGTAGCCACAGGAGCCGGGCTGGTCATGTTGATCGGGCTGCTCTGGGTTGGCCAGTCGCAACTACAGAGCACCGTGGAAGCCCAGAGTATGCAGGCGCCCCTGTTCCAGGTCGATCCTTTCTGGCCCCAACCTTTCCCGAACCATTGGCTGCTAGGTAATGCGATTGGAGTGTGGGTTGACGATGCGGACATCATCTGGATGGTCCACCGGAGCTCTGCCACGCTGACGGGGGGTGAGACCGGGGCCATGCAGGATCCACCCACAGGCGAGTGCTGCGTCGGAGCCCCGCCGGTGATGGCGTTCGATCGCGACGGAAACATCGTTCACGCCTGGGGCGGAGATCCCGGCGAGAACTATCAGGGCTACGAGTGGCCAGAGTCGAATCACGGGATCTTCGTGGACCACGAAGGCTATGTGTGGGTCGGTGGGAACGGCGGCGGAGACGCTCACATCCTCAAGCTCACGCAGGACGGCGATGTGGTCGCGCAGTTTGGCTCGGCGAACGCTCGCCAAGCCCCTGATGGGATGGGCTTTGTTCCCAACAGCCTCGATCCGGAGAGCTTCGGGCGGGTAGCCGAGATCTTCGTAGACGCAGAGACGAACGAGGCGTACATCTCCGACGGCTACTTCAATCGGCGCGTAGCGGTCATCGACGGCGACACCGGTGAGATGCAGCGTTTCTGGGGAGCGTACGGGAACGTGCCGGATGATGACTACGAGTTCGGTCCGCGAGGCGCGGACCAGCCCGGGGCGCAACAGTTCCGCGGTCCAGTCCACTGCGCAAAGATCTCAGTCGATCGGCGCGTTTACGTTTGCGATCGCCAGAGCAATCGACTCCAGGTGTTCACACCCGAGGGCGAGTTCCTCGAGGAGGGCTTTTACGCGCCAGCAACACTCGGGGCGGGATCGACATGGGATGTCGCCTTCTCTACCGATCCGGAACAGACGTACATCTTTATCGCTGACGGTGTGAATCAGAGGATTCGGGTCGTGCACCGTGAGACGCTGGAGGAGCTGTACACCTTCGGTCAGGGCGGACGTTACCCCGGTGAATTCTTCGGCGCCCACAGCATCGCCGAAGATTCCGACGGCAATCTGTACGTGACCGAAACCTTCGAAGGAAAGCGGATTCAGAAGTTCGTCTACATGGGTGAGGGCCCGGCGCCGTCTGGCCACCAGGGTCCACCCTGGCCTGAACGCTAAACTCGGGACCGCGGCTGGTCCGATATTGAAGAAGCCCCCGGTGCCTACCGGGGGCTCACACGGCTCGAAGCCGCTCCCGCTTCGCGCGACTCAGTGACAGTGACTGGGCCCGTTACGGCCTGACCGTCACCTCAACGTATCCGTTCGTCCAGCAACACTGGCGCTCGAAGGACTGAATGTTCTCGATCGACTGCACGAGCACGACGTAGTTGCCTGGTTCACTGAAAGTGGCCGTCGTCGTGGCCCGGTTGTCGTACCGATAGTCCGCCAGCATCTCGTACTGACTGAAGGTGACATCTCCCGGGCCTGTGAACTTCGCCCACCCCACCCACCATCGCGCCGGCCTCCCGTCGGGCTCGTCGACGAAGATGCTGAGAGTCAGAGGGTCCCCCACCCCCACATTCACCGGCCCTGCCCTGAGTCCCGCTCGGCCTCTCCCCTCTGGTCCTACGGGCTCCACCCAGCGAACGAGGGGTGCTATGGACCCCTGCGCCTGCCCCGGGTTGAAGTCCAGCCAAGTGGGGTCATCCTCGGCAATATCAGCGTAGTCTTCGATCCCTTGCTCCTCCGCAAGGAAGCCCCACGCCGCTGCCCTCGACTCCGAATCCGGTTCATCCAACATGTAGGCCGTTGACGTCAGCTGGCCCGGCACGGAATAGGCCTCGCCTCGAACCCGAAGCGTCCAGACCACTTGCAGATCCCCAAAATCTTCCGGCACCTGCACCGTGTGGACGCAATAGTGCTTGCGATAACCGGTTCGCGGTACTGGCATGAAATGCGTGGGCTGACCTCCATCGAACTCGCTTGGCTCGATGAAGTTGTCCGGCCCCAACGGAATATCCAAAGCTTCTACAGTGTTCCCGCTCCAGTATCCGAAGCAAAGCCGGTACGTCCCGTCGGGTTCCTGGTACCACCCCTCGAAAGCGGGGATCACCGGCGCCCCGGATGTGCGTAGCGTGCGGGCCGACCAGTCGTACCCTTCCCAGGGGAGCTGTCCTTCGATGGGTGTCCCGGTTCCGGCCAGGAGCGCCACCGCAAGGGCCCCGGCCGCGAAGAATGGGTAGTCCCGTCGGTTCATAGACGGCTCCACTCTATCCTCCGAATTCACTCATGGTCGGGCGAGCTACTGGTCCCCGTCCTCTACGCTCGACGCGAGCTGCCGAAGGAGCTGCTCGCGCTCTGCGACTAGCCGCTGGTAGTCCTCATCCTCCAGCCAGGTGACTTCCATGTGGAAGTGGCCCATCTCATCGGCGCTCCGTCTCCCGAAGAACACCCACTGGTCGGGATCCGGGTTGTTCGGGTTGTCGACCGTGTTGTCGTACTGTGCGGTAACGATGAGCGTCGTCCCCTTGGGAAGCAGGGGAGCCGCATGGTCCGCGTACTGATGAGCCGTGTGCCACTTGTGATCCCAATTGATCCTGTTGATGACTTCCCTACTCCCATCGGGATAGATCGCCTCCATCGTCTGATACTTGCCCCTCATGTGCATATGACCCCGGATACTATTGAGTCGCACGTTCCGCTGCAGCACGTGGACGCCCTGTTGTGTCGCTACGCCGTGCGGCGGCAGCGCGAGATCCGTGAGCCGGGTGGGCACCGTGCACTCGGGGCTATCCAGGGGGATCCTTGCCGGCTGTTCCCAGCAGGGACTGTCCTGTTGCAGAACTGCTCTGTTCGCGATGGGATCCGTCAGGAACGACGTGTGCGAGACCTCGAGCTCCGGCGCCTCACCCGGTGGATACAACCAGATGCCGAGCTCGATGAAAGCATTCTGGACCATCTCACCGGCGGGGAAGAAGTGCATCGCCCACTGGATCCTCTGTCCCGGCACCAGCCTCTTCCCCGCATCCTCTGGGAAGAGGTCGTAGTCCTTGCCGGCCGCTGAAGATGCCAAGGCGCTGTTCGCATGATGGAAGACGTATCGGCTCTGCAGGTCTCCGGGCCTGATCTCGGTGGCTTGAGCCCAGCGCGGCTCGTCGAGGCCTTCGATGTAGGAGGTTGGCTCGAACCAATGGTCCAGCCCGTTGGGAGGCACCGTGTACGGTGGTGAAGCGACGACCAGGTCTGGCGGGCGTCCGAAATGCTCCTCGAGCTTCCACTGTTGGGAGTCATCCCACGTCAGAGGCGCCGGAAGGTCCGAGGGATCTCCCAATGGAGCGCCCGCGTCCACCCACTGGACGATCGTCTGAATCTCTTGATCGGTCAGCGAAATATCATTCTTGAAGTCCTGAATCCCGATCCCTGGTTCGATGTACCACGGCGGCATCCGTCGATTCTCGACCTTGTCTTTGATCATCGGCGCCCACGGCTGCACTTGCTCGTATGTGAGCATCGCCATCGGCCCCATCCCCCCTGGTCGATGGCAGGTCTGGCACTTGGCCTGTAGGATCAGAGCGACATCATTCGCAAAGGTCACCTGATTACCGACCGCGACCACATCTTGGCTTGCGGAAGGCCCGGGGAAGAACAGGAGCGCTCCCACTGCGAGCGCATACAGTCCTATCCCACCGTTTCGGTACAGTCGCCTTGCAACTTGGTCGCTTTCATCATGTCTTCCTCCGATCTCTCAATACGCATGACATCCATGACATCCAACCCTGGTCGGACGATCCTAGTTCCAGGATATGGATCTCTTGCGCCACGGTCAACGGAATCTGGCAGGGCAGCTCGAGGGCTCTCGGCACCCGGTGGTGTTAGCGTCTGACCCTTTTCTCGCGCCAACTCACAATTAGAATACTGTGTTTTGGATAATGACCGTAAGTGTCGAGCCGTAGCCGACGTCGAAACCGCGTCTCGACAGCGAACTGATCTTCCGGCACGCCATGGATGAACTTGATGAGGCGGCGGTGCATTTCGCCCTGTTGTTCGAGAACCTCTGTGAGCGAGAGGCCTTTTTTCTTCTCGGTCATTTGGGCGTTAAAAGCGTCAATCCCGCCGTACGTTACGGAGTATCGCGGTGGCCTACCTCCCCTCATGATGAGCGGTAAATGAGTCAGCGCCTCTTCTTCCCACGTGGTCACATGAGCGATGATGTCCCTCACTGACCAATCGCCCGTCACGCCGGGCTCGAGCAACTGCGCGTCTCCTAGACCGCGGTACGACCTCTCGAAGTTCGTCCACTCTCGGTCGATTCTCTTTTCGAGCTGGTGTCTGTCCACGGCTCTTGGGGTCCTTGCAGCAGCTTCTCGGTGAAATCAACGCGAGCTTCCAGCTCTGCCAGCCTGCTGTCTTCTAGCTCCCATGCTGGCCTGGACTCCTCGAGTCGAGCGACCCGTCGCGAGATCTCGTCCAGGCGCGTGCGAGCCTTGTCAGTACGCGGAAGGCGCCCCAGCAGGACCCGTAATGGTTCCCGCGCCCCGCCTATCGCTTCGGTAGGCTACCACTAGTGGTGGTGATGTTCGTGGATCCGAGCGTGGCCCCCTCCTTTAGCGATCAGCCAACGATTGACTGGAAAGGCAGCTATCCATGCTACACCGAGGGCGACGAGGAGAGAGCCCCAAAACAGCCAGGAGCTAGGTCCAGACTCCATAGCGCCCGGTATCACGAGCATGATCGCGTTGTCGACGATCTCCATGACACTGATCGAAATGGTGTCGGCTGCTAGTGCGAGTCGGGTGGCAGAAGGGACAGTCAGACCGCTACTTACGAGCGGTAGCATCGTCAGGCTGTAGCCGAATCCGAAGGCCAGGACTACTGCCAACCCGATGGAAGCCGTGGCACCCCAGCCAGCAGCAGACGAGATGACGAGTCCGAGCACCTCGCCTATCGCGCAACCAGTCATGCAGTGTGTGGTCGCGCTCGCGGCGAGTCGATCGAGCTCGCTCTGGTTACTCACCTAGAGAACAGCTGCCCCGGCCAGCTCTTTTTCCAACCCTAACTGCGCCGCCCGCGCGCAACCTCGCATGACCCGAAAGTAGCGCTGAACCCACTCTGCACCGAGTTCATAGGGGTGCGGGCCGTCGCCTTGCCCGGCAAGCATCCGGTTCCGAGTGACGGCGCTATCGAATTCCGAATGGTTAGAGAGGAGCACAGTAGCCCCGGTCGCCGCGGATCGCTCGGCCATGTGCTGTTGTGAATCAATATAGGTCGCCGCGAACACCTTGCGCGAATGCGTTTGTCGCGGGTAGCCCGACGAAGAGCGCAACCATTGTGACGAAGCTGCACACTCTGGAACTCATGATCTCTCTATCCTGGCTGTTCCTGGGAAGGCCTAGCCTTTAGCGCCAAAAGCCCCCGGCCATGCCGAGGGCTGACGTTCAGTGCGCCCGGGAGGACTCGAACCCCCAACCCCCGGATCCGAAGTCCGATGCTCTATCCAGTTGAGCTACGGGCGCTGAGTGCTTATGGATCAGGTGCTTATAGCCTAGCTAGTGGATTGGCGCCTCGTTGCCGGAGGGGACTCTAGGGTACTCCAGTGCACTCCGGGGAACCCTAGATCACAGGGGGAGTTGCCCAAACGGATCCTAGTGTTCGGGAGCCCAGTATGCGGAGAAGTCTACCACCGCCACCTGAGACTGGCAGAGTACTGGTCCCCGCGGCCGGGTGTACCGGGAACATCTTGGAAACCATCGTCCCAGAGATTGTCTGCGGCGAAATGGAGCTCCAGATCGCCGATCTGCGGAGGGAGGACGCTCACCCCGAGACGCGTGAAAAACGCGTCATCACTACCTGTGCGAAGGAGGTTATCCTCCTGATTCCGTGATTCATTGTCGATCCAGATCTCTACAAAATCGATAGGCCGCCAGATGGCGCCAAGTGTTCCCCGGTGCCCAGGGTAGTTCAGCGCGTAAAAGCTCGCATCGATGCTCGCGGCCCCATAATCTTCCTCCTTGCTCAGATACGTATAGCTGATAATAGCCTCGAGATTTCCCCAGCGGCGGGTAGCGATCAGCTCGAGACCGAACGTCTCGATGTCGACATTACTGGCGGACCGCGCCGAGCTGGACTCTTCAGAGAAGGTCCAGTCGACCAAACTGTCGTCCTGACGGAGAAAGATGGCTCCTTCGAAGCTCCACTCCCGTTGGAGGACGGTGCCCCCGAGTTCCAGATTCCGACTGGTCTCGCGATCCAGCGATTGATTGCTGCGGAACAGACCACCGGTTTCACTCCCACCGACTGCGGTATACCCCGGCACTTGGCTGGATCCGGCATAGGACAGGTGCAGGCTCTCACCAGTCCCGTCTTCTCGCATCCTTCTCCAGGTAGCTTCGAAGAGTGGAGAAACCGCAGAGTCATCGCGGTTTGTTTCGTCGAAACTTGCTCCCGCACGGACCGTTAGGCTTCGCCCATCCCCTATGTCAACGCCGTACTCGGGAACCAGGCTGAGTTTATAGTAGCTACGCGATGTGAAATTGTTGTCCAGGGTGGTCGAACCGATCTCGTCCGAGGTCACCTGTATCGCATAGTCCAAGCCAAGGGCATTACCGAAGCTGTGCCTTCCGGACATCGCGAGCGCGTAGACGTCCGTCTCATGAACAGCCTCGAAAACCGAAGGGTCCTCACGCGATAGGAGATACTGGTCGCTGTGCCTGCGGTAGTAGGCGGTTATCTCCCAGGAGTTAACCGCCCCATAATCTCGGCGGCTGTTGAGCAAAAAGAGCCGAGTCTTCAGGTTCTCGGTCTCGTTGAACCCGAAGGGGGCGGCATAGAGCTCTGGCCATCCAAAGAACTTCGACTGATACCCAGCGAACAAATCGGTTTGCGAGCTAGGGCCAACGAGCTGCACTCGTCCTGAGTAGCGGTTGAAGTAATGGTCGCCGTAACGGATCGTTCCGTCGCTCTCGGAGCGGGAGACCTCGGCCTCAGAGGCCCAAGACCATTCGCCGGAAACGTTCGGGCGAGACCACGCTCCGTGGATTCGCTGGAGGTTCAGAGAATGATCTCCGGCGCCAGCGGTTACGCTCCCACCCGTCGCGATTCGGCTCCAGCCGTAGTCGATCGTTCCCACCGTGCTATTGAACCCATAGAGGCCGTTGTTCACTCCGGTGAGCACATCGGGCCTCTCCAACATCTCCGGTGCAATCGGGATTTCCGCGAAATAGTGGCCGGTCTGTGGATCGAACAGCGTGGCACTGCCAACACGAAAGCCTGTATTCTCGAAAATGCCGCCGCGGATGCTTGCATCACCCTGGGCCTCGGCCATGTTGCGGGACTGGAGGTCGACTCGCGGTTCGAATTCTAGACTCGAGACAGAGGTCTGGTACGTCCCCACGGGCAGGACGTTAGCAGTTTGCTGGGCGTTGACGTAGAGAGTTGGCAGACTCGTGAGATCTTGAGCCTCCGCTTCTAAAGGAAGGTAGCCGAGTGCGAATCCTAGGCTCCCCACGAGGAGCTGGTTTCCAGTCAATCTGCTTGCTTTCCGAACGACGGGGGTGGAAGAGTCCCGGAAACCGGAGGCGGCATCGATAAGTAATAGCTGAAAGCGGACTTCTGCTCAACTGATTCCCCTTCGCTGGGGAGCGTTCTTCCGATGATTCCTGGGCGACTTTTCGGATACCCCCGTTAAACGCCAGGTATTCTCACCCAGTCACGAAAGTGCCGCCGGCCTTTCGAGTCGAGATCGACCGGAGCAGGGCCCCCGCGAAGAGGGGAAGAACTTCCGCCCCGCTGGCAAAAAATACCTCACTCCTCTGCTTGCTTGTTGAAGGCCCGCGAGCGCCGCTGCCCTCCGCGCGAGCCAACGCGGGAGCCCAAGGGATCCGAAGGGGCGGGAGACTCGGTGGTACACCCCTTGCTTCTCCTATATGGCTCGGGAACACGATATCGGCCCACCGATCGATCCCATGAGGACACACGGCCGATCCCCCGTCGGGGCTTAGGACTGGCGGGTAGTGCAGGAGCCATAGGACGAAATGAGAGGAGGTAGCCCGATGTGGAAGAAGGACGAGGTGTCTGAACAGACACCCGAGGCTCAGACGGAGGAAGCGGAAATCGAGCGACCCGCGACAGCGACTACTGGTACGGATCGGGCTACGATCGGCCGATCCATCAAGATCCATGGGGACGTGACCGGCGACGAAAATCTCATGATCGAGGGCCGCGTGGAGGGCTCAGTGAACCTCAAGCAGCATTCGGTCACGGTGGGCCCGGAGGGGGAGGTTAAGGCCAGCATCGTCGGCCGGGTGGTCACGGTGGAAGGAAAGGTAGAAGGCAATCTCAGCGCTGAGGAGCAGATCGTATTGCGCAGCTCAGGGTGGGTCCAGGGGGACGTTGCGGCACCCCGCCTCGTACTGGAGGATGGCGCCCGCTTCCGTGGCGGGGTGGACATGGGCGACCTGGCCGAACGCAGCGGGAAGGCCGCAGAATCGGCTCCCTTGCGGCAACCGAAAAGGAGATCGCAACCCGAAAAGGAGCCGGCGCAGCTTACTGAAATCTCTTCCGAAAACGGGAAGAGCGAAAGCGATACTGGTATCGAGGTCACCACGTAGAGAGGTCTCCTAAGTGGACGTTGACTGGCCGCCCGAGTTTGAGCGCACTTCGCTGCTCGCAACTGGGGAGTCGGAGGACGTGGTACGCGGGCCAGTCGAACGCGCCACGCCTGGAATCGCCGCGCTCTTCGACGGGGTTCCCGAAGACAAGAGCCACGCCGTGTTGGACCTTGGGACCGCGGCTGACTCCAGTTTGCGCGTTTACAGCCGCTTCGCTCGTCGGATACGGTTCGCCGACATGCTCGCAGAGGTCAGGTCGCCGCATGGTTGGGACGCGCTGCCGGGAGCTCTGCCACTTCAGCCAGAACGGCCTTACGATCTGGTGTTCGGGTGGGATGTCCTAGACCGAATCTTCCCGGAACAGCGCCCGCTTCTGGTGCAGCGATTGGCCGAAGTGAGCTCCTTGGATGCGCGCCTCCACTTGGTCGTAGAGTCCACCGAAAGAGCGTCCGCGCACCCTCTCCGCTTCGCGCTGCTAGACGTTGACCGGATGCGCTGCGAGCCCACCAACTCGGGGCGACCAGTGCGGCGGCCGCTTCTGCCGGCCGAGGTGGAGCGCCTACTCGCGCCTTTCCAAGTGCTGCACGCGTTCACCCTGAAGGGCGGCCTGCGCGAGTATGTGGCTGTCCGAGGGAGGTAGGTTGCCCTATGCGTCACTCGAGATCAGGGGAGCCGGCCCCGCTGTGGTTTGCCGGATCGATCATCGGTATGGGACTCATGGTCATTCTCATGGCCGCGGACGCGATCCCCGTCGATCCCGAGTCTCTGCACGCCCCACGCTGGGTCCTGGCAGCGGCTGGCATGGTCTTCACGATCGGAGGGGTCATGGCCGCGCTGGGGCAGCACAATCCCTTGATCAACGACGTTCTCGCCGGTGTTCTCATCGGATGCATGGCCATGATCGCCACCTGGATCGCGTTCGGCCCAGGCGAGAGGCAGTTCAGTGGCGGGGTTTCACTCGGCCCAGTCGGGATCGGCGGCTCCTCGATGCAATCTCTAGGTCGGATCGCCTTCCGCCTAAGCGCGATCCTCCTCTGGGCACTCGTGGCTTTCGTGATTCATCGATGTGTGAAGCAAGTTCAGGACGTCGTCTTGAAGGGCCGGTCACCAGCTCCTTTACGCGCTCCCGGAGCATCGGCAGGACCTCCTCCTCGAACCATCCGTTCTTCTTGAACCATGCCTGATTCCGCGGACTGGGATGAGGGAGCGGAAGCTTCTCGGGCCAATGCTCCCTCCAGGAAGAGACCGTTTCTGTAACGCTGCCTGATTTCGCGTCCAGGTGATAGGCCTGCGCGTACCGTCCGAGGACGAGTGTCAAGCGAACTCCGAGCAACTCCTTTAGGACCAACTCTCGCCACGCGGGTGCGCACTCAGGTCTAGGAGGCTTGTCGCCGGAGCGACCGGATCCTGTAAAACAGAAGCCCATCGGAAGGATCGCGATACGGAGCGGATCATAGAAGATCTCTTCGCTGACCCCCATCCACTCTCTCAGACGGATACCGCTGGGGTCCTGAAAGGGAACCCCTGACGAGTGGACTTTGCGACCTGGAGCCTGTCCGGCGATCAGGATCGATGCCTGCTGATGGACTTGGAGGACGGGGCGCGGTCCCAGCGGGAGATGTGCGGTACAGATTTGACAGGCCCGGATCTCGGGAAGCAGCACGTCCAGTCTGCCCACACTCATCCTCCTACAACGGAGCCAGCGCACCTCCGAATACTACGCACTCGGAAGGCTGTCTACATGCTCGGCCATCCGCCGTCGCATTGCCGAATCGGGAAGGCGACCCAGTCCGGCACCGATGTTGTCCAACAGGTTGTCAGGATTGGACGTACCCGGAATCACCACCGTCATATCGGGGTTTCCGAGCAGGTACTTCAGGAAGAACTGGGCCCAGGACTGGGCGTTGATCTCCTGTGCCCACTCTGGGAGCGGCCGGCCAGCCACGCGGCCGAAGAGGCGTGCGCGACCGAACGGGAGAGCCGCGATCGTGGCGACACCCCGGTCACGGGCGATCGGAAAGAGCTCCTCCTCGGCTCGGCGATTATCGATGGCGAAGTCCAGCTGGACGAAATCGAGCTCCTCAGTGCGCAGGATGTCCGCCACCTCGCTATACCGGCGGGCGCTCGTCGTCGTGACGCCGACGTACCGGACGCGCCCCTCTTCTTTCAGCTCTCGCAGGAGGGGAAGCTGCACCCGCCAATCTCCCAGATTGTGCACCTGGTTCAGGAAGATGCGCCCGGGGGCGAAGCGCTCTTCAGACTGTGCTATCTGCGCCAGCCCCTCTCTGCGACCGTTCACGCGGCTGACCTTTGTGGCCCACAGGATGCCGCACACGTTCCCACCATCCCGAGCAAGCTCTCCCAGCACCTGCTCCGAGGTACCGTAGGTCGGCGCTGTGTCGATGAACCTCCCTCCGTTCTCGCTGAAACGGCGCACCACTTCGCTGATCCGAGTGTGTTCCTCGGGGGTTCGCGCCGCCCGCATGAAGGTGTTGGCCGTGCCCAGTCCCACCGCTGGAATCTGCTCCCCCGTGGACGGAATCGCCCTCATGAGCTGACCTTGCCGACTCAGCGGCGAGCCTGCTTGCAGCAAGTCTCTGCCGAGGAGCAGCGAAACTCCCGTAGCAGCACCAAGCTTCAGGGCATCGCGTCGCGTGTATCGCATGGATTCTCCCGTGGATCTTAGGAGCTTGCCCTCACTCCAGCTTTGGGGCGAATAAGGTACCGCGGCGCGACTGCGCCGCCAATGTTCCTTCCTCCCGAGTGACGCCAGAAGAGCAAGCCACGCTTCGCGAGCCGCCTCCGTCTGGAACTACGGTGACGACTCAGTTCAGGGACATCACCGGAGAGCGCGGCACCACAGCCCGAGATCTACCCGAGGCGAACCGAGAGCTGCTCCTGGAAGCCCGCGGCGAGTGAGCGCGGACGACTCTTCGCGCGGGGGCATCCGAGTACTGCACGGAGGACGATTCTCACACGCCCGGGGTCGTCTCAGACCAGGCTAAGGAGGCTTGGTAGATGGCGCGGCCTGGAGGAGGAGCCCGAGCACGATCACCACCGAGCCTGCTGCTGCCCACCTGCTCGGCACCTCGCTGTGCACCGCCCAGGCCAGGAGAGTGCTCAGGACTGGCTCGAGAACGAGGAGCAACGCTACTTCGAACGCGCGGGCTCCCCGCACGCCTCGCACCAGGCACACGTAGGCGAGCCCGATCTGGAATACTCCCAGGTATGCGACGATCGTCAAATCGACGGCCGTGGCGTTACTGAGGGGCCACGCGAACGGAAGGCAGAATACGAACGCCAGTGCGTTTCCCAGCACAACCGCCGCGCCTGCCGGGTCAGCACCGGCGGGCACCACTGCGTCTCGACTCGGTCCGCTGGGTACGCGCCCGAGCCAGCGCAGACCTACCACGGTGAGGGCCCAGGTGACGCCGCTCGCAGCAGCTGTGACGTTGCCCGCGGCTGGGCTGGGAGCCGTGGCGAGTGGGCGCTCCACACCGACGAAGAAAAGAACCGCTCCGGCGCCCAATAGCGCCACAACCGACAGGTCGTTTCGCTGTAACGGCTCTCGGAGGACGAGCGGTCCCAGCAACAGCACGTACAGGGGCGCCGTAGTCTGCAGGAAGATTGCGTTGGCAGCGGTGGTGAGGGTATTGGCCGTGACGAAGAGGATCATGGTCGCGGCGAACGCCACGCCAACCAGGACCGCCCGCGGATCGATTCTGCGCCACGCCGGAATCAGCGCCACCAGTACGACCGCTGCGATTCCCGAGCGCAGCCCGGCGATCTGCCAGCTCGAAAGAGGGGACAGCTTGATCGCGGCACCGCCGGTCGAGAAGAGCAGCGCCGCCACGGCTGCGTATGTGCGAGCGCCGGCCAATTTCATTGAAGGTTCCTCGCGATCGAACTACCTCCGGGCTGGACTCGGAGAGTAGCTCGCCCGGATCGAGGGAGCACGTTTCGCTCTAGTCGATCTGGTGACTCAACGTTTCAGGTCGGGGCATCAGCTACTCAACGATCCCGGCCTGCATCGTGTCAGAAGTAGTGCAGAGCTTGCGAGTTCGGTTCCTTTGGCGTGCGCCGCGGCATAGGCGTTCGGGTGGATCCCGTGCATCGACACTCAGGGAAAACCGCCGGAATTCTGATTCTGGCAGCCACCCTACTTGGTGCAACTCCCGTCGGAGCGCGGGCGCAGCAACGCACCGCCGAGATTCGCGGTGATGCCCTGCGGGTCTTCCTCGACTGCAACACATTCCCGTGCGACTCGGATTACCTTCGCACGGAGGTGGAGTTCGTCAACTGGGTTCGAGACCGGACGCTGGCGCAAGTCCACCTAATCATCACCAGCAACCAGACCGGTGGAGGGGGACGCCTATACAGCTTCGATTTCATCGGGCTCCGGGAGTTGGATGGCGATGACGATCAGTTGACCTTCACCTCACTCGCGACCGATACGGAAGACGAGGTGTTGAGCGGTCTGTCCCAGGTTATCGCGGCGGGCTTCGCTCGCTATTCGACTCTCATCGGGCAGCCCGCCGCCTTCGAAATCTCGGCCACAGCGGACCCCGATGTTGAAACAGAGCAGCTCGTCGGCGCAGATCAGGTCGAGGACCCGTGGAACTTCTGGGTCTTCGAGGTCAGCACGAGAATAGATCTAGATGGTGAGGAGACCGAGAAGCAACGTAGATATCGCGGGTCGTTCGAGGCCAGGCGTACTACCGAGACCTGGCGGTCCGAGTTCGAGTGGTTCGGGAACTTCAGGAAGGACGAGAGGGAGCTCGAAGATGGGTCCCTGGTCGTGGATGACCGCACGAATTGGAGCGCCGATGTACTTCTAGCGTATGCATTGGCAGACCATTGGTCTCTGGGGACCATCTCCGGAGCCGGCGCGTCGACCCGGCGAAACGAGAACTTCGGGGCCGACGTGGCCGCCGCCCTCGAGTATAGCTTTTTTCCCTACGTTGACGCGCCTCGACAGTCGTTGACGGCTCGCTACGAAATTCGGCTCCACTACTTCGACTGGGAGGAGGAGACGATCTTCTTCGAGACAGCGGAGCTCCGCCCGCTGCACGAGCTCCGACTCGAGCTCTTTCAGCGGCAGCCGTGGGGTGAGTCCCGAGTCTCGATCGATGGACGCCAGTACCTTCATGATGCTGGCAAGTGGAGTCTCAGTCTCTCTGGAGATATCGAGTTTCGTATCGTCCGCGGGTTGGAGCTCGATGTCGGCGCGGATCTCGAGTTCATCGAAGACCAGCTTTTCATCTCCCGCGCAGGGCTCACCGATGAGGACATCCTTCTGGGGCGGTTCGAGCGGCCGACGGACAGGACCTATCAGCTCTCAGTCGGTCTCAGTTTCGAGTTTGGCTCAATCTACAACAACGTCGTGAACAACCGGTTCGACTAGTTCCTTCGCTGACCCGACACCTCAGTTGGAGCCGCGCGCTCCGTCTCGGCAGGTGGGCCACTCACCTGACTGCCCATCGCGCCCCGGGGGGAGGATGACGCGATCCCTCGGGAGTCGATCCGGCTCCTCGGAAGCAAGGTATGCGAGCATCGCCACAAGAGTCGCGTTGTTCCTCAGATCGTCCATCACGATTTTGTCGAACGTGTCTCGATTCGTGTGCCACGTATAGGTGCCATAGTCCCAGCTCAGCGAACTAAGGGAGAAAGCCGGTGCTCCCGCGCAGATGAACGAGGCGTAGTCGCTGCCGCCGCCGCCGGGCGCCCCAGGAATCTGCAGACTGATGTTAGCGGTAATCTCCCTTGGAATCTGTACGAACCACTTGGCAAAGTAGGCTCCAACACCGGACAGGCCTTGCATCGAGATTCGAGCCACACGCCCCGTCCCGTTGTCCTGATTGAAGAGGGCCTGTAGCCCCGCTACAACCTCCGGGTGGTCGGCGACGAACGCTCTCGAACCGTTCAAACCCTGCTCCTCACCGTTCCAATGTCCCACCAGGATCGTTCGGCGAGGCTCAGGATACTCGGCACGAAGAATCCGCATCGCCTCCATCATGGTGATCGTTCCCGTGCCATTGTCCGTCGCACCGGAGCTTCCGTCCCAGGAGTCGAAGTGGGCGGAGAGGAGGACGTACTCATCTGGTAGCTCCGTTCCCCGCATGACCCCCAGCGTGTTCCAGACATCGACCGTTCCCAGGTCCTGAGACTGGGCGTTCACCCGGATGATCGGTGCCTGATCTTTCTCGGCAAGGCGAGACACCAGTCCGTAGTCCTCACAGCTGACATCGATCGTTGGAATCGTCTCCGTCGATGCGCTGAAGACCTTTTGCACCCCCCAACCGTTCGACCATCGAGACTGAACGATACCGGCGGCTCCAGCAGCCTCGAGCTGAGCGGCGATGGAACGAAGGTCCTCGCTCGCTCTCCGGAGATTCCGGATCCAGGCCTCCTGCGCGGCCTCCCGTCGTGCCCCCAGTCGGCTGAGCGACTCGGGAGTCGCGAACTCGATCCAGTTATCGTCGGGGCGGCAGGTCGGCTGCGCGAAAGAGGTCAGCACAAACTTCCCGGCCACACCATCGAGGAAGGTCTCCCAATCAACCGAGGAGCGCATGGAGGGGATAACCAGGGCTTCGCCCTCGACCGCACCGTCTGTACTCGGACTCCACGCAAGCATGGTAGCCTCTAATGTTCTCACTCGAGGCTGAAGGAGATCAACGTGAGTCACGCCCCGGGCCCAGCCGTCCCACGTTCCATACGTCTCCTGCCGCGCCTGGATGCCCCAGCCCTCGTACATACTCACCACCCAGCGCGAAGCAGCCTCAGAGCCTGGGCTACCGGTGAGCCGTGGACCGATCGAGTCCGCAAGGACCTGAGATAGAGCGGACACCTGAGATCGCTCCATCCCCTCCTCCCAAATCCTCCGGATGATCGAGTCGTTTGTCGCAAACCGCTGAGCCTCCGCCTGGAGAGGGGCAATGACGACAAGAGAGAGGAATGCCGAGACCATAGCTTTTCGTTTCATCGTGCCCCCGGGTACATGTCCAGGTATTTTGCCGGAATAAACGGGATAAGCACTAAAGCCGCCTTTGACCGGCCTCATACCTTCCGCAACTTCCATCATCCCTCGCCTGAACACGAAAGCGCTGACCACGGCGAGAGCGGAAAAAGCCAGCGTCATGGTGACGAAGACCCCGTTCGGACCGAAGTCGAACAAGTACGCAAGGGTGTAGGCGAGCGGCAACTCAAATAGCCAGAAGCAGAACAGGTTGATGACGGTAGGCGTCCACGCATCGCCCGCCCCATTGAAAGACTGGGTCAAGACCATGCCATACGCGTAGAACAAGAACCCGGCGCTGACAATACGAAGACACGCCACTCCCCACTGGGCGGGCTCCGGTTCCGTCGTGAACGCATGAACGATCTGAGGTGCAAGGACGAAGAAGAGCGCCCCGATGATGCCGAGGAACACCATGTTGTAGAACGCGGCAACACACACGGAACGTTCGGCGCGATCCGGCTTCTTGGCGCCAAGGGATTGTCCCACCATTGTGACGGCCGCGTTGCTCATGCCCCAACTCGGTAGAAGCGCGAAGATGATGATTCGTATGCCGATCGTATAGCCCGCAACGACCTGGGTTCCAAACCCTGCGAGAATTCGGACCAGGCCAATCCAGCTTGCCATGCCAACGAACATCTGAAAGGTCGCGGTGGCCGACAGACGAATCAGCCTCAACATCACCGGGGGGTGCAATGCCAGGTGCCGCCGAGCGATTCGCACGCGGCCCGCGCCTCGGCTCAGAAGGTAGAACTGAAAGAGGACCGCGGATCCCCGGCCAATGTTTGTCGCCACCGCGGCCCCCTGCACGCCGAATTCCGGAAAGGGACCGAGGCCGAAGATGAACATCGGGTCGAGGGTGAGATTGATGAGATTCGCAAACCAAAGGACTCGCATGGCGACCGCAGCATCACCCGATCCGCGATAGATCGCATTGATGAGAAACAGCAGCAGGACCGTTCCGTTACCCCCAAGCATGATGCGCGTATAACCGACCCCCTCCTCGATCACTGCACCCTCGGCACCCATGACCCGTAATAGGCTCGGGGCGAACACAGCTCCAAACAATTCGGACCGGACGTAAAGTCCTGTTGCGAGCCGCGAATCGCTTCGCGCACCGCTGGCCAGAGGCGGAACGCCTCGGGTCCGGGCTCTTCTGTCACTAAGTCTGTTTCAGCCATGACGGGAAGGTAGCCAGATCAGTGGCTTCGTCGGATCTTCCCCGCGATAAGGGCGGTCGACTCCGAGAAGTTGCTGGAGGCAGACCGGTAGCCTTACGATCGTGGTGGAGCATTGGAAACCTCCGGGCTCGGGAGATCCAAGATGCTTAGACAGTCTCTGATCGCAGGGTGCCTTCGGGTCAGCGCGGCTGCAGTCCTGTTGTCAGTTGCCCTGCCCCCGATCGTCGCCTACGCGCAGTCGTCCCGCGACTTCGTCCCGGTTACGGACGCGATGCTCCAGGACCCAGCACCAGAAGACTGGCTCATGTGGCGCCGGACGCTCGACAGTTGGGGATATAGCCCGCTCGACCAGATTAACCGGGAGAACGTAGGCGAGCTCGCGATGGTCTGGACGCGAGACCTCGAGGATCGCACGAGTGAGGGGACGCCGTTGGCTTACGGCGGTCTCCTCTACATGCCCCAAGCGGAGGACGTCATTCAGGCGATCGACGCAATCACCGGCGACCTCGAGTGGGAGTATCGCCGCGAACTCCCTGACGATCTCTACGGCCTGGTCGGAGGCAATGCCCGCAACAACCGCAACCTTGCGATCTACGACAGGCTGATCATCAACACGAGCGATGACAACCATGTCTTCGCGCTCGACGCCCTCACCGGGGAAACCGTTTGGGAAACGATAATCTTCGACTACAAGATCAACTCCGCTACCCACAGCTCGGGGCCGATCATTGCCGATGGCAAGGTCATCTCGGGGCGGAGCTGCCGGCCGTGGGGCGGGCCAGACGCCTGCATTGTCGCAGCGCACGACGCACGCACGGGCGCAGAGCTCTGGAGACGACGTCTGATTCCGGCCCCGGGAGAGCCCGGGGATGAGACGTGGGGTGACGTCCCCTTCGAGGGGCGCCAACACGTTGGCGCTTGGATGGTGCCGAGCTACGACCCCGAGCTACAGCTACTCTACATCGGCACCTCGGTCACCTCGCCGGCCCCGAAGTTCTTCCTGGGTGGTAGCGACAACGCGCACCTCTACCACAACTCCACGCTTGCACTGGAGCTCGAGATCGGCGAGATCCGGTGGTACTACCAGCACCTGAACGACGATTGGGATCTGGATCATCCCTTCGAGCGAATCCTCGTCGACACTCCCGTCGCACCCGACCCGAGGCAAGTGAGATGGATCAACCCTCGGCTCCAGCGCGGAGAGGTCCGAAAGGTGATGACCGGTATTCCCGGCAAGACGGGAGTCGTCTACACCCTCGATCGCGAGACCGGCGAGTTCCTGTGGGCAACTCCCACGAACTATCAGAACGTGATCAGCCATATCGATGGGGCTACGGGTGAGGTGACGGAAAACCCGGAGGTCATCTTTCGCGAGTCAGAGCAGGAGGTATTTGTCTGTCCTACCTGGGCCGGTGGCAGGGACTGGGAAGCCGGCGCCTATAGTCCTCTGACTCACACGATGTACTTCCCGCTTCGCAACACCTGCGCGCAGATGTTGGCCACGGGCGACGTGGAGAGCGCGCGGGCGCAGGCGCTGAGACTGCCGGTGGGCAGGGCGGCATCGCGATCTACTCGCTCGCTGCACGCCACCAGATCGCGCCTGGTACCGAGTACCTTGGGACCGTCCGGGCGATCTCAGTGGAAACGGGCGAGACGTCGTGGCTCTACGAGACTCGGGCAGGGACGATGTCACTCGTCACTACGGGCGGGGGGCTTGTCTTCGGCGGGGATTCCAACGGGCGGTTCCGAGCCTTCGACCACGAGACCGGAGAGGTCCTGTGGGAGATCAACCTAGGCTCAGCGGTCAGCGGCTATCCAATCACCTACGCAGTCGACGGACGTCAGTACGTAGCGGTCAACACCGGGGCGGGATCGATCAATCTGACGCCCGAGCTGCGCCCGAGCACGGGCAGCAATCTGTTTGTGTTTGCGCTCCCGAGCCGAGACTGAGGGCTCAATTGGGTAGCTCGGCACAACGCGGGGCGTACCCGCCCCAGCCGGACAGCCCTGGTATCGTCAGGGCAGAGCCATCGCCGCGATTCCGTCCTGCAGCTGGATGATCACGTACTGCTTACCCTCGTGCGTCCAGCTCGACATGCCGTAGCGGGAAACCCCGGGCAGCGGGATCGCTCCCACACGCTCACCGGTCTGCTTGTCAATCGCGAACAGGTGGGGCGCGTCGTCGCTCGTCTGACCGGATGCCAGGAGAAGCGTCGGTGTCACGACCATCGCGGCTTGCCCGGCACGTCGGCGGTTCACCTCCACGCCCTCGACACCCTGGAGCATCGGATGATCTCGGATCACGTCCTGCTGCTCTTGCGGCGCATCCCCATTTGGGATCACCCAGAGATGCTCCCCCCGTGTTCAGATCGATCGCCACGATTCGCCCGTCCGGACCCTTCCAGATTGGGAGACCTTCCAAGGTCGCGTCCCCCCCTCCAGCCACACTTGTGGCCACGGCCACCCAGTCGGAGTGCGTCGTTCCTGACTGCTCGGGTCCGTCCATCGGCGACTCGATTCCGGGTAAGACCTGCAGCCGGAAGCAGCCGCTCTGAGAGGTGATGAACACCACGCCTTGGACCGGATCGGCCACAGGCCGCCCCGTGATGTTGACGCCTCCACCACCGCCCGGACAGTTCCAGGCAGGTCCCACCGGATCGTCTATGGTCGTGGGTGGATTGAACATAGGGTTGAGGAAATTGCCCTCCTGCGCGACCTGGAGCGCCCGCCGGTAGATCTCGGGTGTGTAGTCGATCAGGTGCTCTTCGGTCCGACCCTGAAGGTCGAACGCAGCCGGTCTCGTCGGGAACGGCTGAGTCGGAGACAACTGCTCGCCCGGAACCTGTGACTGCGGCACAGGTCGCTCCTCGATCGGCCAAATCGGCTGACCTGTCTCCCGATCTAGAGCGTACAAGAATGCCTGCTTCGTCGCCTGGAAGATCCCTTTGATCTCCCGGCCGTCCACGTTCACATCCATCAGGATCGGAGCCGCGGAGGTGTCGTAGTTCCAGATATCGTGGTGAACCATCTGGTAGTGCCAGGCCCGCTCACCCGTCTCCACCTCTAGCGCAATGATGCTCGTACTGAACAGGTTGTCGCCCGGACTGTGGCCGCCGTAGTAATCAATCGTTGCGCCGTTCGTGACGATGTAGACCAGCCCGAGCTCCGGATCCGCCGACATGGGCGCCCACGACGATACGTCGCCTATCCACTCCCACGCATCGGTCTCCCAGGTCTCGTGCCCAAATTCGCCCGGGCGGGGGATCACGTTGAACTTCCACATGAAGTCGCCGGTCTGAGCGTCGTATGCCAGGATGTCGCCGGGCACGTTTTCGATGCGCGTCTGGAGATAGCCCTGCTCTGCAGAGTTCCCAACCACGACTACATCGTTCACGACGATCGGTGGTGAGGAGGTGGTGATGTACCCGATCCCCAGCGGAATCCCCATATACGGATCGTACTCGCCGCCATAGGCGAGCCATGGCCCCAGTCGGCGATCAGATCGGCCAGCATGTCTACGCTTCCAGACGACGGGAACCCATCGATCGGAACGGCCTCACCCCAGTCCTCAAGCGGTCGCCCCGTCTCCGCGTCCAACGCATGCAAGAAGAACCCCGGTGTCGAGATGTAGACCACCCCCCGGCCATCGATCTCACCGTAGGCAATTCCCTTGCCGTAGCCGGCCCGCATCGAGTATTCCCATCGATGCGTGTTGGGCTCGGTGAAGCTCCACAGCAGCTCTCCCGTCCCTGGGTCCAGAGCAACCACATTTCGGCGCTCTCCGGTGACCGTGATCAACTTGCCTTCGACGTAACTCGGGGTCGCACGCGGAGTGCTTTCACCGAAACTGGCTGCGTCCCACTGCCAAGCGATCTCCAGATCTTCGAAGTTCCGAGCGTTGATCTCTGTGGATGGAGTGTACCGGGTATGCCAGGCATCACCACCCAGGTAAGTCCATTGCCCTCCTTCAGTACCAGGGCCCTGGGCAGCGCCCGCGAGCGGTGCCGAGAGCACCGAGGTAACGGCCAAGGGGAGCCCGTAGAGGATTGACCCGCGTCGAGCACCCCAAAACCTCGTGTTTTTCATCGTGTCCATTCCTGAACTGGTTGGTGCAGCCCAACGGTTAGCGATTCTGCTACCGCGCCCAAATCTCGGGACCAAATGGCTCATATTCGAGACATCAACCGGGGTCCGCAACGTATCCTACTGCCTCGATCGCTGCGACTGCGGCTGCCTCGTCATTGTCCGAAGTATCGCCGGTCACACCGACCGCACCGATGTTGGCACCGTTTCCGTCCCTGACCAGTACCCCGCCAGGCACCGGCACAAGCTTGCCATCGAAGGCGCCGTTGGCAGCCAAGACGAAATAGCCTTGGCTTTCAGCTCGGTTCATGAGCGCTCGCGAGCCCAAACCCATGCCGATCGCCCCGAACGCCTTCCCATGGGCGATTTGGAAACGGAGGTTGGAAGCACCATCCTCGCGCTCGAACGCCTTCAGGTGACCACCCGCATCCAGCACGCAGACGGAGAGAGGCTTGAGGTCCATCTCTCGGGCGCTAGCGAATGTCTTGGAGATGATCGAGCGGGCCTCGCCCAGAGTGATTGAAGCCATTGATGATTCTCCCGGATCTTCCAATTCAGGGAAAAAGGGTCGCGGTTCGACGCCTCGAAACTGCGCCCAGAATGTGGTCAGGAGAAGATGCTGGCTGGTCAGTAGGGCGGCAAGCCGAGTCGGGAACGTTACACCTTGACCCCGAGCTGGAGTCTAGGTTGGGGTCGATCCAACATGCGGGTCCTTCTATCGGCCCGTCCATTGCGAATCCAAATCTCGGCTCCAAGCAGGTTGAGACCCCAGCTCAGTGAAACCGCAAGCGGATAGCTGATCTGATGCGGCAGGGCTGTGGCCTCGAGTCCTGGAACCCAGATGCTGAACGTGACGAAGAAAAACGTTAGAGCGAAGCTTCGGATCATCCACTCTCGATGCCCAGTGACATTACGCTTCAGGATTCGGAGTAGTGCGATTATGGTCGTGCCGAACCAGAGCAGGGAAAGAACTGCGAATGAGACTCTCGCGGCCAGATTCACGTCGAATGATGTAACGAGGCGTAGACCTGTTCTGGTCCTCGAGCTGCCCCAGCTCAGGGGCCTCGGCTCCTTCACCAGCCCCTGGGTTGACGAGGGCGCCTTTGCGATCACTAAGACCCAACAGTCAGCGGCCCTGGCTCTCCGCCTCCATCCTCTCCTGGTATCGGGCACCGCTGAGCACGCTGAAGAAAGAATAGTTGCCCTCGTGACAAGCGTACTCGTAGAGCCGGTCTTCGAACCTCTTGAACGGGATTTCGCCTCCCCACGGCTCTGTGTAAGTGGTCGGGTCGTCAACCGTGAACTCGTAGAGGATCGTCTCCGCATCGACTCGCGTGAGGCGCTCGATCACCTTCAGGCTCTCCGTCGGAAGGGCCCCCCGGAACATCTGGTCGGGATGAATATTCGTTGTTTCAACGACGAGGGTATTCCCTTCCCAGCGGCCCCACGAGTCACCGTGCCAAGGACGGATCTCCTTCGGAAGGGGCTTGGGCTCGCCGAGCCGGATGATCCGCGCGTCGTGCACCATTTCTGTCCGGATCATGATGTGATCCGCATTCTGGACGATCGTGTAGTTGTTATTGTAGGCCGTGTTGGGGATCATCGGTGGGCCGGCGGAGTTGGGGCTGAAGCACCGTTCCCCGAGCGGTCGAAGCTCCGGGTGGTCGTACTGGCTAAATCGAGCCCGCCCGGCTTCGTACGCCTCGAGGCGCCGCTCAGCCTCATCCGTCAGAGCCGGTCGCCGACCGTCCGACGGACGGATCACCAGGGAGGTTCGGGGTTGGCCTTTGACGATCGCCACCGTCGAGCCGCGATCCCAATAGACCTCGTTGTACTCCTGGCCGCGCAGCCGAGCTTCATTACTTAGAGACTCGTCGCCAACCGGCTGGGCCTGCGCCCTTCCGCACTCGACTGTCCCTGGGTTAGGAGGACACACCCCCGTTCCTCGCTCGATCGCCTCGACTTCCTCCCGAGTGAATACCGGACCCCTACCGTCTTCCCGCTCGAAGGGAGTGAGCGTCACGTTGGTCCAGTTTCCCTGCAGGTCGGGGTGACCGTCGGACGTTCGGGGAATCTCCCACGCTGCGGCGACGATGGGCGGGGATTGCGCCGCTGCGCCTGACATCACGCCCTGAGCCGCGATCGCGCACAAGATCACAAGAGGAGCCGTGTGGCGCAGTTTCATTTCTCCGCCTCGTTCAGTTTGAATCTCTCGGAATCCATGCCATCCGTGTCCGGGAGGCAGTCGCTCTCCCACAAACGTACCGAGCCGCGAGCCCGAGTGCGAGGAGCGCGGTGACTCGGGTGACGTCTATGCATTCGTGCGTACCTCCGCCGGAACTCCCCGATTGCTACTGAGTGGACCCGCTGACGCCCTGAACTTCAGGTAGAGCGCCGGAACCACCAACATATTGAGAACCAGAGCGGTGATGAGCCCCCCCAAAACTACGATCGCTAGCGGGCTCTGAATCTCGTTCCCCGCCTCTCCCCCCGCGAGCGCCAACGGAAGCAGTGCGAACCCCGCCGTAAGCGCGGTCATGGAGATCGGGCTGAGTCGCTCCATGGATCCCTTCCACACGGCCTCCCGGACGGGGCGACCCTCGTCGACCAGATGGTTGTAGTGCGACACCAAGAGGATTCCGTTTCGTGCCGCAATGCCGAACAGAGTGATGAAACCGACCATCGCGGCTATGTTCAGAACACCTCCGGTCAGCACGATTGCGAAGACACCCCCGACGAGCGCCAGCGGAAGATTCACCATAACCAAGAACGCCTGCCTGGCCGATTTGAACTCCATGAAGAGGAGTAGGAAGATCAGGGCAACAGCCAGCAGTGAAAGCCGACCAATCGTTCGGGAGGCGACTTCGGCTGACTCGAACTGGCCTCCATATTCGACGTAGTAGCTCTCCGGGAGGATCACTTGCTCCGCGATTCGCCGGCGCATGTCTCCGGCCACGCTCCCAACATCGCGTCCCGCGACGTTCGACTGCACCACGATCTTCCGCTGGACATTCTCCCGTGAGATCCGGTTCGGACCCACATCCCGGCGGATCGTCGCCAGCGACGGGAGGGGCACCTGCGCACCGGAGGGTGTGCTGACCCTCGCGGCCCCGATCCTCTCAATGGATCCCCGGTATGGTTCGGCGAACCGAACGACCAGATCGAAGCTTCTCTGCTCCTCGAGCACCTGGGAGACGGCCTCACCTGCGAAGGCGACATCGATCGCGTCCGCCAAGTGCGCAGGAGTCATCCCGTAACGAGCCATAGCCGATCGGTTCATCAACACCCTGACCTGGGGCACGTCTGCTTGTGGCTCCATTGCCACATCAACGGCTCCGGGCACAGCCGCGACCACCGACTCGACCTCGCGAGCAATCCTTCGGAGCACCTGTAGATCGGGACCAAAGATGTTGATGGCGATGCTCGCCTCGGTACCGGAGAGCATATGGTCGATGCGATGGCGGATCGGCTGGCCAATGGTGATTGCGGTGCCCGGGACCACCGCTACGGCCTCTCTCAGGTCGGCGAGAACGGTATCGTAGTCGTATTGGGCTAGGTCTAACCTCACATCGATCTCGGCCCCGTTCGCGCCCTGTGCGTGCTCATCGAGCTCCGCTCGTCCCGTGCGCCGTGCAGTTTCTTCCACCGCAGGGTGGCTGAGCAGGACTTCCTCGATTCGGCGACCCAGCGCATCAGACTCGTCCAGGGATGTCCCCGGCAAGGTGACTGCGGCCACCACGAGTGTTCCTTCCCTGAACTCCGGGAGGAATTCCCGCCCCATGTTCGGGACCATCAGGAGCGCGGAGATCAGGAGCACCGCTGTACCCAGCAAGACCGGGACCGGTCGGTCGAGAACCGGCTCAAGTACGCGCGCATAGGCGTCCCTGAGCCTACGCACGACCCAGCTCTCCTGCCCCCGTTCGACTTCGGGAGAGCCGGGCAAGATGAGCGCAGCCAGCGCGGGTGTCACCGTGAGCGCAACCACCAGAGAGGCCATGATCGCGACGATATAGGCGAAGCCGAGAGGCCTGAGCATCCGCCCCTCGATGCCGCTTAGGAAGAAGAGGGGGACAAACACGACACTCACGATGAAGGTGGCCGTCACGATACTCGCACGGACCTCCATCGATGCCGATAGGACCACATCGTGTGCGGACTTTCGATCCTCCGGGGGAAGCGCTCGGTTCCGCCGAAGCCGACGAAAGACGTTCTCCACGTCGATCACCGCATCGTCTACGAGCGAGCCGATCGCGATAGCCATCCCGCCCAACGTCATCGTGTTGATGGTGATGCCAAGTAGGCGAAGGGCGAAGATCGCAGCCACCAGGGAAAGCGGGATCGCGAGCGCCGAGATGAAGGTGGTTCGACCGCTCCAGAGGAAGACGAAGAGGATCAGAACGACGAGGATCGCGCCGTCCCTCAGGGCCTCGAGGACGTTGCTGACCGCGGTCTCGATGAAGGTCGCCTGCTGGAATACCCCGCGGTTGATCTGGAGGCCGGGAGGGAGGGTCGGCTCGATCTCCAAAAGAGTCTCGTCGATGCGCGCGGTGAGCTCCAGAGTGTTCGTGTCAGGCTGTTTGTGCACGGAGAGGATCACCGCAGGCTGGGTGTTCGCTGACCCTCTGCCGAGTTGTATCGCCGGCCCGATCCGTGTCTCCGCCACATCGCCAATGAGGACCGGCGTTCCGTTTCGCACCGCTACCGCAGTCCCCGCGATGTCCTCCAGCTGCTGGACACGTCCGGTGCCTCGGATCAGGTACTCCTGGCCTCCATCCATGAAGACGCCGCCGGAGGCATTGACATTGGAGCCCCGCGCAGCGCTCAGCACCTCCTGCAGGGTGACGCCGTACGCCGAGAGTCGCGTCGGGTCGACGAGCACCTGGTATTGCCTTACCTCCCCACCGAGCGGAATTACCTGGGACACCCCCGGGACCGCGAGAAGACGAGGACGGACGAGCCAGTCCGCGAATGTTCTCGCGTCCATCGGCGAGACAGACTCGTCTCCGGTGAGGGTGATCAGTTGGATCTCGCCCATGATCGACGAAACCGGGGCAAGCGTCGGCGGTGCCACACCATCCGGAAACGACTGGCTTACGAGCTGGAGCTTCTCGCTCACGATCTGGCGGGCCCGGAAGATGTCGGTTCCCCAGTCGAACTCGACCCAGACGATGCTGATCCCCTGAGCCGTGGAGGAACGAACCCTCCGGACACCCGTGGCGCCATTGACCGAGGTTTCAATCGGAAACGTGACGAGAGTCTCGACCTCTTCCGGAGCCATCCCCTGCGCCTCTGTCAGGGCGGTCACAGTGGGAGCCGTCAGATCCGGGAACACATCGACCGGCATACTGAGTGCCGTTAGAGCGCCGGAAACGAGGAGAAGGCCTGCCGCGGCAGTGACCAAGAGGCGGTTGCGAATGGACCAGCTGATCAGGCCTCGAATCATGCCTCTACTCCTCTAGCGGCCATCTAGTGGGTGTGGCCACCGGCAAATTCATTGCCGGACATCGAGGCGAGTCGGACCTGATAGGCCCCCTGGACGACGATCATCTCTCCGCGAGCGATTCCAGCCCGAACGACCGTTCGGACTCCGTCGTTGGCACCGAGCGCGAGGATCCGGCGCTCGAACGTTTCGCCCCCGACCTGCACGTAGGCGACATCAGTCCCGTTGTCGTCGATGATGGCAGCGTTGGGGATGACCATACCGGACTCCTCCGCGCCCACCGGGATGAACGCCTCAGCCAGCTGCCCGTACACGAACCGGTGGCCGGTTCCGGAAATGTCGAATACGATCGGAACCGTTCGCGTCTGGGCATCCATGATGCGGCCAACTGAGAAGAGAGCACCCGTTTCGCGCACCTCCTGCGACCCCTCGAGCCGATATCTCGCCGACGCCGTTTCAGGCATCGCCGAGGCGATGTCCCCCGGAACGGCCAACCGAAGCCAAGCAGCCGCAGGGGCAACAATGGTGAATAGAGGCGCGCCGGCCTCGACTCGCCCCCCCGGGACGAAGCTGCGGGTTGCGACCACTCCGTTCATCGGCGATACAAGACGAAGTCGCGAGGGGTCGTCGGAACCGGAGGCCCCCATAGCATCCGCCTCGGCCCTCGCAACCTCGAGATCGTGGCGAGCCTCCTCGAGTCGGCGCTCGGGAATGGCTCCGGCTTCCAAGAGCCGCTCGGCCCGCTGCACCTCCCTCACAAGGCGCTGAACGTTCCCTACGGCCCGCGCGAACCCTCCCTCTTGCGCGGTGGGCGCGAGCACGGCGAGGACTTGCCCCTCGCTGACCCTTTGCCCGACGGAAGGGGCACTACGGTTCGGCCCCTCCAGGGCGATCCCGGCCACGGGAGCCCCGACCTGCACTAGCGCGCCGTCCGGAGCGATGACCTCACCCGGCACCGCGGCAGTCTGAAGGATTGAGCCTGCCGCAGCTGACGCCACGGCCCACGGAATCTGCCACTGTTGCTCCTTCAGGAACGGTATCCCCTCCGATCCCCCTTCCTGCGCAAGCGGCGCTTCCGATTCGTTCGCGAAGACCTGGACGTCAGGCAAAACGTGCCTGCTCCGTGCCTGTGGACTCTCCAGCGTGAGCTCCACGCGATAATGCCCTGCGGTGGCAACGACCGGATCCAGGAGGAAGATTCCGTCCCGGGTCACTTCCTCGATCGTGAACGACTCTTCGACTGACTCCCCGGAGAGGAATCTCACTACAAGGCTCCCCGCGCGGATCGGCTCGAATGTGTCCAGGCTTGTCAGGTGGATCGCCCAATTCCCGGTTGCCCGTCCCGCGACAGGGTGCGGGTACTCTAGGAAGAGCTCCGTCGAATCGTTCCACTGGGTCACGACAACCGATCCGATCCCGGGCTGTGCGATTTCCTCCGTCGTCCCTCCCTCACATCCCACATTTACCAGTTGGATCATGACAGCAGACAGAGTCATGACACTTCGGCTCGCGGAACACCACAGGCCGGGTCTTGCTTGTTTCCTATGCCCGTTCATGCGCCGTCCTCCTCCTGGCCCGTGAGATTCTCGAACCCGCCCACCGCTCGCTCGAGATCGTAGTAACTGATCCAGACATCTGACCGGATGCGTACCGCGGCCGTCTCTGCATCACGAAGCGCCTCGGCGGCATCCAGGAGCCCGATCAACTCCATCTCACCCGCGTCGTATGCGACCTGCGCAATGTCCAGGAGATCGATCGTCGACGGTCCGCTCTCGTCGGAGAGAAGCTCGGCCCGTCGAAGCTGGGAGCGGTGGGCATCCAGAGCCCGGCGCGCATCCCCCTGGACCTCCCTCCGCGTCAGGGACAGGAGCGTCTCCTTCCCCGTGATCCGCGCGCCTGCGGCCTCAATGGCCGCCCCGGAGCGATTCCAGAGGGGGAGCGGGACCGACATCCCCAGGAAGAGCCCACTGAACCCATTGGACTGACGTTTGAATCCGCCCGTCGTCGTCAGGTCCGGAACACGCTGCGCTCGGAGCCCCATAAGCTCGGCCTGCGCGGTTCTAATGTCTGCTTCTAATGCAACGATCTCCGGTCTTTGCCCAGGCTCGAACGCCTGCAACTGATCCGGATCGACGGCTGGCGGCTTTCCCACTGGGCGGGCGGCGGGCGCTAGCTGAAGGTCGTCCGTCTCCGGAGCGACTAAGAGGGCCAGCTCGCGGCGTGCGGAGTCGAGATCGAGAAGGGCATCTGCTAGCGACGCCTCATAGCGTACCCGTTCGACCTCGATGCGGCGAAGGTCAAAGAGCGAAACGTCACCCTCCTCGTATCTCTGTCCTGCGCTCGCCGCGGCCTGTCGAAAGACGGTCGTAACCCGCTCGAGAATCTCTCTATGACTCTCGGTGCGCGCCGCCTCGACATATGCGCGCTTCACACGGAATGCCAACACAGCGCTGTCGGCCACTACCCGAATTCGAGATGCTCGAGCGTTCTCGTTCGCGGCTGCTTGGCGCGCGCTTCGAGACGCCGGCCATTCCAGGCGCTGCGAGAGCGTGAAATAGCTCTCAGATGCCTCGACGCGGGACTCATCGAGAGCCTCGTGGCTCACAGCAAACGCCGGGTTGGGGTAGGCACTCGATTGCAGGACCATCGCCTGCGCCTCGGCTGCTGCTGCCTGGGCCATGCGGAGTTCAAGGTTCGACCCAAGCAGCCCAAGAGCTTCGTCAAGAGTGACGCGGCGAAGCTGGCTCTCTTCGAAGAGAGCACTCTCTTTCGCTAGCTGGGCAACCCCTGAACCGGGATGGATCACCAGAGCTATCTGAAACAAGGCTCTGAAGAGAATCGTGGCTTTGGTGTTGATCTTCACTTATCCCTCTCCTGTGACTTCGGCCTTGCCTTGGTGCAGGCGGCGAGGATTCCCGACGTGCGGAGACGCGCCGGCCCGGACCTGGGCCGACTGTTCGGTCAGAAGAGGTGTGGTGGGGCTCGGGGGGATCTGTTGGGTGGAGGAGCGCGCTCCCTGGGGCGAATCGCGGCGTCACGGGCGGCCACCACCTTGATCGCAGGTTGGACCTGTTGTTCCAGCCGGAAACCGACGCTCACCGCAAGCTCGGGCGCACTTGAAGTAGCTCGGTCGCCCTGGTCAACCAGGATCGTGCCGTGTGAGTGGTGATCGGGTCCGATGACTACCGCGCCATGGCCGCTGTCGAGGCGCTCGTGATGATGAGAAGGCGCACCTGTGGAGAGAACGGCCAACAGGGCAGCCATGAGCGCTGCCGTCACGGAACGAAACCGCCGCGAGAACCACATGATACGAATGATGACGAGAAGGAATCCACGCGTCAAACGCTTGGCCCAGCCGCACCGATCTTCATTCCCTGAAGCCAACACCTAGGTACTCACGCCGAAACTGAGCATGGGATAGTGCGTCTTCGGGGCTACCGATGTGATGGGTCGTACCGGCCACGCACCAGATGATACAGTCTGAGAGTCCTAGGAGTGTTCGAGCATCGTGCCCTGATGCAACCACGGCGATACCCTCCGCCGCTAGCTTACGCAGGACTCTACCCAACCGCTCCTGGTCTTTCGGATCGAGACGGGCCAGCGGCTCGTCGATTATGAGCACCCGCGGGGCCCTGACCAGAGCCAGAGCCAGAGACACTCGCATCCTCTCTCCGCCGGACAGCGTCCGGGCACGCAGCGGTAATAGTGCCTCCACGCCCGACTCGTGAAGGGCCTCTTCGAGGCGGGTAGATCCGAAGGTGTCGGCGATGGCACGGACATGATCTCGGACTCTATACGGGGCTGACAGGAGCTGCTCCTGAGGCACATACATCAGCCCAGCCTTCGTCATTTCGGCTAGGGTCCATCGGGACTTCGCTTTGCCCATCAGGGATACGATTCCGTAGTCCGGTCGAAGCCAACCGGCGGCGATCTTCAGAAGGGTTGTTTTTCCACTTCCGTTACGCCCTAGGAGGGTGGTTATTTCGCCTGCAGCAGCCCAAAGGGAAGCAGACTTGAGCACCTCGGTGCGCCAGAACGACTTGCCGATGCCCTCGGCGCGAAGTGCGTATTTCGGTTCAGACGAAGATGACACGCACAACTATCTCGAGAGCAACGCACTCGGCGATCGCCAAGATCGAGATCTGCGGTAAGGAGTGTCCGAGGTTGGCGAGAAAGACCGATTCGTTGCGCCTCGATAGGTCCACCTGCAGAGCGACCAAGACCGCAAGCCAAGTCCAGGCAACGCCTAGGATCGGGACGCTTAAGCCCTGGGCGAACGAAGTCCCCTCCGCTGCGCCGGCGGAGGCAACAGCCAAGCGCAGAACAAGCCAGATGATGGCCACCCGCCCTAGGATGGTATCGAGAAAGGGTCGGGGTGGGATGAGCCGATGCACGGGATAACTGTGATCTCGCCTCGTGAAGAGCTGGGATTCTTCTCCGCTGGTCAAACTGGGGGCCGAGATCGGTCGGCGCGAGTCCAGACACTCCTCAGGACACGGCACCCCGGCGTTCCCTGGGCAGATCTGGCCTGGCGCGGCTCACTCCGCCCGGCTCATACTGGGACCTTGTTCCACCTGGAGCTTGCAGCGCTTCGTTTGGAAGTTACCGTGCCCACCCGGCCCGAATGAATTCTCCGCTTCGCACGCCGCGATCAACGGCCTTGCTGTCGGTCGCAGGCATGGTCGCAATCCACGCGCCTCCCCTTGGCGCGCAGGCCGTCGTCGAGGAGGGGACGGGCGCGGCCACGCGCGACACCGAAGGGGACTATGACCACGCGTTAGCGCCGCGGGCGCGTGCGATACGCCTGAGCGGCTCGATCTCGATCGACGGGGTGCTCGATGAGTCGATTTGGTTCGAAGCGCCACCGCTTACGGACTTCGTTCAAACCCTGCCGCTTGAAGGTTCCCCAGTATCAGAACGTACTGAGGTGCGCATCGCGTACGACGACGACGCTATCTATCTGGGGGCTGTCCTCGACGACCGAGGTCCGGTAACCACTCGACTCGCGCGGAGGGATGCGGCCCTAGACGATTCCGACGTGCTCCTCGTGTTGATCGACAGCTTTCACGATCACGAGACGGCGTACCGATTCTGGACGAACCCCTCCGGCGTCATGGGCGACGCGATCGTCACAGGGAATAGTGCTGGAAGCGGTGACCCCTCGTGGGACCCTGTGTGGGATTTAGGCACAGAGGTCACTCAGTCAAGTTGGACGGTCGAGATGCGGATCCCGTTCAGTCAACTCCGCTTTAGTCCGGAGGAGCAACAGGTATGGGGGATACAGGTCGAGCGAAACATCAACCGCACCAGGGAGAACGCCACCTTCCCCTTCACCCCTCTCTTGGAGCGCGCCGGTGTCTCCCGCTTCGCGCATCTTGATGGACTCGAAGGCGTTGAGCCTGGCCGGAGGCTCGAACTCCTTCCCTACGTTGTGGCCCGAGGCGAGTACCTGCAGTTGGAATCCCCTTCGAACGTGGACTTCACAAACCCCTATCGGAGTGGCTCGGATCACTTCGGGAGTGCCGGGATGGACCTCAAGTACCGGATAAGCTCGAACGTTACCCTCGATGCCGCGGTCAACCCCGACTTTGGCCAGGTGGAACAGGATCCGTCGGTGATCAACCTCACAGCCTTCGAGACGAAGTATAGCGAACGGAGGCCGTTCTTTGTCGAAGGTGCGGACATTTTCACCTTTGGTGAGGCAGGCCCCAGAGGAAGCGCGGGGACCGGGCCGGAGCTCGTCTACTCCCGTCGGATCGGGAGGCCGCCTAGAGGCGTCCTTCCCCCCGAAGCGGTCTTCTCCGACACGCCGACGGCCACGACCATCGCCGGAGCCGCCAAGGTGACCGGCAGAGTCGGGGACGGCTGGTCCCTCGGGATCTTGGAGGCCGTCACAGCGAGGGAGGTCGCGTCATACACGGACGGCGACCGCGTGGCTCGTGAGGTGACCGTCGAGCCGGCTGCGAATTACTTCGTCGGGCGTGTGCGACGCCAGATCCGTGGCGGACAAACGCGGTTCGGTATGATCACCTCGGCAGTGAACCGTAACCCTTCCGGTACGGCGCTGGCCGGTAGGTTACACACCTCGGCATACTCTGCAGGGATCGACTTCGCGCACGAGTCGCAAGACCGGGTCTGGCTGTTTACGAGCCTGTTGTCCGGCAGCTATGTGGGGGGGGGAGTGGATGCGATCACCCGTACGCAGGAGTCCTCTACCCGGTACTACCAGCGGCCTGACGCGAACCACATCGCTGTCGATCCGACGGCGACGTCTCTGAGAGGGTTCTACGCGATGGGTTATGCCGGCAAACAGGCTGGAAATTTCACCATGAGGAACGGGGTCGCCTTCATCAGCCCTGGGTACGAGGTCAACGACCTCGGGTTCCATTCCAGAGCAGACCGCGTGCTCCTCGACACCCACTACCAATACACACAGCCGGACCCTGGGCGGATCCTGAGGTCGTGGAGCGTGATCTTGGGGGGGCCGAACGCCATCTGGAACTTCGCCGGCGACCGCACCTACGCGAACATCAACGCTATCGGGCGGATCGAGCTCCTGAACTACTGGAGCACCTCTGCCCGGATCCTCTATACCGCCTGGTCTGATGATGATCGCCTTACCAGAGGGGGCCCGATGGCTCGTTCTCCAGGCGGGTGGTCAGGTACGTTCAGCGTGAACTCCGATAGCCGCCGGGCCGCAGTGGTCGGAGGAAGATATGGGTGGGGATCGGATGACGGAGGAGGGTGGAGCCGGAACGTCCAACTCAACCTGAGCGGCCGGTTCGAAGAGACGCTTCAGATCGATCTAGGTCCTTCCTATTCCCGGTCCCGTTCGGCTGCCCAATACGTGACTGAGGTTGACGACCCGCTAGCCGAGGCCACCTATGGGACCCGCTACGTGTTCGCCGCGATCGACCAGACTACGCTGTCGCTCGAGACCCGAGCGAACCTGACGTTCTCACCGGTGCTTTCGCTTCAGCTCTATCTCGAGCCGTTCATCTCGACGGGCAACTATGGAGCGCTGAAAGAGCTCCGGGCTCCGGGAACCTTCGAGTTCCTCGATTACGGCGAAGACGTAGGAATCGTAGGGCCTGGCGCGGAAGGACTCTATGATGTCGACCCAGACGGCGACGGACCTGCCACGGGATTCCAGGTCTCGGACCAGGACTTCAGTTACCGAAGCTTGCTCGGGAACGCGGTGCTTCGTTGGGAGTGGAGGCCGGGCTCCACCCTGTTCTTCGTTTGGCAGCAGAGGAGGGTCAGCTCGATCAACGGCGACGGACCGTCAGGAGCTCGGCCATGGGCTGGGAGGTTCGATCTTGGCCGAGATACGGGGGACATATTCGCAGTCGCACCCGACAACATCTTCATGATCAAAGTGAACTACTGGCTGAATCCGTAGGGCGAACCCCATAGCCGAAGCGTGCAGGCGCGATCGTAGGTCACCGGGTTGGCGGGGGGAGAAGCTTCAGTGGGACCTAGTGACGGTGTCGCTGAGTCATAGCACCTCGAACCAGGCGCAGCTCACCGTATCCCCGATCCCTATCGACGCGAATCGGCTCCTTGTCGACGACGACCTTCCGCTCAGCAGGAATGTTGATCCCCGACTGCATGACTAAGCTGCACGACGAAACGACCAAACAGATCGCCAGCAGCGGCCCCAAGAACAATCGTCAACGAACGCGATGCGAGGCAACCCTCCCACGCACTCTTGGCTAACCATTGGCGAAGGCTTCTTGGCCGTCCCTTGGCGTAGCCGCTCCTGACATCGCCATTATGTGGCGGGTTCGCCTCATTCTCTGACGTTCACCACGGACGGAGAAGGGTGGGTCCTGAGCGGTAATGATCCTACGCCACGGTGCCTGGAGGCCGAACCAGACTCGGGCGAAGCCCCGGCTTTGTGTGAGCGCTGTCCATCAGTGCTTCGCGTCGAGGCGTGCCTCCAGCTCCGCGATCTTGTCCGCCTGCTCTTGGACAGCTTCCATGAGGTCGGCAATGACATCTGCGGGATCAGCGACAAGACCCCAGCTTTCCCCTTCCTCGTCCTCGGTCACATACTCGAAACGAACCGGCGTAATCGGTACACTGACATTTGCCTTCATCTGAACCTCCCACTCGAACGCAAGAAGAGTCTGAACGGAAAGTTGTCGGCAAGAGTCATGCGATTGATCGAGGGATGATGTAAATACCTGTCAGGATAGTACTTCCGACCTCCTCCCTAGCGAGAGATCGGTATTCGGGAGTGCGAAACTGTCGCGTAGCAGCCACGGACCTCGCGGCGGGGCGTTTTGCTGGTGCATCCGCAGCGACTGCGCAGTCCGTCGGAATGGGGGCCGAAAAGCCCGTTCGCTACGGGATGGAGGACCCGGCGGGCAACTCTCGAAGAGGCCCTAGAAGATGCCTTGGCAGACGATCATGATTACCGCCATCGCGATAAAGTATCCTGCCTCTGTCGCGATCGCATAACCACTCTTCTGCGA
This sequence comes from Longimicrobiales bacterium, assembly GCA_965197485.1. Taxonomy (GTDB): domain Bacteria; phylum Gemmatimonadota; class Gemmatimonadetes; order Longimicrobiales; family Gaopeijiaceae; genus JAAXGI01. The sequence goes on from CBDANG010000007.1 coordinate 212,955, forward strand.
GAACCTGCCGCCAGCGACCATCAGAACTACCAGGGTCAACACGATCAGGATGATGGTCAGCAGCGCGTCCGCGGCCGCGGTCACTCCTACCACCCACGCGAGCAGAAACGTGCCGAGGGCTTGCGCGGCCATGGCAGATCCCGAAGGTCCGGATGAATCATCAGTCGATACACCGACACCTTCGGCCCATTTGACCCCGAATAGCTTTGTTGAATACCACAGCCAGCCGAGTAGAAAGGCGAGCACCGCACCGACTGTCACCGCGAGCCAATTCACTCCCAGCGTGATTTCGCCCATTCTCTTCTCCTCGTTGCTACGTCAGTGCCGCGCACGATTGCGCCCAAGTTGGAGCAGAAGGTGAGGGCAGGTGGTGCACGGTGCAAGGAATCAGGAGGGAGGCACTGCAGCTTGCTGCATTCGGGCGAGGACCTCCTGGGTCAGGTCTAGAGAGGCGTCTGCGGCCGAGATGATTTGGGTCGCTGCCTCCAGGATGAAATGGTAGCCGCCTTCCTCCCGAATTGCCTCGATGGTCCCGGACATCTGGTCCACGATCGGCGCGAACAATGCCAGTCTACTCTGCTGAAGCTCCTGTCCCATCTGGTCGACCCGCTGCTGATTGCGCTGCTGGAGCTGGTTGATCTCGGTCTCCCGCGCCTGTCGGACATTCAGGGAGAGCGTGCTCTGCATCTCCTGGTAGGCGGCGATCAGACTGTCTAGCTCGGCGCGCATCTCCCCGATCTCCTGCTCCCCCCGCGCGGTCAGCCGATCGAATTCCTCCTGCGCCTCGGTGGCTCCGGGCGCTTCTGTAAGAATGGTCTCTGAGTTGACGTATCCGATTCTTAGTTCGGCTTGAGCCTCGAGCTTGCTCGCTAAAGCGAACACCAGCGAGCCTGCTATCGCCAGGACGAGTGAGCGCATGCCGCTACTCCCTCTCACTTCCTCCACGGGAAGTGGATGTTCAGGTATGTGATCGACTGAGAGTCCCCAAACTCCGTGAACCCATGGGCCATGCCGGGTGGAATGAACACCACGTCCCCCGCTCTTACAACCCGTTCCACTCCCCCTCGGATCGAGCTGCCCCGCTGATCACCGGGTCGTGACGCCGGTTGAGGATCTACCAGCGAACCACCGGTCACAAGCGTCGCCGACCCTTCCTGCACGACGTAAAGATCGCTCAGAACCCCATGGATTGTCGCGGTTGGGGCCGTCCGGTGCAGCATCGTGACGCTGAAGATGTCTCCGCCTTCAAGAATTCTCCCGCTGGAGAGCCGCCCGGTCTGCAGCGCCCTGAGCGCGGATTCGAGATCCGAGGCCTCCAACACGACGGCTTCGTCGCCGGTCGCCTCTTGGGGAATGGTGGCCTGACTGAACCCAACCGCGGGGCACAGGGTCATCAGGATACCCACGCAGAAACTGGTCTTGATAGCGCGCATTCTTCTGCTCCTCGACATGGAAGCCTGGGTTAAGCTGTGGTGCGGGACCCCCCCCGGGGGGCCGCACCAGCCGCGGTGCAAGAGCTCCGCCTCGGAGAGTCACTCTGACCGTGGAGCTCTTCAGGGTCAAGGGATCGCACGAGTCTCGTCAGGAGGCAACTAGTTCCCGCAACTAGTTCCCGCACCTCCTTCACAGGTTAAACCAATAGTTCACCTTCACGAGGAAGATGTTGTCGGGCCGGATTCGGAACAGTTCGTCAGAATCCCTACCCAGGTCGAAGTCGCCGATCCTGCTGGATCGGGCGCCGAGGGTGCCGGATTGGCTGATTCGGCCAGTTCGACTCTGCTGCCAGACGAGGAAGAGCGTGGACCCCGGCCGCCATTCCCAACGGAACACCGCGTTTCCGAGCAGACTCCGAAAGTTGAAGTCCGGGTCCTCCACGGTGAACGCCGGGTCAGGGCCAGCTCCGTCGGGATCGATGTCGATGTACCCGCCTTCTCGACGTTCTAGCGTACCGACGTCCTCGCCGTAGCTCAGGAAGTCGAAAGTCCGCGGGGCGCGGAGCTCTTTGGGTGCGGCGTACGCGCCGCTCGAGAGGAACGGTTGTGCGTAGATTTCGAGGGAGAGTATCGGCGTGAAGGTGACGTTCAATCGCGTATCGAGAGAGACGGTGGTCTGATCCAAGTGGGCAAAAATGTACCGGTGGCCGAAGGTGCGGTCGGCTGCCGGATCGGGGACCGAAGTGATGTATTGGGCCGTCGTGTGGCGCCGAGAGAGGCCCGGTCCGAGACTGAACTCCCAGCGCTCACCGTCGCGGTAGCTGAGGCTCAGATCAAGAGAATGCCGCCTGGAGCCGGCTTCATCATAAGCTCCCTGGTAGCTGGCCGAGCCGCTCAGCCGTTGACTCTGGTCCGACTCCAGGTTGAAGTTCGCATAGTAACCCTGGGGTGTTCGGGCAAGCGGCCCGCCACGGGTCAATTCGTCATCGTCGGTTGCGGGATTGAAGCCGAACCGCCAGCCTCCGCCCCAATAATTGAGGAGCTGCCAAAAGCCGAAGAAGTTGTACTCGGTAAAGAGGGGGTCTCCGGCGAAGTTCCAGATGGCGTCCGGTCCGCCTCGGATTTCCCAGCTCCGGAAGACGCTGCCCGGGACGGTCCGCCGGAACCTGAGGGTAGTATCAAGGATGAGGCGGTCGGCTCGGGACTGGAAGCCGATATCGTTGACCTCGTAGCCCGGGCTGACGGCTGCGGTGGTCACCCTCACTTGGAACGCACCCGCTTGTTTCTCCACCCCCCCCATGGCGTAGTGCCCAGCCATCGAGGTGGCGGCGGAATCCAGCTCCAGATGCCCGGCGTCCGGGCGGTAAAAGTAGCGTGCGGACGAGCGCTGCGTGCGAAGGAGGGCTTCTCGTGTTCCTCCGACATAACTGGAAGCCACTGCCGCGCTGAACCGCCAGGTCCGGTCCGCCCACTCATGCATCAGGTCTAGTCCGGCGGAATAGGCGGAGGAGTGGAGCTCCCCGCTCAGCAAATCCCTCTCGCCAAGCCTTCTGTTCACAGCGCTCGCAATGCCTCCAAAGCTGGTCCTGCCGCCACGAGTATCCTTCCGAACCCGGCCTACGAAGAAGTTGGTGGCAGGCTCGACCACGGATGCTCCGCGCACGCCCGACGCATCGGTCCAGACTCCCTTCTCTCTCTGCGTGACTGCGTCCAACACCCCCACGTACCAGCTGTTCTGAGTTCGACCCGTGAGCTTGGCAGCCCCGAGAATCGTCGTGGCGGCTGGTACGTCGGAGAAGATTGCCGTGGACGGTACCTCGCCCTGCGGAGCTGCTCCGATTCGCCGAGAGTAGAGGAGGTCTGGCGTGCCTCCCACGTTCCCGCCAGGTCCGCCTCGTCCGAAATCGAAGATGTCGGCGCCCTCGACAAAAAAGGGACGCCTCTCCTGATGCCGAGTCTCGAAGGCGGTCAGATTGATAACCGCTGGATCGACTTCTACCTGTCCAAAATCTGGGTTGATCGAGCCGTTGAGGGTGAGGTTCGAAGTAAGCCTGTACGCCAGGTCTACCCCCCCGTTGCCGAAGTAGTCTGAGCCGGTTCGGTAAGGGTTCCCGAAACCCACGTCCCCAGTCGGTTCCTGTTGGATGAACTCCCCCTGACCGGCGACGTACGGCAGAAGCTCCAACCGTCGACCGGCATCAATCCCGCGGATGCCCTGCAGGTGCCCATAGCGCGGCACCCCACCCTGCTCCAGCTTGGGCGTAAAGGCGAAGACCAGGTTCTCCTGACGCCGACGGATGATCCGTTCAAGCTGGAGGCCCCACTCCTGCACGTGAGCCCGGCTGAAACGAAGCTGGCTGAAAGGAATTCGCATCTCGACGGACCATCCCTCGTAAGTCACGGCTGTGACGACCGCCCAGACCGGATCCCAGGAGTCATCGCCTCCGAACCCCTCATTCTGGACGATCGCGTCCCGCTTCTGACCCGACGGGTTCACAGAGAAGCGGTAGGCCCTCCCGTGGTCGTGATAGCTGTCCAACGAAACGATGAAATAGTCCGCGTCTGGCACCTGGGCATCGCGGCGAGCCAGACGGGACGAGACGTTATCTGCATCATAGAGCATCGCTCCGATGTAGAGTGCCTCGTCGTCGTAGACGATGCGTACGTCGCTCCTCAGAGACGCCGGTGCACCCTCGTCCGGATCCAGCTGAGTGAACTCGGTGATCGCCGGTGTTTCCAACCATGCGTCCTCCTCGACTCTGCCATCCACCGTGATCTGACTGTCGATCCGTATCGCGGTGGCCTGAGGCGCATCGAGGGCATGCGCCACTTCCTTGACCGGGGACGCGCCCGGAGGAGAGAGGGCCCGTCTCGGCTCCTGAGCCCGCACGGGGCCGGGATGTAGGAATGGGAGAATTGTAGAGAGCACGAGGACGGGTGAAACGAGCTCAGCTCCTCGAATCACGCGCGTTCAGGCAACGAAGAGTTCAGCCTCGAGAATCGTCTCACGTGGGCCGTGGATGGAGTGTGCGAATCCTCGGGCTAGAAGTGAAGCGAACCACGCCCGGGATGAAAGCCGAGGAAAGATGCCCGTGTGCTAGGTGGGGTCCAAGAAAGTTATATGTGGACATTTCGGGCTTCGTGCCGCTTGACATATGCCAATAACGGAATATAATGGGCTCATGGCACGAGCTGCGACGACCTCGGATGTCTACAACGCGATCGCCGAACCTCGAAGGCGAGCGATCTTCGAGTTTGTGTGCCAGGCGGAGCGGGCGGTCAACGACGTGGTCATTGAGCTCGGCTTAGGGCAACCGTCGGTCTCAAAGCACCTGCGCGTCTTGAGAGAGGTGGACCTGGTGAAGGTACGGCGAAATGGGCGGCAGCAGCTCTACTCAGCCAACGCTGAAGCGCTCCGGCCAGTGCACGAGTGGGTCGAACATTTCGAGGGTTTTTGGAACCAACAGCTCGATGCAGTCAAGGCGCGGGCAGAGGCGAAGAGCCGCAGCGGTGGTGCCGATACGGATGCATCGAAGGAGAGGAAGGGATGATCGATCAGTCAGTAGCCGCAGAGCTTGAGTTCCACTTCGAATTGGAGCGTCGGATCACCGCCTCGGCCGAAGACGTTTTTGACGCCTTACTCGTCCAGCTGGGCCCCGATGCGGTAACGCCGGATTCCAACCCGCTCTTCATGAAGATCGAGCCTTTCCCCGGCGGTCGCTGGTACCGAGATCTGGGGGACGGCAAGGGCCACCTTTGGGCGCATGTCCAGGCCATCAAGCGGCCGACGCTCCTCGAGCTCACCGGGCCGCTTTTCGTGTCGCAAGCCATCTGCAACAACGTGCAGTACCGACTTGCGGAGGAGGAGGGAGCAACGACGCTCAAGTTGGTCCATTCCGCGTTTGGCCTCGTCCCCAAGGAAATGCGAGAGGGTATGCCCTCAGGCTGGGGGGACCAGTTGGAGAGGATTGCGAGCAAGTTTTCGTGACGTTGGGATCGAGTAGTCCGAGCGTCAGAGCCACAGGAAGCAAGGGAGCAGCGGAATGATCACGACTATCACCGGACAACTCCAGACCGCCAACGCGATACTTGGTGTCAACTTGGACGGGATCGACCATGAAATGAGCCTCCGGCAGCCGAAACCAGCAGGTAACTGTCTCAACTGGATCGTCGGCCACCTGATCACGGCGTACGACAACATCCTCCCGGCTCTCGGGGACGAGCCCGTGCTGAGTCCCGAGCAGAAGGCGATTTACGGCCGCGGCTCGGCACCGCTGAACGAAGCGGGAGGCGCTGTGCATTTCGAGGAGCTACGACTCGCGTTAACGACGGCGCACGAACGGGTCGTCGAAGCGTTGGGTAGCCTTCCCGAGGGGCGGCTGGCTGAGCCAGCCCCCTTCAGCCCTGGGAACAACCCGAATGAAACCCTGGGCTCACTGCTCTCGCTGATCGCGTTTCATCAGGCCTATCATGTCGGCCAGACCGGTCTGGGCCGGCGGCTCGCCGGCCTCGGGAATGCCATCCGCTAAGTCGGAAGCGATTGGACAGCAACCCGGGCTACGATAGCGGCACCGGGCGCCGTAGAAGGGTAGGCATGAAGGCTCAGCACCACCTTACTCGAACTCGATAGGTCACTGTCGTCTCGCCAAGGGCCGAGACCTCTGGCTCGAAGGTGAAGGTCCAGGCGTCGAGTTTGGTGAACTCGTGGCTGGACGAGATGATCTCCCAGTCGCCGCCGACGGGCTCGACCAGCATCACGTCTACATCCTCGTCCTTGTGGTTCCGGAGCGTGACCTCCCAAGCGCTCTCCGAGACGCATCCTGACAGAATGCTGTAGTCCATCTGACGGCGGTCGCCGACCACGTCGAATGCCTCACCCATCTTGATGCGGACGTCCTCGTCCCTGGGAGTGTGGTCGATCAGGTCCTCGCCGATGAACTGTTGGGCACCCGTTTCGTCCCGCTTGTAGACACGCACCGTGCCCTTCGGGAGTGGCATCCCGAGGCCGTTGACCTCGCTGTTCTCGAAGTCCAGAAAGACGCCGACCTTTTGGCTGGACGCGACCTGCCCATACTGACCCCGGTAGTAGTGGGTTGCTCCATTGAAGATGAGCCTCTTTTCAACGCCGAACTCGTCGGCCTCCAAGAGTGTGACCTGCTTCTGCTCGTTGTTCACGACGTCGGCCGGCCGACCCAGCGTGTAGAGGTGATACTCGAAGAAGCCCTGCTCTGTGAAGCCGGCCGACTCTTGGACTACGGCGTCGGACATCATCATCTGGCGCGCTGCTTCCGGCCGCATGTTGCCATTGACCCGTTGGACGTCGCCTGCAACGAGCTGAAGGCGAGCCCCGTCATAGGTCGCCCCGCTCTGGTTGGTCAACGTCACCCACCCCGTGAGAGCGCCTGCGTCGTCGTCCTCGTTGAGAACCATCACATAGTCCGACTTCCAGTTCAGGTTGTTGGTCAGGTACGTGACTTCCACCTGCTGGCTGCCGCCCGGCGCGTCCAGCTGCCAGAGTAAGGTCGGCTGGGCAATGAGGTTTTCGGGCACCTCCGGGAAGCCAAAGCGGCCCGGGTAGTTGAAGGTGATCTCGTCGCCGATTCTGAGGATTGTGCCCCCGTTGACGGAGAGCACCTCAGCTGACACCGACTCCTCGACCCCTGTCGCTGGGTTCGTGCGGTAAACCGTTACCAGGCGACCCACGTACTTCTCGAGCAGCTTTTGCGGATTCAGCAGGTCATATTGGTAGTTCTGTTCGAGCACCTGTAGTGGCAAGCTGCCCAGAGGGCGGATGTGGACCGTCTCGGGCTGGATTCCCGCCGCGACGTCGCCGAACTCGAGCGACAGACGTCCCGCGGTCAGGTCCAGGGTCCGGATCTCTCGTACGAGGCCAAAGTTCTGGTTGTATACCGTGATCAAGACCCCATCCCGCTCCGCGGCACTCGATCGGTGCCTCGGCAACTCTTGAGCGATCGGCGCAATCTCGACTCCCGGCGTTTCGGTCGCCGACGGTATTCCAATCGCCGCTGCTGTCGCGGCCGCCACAAAGATCCTTCTCATCGGAGACCTCCATTTCTCGTTGTTGGTACTCCTCCATCAGCCGCCTGCTGACGTGTTCAACGAGAACGACGCCCGAATCCCGGATTCTTGCACACTTCCGGTCCCTGGGCTCCTGGAGGCGAGAGCTGGCGATCGAAGGCCGGTTATTGAACATTGAGAAACGATCTCGAGCTCGACCCCGGCAATGCGAATGCGGTCTCGTGGCCGCTTTGGCTTTTCCCGCAAACAACAGGAGGAGGCAACATGCTTAGGTATGCCGCGACAGCCTTTGGGCTGGCGATGCTCTCAGCGGTCCTGGTGGCACAGACACCGCCAGTCACCGGGGACCGCTCCTCACCGCTAGGGCCGCTCGGGGGCGAAGGCAACGTCGGAATCAGTAACGCCGTCCTTCGGGACCAGCCCGAGGTGCGGGCCCTACGAGTCGTGGTGGATCCCGGCGGTACCCGTATCATACACGCGCACTCGGACGTCAACTTCCATCTTTTCGTTCCGATCTCGGGCACCATGCAACTGGATCTGGACGGAGAGCCGTCGGTGGACGTGCAACCATGGCACCCCTATTTCCTCCCTGGAGGCACCCTACACGGGTTCCAGAACGGCGGCGACACGGCGGTGGAGATCATGGAGATCTTCGTGAGATAGGCGGGTCCCGGAGCCCGTAACGTTTGATGGATCTACCTCCGCAAACACGAAGTTCTCAGGCGGGATGGATGCACCCTGCAAGCGGCGCAGCATTGCGAGCTGGCCGGCATGCGACATGGCGTCCGAAAACGGGCCCTGCAACAGCTGCTCCGGAGTGATGTCGCGAAGTGGATGGTCTGCCTCGAGATGATCAGACAAGTTGTCCAGCACCTTATGGAAACGCAGCACCTCCTCACGGAATATCGGAAGTGGGTCCGGCCAATAGCTGCCACCTAGAAAGAGCGTCCGCGCATAGCCAAGCACACTCGTCATATGAAGAACCAACTCCTGCGGGGTTCGGGTCTTGTTTCCAGCCTCGAACTCCGCGAAGTCTTCCGGAGCCCCTCGCTAGGCCTTCTGCGTTCGGTAAGCCAGGGCCGCCAGAAAGTGGCGCAACATCCATCGCTTTTCCCTCACTGGCCCTCCTCCGGTTGTGAACCGACATGTCCATCTACGGCACGCGTGCCTGACCCTCGAGGATCCTCGCGGCCCGCACCAGGCCATCGGCCGATTGCAGCACCTTCCCCCGCAGGCGGGGCGCAAGATCCGGCCTCTCATCTAAATAGTCGTGGACGCTTGCCACAGCGCTGGCCGTCTGGTGCCCGGCCAGTGTGGCACCCAACCATCGCTGGGGGAAGAAGACGTCGCCCGTCCGCTGGATCTCTTCCAGGAGATCAAGACTCGGCCGGATGTAGTCCTCGGACTCTCGAGCCCGGAGGGGATGATGCAGGAATCGTAGGGAGGTGACCACCCAGGACTCCCGAGCCCGGTTGGCCGGATCACTGAGCGACGCGAAGAATGCGTCCCGTGTTGCGCGGTCGTCGGACAGTGCGGGCGCCACGAAGTCGAACTCTGCCTGGCGATCAGGGTTGTCGATACGACTCCGCTGCTCTGCAAGAATTGAGTCGCTCGCCTCCACGGCTCGTAGCGCGAGGCTTTGCGCAAGAGTGGTCAGATCTCGCTCGGACAGCGGGACGCCGGGCACATCTTCCTCACCTCGCCAGATCCGCTCCAGATGTGACATCGCGGCCTCTGTAAGTGCCACGTCGCGATAGGCGCCGAAGTAGGCAGTCGCGAGGCTCGGGCGACCGGCAGCCTCGGTCTGGCGCCAGAGAAATGCTTCCAACTCGCCCACCAGCTCGCGACGGCGGTCCGGCGACATGTGACGCCAGAACGCGGCGGTAAGGTAGCCGAGGATGTGCTCAACATTGAGCTCTTCCGACTCGGCCAAAAGGGCGCGCTCGGCAAGGTCCAGAAAGGCCTCGGGATCCACCGAGCCCTCGAGCAGCGCCTCCCACAGCGAGATCCAGGCGATGGCCCGGCTCAAGGCGTGATCGATCGTCGGCAGGTCCGCCAGGAGGTAGTCTCGAGACTGTGCATCGAGGGCCATGAGCCCGTATCCGACTCCACCTCCGTTTGCCAGTATGTAGTCCGGCATCGGCCGACCGACGGCATCCGGAACATCCACCCTGGCTTCTCGCAACTCAACCGGCATCAGCGCGCGTGTGCCGTCTCCGTACCCCATCAGGAGGCTCAGCCGCTGGGTCCACACCCGGTCCTCCCCAAAGGGATCCGTCTGTCGCACCGACACGCCGGAAAGCGTCTGACCGGCGGACGCCGTCACCACCTCGATTCGCGGCCGCCCGGGTTCTTCAACCCAAACTCGACTCCATTCCTCCAGATCCTCGTCGGAGCGACGATCGAGTGCTCGAATGAGATCGGACCACGTCGCGTTCCCATAGCGATGGCTCTCCAGGTACTCGCGCAAACCGTCGCGAAGCGTGTCCTCGCCGACCAGACGCTCGAGGTGCTTCAGGACGATCGGAGCCTTCTGATAGATGATTGCACCATAAAGTGTCCCGGCTTCGTTTAGGTTTTCGAGCGGCTGCCGGATCGGATGTGTCCCGTCGGTGCGATCCACCGCGTAGGCGGCGGGGTAATGTGCCAGCAGGAACCGGAGATCGTGGTCAATGTCGGGAAACGGCGGATTCACGATCTTGGCCGCCAAGAAGTTGGCCAGCGTCTCCTTCATCCACACGTCGCTGAACCACTCCATCGTCACCAGGTCGCCGAACCACTGATGAGCAGTCTCGTGGGCTATGAGGCTCGCCCGGCCGAGAAGCTGGTTCTGGGTCACGCTCTCGTCGAGCAGCAGCCCCTCGGCACGGTAGAGAATCGCACCAGGGTGCTCCATTCCGCCGAATTGGAACGCGGGAATTAGGACGAAATCGAACTTCTCGAAAGGGTAGGGAATGCCGGTGTAGTCCTCCAACCATTCTAGTGCGGACGCGTGGAGGTCGAAGATCGCGTCGCGGTTGCGCGTAATGCGCTCGGTCTCGGTCTCACGGTGATACATCGCCATGCGGCGTCCCGCCCGCTCCGCGAACTCCACCTCGAAGGCTCCGGCCGCAAACGAGAACAGGTAGCTGCTGATTGGGGGCGTCTCGGCAAAACGGAACACCTCGCGTTCGCCTCGCACTTCCTGAGAGGTGACGGAGCCGTTAGCCACCGCGCGCCAGCCCACTGGAACCTCCAGTTCGAGCGCGAATCGCGCTTTGAGGTTCGGTTGATCGAACACCGGGAAGGCCACGCGCGCCCGGTCTGGCACGAAGAGCGCGTAGAGAAAATCATCCTGTCGATTCAGGGAGCCGTCGCCCGCCGCAAACTCGATTTCGACAGCGATCTGGCCTTCATCGACAATGGGGTCAGACAGGACGATGTGCTCGTCTCGCACCTCGTAGGCAACCGGCTCTCCGGCGACCCGAACAGCGCTGACGCTTCCCCGGGGTTGGGCGAAGTCAAACACCAACGGGCCAGCCTCCGACAGCGCAAACGACGCGATCACCCGGCCGCGAACAGGAGCTGAGCGCTCCTGCGGAATTACAAGCCTCAGGTTGTACCGAAGATCTGAAATCGTGGCTGTGCGATGCTCCGCAAGCTCGAGGGCGACTCCGGGGAGAATCTCAACGCTCGAACTGTCAGCGCATCCTATCAGCCAGCCCGTCAGAAGGGTGCACGCCCCTTGGGCGAAGACATTTCGCATCGTCGGGTTTCTTCCGTCCCCCTCTTTACGTCCCCGCTCGTCGGCTGAAGGGCCGTCCAACCGCGCGCCAAACCGAATCGAATTCTTCACTACCCTCTGAAGGTGGACTGGTGAAGAGGCTCACACTCACCGTTGCGGCAAACCCCAGAGCAAAACCGGGGATCATCTCATAGAAATCGTAGAACTGAGCCTTGAAGAAGAGTACCCAGCCGACCGCCCCGACGAACCCGGCGATCATTCCCGCGATAGCACCGGCCCGGGTCGTCCTCCTCCAAAAGAGGGAGCAAAGAACGACGGGCGTGAAGGCGGATGCCAGACCGGACCACGCGAACAGGACAAACCAAAAGATCGCTCGGACTTCAGGAAGCGCGAGTGCCACTGCCCCGGCCCCGATCACGACCGTGGTCAGCTTGCCCCAACGAGAGAAGACCGCCTGACTCCACGGGGGGTTGAACGTCTTCTGAATGACATCCCGAACAACGGCGGAAGATGTCAGGATCAGCAGGGAATCCACGGTAGACATGATTGCCGCTAGGAGGACCACCAGGAAGATGCCAGTGAAGAAAGCTGGGAAGAGCTCGGTTCCCATCACAGGATAAATCGTTTCGGGATCGTCTAATCCGGGAAAGACGGCTCTTCCGGCCATTCCCGTGAGAATCGCTCCGACGATGAAAATGGTCATGCACAGCACCGCGATCGGGCTAGCATCAGCGATTTCGTCTTGGTGCCGCGCTGAGATGAACCGGGTCAGGAGATGGGGAGATCCAAGGAACGCAAAGCCGATTGCAACGAACCCCGCTGCGCTCGCAATCCCAGAGATGGTGAGTCCGTGCGTACCCATGGGCCGGAGAAAGGCCGGGTCGGTTGCCTGAAGCGCCGAAGTCAACTCCGTCCAGCCACCGGCTGCCACAATCCCGACTATCGGCAAGAGGATAAGACAGGCAACCATGAGTACCCCCTGCACCACGTCGCTGTACGCGACCGCTTTGAAGCCTCCGATGGTCGTGTAGTAGAGAACGATTGCAGCGCCGATCAGAACTCCCGCCTCATAGGTCGTCCCCAGAAAAGACTCAAAGGCCCTGCCTGAGGCGGTCAGTTGGGCCGCTACATAGACCGTTGCCATGCTGAAGATGATGATGGCGCTAACGATCCGAAGAACGTGCGCCGAGTCGCGAAACCGGTCCTCCAAGAAGTCCGGGACCGTGATAGAGTCGTAGCGATCCGTGTACTCCTTGAAGGGCCTGGCAACCAGCACCCACGACATGGTCACCCCACCCAACTCGCCGAGGATTACCCAAAAAGCGTGCGCGCCCGCGAGATATCCCATGCCCGTGAGCCCGAGCAGGAGCCACGCGCTCTCACCGGTCGCATTTGAGCTGAAAGCGATCACCCACGAAGGAAGCTTCTTTCCGGCGACGTAATAGCCGGAAACCTCCCCTGAGTCTCTCCCACCCCACCAGCCAATCCCAAGGAGCACGGCAAGGTAGAAAACCAGCACCGTGGCGACCGTGGCCGAGGCCATCATGACCGGGGCTCCTCACTCTCGCTCCCACGGCCTACATGGCGGTGAAGCATCCGGCCCCTTCGTTGAGCTCTGAAAAACGCGATCACGATGGCCAGCGGGATTCCAACGGACCCGAGGAGCAGCAGCCAGGACTCCCAGGGAAGACCGGCAATCACGAGTCCACAAGGGATCGAGGGGCAGATGCATCGTCGGAGGGATAGGCCATCGTCCCGCGCTGCTGGAGGAGACGCGAACCGCGCCAGGAGGGACAAAGATGCCCGCGGCTCAGGGAGGCTGCAAGGAGAATCGTTTGGACGCCCCAGGTCTACACGCGGCCTAGATCACGTGGTATAGAGCCCATGAGGACGCGGTGTTCTATCTAGGTATTGCGAGGGGCGTTGGCAGGCACGACGAAGAAAGGTCCGGCGCGGGGATCGGGGCCGCGCGGCCCCGTCCCGAACGCCGGATGTCCTAGTGGAATCCGCCTACGGTAGAGCCAGGGCGCCGGCAGCCGTCGTGAGCCCGGTGTTCACACCCCCGCCCAGCGCAGTCACCGCACCGATAGCGGCGATGGCGATCAACACGATTAGCATCGTGTACTCTGCCAGGTCCTGTCCGGACTCGTCTTGCCAGAGATTGAGAAGAAACTTCTTCATCCTATCCTCCCGGCCCTTCGGCCTGGTTAGGGATCCGTTCCCGACAGACACCTCGCTAGGGGAGCGTCGGCCCCCCGGGTGCCCCGGGGGCGCCTCTGGCTCGCCGGCACCTGGCTCCGTGACAGGCCCCCCTCGCTGGTGTACTGCATAGCCAGTGGAGGCTGACACGCTTGATTCCAGAAGACCATGAGCCTAAGTGGTGCCTTATGATATCGGTAAACATACGTAGGCTACCGTCTGGCCCGCAAGGATTTTGGACACTCCTCGCCGCAGGCACGTGGTCTCTCGGATTCTTGGGGGGCCCTCCGGTTTTCTCGCATCAACACTTAGCGAGCGCCCGCTGAGGAGCTATTCGAGGGGTTCGGGTCTCCCGAACAGATAACCCTGAAAGAGGTCACAACCCAAGGCGTGAAGAGCGTGCCCGTCGGCGGCGTTCTCCACGCCCTCCGCGATCACTTTGATACCAAGTTCGTGGCAACACTTGGTGATCCCAGCGATCACTCGCTGTTTGTCTTCACAGCCGCCCACCTGCGAAACAAGCCGTTCGTCAAGTTTCACAAAGTCCGGGCTCATTTGAACGAATGAAGCGACGCCTGAGTATCCCGCTCCGAGGTCATCGACGGCGAGTCCGAATCCGATCGACTTGAGCTTGAGGACCGCTACTTCCAGGTTGGTCATATGCTCCGGCGAGGTCCGCTCCGTCAACTCAAGCACGACCCGGTCAGCCATCTGAGCCAAGGAGTCATCTCGGAACCTCATATACGGCAGGTGAACGTGTTCAGGGTCGACATTCATGAAGAGAAGGTCTCTGGGCCGAGTCTTGAATGGGCGCGGCACCAGAGCGCGGATCCTACCGCCCAGCCTTTCCGCGGCACTCAGGGCGTCAGCCGCCGCGAGGAGCTCGATCGGGCTTCTGAAGTCCCCCGCGTCAAAGCGAACGAGAGCCTCATATCCGATCACGTTAAGATCGCGATCGAAGATCGGTTGATAGGCAATCCACAGGGCATCAAATGCGGTCTCGAACTGCGCCTGGAGGTCGGGATGACCTGCCCCGAAGAGCGGTACCACATCCTAGTGTTAGTCCCAGCAGCTGTGGAGGGCCGTGAAGGACGGGCATCCTCAGGAACCAGGGCGACGGCTTAATCGCCTCAGGGGCCGGGGGAAAGCGGCCGCAGGCGCTGTGGGGTCGGACGGTATTGTACTCGCGCCTCCATTGCTCGACCAGCACGGCCGCCTGCGCCAACGAGCAGAAGATCTCCCCGTTCAACAGCTCGTCCCTGAGCTTGCCGTTGAAGCTCTCGTTGTAGCCGTTCTCCCACGGGCTGCCCGGCTCGATAAAGAGCGTCTCGACGCCCACGCGCCCCAACCACCGCCGCACGAGCTTCGCGGTGAACTCCGGTCCGTTGTCCGACCTCAGATACTCGGCAGGCCCGTGTCGGACGAACAGATCGGCCAGCACCTCGAGCACGTCGTGCGAGCGGATCTTGCGAGCCACCACGATCGCCAGGCACTCCCTCGTGTGCTCGTCCAGCACTGTCAGCAGCTTCAGCGCACGCCCGTCGTGCGTCCTCGAGGCCACGAAGTCGTACGACCAGACGTGGCCCCGATACAGCGGCCTCAGCCGGATGCACGATCCGTCGTTGAGCCACAGCCGACCTCGCTTCGGCTGCCGCTCCGGGACCTTCAGCCCCTCCTGCCTCCAGATCCGCTCCACCCGCTTGTGGTTCACCCCCCAGCCCTCGATGCGGAGCATGTCCGTGACGCGTCGGTAGCCGTAGCGGCCGAATCGACTCGCGAGTCGCACGATATCACCTCGGAGCGCCCCCTCGTCACTCGCCACTTTCCTCGCCCGGCGCTGGGTCGTGCGTGGCTGCCCGAGCACCCGGCACGCTCTCCTCTCCGACGCCCCGAGCTGCTGACGTACACGCACCACACAACGTCGTCGGCGCTCGGGGCTCAGAAGTTTCCCTGGGCCGCTTCCTCCACGATCAGCTTGTCCAGTGTCAAGTCCGCCACTGCTCGCTTCAAGCGCCCGTTCTCGCGCTCGAGCTCCTTCAGGCGCCGTGCCTGGCTTACCTTCATCCCGCCGTACTCCCGCCTCCACCGGTAGTACGTCTGCTCGGTGATGCCGAGCTCCCGGCTGATCAGCTTCACGGATTTGCCGCGGGCCAGACCGACCTCTGCCTCCCGCAGTCCAGTGATGATCTGCTCCGGAGTGTGTCGCTTCCTTCCCATCCTGACCTCCTCGCTCAAAAGCTTCAGACCAGCTCGATCCTAATATTGCTCCTGGTCTCGTTTCAGCGGGTCAGGTCAAATGGCTATCAATTGGACCCCGAGGGGCCATGGCGAAGAGGTGGACAAACGGACCTTCACCCTGTTCAAGGCGTGGCAGCCGTCGGAAGGTTTAGAGTTTCAAGGATTCTGGGACTACGCAGATGGCGATGGTGGCGTGGCCATCGCTGAGGTATCGTCTGCCGAGGTGATCCTGGAGGCCATCGCACCTTGGGCGACATACTTCGAGTTTCGTGTGCGTCCCTTGGTTGCTTCTGAACAATCCGTGCCCATTGTCGAGGCAGCGCAATCCTGGCGGGACTCGATCACCTAGCTCAGGGTCGGAGACGGGTCGATCACCTCACTCGAGGTCAGGCAGCTCAGCGGCTGCACGCCGGCTCAGGCCCGAAAGATTCATCTCCAGACGACGCTGAGCCATGGGGAGCAGGTTGAGCGCCCGAAGTACCAGGTTTCTAAGGAATCGCTTTGGCGAGCTCTTCATGGTCGCAATGCCCGTCAGCCTTCCCGCGAGTTGGAGCACTTGTTTGGCCGCCGGCTGTCGCAGCGCTTGATACCTGTCGAGGTGGCTGTCGTCCCTACGCCCCGAAATCACGTCGGTTAGTAGGCGCCCGAGGACACAGGCATCGACCAGACCCGTGTTCATGCCCTGACCGCCGGCCGGACTGTGCACATGAGCTGCATCGCCAATCAACAGGAAGCGTCCGCGGTGGAATCGATCGGCCAGGCGGTGGTGTACTCGGAAGCGAGAACTCCAGTGCTCTTGAGAGACCTTGGCAACGCCGCGCCTGGGCCCCCGAGTGTCAAGCAGGATTTGCACGTCCGCGGCCCCGGGATGTTCAGGGGCGTTATCGAGCGTTGCCACGATGCGATGCCCACCGGTTGGTAGCGGGGCGACCAGGAGGAGTCCAGAAGGCGAGAAGAAGAGCAACACCTCGTCACGGCCGTGCCCCCACGTCATCTGCACGTCGGCCAAGACGAACGACTCCTCGTAGCTGTCGCCTACAAAGCCAATCCGCGCCGCCTGCCGCACCAGGCTATGCATGCCGTCGGCGCCGACCACATACCGCGCGCGGATGGTCTGCCTGCCGATGCCCGAAACCACAGTGGCTCGTACTCCCTCAGGCGTTTCGACCAATGCCTCAGCAGTACAGCCCCGTCTTACGGTACCGCCGGCCTCGACGAGTGCCTCGGCTAGTACCCTCTCCGTCATGTCCTGTGGAAGCATCAGCAGGTAGGCGTACTTCGTGACCAGTGTGTCAAAGCGCAGCCGCATCAGAACTCGATCGCGGTCTCGGATGCTGGATCTAGCAAGCTTCAGGCCCTTGTCCGCGAGTCGCCCGGAGACGCCGAGCTGCTCGAGTACTTCCAGCGTATGGGCGTGAATCACAGCGGCGCGGGAGGTGGCTTGGGGTTCGGTCAGCTTATCGACGATCACCGAGTCAATGCCGGACCGCGTCAGCAGCGTGGCTAGAGCAAGCCCCGTAGGACCTGCGCCGACAATAAGGACATCGGTATCCAGTTTGGTTGCGCTAATAGCAGCTCCCATCGGAGAGTCCTCCGGCTCTGAGACTTCGCCCGTCTGGCGATGGCGAGCCGTCTCCCTTCCGCGAGCTCTCGCGCCCTCACCGAGCCCTTTTCCGCCTATCATCATTGACCTTCCAAGAACTCGCCGCCTACCTTGCCTTCGGGCTGCAGAGGCCGTTGATGGGCGCCGTTTGACCTTACTATTCGCATGAAGAGACATCACTGGATAGTGCGGGCCACGCACTGGGGGACGGCGATCGTCATCCCTGGAATGATCTCTAGCGGGTTGCAGATCTACGGCGCCTACCCTCGCTTCGGGGACCGGGGCGACCCCTATTTCCCGAATCCGTTCCAGGACTTGGTGTTTCCCGAGTGGGCCCGGCTTGGCGGATGGCTTGCCGGAGGCCTGAACTGGCACTTCTTCCTGATGTGGCCACTGATGATCGTCGGGGCAACCTATCTCGTCTACCTTGCCGGGTCCGGGGAGTGGCGGAAGCTCCTGTTCAGGCCCCGCGATTTGAGACCGGCCGTCGAGATGCAGAAGTATTACCTGCGCCTTCGAAGAGACCACCCTGCGCAGGGAAAGCACAACGCCCTCCAGAAGCTCTCGTACAGCTTCGTCATCGTCCTCGGCGTCCTTTCGATCCTTACAGGATGGGCGATCTACCAGCCAGCCCAGTTGTCGTGGCTCACGACAGCGTTCGGCGGGTTTCAGGCCGCGCGTTATTGGCACTTTTTGGCTGTCTGGCTCTTCGTGGGATTCATCGCGGTCCACGTCGTCATGGTGTTTGTCGCCGATCCCCCTTCCCTCCGCGCAATGCTCACCGGCACCTACCGGGGAAGGTTCCAGAGCGATGAGCCGTAGTCCTTCCCGCCGGGCGTTTCTCGCCACTGCGCTGGGTGCCCTTCTGGGCGGCTGCGGCTGGGGCGGAGGGGAGATGCTCCGGCCTCAGCTCCTTTCCTTTTCCCGCTTTAACGACTGGCTTAACGGGCTGCTCTTCTCACAGGAGCGCATGGCCAGGCAATATGGGCCCGAGGATCGATCCACAAGCTTCCCGGCGTATCACATCAGCGCGATGACTCCGACGCTCCCCGACCCGTCGGTCTGGAGGCTCGAAGTCGGAGGCATGGTCGACCGTCCGCTTTCGCTCTCGTTGGATGAAATCCGTGGCCACCCGGGGACGACGTACACCGTCAAACACCACTGTGTGGAGGGATGGTCTGCAATCGCCACTTGGACCGGTGTGCCGCTCAGGGTGATCGCCGAGCTCGCGGGAGCACAGTCAGACGCCCGGTATGTGCGATTCGATTCCTTCGACCAGGGGTACTACAATGGGTGGGATCTCCCCTCGGCCATGCACCCTGAGACGATCCTGGCCTACCGCTTCAACGATGCGGAGCTCATGCCCGATCACGGGGCCCCGCTGCGAGTCTACGCACCGCACAAGCTGGGATACAAGCTTACGAAGTACCTGACCAGGATCACCTTTACAGACGTCCGTCCGGGCGGGTATTGGGAGGACCAAGGATACCCATGGTTTGGCGGCCTGTGACGTTGAGGCGCGTTTGCCTCGGCCTTGCCGCGGGATTCACCGCATTCCTGACAGCAGGGTGTGAGAAGAACCGTGAGATGGCGGAGCAGATGGAGATGCCCGAGTCCAATCACATCATGGAGGCCCTGGCCGACGAAGCCATGGCGGATTCCATGCTGGACGTGATGCCGGGTGGAGAGATGGTCCGGGGTGATTCAGCTGCCGCGCAGCGGTTCCTGATGCGGAAGCTTCGGTAGTACGACGAGCCCTTCGCGAAACGACCCTGAAGCTCGTAGCTAACCGCCCCGATCGCTACAACCCGCTCAACGCCGTACCTGAGTCAGTCCACGGATCATCGCCCGAATCTCCGCGGCCTTCTCTGCCGCCTCCAGCTCCTCCCACATGAGCGCGATCGCTTGCGCGTCCACAAAGCCGGGGGGAGTGCCACCTAACTCCGGATGCGAGATCCCTTGATCGGCCCGGAAGGCATCGACCGCGTTAGCGATCTCATCGTCGTAGTTCCGCGAATCCGATCCGCTTCCTTCGAGTACCTCCGCATCGGCACGGTAGTAGCCTAACGCGTGCATGATCAGCTTGACCTGCCAGACGTCGGTGCCCACTGGCTGCGAGAGCTCCCGGAAGCCGAGAGTACCGGAGACGGTATTGTAGATCCGCCGAACCTCCGTGACAGGAGTCGGGTGCTGGCAGACGTTGATGTGGACCGTCTGCCCATCCGTCCTACGAGCCATGCCGTCCCGGGGATCGGCCACGACAACCGCCGCAGATTGAAGCCGTCCGACTCTGCGGTCCCCTCCGGCGGCTTGGCCCGCCATGAGCGCCTCGATGAGGCGATCCGCGAGGTGGCGGTTAGACCCTTCGCTCGACTCAAAGGCATCGGACACGGCATTCACAACCTCCGGCCCCGTTAACACGTTGCCCTGGACCGCGTAGTTCGGGCCTGAACGATGCCCGGACCATGCGCCCGGCTCTGTACCGGTATGCTGCGCCGACGACCCATCCAACGCGACGACCGCGACCTGCCTCCGCTCTCGGAGTGAGTCGCCCGCAATCGCCCGATCGAGCGCTTCCCGGGGCGACATACCTGCCTCCAGCATGCTGAGGAGCTCCTGGCCATATTCGGTACGGGTAGCCGCTTGAGTCGCGACGGCCCCCACACCCGCCCGCACCCATGGGACCCCGTTCCCAACGCACGCCACCCGCGTCGTAACTGCGACACCGGATTCGCCGGTCCTTGGGTCGACCGCAGCGATGGAGAAGGTGTGGAAAACGAGCTCTTCGCCCCAGGAGACCGGCTCTTGAGCGACGGCCGGAGCCCGGCTGAAGACGGCGACCACGAGCGTGAACGCCAGAACCGAAACAGAGTACAGCGGGTCGCTCATAGTTAGTTCGCCTACGCAGGGATCGAGTCAGGTGTTCTTGCTCGTTGCCGCGGCCTTGGCGGCTGAGAGATAGCCGGGTTCGAGACCGAGAAGGTTGGAGATCTTGCGCGTGAGATAGTGCTCGCGTTCAGCGATCGCGCCGTCAGCCAGCACGACACCCCACATGATCTCCGCCAAGACCATTTTCTGCCCCGTGTCGTAGCTCTGCCGCAAGTGGGAGGTGAAGCGGAAGTGATCGGGCGCCTTCTGCCGCTCCTTCTCGGCCAGATCCAGCAGCGTGCGGCCGGCTTCCATAGGCAGTGAAAAGTGCCGCTCCAGGACCTCCCCTAGATGTTCGCGCTCGGCAACGGAGAACTCTCCGTCCGCGTGAGCGACCTCCAGGAGCAAGGCACATGCGGCTAGGTGGAGCGGATCGACGACGGCCTCAGGCTCCGTTGGACTCTGCTCTGGAGCGGGCATCTCGGAGTCGAAGAGCGAACGGATCGCGTCGAGCAGCATGCATGCGGGGGTGGGAGGCACCTTGAACGTCGATGAATCGACCGAGGCCGATTTCACCTTTGACGATCCCGTCAGGACAAAGCTGGTCGTGCGCCACCGAGTACGTCAATCCGCCTCCCACAACCCGTCTCCGACACCAACGTACGCACCCGGTCTTCGTTTGGCGTGCGGGAGCCATAGATGATCGTATGTCCGGCCTCGGCCCAGGTCTTCCCACGGGTGGAGCCGACATTCCCCGTACCAATTTATGGCAATCGTCTCTCTGGGAGCCTGAGCTTCCGGACTTCCCGACGGGTTCAGCAGGAGCAGGCCGAGTCCAATCGCAGGCAGCACGAGAAGACTCAGATGACGCATTCGCTTCGACGGTTCTCTTGAGTTCATGATCGGCGTTCCGAGTGATGCACGGGTCACGATGGCATCAAATCTGGAGACCGACAACGCGATCCGCGAGCCGACAGCCGTCAATTCGCACAAGAGCTTCACCCCTATCCTCCAGGGCGGCGAGCCTCCTCAGAAACTCGCCGCCCACCTGCCTCGACTCCGCCCCGACTACCGCACCTTCAAATACTTCCGTACCCGCTGCGGACGAGGCTCCCCGGAGAATATGCTGCCGTGCCGATCCACAGTGAGGGACTCCGCCCCACTGCCCCCAGCGGTTATCGGAGGATTGTCGCCCGGGTCCAGGATGAAGTGCTCCACCCAACCGGTTTCCACGTCCCCGACCCTGATCCCCTTCTCCCAGCCCGGATTCTGCACCATATCGGACTCCGAGTCGGCAACGTAGATTTTGCCGTTATCGTCCATCGCGATATCACTCGGCATTCCGAACTGCGTCCACCTATTCAGATAATTCCCGTCCTGGTCGAAGATCACGATCCGCATGTTCTGTCGGTCGGCGACGAAAAGCCGTCCGTTTGCGTCCATTGCAATAGCGTGCGGACCGTACAGCTGTCCCGGCCCGTGCCCGGTCTCCCCGAAAGCCTTGATGAAGGTCCCGTCGCCGGAATAGTGCACTATGCGGTTGTTACCGTTCGGGTTGTGACCGTCCACGACAAAGATATCGCCATTGGAAGCGGTGACGACGTCGCTCGGGGAAGTGAAGTGATAGGGTCCATCGCCCGGGACCCCCGCTTCACCCAGGGTCATGAGCAGATCACCCTGCGGGGAGAATTTGAAGACCTGGTGTCCAAAGACCCGTCCCCCCTCCTGTGCTTCTCCGCTCCCCGCTTCGGTCACCCACACGTTGCCGTCTCGGTCCACATGTAGCCCATGCGGCCACGCGAACATGCGGCTCCCGAACATGGTAGCGACGTTTCCGTCCGGATCGAACCGAATGATCGGATCCAGATCGGAGTTGTCACAGTAGGTCTGGCTTCCGCGGGGAGTGCCGTCGTTACCACATCTCACGACGGCCCAGATATGCTCCCCGTCCAGATCGATCTCCATCCCCCCCGGGGAACCCATCTCCCTCCCGCCCGGCAGCCTCGCCCACGGCTCTCCCATGAGGCCCGGGCCACCTCCAGCCTGCAAACCGCCTACGGGGCGATACGGGTTCGGTCCCATCTGGGCCTGCAAGTCCGCGGGAAGCACGACTATCGCCAGGGCTGCCCCTAGCACCAACGTGGCCACGCCTCGTACTCCATTCGACATGGTAGGTCCTCCTCTTGAAGCAAAGACGCGGTGGACTCCCGATATAAGAACTGCGCCCAACTGTTCCAAAGGGGAAGATGCTGATGGGGAAAGCGGGCAGCAAGGAGATGTTGGGGAGCGCTGCAACGGACCCACTATCGGCTGACGCTGAAGGTAATAGGGGCCTGGATCCAGACCGCCACTGGCCGGTCGTCCAAGAGGGCGGGGCAGAACTCGAACACCAGAGCGGTCCGAATGGCAGCTTGGTCTAGTCTGGCTCCCGGCACTTTGGCCGAGGACTCTAGCTGCGTCATCGCGGCAAGCCTAGAACCCCTCGTCCAGCTCACGCGCGATCATAAGCGCGTCCCGCGCGCCCTGACCGGGGTCGAAAGTGGGGGTTAGGAGCAGGCCGAGGAGCACCGCGTCAGCCTCAGCCGCGGCGAAGACGGGCCGGTCTTCGTTTGACCAAGCCAGAAGCCGTGAAATAGTGGCCTCGAGGCGACGATTCGTCGCCATGCTGCTGCTCAGGACGTTGCGGTAGGTGGAGAACTCTTCCTCAAGTCCCTGGAGGATCTCACGCTGCTCCTCCTGCTCCCGAAACGCCGGCTCATTCAGCTCAGGCATGCTCCTCCCCCCTCACCACGTAATCCCCGCCTCAGACGGTTGATGGGGTCGGTCGTGGGATCATCCCGGCCGGGTCAGGGGGTGATGCACGAGAAGCTATCCTCTCTCATTGGGTCACCGCTTCCGGCGTAGACAGCCCTGGCCGGATAGGCGCACAAGGGTCGGCGCATCTCGACCTCGCCCCTCGGATTCCGCCTGGTCGCGATCACCTGTTCTGGTGCCTCACCGTCTTCCACCCACCGCTGAATGACCTCCAACCAATCCACCTGGGCGGGTCCAGGGCCTCCCCCGCAGTGATTCACTCCCGGCAGCAGGAATAGGCTGAGAAACGACTCGGCGGTCGGCTGCTCCTCTTGCACCGCCTCGTAGTACTTGATCGTCCCGAGCGCTGTGATTGCAGCGTCAGACCAGCCGTGCCACAGAATCAGTTTGCCTCCCGCAACTTCAAAGTCAGTCAGATTCGGCTCTGTGGCATTGACCAGCTCCGCAGTTCCCTCAGTGTCGCTCATCCAGTCCGAGAAGTCGTAGGACGCGTAGTCCCAATCTGGGTCATCGAACACCAGGTACTTGTAAGACTGTGTCCCGAACGCGAAGAGGAGGCTTGGAGTACCGGGGCCCGACGCGTCCTCTCCACCTGTGATCCAGCGTTCCCAAGCTCCTGAGTCCATCTCCGCACCAAGTGGGAATCCCGGGTGCACTCGTCGCCCGTTGGCCGATAGCCCAGCGTACACGCTCTGAATCGCTCGGAGCTGTGCCGCCGTCACGCATCCCTGGCCGCCTTCTACGGAAGGGCATCGCGGCAGGCTCCGTGGTCGGAAGTCGCAGTCTCGAGGATCGGTAAGGATCCCATCCCGGACTCCATCCAGGTTGTCACATGCCTCGAGGATTGCGACGCCAAGAAGCTGTCTCACCTCCGCGGTAACCTCGGGTTCGGTCAAGTCGTTCGGGTCTGGGTACATCGTCTGTTGGATTCGCGCACCCAACGTGCTGAAGCCGACCCAGTCGTAGCCCGGCGCTCCAGACACAATCCCATCGAAGTCGTCCGGGAATCGCTGTGACTCCATCATCCCCTGTCGGCCACCGTTCGAGCACCCGGTGAAATAGGAGTAGTCGATGTCGCGGCCGTAATGCAGACGGACAATCGTCTTTGCGGTCTCAGCAGCTAGATGGACTGCTCGATACGCGTAATTGACCTTTCGGTCTCTGCGGTCGAGGGCCCAGCTTGCATCGCTGGCGGAGCCCTGATGTCCCGTGTCGGTCCCGACCGTGGCGAACCCCTGCCTAAGAATCTCGTCCCCTCGACCGATGCTCCCCACATATCCCCCGCCACCACGCATCACGAAACGGCGGTTCCAAGTCGCTGGGCGCGGAAGAAGCAACTCGAAGTTGATCTCACTGTCGATCGTGCCCTGAACGAGGCAATGCGCTGGGACACCCTCACGCGCTGCGCGATCCTCAGCCAGCTTCACGCTGAATCCGCCCCAATTCATGGAGGCTAGGTCGGAGCACGGGACCTGTGGGGCATAGTCCGACGTGTCAAGCGAGACGCCCCCGGTGAGGAACAGGACTGCTGCCGTGGGCAGGGAGATTCTAGCAAGTGGGTTCATCGGTCAGCCTTCCAGGTCTTGGGCCAAAGACCGCCACAGATCACGGCCGTGGATCTCGACGATCAGCTTGTTGAGGGGTTTCTCGGAGGGGTCGGCCATATGTCCCGGTTCTTAGGGGAATGGCGGAACTGAGCAATGAGTGGCGAGAGGTGAAGATGCGCTGCGCTGCTATGCGGAGCAAGAAAAACCAGCTACTAGTTAACTGGAGAAACACCGTTGAAGTGCGATCGGGGCAGCGGCCGCCGCAACGATGGAAGAATTGAACGACAAGGAGGTCATCTACCGATGCGAACCGTTCTGCTTACAACCGTCTTGCTAGGAATGGTTTTGCCTGTGTGTTTGATTGCTGTGGTCGATGGGCAGGACCCCCCGCAGCCTCCCGCCGCGTACACTTCCATCGCCGAGATCGAGGCCGCACTGGACGAACAGGGCGAGTCCAGTGGAGGAAGTGTACAGATCTCAGCGCCTGACGATTTCGCGCCAGAGGTTCGCATGCGACGCCGGTTCCCATCAGAGCCCAACGACGCCAGCGTCCACCCTGCCCGCGACGAGATCTATCTAGTCATTGACGGTAGCGGCACGCTTATGACGGGCGGCACACGTGTAGATCCTGGGGATCGCTTTTCAGGCACGCGTGGCGGCGAGACGCGCCAAATCGAGGTTGGTGATTTCGTGGTGATCCCGGCTGGAACCCTGCACTGGTTCAATCAGATCAATGGTTCGATAACCTACGTGAACATCCGGCTCGCGCGACCTTGATGCCAAGCTGTGGCCCCGGGACCCGGCGGCCGTGCCGCAGACGCTCGGCGAGAGCTTGGTGGATGAGGACCGCCAGCGGGCCGTACTCGAACAGGTGGGTGCGCTCCTCCCAACTAAGAGTCCTCGTCAACGCCATCAGATGGGCAGCCGTGACGGCGAGCGCCCAGAACCAGAGGCGCTGCTCCCGATCGGAGGTGAAGGGAGACATGGAGTAGACCTCCACCTACGGCCACCACGAAACGCCGACCGTGAACCGAGCCGACGCGGCGTCGATGTCGAGAAATGTGTGTGAATGTTGTTGGCTCCTGCCAGCCGAGATGTTGCCAACCTCGACGTCTTTGAACGCTCCCTGGCCTCCCTTGAAGTTCACATCGAGGACCCACGTCTCAGACAGGTACATGGCGAGTCCGACTCCCAGGCTGGAGGTTGGTACTCCGCTGAAGTCGGTGGTGGTCTGCTCACCGTTCTCGAGAACGTCGCTCACGGGCCAGAATGTGAGGGCAAGGTCGCCATAGGGGACCCACCAGCGGCGGCTATCAGCCAGGTGCAGCCTCACGCCGAAATCGACGTGGCCAAATGTCACTTTGTCGAACCTATCGAACTCCTGGATGTCGACGTCCGCCTCGTAGGCGCCCGCGTACAGTGTGACGATCCTGTTGACGCCGTACCCGACCCGAGCGCCTACCAGTCCTCCTCGATCACTGGGCTCGTTCTGGAACGACACGGCCGCCCCTCCGAGATCCAGACCGAATACCCACCCTTCAGTCGTGGACTGCTGTGCGCTGCCGTCGACAACGGACCCAACGCAAAGCGAGACCGAGAACAGCATTGCAGCGAGTGCCTTGACCATGTGCGTTCCTCCACAGCTGTGTCAGGGTAGGCCTAGCATTGTCGAAACCACTCCATCGTCGACACACGATAGCCGGGGGCGTGGCCACTATCGTTACGTCATTGTACGTAGCACGCAGCGACTTCTACGTAAGCGCCAAACTTGTCTCACGAGGTCGACAAGAGCCGTTACGATCTTACAGGCCCTGGTGGACCTTTGGCGGGGCCACGCCGTAGCTTGTGATACTTGCTTAGCTTGGCCCGCGACGATCGGCTTCGCGTGTCGAACGGACGTCTGACCGAAGGCACGCTTCGATCAAACTGCCCATATATGAAGACCGTTGGCTCCCACCTGGCCGCGCTGGTGACCGAGCGCAGCAAGCGACACCGGCAGCCGGTGCCGTTCGCAAAATACCTCGCAGTGATTGTGGCGGCCGTCCTGATCTACGGCTGGCTGTTCCACGTGATCATGGCGTGGGAAGGCCAAGACCACTCCTGGTTCACGGGGATCTATTGGGCGCTCACCGTGATGAGCACCCTCGGGATCGGCGATATTACCTTCGAGACCGACCTCGGCCGCGCGTTCAGCAGCGTAGTGCTGATGAGCGGGATAATCCTGCTCCTTGTCATCCTCCCCTTTCTCTTCATACAGCTCGTGTATTCTCCCTGGCTCGCGCAGCGAACTCGCGGCCGCATCCGAGCACTCCAATCCGTGCCGTCGGAGATCTCCGATCACGTGCTGATCTGCGCCAACGATCCCATCGCGCTGGGGCTGATCCGCCGGCTCGAATTGGCGGGGGTGCCCGCCTATGTGATCGAAACTGACCCCGAACGCGCGATGCGTATGCAGGAAGCGGGTCGGCCGGTTGTCACCGGAGAGATCGACGCTGTGGAGACCTACCGTGGGGCCGGTGCCGGGCGCGCGCGCCTCGTGTTAGCAAACGCCTCGGATACGGTCAATTCCAATATCGTCCTGACTGTGCGCGAGCTGTCCGAATCAGTGCCGGTCATCGCTCTCGCCGAGGTAGAGGATTCGATTGACGTTTTGGAGCTGAGCGGTGCCACGCATGTGCTGCCCCTCAAGCGGAAGCTCGGAGAGCACCTCGCCAACCGGGTGAGCGCGGGGACGGCGCATGCCAACGTGATCGGCCAGTTTCACGACCTTCTGCTCGCTGAGTTCCCGGTGCACAACACGCCGCTTCAGGGCCGAACCATTGGAGACACGAGGCTTCGCGAGTTTGTTGACGTCACGATCGTGGGGGTGTGGGAGCACGGTCGGTTCCATCCCGCGCGACCGGACCTCGAATTGTCCCAGCTCTGCGTTCCCGTCGCGATCGGTAGGCCTCGGAGTATCGAGGAGCTGAACGAGGTGCTCGTGGTTTATGACGCCAATCCGAATCCGGTGCTCGTCATCGGGGGTGGGAAGGTAGGGCGATCGGCGGCCCGTGCTCTCAAGCGGCGGGGGATCCCCTCGCACATCGTGGAACGCAAACCAGAGCTCGAGACCAAGATCGCCGGCATCCCGAACCGCCTGTTCATCGGCGATGCCGCTGATCGGCACATACTCAGCGAGGCGGGAATCGAGGAGACGCCGTCCATCCTGCTTACGACCCACGATGACGCGATGAACGTTTACCTCACGGTCTACTGCCGTCGGCTCAATCCCGACGCGCGGATCCTCACCCGGGTCACCCACGAGCGGAATGTCGAGGCCATCCAGCGTGCCGGCGCGGATTTCGTCTTGAGTTACGACTCCCTCGGAGTGCAAACAGTGTTTTCGATTGTGCAGGGGCGCGAACTCATCATGTTGGGCGAGGGGGTGGACCTCTTCTATGTCCCGCTCCCGCCCTCACTAGCAGACAAGACGCTCGCCGATGCCGAGATCGGCGCGCGCACCGGCCTGAACGTAATCGCCGTCCAGGAAAACGGTCAGCTCGTCACGAATGTGCCGCCGGACCACCGGTTGATCGAGGGTTCGGCACTCGTCGCCCTAGGCAGCGCCAAGCAGAGGGAGCGTTTCGGTGTGGTCTACGACTAGCCCGAGGGGGGCGGGGTTAGGGTGTTCGACCCGTCCGTAGTCTCTGACGATCAAAGCGACGTGGCCAATGGTTTGGTTCATTTGTCGATGGAGTTGACCCGGTTTAGTGGACCCCTCAAGGGTGAGGGAGAAAGGAGGAGTCCACGATGCCAAGGACGCATGCGGCGTACCCGCCGGAGTTTCGGCGGCAGATGGTCGAGCTGGTCCGATCGGGCCGGTCTGTGGAAGCGTTGGCCCGGGAGTTCGAGCCCTCAGCAGGAGCGATACGCAATTGGGTCAAGCAGGCTGACCTGGACGAAGGACGTCGCAGCGACGGACTAACGACGGAGGAGCGAGAGGAGCTCCGACGGCTGCGTCGAGAGAACAAGCAGCTGCGCATGGAGCAGGAGATCCTAAAAAAAGCCGCCGCCTGGTTTGCTCGGGAGAGCAACTCGATCCCCGATCGGGGTTCGAGTTCGTGAAGACGAATCAGGCGGACCACCCCGTGCGTGTGCTGTGCAGTGTTCTGGGTCTCTCCCCCAGCGGCTACTACGCCTGGCTGAAGCGCCCTCCCTCGGCCAGGGCGCGGCGCGACAGAGAGCTTCGCAGGCGAATCGAGGCGATCTTCGAAGAGAACCGGAGGGTCTACGGGCGGCCGCGCATCCATGCCGAGCTCCAGCAAGCCGGCGAGCGGGTTGGAGGCAAACGCGTCGGCCGGTTGATGAGAGAGGCCGGGATCCAGGGTGCGAGCCGTAGGCGCTACAAGCCTCGAACGACTCAGCGAGACCGAAATACTCGGCCGGCTCCCGATCTCGTGGACCGAGACTTCACAGCCGAGGCTGCCGACCGGCTCTGGGTGGCCGACATCACCTACATCCCGACCTGGGCCGGCTTTCTCTACCTAGCCGTAGTGGTGGACGCCTGGAGCCGTCGCGTGGTGGGCTGGTCCATGGCGGCTCATCTTCGCTCGGAGCTCGTGCTCGATGCCCTGAACATGGCGAGTTGGCAGCGTCGACCCCAACGGGTGATCCATCACAGCGACCAGGGGACGCAGTACACATCGATCGCGTTCGGGCTGCGGTGCAAGGAGGTGGGCGTGAGGCCCTCGATGGGCTCGGTGGGCGATGCCTACGACAACGCCCTGTGCGAAAGCTTCTTCGCGACGCTCGAGTGCGAGCTTCTCGATCGGCAGCGCTTTCGCACTCAGGCGGAGGCCAAGATGGCCGTCTTCGACTTCATCGAGGGCTTCTACAACCCGCGCCGAAGGCACTCGGCGCTCGGCTACGAGTCGCCCGTCAATTTCGAACGAAGCCGGAGGGCTGCGGCGTGAACCTGCCTTCTACTCCCCCGCTGCGCGAGGGAAGCTTTCGACTCCCCAGCAAGGGAGATAGGATCAAGACCTCAGTGTTTACCTGTCCACCAAAGCGGGACAGCTCCACGATTAGTAGGGTGCACGACCAACCACCGCGGCCAACTCGGGCTTCAGGACCATGAGCGCAACCTTCGTAGGCAGCGCTCAAACGCCGTTTCGTCAGCTGAGTCCGAAAGGCGTGCCCTGCGGCTGTAGTGTAGGGTCTTAAGGTCCGTGAGCGAGGATCGGAACTCCAGATCGTCTCGAACTCCGACTTCATCAGCGGTTTGAAGGAGGAGGCTGACCCACCGCTGTCGTTGTTCCTCGGTGAAGCCCTTCCCGATGTGCTTCCGGATCATGTTGCGGTGCCCGCCGCGCTCTGCTGAGTACGCCTCTGGCCCACGAAACACCTCTGAGATGAACATCGCCACGTACCGAAAATGCTGGCCGTCCATCTCCGCGAATAGTGGCTGCAGAAGAGCATCCTCTACTACAGCCTCGTAGAAGCGTTCGATCAACTCTTCTACGACGGACGTCCCGCCCATCCAATCGATCAGCGTTGGAACCGGCTTGTCAGCCAAGACACCCCTCCTTCAGTTCGCCGTCTCCCATTCTCTCGGGCAAATGCCGCCGGACCGGGAGTGACGCGGAGGTCTCTCAATCTCGCGGGTGTCTGGTTTGCGCGCCGCGTGATGACCGCCAATGTTCCTGATTCCTGCGCTCGCGGCCATGCCGCGGCGAAATCGAGATTCGCATGGGGAGGGGACCATGTCATCGTTACGACTCCTAATGTCCGCGCTTTTTGGTGCCGCGATTCTCGCGGGGTGCACCGCGGAGTCCGCTCCACCGGCCGCGATGACCGCTGCGGCAGTTAACCCGGTCACCGGTGAGGGACTCCCGAACCCGAACCCGAGACGTATCGGGAGCTGGGCGACCCTGCCCGAGGGACGGGAGTGGGGCTCCACCGCCGGCCTCGACATCGACCCGACGGACGGCCACGTCTGGGGGTATGAGCGCTGCGCATCGGGCTCGGCGGGTGGACCCGGGATCAACTGCGACAGTAACCCTGTAGACCCCATCTTCAAATTCGACCGCAACACCGGGGAGATCCTCGCTAACTTCGGCAGCGGAATCTACGTGACGCCCCACGGCATCTATGCGGACGACGAGGGGAACGTCTGGGTCACCGACTTCGCCGGCAATGCCGAGGGCACCAAAGGTCACCAGGTCCACAAGTTCAGCCGGACCGGCGAGCTGCTGCTGAGCCTCGGTGTCGCCGGCCAGCCTGGGAACGGCCCGGATCGCCTCAACCAGCCCAACGACGTGATCGTCGCGCCCGACGGTAGCATCTTCGTCGCGGACGGCCACAGCGGTCAGGGCATGGTCACGGATGAGCAGATGGCCGAGGGGCGCGCGGCGGGGCTGACCGGCCGCATCGTCAAATACTCGCCGGACGGCGAGTACATCATGGAGTGGGGCGAGATCGGCACGGATCACGGTCAGTTCCGCACGCCACACGCCCTCGAGTTCGACTCTCAGGGCCGGCTTTGGGTCGCTGACCGGGGGAATCACCGCCTGGAGATCTTCGACCAGGATGGCAACTATCTGGATTCGCGCTATCAGTACGGGCGCATCAGCGACCTCTTCATCACCGAGGACGAGTTGGTGTACGCCATCGACTCCGAGTCCAACCGGCTCCGGCATATCAACTGGAGGAACGGCGTCCGCATTGGCCCCGTCGATCGGGACGTGCTCGTGGGCTACATCCCGCCGTGGGACTCAGACAGCCGGCCCTACCATGGCGTGACGGGCGAGGGCGTAGGAGTGGACGCGGATGGCAACGTTTACGTGGCCGAGGGACCGGCCTCGCTCAGCGATGCAGGCTCTGCGTTCACGAAGTATGAGGTGGGCGGTATGTAAGCTGGGGAGCGCACGGAGTGCCATTCCGTACTCCTAACTCGAGTGGTTCCTCAAGCGTCGAAGGCTCGTCCTCGGCCCAGCCCAGCCGGGCCTGGAGATGATCCAGACTGGTTTCAACGGCAGCCTGAAGGAGGGGAGCATCATCAGGAGGAGGTAATCAACAGGTTCTCGGGCCAGTCCAGGCATACGCGACTGCTGCAATCGCCTGTTGGACAGACTTTTCACCTGTTCTCTACCCCCTTGTATTGACCGCTACGTCGAAGCAGCGGCGGCCCACCCCGTGACTCCAGAAGTCAACCGCCGTCCGCCCCGCTGGTGCCGGCGACTCGCGATCGAATTCAGCACAAAGCCGGTAGGTATCCTCAGGCAACAACTCATAGTGGTATGACTCGCCTAAGTCGGGATCGACGGTGTTCACATGGACGCGGGGATCGTCCGCCAATTCGGCAAGAGATGCTGGCAGGCGTTCGTTACGGATCCAGAACGAATCGATCGCCGTCACGATCCCCGTGAGGTCGGCAATTCGTTCCGCATCAAGTTGTTCGCGGCGGCCTTCGTTCGGTGATCCCACCACGAGCACCCCGGCGATGATTGAGACCACGACCATGGTTGTGGCGACCGCCAATATGGCCTTGCCGAGTGATAGCTTCACCCACTTATCTCCTGCTCGTCTCGGCGAAGATCTGCGATATAGTAGATGAAGGCAGCACCAGCGATGATCGCCATTGTCAGGGCCTTCAGAAGGAATCGAATCGTGATCTCGCCACCTAGCAGGTTGTAGACCAGGCTGGTGGAATCACCGATGAGAACTCCAGCCGCGATCACCAGGGTCAGGTACGTCAGCCACCGACGCACCGGAGATGTTCGCCTCGTCGGTGAGAGAGCGATAGCTCGGCTATTGGTCCGGGCCGCGTAAAGAAAGACAGGGGTCGCGACCACCAGGTACGCGATCGACCACCGGATAGCCTCTGGTATCGCGTCGATCTGGTCCTGCGACCAAAGCGGGTCCGAAAACGCCAAGTTGGTGAATTGGAAGAGAAGGTTCCCTAGGCTATAGGCACTGATATAGAGAGTCCCGAACAGGACCAGATATTCGAACGCCTCCCGAGCTGAAAGCGACGGTCGGGGTCGGGGTACGGCGATGGGAAAATCGACCTCAGCAAACGATAGAAGGGCAGCTTGCACGCTTTCCTCCGACCAATCGGCCTGAGTGAGTGCGTTTCGGATCTGATCCCGTGACAGGCCCCGATTCAGTGCGTCTCGGATGAATCGAGTCAGGTTTTCATTGACCGCCATAAAGGCTCTCTGTTCCTCGGCCGTCTCACTCTGATTCCGCGGACCCGCGTGACGCTGGGTCACGGTCCGTTCATAGCCTCGCCGCTGTGCGATCGCAAGAGCCTTAGAAAGGGCCAGCTCGGTCACACCTCCGTCTCTCCCCGTCCCAACAACCCTCCCAACGCCCACTAAGAAAGCCCCCGGCAATACCGGGGGCTACGTGGGTCGAAAAGCCCGTCGTTACGGGACGGAGGCGGGGGACTCGAACCCCCAAGGGTGATCAGCCCGCCGCATTTCGAGTTCATCGAATCAGGTGTTGCAAGGACCGAGTAGAGCCGACCGCAAGGACTCGGCCTCTGAGATGAGGGGGACCAGGCGAGGTAAGGCCTCAGCAGATATCGAAAGGCCTCGGCGTCCCAGCAGTTTTCCCAACGGTCGGGATTCGGGCTTAGCGATCCCCCACCACCTGCTTCAACTCCTCGAAAGAGTTCTGGACGAGGATCAGGCGCTCTGGCTGCGAAGCATCGCCACCCGGCTCCGCGGCGGCGGTGCCATTTCGTGCGAGGATGAACCGATCGCCGTCAGGATGCAGAGCGGAGATGGGATCGGTGGTCATCCAGAACTCTAGCGGTCAGCGGCCCTGGCTCTCCGCCTCCATCCTCTCTTGATATCGGGCGCCGCTTAGGATGTTGGAGAGAGAGTAGTTGCCCTCGTGGCAAGCGTATTCGTAGACCTGGCCGTTCAACCGTTTGAACGGAATCTCGCCCCCCCAGACGCTCGTGTAGGTCATGGGGTCGTCGATCGTGAACTCGTAGAGGATCGTCTCCTCATCCACACGGCTGAAGCGCTCGATCACCTTGAGATCTTCCGAGGGAGGGACTCCTCGGGATATCTGATCGGGGTGGATGTTGGTGGTCTCTACAACGAGTACGTCACCCTCCCACCGACCCCAGGAATCGCCAAACCAGGGACGCACGTTGTCCGGGAGCGCTCTGGGCTCGCCTAGCCGGATGACCCTCGCGTCGTGAATCATCTCGGTCATGATCAGCACGTGATCGGCGGTCTGGACAATCGTGTAGTTGTTGTTATACGCCCTGTTGGGGATTATCGGGGGTCCGCCGCTCCAAACGACGCAGCGCACGACCAGTGATAGAAGCTCCGGGTGGTCGTATTGGCCAAACTGGTCCCGGAGCGCCTCGTACTCCTCGAGGCGCCGCTCGCCCTCGGGCGTCAGAGCCGGTTGGCGGCCGTCTGACGGACGCGTCACCAGAGACGTTCGGGGTTGGCCATTGACGATCGCTACCGTCGAGCCGCCATCGAAGTAGACCTCGTTGTACGCCGCGCCGCGCAGTCGACGCTCATCACTCAGAGACTCATCCCCTCGGTTGTCCTCCCTTCCGCACTCGACGCTCCCTGGGTTAGGGGGACACTCGTCTGTTCCCCGCTCGAGGTCCTCGACTTCCTCCCGTGTGAACACGGGACCTCTGCCTTCTTCGCGCTCAAACGGAGTGAGCGTCACGTTTGTCCAGTTTCCCTGCAGGTCCGGGTGACCATCGGATGTGCGCGGGACCTCCCACCCTCCGGCATCGCTGGTCGGAGCTTGCGCCGCTGTAGTCGACATCACGCCCTGGGCCGCGGTCGCGCAGAAAACCACAAGAAGAATGGTGGGGCAGCGCGCTTTCATTTCTCTGCCTCGTTAAGTTTGGACCTCGCTAGGTGAATGCCCTCGCGATCGACACGGTAGCAGCCTTTGAGGGCCACATTGAATTTGCTAATGGGATCGGAGGGGTCGCTCATGGTCCCGCACGGCTAGAGAGACGGGAACTGCGCCCAACGGCACAAAGATGCCCGCCGTTCCTAAAGCCTGCAAGGAAAGCTCTAGGGGCCGAATAGCCCAGCAGGCCCCTCGTCAGGTGGGTCTCGATCTGCTCCCTCCCGCAGCTCAGCGGAGAAGAAGTTCCACCCCGCCCAGGGGTGCACCAGCCACTATCAGCCGGTGCGCCTCGATCCTAGAAGGTAGGCTCCCAGCTCAATCGGCCGCGAAACAGTAGAACAAGCCCGCACCGCCGGTCGCCACGAGTTGCTCCTGCGCGCAACCCTGGCTCGGGTGGGATTGATTCCACGGTGAGCCCGGAGTCTGGAATGTGAACCGATCATGGTGGCCCAGCGGACTGGAGGTAGCCAGAATCCCGGCAGGAAATCATCTAAGTTCATACAGGACTGCACGATCTGCGTTTCTTGCCTCTAGGCAATGTCTGGTGCCGCCGTACTGTAGCAGCGGGAAAACCGTATCAATTGGCGGGACTTCGGCTAACACAAGCAACCATCCGTGCAGCGCATGCCGAAGCGACTTCCGGGCGACCAAGTGTTCCAACATAGCTGAACCCGGGTGGTGTTGGAACGGGCGGTATCGTGCGGCGATGTAGGTGCCGGCTGGCAGAGCTCAATGCTGCTCCGGGACGGCGCTGGGACACTTGGGAATCGCTTTGATTGGCGCGGTTGACACGGCGGAGGGCGTGCAGACGGTCGCGAGCTCGTTGAGGATCGCCCGCTAAGGGTACTGGCTTTCGAGTCCGGCGCCCACGGCAACGATCACGGCGGTGCGGCGGGCCAATCCCGACTGAGCGCATCTGGCGGGGACCTTGGAAGTGCTCTGCTGATAGATTCAACAAGCTGACGTGATGTGGCGGTCTAGACCGAGATCGAGGACCGGAGCCGACACCGTCGATCAAATGGTAACGGAGAACGTGGACTTCCTAGCTGACCTAGCTGACATCGCGCGTGGGTGTTTCGCGGACGAGGGCATCGAGTATTGCGGCAGCGGGGATCCCGGAGATTTGGCGGCGCTCTACTGCGAAACTCGAATCAGAAGGGTCATTCCGAGGCCACGGGAGGTGCATTTCTCCGATGAGATCCACTCTTCGTTGGGAGGGCTCGCGCGAGAGGCAGATGCGGACAAGAGGGATGGGGCACTAGAAGCGTGGCGAACGGTCTTCACTCTCAGGCACCTCCTTGTCAGTGGCGAACAGGTCACGCAGTTCCTTAGCAAAGGGAATTGTCCCGCAAACTAGCCAAGGCCCGATACGTCAACCCTTCTTACGAGGGTTATTCGTAACGCGAATGCTCGGGTCTAGGGGCTTGGCTGCGCGGAATGTGCTGAGATGGTAATGACCTGACAGTTGACCACGAGAGAGGACGGTGGCCAGCCGCCCTCGCCGGAGCTAATTGAGAGATGTCGAAGTCACTCACTTAGCACGGGAGAGAAGATGACCACCGTCCAGAGGGAGAAGATAGCGCGCCGCAAGCTGAGCCTGCTACAGTTGGCCCAGGAGCTCGGCAACGTGAGCAAGGCGTGCCAGATCGTGGGCTACAGCCGGCAGCAGTTCTACGAGATCAGGAGGAACTTCCAGCTTTACGGGGCCGAGGGGCTGATCGACCAGCTTCCGGGGCCGAAGGGACCGCACCCGAACCGGGTGAGTGAAGAGATTGAGCAGGCGGTCTTGGCCCACGCCTTGGAGGCTCCGACGCACGGAGCTCAGCGGGTCGCGGACGAGTTGCTGCTCGGAGGGATCCAGGTGAGCTCAGGAGGCGTACGGGGCGTGTGGAGCCGGCATGGCCTCACCACGAAGCACGAACGGATGCTCAGGCTCGAAGAGACGGCCAGGGAACGGAAGCTGAAGCTGACCGACGAGCAGATCGAGCTGCTGGAGCGCTTCAGTCCCGAGTTCCGGGAGCGCCACATCGAAGTCCATTACCCGGGCGACCTCGTCGCCGTGGACACGTTCTTCGTCGGAACGCTGAAGGGGGTCGGCAAGGTGTACCTGCAGACCGCGCTCGATTGCTTCAGCCGCTACGCCTGGGGCCGGCTCTACACGAGCAAGCTCCCGCTCACGGCGGTGCAGGTGATGAACAACGACGTGTTGCCGTTCTTCGATGAGCACCGGGTCCGGGTGAAGACCGTGCTCAGCGACAACGGCCGCGAGTTCTGCGGCCGTCCGGACCGTCACCCCTATGAGCTGTTCCTTCAGCTCGAGGACATCGAGCACTTGAGGGTGAAGGGCCGCACCACCTGGTACGAGACCGTCGAGGAGATGCAGCAAGACCTCGAGGCGTATCTGGAGACCTACAACCGCAAGCGGCCGCACCGCGGTCGAGCCATGGAGGGCCGCACGCCCTATCAGGTCTTCAAGGCCGGTCTCACCGACGCCAGGAAGGCCGCCAAGGCCAGCAAGGAGGAGGCTAAGACGAAGGCAGCCTAGACACAGCTCCGGCGAGGGCCAACTGTCAGGTCATTACCATCTCTGTACACGCGGAAGATGGCTTGCACGATCTCAGACGCGGTAGCGTCGATCTTCACAACGCGAGTTGGTGGACGCCCGAGAATAGGTTTCTCTTTGTTCTTGTTCATGTGTGTGTGTATTTTCCTTTTTCAAGTGGCCTCTTCCACGTCCTCACTGTTGGTCACATCATATCGCCTAACCGCTTCTCGTAGCTGATCCGCATACTGAAAAAGATCATTGATTGACTCTATCTTCACCTTTTGTTCTTTCTTGTTATCATCAAACAGTCCTAAATATTTCTGAGTCCTATGGAAATGAAGCCTACAGATTGGCTGACGATTATTATCATCCAGTAACACCCCGCAGTATGTCTTTCGGTCACGGATCGTAACACGATCCGGCAATACATCCTGGCTAACGATTGCCTTTACAGCGAAATAGCCTTGCCACTCATGCTCGGTGGTTTCTATCTGGGACACACCTTCTTCCTCAGAAAGCGATTCGGATGTCGGTTCGTCCTGTTGTGATTCTGGCGTATGGTCTTGTAACGCGGACTTAAGCCGGGCATTAATGCGGTCGGCCAAGAACTGATTCAGTGCCTTCTTCGTAATGTGAAAAAACTGGTCGATCACGGATTTCGTTCTTGAACCGTCATAAACCTGCCCAGCGATATAGCGAACGAAATCGTCAGACGGTTCGGACCACTCGTTTATTAACAGCCTCTTTATCTCACGGGTGTACTTGAGATCTTTGGCAGTGCCGAGAATCTGTTCAAGATCAAAAGATGTCTTTGTGAACTGTCTAAGCTCATTTACCTCGGCCTCGTTGAAGTCTAAAAGATTGATCTCAAAAAACGGCTTTGAGTCCATCTTGTTCTGTTCTTCCAAATCCGAAAAGAACCGATAGATTATGCCATCCGTAAGGACGCCGAAACGCGTCTGTGTCGCGTTGAAGTAGCGATACAACTGTGACGCTGGCTCCTTGTCGAGATTCGCGCCGTATCGCTTGCACTCGAATAGCATGACTAGCGTATCGTCTTGGAAGAGCGCGTAGTCAACTTTTTCGCCCCTCTTCGTACCGATGTCGGCTGTGAATTCCGGTACAACCTCCAGTGGATCGAATACGTTGTATCCGAGCACATGGTCTATGAAGGGCATCACTAGGGCATTCTTAGTTGCCTCTTCCGTATCGATCTTGTCTAGTCGCTTTCTCATGCGGCTAGTGACTTCTGACATACGGTCGATAAAGTCCATGCCATCAAGTGATTTCGCCAATACCTTTCTCCCTAGTATTTCGTCATGCTACCAGATCCTGATACCGAAGCCGCTTCCCGTCCATGCTACGCACCATTCCGGCCATCTGGTCAATAGTGTGGTCTGAACGTTGGTTGTGACGCCCCGCGAATTCGGCTACGTATCGCCCCAGATGCTTTTCGCTCACGTGGTGGTAAGTTCCGTGGTAGCCGCGCTTGAGAAGCGCCCAGAACGACTCTATGCCGTTCGTATGGGCTTGATCTCGGACGTACTCACCTACGGAATGCTTGACGGTTTCATGGGTGACCGGGTTCCGCAGGTTGACGTACCCCCTGTGATCGTCAGTGTAGACCTTCGCTCCAGGCTGGACAGATTGTGCCACGAAATCACTGAGGATGCAAGCGTCGGTACCATCTACCAGAGAAGCCTTGATCTTCCCCCCACGCTCCTTCGCACCCACCACAGCCACCTTGCTGACCGGACCACGGCCAGCGCGGAGCTTCTTCGATGAGTGCTTGTTGCGCTCCTTACCGCCCACGTAGGTCTCGTCAATCTCGACCTCGCCATCCAGCTTTCTGCCGTCCACAAAGCCTTCGCGGATGCGCTGGGCTAGATGCCACGCGCTGGATTGCTTGATGTTCAGGTCACGATGGAGCTTCATGCTGGACACACCTTTGAGATTCGTGGCGATCATGTAGAGCCCTCCAGCGCCGGATAGTACGAGCGCTCCCCCGTCGCGCCGCCGGATGCGCGCACGCGCCGGAGATCGGCGAAGTACGCCTCCACTGCAGCAACCAGCTTCTTGTTCGGCCCGGCCATCCTGCCTTCCTAGCGATTCGGACGCGCCGCCCACTCAAGGTCGCGATCTCGGGCGACTTCGGAAGATACCACGACGAACGGGTTCGCGGCGGTCGGCCAGCATCGTCGAAACTGGGTGCGCGGTAACACCGGCTCGGTTGGATCGCGGGAGCGCTTCGATGTCGGTGGCAGGTTCGCAGTTTCTCGGAGGGACCCGCGCTTCGTTCGGATGCCGTTTCCGTCGGACCATTCCCTTGGCGCGGTCTCCGGGGGACCCCGGCAGGAGCATTTGAACAAGCCGCTGGTGCGGCCGCCCCCGGCTGGATGTGAAACCAATTGCGGATCAAATCCGTAGGATGTTGCCCTTCGGGTCACCGAAGCGTGAAGGGCAGCACGACCAAACGAGGCGAAACGACGGAGGAGACGCGTAGTCAGGTTGAACCACCCCACGGCCGAACTGATGCCCGTGTCCATCGACAGGGGCGCTAGCAGAATCATTCGCCGCTACGGCTTCGGGGTACATGGACGCCCCGGCATCGCTAGCCTCCACCCCACCGGCGACCGTGCTTTGCGAGGCCCGCTGAACGGGTTCCCCGGAGCGTTCGCGGGGGTGCTCCGCCACCGAGTCTCGGACACGTCGGCGACAGGCTTGTCGGACGCTGCTAAGGCCGGGGAGCCAGCATACCGCTTGGGGCCACACTCCGTGCGTCCCCGGCGGAGGCTGGCGGGGGGCTACGCCCCCTCTGACCCCGGAGATCGCCGCCGCCGCGGCGGCCGCCGAAGACACCCTGCGGACGGTCCCCGGAGGCGGGGTCCGGGACGGCGGGGCCGGCCGCTTCCGGTTCATCGAGGTGAAGGGCCGAGCCGGGAACCCCCGGCCGGTGGCCCGCGCCCTCCCCGGTGTCGCCGGGTTCCCCGGTCGCGTGCCGCACACGGCACGTCCCGTGCGCCGACGCCGATCTCCCCGGCGGCCCGCTCGTAGCCGTCGCACTCGGGGTTGAGGGCCTCGGGCACGACCCCGGGCGGCTCGTCGAGCTCCCGGCCGGCGCCCTCCGAAGCGACGATCGACGACTTCACGGCATTGCGATCGGGAAGGGCTGTCGCGAGGCCTGTAATGACCGCCGGATGCGGGTTCCGGTGGCGATTCCTGCGTGTCCGGTTCACTTTGGGGATCGCCGGACAAGAAATCGCCGTTGGGCCGGACACGGCCCCGGCCGTCGATGTCGCTGGCGCGCTTTCGGTTGCGCCACGGCCAGCGGGGCGGCGTTGCCGATCCGCGTTCCTTGGCCGTGGCTGGGAGCGACCCCCCATCTCGGCATGCCTCGATCGGCATCGGGGAGGATGGCGATGTGCATCCCCATCGTCCCCTCCGCTGCGGGGTCGCTCCCAGCCAGAGCAGTCCCTCCGGGAAGGGTGTTGGACCGATGAGGCCCTGGACGCTGGTCATCATCGGGGTGGCCCTGACGGCGGCCACGGTCCGCGCGTTCCTGGCGCCGTTTCCGGGCATCGGCGGGAATCCCGTGCTGGACCTGATCGCCTACCACGATCCGGGCCTACACACGGTGATCCACCTCTGGTACCTACGCGGCGCCGGGCATCGCCTTGCTGCTCGCCGGCAGCGTCTGCCTCTCGGTCTCGAGGGTTTGGCTCGAGCCGTGCACCCGGCGCGGCGCGCGCGGGAAGCTCCCCGCCGCCGACCACCTCGGCCGCCTGGTCCGCGACGGCCGGATTCCCAACGCCGGACGCCCCGGTGCGCCCAGGATCGCCCGCGGGGACCTGCCCCGGAAGGCCCATGCGCCGGCCGAGCCGCGACTGGCGGAGAAGCCCCGCTGACGCGACGTTTCCAACGTGCAGATCGTGCAGTCCATCATCGAAAAAGGAATCGAATGATGGCACGCACGAAACGAGTCCGGCGCAGCTATGGCGCCGGCGAATGGGGCCGGAACCGGGTGAGGGTCTTCCCCGATCCCAAGACCGGCTTGTACCAGATCGAGTGGCGCGAGAACGGGCGCAGGCTCACCCGGTCGCTGAAGCACCGCGACTGGAGGCACGCGAAGACGCAGGCGGACGAGTTCGCCGCGGGCTTCGCCGGGCCGGAGCTGAACGGCAAGAAGAACGCCGAGCCCGAGCCGCTCACGCTGGGGACGCTTTTTGACATCTACGGTGAAGAGGTGACGCCCACCAAGGGCGAGACGACCCGGCGGCGGGACAGAGCCGCGATGGCGATGTTCCTCAAGTTCTTCGGCACGGACCGAAGGCCCGAAACCTTGTCCCAGCGGGACTGGGACCGCTTCATCCGAGAGCGCCGCGCGGGCAGGGTCGGCCCCAGTGGAAAGCCCGTGGGCAACCGGATGATCGAATGGGACCTGACGTTCCTGATGGCGGTGCTGAACTGGGCGGCGAGGTCGAGGGACGAACATGGCCGACCGCTCCTCGAAAGGAACCCGCTGAAGGGTCTCAGGAAGCCTAGGGAGAAGAACCCCACCCGGGTTGTTCTCACGGCAGAGGAATACCAAGCGCTTCTCCGGGTCTCGCGGCAGGTCGGCTGGCGATTCCGCGTCGCCCTCGTGCTCGCCCACGAGACCGGGCATCGGATCGGCGCGATTCGCAACCTTCGGTGGTCGGACATCGACATCGAGGGCGGAATGGTGCGGTGGCGGGCGGAACACGAGAAGACGGGGTATGAACACACCACGCCCTTGACAGCCGAGGCGCTCGCCGTCTTGGAAGAAGGGCGAAGCATGAGCCGCGGGACCGGGAATGCCCCGGTGCTGCCCTCGTCGAAGGATGCCACGCGGTGCATTCACCGCGTTTCCGCCTATCAGTGGTGGAAGAAGGCGCAGACGCTCGCGGGACTGGAGCCGAAGGCGCGGCGGGGTTGGCACTCGCTCAGGCGCAAGTTCGCCAGCGACCTGATGGACCTGCCGCTCAAGGTGCTCTGCGAGCTCGGAGGCTGGAAGGCGGCCAAGACGGTCCTCCGCTGCTACCAGCAGCCGGACGAGGCGCAGCTCAGGCAGGCGATCCTGAGCCGCCGCAGGCCGCGGGGCTGAATCCCAATCGGCGGGAATCAAACAGCGGGAACTAGACCGCCGAATCCCGTAAGTTCAA
Source organism: Longimicrobiales bacterium (assembly GCA_965197485.1). GTDB lineage: Bacteria > Gemmatimonadota > Gemmatimonadetes > Longimicrobiales > Gaopeijiaceae > JAAXGI01. The sequence continues at coordinate 255,027 of CBDANG010000007.1, forward strand.
TGATCACAACAGATCCGCACGGGATAGCGCATGCTGGCCCAACATGGCGCTACCCTCTCCGCTGCTCATCCAATTGTTACAGGTCCGATCTTCGCCGACGGGAAACGCGGTACCATCGAGCTGGGTCCCCGTGAGGATGTCATGCATGCTCGGCGAGTCCCCACTCGCGCCGGAGTTCACCGTCTCTCCGCGCTCGTTCAAGGAGTGCTCGTATCTGAGGTTCGAGTTGTCGTAGTGTAGGTTGGCCACATTAGCCGCGATCTGGAGACCCGCGGCGTTGAACCACGGCCCCTCCCCAATTCGGTCCCTCGCGTTGACCGCCGGCTGGCCACCGGAAGTCTGGGTGCTCAGATAGGCCCGCCACGTCCTGTCCCCGGCCCCGACACCCTGGGCAAGCGTCTGACAGTGCGCGTCGGCACCGTCAAGGCCACCCAGATCTCCACCGTTCCCAGAGCCCACACTGGTGATGAAGAATCCAAGAGGCTCGTCCTGCGCGACCCCTTCGCCAGGAACCGCAAAGGCGCAAAGGCCCACTGCCGAGATTATCACAAGCCACCTAGTGCTCATCTTCCTGATCTCCACTCTGGAGGGCTGGGAGCGTGCGCCCCTTGCTGGTTCGATTCTGCCTCGGGTGATTCCCGGGACTTATGATTAGACCCGGCCTGCGAGCCAGGCAAGGAACCTCTGAATTGCCGGGTTGCACAGCTCGCGAGCAGCGAACAAGAAGATCGGATGCCCTCATCCCGTGTCTCAGAGTCCCAGCACTCCTCCCAATACCCCATGAGAAAGCCCCTAACATTGCTAGGGGCCAGATAGCCCAAAAAGCCCGTCGTTACGAGACGGAAGTGGGGGAACGCAAACCCCAGAGGGTGGGAGATCTGCGGTGCAGTGCGCGAGAAATACGCCTCTGCTTGCGGCGGGTGGAACATATGTTTATTATGGCCGGCCCTGGGTGCGACACCCAGAGAGCCTCAACGAGCGGCGGGATGCCTTGGAGAGTGGGCCGACTACCTACGGACCCTCGAATAAGTGACGAATACACAAAGAATGTTGAGTCGGCTGTGGAGGCGGACCGGCAGGACGCCGGACGCTGGCACTCCGCCGAAGAGGCTGCGATAGAGCCTGCGAATCTCACCTTCGACCAGGCTCAGAACCTCGTCGAGGAGTTCGGCGTGAAGGCGGAGTACCTACACTATTGCACAACAGCGCGAGTCGATCCCGCAGGCGCCACCATCGATTCAGCGATGGTAAGTACCATCGCCAGGTGGATGGCCCCATTCCTTGCGGCGGGAGCACTCACTCGCCCAAAGTTGAAGAAGGCTATTAAGTCGGTGAGAACCGAAATAAAGAAGGCCACGGAAAAGAGCCGCTACAGCCAAGTGACTGTCTTGCCTCGCTCTTTTAAGTCTTAGCCGCCGACCGAAGGCGGCCTGCCCCCAGGCTCAGCGATCCGGCAGCACCTGACCTCGGCGGCGAATTGTTGCCGCCCAAGTTGCCGACCCCAGCGAAACGGTGTAGTTCTGATCGTTTTCGGTACCGTGACCGTGGAGAGGCGGGCGGGACCACAATGATCTACTTCTGCGCGGGCCAACGAAAGGGATAGCGGGCAAATCGATCAACCGACCCAAAAAGGGAGTCGAGTCATGGAGATCGGAACTGGAAAGCCTGTTTCACGACGGAGTGCCCTAGGTGGTATGGGAGCAGCGATGGCGTTGCCGCTGGTCGGTTCCGCCGTCCCCGTATCCTCGACGAGGGTGGACGGGAAGGTCGCTCTAGTGACTGGGTCAGGACGCAATCTGGGACGCGCTGGGGTACTCGAGCTGGCCCGCCGGGGAGCGGATGTCATTGTAAATGCGCGCACCAATAGACAGGAGGCTGAGGCCGTCGCCCGCGAAGCCGAATCCCTGGGCGTCAGGGCACTGGCGCTGCTAGCCGACGTAGGCGATGAGGAGCAGGTCAACGGGATGGTAGACGAGGTGCTCACTCGGTTCGGCCGGGTCGACGTGCTCATCAACAACGTGGGCTTTCGTCCGCTTTATCCCTTTACGGAGATGAGCACCTCCGAATGGCGAGCCGTAATGGCCGCCAACCTGGACGGACCCTTCTTCTGCGCAAAGGCCTGCGTTCCAAGCATGATCTCCAACGGAGGCGGGAGCATCGTCAACTTGTCGGGCGTCGCTTCTTTCGCGGGAGCGGCACGGAGGTCTGCCGTGTGTGCCTCCAAGATGGGCGCTCTCGGCCTGACGCGCTCCCTTGCAGTGGAGCTCGGGCCGCACAACATCCGGGTCAACTACGTCGTGCCGGGAGGTTGGGATGAAGCAGCCACGAGCATCGAGGATATGGCGCCTGAGTCCCGGAATTTGGGGCGCATACCGTTGGGGCGTCTGGGGATCCCCCAGGAACTCGCCAATCTATATGCATTCCTGGCGTCCGATGAATCTAGCTATATCACCGGCCAGACCTTCCACATCAACGGCGGTGTGGACCGACGCTAGACTGGAACTGACCGTCAAAAACCTGCTACTCACCCGAATCGGCAACTCCCACATTGGCAACGGGAGCGTCCTCTGGGAGTGGGGGGATCGGGCGATGTGAGGTCTCAGCTGATATCGAAAGGCCTCAGCGTCCCAACAGTGCCGGATTCTGGGAGCGCGAACTGGGCAACGATGTAATCTGCTAGACCCCGGGGCGTGAAACGTGCCACGGAACCGGTTCAGCTGCGCATCAGCAATGTTTGGAGGAGAGAGTCCCGAGATCTCGCCTCTGCTAATCACCTGCCAGCCTGAGTCCCATCACCGGGCTCCAGACGAACGATCGGCGTGGGGCCACCGCCCCGGCGGTCGTCGATTACGACATAGATCAAGTCGTCCGGGCCTTGCGTGATGGCGCGGATGCGGCCGAAGCCGATCATCAACGGAGGCCGCTCCATCCTTCCGATGTAGACATCCTCACCTTCATCCACGAGGGGCAGTCGGGCAATCTGGGGGTCGGCCATTCCGCCCATGAAGACGCTGTTCTTCCACTCCGGGAAGCGGTCGCCGGTATAGACCATCAATCCGGAGGGGGCGATGGACGGCGTGAAATGCTGGAGTGGCTGCTCCATCCCCTCGACCTCTCTCGTCGAGAAGAGGCGGGTTCCGCCATAGTTCGTACCGTAACCGATCACCGGCCAGCCATAGTTCCGCCCTTGTAGGACGAGATTCAGCTCATCTCCGCCCTGAGGTCCATGCTCGCTCATGAAGATGTCACCGGTCTCGGGATGGATCGCCAGCCCCTGGGGGCTGCGGTGTCCATAACTCCAGATCTCGGGTAAAGCATCGGTCCGGCCAACGAACGGATTGTCCGCTGGGACCCGTCCGTCATCATGCAGGCGATTGATGGTCCCCTGATGGTTCTTGAGATCCTGGGCCGGATGTAAATAAGCAGTTTGCATAGCCGGAGGTGCCCCGCGATCACCAACGGTTATGAAGAGATAACCCTGCGCGTCAAAGGCCAGCCTCGATCCAAAGTGGGCTCCTCCGCTGCCCCATGCCTTCGCCTCGAAGATTTCCTCGACGTTGCTAAGGCGGTCGTACTCCAGTGTGGCTCGCACCACTGCAGTGGTAGCTTCGCTTCCATCCTCGTTGGGCTTGGAAAAGCTAAGGTAGATGAGTCGGTTGGACTCAAAGTCTGGGTGGAGCACCACGTCGAGGAGACCCCCTTGCCCCTGGTACCAAACCTCCGGCGTGCCCGCGATCGGCTCGGGCTGGAGAACGCCGTTCCGGACGATCCTCAACCGCCCGGGCTTCTCCGTGACCAGCATCTCTCGCCCGGGCAGGAAGGCGATCGACCAGGGGTCCTGCAGGCCATCCACGACAGTCACGACCCGGTAGGGTCCACTCTCCGACTGGTAGACCGTCGTTTGGGCCGAGGCAGGTGGAGCGGCCCACAAGGCGAGAATAACTGCACTCTCTAAGATGAATGGACGCATGGGGTGCATCTAGACCTCCTCATGACTGGCTATCTGGTTTCGAGACCAAAGTGATTTCGGGACTCCGGGAGCTCCAGCTCGTGCGGGGCTATCCGTCCATCCCAGTAGTCCTTGAAGATTCTCCCCCCAGATGTCCATGACTTGATACTAATCGACTGCCTCCAGATTCACACGCCGCATTGTTGATGCGGCACAGAGCCCGTCAGGACGAGGCTCTCTGACCAACTGTTGGAAGAAGTGTTGGGATGGGAAGGTCCTGAAACGCTCAATGACCCGACCAATACGGCAACTCCACGGCATTCAGTTCATCGATGGGTCGTATGGCATCCGTGACAGTCGGTGATACCCAGGTCCCTTTCGCTCGAGCACTCGACTCCAGAGGAGGTCAGGTGCGTCGGTGAACACGTCACCTACGCGAGCCGGCTCGAGGATCCAGGAGGTGCTCTCCATCTCCGCCTCGAGCTGGCCGGGCCCCCATCCCGAGTATCCTGCGAACACCCGTGCTCTGTGAACGCCAGGCCGGACCTCGTCCGAGACCTCGCCCACAAGAAAGCCCACGGACCCGAAGACCAGGACGTCGGCCAACTCGGGATGCGCGAGCTCGGCGAGCAGCACCGGGCTCGCCGGCTGAACCGGGCCACCCTGGAAGAGCGGCTCCCCGGCCGGCACTAAGGCCCCCAGCACCGGAACGGCCTTTTGCACGGTGACGCCTAGAGCGCGGTTCAAGACGACGCCCAGTGCTCCGTCGGCGTTGTGCTCCCCGACTAGAACCACTGTGTGGCGAAAGTTCGGATCGAACAGGCCACCGTTGGAGATTAGCAGACCACCTCGCAGACTCTCCATCACGTCACCCCGTCTGGAGGCTCGACTCGGTGGCGGCCCTCGAGGGCAGCGTTCAGGCAGGTGATGGGGTCGGTCATGGGTTTATCAGCTCGCTGATCATCCTCAAGGAACGACCGATCTAAAGCCAAGTACGGTGTGGTTGCGGGAGCCCCAGGAATACATCTCCTTTGCCCTCGCGCCTACACGATCAATTCGATCACTATCTAGATGCCCCTGAATTGACTCTGAACCTGCGGGGGGTACTCGTCGCCGTCCGTCAATTCAGCTCAATGATCATTGCCCGCAGCGACCCATCCACTGCCTCTTCGCTATGGGCCCTGCCCCGAGGCCAAAACTGGACGTCCCCGTGCGAGGCCGTAATCCGCTCCTCAGACCCGTCTTCGTTCGTCAAGAGCAGCGTCCCCGGCTCTGAGTTCAGGAAGACTACGACGGCATCCTTGTCATGAAAGTGTAAGGGGACCCGCTGGCCCGGCTGCCACGTGTGGTCCCAGGGGGTGACCCGTGGGTTTTCGATCAGCGCATTGGCGGGCTCACCTGGGAAGGCCGACGGAATGTCCGTGCGAGCCGGCAGCTCCGGGGGACGTTCCTCCTTCAGGTCGATCGAGATCGCGTGCCGCACCGGGGGGCCAATCCCCTCTTCAATATGCGTCACTCCCTTGGCCTGGTAGAACGGGCGCGGTACCTGGAACGGTTCGGTGCTCTCTCGCACGGTTCCGTCCGGATCGGTGAACCGGAGGGGACCCCACTGCAGAATCACTCCAGCGAGGTCGTATTTGTGCTCGTGAAGTTGCTGCTCCACGTCCGATGGCCAGAAGGAATCCCAGATCACGACACGGTCGTTCTCGAGAACCTTGGTGACTCCTTCCCGCGGAAACGCGTGCGGATACGGCTGTTCCGACGCGATACCCGTGCCCTCGGTCTCGTAACGGTCCTCGACCCAGGCAGTGGAAAGATGCAGGGCGTTCTGAATCGTGACACGGATTCGATCCCCTGGGTACGCAAGCAGGAAAGGCGTCACATAGGGCCGAAATCCCCCGACTGGATCCGCGAGGATTTGGATTTCACGTTGCGATTCGACGATCTGCCGCGGAAGGGTCAGAGTGGTTTGTGACAGCCCGGTCGCCATCCCGAGAGATCGACTCTGCCCGGATTGCAGGACGTAGATATGCATGTCGAGAAAGCCGTTGTTTGCCACGAGAACCTCGACAGGCCCTGAATCCCGGGCGAACGTTCCCCCCCTCGCAGCACTGGGTTGGAAGCGATTCTCCCCCGAGGCTGACGCGCAGCCAGCGAGAAACAGGCAGACAGACAGACACCACACTCTCCTAGCCGAAATTCCCGAAGAAGTTGACTTCAGCCTAGGCGTCATCTCGCGGATCAGACCCTCGAGGGGATTGTCGGAGGGGTCGCTCATAGTCCCACACATCTGATATGGAAGGGCTGCATGTCAATCCCTGTGAGTGTCAGAGGTCGGCCCGAGCAGCTTCGACGATGAATCCTACTGATATTCGCCGGTTAGACTTAAGTCCAGAGCGGCAAGAATTCGGATTCGTCCGGAGCTGGCTCGTTCTAGAGGCGCTGGTTGTCGCCGCGTGTTCACGAGCGGTATCCACCGTTGAAAGCACGCCCCAGCTCGCCACGACATAAATCCCCACCACTTGCCAGTGGTCGCTCATAGTCCCGTCCCGCGCTGCTAGAGGAAGGGGAACCGCGCCCAAGGTGATGCTCTTCAGCAAGATGTTAGTGGGCAGAGCGGGAGGCAAACAGAGTCACGGGGGACTTTCGGGATTCATCCCCGGAGAATGGGGCACGAGCGACCAGTCGATCCCTTCAGCACACCTCCGGACGGCCTCCGAGCCCTCAGCTCGTGTCTCAGAGTCCCAACACTCCTCCCAACACCGCATGAAAAAACCCCCGGCATCGCCAGGGCCAGATAGCCCAGAAAGCCCGTTGTTACGGGACGGAGGCGGGGGGACTCGAACCTCCAAGGGTGATTAGCCCGCCGCATTTCGAGTGCGGTGCCCCCTCTCTCTCACCATCCCTCACCAGACGGAACCGACCGGATTCACTGGATTCTCACGCCCTTCTGAGTAGTCGGAAAGCGGTACCAGCCCCCACCTCGCGGGACCTCGCGCATACCGCCCCGCATACCAGCGACCCGGAGCGATTCTAGTCGGATCTCGAGAGCCATCGCGGTAACAGCCCAGAAGTTTTGGAGTAAACGTGGGGGGTCTCTGAATCGCTTGGAAGATCTCGCTTTCTCAAAGGATACGGGCCCTTTCGGGTTTCCGGGCCTCTGAGTGATTCCGTCCGATTCAGTCCATTACCAGACGCTCACCTACTGGAACGAGAACCTCTTCCAGGTGAGCCCATTCGCGCTCCCGTCAGCAAGCTGGAATCCGAGGGCCGACCCGGATCTGGCTACAGCCAGAGCGCCTCATCCTCGTCCAGAACTTCTTCGAGGAGTTGAGGCAGGTGGTTGCCCGACTAGCGTCGGATGCGCCCGCAGATGTGAAGGCCGTGACAGAAAAACGCGGATTTCTTAGGTGGGAGCTGAACTGCATGAGCCTGACGAGCAGCTATTCAGTTTTGACAGCCTGGACGAGTTGGAATGGGGCATGGCCGATGTGATTCGCGCAGATGCCCGCCAGGCCGGTGAGGCGCGCTGGCCGCCTTTCTCATAGGACCCTTACCTATACAGTCTGAGCGGAACCCTCTGCGTTCGTGACTCGATCAGGATTCACCCACATCTCACGTGACGTTCCGAAAAGCCTCCCGATTCTCCAAGCCAGCTGCTCAGTAAACGGGACCCGCTCCCCGAACAGCTCGTGCAGCTCCGGCACCGAGACTCCGAGAGCACGCGCCGCCCCTCGATCGTCAATCCCCCGTTCCGCAAGCTCGTCACAGAGAAGCTTGCCCGGCGAGAATACGTTAACGGGGGCGTCATCGTGGCCATTCATTCGTTCACCGCCTCCCTCAGCTCCTCTCGATCGACGTAGCACAGGATGTTCAGGGTCCACGTTCGTTTACATGGCGCCACTACAAATGTTTAGAGACGTGAATCTCAAGAGACGGTGGCGGAGATTCAGGCGCAAGAGGAACGATTCATTCCAGTCTCATGTTGTGCTGGTCTCGCCATGCAGGGCTCGAGCAGGACGAGAGACTCTTCCCCTGGACGCGGTGGCAGGTCCGAAGGCTGTGGGATGGGACGAGAAAGAGGGTTGGGATGACTTGGCTCCGCTTCAAGGATTTGCGGCATATCCTTCCGGGAGCCCTAGCAGATCTGAGTGTTGACCGAAGGGAGATCCAGGCGATTTTCGGCCATGCACCGGGATCGCGTCAGACGGATCGGTACATCGCTCCAGCAGGGAACGTGGAGAGGCTCGACGAAGCGGCGGAGCTACTCGGCCTCTGGGATGTCCCTTTGAAGTTAGAGAAGAGTGACGGTGCAAGCTCGCGCATACCACCGCGCATACCAGCGTGAAAAACCCCCGGCATCGCCAGGGGCCAGATAGCCCAGAAAGCCCGTTGCTACGGGACGGAGGCGGGGGGACTCGAACCCCCAAGGGTGATTAGCCCGCCGCATTTCGAGTGCGGTGCCTTACCAGTTAGACTACGCCTCCGAGAACATAATCCAATTCGGCACCCGAGAATGTTCCATCCTAATCGGGGCGCCCGGATTGACTACGCTGCGCTCCGCGGTCTCCGCTCGCTCTCCTTCGTTCGCTCGCTTCGGATCGAACCTCCGGTTCTCATCCGGCCGCACGCATCTCAACAAACAACCTCACATTAATCGGGGCGCCCGGATTCGAACCGGGGACCTCTGCGACCCGAACGCAGCGCTCTACCGGACTGAGCCACGCCCCGAGTGCACCAGCCTGACGGATCTGGCCAGCGGTGGGTCAAGCGGACGGGGTGGGATTCGAACCCACGCGGGCTTGCACCCACACGATTTCCAATCGTGCGCCTTAAGCCACTCGGCCACCCGTCCAGGTCAACTGGAAGGAGTCCTTGCTCGGAGGGAAACGGAGGGGGTGGGATTCGAACCCACGCGGGCCGTAGCCCAACGCCTTAGCAGGGCGCCGCCTTAAGCCACTCGGCCACCCCTCCAGAATTGCCCCTCCTGGGCTCGAACCAGGACTCTCCTGATCCAGAGTCAGGCGTGTTGCCAATTACACCAAGGGGCAATCTACCGCTTTGTGAACCTCATCAAATCGCCACGAATGCGCCGGAAACGACCCTACACTATACGGGGCGTCAGGTTCGGAGGCTCGTTACCGTTCCGCCAGAGCCACCAGTCGGACTCGAACCGACGACCCCGTCATTACGAGTGACGTGCTCTACCAGCTGAGCTATGGTGGCGGAAGGAGTGGAGCCGAGGGGAGTCGAACCCCTGACCTCTAGAGTGCGATTCTAGCGCTCTCCCAACTGAGCTACGGCCCCAGGAGTCGTGCCTGTCACACACACACCGAAAGATAGCTCCTTCGCGCGCCGGCCCGGTTGATTACGGGGGACACAGGCTCATGGGCGCGAGAGGATTCGAACCTCTGACCTCTACGATGTCAACGTAGCGCTCTAACCAACTGAGCTACGCGCCCTCCCTCATAGTCTCAGAGACAGTTTGGCGACAGGACCGACGTGCGCCCGGGAGGACTCGAACCCCCAACCTCTTGATCCGTAGTCAAGCGCTCTATCCAATTGAGCTACGGGCGCCAGGTCGTTGGGCCGCCAACTCGCCCGACGTCGTCTCAGCCCTTCACAGTGGTTTTGAAGAGTGCCCACGACAGGACTCGAACCTGTACGCCGTTTCCGACACTGGTCCCTCAAACCAGCCTGTCTACCAATTCCAGCACGTGGGCAGATGCTCGCACAAATGGGGTGTTCCGTCGCCTCGCGATCGGGTTTCGCTTGAGGGCGGCCCCACGATGCTCGGGGAGGGACTCGAACCCTCACAGGGTTACCCCCACAGGATCCTGAATCCTGCGCGTCTACCAATTCCGCCACCCGAGCTCCAGAAACGATCTGGAGTGGAGCCGAGGGGAATCGAACCCCTGACCTCCTGAATGCCATTCAGGCGCTCTCCCAACTGAGCTACGGCCCCAACACCAACCAGGACCCGATGTTGTCAAAAAGCCTACGGGGCTGACGGGACTCGAACCCGCGGCCTCCGGTGTGACAGACCGGCACTCTAACCAACTGAGCTACAGCCCCTATCCTGCTCGGCACGCGCCCCCCGCGCGTCCCTTCACGCCCTCACGGGGAATCGAACCCCGATCGCCACCTTGAAAGAGTGGTGTCCTAGCCGTTAGACGATGAGGGCCTGAGTGGTTCCGATCTCAGGATCCCGGGCCACGTGACCTCGTTAGAACATTGCGGCCGGCACCTCTTTCTCTACAGGCCCGGAGGGACTCGAACCCCCAACCCCCGGTTTTGGAGACCGGTGCTCTACCAGTTGAGCTACGGACCTCTATGCGTTCGTATGGAGCCATCGGGCTCCCTTCTCCTAACAGTGGCCAGGGACGGAATTGAACCGCCGACACCTCGGTTTTCAGCCGAGTGCTCTACCAACTGAGCTACCTGGCCCAAAAAAAAGCCCGTGCCGAAGGGCGCGGGCGGTTCCACATTCGAAAGAGTCTGGCTCGGCTCTATCGAGGTGCGGCACCCACCCGGGTTACCGGGCTAGACCAGGTATCGGCCAGAAGCCATGCAGGCACGCGATTAGTCGTTGGGGCCATGGACCACCCAACTTGATTCCTCGCTGTCCGCTTCAACATAGGTCGGCCCTTTTGTCTGGGATCCCGTGGACCTGCGCGGCGCTTCGTCGGCCAACATTCGGCCGGTTGATCCCCAACGTTGAAGCGCCGCCCCCGGGGCGGCGCTCCTCCCTCGATCGAATAGCGGGGGCGGGATTCGAACCCGCGACCTTCGGGTTATGAGCCCGACGAGCTACCAGACTGCTCCACCCCGCATCAAGGACCCGAAGTATACGGATGGCGCGGGGGGGGTGTCAACCCTAAAACCGGTCTCGTCAGCCGATCGCCAACCCCCGGTTTTTGGGTTAACCACGGGGTTTACTGCAGGTGCTGTGTCGAGCAGCCGTCAGCCTTGAGAGGCCCATTGGCCCCGGTTATCTTACCCCCCCTCGGGACGTGGCGCAGCCCGGTAGCGCACCTGAATGGGGTTCAGGGGGTCGCCGGTTCGAATCCGGCCGTCCCGACTGAGACAACGGCGGACCGCGCAATGACTTCCGCGTGCGCGGCCGATCCCGCCGTCGGCGAATGATGTGAGTTTTGATGTGAGTTTCTCCGCATCGTTCAGCCATCCCCGAGGCGCTGAGTAGGATGAAGCACGACCAGGTGACCTGACCCGCTGAAACGAGACCAGGAGCAATATTAGGATCGAGCTGGTCTGAAGCTTTTCAGCGAGGAGGTCAGGATGGGAAGGAAGCGACACACTCCGGAGCAGATCATCACTGGACTGCGGGAGGCAGAGGTCGGTCTGGCCCGCGGCAAATCCGTGAAGCTGATCAGCCGGGAGCTCGGCATCACCGAGCAGACGTACTACCGGTGGAGGCGGGAGTACGGCGGGATGAAGGTAAGCCAGGCACGGCGCCTGAAGGAGCTCGAGCGCGAGAACGGGCGCTTGAAGCGAGCAGTGGCGGACTTGACACTGGACAAGCTGATCGTGGAGGAAGCGGCCCAGGGAAACTTCTGAGCCCCGAGCGCCGACGACGTTGTGTGGTGCGTGTACGTCAGCAGCTCGGGGCGTCGGAGAGGAGAGCGTGCCGGGTGCTCGGGCAGCCACGCACGACCCAGCGCCGGGCGAGGAAAGTGGCGAGTGACGAGGGGGCGCTCCGAGGTGATATCGTGCGACTCGCGAGTCGATTCGGCCGCTACGGCTACCGACGCGTCACGGACATGCTCCGCATCGAGGGCTGGGGGGTGAACCACAAGCGGGTGGAGCGGATCTGGAGGCAGGAGGGGCTGAAGGTCCCGGAGCGGCAGCCGAAGCGAGGTCGGCTGTGGCTCAACGACGGATCGTGCATCCGGCTGAGGCCGCTGTATCGGGGCCACGTCTGGTCGTACGACTTCGTGGCCTCGAGGACGCACGACGGGCGTGCGCTGAAGCTGCTGACAGTGCTGGACGAGCACACGAGGGAGTGCCTGGCGATCGTGGTGGCTCGCAAGATCCGCTCGCACGACGTGCTCGAGGTGCTGGCCGATCTGTTCGTCCGACACGGGCCTGCCGAGTATCTGAGGTCGGACAACGGACCGGAGTTCACCGCGAAGCTCGTGCGGCGGTGGTTGGGGCGCGTGGGCGTCGAGACGCTCTTTATCGAGCCGGGCAGCCCGTGGGAGAACGGCTACAACGAGAGCTTCAACGGCAAGCTCAGGGACGAGCTGTTGAACGGGGAGATCTTCTACTCGTTGGCGCAGGCGGCCGTGCTGGTCGAGCAATGGAGGCGCGAGTACAATACCGTCCGACCCCACAGCGCCTGCGGCGGCTTTCCCCCGGCCCCTGAGGCGATTAAGCCGTCGCCCTGGTTCCTGAGGATGCCCGTCCTTCACGGCCCTCCACAGCTGCTGGGACTAACATAGGATGTGGTACCGCTCTTCGGGGCAGGTCAATGGTGCGTCGTGCCGTTGCCGTTGACCTTCGGGAGCGCGGCCACTGCGCGGTCCACGGGATTCGTCGAGATGTAGCCTTGTCCGACGCACCAGCGAAATGCCGCGCGGAGCCGGTTCCGGGCTTTCCGCGCGGCGGCTGGCTTCACGTTCCATACCGGCCGGAGACACGCCAGCACGTCGCCCGACGTGATCCGGTCCACCGGCTTGTCCCGGATCGGCGTGGCGTACAGCCTGAACGTCGAGTGCCATTCCCTGGGGAGCGGCGAGCCGGCTTTCCACGATTCGGCGTGTAGCCGGATCGTCTCTTCGGCGGCTTCGCGAAATGTCGGGACGCCGCTGCCGCGCGGGTCCACACCCTGGCCGATGGCCCGCGCGTTCTCAATGGCCTTGTGCCGGGCTTCCGCCAACGAGACTTCGGGATACCGGCCGAGCCCGGTCGTCGTCAGCCGCCCCGCGACGCGCAACCGTTGCCTCCATGTGCGCGATAGCCGGCCGCTCTTCATCCTGTGAACGCGCAAGCTCAGGCCGCGCGAGCCGCGTCCGTCGCCGTAAACGCCGGGCTTGCTCACCGTCCGAACGAAGGCGGCAGTAAGGGTTGCCGGTCGCCGTGCCATCGTATTCTCCCGTGCTGCGGATCACTTCATAGTACACTACTATTCAAGGGAGAATACAATAGGTGTCCCGGCACGGCAAGAGACGAATCGACTCAGCCTGCGTAACGCAAAACGCTGTAGTTTCGGAGGTTATGGGGTCACTACGGGACAGTATGGGCCATCTTGGAACGTCATCGGCAAAGTTTTGGTTGAACTTAGACGATTCCTTGCCGTGAATCACGCCACCGGTACTCTGCCGAGGCGCCTGAGAACACCCTCCAGATGCGGCGCATCTGCGAGGAAGTGCAAGGCCCTGTGCTGGTGAACATGGTCGACTTCGGGCAGTCGCCGCTGCTGGCCTCGGATCAGTTGGAGGAACTCGGCTTCGCGGTTGCCGTCTGGCCCGTTGCGTCGGTGTTCATGGTGTCGCGCGCGCTGCAGATGCTCTACCGCACCATGAACGAAACCGGATCGACGATGTCGCTGCACGACCAGATGGTGGATTTCGAGGAGTACACGAAGATCGTCCGCTTGTCCGAGCTGCGCGACACAGAGGCGCGCTATGAAAGATGTAGCCGGGTGGGGAGCGCTTGCTGATGGTGCGTCGGTACGGCCTGGTCGCCGGCCCGCTGCTGGCGGTGCTGCTATACCTGTGGATCCCAGAAACCTTACAGGATCCCGGAGGTGGCCCACTGCGGCTCGGTGCGGCGGGTCGCATGACAGGGGCGCTGGCCAGCTGGATGGCCATCTGGTGGATGACCGGGCGCAATCGACGAAAACGGAATTGGGGGTGCGCTTGGTCTGCAGTCGGCAAGACTTCAGGGCGTGCCACCGGCGCTTGTTGTGGTGTTCGCCGTAGTCCTGATGACCTTCATGACGGAGCTAACCAGTAATCTAGCGAGCACCGCGACCCTGGTGCCTGTGTTCGCGGCCATGGCCGTTGGAACGGGTATCGACCCGCTGGCGATCATCATCCCGACCGCGCTGGCTGCGAGCTGCGCCTTCATGTTGCCGGCGGCCACTCCGCCAAACAGTATCGTGTTCGGCTCCGGCATGCTGCGCATCCCCGACATGGTGCGCGCCGGCATCTGGATCAACACCTTGGGGATCGTGGTGATCTCGCTGCTGGCCTATCCGCTGGTCGGAATGCTGTTCTGATCCGCCGCGGAGATACCACGCAGACTCCAGGGGGTCCAGATCCTACCGTTCGAAGTACCCTCCGCGCAGAAAGTGCGTCGCTTGATCCGCCACGTCCCGCCGATTCATGATGAAGGTGTGGGTCGCGGGAACCACTAGAAAATCGTGCGCTCCCTCCAATCGCGCTCGCTCGACGGCCACTTTTCCGTCGTCGGGACCGGGGATGATCCAAGACCCAATCGGGCTGATGCTCCGATTCCCGGTAATGACCCCCAGCCTGAAGTTCAGGGAATCGCGCCCGAACGCGATGCCGTCACGATCCGTCCCCATGGCCGCCCCGGAGGGACCCAGGACGATCGGGAGGAACGGCGAGTCGGCAAAGGCGTCAATGATCTCACTCCCCTGACTGGGCGGACTCAGCATCACCACGCGGCCGAGATGGGGGGACTCCCGCGTCGCTAGGTAGCTGCCCACGAGAATACCGCCCATCGAGTGCGATACGAAGTGCACGTCCTCAGGCGCCTCGCCACAGCAGGCGGTGACGGCTTCGTCCAGCCCCTGTACCAGCTCCTCGATCGGCTCCCTAGTGGATGGATACCCGAAATTGACGACCCGGTAGCCCGCCTCCTGGAGGCGGGAGACCAGAAGAGCCATCGAGGTGGCCGTTCGCCCCAGCCCATGAACGACCACCACGGTCTCCGCCCCCGCAGGCGGAGGGGGGGCGTTGCAGGCCGCCGAGAAGAGCAACAAAGCCAAAAGGGTGACGTGCACAGTGAGTCGCATCATCTATAGTACTCGCTCAGACTCCTCAGGAGCCCCCCGGACGACCGGAGGGTATCAACACTTCCTACGAGATCCCGAAGCCAGTGGTTTCACACTGTCGCGCTTCTCAAGATTCCGTAGGGAACGAGGCTCTTTTGCGGATCTCCTCCGTATCGTTCGCCAGGCCATGTAGCCGCACGACACCCTCATAAAAGGAGAAGAGTCCCACCACCTGGATCAGGTGATAAAGATCGTTCTGGTTGAAATGTTCGTGTAAGGAAAGCTCCAGGATCATGAACATGACGCCCACGGCGCTGACCAGAATCCCCATCGCCAGCCAGCTGATGCCAGTTCTGTAATTCGTGGGATTTTCGGTGTCGGGGTGGAGGGCCGAACTCAGGCCAGCGATCAACGTCAACGTCGTGGCCGCGCCGATGGACCAAGCCGTAACCGTCCAGACAATTCCGTGGATGCCCGTCCTTCACGGCCCTCCGCAGGTGCTGGGACTAACATAGGATGTGGTACCGCTCTTGGGGGCAGGTCAACAGGTGCTGGGACTAACATAGGATGTGGTACCGCTCTTGGGGGCAGGTCAGTCTCGCGGGTCGGCCCGGCAATTTCTACAAGGCCATGACACCCCTTACTCGCCAGCGGCCCGCCTAAACTCTGCCAGCTCTGATTCGATAAGCGATCGACTCCTTTCCAGGACCCCGAAGAAGAACAACTGCAACCGGATGTATTGGATAGCACGCCGAAATTCGACTTGTAACCTAGGTTCTCCGGTGACCCGAAAGGTAAGCTCGGAAAGGGTCAGGGAGTCCCCAACGGCCACGTCAATCCAGGAGAATGCCTCTTCGAGCCGCCCCCGATACTCGGCGGCTCGCTGCTCATTCTCCCCCATATCTTCAGCGGTGCGATAGTAGCGAAGAATGGATGTTCGCAGCCGTGAATCGCTCACCGTCTCCAGAGAGCCCGTGGCGAGCATCTCCTGGTAGGAGTCGTCCGATAGGTCGAACTCAGGAAGATTCACGAAGGTGGTGAGCGGAGCCCGAATCGGGTCCCAGTTTGTGCTGGTCGGTCCTCCCGGCCCCCTCGCAGCCAATCTTCTGAGGGAGTCGGCGCGTGCATCGAGGGAGTCGACGAACGGCCTCTGAGGAAACGTCTCCTCTGACACGCCATCGCTCAGGTCTCCCGTCAATGCGTTCAAGACCAGGAGCCGTCTAGCAACCATGGTCTGGGCGATTGCCAGATCGGCGGCGTCGGCTGCGAGATCGACCGAGAGTCGCTCAAGTAGGTTCCGTTCCAGTTCACGGTCAGCCCGTCCCTGTCTCCAGTCGTCCGCATACAACGCAATCAGGACCCCAGCGACCACGATCAGCAGCTCGCTGACCCCGTATTTCCAGTTCAGTTGGAGCTTTCGGAAGAGCATGCAGGTTCTCAGTCCCGTGGATGGCGGCTAACGGACGATCAATGTGAGAGACGAGAGCTTGGATCGCGAGAGGGCAGACGGTCCGGTAAGAATCGGACGGTCCGGTCAGCCCGAGTACGCAAGCCTGAGTCGGCCAATGCCCCCCCCAGGCCCCTTACATCCCGGTGGGTGGAGGAGTGAGGGCGAGAGCGAAGCGGTTTCCGTTCCCGCCGAATGTAGGTGGACATGACCTCTGAGGGATCTATCTTGTTCGGGTCGGGACCGGGAGTTTCACGGTCAAGCACCTGTCTTATTGGACCCCATATGGACCCCATAGGGATGTAGTGTCTCGACAGATATCTCGATGTGTGTTCTGTAATACGTTGTATAATATCTTCTTGGCAAGATTGGGGCGCTTAGCTCAGTTGGTTTAGAGCGCCTGCCTTACAAGCAGGAGGTCGCTGGTTCGAATCCAGCAGCGCCCATCGAGGTAAAGCAAGGTTATTTATGTGGTTATATGTACTGGCGCTTTAGGACAATTGGGTGATCTCAGAAAGGGTCACCGAAAGGTCACCACTCAGCTTGGATTTCGAGGTCGTTATCTCTCCAGCAGGGAGCCCCACGCGGAGGTTGGTCCATCAAGGGGAATGCCAGGAGGACGGCGCGCTCTGCACCCCGGATCAACATCCGTCTGGTGGTTGGCATCGAGTTCGAGCCCTCTAAGACCGTCGCCCGGGGCACGACTGAGAATCTCTCTGAGACGGGCGTGCTCGTTCGGGCCTCGAGGATGTCGCCACGTGGCACGATCACCAAGCTGGAGTTCCCAGAGTTCAGGGCTAAGGGCGAGATCATTTGGACGAAGGAGACTGAGGAGGGTGCTCTGCTGGGCATGAGGTTCGTCTCCCTAGGGTGGCGAGCCAGAAGGGCGCTGACAAGTCTCCTTGAGTTCGCTAATTGATCTTCGTCCGGGCGCTTGCGCTGACAGTCCGGCAAGCGAGGGTTCGATCGAGTTCGGCTCTCGAGGAGGTGACCTGCCCCGAAGAGCGGTACCACATCCTAGTGTTAGTCCCAGCAGCTGTGGAGGGCCGTGAAGGACGGGCATCCTCAGGAACCAGGGCGACGGCTTAATCGCCTCAGGGGCCGGGGGAAAGCGGCCGCAGGCGCTGTGGGGTCGGACGGTATTGTACTCGCGCCTCCATTGCTCGACCAGCACGGCCGCCTGCGCCAACGAGCAGAAGATCTCCCCGTTCAACAGCTCGTCCCTGAGCTTGCCGTTGAAGCTCTCGTTGTAGCCGTTCTCCCACGGGCTGCCCGGCTCGATAAAGAGCGTCTCGACGCCCACGCGCCCCAACCACCGCCGCACGAGCTTCGCGGTGAACTCCGGTCCGTTGTCCGACCTCAGATACTCGGCAGGCCCGTGTCGGACGAACAGATCGGCCAGCACCTCGAGCACGTCGTGCGAGCGGATCTTGCGAGCCACCACGATCGCCAGGCACTCCCTCGTGTGCTCGTCCAGCACTGTCAGCAGCTTCAGCGCACGCCCGTCGTGCGTCCTCGAGGCCACGAAGTCGTACGACCAGACGTGGCCCCGATACAGCGGCCTCAGCCGGATGCACGATCCGTCGTTGAGCCACAGCCGACCTCGCTTCGGCTGCCGCTCCGGGACCTTCAGCCCCTCCTGCCTCCAGATCCGCTCCACCCGCTTGTGGTTCACCCCCCAGCCCTCGATGCGGAGCATGTCCGTGACGCGTCGGTAGCCGTAGCGGCCGAATCGACTCGCGAGTCGCACGATATCACCTCGGAGCGCCCCCTCGTCACTCGCCACTTTCCTCGCCCGGCGCTGGGTCGTGCGTGGCTGCCCGAGCACCCGGCACGCTCTCCTCTCCGACGCCCCGAGCTGCTGACGTACACGCACCACACAACGTCGTCGGCGCTCGGGGCTCAGAAGTTTCCCTGGGCCGCTTCCTCCACGATCAGCTTGTCCAGTGTCAAGTCCGCCACTGCTCGCTTCAAGCGCCCGTTCTCGCGCTCGAGCTCCTTCAGGCGCCGTGCCTGGCTTACCTTCATCCCGCCGTACTCCCGCCTCCACCGGTAGTACGTCTGCTCGGTGATGCCGAGCTCCCGGCTGATCAGCTTCACGGATTTGCCGCGGGCCAGACCGACCTCTGCCTCCCGCAGTCCAGTGATGATCTGCTCCGGAGTGTGTCGCTTCCTTCCCATCCTGACCTCCTCGCTCAAAAGCTTCAGACCAGCTCGATCCTAATATTGCTCCTGGTCTCGTTTCAGCGGGTCAGGTCATCAACACGCCAGGCAATCCAACGTCTGGCGTATCGTACTCGCCGACGGCGAGATACAAATCTCAGGTTTGTGAAGACACTGACGTATTCGTCAAGGTGGCCACCATCCGGCACCGCGCGAACTTGAGCGATCATGGCCCTCCTCTCCCCGAGATCGGGAAGTCATCGAACATCAGCGTAATCGCCTCTTCAACCCACTCGCGCATCCGTTCCGGGTCGGTGAGGGCCCGTCCGATCTCGCCCCGGGCCCATCCAAGCCAGATAGTCTCCCCCGTGCTCGCGTCGGCGACATCCACGAGGAAAATGTCCTCCTCGTATTGGACGACTTGGGTTCCGGAACCAAAGTCGGACGAGGCGGAGGCATCCGCCGCTTCAAAGACTTCGATGTGATCCTGCACCGAAATGTGGTGATGCACCCGCAATGCCGCGGCGGACCCCGCATGGCGAATTCCCCTCACGGATAGCTGCCGCTCGACCGCTTCGTAGAGCCGGGCCTCAAAGAAGGGATTGCCCTCGAGAAGGGGGTTGCCAATCGGGCCTTCGGGAGGGTCGTCCCACGAATACGTTCCATAGGGACGGAATGCCGCGTCGCGGTCGTAATCAGCTCCGGCACGGGTGGTGATCCCGCAGGCTGCGATGTTCAGAGAGACGCCCGCTACCAACAAACCCCAGGTCAGGGCTCTCATCATTCCCTCTTCCTCTCCCTTGGGTTCATGACGAGCTAGGGCTCCATGGAAACCCGGCCGCCCAGCCCAGGAGGGAGCGCCTGGGAGCAGACGGGGAGTGGGCTTATCGCCCACAGTACCAATACTCCTTGAGGTGAAGAACGATCCAGCTTCATGGCCCCCGTGGGGGTATCAAACGAACACGATGATCTACGGTCCGGGGCAGTACCGCTTCATGGACTTCGTGCGCGTCGGCGGGCCACTGAACCTGATCTTCTGGGTGCTCGCAACCCTACTGATCCCTTGGCTCTGGCCTCTGTGAGGCGGACGTGGTGACGTCCGACGTAATCGTCCTCGTCATGGGACCAGTAGGCAGAAAACCCCTCCCCCGCCCCTCGGGGGCTTTGCCCCTAATCCCCCTCTGTCCGACCTGAGTTTGGCCACAGTCAATCGGATATCGGTGTGGGGAGAAACAACAAGTAGAGCAGGAAAGCGAGGAGCAGAGCGATTCCAAAGAACACAGCTTTTCGAGGGACTCTCATGATTCCGTCCCCTTCCGAAGGCCCGGCGGCTCAGCGTCACCATACACCATCGGGTCGACGCACATGCGCGTCCCCTTGCTCCATGGTCCAGTCCTGGCCTCGGAGGACGTTGTTTCCACCCTGAGTCCTCTTATTCGCTCGCTGGGGCGCGACCGGAGGTCCGGGTGTTCCGATGGCACGTGTGGCACATGGCGGTCAGGTTGCCCAAGTGAGCGGGACCCCCTGCCGTGCGGTGGTGCGCGTGCCACCGGCCGCGAAGCATGTGGGGGCAACGAGTGCCCGGCGCGTGGTGGTCACAAGCGTGCATCCGGCACTCGCAGCGCCCACCGGCACGCTCGTGCAGGCGCATCCGAGTTTCGATGGAAGCAGCCATGGTACTATCCCTCACCCCTGGGATGAGGAGAACCCGAGAGGAGGCGTGACGGACAACCTGTCGGCCCACGCTCCCCAGCACTATTCCTGGGATGAAGCCCCGCCCGTGGGTGCCCATCACAACTAACGCATCCACCCTGTTACCACCCGCGTTCAGGACCTCCTTGTAGGGCGTGCCGATCCGAACCCGGCAGTTCACCTCTGTGGCTCCTTGCTCTCGAAGCTCTCGGGCTAGCTCATCCAACTGGCCTTCGGCCTCCTTCCTGCTCTCCTCTGACCCC
This sequence comes from Longimicrobiales bacterium, assembly GCA_965197485.1. Classification (GTDB taxonomy): domain Bacteria; phylum Gemmatimonadota; class Gemmatimonadetes; order Longimicrobiales; family Gaopeijiaceae; genus JAAXGI01. The sequence continues at coordinate 275,525 of CBDANG010000007.1, forward strand.
ATCACGTGGATGAGCGTGAATGACGGGGCACCAATCTTCGCGAGCCCTAGCACCCAAGGCCGAGCCCAGGCAGCTGTAGCGGAGAAGTCCGTGGGATAGACCACGTGCCTGGGCAGGCCCGATCCGCGAGTCTCCAACGCCGCCTCCGGGTCCGCCAGGTTCGGCTCGATCTTCTGAAGGAGGACGGGACGGCCAACTCTTCGCACAATATCCCATGCCACACTCCCGATGAAGGCGTCTCGGATCAGGGTGCGGCTGCCAGACCCGACAAGGACGACATCAGGATCCCAGGCTCCTGCCGCCTTCACGACTTCGGCGGCTGGTGCCCCGATCGAAATATTGACTGTGACTGAGAATCCGTCCTCTCTCAGTCGGTCCGCCAGACCGTTCAACCGACTACGGAGTTCCCCTACTTGGGCCAGCGACTCGGAAACCGGATCCTCAAAACGCTTTGCCACGTGGACGAGACCAAGCTCCCGAGTCCCGAGCTCCCGCATAGCGGGAAGCGCGGACACTAGGGCCTCAGTGGCCGGGGAGAAGGCTATGGACACCAGCACCTTCTCAAACAAGGAACCCTCCTTTATTGAACCTGGTTCTTCTGGCTCCTTTGGACGCGGCTCCGGTCTCAACGGCTGACCCTCGCCGGTCGAATTCGGCGGAATTGAGATGAGTCCCGAACGTGCCCGGAGGGGCAAACCTCCAAGGACGGGACGTGCTTGCCCCCAATCGACTTGCCACCTCAGCTTAGCACTAGCTTTGCCGGATTGCACCGGGGACCGGGAAGATCCCTATGGCCGACAGTGGCCGGTACGTCTATACGGGCAACGTCCATGACCCGGAGGGGCAGGGTACCTGGCGTCACGCCTGCGGCCAGCTGCTGATAGAGCGCGACTGGTACGTGCTCGGGGAACGGAACCTGGAGCCCGACGGCACTTGCCAACATTGCGGGACGCCCTGCGCCGAGGTCTTCGAGGCGGTGGCAGGGCTTGTTGCGGATCCGGCTGGATTTTCTCATGGTTCCGGTGCGCGCGACAGCCCCCCCAATATCGCCTTTGCAGGGGAAACAAACGTGCCGACCTACGACTACCGTAGTCAGGAGTGAGGTCACGAGTTCAGGGTCGGACTGATCCCATCACCCATCCGAATTCTGTCCTTAGAAGCTCAGTACGCCATCGAGCGTGAGATCGGGGAGGGCGGGATGGCCATGGTGTGTCGGGCCGAGGACCTACGGCACGAGCGAGAGGTCGCGCTCAAGGTTCTGAAGCCGGAGTTGGCTGCCGCCGAGGTCCTGCGGGAGCAGGGCGTCTGCCAGATTCCGGACCTCGATTTGAACGCGGGTGGAGTCACGGTCTCTTACTTCGAATGGATCAAGAAGCTCTCGGGCGTCCGATTTGGTCGGATGGAGCGACGTTCCGAGGACGCATCGCTCACCCGAGCACTGAGGTCGGTAGAGTCGCTCACGGAGAAGAAGTTCGGGCCGAGCGTATTCGAAGACGTGGCGGTGGGCGCCTCGGAAGAAGACCTCGTCAACTCTGGACTCGAGGAAACCATGGTCCTGGCTTACCAAGGAATCCGAGAGACTGCTCGGAAATATGATACGGATCTTCGGGCTGCGGGCTTCATCACCTCGATCGAAAAGATCGCGACCGCCTACGAAAAACGTGGGATCTTCACTTGATCCCCTATCGTCCCTCGGCGTAGACTCAAGTTGGGAGCAGGTGTCAACTTGGGAGCAGGTGTCGAACTGTCAGGTCGCAACCTCGATCGTGTCGATCCGTTCCGCAGCAAAGAAAGAACGGTTCCTATGAGGGATCTCAGTGCTGTGGGTGGATCCGTGAGGGCAGGGATGGTATTCGCCAGTACCCTCCTCTTCCTCAGTGCCCAGGATTCTGACGCCCAGGCGCCCGTCTCTTCGGCGGCGGATCTGCCAGATAGCGATGCGATCGAGACCGTGTGGCCTCCGCCCCCCTCCGTATCCGAAGCGGTGAGGTGGGATGAGGGGGGACTGGCCACGGTTCGAGCGGTCCGCATCCCCGAGCCGCTCGAGATCGACGGGGTGCTGGACGAAGCCTCCTATCAGACCACGCCGTGGATCCCAAACTTCATTCAGAGCGTCCCCGACGAGGGGGCTGACCCGACCGAGCAGACCGAGGCCTGGGTCGGCTACGACGATTCGAACGTGTACGTGTCCGCGAGAGTGTCGGACTCCGCGCCAGAGAGCGAGTGGATTGCAAACGAAATGCGGCGCAACGCACAACCGATCCGGTCGAACGACAACTTCGGAGTCTTCCTTGATACGTACCACGATCGCCGAAACGGAGTGGCGCTCTACGTGAATCCGTTGGGCGGGTTCACGGATATGCAGATAACGAACGAAGGGAGTCCGAACCGCGACTGGAACCCGATCTTAGACATCCAAACCGGTCGCTTCGATGGCGGGTGGACGGTTGAGATCGCGATTCCATTCACATCGCTTCGGTATCGCGCTGGTACGGAACAGGTGTGGGGAATCCAGCTGCGGCGCTCCGTCGCTCGTAAGAACGAGTGGAGTTATCTCACCTTCCTCCCGCTCTCGGTTTCCGGAAACGGGTCTCAGGGACTCTTCCGTGTGTCCATGTATGGAACGCTCGTCGGGATCGAAGCGCCACCGCCGAGCCGGAATCTCGAGATCAAGCCGTACGCGATCTCGGGACTGGAAACGAACCTGACGGTCGACCCCACCTGACCTGCCCCGAAGAGCGGTACCACATCCTAAGTGTTAGTCCCAGCAGCTGTGGAGGGCCGTGAAGGACGGGCATCCTCAGGAACCAGGGCGACGGCTTAATCGCCTCAGGGGCCGGGGGAAAGCCGCCGCAGGCGCTGTGGGGTCGGACGGTATTGTACTCGCGCCTCCATTGCTCGACCAGCACGGCCGCCTGCGCCAACGAGCAGAAGATCTCCCCGTTCAACAGCTCGTCCCTGAGCTTGCCGTTGAAGCTCTCGTTGTAGCCGTTCTCCCACGGGCTGCCCGGCTCGATAAAGAGCGTCTCGACGCCCACGCGCCCCAACCACCGCCGCACGAGCTTCGCGGTGAACTCCGGTCCGTTGTCCGACCTCAGATACTCGGCAGGCCCGTGTCGGACGAACAGATCGGCCAGCACCTCGAGCACGTCGTGCGAGCGGATCTTGCGAGCCACCACGATCGCCAGGCACTCCCTCGTGTGCTCGTCCAGCACTGTCAGCAGCTTCAGCGCACGCCCGTCGTGCGTCCTCGAGGCCACGAAGTCGTACGACCAGACGTGGCCCCGATACAGCGGCCTCAGCCGGATGCACGATCCGTCGTTGAGCCACAGCCGACCTCGCTTCGGCTGCCGCTCCGGGACCTTCAGCCCCTCCTGCCTCCAGATCCGCTCCACCCGCTTGTGGTTCACCCCCCAGCCCTCGATGCGGAGCATGTCCGTGACGCGTCGGTAGCCGTAGCGGCCGAATCGACTCGCGAGTCGCACGATATCACCTCGGAGCGCCCCCTCGTCACTCGCCACTTTCCTCGCCCGGCGCTGGGTCGTGCGTGGCTGCCCGAGCACCCGGCACGCTCTCCTCTCCGACGCCCCGAGCTGCTGACGTACACGCACCACACAACGTCGTCGGCGCTCGGGGCTCAGAAGTTTCCCTGGGCCGCTTCCTCCACGATCAGCTTGTCCAGTGTCAAGTCCGCCACTGCTCGCTTCAAGCGCCCGTTCTCGCGCTCGAGCTCCTTCAGGCGCCGTGCCTGGCTTACCTTCATCCCGCCGTACTCCCGCCTCCACCGGTAGTACGTCTGCTCGGTGATGCCCAGCTCCCGGCTGATCAGCTTCACGGATTTGCCGCGGGCCAGACCGACCTCTGCCTCCCGCAGTCCAGTGATGATCTGCTCCGGAGTGTGTCGCTTCCTTCCCATCCTGACCTCCTCGCTCAAAAGCTTCAGACCAGCTCGATCCTAATATTGCTCCTGGTCTCGTTTCAGCGGGTCAGGTCATCCAGGTGCGTCGGCAAAGAGTTCTGCGGACAGTGAGCGCTGAGCCCGTTAACGGCCCTCACAGCTCCCGGGAGAGTCTGGGGGCATCTAGATACCCGAACAAAGACCGAAGTGTCTCAGAAACGCTCCTAGAGCCTCCGAGGGGTCTTCCCTCCGTTCGCTTGGGTCCTGAGTCCTCTGGGGTGCCGGTAATGGCCCCGGGGGGTGGGGGGCGAGTCACCTTGCTCATTCGGAATCTCCAAAGGGGACGATTCTTACAAAAGCGCCTCTACACTGACCTCTGATATTCCTTGCTGTGCCCTCTGGAGAGCGGCATCTTGGCCAAATCATGGCCGATCCCACCGATAATCCCATCACCCGCCTAAACGCAGCTCTCGAAGGCCGCTACCGCATCGAGCGTGAGATCGGTCAGGGCGGGATGGCCACGGTCTATCTGGCTGAGGACCTAATGAAGAGGTCATGGAGACTGGAAACCAACTATCGAACCGCCTGGTTCACCACTCCATCGGGTCTTCGATCGTGTCCGCGTGCGAAACCTGCACTAATTCCTCTACGAGACGCCCGCCGTTGAGCCACTGGTGGAAGGTCCGCGGCCGTCCTTTGAGGGCCTCAGTGAGCTTTGCGCTTTGAAGGGCGTCCTCCGCGTCCAAGCCGACGTGGTCTTCCTCCTCATCCGTCACCTCTTCGAACAGAACCGGCCAGATGGGCGTCCTGAACTCGACGGGCCGTGCCTCGCTCTCGCCTGTGTGTATCTGTTCGCCCGCGGCCATCTCGTGGGGAACGGACGCGAACGCGTAAACCTCCGGATGGGAACCGATGTCGGTACGGTCACGCCATGCCTCCTCCACGCCAATGTGAGAGGGCGTGCCCGGACCGAGCTCCGCCTCCAGCAGCCCCTCTCCTGCAGCCGTTTGAGCCGCCAGTGTGATCCCGCGCGGCTGCTGCGTCTCAAGAGCCTGAGCAGTCGCGGCACCTCGCCTTTTCCTGGAGATGACGAACAGCGTGCCCGCCAATCGATGGACTTTGCGATCTAGAGTCGCCCACCCCGCTTCTTCATCATTGCAGGCAGCGTCCGCGCCATGATCCTCAGGTCCTCCGAGGGAGAGCGGCGCCGGATATACTCGAGATCCAGAGCAACCTTCCTTCTCACATCATCCAGACACTGGTCATATCTTTGGTTGACCTGCGCCCAGCCCGTGATGCCCGGGAGTACCCTCTGTCGCTCCACGAATCGCTCGACCTGGGTACGGAGCTGTAGGAAAATGTCTGGCTGCTCGGGTCGAGGTCCTACAACGTTCATGTCCCCCATGAGGACGTTGAAGAGCTGGGGGAGCTCGTCGAGTCGATACCTCCGAAGTATGGCTCCGAGGCGGGTAATCCGTGGGTCGCTTGGCTGAGCCCACACCTGCCCTGGATCCTCCTTCGAGGTCAACATCGTCCGGAACTTGTAGATCGTGAATAACTTCCCTCCCCGGTCCTGATCCCGCCGACCCTTTCCGGACCCGTTGAGCCAGCCACACAAGGTGCGGCGGTCCAGACCCACCCTCTCCTGGCCGTAGAGGATCGGGCCGCGGGACGTGAGTCTGATTGACATCGCGATCAGGATCATCAAGGGCATCACCACCAGGATTCCGATGCCGGCTACGATCACATTCAAAATGCGGCGGTGGCGGTCGACGTCCGCGGGCCGACGCGGTTGCGCAGTGGTATCGAGGTCCCCGCGCCATGGCCCCTGGCGGCCATCGGGCAACAACCCGCTAGATGTTGAGGCCCTCTGAAGATCAGGCGTCGCGATCGAGGCACGGAGGTGCGGTGAATTGAGATCCATATTCCCGTCACAGATTAAGGATCCCGCGCAATCGCCCCTGACGATGCTCGGCGGTGTAAACATTTGTTACATCTTGGGCCGGACATTGTAAACATATGTTCCACCTGCCGCAAGCGGTCGCGCAAGTGAAACCGGAGTCAATGAGCCGACACATCGTCGTCCAGAACTTCTTCGAGGAGTTGCGGCAGGTGGTGCCGGATTAGTTGCTCACTGTTCGCTTCCTGAAATCACGACTGTTGGTCAAACTGTTGGGACGCTGAGGCCTTTCGATATCTGCTGAGACCTGACCTCGTCTGATCCCCCTGATTCCAGAGGCCGCGTCCTTGCGGGCCTCGTCGGCTCCCGTCAGTCCCTGCAGCATCTGATTCGATGCACTCGAAATGCGGCGGGCTAATCACCCTTGGGGGTTCGAGTCCACCCGCCTCCCCCCCCGTAACGACGGGCTTTCTGGGCTTTTGACCCCTAGCGATGCCGGGGGATTTTTTATGGGGTGTTGGTCAGAGTGTTGGGACTCTGAGACACGGAGTGAGGGTCTGGAGACCCTCGCTGCTGGGCTGGAGCGATCTCTCAGATCGGATCGCCTTGATGCTAGCTCGGCTCCAGCGTCACGGTCGCCACCCCAACTCCGTCGTACCGAACCTGCACTCTCCACGGTCGGCAGCATACTTCGCAATCCTCGACGTAGTCCTGACGAGTGCCTCCGCCCGGGTCCAGGATGATCGTGACCGTCTCTCCGCAGTGGGGACACGCGACCTCGGCTCCATCATCCGCCGGCGTATCAGCTTCATCGTGGTAGTCTTCGTTCATCAGGCTCGGGGATGAATGGTCGATCCATCGACATCCGACTCTCTCATATATATAGGGGCCCTTGTTGACCGACCCCTCGACACGATACTTGGGCAACGTGATTCTCGGTGCCATGCGTAGGTTCGAGACACGACGTGCCCGCTTGGAAAGATTGGGGAAATACCGCATGAACACATTCGAAACCACGGCTCGGCTGGCAATGGCGCCTGTCGTAGTTGCGGCTTCATGATCTCTGTATCTGGACTATCCAAGGAGTTCGGCGACAGAACGCTCTTCTCTGGAGTTGCGTTTCAGCTGAATCCGGGGGAACGCTACGCGCTCGTCGGATCGAATGGGTCGGGAAAGACCACCCTACTCAACATCATGAGCGGCGACATGGAGCCGACGGAGGGCTCGGTCTCGATTCCGAGGAACACACGTCTCGGGGTGCTCAAGCAGGACCAATTCCTATACGCCGACGAGGAAATCCTGGGCGTTGCGATGATGGGCAATCCCGACCTGTGGCACGCCATGGTGGGAAGGGAGGCGCTGCTCGCACGGGCCGAAGACGATTTCGATGCGGAGAGGTTCTCCGAGCTAGAGGAGATTGTCCAGCTACACGATGGGTACACCGCCGAATCGCGGGCGGCCACGATTCTGGAAGGACTCGGCCTCCCCGAGGCAGTCCATCGCCACCTCCTTTCCACCCTGTCGGGCGGGTTCAAGCTGCGCGTGTTGCTCGCTCAGGTCCTCGCTAGCACACCCGATGTCCTACTGCTCGACGAGCCCACGAACCACCTGGACATTCTGTCCATTCGATGGCTCGAGAAGTTCCTACGGGAGTTCGCGGGTCCGGTCGTCGTGATCTCACACGACCACCGATTCATCGACATGGTCGCTACCCACATCCTGGACATCGACTACGAAACCGCAATCCTGTACAAGGGCAATTACACCGAGTTCTCGGAGGCCAAGCAGGCCGAGAGGGAGCGCCGAGAGAAGGAAATCGTCAGTCGCGAGCGGAACATCGCCCATCACCAGAAGTTCGTTGACCGGTTTCGTGCCAAGGCCAGTAAGGCACGACAGGCCCAAAGCAAGCTCCGCATGATCGAGAAGAAGGCGGAGGGGCTAGAGGAGCTACCGGCCAGCTCACGCCGCTACCCGGCATTCAAGTTCGAGCAGAGCCGTCCAAGTGGGCGTGGGGTTCTCAAGATCGCGGGAATCAAGAAGGCATTCGGAAGCAATGAAGTACTGCATGGCGTCGATCTTACGGTAAACCGCGGTGACCGCCTTGCGATCATGGGCGCTAACGGGATTGGAAAGTCTACGCTGCTCAAGATCTTGATGGGCGAATTGGACGCGGACGAGGGGTCGATCGAATGGGGGTACGAAACCCGTCCCGGGTACTTCGCGCAGGACCACCAGGAGCAGTTCGAGTCTCCCGAACACACAGCAGAGAGCTGGATCTGGGACTCCGTGCCAGAGAAGGATATCGGCTTCGTACGGGGCGCAATGGGCCTCGTTCTCTTCTCGGGTGATGATGGAAAGAAACGCCTCGGAGCACTCTCCGGAGGTGAGGCAACGCGGCTGGTCTTCTGCCGGATGGCACTGCAGCGGCCGAACGTACTCGTGCTGGACGAGCCGACCAACCACCTGGACCTTGAGTCGATCGAGGCCCTCGTGGGGTCCCTCCAGACCTATCAGGGCACACTGATCCTCGTCTCGCACGACCGTTGGTTCGTGGGAGAGCTCGCAAGTCGGATCGTCGAAATCCGACCGGATGAGATCCAGGACTATGAGGGGACCTATGAAGAGTACGTGCACTTTTGCGGCGATGACCACCTGGACGTGGACACCGTAGTCCTGAAGGCCCAACAGGAGCAACGAAAGGCGAAGGTGGCCGCTCCGGACCGTCGCCGACAGAAAGAAGGGAGAGGCCAGGGAGGCAGCCGGCGTCTGGGCGAGACGTCACAGCGGCGGCTCGTAGAGCTCCGAGACCAGATCGCGGGACGAATCGAAAAGGCCGAGTCGCGAATAGCTGCCATCGAAGGGGTCTTCTCGGATCCTGATCTCTACGCAAAGACTCGCCCTCCGGACGTGGGCGAGCTACAGGACGAGAGGGAGCGACTCGTTCACGAGATCGAGGAACTGATGGAAGAGTGGGAAGCCGCCGAGGCCAAACTCCTCGAATAGGCCGACCCTGAGGGAAAGCCTGAACTTAACCTACGTCCAGAACTTCTTCGAGGGGTTGAGGCAGGTGGTGCCCGACTAAACGTTGGCTGGTCCGTCACGATTCGGCTGCCGGAATCGTTTGGTTGTCATGACCATCCGACAATCGAAGTGCCTACTAGCGACCGCGGCGTTCGCCATCGCCATTTGGCCCGTCGCCTGCTCACCCACCGACCCGGCCCTTCCTACGCCCACAAGCGCAGGCGTACAAATCGGCGAATCGACGGACGTCGGGCCAGCGGACCCCTTCGAAGTGGTAGCGCACAGCCTCGAGGGCGACTTGCTGCGGATCGAGATACGCTACTCGGGGGGATGTGAAAGACACCATTTCGAGGGTCTCGTCGGATCGGCAATCGGCGAGTCGTTTCCCGTGCAGATGTGGGGCCGGATTGCCCACGACGATGGCGATGATCCATGCGACGCAATCGTCGGGAGCGCGATCTCGCTCGACCTGTCTCCGATACGCGAACTGTACCAGAGTCTCTACGGAAGGGAGGCCGCCACCATCATCCTGCACTTCTCACCGATCGAGGCACCCCTGCACTACAGCTTCTAGCGATTCGCCCAGGGGGTCGGGCTCTTCCACCCTTTCAGGCGGCGCGAATCAGCGTCTGTAGCTTCCCCAGCAAGGGAGATAGGATCAAGACCTCAGTGTTTACCTGTCCACCAAAGCGGGACAGCTCCACCTCAATTGCAGCCTCGTCGACCGTTACTTCAGGCAGTTCAACGGCCATACGCAGGTCAACGCCACAGATCTTCGGTGGTTGCGCTACCCGGACCGCCCGACCCTCGAATGGCTCGGAAGGAAGTACGAAGGTCTTACACTCTCACAACAGGACATCGACACGATTGTTGAATGAACCTCCTCATCGTGGCCCGGTCGGTGCTTCCTTGACGTCTGACACGCAAGCCACTACACTTCTCCCGGTGTTGAGCATGAGTATCATTCTCAACTAATCTGGGAGAGGGATGTGTCTGTTTCCGATGACCGACTCCACTGCCCCGCTCCATTCGATAGTGGTGGGCCAGCCAGAATCGTCGTGGATTTCAGCAGCCCATCCGTACCGTAGTCTAGGTCGATAGCGCCCAGGACCTGTTTGTCGAAGATCGGAACAAGCATTCTCGCGCGGCTTGCTCCAAGCGGCAGGGGCTACGCGATCACCCGCTACCGGAGCTACCCCGGAATCTTCGACTACGACGAGAAGTCCGACGCCCTTGTGGGGCACGTCATGGACATGAGGGGCGTTGTGGAGATCGAGGGCAAGTCGGTGGAGGAGCTACGGGACTCGATGAAATGCGTCGTCGACCAACGTATCGGTCGCCCCTTTTGGCAGCCCCCGAGGTCCACATCGCTTGAAGAATGGGTGGGGCGAGTATATGAAGGGAACGTAAGTGAGAACGAGTCTCAATTATACTATGCTGGGAGGGAGAGGTTTGCCCAACCTGATGTTCAGATGCCGTAGGGAGCCGGTACTGTATGCCAGAGCGAGTCTCGTGTCGAGCGATCCCACGAACGGGGCTTGATCGACAGTGCGCACCCACTCCGGATCGGCTTACGCGGCTCGCACGGTGGCGCTATCGATCCTCCTCGGGTCGCCGGCCTGCACGGAATCAGGGCTGACGGCGCCCGAGCCTCCGGCCCGACCTGCGATTCCAGCTCCCACTTTGGCAGAGCGGTTGACGCCTGGCGGCGCGACCACGATCAACGACGTGACTAGCCACGGCTTTTCGGGCCCAGCCCCTAACCTGAGCGCCGGTCACCTCGACTTTCACCTCGATGGCGATGTGGCGTTCGCCGAGCAGTTCGTGCGTGCTCCTTCCGTGATCAATCCCGGTCTGGGCCCAGTCTTCAACGAGACGTCCCTGTGAGGGCTGTCATCTGGCGGACGGCCGGACCCGCGACGCCTTCCTCATGCGTCTCAGCCTACCCGGCGCGGACGAGGTCGGAGCCCCGCTGCCCGTTCCAGGGTTCGGGACCCAGCTCCAGGCCGAGGCCGTCTTCCAGGTCGCGGCCGAGGGCCGAGTCGACACGCGCTGGGAAGAGAGCGTGGTCGTACTGGATGACGGCACTGGGGTCTCGCTGCGAAGGCCGATCCGGACGGTGCGGGATCCCTACATCCCCCTGCCGGACAGGGTGCTGACCTCGGTTCGCATGCCGCGGCCGGTCTTCGGCCTCGGCCTTCTCGAGGCCATCCCCGAATCCAGGTTGTGGGAGCTCGCTGACGAGGGAGACACCGAC
>CBDANG010000008.1:0-273356 GCA_965197485.1 Longimicrobiales bacterium
TTCCTGAGGATGCCCGTCCTTCACGGCCCTCCACAGCTGCTGGGACTAACACTAGGATGTGGTACCGCTCTTCGGGGCAGGTCACTTTGGCCCCTTGTTCAGGAAGGGAAGCTAAGAATCCGCCCTGGCGGCTATGTGTTCAGACACGGGGCGCGGACGACTCATCGTCGAGCCAGCGAAGAAGACCTAGACGCCGAGACCCGATTCCCAGGCGTGCACCGGATGACTTAAACTACGTATCTTAATCGCCTTCCGCTTGCGCTTCGGCCTCTCGTTTCTTGCTGCGGTTGTACTCCTTTATGATGTCGTCCCACTTGAGCAACTTGGCCTCGACACGGCCCAGCTCGTCGCCCAGCAATTCCATGATGAGCATCACGTCAGTATGGGTCAGAGTGACGCCGTGACCGCGCGTTGACGCCTGGTGAATCTTATCGAATGGGTTTGTCGTCCATCGTCATGCCTCCCGAATGGTCGGTGTCTAGCTTCCCTCATCACGCCCCTGCCATGTCCATCAGTATCCCCCTCAGCAGGCGTGTACAGAAAACCGGTTCCGATGTGCCGGAAGGATTGCTCCGATACGCCCAAGGATACAATTGCCTTTAAACAGCCTACTGGGATAAGCGCCATGATCGTTATTCCTACCTCAAGTCTCCCGTTCGCATTCCTTGAGACGGCCGCGCGCCATCTCGAGTTCAGTCCCCGAGAAACAAGCTTGCCCACCGCGGTTGCAAAACGAGTGCCTCGACCGTCAGGTCGAGCCGTCCTCGCCGCCATAGCTCAGTGAATCCGTCGGACATCCGGGGCAGCAGGCGACGAGCAGTCTCAACCCCGCCCCTATTCCGTCGCGACCCGGCTTCCCAGCTTCTCGTTCAACATGAGGAGCGCGGCACGGTTGTCACCGGCCATCTCCAGCTGCTCCACGACGTTCCCCACGGACGCCTCCTCCTCCACCTGCTCGTCGATGAACCACTGCAGTTCCAGCTGAGTCGGATAGTCCTTCTCGGTGGCTGCCAGCTCGTATAGCGAGTTGATCAGCGCCGTCACCTCCTTCTCGTGCTCGAGCGTCTGCCTGAAGATCTCGATCGGGGAGCCGAACTCCGCCTGCGGACCGGCCACGGTGGCGAGGGTCACCTCGACGCCACGTCGAACCATGTAGTCGAAGAGCCGCACTCCATGCTCAAGCTCCTCCCTCGCCTGCATCCTCATCCACTTCCCGAATCCCTCCAGGTTCTCCACCTCGAAGTGCCCCGCCATGGCAAGGTAGAGATAGGCCGCCTGAAACTCGTGATTGATCTGCTTGTTGATGGCACTGCGCACTGCGTCATTCATTGGGGCTCCCATGTGGGTCTGACACCCTAGGTTCTTCATCGGAGGAGGGCCGGCCCGGAGGAGGACCGGCCCTTTCCACAAGCCGACCGAGCCGAATCGTACGGCAGAAGCGGTCTGGAAGCCAGGTGCCGACATCGCTACCCTTTCCACGAAGTGGCCAGGTGTCGCCGTCTTCGTGTGCCGCCTGCCTCAGCCTAGCCCTCGAGGACAAGCGGCTTCAACGCCTCCTGAAGAGTGCCGACCACCACATTCAGCGCGGCGATGGCGGCATCGATCTCAAGTTGCGCGTCCAGGTTGTTCCGGAACGGGGACGGGATCGCCTCCACCGCGTCCAGCGCGGCCTCGATCTCCGATCGGATCCGTGTATCGAGCGTGGAATTCCTCTCGGCGACGAAGCTCGTGAGGCCGACCCCGCGGGTGCCCTTGTGGTACCCGCCCATGTAGGCGTTCTGGACGCTCCGGACGTTGTTCGCGAAGTCGATCAGCGAGTTCCACGAGAACCACGACTCGACGATCGCGGGGTCCTGCTCCGCGTACGGGTCGCCGATCTTCCCGTTACCGACCTCGTCCAGGATATTGCTCATCCCCTCGATCATCTCCAGGACCGCGTCGGCCTGGCTAAGATAGCGGCTGCCGACCATCCCCGCGTCCCGGAACTCGTCGGCGAAGGCTCGGGGGCCTCCCCCCTCATATCCCTCAGTCCAGGCCTCGTGCAGCAGCACGGCGTCGTCACGCAGGACCTCTGTCACGGCGACCAGATACTCCGCCTCCCTGTCCGTGACATCCGCGGCCTGCCTGGGCTCACCGCCGCGGAAGAGCAGGAACTCCACCGTGTGGAACCCCCGAAGGTTGGCGTTGAGGCCGTCACGGATGAAGTCGGCCGTGAGATCGAAGGCGCTGTCGAGCACGTCCTGCAGCACTCCCTGGTCGAGGGGCCAGGAGTCCAGGGACGGATCCAGGCTCAGGAATGCCGCGGGCCCGAAGAGGAAGCCCTCGCTCGCCTCCCAAGGCTCGCGGGTCGCGATCCACGCCGCAGCCGCGGCGTCGAGGTTTGCCTGGGTACGATCCCCTGCAAAGGCCTCCACGGCGGTCTGAAGCGCGTTGGCCTGATTGCTCAGATCCGCGTAGGTGGCCAGTACCGTCCGGTCCACGTAGTCGCGGACGATGGGTGAGAAGTCGTAGGCCTGCTCGGCGGGCGGCTCCGGAACGACGGGAGCCGTCGGCCCCTCGTCGTCGCCGCCGCAGCCCGCCACCGCGATCAAGCTCAGCGTGGCAAGGAGGTGTTTGATTCGCTTTTCCATCTGTCTGTCCTCCGATAGTGGAAGGACCGTAGTTCAGGTCCCGGTGAATAGGGTCTTCGCGAAGGCCAGGGCGACCGAGAACGTGTTCTCGTCCCGGTAGCGGCCGTGGCCGACCGTGCGCATCGCATAATCGGCCTTCATCACCACGCCTGGACTCACAAAGACATTGGCCCCGAAGGTCAGCACCGAGTTATCGAACCGGGGCACGTCGAAGACAGCTTCGTCCGTCTCGTGCATCGGGTCGTATGCCTCGTAGCGCATGAAGGGAATGAACCGGAGCGTCGGCGACCCGGCGAAGAAGGGCGCCACGTCATACCCGACCTCGACTCCCCATCCCTGCGCCGCGCTGGCGACGGGTGTCCTGGGGCTCTGAATGAAGCGCGAGAGGCTCGCGTTTCGCTGGCTCACGAGATCCGCGTTCTCGAGCGTACCGTACAGGTATCCCGCCCTTGCGATCAGTCCGGCGGCGCGGTAGGAGGCGTGCACCGCGCCGATCGTCACGGGGGCGTCCACACCCTCCATGTCCTTCTTGGGCCGGTTTCCCGTCGTGTTGCCGCGATACCCTGAGACGCCGATCGCGAGGTCCGGGATGCCGAAGTATTCCAGATGCCCGGCAAAAGCGAGATCCGTGGCCTTGACGCCCTCGAACTTCTGCTGCTTCCCCTCGACGATCCAGTTGCGGGACGAGAACCCCGTGGAGTTCAGCGCGTTCACAGCTTGGACCCGGTAATTCAGCTGGCCGAGCCTTCCGAACGCCGCCAGCCCCATCTCGTGCCAGGTGACTGGAATCAGCACGTTCTCGGATTCCGGCCGTACCGTCCCGAGGTACTGGATGGGAATGTGATAGGTGTTCGTGAGTCCGACCGGGACGAGGATCTCTCCTGCCTGGAGAGCGAAGGCGGGCGAGAAGACCTTGGTCAGGTGGAGCTGCTCCAGCTGGACTTCGCCACCCTTTTCGATCTCGAGCTCGTATTCTCCGAACTCCTCGTACTCGAGCTCCAGCGCCGATCCCGTTCCCCCATGCTCGAACTCGATCTCAACGTCGAAGGTCAGTCCCTCGTCGAAGGTCGAAGTGAAGGAGAGGTTGAATCGCCTCAGGTCCATCAGGGCCCTGGAGTCTGGCTCGGATCCATTGGGAAGATTCTGGTTGGGCCCGTAGTCGTAGTACTGGTAGAGGAGCTCCCCGTAGGCGTTGATGTTGAAGGCAGGGCTCTGGGCCTGAGCCGCGCAGGCGATCCCGAGCTGAATCAGCGCGAGGGCCATCGCGACGAGGGCCCGAACGCCTGCGAGTGTGGGACGAGGAAGCTCCATCTGGACGCTCAAAGCGATTGAAGGAAAGCGAGGAGTGCCGCGCGCGATGATGCGTTCAGTGCGCCGAAGGCGTCCCGGGCCGATGCGGCTTCGCCTCCGTGCCACAGAATCGCCTCGATGACGTCCCGGGCCCGTCCGTCGTGAAGAAAGTCGGTGTGTCCCTGGACGCGGGAGCTCAGGCCCAGGCCCCAAAGGGGAGGCGTGCGCCACTCGGATCCGGACGCTCCGAAGTCGGGCCGTCCGTCCGCCAGCCCCGGGCCCATGTCGTGGAGGAGAAGGTCGGTGTACGGAACGATCACCTGGCTCGAGACCTCGGGGACGTCCGGGAGCACACCGGTCACGTGCCTGGGAACGTGGCAGCCCGCGCAGCCCAGCTCCCCGAAGAGTTCCTGTCCTTCCATTACGGCCGGCGCGTCGACATCCCGGGGCGCTGGAACGGCGAGCGTCTGTACGTAGAAGACCGCCGCTTCCAGCGTCTCGTCGGTGATCTCGGGATCGTCGTCCAGGAGATCGTCCTGAGGCTGGCCTGCGAACGCTTCCGAGGGAAAGACGCTCGAAGTCACACCTATGTCCTCCCGGTAGGCGGCCGCCGTCTGCTGGAGGAGCGTGGGTTGGCTTGCCTTCCAGCCGAAACGGCCCGCTCGCGTGCGCTCCTCCACTACGTCGAAGACCTCGTTCACACGGCCCGAGATTCCGTCACCGTCGGTGTCTCCCTCGTCAGCGAGCTCCCACAACCTGGATTCGGGGATGGCCTCGAGAAGGCCGAGGCCGAAGACCGGCCGCGGCATGCGAACCGAGGTCAGCACCCTGTCCGGCAGGGGGATGTAGGGATCCCGCACCGTCCGGATCGGCCTTCGCAGCGAGACCCCAGTGCCGTCATCCAGTACGACCACGCTCTCTTCCCAGCGCGTGTCGACTCGGCCCTCGGCCGCGACCTGGAAGACGGCCTCGGCCTGGAGCTGGGTCCCGAACCCTGGAACGGGCAGCGGGGCTCCGACCTCGTCCGCGCCGGGTAGGCTGAGACGCATGAGGAAGGCGTCGCGGGTCCGGCCGTCCGCCAGATGACAGCCCTCACAGGACGTCTCGTTGAAGACTGGGCCCAGACCGGGATTGATCACGGAAGGAGCACGCACGAACTGCTCGGCGAACGCCACATCGCCATCGAGGTGAAAGTCGAGGTGACCGGCGCTCAGGTTAGGGGCTGGGCCCGAAAAGCCGTGGCTAGTCACGTCGTTGATCGTGGTCGCGCCGCCAGGCGTCAACCGCTCTGCCAAAGTGGGAGCTGGAATCGCAGGTCGGGCCGGAGGCTCGGGCGCCGTCAGCCCTGATTCCGTGCAGGCCG
Organism: Longimicrobiales bacterium; assembly: GCA_965197485.1. Lineage (GTDB taxonomy): Bacteria > Gemmatimonadota > Gemmatimonadetes > Longimicrobiales > Gaopeijiaceae > JAAXGI01. The sequence goes on from CBDANG010000008.1 coordinate 5,284, forward strand.
GCGACCCGAGGAGGATCGATAGCGCCACCGTGCGAGCCGCGTAAGCCGATCCGGAGTGGGTGCGCACTGTCGATCAAGCCCCGTTCGTGGGATCGCTCGACACGAGACTCGCTCTGGCATACAGTACCGGCTCCCTACGGCATCTGAACATCAGGTTGGGCAAACCTCCCCCTCCCAGCATAGTATAATTGAGACTCGTTCTCACTTACGTTCCCTTCATATACTCGCCCCACCCATTCTTCAAGCGATGTGGACCTCGGGGGCTGCCAAAAGGGGCGACCGATACGTTGGTCGACGACGCATTTCATCGAGTCCCGTAGCTCCTCCACCGACTTGCCCTCGATCTCCACAACGCCCCTCATGTCCATGACGTGCCCCACAAGGGCGTCGGACTTCTCGTCGTAGTCGAAGATTCCGGGGTAGCTCCGGTAGCGGGTGATCGCGTAGCCCCTGCCGCTTGGAGCAAGCCGCGCGAGAATGCTTGTTCCGATCTTCGACAAACAGGTCCTGGGCGCTATCGACCTAGACTACGGTACGGATGGGCTGCTGAAATCCACGACGATTCTGGCTGGCCCACCACTATCGAATGGAGCGGGGCAGTGGAGTCGGTCATCGGAAACAGACACATCCCTCTCCCAGATTAGTTGAGAATGATACTCATGCTCAACACCGGGAGAAGTGTAGTGGCTTGCGTGTCAGACGTCAAGGAAGCACCGACCGGGCCACGATGAGGAGGTTCATTCAACAATCGTGTCGATGTCCTGTTGTGAGAGTGTAAGACCTTCGTACTTCCTTCCGAGCCATTCGAGGGTCGGGCGGTCCGGGTAGCGCAACCACCGAAGATCTGTGGCGTTGACCTGCGTATGGCCGTTGAACTGCCTGAAGTAACGGTCGACGAGGCTGCAATTGAGGAAGAGGGCGAGTCCCTCTGCCAGATTTCGCGGTATGCCTTCGCGGTTCATATGAAACACGTTGAGATGGTTCTCAAAGCCGACAAGGCCACCGGGAAGATCTGATTCATAGACTGAAGCAACGATGCGGCGCTGTTCTTCTTTTGACGTGAACCTCCGTACGACGACATAGTTTCCTCTGTTTTCCCAAAGCCACTTCCGGCTCTTCTCCGACACGTGAATTGCGTTCGGCTTACGCATGTCCTTGTGTACAGAGATGGTAATGACCTGACAGTTGGCCCTCGCCGGAGCTGTGTCTAGGCTGCCTTCGTCTTCGGCTCCTCCTTCCTGGCCTTTGCGGCCTTTCTGGCGGCCGGCAGACCGGCCTTGAAGACCTGATACGGCGTACGACCCTCCATGGCTCGGCCGCGGTGCGGACGCTTGCGGTTGTAGGTTTCGAGGTATGCCTCCAGGTCGGTCTGCATCTCCTCGAGGGTCTCGTACCAGGTGGTGCGGCCCTTCACCCTCAAGTGCTCGATGTCTTCGAGCTGAAGGAACAGCTCGTAGGGGTCAGCCCCTGGGAGAACGGCTACAACGAGAGCTTCAACGGTACGCTCAGAAACGAGCTACTGAAGCGCAAAATTTTCTACGCAATACCAAGTTATGGGCTTAGCGGCCTAATCACGTTCGGGACGATCGTCTCGCCCCAGAGCTCCGAAAGCGTTTGGGGTGACTTTTCGATGCCCGGCGCACACCCCCCGAAGCGGGACTCGATCGGGCGCATGTAGACCCCTTGGCGGATCCGCATGAGCCGGCCTGAACGGGCCAGGCGAGAGAGCGCCTGACCCACTGCGGCCCTTTTGGCCGAGGTGAAGCAGGGTTGCCGGGCAGATCAGCGTGGCCTCGGCGTATTCTATGATGCGCTCGGGCAGGCTCTTCATGACTTTGTCTCCGCGTCACGAATCGAGCAACCAATATCGCGGGGTTCTCACCGGAGCAATCGAGCCGCCTGCGGGTCAGTGCCCTCCGATGCACACCGCCGCGCTCGGGTTCCGCCGGGCGCGACGCTTTGCCCAGACCGGCCTCCCTGTCGCGCTACGTCCCGTGACCAAGCTTCCAGCGAGCCATGTGGGGGCGGGGGCGGTGGCGCTGGCGGCGGTGTCCAACAGCTCGCGTACCGTACTGAACATCTCTGACCATTACAAGCAGTTAGGACGTTTCCTACGGGTTGACTTTCTTCCAAACGGCTCTTCACTGTTCCGGGCATGGAGACGCGGAAGCAGCAGTTCAAGTCGGCGGTGAGCGATGCGATCGTTCACCTCCAGGGAAGCGAAGAGGCGCTCGCGCCATTCGGCTGGACGGGAGAAAAGGCCGGGTGGATCGCGTTCGTCTGCCTCCACAGCGGCGCGTTCACCCGCGTCCAGTGCGCGCGATTCCTCGATGCACACCCGGAACAGGTGCGGCGCGTCGTCCACGCGCTGATCGCGCAGGGCCTGGCCGCCGAGGACACCGTGCCCGGCATCCGGGGGATCGGCCGCGTGTGCCGCATCTTCTCCCGGCGGATCTACCGGGCCATCGGAGCCGAGCACATCCGCCACCGCCGCGACGCCTCGCCCGCCGTACTCATGCGGCGCCTGCTCTCGCTCGACTACGTGATCGAGCATCCCGGCTTGCCTTGGCTGGCCACCGAATCCGAGAAAGTCGCCGCGTTCGAGGCCCTCGGCATCGAACACGGGCTGCTGCCCATCCGGGTTTACCGGGGTGCCGCCGGTGCGACTCAGCGCTACTTCCCGATAAAGTACGGCAGCATGATCGCGACCATCGTCCCATGCGGTCCTGTAGTATTCCGTAAAGCGTGTTATTACGATGCGATACGGCGTATACGAGCCGTGTTCACGGGCTCACTCTTGTGCCGGTGCGTACCGTATTGTACCATTGTGTATCCGTCGATATGTGATACACAGGTAGGATACACCACATGCGTAAACGACCCCTTACGGCCGCCTTCGTGGCGCGGGTGAAGACGCCGGGACGCTACGGCGACGGCGGGCTCGGCGGGCTCGGCCTGTACCTCCGCGTCCACCGGATGAAGTCCGGGCGCGTCTCCAAGTCCTGGGGCCAGCGCATTCGAGTGGGAGGGAAGCCCACCAACCTCGGACTGGGCTCGTACCCGGTCGTGACGCTCAGGGAGGCGAGGGAGAAGGCGCTGGAGTACAGGCGGGCAGTCCATTGGGGCCACGACCCGAGAGACGCGGGGGTTCCCACCTTCGAGGCAGCCGTCGAGAAGGTGATCGCGATCCACTCGCCGACCTGGAAGAACCCATCCCGCATGGCCGGGCAGTGGCGGCAGACGCTGCGGGACTACGCCCATCCGCGCATCGGCCGGAAACGTGTGAGCGAGGTCGCGACGGCCGACGTGATCGCCATCCTCAAGCCCATCTGGTCGAGCAAGCCCGCGACCGCGAGGGCCGTGCACCAGCGGATCGGCGCGGTGATGAAGTGGACCGTCGCGAAGGGCTACCGGCCGGACAACCCGGCGGGGGACGCCATCGCCGCCGCGCTGCCGCGCAACGGCAACGCCATCCGGCATCACAAGGCGCTCCCGCACGGCGAGGTGGCGGCGGCTCTGGCCAAGGTCCGCGACTCGGAGTCCCATGCCGGTGTCCGGCTGGCGCTCGAGTTCATGGTCCTGACGGCGACACGCTCGAACGAGGTCCGGGGCGCGACGTGGGACGAGTTCGATCACGATGTCTGGACCATTCCCGCCAGCCGCATGAAGGCGAAGCGCGAGCACCGGGTTCCCCTGTCGAGGCGGGCCTTGGAGATCCTTGAGGAAGCCCGGAAGCGCCACGACGACGGCGAGATCGTCTTCCGGGGCGCGAAGGGAGGAGGCATCAACGCCTCGATGTTCAGCAGCTTGCTCCGGCATCTCGGCATCGAGGGAACGCCTCACGGGATGAGGTCCTCGTTCCGCGACTGGTGTTCGGAGACGGGCGTGGCTCGCGAGGTGGCCGAAGCGGCGCTGGCCCACGTCGTGAAGAACAAGGTCGAGGCCGCCTACGCCCGCTCGGACCTGCTGGACCGGAGGCGCGAGGTCATGCAGGCCTGGGCCGCGTATCTCGCTGGCAAGCGTCGAAACCCGGAGGCCGAACCGATCCGCTGAGGCGCTGGCTCATCACCCGTTCTCAGTCATGAGCTGAGCTACGCAATGTGCAACATTGGGGCTGGCGAGGGGTGACTCCGCCCCCTTCGACCCCCCGGAGGCCCACGCTACGGCGGCGTTCGCGGGCGGGGGCTCGGCCCCCTTTCCCCTTGCCGGCGCGTCCTGATGGTTGATCGCCGCACCGTCACCGCCGCCGCCCGCGTATCACCGGCATAACTCGCCGACTGGCGGGCCTAGGCCGCTGCCGCTGGCGTGTCGCTCTCGGCGCTGCTACGGGCGCAAGGCCATGGCGCGCACGCGGACGTGGACCGCACCGGCAGCCGCGGCGGAGCGAGAGCGCACCCGGCAGATCGCGCGCATCGGCAACAACCTCAACCAGACCGCCCGCTGGGCCATCAGACGCTTGGTGGCGCGAATTCGACTCGCTCCCGTTCCGGTAAGGGCCACCTACGTTAGCCTTGCTCGTACTGGATCTCGAATTTACCAAGGGTGTCGTCAGCGAAGGCCATTCCCCCGGCGTTGCACAGGTCGTGTTCAAGCATAGACAACAGTGCTCCGGCGTCCGAAACGTCATCTAACGCGTATCTTGGCATCGCAGTCACGCCGCGCGAGAGCTCTCCCGCGAACGGGCCTCGCCTAACGGCACTCGCGCCCCAGCCGTTATTCGATCTCGGCAACACAAAGACCCTCTCGCTTGTGACGTGCATGGCTACCTGCACGGCATACTCTGCTCTCCCAGCATCAGCGTAACGCCGGAGCGTGTCAGCCCAGCAGATCACGTTCGCAAGCTCTCGAACGGCGTAATCCGAATACAGCGGCTCTTTCTCATCCAGGATCACAGAAGACCATCCAAACTCCACTAGTCCATCGCAATGGAGCTCGAGGTAGCCTTGGTACGTGAAGTCTGGCAGGTCGTCGTGTTGTGGGCGACTTCTTGCTGCGCGAAGCTGAGGGTTCCACCCAGTGTCGCCAACGTGATGGAAGTTTCCTAATCCATCAACGACCGTCGGTTCCTGGTCCGGCAACTGTCGAGTCACGGTGACCTTTGGTGGATTGAGCCCTTCAACGAGTTTGAAGTACGGACGACATATCGTCGGGAGACGGATGTCGTCGCCGACAGGTACAGCCGTGATGCGTATTCCGTAAGCATTGTCCGGTGACGTGAGCCGCTCGAACTCGTGTTCAAACTGTGCCGCTCGCTCTTTCAGCTTCTTGTCTAGCCGCTCGAGGCCCCGTGTTACGTTCAGCGTCATGTCTTGGACTTCACGCATCGACAGTTCCTCGCTTCGGTCCCACCGACGGACGGGACATATTCCACGTGCCCTTGATACGATGCGGCGCGAGCCGTGACCCGCCGTGGATCCGGAACACTACGACCCCATCATCCGCTCCGCTTGTGACCACTGCGAGAATGTCACACGAAGGCAGTTTCGGCTCCACCCGGTCACGGAAGATGATCCGGAATCGTTCAGCCAACTCCTCACACTTGGGAATCGCGCAGATTGCCTTGGCCACGGGAGGCGTCGCGTTCTTATCCTCCTCCACTGCCCTGCGAACCGCGTTCGACCACTGACCTGACCCGCTGAAACGAGACCAGGAGCAATATTAGGATCGAGCTGGTCTGAAGCTTTTCAGCGAGGAGGTCAGGATGGGAAGGAAGCGACACACTCCGGAGCAGATCATCACTGGACTGCGGGAGGCAGAGGTCGGTCTGGCCCGCGGCAAATCCGTGAAGCTGATCAGCCGGGAGCTGGGCATCACCGAGCAGACGTACTACCGGTGGAGGCGGGAGTACGGCGGGATGAAGGTAAGCCAGGCACGGCGCCTGAAGGAGCTCGAGCGCGAGAACGGGCGCTTGAAGCGAGCAGTGGCGGACTTGACACTGGACAAGCTGATCGTGGAGGAAGCGGCCCAGGGAAACTTCTGAGCCCCGAGCGCCGACGACGTTGTGTGGTGCGTGTACGTCAGCAGCTCGGGGCGTCGGAGAGGAGAGCGTGCCGGGTGCTCGGGCAGCCACGCACGACCCAGCGCCGGGCGAGGAAAGTGGCGAGTGACGAGGGGGCGCTCCGAGGTGATATCGTGCGACTCGCGAGTCGATTCGGCCGCTACGGCTACCGACGCGTCACGGACATGCTCCGCATCGAGGGCTGGGGGGTGAACCACAAGCGGGTGGAGCGGATCTGGAGGCAGGAGGGGCTGAAGGTCCCGGAGCGGCAGCCGAAGCGAGGTCGGCTGTGGCTCAACGACGGATCGTGCATCCGGCTGAGGCCGCTGTATCGGGGCCACGTCTGGTCGTACGACTTCGTGGCCTCGAGGACGCACGACGGGCGTGCGCTGAAGCTGCTGACAGTGCTGGACGAGCACACGAGGGAGTGCCTGGCGATCGTGGTGGCTCGCAAGATCCGCTCGCACGACGTGCTCGAGGTGCTGGCCGATCTGTTCGTCCGACACGGGCCTGCCGAGTATCTGAGGTCGGACAACGGACCGGAGTTCACCGCGAAGCTCGTGCGGCGGTGGTTGGGGCGCGTGGGCGTCGAGACGCTCTTTATCGAGCCGGGCAGCCCGTGGGAGAACGGCTACAACGAGAGCTTCAACGGCAAGCTCAGGGACGAGCTGTTGAACGGGGAGATCTTCTGCTCGTTGGCGCAGGCGGCCGTGCTGGTCGAGCAATGGAGGCGCGAGTACAATACCGTCCGACCCCACAGTGCCTGCGGCGGCTTTCCCCCGGCCCCTGAGGCGATTAAGCCGTCGCCCTGGTTCCTGAGGATGCCCGTCCTTCACGGCCCTCCACAGCTGCTGGGACTAACACTAGGATGTGGTACCGCTCTTCGGGGCAGGTCACTTGCATCAACTCCTCGTCGTTGCCGTTACATGGCCCCCCCCCCCCCCGTCCCTCAAGGTCTTGCAGCCTGATCTGCCTGCGGTCCTGAAAGGTGTAGGGCACGAGGATGTAGCTTCGCGGAAACCTTCTTCAACATTAACCGTTGCAGCGATTTATGGTGAGCTTGACCACGGATTTGACGTGGCCGAGTTGCTCCCCACGGGACACAGTTGGGACACAGTTGCCAGAATGACAAAGCGCTGCATGCCCAAAAGACCTTGCAGCGCTTTAATTTACCAGATGGGCCTGGGTAGACTCGAACTACCGACCTCACGCTTATCAGGCGTGCGCTCTAACCACCTGACCGCGCGTGCGCTCTAACCACCTGAGCTACCCCGAAGGACTTACGGTTTGGCTGTGCAATATTGTGTGCAAGAATAGCGCTTCAACCCTTCATCTCCTTTAGCTCCCCGCCACTGAGAACGACCCGTAAGATAGTGTCCGGGTCAGCGTGCTGGTAGGCACTTTTTAGACTGTTGGTGTCCTTCCAGCCGCCTGCCGCTGCGAACGCCAAAGGGGCGTCCGTTTTGCTGCCGGGGGTGACGAACGCAGGCGACGAACCGGCCGGACCCATATCCCCCCCTGGGCAGTCTGGATCGGCTGGATCGGCCTGTCGACTGTGAAAAAAAAATGAAAAATTTGGCCTGGGGTGGCCCCGCCGCAGATAGCGGCCCCGGTGAATGCCTACCTCCCGATTTCATGCGGTACGAGCCCCATCAACCCTCTGGCCATCCAGCGGACCGATACGGCGAGCTCCAGGGGCCTCCTGCACGGCTCCTAGCGCCTCCCACACACCCTGACTCGCGGGCCGGGCCTACAGGCGATCGCGACTGGAGGGATCGCAACGATTCGAGATCCCATCTTGAGGTCAGAACTGACAAGCTACTACTGGGGGACTGAACGCTCGGGTTTGCTTGAGGATCGAACGTTCGAGGTCACAGCAGACCTCAAAGCGGCGCTGCGTCAGGTGGGACTAGCTCCGTCAGACGCCCTATTCTTTGTCGATATTCCTGATCGCGTCAGTAGGAATCCCGAATTGCCTGCTTTGATACGCGAAGTGCGGTTTGAGGCGCTTCGTCAGATGCGACGGAGTACGAACTCGCTTGAGGCGGCGAGAAGGCTGCTTGCCAACGTCCGAGCCGCCCTTACGTAGCATTTCGCTCTTGGCGTCCATGACCGACCCCATCACCCGCCTGAACGCTGCCCTCAGGGGCCGCTGCCGCGTCGAGCGTGACATCGAAGAGAAGGTAGCCTGCCCGCCAAGGGGCTCAGGGGGTCACGCTGATCACATGAATGTCGATACCTAAGTTCCGTCCGGCCGGAGTTGGACACCTCTGTTTCAATCCTGCATAGAGCCGATCCCGAGCGCTTGCGGAGACACTGAAGTGGAAATACGTTCCCGCTCAGAGTAAGGGCTTCAGCAGAATAGAGAGCCTCGTCGTCTAGTCTCACTGCTGGGCGGTGGAGGGTCGTATGAAGAGACTTGCTACTGTGTGACTTCACCGATCGAGGAGAGAGATGAGGTGAACAATCCAAATCTCTGACCCTGAGGAGTCATACGAACGGAGGTGCCCGATGAGTGGACCGAAGCGACCGGGCCCCTCGTGCACGACGCCCCGTTCGGCACGTCCGACCGAGATAGCGGTTTCGCCATCTGCCCACTTCGACCTCGACGCTTGGCTGGTGAGCGACCGCACGCTCGAAGGAGCGTCCCTCGCCTCGACCAAGAGGTATCTCCGATGAGACGGATCGCCCTTTGCATCTCGAGTGCCTCGGCCTTCTTCGTAGTGGGATCGCTCGTATCGATGCCTGCTTGCGTTTCCGCGCAGGAGGGTGCATTCGCTGTCCATCCCTCCACGCAGGATCCCTCGAGAAGAGTCACACCGGAGGACCTCGAGCGCTGGGAGACCGAGCTCTCCAACTGGAGCCGCTGGGGGTCGGATGACCAGATAGGCGCCCTCAACCTGATCACCCCGGAAAAGATGCGCGAGGCGGCGAGCTTGGTGCGAGACGGAGTGACCGTTGGGCTCCAGATCTTCCCAATCGGGGGCGAAGGGATGGAGACCGGACGTTTCGGGGAAAACCGGCACTGGATGGCCCTGATCAATCCCGACGGCACCGTCAGCCGTGCCATCGACGTGATGCAGCTGTCGCTTCACGACGGTCTGATGTCGCACATGGACGCGCTCTGCCACTACGCGCTCGAGCGCGACAGCAAGAGCGTGATTTTTAATGGCTATCCTAACAACCTGACGGCGGCCGGATGCCAGGACCTCGCGGCCGACCGGATGGGCCCGGGCTACGTAACCCGGGGAGTCCTGGTCGACATGCCGCTCCTGAGGGGAGTCGACTGGCTCGAGCCAAGCACTCCCATCTACGTCGAGGACCTCGAAGCGTGGGAGGAGTTCGCGGGCATCAATATCGGTCCGGGCGATGCGCTTCTGGTTCGGGGAGGCCGATGGGCGCTTCGCGACGCCAGGGGTCCCTGGGACTACGGCGAAGGGGGAGCCGGCCTCCACGCATCCGTGCTTCCTTTCCTGCACGAGCGGGGCGTGGCCCTCCTCGTCAGCGACGCGGTCAACGACGTTCAACCGTCGGGCGTCGAGGGCGTCAGGCGCCCGGTGCATACGATCACCCAGACTGTGATCGGCCTGCCCATCGTCGACAACGGCTATCTCGAAGAGACCGCCGAGGTGGCGAAAAGGCTTCAGCGGTGGGAGTTCATGCTCTCCTGGCACATCATGCAGATTCCGGGCGGCACGGCGAGCCCGTTCAACGCCCTCGCTACCTTCTGACGTCTTCCACCATCTGATGGGGGGAGGATCCACGGAACTGCTGGATCCGCCCCGGCCGGGGCACGGACCGGGTACCCATTACGGGGGAGCGCGAAGGCGACCGGCTCATCGTCGCGCAGAACGCCACCGGCACCAGTGCTGTCGAGAGTGCTTCGGGGCCAAAGAGACTCATCCTCGTCCAGAACTTCTTCGAGGAGTTGAGGCAGGTCACACTCAGCGCCTCTAGGAGCCATGAAGGAGTTCTGAGCGCATCTAGGCACCCGAACAAAGCCCGAATCGTCTCAGAGACGCTCCCAGAGCCTCGATCTGACCGCAAAACTGGTCCATGCCGATCTCGACAAAAAGTCCGCGGCAACTGGAGCAGCGTTTTTCACGTGTTGCGGGCCCATTCCTCGATAAGCCGTCGATTCTTCCTGCTCCTCCATCTTCCGGCTTCCTTCCATGTGTTGACTGGGTGAGGCGCGCCTGCGCCCCTGGACCGGTTAGCAGACCAAGGATAACAGGGGTCCGATCCCCCGCTCGGCCGTTTGCGCCCAGAAAACTAATCTCTCCGGAGCTGCGAAACATCACGTTACACCGGCTGCTGCGGGGACGGCTTTCGGACGCCATGACTCACGCTGGCCAGCTGGCTCTCCTAAGACGACTTCATGGGACATCACGGGGTGTTGGACGAGTGTCTCTACCTCCGTCGCCCGGAAACGGTGATCTTCCGAGCCATGACGAAAGAAATTAGCTCACGATCCTCTGGGCTCGCTCTCGCCCTCTGCCTGGCGAGCGCGGGGGGGCTCTCCGCCCAGCAGAACCCAGAGACCGTCATCCCCGCGGAGGCAGGCGCCGCGAGTGAGGTGCTCCCCGCGGAGGTCCCGGGCCCATCTCCGCCTGTGGCTCCGGCCGTCGTCAATCAGGCCAGAGAGGCTGGGGTCACCGTGCGTGCGGTCAGAGTGACCGAGCCCATGGAAACCGACGGGGCGCTCGACGAGTCCTTCTACCGCGAAACCCAGGCAATCAGCGAGTTCGTCCAGAGTATCCCCGATGCGGGGGCGGAGCCGACCGAGCTTACCGAGGTGTGGCTGGGATTCGACGACGAGAACGTGTATGTGGGGGCTAAGATCTGGGACTCGCAGGGCCCCGACGCTCGCATCGCGAACGAGATGCGGCGGGACTCTCGTCAGATTCGCCAGAACGACAATTTCGGTGTCTTCTTCGACACGTTCCACGATCGCCGCAATGCCGTCGCCTTTTACACGAACGCTCTCGGCGCTTTGACGGACTACCAGATCAACAACGAGGGGAGGCCCAACCGGGATTGGAACCCCGTCTGGGAGGTCCGGACCGGGCGCTTCGAACAGGGGTGGACGGTGGAGATGGCAATTCCCTTCCGGTCCATCCGATACCGCCCGGGTCGGGAGCAGGTGTGGGGCATCCAGATGCGCCGCACCGTCTGGAGGAGGAACGAGTGGAACCACCTCACCTGGCTGCCTCTATCGGTGGGCAGAATGGGCGGCCCGTCCTCCAGTAGGGTCTCGCAGTACGGGACACTCGTCGGAATCGAGGCGCCGCCACCAAGCCGGGCGCTGGAGGTCAAGCCGTTCGCGATCTCTGGCTTGCGGACCGACCTGGACGTCGATCCGGTCATTCGCAACGACGGTTATGCAGACGGCGGTCTGGACGTAAAGTGGGGCGTCACTGACAACCTGGCTGCCGACTTCACCTACAACACCGACTTCGCCCAGGTGGAGGTGGACGAGCAGCAGGTGAATCTTACCCGCTTCAGCCTCTTCTTTCCCGAGAAGCGGGAGTTCTTCCTCGAGAGCCGTGGGATCTTCGATTTTGGCTCGCGGGGTGGGGTAGGTGGTGGTCCGCCGGGTGGTGGCGGCGGTGGTGGCGGTGGAAGAGGAGGAGGTGGTGGCGCCGGTGGCGCTGGTGGAGGCGGTGGTGGTGGTGGGGGTGTTCCGACGATGTTCTACAGCCGCCGGATCGGGCTGCAGGACGGGCAACAAATCCCCATCGTAGGAGGCGGACGCCTAACGGGGAAAGTGGGTTCCTTCGATGTGGGCATGGTGAACATCCAGACGGACGATGCGCCGAGCATCGGAGCGGAGTCCACCAACTTCACCGTTCTGCGTCTGGCACGCGACGTCTTCTCCCGAAGCAGCGTCGGTGCAATCTACCAGAACCGCTCCGAGTCCGTACTTTCCGACGGGTCGAATCAGGCGTGGGGCGTAGACGGCGTCTTCGCTTTCAATGACGAAACGACGTTCCAGACGTATTACGCCAAGACTCGCACGTCGGGTCTCGACGGGCTGGACGCCAGTTATCAAGGCGCTTTCCGATACAACGCGGATGAGTGGGGCATGCAGCTCGATCATCTCGTGATCGGGGACGATTTCAATCCAGAGATCGGTTTCTTGCGCAGAAAGGGCTTTCGTCAGTCGTCGGTGAACGCGCGGTTCAGCCCACGAACTGAGTCCATCTCGTGGATTCGGCAGTTCACCTTCCAGCCGAACCTTCAGTACTTCGAGAACGAAGAGGCAGGTTTCGTGGAAAGCCGCCAGCGGGGCGGCGATTTTCGCATCGAGTTCGAGAACAGCGACCAGTTCGGCCTCACATTCACGGACTCCTATGAGAACCTGGTTGAGGACGAACAGATCTCCGGGGCGATCATCGGGGCCGGGCGTTACTCGTTCAGGGATGTCCAGGCAAGCTACTTCATGGGGCCGAACCGCCCGGTTTTGGGCAGGGTGTCGGTGCGCCGGGGAAGCTATTACGACGGGGATATCACGTCCTTGGGTTTGAGTCAGGGTTGGATCACGGTCGCCACGCAACTTTCCTTGGAGCCGAGCGTTTCCTTCAACTGGATCGACCTCCCCGAGGGTCGGCTGGGGAGGCACGTGGCCCTAACCAGGGTCACTTATACGATGACGCCTCGAGCCTTCCTCAGCGGCCTCGTCCAGTACAACTCCGGAAGTGACACCTTTAGCACGAACGTCCGCCTCCGATGGGAGTGGGCACCGGGGAGCGAGCTCTTCCTAGTCTATACTGAGGACCGGGACACCGACGTACTGGGTCGCCGGACCCAGCTGGCTGGCCGAGGATTCGTCATCAAAGTGACGCGACTCCTGCAGCTCTAGCCGTTCGCTGAGGTATCCTCCACACGGCTTCTGGTACTGGCCCTGTTCTCCTCCGTATGACGCTGCCTCGCCTGCATCGCACCGCCTCCTCGGAGCCCCATCGATCCCCAAACCATCCCCAGGACCCTTCAGCTGCGCCAAGTGCCTCCAGCGTGCCGTGAACTGACTCAAAGTGATGCTACTCGCCGCAGAAGCGGCCTCCTAGCACATTGATCGGCCCGACAGAGCAGATCCTCTCGGCTTGACTTTGGGGGAGGGCCAAACATGATCTGGCAGAACATCCGCTCTACTAGCCCTGACCGCATTGGAGCGGCGATCCGAATCCTACTGGCCGTACTTTTCCTAATGACAGGAGGGATGAAGCTCCTAGTTCCCATGCTAGCCGATGCGTGGGCCGGTCAGCTCTCCGCAGCCAATATCCCCATGGCGGAATTGAACCGGATCGTGGTGCCCTTCGTTGAGATCGGAGTCGGAGCCGCGTTACTGGTCGGGTCCTATACGCGAGTCGCTGTGCTACTGGTGATGAGTATCATGGTCGTAGCGACATACGTGCACCTGGTCGTAGACGATCCGACGGTATTCCCACTCCAACCGAGTGAGCCGATTATTCCTGCTGTGGTCATGATCCTTGCGCTCTATCTCTTGGCCAGAGGTGCGGGGTCTGCGAGCCTCGATCTGAGAGTCTCTGACCAACCAGATTGATTTGAGCGCAGACACAGATCAGTCCCTCTGGACCAAGCTCAAGCGCCGACACGTCATCAGGGCTTGGATCTCGTTCTTCTTCTCCGCGCACCTCTACCGTTCGTTCAACCGGAATACGTACATCGCGTTGTGCCTGTTTCCTGGAGGAATGAGGATCTCGGGCGCGAGGAATCGGGAGACGTTCCAGGGGCTGCCACCGATGACGCCCGTGGGCACCGCAAGGTACTGCACCCCATCAACCTCGTACGACATCGGATATCCCTGGACCGCGGTGGCCAATCGGGTTTCCCAGAGCTCCTCACCGGTAGCGACGTCGAAGGCCCGAATCCACCGGTCGTAATCGCCCATGAAGACGAGTCCTCCACCCGTTGTTAGGGCAGAGGTGAGGAAGGGCGCCCGCTGCTCCACGCTCCATACCTCCTCCATGGTGTCGACATCGTAGGCGCCGATTTTCCCCAGGTTGCCCTCGGTGCCGGGCATTTCCAGCCAGACTCGCGTCCCTCCGGCGCTTCCACCTCCTTCTACCATTTCCACCTCGCGCGCGGAGTAGTCCATGCAGCTCTGGCTCAAGGGCACAATGATCACGGCGGTACCCGGATGATAGCCGGTGGCGTGCCAATTCTTCCCGCCGGCCGTCGAGGGACAGACGGATACCCACTGGCCCACCTGGGCGTCCCGGATGTCCGGCCTGTACTGGACCGTACCGATCTCGGGGTCGATTTCCAGGACGTTCTGAAAAACGGCTTCCTTCATGCCGAGGAAGCTCCCATCGCGCCGGTCCAGCTTCCAGAGCACCCCGTGTTTTCCGCTGGTCAGCAGAGCCGGAATGCCTTCGACGTCGACGAAAACCTGCTCCATGCCCTCGTCCAGATCGAGAGACTCCGCCGGCACATGTTGGCGATACCAGACGATCTCTCCCGTATTCTCGTCCAGCGCCAGAGTCGAGCTGGTGTAGAGCACCGAGTCCGCCATGGTCAGCCCCCGGCTCGTAGAGGCCCACGGCTTGGCCTGAGCGACGCCAAAATACACCAGGCCGAGGTCGGGATCGTAGCTCCCAGTATTCCAGACATCCCCCCCGCCTCTGAGCTCCAAGGGAAGGTCACCCCACGTGTCGCCGCCGGGCTCGCCGGGGCGCGCGATCGTGTGGGTTCGCCAGAGCTCCCGCCCCGTTCGGGCATCATGAGCGGTGATGAAGCAGCTCTCTCCAATCAATCGGGTGCACCCGTTGATGCCGTTGATCGCCTTACCGTTGGCTATCACAGGGCCGCTCGAATTCTCGAAGCCGAGCCCGGGCTCTGCCAGGAGGGTCTCCCATTGGACCACGCCGGTCGCCGCATCCAGAGCCAGCATGTACGCGTCATTGGTGGACACCAGGATCAGGTCCTCCCATATCGCGATCGTGCGCGCCCGCCCGCGACCGCCGGACATCCCATCTGGAAAGGACCTGCGGTACTCCCATAGAAGCGTGCCGGTGGTGCCATCCAGCGCCTGGATAGTGTTGCCCCAATTCGGCAGGAACATGACTCCGTCGTGAACGAGGGGCGCCGGCTGGCTGCGGGTCCCATCCTCCATTCCCCAGACCTAGGCCAGCTCGAGCCGATCGACGTTCTCGGTGTTGATCTGACTCAGCGGGCTATGTCCCCACCCCGCGAGGTTTCCCCGGGGGTTGAGCCAGTCACCGGGTGCCGGGGCCCTCAGCTCCGCGTCCGAAACCGGTAGGAAGTCCTCGATCGGCTCAAACGTTCGGGTGGCTCCCGTTCGGGTTTCCGAAAGGGCACCGAAGTCTGGCAGCGAGTTCACTCCCTCGGGTGAGGGTCCGGTTCCTAATTGTCCGGGAATGGGCGGGACGATCTCGCCTGAGCCAATTGCGATCACGGCCCCTCCACCGAGCACGAGAGCTCCCTGGGAGGCGAGGCTGAGCGGAGCCGTGCCCTGGGCAACACCGTTCTCGCGCATGAGGTACGCCGTGACCGCAGCGTATTCTTCGTCGGTGAGCGATCCTTCCTGACCGGGGGGCATGGCGGCCCGCAGGTAGCTGAGCAGCTCAGCGGCCGGCTGGTTTCCCCGGAAAGTGCGAAAGTCGGTCCCCGCCAGCTGCGGCGCCTCGCCAGACCCTTGGAGATTCGCCAAGTGACAGACCGCGCACGCCGCCTCGTACACCGTGGCTCCCGCTTCCGCTTGGGCTCCAGTGAATGAGGCCTGTTGGGCCAGGCCCGCCCCGGGAACCGCAACCGCAGCGAGCATGCAGGCCAGCGCGATTCCAACGCTACGGGTCACTTCGGCCCTCCGGCAGGTGATGTCCATTCGGGAGTTCCTCAGCAAGACTGTTATTACAATTCCGTGCGGCCACCACGGCGCAAGGCCACCTAGGCCAGACATCCTACTCGGTCGAATGAGCGGCCCGAGCGGTAACCGTTCCAGGATACTGAAGGCGTAGGCGAGGAGGCAAACACCGTCGAAGTGCCGCCTGGAAACACTCATGCGGGCTGCGCTCACGCGATTGACCCGCCGGAGTCGAGGACCTCGACGCCGCCCTGCCCGGACGTTAGCCCCGCCAGCTCCCCCACGAGCCGTGAGAGTGCCTCCCGGGGGACACGAGCGACCACCTCCACATCCGACCCGTAGCGCACACGCCGTTCGCTGGCCTCGAACTGCTCTAGAAGCCTGAAGAGGCGGTCCGTCGATGCGAAGGGGACACACACTCGTATGGTCACCAATGACACCTTTATTGTGGTTCTGAGCGTCTCGAGAGCTTTCGAGACACAGCCAGAATAGGCTCTACCGAGTCCACTCTTGCCGAGCTTCACGCCCCCGAAATACCGCGTGACGACCGCAACGATCTCACCCACCCCCGAGTGGAGGAGGGTGTTCAAGATGGGCCGGCCGGCGGTCCCGTGAGGCTCTCCAGCATCCCCGATATGGGCCGTGGTCCCGGGAGGACCGGCCAAGAAGGCCCACCTCGATCCGATGGAGATCGCCCGAGGGAATCGGATAAGCGTCTGGATCCGTGGGATCGGGAAGCTCAGGAGTGGTCAGTTCGTCCCTGTAATGGCCGGGCCCCCGCCGACAGGGTCCGTTCTCCAGAAATCGATTCCCCCGGGCTGATGTTGAAGCTCAACGGACGCGACTCGCTCGAGGACGGTTAGATCAAATACATCCAAGGTGCCTCGCACTGAACCCAGCGCCTCATTCGTCACGAAGGCATAGCGACCATCCGGACTGATCACGACCCCGTGGGTGAACGGCTGACTGGTCTCCATCTCGGCGCGCTGAACGCCCGATTCGAGATCATGTACTGCGACTCCCTGGCCGCCTCTCAGGGTTACGACCAAGCGGCGTCCGTCGGGGGAGACCGCCATGTTGTATGGCCCGGGCCCTGTATCGAACCGTCTGGCCACCCTCCATTCTCTCACGTCCACTTCGAGAACCTGGGCGGCTGCATTGCAGCTGACGTAGACAAACCGATCCGCACCCTCCCCGGCACCGGGCGAAACCCAGGTCGGCGAACAGGCGGGGCCCCCCCGATCCGCCGCGGCCCGGCCTCTGGAGCTATCGGATGCTCCGAGGTTGTCCGCCGGCAGGAGCCCCTCTTCCCCCGGCCGAACCGAGAACCGGCTCGAGACCTGATACGATGATAGGCTCACTTCCACCACCTGATCCGAGCCCACACAGGCCGAATAATGGAGCGTACCCGATTGGTTCAGTCGGCTGCCATGAGGGGTCACGCAGGTCGGGATCCTCGCAAGCTCCCGCAGCTCCGGAGAGTAGACGAGCGACAGGTCCGAGGGGACCGGATCCCCGTGCAGATTGAAGTTCGCAATGAAGAGGAGCTGCCCATCGGCGCTCAGAGCCATCGTTGCAGGAAAGCGACCGAGGGTGGTGCGAGCGATAAGCGTGTCGGCGTCTGTCCGGAACTTCCACAACCAGCCGTCCGGCGTCCCGTGCGCAACCGTCACGTAGAGAAACTCGCCGTCCGGAGAGACCGAGACCCCGTGGGGACCGTCCGTATCGGCAGGCATGACCCCGACCCGGATCTCCCGCTCGACCCGGGCCCCATTGGCCGCGTCGAAGACGACCCGACTCACGATGTCCGAGGATTCGTTCGCTACGTATACCCGGTACTCACTAGGGACCGCGGTGGCTGGCCCTCCTGAACCGCTGGCCCCGAGTCTCGCGCTGCCGCATCCCACAGCAAACAGGACGCTTGAACTCAACAGCGCTGTGGCGGCAGGAGATCTCATACCGCCCCACGAGGTCATGGGAATAGAGGACCACCCTCGGGTGGCTCGAGGCGCACCACCCACAGCCCCGAGTTCATGTCCGAAACGAAGATGTTCCCAAGGTAGGGTTGGGGTCCCCAGGCAGTCGGATCGTTCGCGGGATTCCCCTCAGGGTGCCCGGTAGAAAACCAGGTGATCTCACGACCCTGCCCGTACAGATCACCCCGTAGCTCACCGGAGATGTCCACAACCCGTAGCCCCGCCTGGTAGTACGCGACATACAGACGGTCGTCCTCGGCCCAGATGTTGTGTGCGCCAGCCTCCGGGACCTCGTACCTCCCCACCTCCACCGGATTTTCGGGGTCATCGATCGACAGGATGTGGATGAAGCCGCGTGAGACGTGTTGGCCCATCGTCGTCCGCGGCGTGCACTCATCACAGTCGAAGATCTCGTCCCCAACGAAGAGATACGAGTGCCCGTCCGAATTCTGGTAAGGGAAGGCCACATGGGTGTTCCCCTCAGGGTACGCGAGCGAGGAGATTACGACCGGTTCGGTGGGGGTTCCGCCCCAGCGGCCGTCTCCTACATCCACGATGAAGACACCGTCGCCCCAGTACGACACGTAGCCGATTCCATCTACCACCCAGATGTCGTGGAGATACTTCCCTGGGTTATCGATCCCCCAACGCCCGACCTCTGTCGGCTGCGCCGGATCCGAGATCTCCACGATGTGCACGTCGAAGGTTCCGTCATGGATCGCGTAAACCAGGTCTCCCACGATGAAGGTATTGTGAACCCCACCGGTCAGGTTCTCTGTGTACGTGCTCATCACCTCCGGGTGAGCTGGATCCGCCAGATCGAGGATGACGATCCCGTTCCGGCGATCGGAGGCGCCCTCCCTGGTGATCACGGCGAGGGTCGCATCCTCGTTGACCTTCACATCGTTTACGACGCGCGCGTCGACCACCACCGAATCGGTCAAGATCGGGCTGCCTGGATCGGTCACATCCCACGCATACATCTTCTGACCACCTAAGTGAGTCCCTACGTAGGCGTAATCCCGCCCGTCGGTCCCACGGAAGACCCATAGGTCCGAGCTGGCCGCGTGGGAGACGAGCCCGACACCGACCTGCACGGATTCTTGATCTACCTCCCGGGCTCGCACCTGGATGACCGCATCCGCTGAAACGGCCCCAGCGCCCGCGATGACTCGGTAGTTGCCGGGGCGGTTCGCAACGAATGCTCCATCTTCGAATACGGAAGCGCCCAGATCACTGCGCATTCCCTCACCCCCGACAGCGTAGGTGAGCGCGATATCGTTGACCGGACCGCCGTTGGCATCCCTCGGTAAGGCCAAGAAACGGATCACATCCCCGGTTCGCACTTCACCCTGGTCGGGAGACAGCTCGATAGATCGGACGGGGTTCTCCGAGACCTCCACTACGTGGATGGTCTCCACTCCCTCGGCGGAAGCGACGATCGTGGCACTGCCAGGTCGATGGCCGCGGATGAACCCGTTCTGACCTACCGACGCCACCTCCCGATCTCGAGAGCTCCAGGTGATCTCCACGCGCGTACGCAGCTCGCCGGCCTCGGTCCGGGCCTCCACCGCGAATGGGACTGCGGTTCCTACATAGATCGAGAGCTCCGGTGGAATCACTTCGATCGCAGCCACTGGCCGTCCCCGCACGACGATAGGTATAGGAAACATCCGGGGCTCGGGGAGGCCGGCTGAGTTGGGGGCCATTACGGCCAGTAGAAGCTCTGTCTCGCCCTCTTGCAGACCCGTGATCTCTCCGTCCGATGTCATGTTCGCAACGGAGCCGCCGAGGGGTGCGCCCATTAAGGGTGCGCCTTGCACGGGTACGCCATTCTCATCAACGGGAGTTGGCTGCAACTCCACCATGGAGATCGATTCCCCGACCTCCAGCGTAATCGGCTCCTGCGTAACGCGAACGTCCCGAACCCTCCGGCCGGCCTGGAGCTCAGGGGAAAGCTCGGGCTCCGGTTCCTCTGCCTGGCCGGGCGGAGGGGGCTCAGGCTCGGCTTCGTAGGTCGCAGCGGGCGATGGAACGGCAGTCGAGGCACACCCGACCGTCGTTACAACGATTAGGGGTGCAGTGAGCCAGAGGTGGACTCTCACCGCCTCAGCTCCCTCTCGGCGCCATGCCGCTCGGTCGATTCCCGGTCAATCTTCGTCCCCCTCCCAATCATCCCAGTCTTCGTCCTTGTCTTCGTCCCAATCGTCATCCTCCTCCTCGTCTTCCTCATCACCCCAATCATCGTCGTCCCAGTCCTCATCATCCAGCTCGTCGTCCTCCTCCAGCGCCGAGAAATCGCTGCTGGCAGCGGGCTCTCCGGCAAGCCAGGTGGAACGGTCGAGCATGGAACCCCCTCCGGGTGACATGGTCTGCCCCAGCCGGGGCAATACTAGAACCGGTGAGTGGAAAGTCAAGACACCGGCGGGGCCTTCCTTGGGGGCCCTTCTAGCCCATCTCTTTGGAACGCCGAGCCCCTTTCGGGGCTAACGCATGAGTACCCTTCAAGGGCCACTTCACCCTCGAATCCGGGAATCATGACTCGTCGCGTATCATGCGTGATCGGGCTGGCCCTGTGCATGGCTGCTTTGGGGTGCGAACTCCCCCCGGCCCATGGGGACGCGAACGCGTTCATCGTTGGCGCGTCTCCGGCGCTCTGGGCTCAGGCCGAGGACGTGTTCCTGGAAGTGATGGAGCCCCGCATCCAGACGGTCCGAAACGATCGGCCCTTCCGTATCACCCATCAGGACCCCACTGAGCTGGGGGACTGGGGTGTGCTGAGAAGGTTCCGCCAGGTCCTCGTACTGGGCGTCGAGGGCGACCCCTGGATCGATGAGGCACTAGCGGTGACCGAGGAGCCGGTGGGCGCAGCTCCGGCGATTGCTCAGATGCTGAACGTCTGGGCGCGAGGCCAGCAGGTCTCGGTGCTGCTCCTGCCCCGTACGGGTCAGGTTGAGGCAGTGCGTCAGCTCGCAGAGAGACTCCACGACATCCTCGACGAGCAGTTTCGCGAATACGCAGTGACTCGGATGTTCATTTCAGGCGAGGACCTGGAACTGGAGGATTCACTCGCTTTCAACGTCGGCTTTTCCCTCCGACTTCCCACCGTGTATCAGTATTCTACGCGAGACTCCATATTCCGATTCCGGAACGACAATCCCAGTCCTGCCGAGCTGATTCGGGAGGTCTCCGTCAGCTGGCAGTCGCCCGCGCCTGAGGGCGATCCGACCACCGAGCACTTGAGGAGCTGGCGCGACATCTTCTCGGAGCAGTACTACAACGATCCGCAGGTCGTCGACACCACGATCGTCTCGTACGGCACGGTGGAGGTGGACGGTCGGTCCGGAGTGGAATATCAAGCGGCGTGGGTGAGCCCTCCCGGGGCGTGGCCAGCCGGGGGACCGTTTATCACGCGAGTCATCCGCTGTCCCGAACAGGACCGACTCTACTTTACGGACGCCTGGCTTTACGCTCCGAACCACGACAAGTACGAGTACATGATCCAACTTCAGACCATCCTCGACTCCTTCCGCTGCCACTGACCTTCAGCCACATCCGTGTCCTTCGTCCACCTCCACACCCATTCCGAATACTCCCTCCTCGACGGAGCCAACCGGCTCCGTGACCTGGTGGGTCGGGCGCTGCACTTCGAGATGCCGGCGCTGGCCCTCACCGACCACGGTTGTCTCTTCGGGGCGTGGGAGTTTCAGAAACAGGCGCGCCGCAACGGGCTCAAACCGATCGTCGGGATGGAGGCGTACGTTGCGCCAGGCGATCGGCGTGATCGAAGCCGCGGTGGACCCGGGCACCTTGCTTACTACCATCTGGTGTTGCTCGCGCGTGACCGGCAGGGCTACCAGAATCTCGTAAAGCTGTCGTCGCTCGGATATACGGAGGGCTTCTACCACCGAGCTCGAGTGGATCGCGAGCTCCTTGAGCGCTACTCCGACGGGCTGATCGTGTCGTCTGCCTGCCTGGCGGGCGAAGTTGCCAGGCACCTCATGGATGGCCAAAACGAGGCAGCGCGGGAGACGGCCAGCTGGTATGCGGAGGTGTTCAAGGACCGATACTACCTTGAGGTCCAGGCCCACGACTCGGAAGGGCAAGCCGATCTCAACCGCAAGATCTTCGAACTATCCGAGGAAGTCGGGCTTCCGGTGATCTGCACGAACGACGCCCACTTCCTTGAGGCGCGCGATCACGAGGCACACGACACGCTTTTGTGTATCGGTCTTCGAAAAGACAAGTCCGACCTGAGCCGGATGCGGTACGATGAGGGGCTATACCTGAAGGGCCCGGACGAGATGCGGAGCGCCTTCCACGAGCGCCCCGAGACGGTCGAGAACACCCTGAGGATCGCCGAAGAAGTAGAGCTCAGCTTCGAGAAGAGGTATCACGTTCCCGAGTTTCCCCTTCCGGAGACCCATTCCGACGAGGGTGAATATCTGGTCCATCTGGCCACGGAGGGTGCTGCCGACCGGTATGGGGAGCCCTTACCTAAAGCCGTTCGCGAGCGGCTCGACTATGAGCTCGGGGTCATTCTCGAAACGGGTTATTCCGGATACTTCTTGATCACCTGGGACTTCATTCGGTGGGCTCGAGAGAACGGGATCCCAGTCGGGCCGGGGCGGGGCTCAGCGGCAGGGTCGCTTGTGAGCTATGCGCTGGGCATCACCAACTTGGATCCACTCAAGTTCGACCTGCTCTTCGAGCGCTTCTTGAACCCGGGGCGGGTCTCGATGCCCGACATCGACATCGATTTTTGTTTCGAGAATCGGGGCCGAGTCATCGACTACGTCCGGCAGAAATACGGGAGTGAGGCGGTAGGGCAGATCATCACCTTCGGGACGATGAAATCCCGTGCGGTAATCCGAGACGTGGGAAGAGTGCTGGGTTTCGAGCCTTCGGAGACGGATCGGATCGCCAAGATGATCCCCAACCAGCCCGGACAGAGCTTTACAGTCAAAGAGGCGGTCGAAAAGCTGTCGGACGTAAAGAAGCTGTACGGCCAGGACGAGCGCCACCGGAAACTCTTCGACTACTCGCAGACGCTGGAGGGGCTCTCAAGGCACGCCTCTGTGCATGCGGCAGGCGTCGTGATCGCGCCGGGGCCGCTCGACGAGTATGTACCGCTCTGCACGCAGCAAACTCGGGGCGGCGGCTCGAACGGTGACTCCGACACGGTTGTCGTCACTCAATATGACATGAACTGCCTCGAGGACGTCGGGATGCTCAAGATGGACTTCTTGGGCCTCAAGACGCTGACCGTAATCCAAGACGCGACCGACGCGGTCAGGCGCAGGGAGGGAGCGCTCAAACACCCGCGCTCGGGAGAGGTCTTCGAGAGCATGGACGACGTGCCGCTCGACGACCCGCAGGTGTACGGGATGCTGGCGCGAGGTGGTTCCTCGGGCGTTTTCCAATTCGAATCGAAGCTCGCCTCCGATAAGCTGAGGGCCATGCGTTGCGACCGGTTCGAGGATCTGGTGGCCACCAATGCCCTGATCCGGCCTGGCCCCCTCGATTCGGGAATGAGCGACGTCTATATCCGGCGGAAGCTCGGGCGCGAGGAGGTGCGCTACCCGCACCCCGACCTCGAGAAGACCCTTGCAGCCACTTACGGAGTCATCGTCTATCAAGAGCAGGTCATGCGGATCGCCAACCTGCTTGCCGGTTTTTCGCTCGCCGAGGCGGATGTGCTTCGAAAGGCCGTCGGAAAGAAAATTGCGAAGCTGATTCGGAAGGAGCTCGCAACGTTCGTCGACCGTGCGATCGAGAGAGGGGTGGACCGAGTAGTCGCCGAGCAGTTGGCGCAGCAAATCGAGACCTTCGGCCGCTATGGGTTCAATCGAAGTCACAGCGTCGCCTACTCTCTCCTGGCGTATCACACCGCGTGGCTCAAGGTCCACTATCCTGCCGAGTTCATGGCGGCGCTGCTCTCCTCGGTGCTCGACAAGACCGATGACGTCGTCAAGTACATCGCGGAGTGCCGCGAACTTCCTCGCTACCTGCCTAAGATGGAACAGGGGCTGGAGGTGCTGCCCCCCGATGTAAATGAGTCGGGCTGGAAGTTTACAGTTACGGACGATCGACGGGTCCGTTTCGGTCTCGGAGCGGTCCGGGGAGTGGGCGCCGGCGCGGTCCACTCGATTCTGAACGCGAGAGACGGTGGAGGGTCATTCTCAAGCCTCTTTGACTTCCTAGATCGCATCGATCTGCGTGCCCTCAACAAGCGGGCGTGTGAGGCGTTGATCGCTGCGGGGGCACTCGACTCATGTGGACACCGAGCACAGCTACGAGCGGGCCTGGACATCGCGTACGCCGAGATACAAGCGCGTGAAGCCGAGGCCGCCGCCGGACAGGCGTCGCTCTTCGAGGAAGGGGGTCCCGAGAGCACCGGTCCGACTCCTGCGCTGCCCGACGTTCCAACGTGGTCTGAAGCCGACCGGCTGGCGAGGGAGAAGGAAGCCGTGGGCTTTTTCATCTCGGGCCATCCGCTGGATCGCTACGGCGAACTCGCGCGCGCCTTCGGACCCCTCAGCACAGCGAACCTGTCGGAATATCTAGGTCAGGATATCGAGCTTCCCTGTGTCGTGACCAAGGTGGCCCGCCAGATCATGAGGAAAGACAACTCGGAGTGGGGCCGGATTACGGTCGAAGACTTCGGCGGCACGGCCTCAGTCCTCGCATTCGGGGAGGCCTGGAAGCGGGCGCAGGACGTCCTCCAGCAGGATGCGGCCGTGCTTCTCCGGGGAACGGTTTCGAACCGCGAGCGCGACGAGGAGGACCCGCCGATTTTCTTGGATGAGGCGGAACCTCTCGAGGGGATCGGCGAGAGCGGTCGGGTTGCGGTGGCCATCGACATGCCAGCGGGCAGGTGCGACCCCGAGGAGACGCTGGGAAGGGCGCGGGAGTTCCTTTCGGAGCATCCTGGCCAGGCTCCCGTCGAGGTGCATCTGACGAACGGATCCGATGACAGCCCTCGGTTCAGATCGAAGAGCTTGAGGGTGAGCCCCGATTCAGAGTCGCTATCCGGACTGCGCGAGATCTTCGGAGAGGGGAGGGTGAAGCTGGTAAGGGCGACATAGCGATGCCTGAGAAAGGAGCAGGGGGGGAAGAGGTAGCGGTCCTGGGAGGAGGTTGCTTCTGGTGCCTAGAGGCCGTGTTTCAGGGGCTAAGGGGGGTGACCACGGTAACATCGGGATATGCGGGAGGGGGCCACCCAGCCCCTACATACCGATCCGTTTGTAGTGGAACCACCGGACACGCCGAAGTGGTGCGTATCTTGTTCGATTCGGATGTGATCTCGTTTCGAACCCTTTTGGAGGTCTTCTTTACGATCCACGATCCGACAACACCAGATCGTCAGGGGGCGGACGCCGGACCACAGTACCGGTCCGTCATCCTTTATTTGTCCGCGGACCAGGCGAGAATTGCGAAAGAAAGCATTCGCGAGCTCGAGACGGACGGTCTCTGGCCGGATCCGATCGTAACCGAGGTTGCGCCCTTGAAGGACTTCTATCCGGCTGAACCGGAACATCACGACTATTACCGACAGAATACGCTTCAGCCTTACTGTCAGGCCGTGATTTCACCCAAGTTGGCGAAGGCGCGCGACCGCCTGGGCCAGCTCTTCAGCGAATGAACGACGAAAGCAACCCTATTCTCGACCGCTCATTCCGGATCCCGTTTCAACGGGTGCAGGCAGAGCACGTCGTGCCGGGTGTGCGCCGGATCTTGGAGGAAGCTCGGGCGCGGGCTGACGCGCTGGCCGACGCGGAAGGCCCCCCGACGTGGGAGGCCGTCCTCGCTCCGCTTGACGAGTTGATCGAACGCGTGGTCAGGGCCACGACACCGGTTCAGCACCTGCTCGCGGTTGCAGAGACACCCGAACTGAGGAAGGCATGGGCGGAGGCGCTGCCGGAACTCACGAAGTTCTGGTCGTGGCTCGACCTACACGAGGGAGTCTGGCATCGGCTCAAGGGGTTGGATCACAGCAGCGAGGCGGCACAGTTCGATGATCTCCGTAGTCGACACCTGAAGCGTACGGTCCGAGACTTTCGTCGCTCCGGCGCCGACCTGGCACAACCCGAGCGCAAACGTCTGGCGGCGATCGATCTCGAGCTGGCGCAGCTCGGCCAGACGTTCTCCGAGCACGTTCTCGATGCGACGGCGGCCTTCTCGATACTGATCACGGATGAGGCACGCCTTCAGGGGGTCCCCGACGACGCGATGAACCGCTTCAAGAAGAGTGCTTCTGAGGCGGGAGAGGAGGGTTGGCGACTGACTTTGGATCAACCGTCTTTCGAAGCCGTCGTGAGATATTGCGAGGATCGCGAGCTGCGGGCTGAGGTCCACAGGGGGTACCTGGCGCGTGGAACGCAGGAACCCACGGACAACCGCCCCCTGATCCGACGGATCCTGGAGCTGAGACGAGAAAAGGCAGAACTGCTCGGATACCCGGATTTCCCAGACTACCGCCTCGAAGAACAGATGGTGGGCTCTGGGCTGCATGCGCGCGAATTCGTTAGCGAAGCGACGGGACGGACTCGTCCATACTGGGAAAGGGACGTTCAGGAGCTTGATACGCATTCTGAGACACTCGGAATCCACGCGGTCGAGCCCTGGGATGTCGCGTTTCTCATCGAACGCCTTCGACGTGAGCGCTTTGATCTGGATCAAGAGAAACTTCGGCCCTACTTCCCTCTCGAATCCGTTCAGGACGGGTTGTTCGAAATCACCGAGCGGCTGTTCGCTCTGACCGTGAAGCCGAAGACGGTGGAGGAGATCTGGCACGAGGATGTCCGCTGCTTCGAGCTCTATGACCAGCGGGACACCCTCCTAG
The DNA here is from genome assembly GCA_965197485.1 of Longimicrobiales bacterium. Lineage (GTDB taxonomy): Bacteria > Gemmatimonadota > Gemmatimonadetes > Longimicrobiales > Gaopeijiaceae > JAAXGI01. The sequence continues at coordinate 31,950 of CBDANG010000008.1, forward strand.
GGGGCTTCTACACCGACCTTTTCCCACGGCCCGAAAAACAGCAGGGCGCTTGGATGAACGACTTCGTATACGGTGGCCCGCAGCTGGACGGCTCCTTTGACCCGCATCTGGGTCTGATCTGCGCGAACTTTCCGCCCCCGGACGATGGCCGCCCGGCCCTCCTCACCCATCGGGATGTCGAGACGCTCTTCCACGAATTCGGTCACCTTCTGCATCACCTGACGTCGCAGGTGTCGATCGCGCGCAGGGGAGGGGTGAGTGTGGCGCAGGACTGGGTCGAGCTCCCGTCACAGCTGATGCAGAACTGGGCCTGGGAGAGGAGTTCGCTGGACCTCTTTGCTCGTCACTGGGAGACGGGACAGCCCCTGCCTGAAGAGCTGTTTCAACGGATGCTGCGGGCCCGACGGTTCATGGGCGGTTGGCGCCAGATGTGGCAGCTCGGCTTTACAACGCTCGATCTTGCCCTACATACGGACTTTGATGCGGAACGCGACGGCGATCCCGTGAACTGGGTTTCCGATCTACTGGAATCCTTCACTCCAAGCCGCAGCTTCGCGGAGGCCCATCCTCTTCCCGCCTTCCTCCACATCTTCTCTGGGGGATACGCGGCCTCGTACTATTCCTACCTTTGGTCAGAGGTGTTGGAAGCGGACATGTTTACGCGGTTTCGTGACATGGGCGTGTTTCATGCCGACACCGGGCGGGAATACCTCGAAACCATCCTCTCGGCCGGAGACCGCGCTGACCCTCGGCTCCTCTTCAAGACCTTCATGGGTCGCGACCCCGACCCCGAGGCGCTGATCCTCCGAAACCTCGGGAATGGCGACTGAGGCTGGTCGCGTTATTAGGCCTCTGCGACGGCCTGATCAGGGCAAGAGTCTAGTCGGCAGTGGAGTGGGCCGCATGAGCTTGAAGATCGGAAAGAGCGGGGCGTCGGAGGTGCCCGATTTGAAGGCGTCGATCTGGCTCTTGGGCAACCAAGCATCCATTCGGTTCCAATAGACCACCCCATCTCGCGTCTCGGCCTCCAAGAGGTGGGCTGCGACCCGACCCTGCATCTGGCCGGTACGAACCACGTACGTGCCCTCCGAAAGCGACATCTCGCGGGTGAGTGTCTCGGCCACCTCGATCTTGGTGGCGGACTCATGGTTATAGACCGACTCGTAGGTCATGTCCCCGATCGCGTAGGCGTCCACAACCAGCGTGATCGGCTCTTGAAGCTCCTCCACCTGAACACGGTGGCGACCCAGTAACTCGACGGCCGCCTCGGCATCGGGTGGCAGGAGATACGCCCACGGGAGCGGCCGGCTGAGCGTAGTGACGGGCCGCTTCATCAGAGAGTCGCTCTGGATCTCCACGATCCGCTGGGTATCCCCCGGCCCATCCTCGGCGATCAAATAGGTGACGGGCTCCTCCTCTGGAGCGTAGTCCACGTAAATCGGTACTTCTCCGTCCGCGGCCGCGCCCATCTCGACGGTCTCTCGCCTAGCTGTCAAGACGGTTGTCAGGAGCAGCTCCGTATTGTCACGGGCCCATTCGACCACCGTCTCGTAGGCCAGGTACCCGGCCCGGACACCATCGGCCAGCGACTGTCCCCGAGGAGACTCGAAGAGAATCCCAACCATGTTCGAGAACCCACCGTAATTCCTTCCGATACGGGGATCGTATCCCCCGACGTCCCAACGGTTCTCGTTTCCACGCTGATAGTACCACGCACGGAACCCCTCGCCCGCTAGTTTTTGATCTATGGCTGGAAAGATCAGCTCGTCACACAGCTCGGTGATTCTCGGATCCGGCGCTGCGTGCGACGGGCATTGGTAGTTGAGGTTGTACGGGAACGATCCGCCATTGTGTCCGTCGACGAAGAGGTGGGGCGCCCAGGGAAGTAGGATGTTCTGTGTGTAGGCCTGGATCTCGGGTTGCTCGAGCTTCATGTAGTCCCGGTTCAGATCTAACCCCCATAGGTTTCCCCTCGTTGATTGGGGCTGAGCTGCAAAGCCATCCGGATTGATGAAGGGCACGATGATCACAGTCAGTGCATCGAGGGCATCGTTCATCGCGGTCCCCGGCGTGGCGAAGTCCCGAAGGAGGACCAGGACCGCCTCCCTCATGGTACTTTCGTTCCCATGGACTTGTGCGGCCAAGACCAGGATCGGCTTGCCGAGCGCCCATGCCTCCCACGGTCGCGTAACCGACGGACGGGCAAAGATCACGTACGGAAGCTCCCTCTCCTGATGAGTCTCACCGTAGATTCCGAGACGCATCTCTGTGCTAGAGGCCTGGATCCGGGCCAGGTAGGTCATCATGCTGTCGTAAGGTGTGTACACCTCGAACCCCGAGAGCTCGGCCGTTGTCCGGTACTCCTGCTGCGACACCCCGCTGCCCGGAAAGCAGAGATGGAACACCGCGGCCAATATCGGCAGTCCGAAAACCTTAAGCGCCCTGATGCTCATCCTTTTCTCCCTCTTTGTGCTTGCCGGAACCACGACCTTGCAGATGCAGCGTTCAGTATGAAGAGGCTGAAGCTGAGGTGCTCGCGGAACCCCTGCAAGTCGTCACAGCCACTTCCACCGCGGACGGAAGTGACCAACGTGGCCAACTAAGATAGATTGAATTGGTTCGGTTACCGGTAGCAGCCTTCCACCGGCGTGAGAATGCCCCAGGGATCTTCCGCGACCCCCGCGCAACGGGTTCTCCTCGTCGAGGATGACCTAGATCAGGCGCACTTGGTGAAGCTCCTCCTTGAACAGGAGGGGCGGTTCGTTGTAACGCTGGCGCAGGACGGGGTGCGCGGAATCCAGCTCGCCACCGATCATCGTTGGGATCTCGTTATCACCGACCTCAATCTACCCGGCATTTCCGGAATCGCCGTGCTTGAGGCAAGCCGAGGCAAACACCCCGAAACACCGGTGCTGGCAGTTACCGGTTATACCGGTCCGGAGTATGCGGATCAAGCCCTTCACAAGGGCGCCGCTCACGTCCTGATTAAGCCGCTACAGGCCGATGAGCTCCGGGCTAAGGTGGACGCCCTCATCGCGCCGCGGGCCGAGACCAACGGATCCGAGGGTGCCGATCGCCCCGAGGATTTCGATTCCGAGGCCCACACGCCCCGCAGAGTCATGGCGGTGAGCGTGCGGCCCGGAGATGCGGAGGCCGGCTGTGGGGCGATTCTCATCCGCCACCGCCAAAACCGGGACCGAGTCATCCTTCTCACCCTGACGCATGGTTCGCCTGGCGAGGACGGCGAACGACGGTGCGATGAAGCGAAGCGGGCCGGACGAGCGATGGGGATCCGGTTCTTCGTGGGGAACGCCGGCAGCGGAGATGACCCCCTAGAGACGGACCTCCGCAGCTTGATCAAGGGTGCAATCAACGAAGTTCGGCCGGACCTTCTCTACGTCCCAACCACGCACCACGCGGATTCTACCTTCCGTACCGTCCACGAGGCCGCCGTCGACGAGAGCGGTAAGATCGGAACTATCCTCGCCTACTGTCCTGGCGATGGCTCCCCCGATTTCAGACCTGGCATCTTCGTGCCGATCGGCTCGACTCTCCAGGATAAGCTCGAAGTTCTCCGAATCTTCAACCCCCTGGATGGAGGATATCTTGCGCTGGACCATGCACGGATCGGGGCAAGCTTCTGGGCGCGGTTCGTCGACGGAGAGCCCGCCGAGGTACTGGAGCTGATCCGTGGAGGCGTGCCTCGTGAAATGATCAAGGCTTGACAGCCGTGGCCGATCCGTTCGTCACATCGCTCCCCTAGCCTGTTCTCTTCTGCCGTCCCGCTATTACAATCATCGCCCGTCGTTCCACGCGTCGGGATATACCGTCCAGTTCCGCCGATCGGGAGAGCCCCTTGGCTAGCACGCCTCATCTGGAGTTTGAGCGTGATATGGTCGAGATCCAAGATCAGATCGAGCGGCTTCTCGAGTTAGCTGAGCAAGAAGGTATCGATGTATCAGGCGAGCTGCGGGAGCTACGGGCAAAGTTGGCTCGCCTTCAGGAGGATACGTTCCAGAACCTCTCGGCTCTCGAGCAGGTCCAGGTTGCCCGGCATCCTCGTCGCCCCTACACCCTGGATTACGTAGAGCGGGGCTTCACCGACTGGATGGAGCTCCACGGCGATCGATCCTTCCGAGACGATGCGGCTATTGTCGGCGGATGGGCCCGCCTGGAAGGCAGCCCCGTGATGATCATCGGGCATCAGAAGGGCCGCGACATTAAAGAGAACCTGCATCGGAACTTCGGGATGCCCCACCCCGAGGGTTATCGGAAAGCCCTGCGGCTCATGAGACTCGCCGAGAAGTTTGGACGCCCCGTCGTGACGATGATCGACACACCCGGAGCTTACCCCGGCATCGGAGCCGAGCAGCGAGGCCAAGCCGAAGCTATCGCGGTTAACCTGCGTGAAATGGCTCGGCTCCGAGTCCCACTAGTCTCTGTCGTGATCGGTGAGGGGGGCTCGGGGGGCGCGCTCGCGGTGGGAGTGACCGACCGGATCTTGGTCCTGGAGCACGCGGTCTACTCGGTCATTTCTCCCGAGGGCTGCGCTGCCATCCTATGGCGAACTGCGGAGCACAGGGACCAGGCAGCCGAGGCTCTCAAGCTTACATCGGGAGACCTCTTGAGGCTGGGGATAGCAGATGAGGTCATTCCCGAGCCTCCTGGCGGTGCCCATGCGGATTGGACCGCAACCGCCGACGCAGTGCGAACGGTTCTCAGTCGCCACCTGGCCGAGGTGAAGTCGATGGACGCTCAGGAGCGCCGCGCGGCGCGGTGGGCAAAGTATGCTTCGATCGGATCTTGGCAAGATCCAGAGAACGGCTGAGTCCTCAGGGGGAGCCTTTTTCGACTATGGGCACATTCGCCGAGGTCGGGTTCAAGGGAGGCCGGAAGGAGTACTTCACGGCCGCCGATCCGAAGGTTCAGGTCGGCAAACACGTGATCGTGGAAGCTGATCGGGGAGAGGACCTGGGCGAGATCCTAGCGCTCGGAGTGGTCGCAGAGCGGAAGTGTTCCTCGTCGGGAGGGTGCGAGACGCCGGTCCCCGAAAAGAAGGTGGTTCGGATCGCGCGGGATGAGGAGGTAAGAGCGCTCGACGGGCTCAGGGAGGACGAGCATCGGGTTCGATCACAGACCCGTGAAAGGGTCGCGAAGCTCGACCTCAAGATGAAGATCGCCGAGGCGGAGTGGCAGTTCGACCGGAAGAAGCTCGCCATCTACTTCACCGCCGAGCGCCGCGTAGATTTCCGAGAGCTCGTCCGAGAGCTCGCGCGGACCTTTCGCACTCGGATCGAGCTATGTCAGATCGGTGTCCGGGACGAATCCGCCCTCCTGGGCGGAGTCGGCCGTTGCGGACGCGAGCTCTGTTGTTCCACTTGGCTCCCTGAGCTCAAGCCCGTGTCCCTCCAACTGGCCAAAGACCAGAGTCTCTCCCTGAATCCTGCGCAGATCTCGGGTTGCTGCGGGCGGCTGATGTGCTGTCTGATGTACGAGCACCAGACCTACGTCGAGGCCCGTAGGCGGTTTCCGCGGGAAGGAAAGACCCTACGGACGTCACAAGGCCAGGAGCGGGTTGTCAAGGTCGATATCTGGGGAGATACACTCACCTTGAGGGGAGAGGACGGGGAGCGGCGGACTCTGAAATTGGAAGCTCTGGAGGCTGAGGTTGAACGTTGAACGACTCGCTACGCCAGTATCTCACCACACCTATCTACTACGCGTCCGGCGAACCGCACATTGGCCACGCGTACACCACCTTTCTTGCCGATACGATCGCCCGGTATCATCGCCAGTCTGGAGCCCGCGTATTTCTTCTTACGGGGACTGACGAGTACGGACAGAAGATCCAGGAGGAGGCTACGAAGCGGGGCGTCGAGCCGCAGCAACTTTGCGATGAGATGGCGGCCTACTTCGCTAGCGCCTGGGAGGAGATGGACATCCAGTATGACCGTTTTATCCGAACCACTGAGGAGGAGCACGCAGGAGTCGTACGAGCATTCCTGACGCGTTTGAACGATCGGGGCTTCATCTACGATGACCTCTACAGTGGCTGGTACTGCGTCCACGAGGAGCGTTACTGGACCGAGAAGGATGTCACTCCGGAGGGCAACTGCCCCGATTGCGGCCGGCGCGTCCGCGAGATCGAAGAGAAGAACTACTTCTTTCGGATGAGTCATTTCCAGGACGATCTCGTGCGCCACGTCGAGGCCAATCCCGAATGGATCGTGCCTGACATTCGACGCAACGAAGTCCTGGGATTCCTGCAGCGGCCTCTCGCCGACCTCTCGATCTCTCGACCCCGATCTAGGTTGCGCTGGGGAGTTCCCCTCCCCTTTGACGAGGAGCATGTAGCGTACGTTTGGGTGGATGCCCTCATCAGCTATGTCACCGGCTCGGGAGCGATCGATCCGGAGAAGCCTTTCGGAGCTCAGGGATTCGATGACGTTGCGGGATCCTGGTGGCCTGCCGATCTCCAGATCATCGGGAAGGACATTCTCACGCCCCATGCAGTCTACTGGCCCACACTCTTGATGGCCGTCGGCCTCCCGCTTCCGACGAAGCTGCTGGTACACGGTTGGTGGCTTTCCGACAACGCCAAGATGTCTAAGTCCCTCGGGAACGTGGTCGATCCACTCGACCTTAGGGAGGAGTTCGGCACTGACGCCGTGCGCTGGTATCTGATGCGAGAGATGCCGACTGGCGCCGATGCGTCGTACACGGACGAGCGATTTCTCGCCCGGTATGGTGAGCTCGCGAATGTACTGGGGAACTTGGCGAGTCGAGCGACCTCGATGGTGGTTCGGTATCGCGACGGAGTCGTCGCCGAAGCGATGGGAGTTGGCTTGGACGACGCGATGCACGCCACCCTCGAGTCATTCCATTCCGCCATGGGTATGAACAGGATCCACGATGCCCTCGAGAGCGCCATGGACCTTGCCCGGACGGCCAACGGCTACATCGAGGAGAACGAACCCTGGGCGCTCGCGAAAGACGCGGTCCACCGAGACGAATTGGATGAGGTGCTCGCGACCCTCGTTCGTTCTCTCGCCGTCCTTTGCGCACTTTTCCTACCGGTGATGCCGAGGAAGATGGAGGAATTGGCGAGAAGTCTGGGACTTTCCGCAGTACCCTCTCTCGAAGAAGCTGCGGGGATCTCTACGGGAGGGCTGCACATCAATCGGATGGCTCCCCTTTTCCCCCGAGTTGAGATTCCCACGGCTCAAGACTCAGTTGAATAGAGGCGTCACCAGCCTCGGGAAGCCCTCTCCCGCCTTGCCTTAGTGGTTGACACTCTGTCTCGACCCGCGGTAGCTTGGTTCGCTTCGAACGTCGAGGTGTTGTGGTACCATCGCCTTGTTGAAGCGCTCGTGGATGGGTGGCGGGGAGGGGTTGAGAATCGGGATTCGTCACCAGAGTAAGTGCTCATGCGCCGAGAGAAGTGGACTCTTCTGCTCGTCTCCGAGGATGGAGACGACCTCCTCCAGCAAACATTCCGGACCCGAACTCTCCGCCTCGCCATTTGTGGGGCGGGAGTTGTCTTCGTGGGAATTCTTGTAACGACCAGCCTCTTCGGGTTCCTTGGTGGCCGGACGCTACGCGGCCTACAGTTGGGGCACGAGAACGAGATCCTGACGGATGAATTGACCGTGATGCAGGAGCAGGTAGATCGGCTGGAGTCCGACATGAGCTTCTTCGCCGACAAGGATGCGGAGCTCAGGGTGCTGGCTGGACTCGACCAGATCGATCAGGAGGTCTTCCAAGTCGGCGTCGGAGGCCCCGGCTGGCCCACCCTCGAAGAGAACGCTCTCTTCAGCCTGGATGAGGCTGCAGCAGGGCAGGTGTTCGCCGTGACGTACGACTTGAACGCGCTTGAGCGACGTTCCCAGCTCCTCCGTACTAGCATCCTGGAAGCCTCTGACTCGCTGGCCGCGCACGTCGACTTGCTGGAATCCACACCGTCGATCTTGCCCACGAGCGGGCGGCTGACGTCGGGATTCTCATACGCCCGACTGCACCCTATCCATCATCGAGAGCTTTCCCACCAGGGAATGGACCTCTCCGCACCCCGTGGAACACCGATTCTGGCAGCGGCGAACGGCCGCGTGACGAGGGCCGGGAGAAGAGCTGGGTACGGCCTGGTTGTGGAGTTGGATCACGGATACGGGTACTCGACCCTTTACGGGCATGCCTCGCAGATCCTCGTAAGACCGGGGCAGCGGGTCGAGCGAGGGGATGTGATCGCGCAGGTCGGAAGCACTGGAATCACCACCTCTCCTCACCTACACTACGAAGTCCGGGTGGGCGAGCGCCCTGTCAACCCGATGAACTATGTGATATCGGGGGCCATACCCTAGCGGGCCGCGATTCTCCAAAACCTGCCAAGCCTCCCCGGGAGGCTGCTCCATGTCGTTCGCCGCGTCCTTGCTCGCCGCGCTCATGCTCGCCCAGAGCTCTCCGGCCCAGCTCTTCGAATTCGGAGCGGATGAGACGCTGAGCCCCCCTGGTGGGCCTGAGGTCGCGATCTTTCGTACAGCGTCCCCTCATATCATCTCCCTCCGGCTCTCGGTTCCCCTGCATGAAGAGCGGGCCGAGGCTGGAGCAGGTCGGTTCATTCAGATCCAAGCGGAAGACCGGATGCGGTCGTTGTCCGACAGGATCGGTGCGCGCGCGGAGGTTCGCCGAACGCCTCAGGCATTGGTCTACCAAGTCTCAGGAGCTGCGGCTGAGCTGGACTTTCTGGGGTGGATTCTAAGAGAAGGACTTCGTGCTCCGTCAGGCCAGAATTTCGAACGTGTCCGACGCCAGATTCAGGTCGAACACGACCGCCGCTTGGAGACGCCCCAGGGAGTCCTCGCAGCGCGAGTCCGAGCCGCGCTCGCACCGGGCACTCCCTCGATTTACGGGACGATGGGGTCGATCAACCGGATCGATCCGTCCCGATTGGCCGCGATCTGGGACCGGAGCCATCGTAAACAGAACGCTCGACTCGTGGTCGTCGGCCGGATACCTGCAGAGCTCGTCCTAGCCGTCGTCTCGGATCTCGGGATCTCGGAGGGTGCGGCTGCGGATCCTCTGCCACCGGGAGAGGACATCGGATCTCCCGAGCCGGATCCTGAGATTCTCCGGGCTTGGGCGGTGGAGGCGCACCGTCTCCTCACCGGCGATGAGGCCGCGGGCTTGGTCGCAGGCCGGTGGCTGGCGGAACACTCTCGACTGAGCCGCGACGACTTCGAGGTGGGGGTGGAGATCTGGGACTTGGGGGGAAGCCGCGCCCTGATCGTGACGGGTGCCGCCTACCCCCGCAGCCGCCAGGCCATGGAGGCCCGGCTGGCGGGTTTGCTCGACGAGGCGGCGGCCTTGGTCACCGAGGACGACGTAGCCCGCCTCTCAGACCAGCTTCGGACCGAGATTGTCATGGCCGGCCGGACCCCCTGGGGACTTGCTGAGCTCGTAGGCCAGGCGTGGGATAGTGGGAGCGGCCCGGAAGGAGTCGAAGCTCTCGTGGCGGGGCTGGATAGACTCACGCGGATCGAGGTGGTCGGGCTCGTCCAGGCAATGGCTCGAGGCACTCCTGTTCGCGAGGAGCTCCGTCCGTGAGGAGCGCGGCCCTCACCCTCCCTGGTGCGCTGATGTTGGCGATCCTCTTGGCTGGGGACGCGGAAGCGCAATATCGCGAGGTCGTGCTGGATCCAGACCCCCAAGCTCGTGTGTTTGCGTTGACGTTTCGGTTTCCCTTCGGAACTGCCCAGGACCCGGTCGGCGGTGAAGGAGCGGCGTTCCTCCTGGGAAGGGTCCTCGAGCGACAGGGGAATCGGGTGTTCGGCCAACATGGAGCGACCCTAGGAATCGAGGTCGGCTCCGAGGAGTTTCTGTTCAGCATGGTGTCCGCGCCGAGCCGGTGGCGTGAGACCATGATCGCAATGGAAGGGCTCCTCTATCGCGAAGTCCTTTCGGCTGCCGTCCTGGAGGCGGCTCGAGGCGAGCTCCTGGACGTTCTCGCGTTCGAGAGCGGGGCACCGGTCAGGGCCTTCGAGGTGGAGAGAGGCAACCTCTTGCTGGGGCCCGGCCACCCCGGTGCGCGGCCGCCCCAGGGGAGACCGACGACGATCGAGTCCCTCGGTATCGGTGACCTGGAAGCTTTGCGGTCGCTGCACCTCCGCGCCCAGGAGGGAGTGGTCGCCGCAACCGGACCGGTGCGGGCAGACGAGCTGTCCGCGATGCTCTCCACGGTAGTGCGGGATCTCGAGGCGGAGCGGGGCAGAGGTTTGTCGCCCACGCGGGCCCTCGAGCCCACAGATCCCGTTTCGGCTGGGGATTCGTCCGTCCCGCGCCCCCGACAAGGTGCGACGGACGAGGCCACTCCACTTCCGCCTCCTCCGGTCCTCCGACTGCACGGAACGACATCGCCAGTCCTAGAGGTTCCGCCTGAGCCACGGGACCCTCCGGCCTGGACGACGGGGGAGCGAGTGGTATTGGACCGAGAGCTGACAAGTACCTGGATTTCGGTGGCCTTTCCGTTTCCTCCGGGGACTCCGACGCGCCTCTTGGACTTTCTCGGCCACTTGTTGATCGAGGGCCTAACGCCTTCCCCCCCGGACCCCGGCCTCTTCGAGGCTCAGGTATCTCAAGTGGTTGTCCGAGACGCGCCGGTGCTCGTAGTCACGGCGAGTGTCGACCCTCGGGCGACGTCTCGCTGGGAGGAGCGGCTGCGTGGCTCGCTAGGACAGCTGGCGGAAGAACCACCGGCCGGAGCCTTCTTCGAGCTCACACGCCGGAGATTCCGTTCGTCGGTCCTGATAGAGTCCGCCATCCCCGAGAATCGCTCGATGTGGCTGGCACGGGAGGTTGCCAGCGAGGGTGACCCAGCGGCCGACCTCGAGGCGCTGGTTTGGGGCCTCAGAAGACCCGCGGTCTCCGCGGCGGCGGCGGCGGCTGGTCCCCCTCGGACGATACTGTTCGGGCCGCAAGATATGATGGACCGTTGATTGGTCGGTCCCTATCCCTGGATGAGGGGATGGATGAGCAGACGGGTTGATGGAGCAAGGCAGCCGATAGTACCTTTTTCTGACTTTCTTTGAAACAGATTCGTTTGGAGCGGACCGATGAAGCGAGCGACAATCTCGACCCTGGCCCTGTTCTCCCTGACTCTCGGCGGTTGTGGGCCCGCCGAACTGATCGTGACGACTGAGGTTGATGTGATGGATCCGGAGACGGGCTCATCCGTTGTGCGGGCAGTAGAGGACGTCGAGCTTCAGCTTCTTCCCTTCGACCGCGACCAGATCTTTGACTCTCTCACGTCGGCCTCGCCCTCTTCAGAGCCGATGCTTCCACCGGAGCTGCAGGTTGCCCGCGACTCGATCGCACAGGCCCAGCAGCAGTGGCGTGAGTCCGAGAGCCGTTGGTTGGCACTGCGGGAGCGGCTGGAACAGATCAGTGGAGAACTCGAGAGCTATAACCCGGCAGAGGCCCAGTACCGCGTGCTATTCAACGAGTTCAACGACATCGAGTCCGAGTATCAGGCCGCCGAGTCCAGGAAAGACCTTGCCTTCGAGCGATTTGACCGGCTTCAGCAGGAGACTTTCTCGGAGCTGGAAGAGTTCCGAGCGATTCTCAATGCCTGGGAGGAGCAGGCCTTCGCTCCCTACGGAGAGGTGGTTGGAGCGATGCTTCAGGCTTCGGGAAGGGAGATCCTCGCGGACACGACGGACGCGACAGGACGGGCCGATTTCCAGGTGGATCCAGGGCAATGGTGGATCTACGGCCGCTATCCTCTCGCTACAGAGGAGCTCTACTGGAACATTCCGGTGTCAGTGGAACGGGGAGATCCCATCGAGCTACCGTTGAGCCGGAGTAATGCGCAGGTCCGCGATATCCTCTGACGCGGCCGGAGGTATCGGTGATCGACGCCCCGGGGAACCCGCGTTCCTCGGGGCGTTTCCTTTCTTAGGAGGCTCCCCGGCATGATGTCGAATCGGGACAACTCTCTTTCTTCCCCTCAACTCTCCGTCGACTCGGATGGAATCGCTCGATTGGTCTTCGACGCGCCGGGGAGGTCCGCGAACGTTCTCAGCAAAGAGGTCATGGGCCGCCTGGCGGAAGTCGTGTCGGAGGTTCGGGCCGGATGTGAGTCCGGCACCATCCAGGGTGTTCTGATCACCAGCGGGAAGCCTTCCTCGTTCATCGTTGGCGCCGACATCGACGAGATCGCTGGAATCGGCAGCCCGAACGAGGGGGCGGAAGCGGCGCGAACAGGCCAGGCAATCTATCTGAACCTGGAACGGCTCCCCATTCCGACGGTGGCGGCCATCCATGGTGTCTGTATGGGTGGTGGGACCGAGCTCGCTCTCGCCTGCGAATACCGACTGGCTTCAGACGCATCGGAGACGCGAATCGGGCTTCCCGAGGTTCAGCTCGGGATTCTACCGGCGTGGGGGGGTACCAGCCGACTCCCGCGCCGCATCGGACTCGGGAACGCGCTCGAGCTGCTGCTGAGCGGAAGGTCCGTGAGTGCCTGGAGGGCAAGGCGGCTGGGTCTGGTCGATGATGTACTCCCACATGATCTGTTTCTCGGGCTAGCCGATGCCTTCTTACGAGACCGACTGGAAGGGGCCCGCCTTCCCCGGACAGCTCGGCGAGGGCTGGGCGGCCGGCTCCTCGAAGGAACGGCTCCGGGCAGGAGACTTCTAGTCAAGGTGGCCCGCCGCAAGGTTCTCTCGCGGACGGGTGGGCACTATCCGGCGCCACTGAGGATCCTCGACGTCCTGGGATCCTCCCTTGGCCGACCCCTCGAGACGGCCCTGGAGGTGGAGGCCCTCGCTGCAGGTGAGCTGATCGCCTCGGGGATCTCGAAGAGCCTGGTACATGTTTTCAAGCTGAGAGAGGGGGCGCGAAAAGGCGGCGGGAGCGCCGGAACAGCAGCGCTGGCCGAGGTTCACCACCTCGGCGTGGTGGGAGCGGGCACCATGGGCGGAGGCATCGCTCAACTCGGTGCGTTCCACGGCCTTCGGGTCCGGCTCAAGGATGTTCGCCACGAGGCGGTGTCCCTGGCCCTAAAGCACGCGTCAGGACTCTTTGATGCCGCGGTGAAGAGGCATCGGCTGTCGAGGCAGAAAGCCGACCAAGCCATGGATCTGATCTCGGGAAGTCTGGACTACTCGGGGTTCGGACCGGCCGGCGTCGTCGTGGAGGCAGTCATCGAACGGATAGAGGTTAAGCGATCCGTTCTGAGAGAGCTGGAATCGAAGGTGGCCGAATCGTGCATCCTAGCCACGAACACCTCAAGTCTCTCAGTGGATGTCATGGCTAAGAATCTCATGTTTCCGGGACGATTCCTGGGGATGCACTTCTTCAATCCGGTCCACCGGATGCCACTCATCGAGATCGTGCGAGGCGAACAGACCGACGACGACGCCGTCGCCACGGTCTACAAGCTCGCGGTTCGGATGGGAAAGGTGCCGATCGTAGTGCGCGATGGGCCTGGTTTTCTCGTGAACCGGATTCTGAGCCCCTACCTCAATGAGGCCGGACACCTGCTGGGGGATGGCGCGACGATCGATATCATCGACGGGTCCGCCACATCCTTCGGGATGCCAATGGGTCCGCTCCGGCTGATCGACGAGGTGGGAATCGACATCGTGCGGCATGCGGGTGAGACTCTCCACGAGGCCTTCGGGGAACGGCTCGCGCCCGCTCCCGCTTTGGTGAGCATCGGGGACTCTGGCCGGCTCGGGAAGAAGGGCGGCAGCGGCTTCTACAGGTACGAGAACGGTCAGGAACCCCGCGTGGATCCGTTGATCTCCGAGCTTTCCATAGCGGGCGATCATAGCTCTGAGCCGCGCCCGACAGCCGACGAGGTTCGCGACCGACTCATTGCCTCGATGATCAACGAGGCAGCTCGAGCGCTCTCTGACGGGATCGTCTCCTCAGCGGGCGATCTGGATCTGGCCATGATCATGGGTACGGGATTTCCGCCCTTTCGAGGCGGTCTCCTGCGACTCGCGGACGAGATCCATCCACGAGCGCTCGTCGAGCGGCTGCAGCGTTACGAGGGGACTCTGGGACCGCGATTCTCCCCCGCTCCCCTTCTGAGCGAGCTGGCCCGTGACGACCGGGGCTTCTACGCGGCCTTCCCGGGTGGGGCGGCGGGGTGAGGAGGAGTTCACCCCCCCGGGACGTACACATCTACTACCACCGGCCTCCCAATCGAACCGATTGTTTCATCCAGCGATTAGTCCATGATGATCCCTGGGTGAAGGTCACGTTCGCCCAAGGACTCGCCGTCAGTCGGCCCCTGGTGATCGCTGGGGAGATCGCTCTGGAAGAGGGTGCAGACGCGGTCTGGTTCACCTTTCCGGGAGAATGGCACGACGTCGGAAGGTTTCACAGGGCAGACGGGGCTCTGACCGGGATCTATGCCAATATCCTGATCCCCTGCGTCTTCGAGCCCGGAGGGGTCTGGTACACCACCGACCTCTTCCTAGATCTCTGGATCCCGGCGCGCGGGGGGTGTTGGGACCCGGACGAATGCTACCTCCCGGAGCTGCTGGACTCCGATGAGTTGGTGCAGGCAGAGGCCGCAGGATGGGTCACTAGTGCCACTGCCCAAAGGGCTCGCGCGGAGGCTGTTGGGCTCATAAGCGCGGCGAAAAAGGGGGAGTGGCCGCCAGCGCCGGTGCGAGAATGGACGCGCGAGCGAATCCTCCTCTAGTCCGCGATCTGCGCCGAACAGAGGCGATCGAGATCCACATGGAGGCGTTTGAGAACCGCAGGCTCCTCTTGGAGGAGGTCTACGAGCCGTTCGTATTTGGAGAGCAGATCCGTCGACACCACGATCTCTTCATTGTGATACACTCCCTCATCGACGAATAGTAGTCGGATTGTGACCTCCGACGCCTGCGTCACTCGTCCGCACCTTCATCGCTCGTGGCCGCCCCCGCAGTGGCAAGGGCCTCCTCCAGGATCGGGCGGAGATTGGTCGTCCAGTTATCGATCCAGGTCGCCCGCCCATCTCCCGCATCGAGCATCACCGTGGGGGTCGACTGGGCGCCCAGTTGCATCCCGAGGTGCTGATTCGCGGTGACCACGTCAGCGTGTCTGTCGCTCCGCAAGCATGACCGGAAGGTACCGTCGTCGAGTCCGAGATCCCGTGCATATCGAACGAAGTCACCGGATGGGTCGGCCTGTAGGGACCAGTTGAGCTGCTCCTGAAACAGTCGGTCGTGATACCCCCAGTAGCCGTCCTGATCGCCGGCGCAACGTGCCGCCCGGGCCGCGAGGAAAGCGTTAGGGTGGGCTCCTTCGAGCGGGAAATCGTAGAACACGAACTGGACCCGGCCAGGCTGGATGTACGAGACGTCCAGGAAAGGTTTGGCCTGTCGGAAGAAATTCTGGCAGGCGGGGCACTGATAGTCTCCGAACTCCATGATCGTGACGGGGGCATCGGGGTTGCCCGAGGACACCCCCTCCGCCATCGCGATCAGCTCCTCTGGCGAGTCGTACTCGATGTCGACGGCGCTCCGCACGGTCTCATCCAACATCGACGAGACGATATTCCATGCGACGACCGCGACAGCCAGGACGGCAGCTCCACCCAGAATCCACGCCAGTCGGCCAGATGAGCCTTGGTCCCGGCTTTCCCTTCGCTGCTCCCGTCTCTTCTCCGCTCGACTGGACACTCGTGATCTCCCTGGTTGGTCGTTGGATGGGTCGCGGAGGCGGGGCCTCTGCGCCGGACTCAAACGTCCGCGCCGGTCGCACGTCAGATCAGCTCAAGATTGCCGTCAGCACCCGGTCTGTCTCTTCAAGGCTCTCGAGGACGGTATCGGCGGCGGTCTGACAAAGCGCATCGATGCCGAACCGTCCGGTGGCTACGGCCACCGTACGCGTACCGTACGACCGACCGCAAGCTACGTCTCGCGGAGTATCCCCGACGATGACCACCTCTTCGGGTGGGAAGTGGGCCCCCCAATGCTTTTCCGCGCGGCGAATCGCAATCGCCGTCAACTTGTTTCGTACTTCATGGTCGGAACCGAATGCGCCGATCGATAACCACGGTGCTAGGCCGGCTGATTCGAGCTTCAATCGGGCTCCCTCGACCACATCTCCCGTCAAGAGCCCCAGCGCAACCGTTCCTGCAGCCTCGAGCCTGAGGAGGAGTTCCTTCACCCCTGGCAATGCGCGTGTTGGGCATGAGGGGAGTCGCACCTCCATCTCGGCAAGGTAATACCTCCACATCTCCGGAAGGCCGGCGTCGATTTCCCTCGGCTCGAGACCTGCTTCTGTGAGCAGCTCGCGGGCGATCTGTGGATCCGTTTTTCCCGAGAACTCCCACTCATGAATCGGCCCGGCGGTCCCGAAGACCTCGAGGAGGGCGGTCAGGAACGCCCCCTTCGCAGGCCCTCCGTACAATACCGTCCCATCGATATCAAAGAGTACGAGCCGTCTCACTCCTCCGGCAATCCCCCGATCCAGCCGACGAGGATCAACCCTGGCTCAGTCGTCATCGCCCTCCTGATCGGCGGTGATCGGTACCTCGGCACCGTGGGGGAGTGCCTCGCGTACCGTCTCCGCGCCGTCCACCGTCCCCTCGTCGTCTTCCTCGGGAATCACCCGCGCGACATCCATGATCTCGTCCTCGTCGTCCAGATTCACGAGGCGCACGCCTTGGGTCGCTCGGCCGATGACACGAATCTCATCCGTCTTTTGCCGGTTCACCACGCCCCGCCGCGTGATGAGCATGAGCTCCTCGCCCGGCTCCACAGACTTGATCGACACGACCTTTCCGGTCCGATCGGAGAGCTTGATGTTGATGACGCCCTTTCCACCGCGTTTCTGAAGCCGGTAGGCGTTGACCTCCGTGCGTTTGCCCATCCCGCCTTCGGTGACCACCAGCAGGCTGGAGTCGGGTCTCGCCACGACCATCCCTATCACGAAGTCCCCTTCGCGAAGTGAGATTCCGCGCACGCCCGCGGTGGCTCTTCCGATGACGCGGCAATCAGACTCCTCGAATCGGATCGCCTTCCCCTCTCTCGTAGCCAGGATGACCTGGTCTTCGCCCCCCGTTATCCGAACGTCGATCAGCTCATCGTCATCGCGGATGTTGATCGCATTCAATCCGACGCTCCGCACATTTCCGTACGCCGATAGCGCAGTCTTCTTCACGACTCCTTTGCGGGTGCAAAAGAGCAAGAATCGATCATCTGTGAACTCACGTACGGGCACCACAGACGCGATCTGCGAGTCCGGATCGATGTTCAAAAGGTTCACGATCGGTTTTCCGCGAGATTGGCGGTTCCCCTGAGGAATCTGCCAAACCTTGAGCCAGTAGCACTGTCCGCCTCGGGTGAAGATCATCAGGACGTCGTGCGTGGAGGCTACGAAGAGATGCTCGACCCAGTCCTCCTCCTTCGTGCCCATCCCCTGAAGGCCCCGCCCACCGCGCCGCTGAGATCGGTAGGTGTCGATGGGAATCCGCTTCACATAGCCCTGATGGCTGACGGTGAGGACCACTTCCTCGTCGGCGATGAGGTCCTCCATCTCCAGATTCGACTGCTCGCCCAGGATCACCGTGCGACGGTCGTCTCCGTACTTATCCGAAAGCCCCTGTAGCTCATCGGTGATCACCTGCAGGCGCAGGTCCTGATCCCCGAGCAGCTCTTCGAGGTCTGCGATGCGCGCCCGAATCTGGCCTAACTCCTCCTCGAGCTTCTCCATCTCGAGACCGGTCAACCGGGCCAACCGCATATTCAGGATCGCATCGGCCTGGACCTCGGTGAGCTCAAACGACACCTGAAGCCGTGTCGAGGCCGCGGGAGCATCATCTGACCCGCGGATGATCTTGATGACCTCGTCGATGTTGTCGACCGCGATCTTGAGGCCCTCGAGGACGTGCTCCCGTTCTCTGGCCTTTCTCAGGTCGTACTCGCTCCGCTTCACGACGACGTTGTGCCTGTGGTCAATGAAGTGAAGGAGCAGCTGCCTCAGCGTCATAACGCGCGGAACGCCGCCCACCAGCGCCAGGAGGATCGTGCCGAAGGTGGACTGCATCTGCGTATGCTTGTAGAGCTGATTCAACACTACTTCGGGGATCGCGTCTCGCTTCAGCTCCACGACGATCCGCATGCCGTCCCGATCCGACTCGTCACGCAGCGCCGCGACCTCTGTGACCTTCTTCTCCCGCACGAGCCCGGCAATCTGTTCGATGAGCCGGGTCTTGTTCACCATAAACGGGATCTCACGGACCACGATCCGCTCCCCACCCGAGTCCATCTCCTCGATCTCGGACTGCGCGCGCATCACCACCCGACCTCGGCCGGTGCGATAGGCATCCTGGATCCCATCTCTCCCGCAAATGAAGCCTCCGGTCGGGAAGTCGGGACCCTTGACGAGGCTCTCGAGCTCCTCCTGGGGAAGGTCCGGATCCCGGATCAACGCGGAGACTGCAGCGGTCACCTCTCGGAGATTGTGTGGAGGTATGTTCGTGGCCATCCCGACCGCGATTCCGGACGAGCCGTTGACGAGGAGATTCGGGAACTTAGCCGGAAGCACCGTGGGCTCCTCGATGCGTCCATCGAAGTTGGGGGTGAAGGCCATCGTCTCCTTATCGATGTCCTCAAGCATCTCCGCCGCGATCGCGGTCATCCGCGCCTCGGTGTACCGGTAGGCGGCCGCCGAGTCACCATCGATGGACCCGAAGTTGCCCTGTCCATCTACGAGCGGGTAGCGGAGCGAGAAGTCCTGCGCCATCCGGACCATGGAGTCGTAGATCGCGGTGTCCCCGTGTGGATGATACTTACCCAGGACATCCCCGACGACCGTAGCGCTCTTCTTATACGCTCTTCCCGCCGTGAGTCCCAAGTCATTCATGGCGTAGAGGATCCGCCGGTGAACTGGCTTCAGGCCGTCCCTTACGTCCGGGAGTGCCCGCTGCACGATGACGCTCATGGAATAGTCGATGAACGACTCTCGCATCTCGTCTTCTAGAAGCCGGGACAGAACCTGCTGTCCGTTTTCCGATTCCATGAATCAGCCTGTCAAAGAGGGATCGGCGCTCGCCTGGACCGACCGAGGAAGGCTCGGCGGTCCACGATTATTCGGCGGAGGAATTGCTGAGTGCGCAGGGCCTTCTCCAAGGAATCCGGGGACTCTCTCAGGCCCGCTGGGGAGCGCGCAGTGAGCCTTCCCGGATGCCCGTGTCGGCCCTCTCTCAGCGCCACGCTAAGAGCACTCCTACAACTCGTGAAAGATAGTGAAAAATCTGGATTTACGCCATCTCACGACCCCCTTTCTCTCCGATCTGTCGAGGGCGGGAGAATAATTACTATGTCTAATGATATATTTATTTGACATTACAATACTTTATCCTATCTTGATGGGTTATGTCACTTGCGACCATTCGGATTTTCTGCGACGTGGCCCAAGAGGGGAATTTCTCCCGTGGCGCCGAAAGGAACGGGATCACCCAGTCCGCGGCATCGCAGCGGATTAGGAGTCTCGAAGAGGAGCTCGGCGTCGAGCTGATCGATCGCTCGACTCGGCCGTGCGGCCTTACGGCATGGGGAAAGGTCTACTACGACGGTTGCCGCGAGATTCTCGAGCGCTACCAACGGCTCGAGCGAGAGGTGGCCGGTACGTCGTCTCCTCTCCGAGGGCGGGTGAGCATCGCGTCGATCTATTCAGCCGATGTCCCTCACCTCAATGAGATCAGGGACGGGTTCGGCGAGGTACATCCCCAAGTCGGGATACAGATCCACTACCTCCAGCCTCAGGTTGTGCACGATTGGGTCCAGAACGAGAAGTGCGATCTCGGGATTCTCTCCTATCCCGACCGGTGGCCCGATCTCGCGGCGATCCCGTTGCGGGAGGAAGACATGGTCGCAGTGTTCAGGGTCGGTCATCGGCTTTCTGCGCACGCGAGAATCGGTCCGGGGGACCTGTTGGAAGAGCGCCTGATAGGCTTTGACGCGAACCTCAGGATCTCACGCGAAATCCGGTCGTACCTGCGGCGACATGGCGTGCAACCGAACGTGGAGAGCTCTTTCGACAACATCGATTCGATCAAGGCTGCGGTGGCTGAGACGGACGGTGTGGGTATCCTGCCACAGAGAACCGTCCGAGTGGAGGTTGCTCGGGGGGTTCTTGAGACTGCAGATCTCCGTCCGAAGCTGGTACGACCGCTTGCCCTGTTCCACCGGCGAGACCGCGCCCGTTCGCCCCTCGTCGAGGCGTTAGTTCAATATCTGCGGGATCACGACTCCCCTGCCCCGGTGCGAGCATCAAACGGCGTGCCGGCAGTCAGGAGATAGGTATGGCCCTCTCAGGGTTCCCGGAAGCAGGGGGTCTATACGATCCCGGAAACGAGAAGGACAGTTGCGGCATCGCCATCGTCGCGCACGTGAGGGGGAAGCGCTCGCACTCGATCGTGGCGGACGGTCTCACGGCCCTGATTCGCATGTCCCATCGTTCCGCCTCCGGTCCAGAGGAGAACACCGGCGACGGAGCTGGCATTCTCCTCGCTCTTCCGCATGAGTTCTTCGGAGAGATGGCGAAGGAGGCTCTCGGCCTAGAACTTCCGGAACCAGGCCACTACGGGGTCGGCATGATGTTCCTCCCGCGCGATCGTTCGGAGCGGGCTCGTTGCAAAGCGGTCGTGGAGAAGTTCATCGCGGCCCAGGGCCAAAGCTTCATCGGGTGGCGACGGGTCCCCACCGACAATCAGTCGTTGGGTAACGGAGCCCGTGAGGGCGAGCCGATCGTGCAGCAGGTGTTCGTTAAGGCCGGCAAGGGGCTCTCGCCGGCGGCCTTCGAGCGCCAGCTCTTCCTGATCCGGAAGCAGGCGTACCACAAGATCCGCAGCCTTGATTTGGACGAGGTAGAACTCTACTCGGCGTGCAGCTTCTCGTCGAAGGTGATCGTCTACAAGGGGCAGGTGACCCCGGAGCAGCTCCCGGCATATTACTCGGATCTGCGTAATCCGAGGATGATCAGCCATCTGGCTCTGGTGCACGCGCGGTTCAGTACGAACACGTTCCCAAGCTGGTCTCGAGCCCAGCCGATGCGCTTCCTCTGCCACAACGGAGAGATCAACACTCTTCGGGGAAACGTAAACTGGATGCGGGCTCGTCAGGCGCTGCTCGGGAGCGACCGTTTCGGTCCGGACTTCGATCGACTTTTCCCGGTTGTGGACCCAGAAACCTCTGATTCCGGGATTCTGGACAACGTTCTGGAGCTTCTCGTCTCCGCTGGACGCAGCATGCCTGAGGCAATCATGATGCTGATCCCCGAGGCGTGGGAGAACCATGAGTCCATGTCTGACGCACGTCGGGCCCTATATCAGTACAACGCTTCTCTGATGGAGCCTTGGGACGGGCCGGCCGCAGTCCTCTTCACGGACGGTCGGTGGGCCGGGGGGGTGCTCGACCGAAACGGTCTTCGGCCGTGCCGCTATTGGGTGACCCACGACGACCGCGTCGTTCTGTCCAGTGAGGTCGGGGTACTCGATGTTCCTCCCGACGGGATCAAGAGCAAGGGACGACTTCAACCCGGACGAATGTTTCTCGTCGATTTTCAGGAGGGCCGAATCGTCGAGGATGAGGAGATCAAGGAGCGGGCCGCTCAGACGTACCCCTACGGGGAGTGGCTAGAGGACCACAAGCTGGATCTCGTAGACCTGCCGAAGAAGGAGCCCCCTGCGGCGGACCCGGAATCTCGTTTGTCGAGGCTCCGCATGTTCGGATACACCTCCGAGCACCTTCGCTTCATCCTGCAGCCCATGGTCAATAACAGGAAGGATCCGCTGGGATCGATGGGAAACGACGCGGCGCTCGCCGTTCTCTCGGACCGGCCAAGACTTCTTTACGACTACTTCAAGCAGCTCTTCGCGCAGGTCACGAACCCGCCGATCGACTCGACGCGAGAGTCTGCAGTCATGGCGCTCGGGGTCCCCGTCGGCCCTGAAGGGAACCTCCTTGAGACTACCGAGAAGCAGGCCGAGCGCCTTTGGCTCCCGCACCCTGTCCTGACCGATGGGGAGATGGCATCGCTCGCGCAGCTGGACCACGGCGATTGGCAATCCGCAGTGATCGACATCACATACCCACGTGAAGCCGGTCCCGCGGGCCTCGAACGCGCTCTCGAGAGAATCTGCCAAGAGGCCTCTCGTTGGATACAGGAGGAGGTTCGCCTCCTAGTTCTCTCCGACCGAGCAGCTGGGCGGGAGCGTGTCCCGTTGAGCGCGCTGCTTGCGGTCGGGGCCGTCCACCACCACCTGGTCCGGACATCGGAACGGACAATGGTCAGCCTCCTTCTCGAAACGGGCGAGCCACGGTCTGTTCACCACTTCTGCACCCTGCTGGGATACGGAGCGGACGGGATCAACCCCTACGTGGCTTACGAGGCGCTCGAGGAGATGGCGAAGCTGGGGCTTCTGGATGGCGAGTGGGCGCAGGAACAGCGGATCGACCGCTATCGAGAAGCGCTCGGCGCCGGAATCCTGAAGGTCATGGCTAAGATGGGGATCTCGGCCCTGACGAGCTATCGGGGTGCACAGATCTTCGAGGCGGTCGGGCTTGCCCCTGAAGTCATGGACCGCTGTTTCGTGGGTAGCGCAAGTCGACTGAAGGGAGCTGGGTTCCGGATCCTCGCGAAGGAGGCCGTCCGGCAACACGACCTGGCCTGGGCCCGCGAGCCCGATGTGCGGTTCCCGTTACTCCCCAACCCAGGAGAGTATCACTGGAGGCCGGAAGGAGAGCGTCGGATGTGGAACCCCGGTACCGTCGCGGCCGCCCGCCGTGCAGCGGAAACCGGTACGCTCGAGAGCTATCGCGAGTTTTCCCGTCTGGCGGATGAGGAAGCGCAAAGCCGGTGCACGATACGGAGCCTCCTCGAGTTCCGGGAAACCGACCCCATTCCTCTCGACAAGGTGGAGCCCGCGTCAGAGATCGTGAAGAGCTTCACGACAGGCGCGATGAGCTTTGGCGCGCTATCGAAGGAAGCGCATGAGACGCTGGCCGTGGCCATGAATCGGATCGGCGCGAAGTCGAACAGTGGGGAGGGAGGAGAGGACCCGGAGCGCTTTGCGGTACTCGAGAACGGAGACTCTCGAAGATCGGCCATCAAGCAGGTCGCCTCAGGCCGGTTCGGGGTCACGATGGACTACCTGGTCCACGCAGATCAGCTCCAGATCAAGATGGCTCAGGGCGCCAAGCCGGGAGAGGGTGGTGAGCTCCCAGGCCGGAAGGTGTCTGACGACATCGCCCGGGTGCGACACACGACGCCGGGAGTCATGCTAATCTCGCCACCGCCTCACCATGACATCTACTCTATCGAGGACCTTGCGCAGCTCATCTTCGACCTCAAGAACGCGAATCCCGCGGCTGACGTGAGTGTGAAGCTGGTGTCCGCGGTCGGCGTGGGGACCGTCGCGGCGGGAGTCACGAAGGCTCGGTCCGACCACATCCTGATCTCAGGGCACGACGGCGGAACCGGAGCTTCCCCGCTCACCAGCATCAAGCACGCCGGGCTCCCCTGGGAGCTTGGGATCTCAGAGGTACATCAAACCCTGGTCCTGAACGGACTCAGGGATCGCGTGCGACTCGAAGTCGATGGGCAGATGAAGACCGGTCGCGACGTTGTGATCGGGGCTCTCCTCGGAGCCGAGGAGTTCGGATTCTCGACGGCACCCCTGATAGCAATGGGGTGCATCATGATGCGCAAATGTCATCTGAATACCTGTCCGGTAGGGGTCACCACCCAGGATCCCGTCCTCCGTGCGCGGTTCGAGGGGACACCCGAGCATGTGCTCAACTACCTCTTCTTGGTGGCCGAAGAGGTGCGCGAGATCCTGGCGCGGCTCGGTTTCCGTCGACTCCATGATGCCGTTGGGCGATGTGACAGGCTCGAGCAGACCGAACGCGACGGAACCGGGGCCGGTGCCACATTGGACCTCACACCGATCTTGACTCCGGCAGCTCCCACGCGTCCTGACGCCTCGGTGATCAAGAGCCGGGACCAGCGCCATCACCTCGAGGAAACCCTCGACCAGGAGCTCATCCGCCGGGCGCGACCCGCGCTGGAGAATCGGGAATCGGTGACCATCGAGATGCAGGTCTCGAACGTCAATCGGACGTTGGGCACACTCCTCAGCAACCACGTCGTTCGGCGGCACGGGCCGAAGGGGCTGCCCGAAGACACTGTACGATTGAGGTTTACGGGCTCGGCAGGCCAGAGTCTCGGAGCGTGGCTTGCGGGCGGGATCACCCTTGAGTTGGTTGGCGACGCGAACGACTATGTCGGAAAGGGACTATCCGGTGGACGCCTGGTCGTGCGTCCTGCACCAGAGGTCACCTTCGTTCCCGAGGAAAACGTGATCATAGGCAACGTGGCTCTCTACGGCGCGACCAGCGGAGAGGCCTTCTTCCGAGGAGTTGCCGGAGAGCGGTTTTGCGTCCGCAATTCGGGAGCGTCGGCTGTAGTGGAGGGTGTCGGTGCGCACGGCTGCGAGTACATGACGGGTGGTCGAGCCGTCATCCTTGGAGCGACCGGACGAAACTTCGCGGCGGGAATGAGCGGTGGAATCGCCTACGTCTGGGATCCAGTGGGCGAATTCGCGGACCGCTGTAACCAAGACCTGGTCGAACTGGAGCGCTTCGACCGGTTCTCGGGAAGGATGAGGACGGAGGAACGTGAGCTCCGGCGTTTGATCGAGGCACATATCAGCTACACAGGCTCGACGCGGGCTCAGTCCATTCTAAACGAGTGGGACAGCCGTCTCGCAGAATTCGTTACGGTGATCCCGACGGACTACAGGAGAGTGTTGGAACGGAGGGCGCGGACCGAGAGCGAGCGTACCCCCACTCCCGTCCCTCGGACTGCTTCTCGCCGCCTCCCCGTTGCGTGAGCCGCAGATCCCCGCAGTAGGAACGGCCGTGTTGGGACGGTAGATCATGGGCAAGCACACAGGCTTCAAGGAATATTCTCGGCAGACGGTACCCTATCGGGATGCCGCCGACCGCATCGCTGACTTCGACGAAGTTTTTACCGACCACGATACCGAACAGCTCAGGACTCAGGGTGCCCGGTGCATGGACTGCGGTGTACCCTTCTGCCAGTCGGAACCCGGTTGTCCGATCGACAACCTGATCCCCGAGTGGAACGACCTTGTATATCGCGACCGATGGGAGGAGGCGCTCGAACGTCTACACAAGACCAACAATTTCCCCGAGTTCACGGGGCGCACCTGTCCTGCGCCATGCGAAGGTTCCTGTGTCCTCGGCATCAACGAGCTTCCGGTCACGATCAAGAACATCGAAAACGCGATCATCGATCGCGGTTTCGCCGAGGGTTGGGTGACATCCCAGCAACCGGTTGAGCGGACGGGTAAGAAGGTTGCGATCGTCGGTTCTGGGCCTGCCGGACTAGCGGCGGCGGAGCAGCTCAACAAAGTCGGCCACATGGTGACGGTTTACGAACGTGAGGACCGAATCGGCGGGTTGCTGATGTATGGGATTCCAAACATGAAGCTGGATAAGCAGATTGTCGAGCGGCGTATCGATCTGCTAAGGGGCGCCGGCATCAGATTCGTAACCGGCGCAGACGTCGGGCGGTCGGTCGATGTTGAAGAGCTCGTCGCTGCCAATGATGCACTATTGCTAGCGACCGGAGCGACTGTCCCGCGAGATCTCCCGATTCCGGGCAGGGAGCTGAGCGGGATTCATTTCGCGATGGATTATCTGACCCCGACAACCCGGAGTCTGCTGTCCAGTAATCTGGAGGATGGTCGATATATCGATGCAAAAGGCAAGCGGGTCATCGTAATCGGCGGCGGAGACACCGGCACCGACTGTATCGGCACGGCGATAAGACATGGTTGCAGGAGTCTGGTGAATCTTGAATTGCTGCAGGAGCCTCCGGACGAGCGCGCGGCGGACAATCCTTGGCCTGAGTGGCCTCTCATTCTGCGTACTGACTACGGCCATGAAGAGGGTATCGCCGAATTTGGCAGCGATCCACGGGTGTACAGCGTCGCTACCAAGGAGTTCGGCGATGACGGGAATGGCAACGTTGGCGCACTGAAAATCGTTGGAATTGATTGGAAGAACACCGCCGGGCGGTGGAAGATGTCGGAGATTGAGGGGAGCGAGAGGATTCTGGAAGCCGACCTGGTGTTATTGGCGCTGGGATTTGTCGGCCCAGAGTCTTACCTCGGAGAGGCTTTGAAAATCGATTTCGATACTCGATCGAACTATTCCGCCGAGCACGGTGTTTTTCAGACTTCCGTGCCCGGTGTCTTTGCGGCTGGCGACTGTCGCCGCGGTCAATCGCTCGTGGTTTGGGGGATCAACGAGGGCCGCGGTGCCGCGCGAGCGATGGATCAGTTCTTACAGGGTTCCAGCAGCCTGCCAGCGCCCGGCATTACGATGGGAAGCGCGGCCGGTTAGGGTGAGTTCTCAGCCACGATGATCGGTCCCGAGGGCTCGTCCAGGGCCTGCTGGAGGAACGGCGCCGTCGCCGCATCGGTCGCTCGTGCGACCTCTTCGGGAGTTCCTGCAATCACGATCCGGCCCCCTCGAACCCCGGGTCCCGGGCCCATCTCGATGACCCAATCCGCACACTTGATCACGTCCAAGTTGTGCTCGATTACCAGAACCGTGTTTCCGGCCTGAACCAGTCTGTCGAGAACGTCGAGTAGCTTCTTCACGTCCTGCCCAGACAGCCCAGTGGTCGGTTCATCCAGAAGGTATAGTTTCCTGCCTCTCTTTCCGGTCGCCCCAGCGAGCTCACGGGCGATCTTGAGCCTCTGGGCCTCTCCTCCCGATAGAGTAGTAGCGGCTTGGCCTAGGCGGAGATACCCCAGCCCCACCTGCTGCAGATGCCAGAGGGATTGGCCCAGCCGGCGTTCCCGCACGAAGAAGCGCATGGCCTCGTCCACGGTCATGTCGAGGATGTCGGCGATTGAGCGTCCTTTTACCGTGACGTCGAGCACTTCCCGCTTGAACCTCCGGCCCTGACAGATGTCGCACGGCACATAGACATCGGCCATAAAGACCATCTCCACTTCGATCTGACCGGCACCCTTGCATGCCTCGCACCGACCCCCTTGGACGTTGAAGGAGAAATCCCGAGCCTGGTAACCTCTTTCTCTCGAAAGCGGCTGATTCGCAAAGATCTTTCGAGCCTCGTCCCAGGCTTTGATGTAGGTAACCGGATTCGATCGGGGAGTGCGACCGATCGGAGACTGATCGACCAACACGACAGCCTGCAGGTGCCCGGCTCCCTCCAACTCGTCGTAGCTCCCAACCGCTTCGCCGAGGTGCTCCTTGGCCGAGGTCTCCCCGCCATCCAGCTCCTTCTCCAGCGCGCGGTAGAGGATGTCGTGCACCAGCGTGGACTTCCCCGATCCGGAAACACCGGTGACGGCGATCAGGAAACCGAGAGGGAGATCTAGATCGACTCCCGACACGTTGTGCAGCGTTGCATTCTCGATGCGAAGCCTGGCTCGGCCGTTGGCCTGGCGGCGCTTCGGCACCGGTACTTCGGCCCTGCCGGAGAGGTAGCGGCCCGTCGCCGTGTCCGCGTGAGCCAGAGCGGATGGCGATCCCTCGAACACGACCTCGCCTCCCTTCTCGCCCGACGCAGGACCGAGCTCCACCACATGATCCGCGAATCGAATGGACTCTGGATCATGCTCCACTACGATGACGGTGTTGCCGAGGTCTCGGAGACGCCCCAGCAGCCCGAGAAGGGCCTGAGTATCTTTGGGGTGGAGGCCGATCGACGGCTCATCCAGCACATACACCGTGTCGACGAGCTGGGAACCTAGGGAATTAGCAAGGTTGATCCGCTGCGCCTCGCCTCCTGAGAGAGACCGGGTTTGGCGGTCCAACGTCAGATACCCCAGCCCGACGTCTACGAGAAAGGACACTCGTGCCCTGAGTTCGCGCAGAATCGTGTCCGCGATCGCCTTCTGGGCATCGGACAGCGAGAGTCCCTCGAGCCACGGGCCGAGCTCCTCTAGAGGCATCCGACACACCTGGGAAATATCGGTTCGATCAACGTGCACGTGCAGCGCGGCGGATCGGAGTCGCCTACCTCCACATGCATCGCAGAGGCTTGGGCTCTGATACTTTCGGAGAAAGACCCGGATGTACTGCTTGTAGCGCTTCCTCTCCCGCGATCTGAGGAAGGGGACAACGCCCTGAAAGCCAGCCCCGCCTAGCCTTCCCTTTCCGCTGGGCACGCCGTGGAGGACAGCCTCCCGAAAGTCCAGCGGCAGCTCCGACCAGGGAGCGCTCCGGGAGACCTCCTGAGTGTCCGCGAAGTGGTAGAGTCTGGCACGTTCCCGCTTGTATCGTGGCTTACTCCACGGGTCCAGGGCCCCCTCGTCGAGTGACCGTGAAGGGGCGGGGACGATCAGCTCCTCATCATATTCGAGCGTCGCGCCGAAGCCAGTACACTTCGGGCAAGATCCGTACGGAGAATTGAATGAGAAGAGCTGCGGCGTCGGCTCCGGGAACTCCACATCTGGGTGCTCCGGACACCTGAACCGTTCGGTGAAAGCTAGGTGAGAGGGCGGACTCTCGGCGAAGAGGATGACCGCCTCTCCCTCCCCTTCTCGGAACGCCGTCCCCACTGAGTCCGCTAGACGATCCCGGGCTCTCGGGTCCACTTTTAATCGATCCACGACGACCTGGATTTCGTCTACCTCGCTGAGGTCCAGGCCGAGGGCCTCAGCCTCTTCGGCCCCCTCGGCCCCGAGGTCCACTGGAACCCCATCCGCAAGCAGCCGAACGAACCCCAGGGATCGGAGGCTCTCGGCGAGAGCTCGATGGGTCGTTTCCCTGCTTCGAGGTAGCGGAAAAGTGACCATCAGTCGGATCCCTTCCGGGAAGGTGAGGATGTGGTCGACGGCTCCGCTTACCGAGTCTGGCTCGACACGTCGATCGCACTCAGGACAGTATGTCCGGCCGACCCTGGCGAAGAGGAGTCGCAGGTAGTCGTAGACTTCAGTCGCCGTGCCGACGGTCGAGCGGCTCGTCTTCGTGGGGTTCTTCTGTTCGATGGCTACCGCGGGAGAAATCCCATCCACGGAGTCCACGTCCGGCTTTTCCATGCGGTCGAGAAACTGCTTCGCATAGGTGGACAAGGACTCCACGTATCTTCGTTGGCCCTCGGCGAAGAGCGTGTCCAAAGCGAGCGAGGACTTTCCGGATCCCGAAGGTCCGGTGATAACCGTCGCAACCCCCCGGGGGATATCCAGGTCGAGATTCTTCAGGTTGTGCTGACGAGCGCCTCGGACGCGAATGCGATCATCCATTCGACGGAAGGGGTGGCCCGGATCCCGGGGAGCCTTTGAGCGATCTCGAGATGATGAGGAGCAGAGGTGACGGGAGCAGCATGTACCCTGCGGTTGGAGCTGGGATCCGATTTATCAGCGCCGTGGCGGCTTTGGCCCTTGTGCCTTGCGCCTCTTGAGAACACAGTTTGGGGCATGGTCCCCCGAGACTCCTTACGGTCCCGGTTCCGCAGGACTAGCTTCGCTCTCGTAGCAAGCCTTGCCGGGATCGCAGTGGGGTCCTTCGGCTGCACCCGGGTCGCGCTTCCGCCGGCTCAGCCCGTCCCCGGGGTAGTATGGCTGGAAGAGGGAGTGGCATCATGGTACGGAAACCCGTTCCATGGGCGACAGACGGCGTCCGGCGAAATCTACGACATGGAGGCCCTGACGGCCGCGCACCGAACTCTCCCCTTCGGCACCGTTCTGCGGGTCCAAAACCTAGACAACGGGCGCATGACCATAGTTCGGATCAACGACCGCGGACCGTTCGTGAGGGGCCGAGACCTCGATCTTTCCAGGCGGGCCGCCAGAGAGCTAGAGATGCTGGGGCCAGGGACGGCTCGCGTTCGCCTGACAGTGGTCGACGCCGCAACTTCTGCGAGCCCTAACCTGGGCGCTCCTGATCTTTCGTAAGCCGCTCCTGGAGGATTCTCCGTACGACCTCGGGATCCGCCTTCCCCCCGGTTCGCCCCATTACCTGTCCCATGAAGAACCCGAGGAGACCCTCCTTTCCACCTCGAAACTCATCCACCTTGCTGGGGTGTGCGTCCAACACCTCCCCAATCACGGGAGCCAGCAGAGTCGGGTCACTCATCTGTCCGAGATCCAGCCGATCCATGATCTCGTGGGGTTCCCCACCCTCCTGTGAGAGGACCTCTAACACCTCCCCGCCAGCGCGGCTCGAGATCGCGCCCTCGGCCACGAGCGCGACCAGACTGGCCAGCTGCTTTGCCCCGAACGGCAGCTCATCGAGAGCTCTGTCCCCCTGAACACGTGGCACATCGTTGATGATCCAGTTCGCTAGGAGAATCGCCCTTTCGGCTGCTTCAACAGGGCCGGGGTACGAATCCACGGCCATCTCGAAGAAATGGGCCCGCGCCGGATCTTTCGCGAGGATCTCCGCTTCGACCTGACCTATGCCGAACCGGCTCCTGATCTTTTTCCCGCGTGCACGGACCCCGGGCGCGACGGCACGCGGTGTGCCCGCGATCGGGGGTGTGCGCTTTGGCATCTCTTCATCTGGCACAGACTCCGTCTGCTTCTTTGAGACCAGGGCCCAGGTATCTCGGAGCGTAACGATACGGTTGAACACCGGACGCTCCGGAAGGTCGTCGACCGGGTCGCGCCAGTAGTAACCCAACCGCTCGAACTGGTAACGAGTGTCTCTCGGGTCCTCGAGTACGGAAGGCTCGACGAACGCTCTTTCCCTGACCTCGAGAGAGTCTGGGTTCAGGAAGTCGGTGAGGTTGGCCGCTTCGCCCCGAGCCGCGGCAGCGGCATCCGGATCGGACTCGCTAAAGAGGCGATCATAGAGCCGCGCTTCACAGGGCACCGCATGCTCGGCAGATACCCAGTGAACAATCCCTCTGACCTTACGTCCGTCTGGCGTGGCGCCCCGCCAGCTTTCGGGATCGTGGCTACAGCGCAGCTCCACGACCCGACCACTGGGATCTCGAATTACCTCCTCACAGCGAATGACGCACCCGTACTTGAGCCGAACTTCTCCGGCGGGAACGAGGCGCCTGAACCCGGGGGGCGGATCCTCGGAGAAATCCTCCCTCTCGATATAGAGCTCCCCCGAGAAGGGCAGCTTCCGCGAGCCCTCAAGTGGAACATCGTGCGGAAAGTAGGGGGCATCCAGCTCTCTGACGCTTCCCGCCGGCCAGTCCGTGAGCACCACCCTGAGGGGATCGAGGACAGCGAATACTCTTGGCGCCCTCTGGTTTAGCTCGTCTCGGATCGCGTATTCGAGCCTCCCGATATCGATCCTCGCATCAGCCCTAGCCACCCCAACCATGGTCCAAAAGGCAACTAGGGCCTCGGGCGGTACGCCCCGCCTTCGAAAGGCCGCCAGCGTCGGCATTCTGGGATCATCCCACCCGTCAACCCAGCCCTCCTGGACCAGGCGGAGCAGCTTTCGCTTACTCGTAACTGTGTAGTCGAGGAGCCCCTTGCCAAACTCGTACTGGTGAGGTCGTGGCTCCTGGACACCGACTTCATCCAGGATCCAGTCGTACAACTCACGGTTGTTGACGAACTCGAGCGTGCAGAGCGAGTGTGTCACCCCCTCGATCGCATCCTCGAGGCAGTGCGCATAGTCGTAGAGCGGATAGATGCACCAATCGTCCCCGCTCCGGTGGTGTTCGGCGTGGCGGATTCTGTAAAGGATCGGATCCCGCATCAGCATGTTTGGCGACGACAGGTCGCTCTTAGCCCGCAGCACATGCTCCCCATCGGCAAAATCGCCGGCGCGCATCCGGCGGAACAGCTCCAAGTTTTCCCCGACCGATCGATCCCGGTCTGGGCTCGGGGTTCCCGGTTCCGTGACGCTTCCCCGACCTTCTCGGATCGCCTCCTCGGGCTGCGAGTCCACATACGCCTTCCCCTTCTCGATCAGTGCCTCGGCGTAGTCATACATCTCGGGGAAATAGTCGGCAGCGTGATAGAGATGTTCACCCCAATCGAAGCCTAGCCAACGCACGTCTTCCTGGATCGCTCGAACGTACTCGGGCTCCTCGGTGGTCGGGTTCGTATCGTCGAAGCGAAGGTGACATCGGCCCCCAAACTCCTCCGCGATACCGAAATTCAGGAGGATCGATTTGGCGTGTCCGATGTGAAGGTAGCCGTTCGGTTCCGGAGGGAATCGGGTAACCACCCTTCCATCATATTTCCCCTCGTTCAGGTCCTCATCGATGATCTGCCTGATGAAGTCTCGAGGGGCGGGCGGTGACGGGCTGGAATCGTAAGCCGACATCTCGTTTGCGAGCGTGAAGGAGGTTGTGTGGGGATGGCTGCGCCGAAGGCCGGTGTGAGGACGAAGGCCCTGTAACGTAGGTGCGCCCCGAGTTGCCCAAAAGGCCCTGGTCGATCGGACTATGGAGCGGGCGTTGACCGTCAGAGCCCCTCGAAGTAGTTTCCTGGCCATGCGATACGACCTGCGGCATGCGCATCATACCCATCATCACCGGTCCCGGACGGGACGGGTGGAGGTCGGTGTGCGCGCCTGACGTCTGGCGTCTCCGCAGTCGACTGAGCCCCG
The DNA here is from genome assembly GCA_965197485.1 of Longimicrobiales bacterium. Taxonomy (GTDB): domain Bacteria; phylum Gemmatimonadota; class Gemmatimonadetes; order Longimicrobiales; family Gaopeijiaceae; genus JAAXGI01. The sequence goes on from CBDANG010000008.1 coordinate 64,541, forward strand.
CGGCCCGTCCACAGATTGGACGGGTCGCATTTTTTTTGGAAACATAGGACGGCTGATGATGAGAATCGCGATGCCCAACAAGGGCAGACTCGCCGACGGTGTACTCGAGCTCTTCGGGCGCGCTGGCTTGAAGCCTGAGTTTCTAGCCGATCGCGCACTGGTGGCGCGCCTGGGCTCGGATTTCCAGGCCATATTCGTGCGCGCCCAGGACATCCCGGAGTTCGTCGCGGAGGGCGCGGCTGAGTTCGGAATCACGGGGCGAGACCTGGTAGAGGAGTCGCATCGATCGGAGGTAGAGGAGCTCCTGGACCTGGGCTTCGGGCAGTGCCGTCTCGTCGTGGCCGTCCGGGAGGATAGCCCGATCGAAGACCCGTCGGAGTTTCCGGACGGAGCTAGGGTGGCGACCTCCTTCCCGAGCCTCGCGCGGCGCTTCTTTCGATCCCTCGAGATCCCAATTCAGATGGTCCCGGTATCTGGAGCAGCCGAGATCGCGCCGCACATAGGTGTCGCCGATGTGATCGTGGACCTGACGTCCACGGGCTCGACGCTACAGGTGAATGGACTCAGAGAGATCGGCACGATTCTCAGGTCGACTGCACTCCTGATCGGAAACGACGCGGCGATCGCCACGGACGAGGCTGGCCGGTCTCGTGACGAGCTGGTCGCCGCTCTTGAATCAGTGATCCGCGCGAGGAAGAAGCGGTACCTGATGAGCAACGTTCCGCGTGACCGACTAGACGAAGTGCGCCGAATCCTCCCGGGGATCTCCGGACCGACGATCGTCGACGTGCTGGACAAGAACACCTGGGTCGCGGTCCATGCCGTGGTCGACGCCGATGCCGTCTATCAAACGATCACGCGGCTCAAGGAGTTGGGCGCCGAGGGTATCCTCGTCACTCGAATCGAACGCCTATTGCCATGATGATTTGCGTCGATGCCGCGCTAGTCGAGCTCACGCCGAGTCAGCTCGCCCTCCTCCTCGAACGCCGGCCAGCCGATGAATTGCGCGTTCGAGAAGCTGTGGAGAGCATCCTAGAGCGCGTCCGATCCGAGGGAGACGAGGCCCTGCTCGATATGGCCTATGAGTTCGACCGCGTGGTCCTGGAAACGCTCGAGGTCCCTCGCGAGAAATGGCAGGCGGCGCTCGACGTCATGGACTTGGAGACGAGGGAGGGGTGGGAGCGGGCTGCCCGCAATATTCGGGCGTTTCACACAGCGCAAATACCGCCAGAGGTCGAGCTCGAGGTAGAGCCTGGGGTTCGATTGGGTCGAAGGGCGGTCCCACTTCGTGCCGTCGGCGTCTACGCCCCGGGAGGAAGGGCTGCGTATCCCTCTTCCGTCCTCATGGGAGTTGTGCCCGCGAGGGCAGCCGGAGTGAGGAACATCGTGGTCTGCTCTCCCCCGAGCACCTCGGGAGGGCCTCCCCCCGAGGTCCTGGCCGCTTGCGAGATCGGTGGAGCGACTCGCCTCTTTTCCTTGGGTGGCGCCGGAGCCATCGGCGCGATGGCCTACGGGACTCGGTCGGTACCGCAGGTAGATGCCGTGTTCGGCCCAGGCAATCAGTGGGTGACCGAAGCGAAGCGCCAGGTGGCCGGAGACCTCCGCATCGACTCTCCGGCGGGTCCCTCGGAGGTCTTGGTGCTCGCAGACTCTTCGGCCGATCCCGCACGAGTGGCGGCTGAGCTCATCGCTCAGGCAGAGCACGATCCCGAAGCGGCGGTGGCGGTCGTGAGCTGGAAGCCCTCGGTTCTTGGTGCAGTTCGGGCGGAGTTGGCGCGGCAGGTCGAGGAGGCGCCCCGAAGAGAGATCGTAGAGGCGGCCTTCGCTTCGCGGGGAGCCTGCCTCCTGGCACAAGATAGGGGAGAGGCGCTGAGGTTCGCCGAGGACTACGCCGCAGAGCACCTCGCGCTCTTCACGGAGAATCCCGTAGCTGATATGGAGAGCCAGACGACGGCTGGGACGGTGTTCCTGGGAGACAGCTCGTCGGTCGCCTTTGGCGACTACCTTACCGGGGCGAACCACGTGCTCCCCACGGCAGGGCGCGCCCGGTCGTTCTCCGGACTGTCGGTTCTCGACTTTCTGCGCTTCTTCACCTGGCAGATCGCGGACCCGGAGGGAGCCGCATCCATGGCAGATGACGTGGAGCGTCTGGCGCACTCGGAAGGCCTCCCGGCGCACGCCGCAGCAGCCCGTGCCCGCGGGTATAAGGGGGGGAACTTCCCGTGAGTCCCTTCCCCCGACCTGCGTACAGGGCTCTCAACCGGTACGCGCCCGACCGACGACCGGTCGAGGTGGACCTGTCGGACAATACGAGCCGGTGGGGTGGACACCCGGCCGCGCTGCGCGCGATCCGGGACGCGGGGTCTGAGGATATTACCCGTTACCCTACGGTGTATGCGGACGGCCTTCGGTCGACGGTTGCTGAAAGGTTCGAGGTTCCCGCGCACTGCGTCGCGACCGGCTGTGGCTCGGACGATCTGTTGGATTCGGTGTGTCGGGCGGCGGGGGAACCCGGTGAGCGTGTCGCGTATCTGCCCCCCACCTTCTCCATGCTGAAGATCTTCGCCCAGATGAACGGGATGCAGCCGCAACCGACGCTTCGAGGTCAGGTGGGCAGCCTTCAGCCCTTGCTCGAAGGTGATCCAGCCCTGGTCTATCTGTGTCGACCGAACAATCCTACAGGGGAGGTCGTCTCTCGGAGCTCGGTCGAGGATCTGCTCGAGGCAGCGGGGCCGGATGGACCGATCATCCTTGTCGACGAAGCTTACGCGGACTTCTCCGATGACAGCTTCCTCGCGGAGGCTGCAGCGTCGCGCCGACTCGTGGTCCTCCGCACTCTCTCCAAGGCGTATGGGCTTGCTGGGCTTCGGGTCGGCTTCGCAGTTGGACCAGCCGACGTCATCCTGGAGCTCGAGAAGTCCCGGGGGCCCTATAAGGTCAGTCGGATAGCTGAGAAGGCGGCCATCGCCGCCTTGCGGGATGAGGAGGGTTGGGTGCGCGAGGTCGTTGGGGAGGTAAAGAGGGAACGGGCTCACCTCGTGGAGGAGCTCGGGCGCCGGGGATGGGCCCCGCTCCCGTCCGGCGCAAACTTCCTGCTCCTCCCCCTTTCGAAAAGAAGCTCGACGAAGGTCACCGCCGCTCTCCGCGAACGCGGGGTGGCTGTCCGTCCGTTTCCAGCCCTGCCCGAGATCGGAGAATCCATCAGGGTATCGATCGGGCCGAGGGGGCAGATCGACCGGTTTCTGAAGGCGCTGGACGAGGTGTTCGCGTGATAGACGTTGCGCTCTTCGACTATGGCACGGGGAACCTCCACTCCCTCGGAAAGGGGCTCGAGGCAGGCGGAGCTAGCGTCACAGTAACCTCCGACTGGAAGGTGGCCCTCGGCAAGGACGCTCTCGTGCTCCCGGGCGTCGGATCCTTCGGAGCCGCGGTCCGCGGCCTGGAGGGTGAGGCGGATAGGGTGCGAGGAGCGCTCGAGGAGGGTCTGCCCTGCCTCGGAATCTGCCTAGGGATGCAGCTTCTCTTCCCCGAGAGCGAAGAGGCCCCCGGGGACGGGATCGGGTTGATTCGAGGAAGAGTCAGGCGACTTCGGACGCGCATCGTTCCTCAGATGGGATGGAACGACATCGTGGTAAAGGACGATCAACTCTTCGACGCGCCCAGCGAGTTCTCTGCGTACTTCGCCAATTCGTTTGTCTGTGATGTGGCGGCGGACGAAGGGAAGGCCGTGACGATCGCTCGGGCGGAGTACGATGGAGAGGAATTCGCTGCGGGAGTGAGAAAGGGCCGGAGCTGGGGGCTACAGTTCCATCCGGAGAAGAGTTCCAGGCCGGGGCTGCGTATTCTGGCCAATTTCGTGGAGGAGGTGCGCCGGTGATCGCTGTCCCGGCCGTCGATCTGAAGGAGGGGCGGTGCGTGCAGCTGGTGGGTGGACGGCCCGACGATGAGCGCGTCTCGTTGCCCGACCCGATAGGGATCGCGAAACGCTGGCGAGCACTCGGGTTCTCCTCACTTCATGTCGTCGATCTGGACGGTGCACTCGATGCCGGTGATAACCTGGATCTCGTTACAGAGATCGCCCGAGAGGCTCCGGGAGATCTCCAGGTAGGAGGTGGAATCCGCGACGACCAGACCGCTGAAGCGCTTCTCGCAACCGGAGCTGACAGGATCATTGTCGGTACACGTGCCGTCGACGACTCCAACTGGCTAGCCCGGCTAGCCGATCGTTACCCAAACCGCGTGGTGGTAGCGGCCGACATCAAAGATGGTAGAGTGCTGCGAAAGGGCTGGGCCAAGTCTTCGGAGCGGGAGGTCGTGGCCTTTCTCGAGGGCTTGTCTCCGGTCCCACTTGCGGGGATCCTCTGCACCGACGTAGGTCGCGAGGGACAGGTGAAGGGGATCGATAGGAGTAGGGTCGAAGAGGTCCTCTCAGCGACTGAGCACCGAGTGTGGATTTCAGGCGGTGTGACCGAAATCGACGAGCTACGCTTCCTCCGAGGGCAGGGGGCGGGGGGCGCTGTGCTTGGTATGGCGCTCTACACAGGGGTCCTCGACGCCACTCAGGTGGCTGAGGAATTCGGACGATGAGTCGAATCGAGCGGGAGACAAAGGAAACCACAATCACGCTGGAACTGGGATTGGGAGAGGGCCTGATCGAGGTCGCCACCGGCGACACCTTTCTAGACCACATGCTGACGACCCTCTGCAGGTACGCGGGTCTACGACTCCGCCTGTCGGCAAAGGGGGATCTGCGGCACCACCTCGTCGAGGACGTGGCGATTGCTCTGGGACTCGCTCTCTCCGAGGAGGTCCCCGCGAACGTGGATCGGTACGGGTGGGCCGTTGTTCCAATGGACGACTCACTGGTGGAGGCCGCCATCGACGTGGGTGGTCGGGCGTACTACGCCGGGCGCGTTCCCTCGGCTCTCTATGAGCACTTCCTTCAATCCTTTGCGATGAACCTCGGCGCTACGCTGCACCTGAAGGTGATTCGCGGGCGCGACCGGCACCACGCCGTAGAGGCGGCCATCAAAGCGACTGGGCTTGCGTTGCGTCAGGCGCTCCGAGAGGGAGCCGGCGTGTTCTCGACCAAGGGAAGCGTGTCTCTAGACCTGGAGACCGAGGCCGACCCATCGGATTCGCAGGACAGTGATGAGGCGCTTCCGGGTAAACCAGGGGGCTGACAGGGCATGCTGCGACCTCGGATCATCGTTTGCCTAGACGTCAAGGACGGTCGCGTCGTCAAGGGAACGAAGTTCGTAGGCCTGCGCGATGTGGGCGACCCCGTCGAGCTGGCCCATCGATATGAGGAGGAAGGCGCCGACGAGATCGTCTTCCTCGATATCTCGGCTTCCCATGAGGGCCGAGGAACCCTCTTGGACACCGTCCAACGCACAGCCGAAGTGCTCTTTATTCCCTTGACTGTGGGTGGCGGTGTGCGCACGGTGGACGACATGGACGCCCTTCTTCGGGCGGGTGCCGACAAGGTGAGCGTCAACTCGGGCGCGGTACGGGATCCCGAGGTGCTGACCCACGGAGCCGAGCGATTCGGCAGCCAGTGTGTGGTAATCTCGATCGATGCGGCCCGGGAGGAGGATACCTGGTACCACTACACACATGGAGGCCGGAGAAGGACGGAGTTGGAGGCCGTTGAGTGGGCACGGGAGTGCGTCGAACGGGGAGCGGGGGAAGTCCTTCTCACCTCGATCGACAAGGACGGAGTACGCACGGGATATGATCTGGAGCTGACGCGTACAGTTGCGGAGGCCGTCACGGTACCCGTAATCGCGTCGGGCGGCGCGGGGGGGACGGAGCATCTGCGAGATGGCCTCACCCAGGGGGGAGCACACGCAGTGCTTCTGGCGGGGATCCTCCACGACGGGCTCACGACGGTGGGTGATCTCAAGCGGGCGCTCGTAGAGTGGGGCATTCCCGTTCGGCCGCTCTCCCCCGAACCCAAGGCCTGAGCCATAGACTCTCCGATGCGAACAGGAAACTCGCCATGACACGGACCTCATCGCGCAGGGACCGGGAACTCCGGACCTCGATCGATTTGAACGCCGTCACATTCGATCGCGGCGGTCTCGTGACCGTCGTATCGCAGGATGCCCACACCGGGGATGTACTGATGGTGGCATGGGCGAACCGGCAGGCGCTGGAGGAGACACTGGCCACCCGAACGATGCACTTCTGGTCGCGCTCGAGGGACACTCTTTGGCGAAAAGGAGAGACTTCGGGGAACACCCAGTCACTCGTCTCCCTCCATATGGACTGTGATGGGGACACGCTCCTAGCTCTTGTGAATCCGGTGGGCCCGGCCTGCCATACAGGAGACCTCACCTGTTTCGGAGGAGGGGCCAGCCCAGGGCACGCCCCCGAGGGGGGAGACTCGTCTGCTGACCCCTCCGTTCTCCACGAGCTCTCAGAGATCGTCGAGAACCGCGACACCAGGCGCCCGGAGGGCAGCTATACGACGCGACTTCTCGACAACGAGAACCTCCGCCTCAAGAAGCTCGGTGAAGAGATGTCGGAGCTGATCGCAGCGCTCGTCCGCCGCGACGAGACCGCTTCGGAGGAGGCCGCCGACCTCGTCTACCACGTCATGGTCGCCCTCCAAGGAGCAGGTCGCAGCTGGCGGGAGGTCGAGGACGCGCTGGCACGTCGACGCGGGTAACCGGAGCGCAGCGCAGCTATGGCCACCGTCGATTCCGGACCCATCCAGGAAGAGGAAGCCCTCGGCAAGGCCTACGATGCCAAGCTGATGCGGCGCCTTCTCCGCTACCTGAGGCCCTATCGCTGGACGGTGGTGGGAGCCGTGCTCCTACTTGTTTCCTTGGCGGGGCTTCAGATCGTTGGCCCCTGGCTTGTCCAGCTGGCGCTGGACGACGCCATCCCACAGTCGGACGCTCGGCTCGTGGGCCTCCTGGCTACCGCATATCTAGTAGCGGCCATCGGAAGCTTCTGGCTCGAATATGGGCAGGCGCTGGTGACGACCTGGCTCGGGCAGCGTGTGATGTACGATCTGCGTACTGAGATCTTCGATAGGCTCCAGGAGCTCGACCTGAGCTTCTACGACCGAAATCCGGTTGGACGGCTCATGACCCGCATCACCTCTGATGTGGAGACGCTGAACAATCTGTTCAGCTCCGGCGTTGTCGCAATCTTCGGGGATCTGTTCACGCTCCTCTTCGTGGTCTCTGCGATGTTGATCATGGACTGGCAATTGGCGCTGGTTACCTTCTCCGTCCTGCCCTTCGTCGCCTTCGCAGCCTTTCTGTTTCGCTCCCGGATCCGCAACGCGTACCGGGACATCCGGGTCCGCATGGCCCGGATCAACGCTTTCCTCCACGAGAGGATCACCGGAATGAGGGTGGTCCAGCTCTTCAACCGTGAGGAGGCCGACGCCCAGAAGCTGGACGACATCAATGAGAACTACCTGGAGGCACATCTCCGCTCGATCACGTACTACGCGCTCTTCTTCCCGGTCATCGAAGTGTTTACGGCTTGTGCCCTCGCCCTTATCATCTGGTACGGTGGCCTCTCGATCCTTATGGGAGGGACGACCGTCGGTGTAGTCACCGCCTTCCTTCTGTACGCCAGACGGTTCTTCCGGCCCATCCAGGATCTCTCCGAGAAATACAACCTCCTCCAGGCCGCAATGGCCTCCTCCGAACGAATCTTCAGCCTTCTGGACCGGACCCCCACCATCCAGGACCCACCCGGGGGGCAAGCCGTGATCCCTTCGCCGCTCAAGGGGGGAATCGAATTCAGGGACGTTTGGTTCGCTTACGGAGCACCGGATGGCGAACCCGATTGGGTCCTGAAGGGGCTCTCGTTTCGGGCTGCGCCGGGTGAGAAGATCGCGATCGTCGGTCATACCGGCGCTGGGAAGACTACGGTCATCAACCTGCTGATGCGCTTCCACGACCCCCAGCGCGGGGAGATTCTGCTCGACGGTACGCCGGTGCGCGACATCCCCCAGAAGGAGCTGAGACGATCAATCGGGCTCGTCCTACAAGACATCTTCCTGTTCTCGGACGATGTCCGCTACAACATTCGCCTCGGCAACAGAGAGATCACGGAGGAGCGCGTGCGTCTTGCCGCACGCGAGGTCGGCGCGGGAGCCGTCGTGGAGCGACTTCCGGACGGATACGCCCAGCCTTTGGGAGAGCGGGGAATGTCCCTGTCCATCGGCGAACGTCAGCTCATCTCATTCGCCAGGGCTCTCGCCTTCGATCCTAGGATTCTGATCCTCGACGAGGCCACGAGCTCGGTGGATTCGGAGTTAGAGGCCAGAATCGAGGAAGCTACTGCACGCTTGATGGAGGACCGGACTTCACTCGTGATCGCGCATCGGCTATCCACCATCAAGGGATCTGACCGGATTCTTGTGCTACATCGGGGAGAGCTCAAAGAAGAAGGAACTCACGGAGAGCTCCTCTCGGCGGGAGGGCTCTACGCACGACTGCACGAACTACAGTTCGCCGCCAGCACCTCAACCGCCTAGGCCGACTCTATACCTGGAGCTGTCCCGCTTTGGTGGACAGGTAAACACTGAGGTTTTGATCCTATCTCCCTTGCTGGGGAGTCGAAAGCTTCCCTCGCGCAGCGGGGGAGTAGAAGGCAGGTTCACGCCGCAGCCCTCCGGCTTCGTTCGAAATTGACGGGCGACTCGTAGCCGAGCGCCGAGTGCCTTCGGCGCGGGTTGTAGAAGCCCTCGATGAAGTCGAAGACGGCCATCTTGGCCTCCGCCTGAGTGCGAAAGCGCTGCCGATCGAGAAGCTCGCACTCGAGCGTCGCGAAGAAGCTTTCGCACAGGGCGTTGTCGTAGGCATCGCCCACCGAGCCCATCGAGGGCCTCACGCCCACCTCCTTGCACCGCAGCCCGAACGCGATCGATGTGTACTGCGTCCCCTGGTCGCTGTGATGGATCACCCGTTGGGGTCGACGCTGCCAACTCGCCATGTTCAGGGCATCGAGCACGAGCTCCGAGCGAAGATGAGCCGCCATGGACCAGCCCACCACGCGACGGCTCCAGGCGTCCACCACTACGGCTAGGTAGAGAAAGCCGGCCCAGGTCGGGATGTAGGTGATGTCGGCCACCCAGAGCCGGTCGGCAGCCTCGGCTGTGAAGTCTCGGTCCACGAGATCGGGAGCCGGCCGAGTATTTCGGTCTCGCTGAGTCGTTCGAGGCTTGTAGCGCCTACGGCTCGCACCCTGGATCCCGGCCTCTCTCATCAACCGGCCGACGCGTTTGCCTCCAACCCGCTCGCCGGCTTGCTGGAGCTCGGCATGGATGCGCGGCCGCCCGTAGACCCTCCGGTTCTCTTCGAAGATCGCCTCGATTCGCCTGCGAAGCTCTCTGTCGCGCCGCGCCCTGGCCGAGGGAGGGCGCTTCAGCCAGGCGTAGTAGCCGCTGGGGGAGAGACCCAGAACACTGATCGGGATAGGGGAGGACCGGCGATCCCGGTCCTTCCCCTCCCACACCACCAGGCATGCGGGTCCGCACCTGGCGGTTCGGTGAGTTGAGGTCAGTACGGCGTGAGCCGGGGCACACCCAGCTCGTCGAAGTACGCCCCTGGCAAGGCCGTGTGCAGGGCGTGGTGCGCGGCCACGTGCCACCAGCTTCGCGCGAACCGAGCAGCTCGCCAGGCGAGGTTCTCGCTCACACCGCGAGCCCTCAACTCCCGGTACGCTGTCCTTCCCCGTTTCCACTGGCGTAATTGCAACGTACGCAGCCGGCGGTGGATCCATTGGTCCAGGTCTCGGAAAACCCCCGGTGTATCCGCTAAGCCGAAGTATGCCTTCCACCCCAGCACGTAGCGCCGTAGCTCTTCCGCCCCCTGTTGCAGGCTCCGCCCGCCACTCCGGCTTGTAATCTGCCGGACTCGCTCCTTGAACTTCGTCAGGGCCTTCTTGCTGACCCGGCGCTTCACGACCTTCCCTGCCGCTACCCAGAAGCTGTAGCCCAGGAACTGTCGATCCCACACTCGCGCCACCGCGCTCTTTTCCTCGTTGACCTGAAGCCGAAGTTTCCCGTACAGGTGCCTCAGCGCCTGCATCACACGTTGTCCTGCCCGCCTCGACCGCACGTATACATTGCAGTCATCGGCGTACCGGACAAACGCGTGTCCGCGTAGCTCCAACTCCTTGTCCACTTCGTCCAGGAGCACGTTCGCCAGCAACGGCGACAACGGTCCGCCCTGAGGCGTCCCCATGTGCCGCTCCATCACCACCCCGTTCGCCATGACTCCGGCTTCCAGGTAGCGACGGAGGATCCGCAGCATCGCCTTATCCTCGATCCGCTTTGCCAGCCGCCCCATCAGCACGTCGTGGTTCACCCGGTCGAAAAACTTCTCCAGGTCCACATCCACCACCCATCGTCTCCCTTCCTGGATGTATTGCTGCGCTTCGCGCACCGCATCGTGTGCTCGGCGCCCAGGCCGGAAGCCGTGGCTGTGCCGACTGAACGTCGGGTCGAACCTCGGTTGCAGCACCTGCAGGATGGCTTGTTGGATGAACCGGTCCAGCACGGTCGGAATCCCCAACTCCCGGACCCCTCCCCCACTCTTCGGTATCTCCTGCCTTCGTACCGGCTTCGGTTGGTAGGTCCCCGCCAGCAACCGCTGTCGGATCTCCCCCCAGTGCCTGCGCAAGTACTCTGGCAGCTCCTCCACGCTCATCCCGTCGATGCCCGGACTGCCCTTATTCTGCCGCACGCGTTTCAACGCTCCTACGAGGTTGGCACGCCCGACCACCTCCTCCATCAGGAGATGCTCGCTTCCTGAGCGCTCGTCTCCATGGGCCACCGTTCCGGCTTCGCCACTCCCCTCTACCTTCGGGGCTTCACCCCTATCCTCCAGCGGGAGCTCCAGTTGCCTGGACTCCTGGCGCATGGCCTTCTCGAGATCCACGGTCGTCACACTCTCCTCTCCGTTCGGCCCTTCGTCCGACAAAGCTGGGTCCAAGCGCATCATGCACTTCGTCGGCCTACTATGGCCTCTGCTGACTTCTCGCTCCGCCGGCAGGCCCAACAGCGCAATGCCGGCGTCGCCCTTTCAGGCGTCAGGCGAGACCTCCCCGGGTAAGAACGATGACCTTCCCCGCACAATCGCCGGATCTACGCCGCTTCCCCTTGGTCGCAGGAGCTTCGCGGTCAGTGGTCCGCTCGCCCCGGTCCGCAGCGCCTCGTATCCGGTTCCTGTTCGTCGACTCACGGGTTCGTTTCACGCTTCGTTCAGCGTACGCCTCACGACGAACGCCTTGCGCTTCCCTTCGGTCCCTGCGACCAGGTTCCGGGAGGACTTTCACCTCCAAGTCATCGCCCATGCCGGGCCCACCACAGCACACGCACGGGGTGGTCCGCCTGATTCGTCTTCACGAACTCGAACCCCGATCGGGGATCGAGTTGCTCTCCCGAGCAAACCAGGCGGCGGCTTTTTTTAGGATCTCCTGCTCCATGCGCAGCTGCTTGTTCTCTCGACGCAGCCGTCGGAGCTCCTCTCGCTCCTCCGTCGTTAGTCCGTCGCTGCGACGTCCTTCGTCCAGGTCAGCCTGCTTGACCCAATTGCGTATCGCTCCTGCTGAGGGCTCGAACTCCCGGGCCAACGCTTCCACAGACCGGCCCGATCGGACCAGCTCGACCATCTGCCGCCGAAACTCCGGCGGGTACGCCGCATGCGTCCTTGGCATCGTGGACTCCTCCTTTCTCCCTCACCCTTGAGGGGTCCACTAAACCGGGTCAACTCCAGCCTCGTCGGCCCGACCATGTTTCCCGGCTCCTTCCAGACCGGGTCTCCCCACTTGTGCGTTCCCGAGGGCTCCCAGCAGTCACGGATGGATGCGCGGAAGTCGTTTCCTCCCTTGCTGCCAGGGAGTCGGATCGCATAGTACCACCCGGTTTGTGTTATCGTACCCGACTCGGCCGTGGTCGACTGGATCATTCCCCGGATCGAAACGGCTGAGTATCCAGTCCCATTTGGCGCCGGCCCGGGATAGTAGTAGTCCTGACCCCCCTCCGCCGGGCCGCTCCAGGCGTCCCCAAACCGTGAGGGGCGATGCCCACCGATCACCGGATCGTACTTCATCCACTGGTCTGGGACTGCGAAGGGGAGGACACAGTCAGCCGCAATGCCCGGCCACGATTAGGCGGCGGCGACTGCGCCGATATCCACTTGATTGATTCCCATCACCCTCGCGAACACGGTACTCAAGGGGTTGCCCCGCGCAATCGCTCCTCTGCACGCGGACGCGGACCTTTTGCGAGTCGAGGATGACATCGATGTCCTGGTCCGGGAAGACGTCGGGCGTCACCCATCTCACGGTGTTCGCCTCGGCAAATATCTCGGCCTCTAATCTCGCACCGGGTCCATCGGTCGGTGCCAGCATGAGATATCCTGCTCCTGCATGGGCGCCCGCCTCCGCAGCACGCTGCGCCTCGCTCGGAGCCACGAACCAGATCCCGAGATCGATCGCCAGTGCGGCGATTCCAAGAAAAATGGCCATCATCAGAGCCACCAGGTACAGGACCGCTCCTCCCTGGGCTCTAGCGTTGCCAGTCAAACCATGTTTCCTGTTCATAGCTTCCCGTTCCTGCCCACAACACACACGCCAGCCGCCGGATGAACCATTTGGTTACAGGCCGATGCTAATCCCCGCCCAGGTTTTATGAGGAGGAGAAACGTATGTTTCCCTCCTCTCAACCGCAATAGAGCGAGGGTCTAGCTCGAGAGTGGGATCTCGTCCTACGCTCTCCGCGTCAGCTGAACGAGCCGGTCTGCCCGCGCTTCTCCGTCCAGATCGCGGCAGGTCGAGATGATCTCCTCGAACTGCGTAGCCGGAATGGGGATTCCATCTGTGATGCCCCGGATGCGGCGCGCCTCCTCATCGAAATCCCAGATGAACTCGCGTCCTGTGGACTGCTTTGTGTAACTCCTTCCGTCCCTTGTGAAAATCGTAATCCGCGGAGCGAATAGCCCCATCTGGGTCGAGGGGATGATCCTCACGCGCCTCATGAGGTCCAGGACTTCTGGGGGGTCCCCACCTCCGCGCGGACCGAGGAGAGGGAAGCCGCGCTGCACGACGCCGTAGGCCGTGTAGTATCGGGTGCTCCCGGGCCTAGGTTCCGCGTCCAGGTCTTCCCTCCGGGCCGGGAACGCCGGACTCGGATACTGTGTCTCGAGCCAGTTCACGACCGCTTCGACCCGGTCGACATCCTCGTAGCGGATGTCGTTCTCCTCGCAGAGCTGCGCCGTTACATCGACATGCGCGATGTTGTAACCCGCGGTCGAGTAGATGCGGTAGAGGGTCTCGCGGAAGAGCCACTCCTCCCCGAGATTCGCGGTGATCCTGTCCAGGCTGGTCTGCGTATCGCCGACGAAACTATAGATTAGCTGTCCCCCATTGTCGCCGGCGTAGGCCCAATAGAAGCCTCCGTCTCCTTCGAGGACCCTCTCGTCCCCACCACCGCCGTCGCGCTGCCCCGCCAAGGCGACGGCCAACATCGCGTTACGCGCGGAGGCACTCTCGCGATGGCCGCGGCCCGAGACAGCTAGGGCAAAGCAGAGGGAGATCGTGTCCTGCAGCTGATCCTCAGTGAAGCCCAGAATCTTCGCGGCGGCCACTGCAGAGCCGAAGATTCCGAAGACGATGCCGGGGTGGAAGCCACGGGCCATCACGGTCGGCACGTGGTCGGCGGACATTCGGTTTATGACCTCGTAACCGGCCGCGATACCGGTTAGATAGTGCCGTCCCGAGGCGCCTGAAGTCTCCGCAGCCACGAGCGCGCAGGGAACGATGCTCGAGCCGGCATGGATAAGCATGCGGAACGTGTCCCACTTGCCCCCGGCGATCACCATTGCCGCATTTGCGTAAGCGGCACCACCCTTCGTCACGTTGGTACCGTCGACCATGATGGTGGCGCCGTTGCGCACGCCCGCTTCTTCCTCAGCGATGAGCCGGACGGCCTGCTGGCCCCGGCTCGACTGGGACCCGATGAGCGCCGAGGCCACCGATTGGAGGGAGACCCCCTTCGCGCGATCGACGACGTCCGGAGGCAAGTCCTCGTACCGCAATCCTGCGACCCAGCGAGCGAGTTCCCGGCTCAAGGATGCCTGCTGTCGCAGCGGTGCTGGGGAGTCTGCCTGAACATCCTCATCGTTCGTCTCGCTCGGCGGCACGCCCTCATGGCGGCGAAGCTCTCGACCAAAAGCGACGACAGGCGAGGCACCTGCTAGACCAGCGGCGATCCCACCGCCGAGCGCCGTGCGCAGCAGGCTACGCCGGGTGAGAGGGGAGGTCATCTCCACCCCCGAGTTAGGGTCTTGATCTTGTCCCATTGTGCTCCTCCATGGACGCGGGATTCAGCATAAGAGCATTCGTTGTCGGTCGGGCCATCTAAGCGTTCTGGACGCCGATTGCCGCCCTCCGATCCGGTTCACAGTTTAGGGATGTGTACTCAAATGTCAGTGCCTGCCGCTACCCTCGCAAATCGAAAGAGTGAGGCGACAGTTATGAGAGGCTCTCGACTCGTCGTGATCAGCGCGTTGTCCCTTCTAGCCTGGCATGCACCAGATACTGCATTCGCGCAAACTGCGAGTTCCGCGGAAAGGTTCATTCACGTTTCGAACGGCTATAGCATGACCCCAAACATCACGTAGATGAGAGCCGGCGGTAGGGACCTCAAACTCGATGCGTATCAACCACGAGGCGTAACGACCCCGACCCCGACGCTCGTGTACTTCCACGGCGGCGGATGGACCAATGGAACGACCTCGACCGAAGAGCTGAAAGTGGCCGCGATCATCAACTGGTACGGTATCACCGACGTCGTCGATCTTATCGACCGGACTCCGGGGCCATCAGGAGCGCCTACTGTGGCATGGCTTGGAAGCTCCCGCGATCGCGTAGAGATCGCGGAACGCGTGTCGCCTCCTACGTATGTGCGGCACGGGTTGCCACCCATCCCGACCATACATGGCGATGCCGATCCAATCGTCCCGTACTCGCATGGATTACGCTTACACCAGGCGCTCGATGAGGCCGGCGTGCCGAATGAACTCGTGACCGTGGCAGGCGGTGGCCACGGTGGGTTCACCGACGAGGAGAGCGTGCGAATCTACACGGCCATTCGTGATTTCTTAAGAAAACACGACGTGTGGCAGGCCGGAGGTGCCTGGGGGACAGCCTCCCGCGCTAGTTCAAAGCGACGGGAGTTCCGGTGGGCCCTCTGAAGTCGATCACAATAGAGACTCGCCGGTTCTCCCAGCCCGTTTCGCCAGGGCCTTGAGAATCGGGAACGATCTGGCGCTCCGCAGCCTCTCCGTAGCTCACCGTTCTCATCCTCTCGGCTGGAATCCCTCGGGCTTCCAGATGCTCCGTCACGGCCTCCGCCCGGCTTTCCCCAAGGGTGAGATTGTACTCCACGGTCCCGGCAGGGTCGGTAAACCCCTCCACAGTGATGATCGTTCGGTCGTAATAGGAGATCAGAACCTGGGCGAAGTGGTCCAGGACCGCTTCGTCTTCTGGCTGAATCTCAGCCTCGTCGAAGACAAAATGGATCGGAGCGTTGAATCGGATCGCAGACTCCAGGCGCTCAACCGTCACGTCGAACTGTGTCCGGAGCGCGCCAAGATCCGATTCGAGCATCGAGAGCCGACGCTGAATGTCGTCGTCCATCTCGTCCATACGCGCAGCTAGGCGCCCTTCAACCCCCTGGTCCGAGGCTCGCATCTCCTCTCTGATCCGGTCCATCTCCGCCGCGAACTGCTCCTCGTTGATGTGAGCACAGCCCGAGAGCAGAGCTAGAACTCCAGCCAGAACGAATGCGCGCTGTACTCGACCTTCTCGCCCACGATCTTGCACCGTCCACCTCCTTCGCAGTTTCCTCGGAGATCCTACTTCGAGTCAGTCAAACGTAAGTGAAAAAACTCTGAGAAGAAGTCCTGACCCGGCACGATCGTCACTCCCTTCCCTTCAGCTCCACTGCAATCACCTCCAGCGACTCGTCCGTCAGGTTCTCAGGCAAATGCTCTCCCGCCGGTGCCTCGAAGACCTCGCCGGCACCTAGGCTCACATCTTGGCTGGTCCCGTCGGGGAAATGCATCCTGACCTCGGAATCCGTCACGCCGATCGCGATGTGAGTCGGATGCCAGTGCATGACGGACTTTTCTCGCGGGCCGTACCTAATTCTCAGGACTCGCACCGCGTCATTTTCTAGCAGGACGCTGTAGCGCCTAGAGTCGACTTGGACTGGGTCTGCTGGCATGATTGCCTCCTTGCGATTCGATCACAACCGTAACGCAAACGAAGTGGGGGGGAACGTATCGCCTCATTGGTTCGGGGGACAATCAAGGTCGTGAGAGACCCTCGTCGTGCGTTACCGATGCACGGACCGGAGGGGCTCAAAAAACGCGTTCCCCGGCTGACAGACCGGAGATAGAGTTCGGATTGATCGGAGCGATGATATCGCTGTCTACGTTGCGCCGCAGAAACGGCGCCGCTATGCCGACATGGCGCACGAAGCGGGGACCGTTGCCTCCCGAGACCGTCTGTAAAGGGCTCACAAAAGAATTCTCCCTGCGTCGCCTCAGGTCCGTCGGTTGTAGAGCCAGGGCCGCCTATTCCGATCCACATCCCTAAAGGCCACTGTATTCTCGCTGTGCTGGAGCATCTCATCCAAGTCGCTTAAACCCAGAAGCAGCTTGTTGCGCGCTCTGGGATCAATGCTGAAGGAAATCGGTTCCCTGCCAGGGCACTCGATCACCTCATCTTCCAGGTCGATCGCTACCTCTATTCCCGGATTCGAAACGACCCAGTCCGCTATCTCTTCAATGATCTCTTCGCAGAGAGTCACCGGCAGCAGGCCGGAGGCAACCCCAGTGCCCGAGAACGCCGACCCGAAGGCGGGCGCAACAACCGCTCTAATGCCAAATGCCATGAGCCGGGTGACCGCAGACTCCGGCGCGTCGCCAGTGCCGAAGTTCTCGCCTACCAGCAAAATCGAGGCATGGCGATAAGGCTCTTGATTGAGAACGAAATCCGGGTTCTCAGACCTGTCGGGTAAATACCGGAGAAGCTCAAAAACTCGTTGCCCGGCTGACAGACCGGAGATCGGCTCAGGAGGGATCGGGGCAATGACATCGCAGTCTACATTGCGCAGCAGAAGAGGCGCCGCTACGCCGGTATGCCGCGCAAAGCGTGGGCCGCTTCCTCCTGAGACCGTGGGTAATTCCACACTGGCTCTCCTGCCATCGGGCGCCGCACGTCCACGATCCCTCGAAGTCCGAGACGCGGCCGCCGCGTATACCTGTAGTCATGATGGCGGGCGTGCCAACTTACTGTCAAATCCGCGGTAGCCTGGTGTCTACCAGTTCCCCCCCCGGGTAGGACTCAGCCCACCAGGCGACGTCTGGCCGGCGTGACCAGAGGATGCCCCAAAGGAGCTGCTCGGGATCGTCGTTGATGGCTTCGACAAGGCCGAGCGCCTCGGACTCGGTCAGAGGTCCGGGGTCGTCGCCGGCCAGAGCTTCTCGCTCCCCCTCGGTCATCGGCTGGCGCTCGCCCTCCGCCGGCTGGGGGATCACGATGCCGTCCTCTGAGGGTGCGGTCTCGTCCTCGTCCGAGCGAACCTCCGCGGGCTCAAGGCCGCGTGTTAGGTCATCCAACATCCGCTGGGCAAGAGCAAGATTCCACTGGGCGTTCTCATCGCCGGGATCGAGCCGCAGGGCGGCGCGGTTGCTCCCGATGGCGGCGGCTAGCAGCGGAATCCAAGAGTCTGGCGCAGCAACTACATCGAGCTGGGTAAGGAAGCGCTGGCCAAGGTTGTAGTGCCCACGCTGGGCGGCCGCCGAATCCCCCGCCTCTGTCGCCAGCAGGAGGTACTGTTCGGCCTCCGGCGTACCGAGGGTCAGGAGAGCCGTACCGAGATTGTAGAGGGCGGTCGGTGCGGTGGCCGGAGATTCCGCACTGGGGCGATAGAGCGGCTCCGCTCGCTGGACCTGGCCGTTACGATAGAGGCGGTTGCCGCGCTCGAGGCTGCCACGGTCCTGCCAGAGGAAGGTCCCGACTAGCCCTAGCGCGGCCAGAAGGCAGGCCAGCACCAGGGCGAGCTCCCGACCGGTGGGTAGCCGTGTCATTCGATTCTCCGAGCGGGCGCCACCGCCCTGCTCGGCACGCGAACATCGAGGAGGCTTTCTATCAAGAGGCCAGCGAGCGCGGCGAGGATGAACAGGACCGCCAGCTCGTAGCGAGCCCACAGGGGAGCGGCTTCCTGAGCCTCAAAGAACCTGTGAAAGTCACCGAGCGCTGCGCCGTCCCCGGCATGGGCGTATCTGCCCTGCCCGGCGTCTGAGACGCGCTCGAGCAGCGGTTCGTTCAACTGGGAGATCGCCGGGGCGCCGTTCGCGTCAACCACCTGCCCGCCGAACTGACAGGTTGCCTGTGGCATCACCATTCCGCCCCCCTCGACTGTTCCCACGCCGGTCGCATAGATCCCAATCCCCCGGTCGGCGGCCGCACGCACCTCTGCCAGGATCGCGGCCTCGGTCTCGGCAGCCTCCCCGTCGCCGATGAGGATGATGGACCGCTCGCCATCGGTCCCACCCTCAGTCGCCGCGAGAGCCACAGCCTCGCGGATTCCCACTGAGAGCAGGGTCCCCGGATCGTACGCGCTTGCCACCGTGGGCAGGCTGGCAAGGAAGTAGCGAAGCGCCGCGTGGTCGTGGGTCGGGGGAGCAAGCGGGTAGGCGCTCCCGGCGAAGAGAAGTAGGCCGACGCGATCTCTCCCGAGCGTGTCGATGAGCTCGCCCGCAACCTCGACTGCCTGCGCTAGCCGGGCTGGCGGGACGTCCGAAGCCTGCATTGACGCAGACACGTCGATCGCGAGGACCACGTTGCGGACCGGAGGCGGCGGTGCGCGTTGGGATTGCCAGCGAGGCTCGGCCGCGGCGCCTGAGATCGCCAACGCGGCGAGTCCAAGCAGGAAGATCCGCTCGACACGCAGCCGGTACAGGTCGGATCCGGAGAGCCGCCGCACTGCGCGTTTTCCACCGAGGAACTGTGCCAGCTGGCCACGGCGGCGGTCGTGACTCCACAAAGCCAGTATGACCAGGATCGCTAGCGCGATCCCGAACAGCAGGAAGGCGGGATTCAGGAAACTCACGGCACGACTCCCCAACGGGAGCCGCGCAGGGCCACGTCAAGGCCGAGGAGGATGAGGCCCAATAGTAGCGGCCAGGTGCGCCGCGATTCACGCACCTCGAACTCGATGAGCTCTTCGAGCGGCGCCTCAATCTCGTTGATCTCGCTATAGATCGAGTCCAGTGCGACGGCGCTCGAGGCTCGGAAATACTCGCCTCCCGTAATCCGCGAGATCCCCGTCAGAACCGTCTCCATTTCGGATTCCACTTGGACCTGTCGCAAGCGCGCTTCTGTACGGACCTCGGAGAGGTCTGGCTCGCTGAGGAGCGCGATGGAATGGACGCGCACCCCGAGCGCTGCCGCCGCACGGGCGGTGGTTAGCGGAGTGACCCCCCCACCATTGTGGGCCCCGTCGGTGAGGAGCACGATCACACGCTGGTCGCGCTGGGATTCGAGGAGCCGCATCATCGAGGTCAGCACGGCCTCTGAGATGTTGGTGCCGTCGAAGACGAGCTGCACCTCGAGCGACTCGACACCGGCGATGATGAGGTCCGGGTCGGTGGATGGCGGAACCCGCGTCGTCGCCTGGCCGGCGAAAGCGACTAGGGTCGGCTCGTCCAACGGGCGACCCTCGGTGAAGCGGACAGCGGCTTCCCGGGCGACCATCAGACGGCTGCTCTCATCCTCCATGTCGATCGTCAGCATCGAGCTGGAGATGTCGACGGCGAGCGCGATCCCCTTACCGCGAAGTGCGGTCTCCTGAACCGTCTCGACTCCCTGGGGATGGGCGAGTGCGACCACGAGGCAAGCCATTGCGCCGGAACGGAGTAACCGGGGTGGCCCGAGGACCGTGGCGAACCGCGCGCCGTGCCAGCCGGGGAGCCGGCTTGAAGACTCAACGCGCGCGAAGAGCACGCCCCCACCCGCCCACGGCCAGACCAGCAACCACCAGAGGGGGAGAAGGAGCAAAAGGTAGAGGAACTCGGGTCGGGCGAACTCCACGGACATCAACGGTCGAGTGCGCTTCGAAGTGGGTCGCGGTCTGTACCGCCACTACCCTCAGCGATTACCGCGGCCAGTCTGATAGATCCAGGGCTGCCGATGTAGAACATCGGCCCGAATCATGTTGGCGGGGGTCGCCGACTGTCAATTCGCCTCCACCTTCGAATACTTCCTCAAATAGTGGCTCCGGTTCGAGGCGGCATAGACGTTCTCGGCCGGGTCCACGGCAACCCAATGAATGCCGTCGGTTCCCTCGATCGTACCCAAGAGCGTGCCGTCGCTGGCATCGGTGATCCACACTTTGGCGTTGACGCCATCAGCGATAAAGAGCCGGTCATCCTGGGTAAGAAACAAGGCGTAGGGAGTACCCAGGTGGGTCCGCCTCCTAGGAAGGTACTCGCTAGGAACTTATGGATTCTAGAGTTACCCAATATGCAACGTAGAATCGGGTGCTCAGGACTGTCAAGCGCATTTATGCTGCCCTGCGCATCCGTCAGATGCGCATGTAAATCATTCATGCGCTGGTCGTTAGCGCTTTCGGAACCACCTGCCTGGTCTCACGGCCAGCCTCCGACCTGAGGGGCCACGAGAGTCGCGGGATCCCCGTCCGGCAGTGGTCGAAACTTCTGCGAGCGGTTGTTCCCGATTTCCGATAGGTAGAGGTTCCCTTCCTCGTCTACGTGAATCTGGTGCACGCCATCGAACTGGCCGGGAAGAGCTCCAGGTCCGCACTCCGGAGCACACGACCTCCCGGATGCCTTGTCCAACCGTGTCGAATGGCAGCTTTTAGGCTCCCAACGCCCCAGCGAACAGGACCATCGCCCTGGATCGTCTACGCTATCGATCCGCCGCTGGACGTTACCCCATCCTTCGGCATGCGCTTTGCAAGTAGACGGTCGCTGGTTCCGGACCGGCCGGTTCAGTCTGTGTATGGATCCACAAAACCGGAGATATCTTCGGCGGCGTGTAGCGGATCCCAATCCACGGAACCCGTCCCTCCGGCCGAGGTGAACCAAGCGCCGGTCGCTGTCGCTGGATTTGATCAGATGGCGACGACAGGGTCTAGTGTCGAACTCGATGGTACCCACTCCTCAGACCCGAACGGAGACAACCTGAGATTTGGCTGGTCGATGTGGTCCCGTCCCGCTGGAAGCGACGCTGTGCTCCAGGACTCGACCTCAACCACGCCCTCTTTTATGGCCGACGTCGATGGCCAATACCTGATTTCACTCGTCGTCGACGACGATTGGCTGGCCAGCGTGCCAGATACCGTGGCCGTGCTTGCCGTTTCTCCCGAACCTGCGTGCGTTTCCGATCCCAGCCCCACGTTTACCCGGCACATCACAGATCTGGGTCAGCTGGAGGTCATCGTACCACCGGGGTCGCTGTCCGGAGACCACATCTCTAGTCATTTCCTATCTCGGCCACGCGCTGCCGGCCAACGTGCCTGTCTATGCGCCGGTCGACGCGCTCATGGTGAACGGTGTCCACTACCGTGAGGGTGGGCTGAACCAGTACTCGCTCCTCTTCCGCGTCAGCTGCGAGGTGACCTTCGTACTAGATCACTTCGTGGACCCGATAGACTCGATCACGTCTCTGTTCCCCGATTCACCGTCGGACGATACTCGGACAGGGCCTGATTTCGAGGATCCACTCCCGGTTCATGCGGGCGACCTGCTCGGATTCACGACCGGTGTGCCTCTCAGCGGTCGTTGGGATTTCGGCGTGTACAACACCGAGCGCACGAACACGTTCGGGAACAACACCCGCTACGAGTCCAACTACTGGTGGCGTGACCTCCATTCCGACTGTCCATATGACTACTTCTCGGATCCCCTCCGGGAGGAGTACTACACCCTCCTCGGAACCGCCGGAGGCACGCTTGTCCCCGGGGCGGACTGCAGGGGTGCGTCGCAGGACATAGCCGGTACTCCGAGCGGAGCCTGGTTTCTGGACTCTGGACAGGAGGGTGTCTACGGAGCCCGGATGGCCATCTCGGCAACGCTCGACAATGCCCAGGTGCGCATGGGTGGAGTCGGAGCAGGACTGTGGATCGACTTGGGAGACCCGACGTTTGCCGTGCCGGCTGACATTGCTGATGAGCATTGCTACCTGAAGAACGACACGGTGGTCTATCTCAAGGTCTTGTCGTCTACAGAGCTGATGGTCTACTACCAGAACCCAGCCACGGACTGTCCGGGCACGATCCCGAGCGGGCAGGCAAAGGTCTACGTCCGCTAGACGCATACTACAGTCCTGATCTGATTCATCCCGCCACAGTCGTCATCAAAGCCCCTGTTCCACCTGAGCCCTGGCGAGGCCGATGCCAGTCGTGACTATCGGAATAGTCAGATAAGTCAGGGCAATGTCGCCGAATTACTCGGGCATTATCGTGGAAATCTTCTACGTAGTACTGGGCCAACTTGGAGTCCACCGTCGTCCGGATGCGCTCCCATCCGATCTGCCCATAGACGGGATAATTTGAAGGATTGATCACTAGATCAGGATAGGCGTGAAGCGCTCGTTGAGCTTGTTCATGGATGGTCCCGAACACGGGGATCTGGTGTCCGACCGGTTGCGGCCCCAAGATAATCCGGTTCGGTTGCCAACAGGGATCTTCCGGGATCGAACGGCAAAGGGATTGCCTAGAGCCCTCCTTTTTTCCTCGGGACGTTTCGACCATCATCAAGACGGGAGGATCAGATGAGACACGCAAGGATGAGTTGGGCCCCGCTCCCGCTCCTGGTTGCGGCACTAGCGGCGTGGGCGGCGCCGGCGGCTGCGCAGAACGACGACTACAGGAACGCGAACATCACGCCGACCAATGACCTCCCAAATCCTTACTCGGAGAAGCAGGTGATGCCGCTGCCCGACGGCCGCGAGTGGGGTTCCACGGCTGGGGTTGATGCCGCCAAGGGCCGCGACGACATCTGGGCTATCGACCGGTGCGGGAGCAATAGCTGCGTGGGCTCCCATGTCGATCCCATCCTACACTACGACGCAAACGGGAACCTGATCGGCCATATGGGGGCCGACCTGTTTGCGTTCCCGCACGGCATCCACGTGGACCAGGAGGGCAACGTCTGGGTGACCGACCCGCTGCCGCCGGACGGCCGCGGCGCGGGCGGCACCGTTGGACAGCAGGTCACAAAGCTTAGCCCCGACGGCGAGATTCTCCTGCAGCTCGGGACGCGCACGGTGACCGGGAACGGCCCCAACGAGTTCAGCTCCCCGTCTGACGTCGTCGTGGGGAGGGATGGCGACATCTTCGTGGCCGACGGCCATGGAGAGGGCACGAACGAGCGCATCATGAAGTTCGACAGGAACGGAAATTTCATCATGGAGTGGGGCAGCCCGGGCAACGGCGCGTGCGGAACGGCTGAATTCTCCAGCCTGCACGCGCTGGAGATCGATTCCCAGGGCCGGTTATTCATCGGCGATCGCGATAACAACCGCATTCAGATCTACGACCAAGATGGCAACTACCTGGATTGCTGGTACCAGTTCAGCCGACCGGCCGGGATCTCCATCGACGACGACGACAACATGTTCGTCACCGACTCCGAGTCGAGGGACGGCCCCGACAACGGCATGGACCTGTCTCACCCGGGATGGCAGCGCGGTATCCGGATCGGCAGCGCCAGGGATGGCTCCGTCAGGTACTTCATTCCGGATCCCGATCCTCAGGGCGGCAGCAGTACGTCGGAAGGCGTCGCCGCGATCCGGGGTGGTGCGATCGTCTACGGCGCCGAAGTGGGCCCGAGAGACTTCGTCCGCTACATCAGGAACTAGCAGCCAGCCAAGACTGTCGTGGCCGGGAGGACGGGCGCGCCCCAAGTGGCGCGCCCGTGCCGGTCTCTCAGCCGCGCGTCGTCAAGAGCGTTCTCGAAGACCTCGATCACAGGCTGCTCTCCCCAACGTTGATCGACGGGACGTCGATGTAACGGGGACCTGGGCCCCGGAATCGCGGCTCGTCGAGGACGGGATCGGAGCAGAAATTCTGCCGCGCCAGATGGAGTGCGAAGGATTCTGGGACGATCAATACGTCTTTGCGGATCTCCTTCGCGATTATCCCCTTTACGCACACTGAAAGGGTGATTATCATTTCATCTATGGACGGTGTAACCTGTTTCACGGATTGGGCTTCAGCGGTCGCTGCATTGGTGATGCGCTTTCCAAATACCGTCTCCATAATTTCGCGGTCCGTTTTGTCTCGGATGTTTCGGGGGACGGTACGCTTACGCTTCTTCTTCTTGGGAGCTTGAGCCATGGGTCGGAAGATCAGCCTGTTGACGTTGATGGATAGGTACAACGACGATGCAAAGTGCCGTCACACCCTGGAAGCGATACGCTGGCCGGCCGGCATTGCTTGCGTGCGGTGCGGTGACATGGACGTAGGCGAGATCGAGAGCCGTAATCAGTATTGCTGCCGTTCATGCGACTACCGCTTCAGCGTGACGGCGGGGACGATCATGCACGACTCCCACCTGCCGCTCCGCACATGGTTCCTTGCCATCTTCTTGATGTGCGAGAGCAAGAAGGGCATGAGTGCCCACCAGTTGTGGCGCACCCTCGGGATCGGTTCCTACAAGACCGCTTGGTATCTCTGCCACCGCATCCGCGAAGCCATGGGCAACGATCCGCTCTCTGGCCCCACGCTCGTCGGGATCGTCGAAGTGGACGAGACCCTCATCGGCGGCAAGACCAGGGGCAAGGGTGCGGCCTACAAGGGCAACAAGACATGGGTGGCCGGAGCCATCCAGCGGGGCGGAGAGGTACGCTTGGAGCGCATCCCCGACATCAAGCGGGCCACGCTCCACGCCTTCATCGCCAGAGCCGTTAAAGACGAAGCCGAGGCGATCTACACGGACGAACTCAAGAGCTATCTCGGGATCGGTGACGACGACACTCGCCATGAGACCGTCCGGCACTCCGCCGAGGAGTGGGTCGTCGGTGATGCCCACACTAACTCGATCGAGAACGTATGGAGCCTCTTCAAGCGGTCGATCATGGGCGCGTTCCACAAGATCTCGCGGAAGCATCTAGACCGTTACCTCGAAGAGCTGGAGTGGCGGTTCAACAACCGCGACAACCCGTACATCTTCCGCGACACGCTGGAGCGGATCATGGACACCGATCCGTTGCAGTACCGGAAGCTCGTAGCCTAGCTCACTCACATCAGCCCTCTCGCAGCCGACTCAAATGTTTAGCCCACTCCAAGAGAGTCTCTTCGTCTTGAATAGGCGGTGGGGAGCCTACATCCTTCCACCAGTTTCTTCTTTTGCACTCTGCTACAAAGTTGAACACCGTGCTCTGCGCAATGGCAAAAAGCTTGTCCGGGTTTTCTCTATCCGGATTCGATTCATCTAAGATCTTGGGATTCAGTGCGTGTTTGACTGTCCAATATGTGTGCCTCAATACAGGCGGTCCTTCCGATCGCGCCACTTGCGCCACTTTTCAATCCAGGACTCGATCCGAGACCATTGAAGCCCAAGGAGCACTGAGGTCACAACGAACATGGCCAGGAGATAGACTGGCGGCTCTAATACGACCCTCCACTGGCCCACTTGAATGGCCGTATCCGATAGCCAAGACCATTACGGTCATGACGCCTGACCACCCGTCGATACCGAGCAATACGAGCGTCCACCAATCAATCCTTCTCTTGCCCATGCCACCACGCTACACACCATGGTGTTGTGCGTCAAGGGGATAATCACCAACTCCTTATAGAGCGACATCGGGCTCATAACCATGCGGTCGATCTCGGCTCTGAAGCTGGGGGCAACAGGGAACGGTTGAACCGGTTCCGATTTCTTGGACAAGGGGGCGGCTTAATCATGCCGCCTTGCGGGTGAGCTCCTCGCGGGCCTGGGCCGGGGTCCGGTAGGCGTGCCGCTCTAAGAGCCATCCGTGGTTGTAGGATTCGATGAACTGGCCGATCTCGTGTCTGGCTTCCTCGAGGGTCTCGAAGTCGTGGAGGTAGAGGCACTCCTCCTTGAGCGTGCGGATGAAGCGCTCCGCCACACCGTTGCACTCCGGCTCCCCCACATAGGCCGCGGTCGACCGGATCCCGAGCCATCGGAGCTCGGCCTGGAACTGGTGGGCCGTGTACTGCGGACCCCAGTCATGGCGTAGCCCGAGTCCGAGCGCGATCCTGGGCGCGTAGCCGGCCATATGGGTCCGCACGCCCTGGCGGACCGGCTCGAGGGCCGCCCAGCGGTCTCCCTTCTTGGCCACATGCCATCCCACGACGTCGCTGACACAGTGATCGACTGCCATGAACAACCAGCACCAGCCGTCCGCCTTCGTGTAGAACCGGGTCGCATCGGTGCCCCACAGTTCGTTGGGCGCATCGGTCGTGATCCGGCCGCTGTGGCTCCGGTCTCCTCGCGGGTGCCCGCGGCGCACCGGCGCCAACAGCCCGTTCTCCCGCATCAGCCTCAGCACGCGGTTCTTGCCCACTCCGATCCCTTTCGGCCTCAGGCGGGCTCTCACCTTCCTGTGCCCCTCACCCAGGAAGTCGCTCTCCCGGAGCACCTCGCGGATCTTCTCGACCAAGGCCTCATCGCTCAGCTCCGTCTTCGGCCCCCGCTTCCCGGGCTCCCCAACCTCAGAGCCCAGCCCTCGAGCCCGCATCCTGTATACCGTCGAACGCGCCACCCGCCACACCTCGCAGACCATCGTCAGAGGGTAGCGTCGTCCCGTCCCCGAACTCACTCGCTCCCGCGCCTCAAGAGCTTCCTCAGCTCTTGCCCGAATCCCCTTTTTTCGAGGAGTTCCGCCGCCAGCTCCATCCGCATCGTCATCTCACCCAACTTCGCCCGCGTACGCATCAGCTCCCGCTCCGCCCCATCACCCCTCCGGCTCTTCAGCCCCTGCTGGCCTCTCTCCAAGAACACTCGCCGCCACTCTTCCAGATCCACCGGCGAGACCTGAAGCTCACGGCTCACTTCCCCCAGATCTTCTCCGCGAAGCAGCCGCAGCACTGCATCCGTCTTCCGCCGTGCACTCCATCGCTCCGGCAACTCCTCCCCTCCACGACCTCCGGTCGCTTCCCTCTCCCCACTCTCCTGGGACATATCCTCTCCCCCTCTCTCTGGACCCCAACTCTTGTGGCCAATCTACTGTCCAGATAAATCGGGGGCGGTAAACGGTCGCACAGGCCCCGGGTTTAGCTATTATCTCGGTTCCCAGTCGGCGGGGATTCCGTCGCGACCTGGGACTGAACCGGAAAGGAGGAATTACGATGAGACTCCCCTGTTCGTATTGCTGTTCGTTGCTACTCTAGGTCTCGTCGGTTGCGGCGACGACGATCCAGTCGAGCCGGTCGCGGAAACGCTTGAGCTCTCGTTCAGCGGGCTCGAACCACTCGTGAACGACTACCACTACGAGGGTTGGGCCATTATCGACGGCGCTCCGGTGACCACGGGCAAGTTCAACGTAGGCGCCGGGGGCACCCTCGTGACACCGGGCGGCGCCGCCATCGCAGGCTCGGCCTTCAACACAGGGACAGACCTGTCTGGCGCGAGCGCGATCGTGATCACGATAGAGCCCGCTGGGGATACCGATACGACTCCTGCCGCGACGCACATCCTTGCTGGCCCGGTCTCCGGAGGCTCCGCCTCGCTCACCGTGGGAGATGGCGGTGCTCTGGGTAGCGACTTCCTGTCCGCTAGCGGAGATTTCATCCTCGCTACGCCGACCAACGGCGATGATTCCGACGAGAACAGCGGAATCTGGTTCTTGTCCCTGGAGACCGGAGCTCCCGCTGCTGGTCTGAGCCTGCCGATGCTTCCCGCCGGGTGGGCGTATGAGGGATGGGCGGTGATCGATGGACAGCCGGTCACGACGGGAACGTTCGCGCAGGCCAACGCGGCCGACGATAATGCGCCTTTCAGCGGCCCGGAGCCCGCGCCGCCGTTTCCCGGCGAAGACTTCCTCGAGAATGCCCCGGTGGGCCTCCAGTTCCCGACGGACCTTGCCGGGGCCACGGCCGTTATCTCGGTGGAGCCCGAACCTGACGACGCGCCTGCTCCGTTCACACTGAAGCCTCTGGTCGGGGACATTCGAGAGGATGCAGCGGATCATGTTACGTATCCGATGGCGAACAACGCCGGGGGGTTTCCCACCGGGACTGCGCTCATTCGTTAGCCGGATTCGCGGCACAGTCCAGCAGCCCCTGACCAAGAAGGAGGAAGGCGCCGAGCGAATCCCTCGCTCGGCGCTTTCCTTTGCCCAGGTTAGTGGTTCTTTGTTCAGGGGAGCACCGGAAGCGATTGTGTTGACTACGGGCGTCTGGGCGTACCGCCCCGTTGGTGAGAAGGGCTGTTCGATAAGCTCAAGGCTCTAATCCGGCACGACCTGCCTCAACTCCTCGAAGAAGTTCTGGACAGTGACCACTCGAACGTCCGTGCCCCTTTATCGCCAAGGTCACCCCGCGAACTTCCCTTGGAGTCAGAACCGAAGCAGACGGTTGAACTTGACGACGAGAGCGCGGTTCGCGAGCGCGGGAGAGCGTGGCTCCACCGTTGTACGCTCGTCGGTATAGACGATGAAGAGCTCACTACCAGGACTGTACTCCCAGCGGAGGCGCAGATTCGTGCTCAACGTTTCGGCGCCTGAGCTGTACTGGAACAGCCCGCTGACGAACATGCGGGGTGTGAAGCTGTAATTGGCTCGGGTTCGGAGAACTGTGGTCGTGAAGGAGCCGTGCGGGAGCTCGACCCGATTGACAGACGCGCTCGGCTCCAGAGAAAACTGCGGCAGGACCTCGATCCTACCCGCCGAGAGGCCCAGCGACCTGACGTTCCCATCGAAGAACTGGCCAAACTGAACGGATAATCGGCCACTGGCCCGCCGCTGCCCTCCCAAGTTATAGCCCAATGTTATGTCGGTGAACTCATAGCGGCCGGCCGGAATCGCGACGCCGGTGTGGATCTCAAAAGGCAGCTCGAGCCGCTCGTACGTGCTCGCCACGTCGAAGCCGAAGACATCGCTATTGTTCAGCTCGGTGCCGAAGTGCACCCGGGCTTCACGAGTCTCGAGGATGCCCGCACCGTTCTCGATAAAGTTGAAATCAGCTCGCCAGGTGAACTGCCGGATGGCTTGGATCGAGGCGGGTCGCGGACTGAAGTACGCCGAAGCAAACGTGCGGCGGAAGTCGTCCCGCTGGAGGAAGCCCACCTCCGGATTGAAGTTCTCGCCGACAAAGAGGTGACTCACTTGGAAGCCGTAACGGTCTGGATTGTAGTTGAACTGGGCTTGGAAACTCTGGTCGTCACTTTCTAGCCCCGGCGTATGGGTACGGGACCAATAGGCACCGAAGTCGACGTTGTCGTAGAGGGAGAAGGCTGCGTCGACCCCGTAGGTTTCATTCGACCCCTCGCCCACTGTGGAGGCGGATCTCTTGGCAAAGATCGCGCCGACCCGGCTGCGACGTAGGACGTCGCGCTTGACGCGAGCCACCGTAAAGTTCGTGGCTTCCACCCCGAGCGGCCCGAGGTCGTCGGTCTGAACGTTCAGCCCCCCGACGCTGAACCTTCCCATCTTGCCCGTCACCCGGAGGCCGCCCTGGATCGGCACCGGCTGTCCGCTTTGCAGCCCGATCCGACGGCTAAAGAAGAGGGTCGGGGTGCCGCCCCCGCCCCCCCCGCCGCTGCCGCCCACGGTCCCACCGAAATCGAAGATCCCTCGACCTTCCTGGAAGAACTGACGCTTCTCCGGGAAGAATAGGGGGAACCGCGTCAGGTTGACCTGCTGTTCGTCGACCTCGACATGCGCAAAGTCCGTGTTGTAGGTCAAGTCGGCAGTCACGCTTTCCGTGATACCAAATTTGAGATCGAGCCCCCAGTCCGTTGCGCTATCGTTCGAGACCTGCGGGTCGCTCGTCCGGTCAGTCGTCAACGCATAGATCCCGTACGGCATGAGCTCCAGATTCCTGGCTACTGGAGGAGCCTCGATGCCAACGAGCGTGCCAGCCAACGAGACCCGACGGGTGCCAGTCTGGGGGCCACCCGGCGCGGCGGAGATAGGGACCGGAGAAAGGAACGCCCACTCGTTCTTCCGCCGAATACCTCGGCGTAGCTGAATGCCCCAGACCTGCACCGCTCCCGGCTCATATCGCAGGGATCGGAACGGGATCACCATTTCCACGGTCCAGCCACCGTCAAACCGACCCACCCTCACATCCCATACCGGGAGAAGGTCTCTGTTGGTGCTGTTACCCTCATCGGTGAAGTAGCGGTCGGCTCGGGCGCCCAAAGCATTGGTATAGAAGAAGTAGCCGTTTCGCCGATCGTAGAAAGTGTCCAGAACGACCCCAAAACTGTCGTTGTTGGGGAGCGAAGCCCCGTTCCTTCGCATCTCGTTCGCAATCCACTCGGACTCGGGTGCCGAATCCCAGACGCGGGCCGACACATAGACGTTCCGCTCGTCGAAGGACACCCACGCCTCAGTCTTCTCGGTTGCCAGCTCGCCGTCGTCTGGCTCCGTCTGGAAGAACCCGGTGATGGGGGGTGCGCCGTAGATCGCCTCGTCCAGACGGCCGTCGAGGACCAATTGCTCACTGAGGCGCAGGGCCCTCACGGTTACACGGCTCTCCGCGTCGCGCGACATCGTCGCCGGAGGGATGGGCGGCGGCGGGCCATCGATGACAACGCCAGGCGGCAGCGACACGCCCGCGTGTGTATCGAACTCGGAGGTGCCCTGAGCACCGACGCCCGTCCAGGGCCAAGCGAGCGTTACCAGCACACACGCCCCACGGAGCCGGGTTAGCAGGGGGCGCACGGGCCGTATCGATCGGCCTCCAATGGTCCTGCCCCGTGCGGTTTCGGGGAGTGAGGATACTGCAAGTTGGCTGTCGTCTGGATCTCGGCCAGAAATCGCTCCGCACCCACCACGGCAGCGAGTCGGGCCTTCAGAACCTTGAGAGCCACCTTTCGATTGTGGCGCTCGTCGTGGGCCAGGTAGACTGTAGCCATCCCTCCCTCGCCTAGCTCTCGATCCACTCGGTAGCGGCCTTCTAGGGCAGCGTTCAGGAGGGTGATGGGGCCGGTCATGAAGCTGGCCTCAAGGGTCAGGCACCCGCGCAGAGAAGAAGCGGTCAATCAACCATTGGTCACCGGAGCGGTGGAGGATGGCTGACTCAAGGAACTGAGACCCCGAGCTACGATTGAAGTCTCTAAGGCTTGTATACGCCACGTCCGAGAAGACCTCGGTGTTGAACTCCGATGGCTCGAAATCGAGCCTATTGTTTCGGGCCTCCATCCGCCTCAGCAAGGCCGTAAACCCGTCGAGGTCCATCCTAACGCCGCCCTCGATCATTTCGAAGTCCGGCGTGACATCTCCTCGGATCCCCTCGTAGTTGTACTGGGAGACGTGGACCGCGAACTGTCTGACGGCTGCTTCCACTTCTGCCGGGTCAGACTGCTCGCCTCGTGGAGAAGGCACACATCCTGTGCAGCTCAGAAGAAGTCCCAGGATCGCTCGCCGTTTCGTGCTCACCACGTAATCCCCGCCTCTTCGAGCAACGCCTGGTATCGGGGGTCGGCGCCGAGGAGGTCGTCGAGGGACTCGTAAGTGCGTTCTTGGGCAGCCCGTCCGTAAGCACCCTGGCTAACCAGGTATTCGAAATACTCAAAGTGACCGTCGATCGCAGCGTCAATTTGTCCGAGGTTCCGGTGAGTCCGGGGTCCCACAGACTCGACGGAAGCTGGCACCGGCTGCACCTCGCCGGTTTGGTGGTAGCGAATCATCGCTCGATAGACTTCCTCCCACGCTTCAGCTGAACGGTCCACCAGGCGCGATAGGGTAGCCCATGCCTCCAACCCCTCCTCATATTCCCCGACTTCCAGCAGCGTCCATGAATGCCCGGACCATCCATTAGGCCACGCCGGTGCCAATTCTGTCGTTGCGCGATACTGCTCGATCGCCTCTTCCTTCCGCCCGGCAAACAACAGGGCTCTGCCCAGATTGGCCGAAATGCGGCGGGAAACCGGATCGAATTCAAACGATCGCTGTGCGTGGATCACCGCTTCGCTCTCTCTCCCGGTAATCCCGAGGTGAGTCGCGTACAGCTGGTGGGCGGTCGCGTATGAAGGGTTTAGCTCGATGGCACGTTCGAACTCACGCTCCGCGCTCTCCCATTCGCCGGTGAACCGCAGCAACCACCCCAGTGAAGCGTGAGCCATGCCAAGGTCCGGCGCGAGAGACAAGGCCCTTCTAGCTGCGGTGAGCCCTAGCTCATAAGCTGTCCGGTAGTCTAAGTCCTGGCCTGGGACCCAAAGGTCCACCAGCGCATAGGTGTCCGCGAAACCGGAGTACGCTTCCGCATAGTCAGGGTCCAGTTCGATCGCTCGCTCGAACTCTGACAGGGCATTGCGCATGCTCTGTGGTGTGCGCTGGTTCCAGAGGTAACGGCCCCGAAGATAGGTGAACCGGTTCCGATTTCTTGGACAAGGGGGCGGCTTAATCATGCCGCCTTGCGGGTGAGCTCCTCGCGGGCCTGGGCCGGGGTCCGGTAGGCGTGCCGCTCTAAGAGCCATCCGTGGTTGTAGGATTCGATGAACTGGCCGATCTCGTGTCTGGCTTCCTCGAGGGTCTCGAAGTCGTGGAGGTAGAGGCACTCCTCCTTGAGCGTGCGGATGAAGCGCTCCGCCACACCGTTGCACTCCGGCTCCCCCACATAGGCCGCGGTCGACCGGATCCCGAGCCATCGGAGCTCGGCCTGGAACTGGTGGGCCGTGTACTGCGGACCCCAGTCATGGCGTAGCCCGAGTCCGAGCGCGATCCTGGGCGCGTAGCCGGCCATATGGGTCCGCACGCCCTGGCGGACCGGCTCGAGGGCCGCCCAGCGGTCTCCCTTCTTGGCCACATGCCATCCCACGACGTCGCTGACACAGTGATCGACTGCCATGAACAACCAGCACCAGCCGTCCGCCTTCGTGTAGAACCGGGTCGCATCGGTGCCCCACAGTTCGTTGGGCGCATCGGTCGTGATCCGGCCGCTGTGGCTCCGGTCTCCTCGCGGGTGCCCGCGGCGCACCGGCGCCAACAGCCCGTTCTCCCGCATCAGCCTCAGCACGCGGTTCTTGCCCACTCCGATCCCTTTCGGCCTCAGGCGGGCTCTCACCTTCCTGTGCCCCTCACCCAGGAAGTCGCTCTCCCGGAGCACCTCGCGGATCTTCTCGACCAAGGCCTCATCGCTCAGCTCCGTCTTCGGCCCCCGCTTCCCGGGCTCCCCAACCTCAGAGCCCAGCCCTCGAGCCCGCATCCTGTATACCGTCGAACGCGCCACCCGCCACACCTCGCAGACCATCGTCAGAGGGTAGCGTCGTCCCGTCCCCGAACTCACTCGCTCCCGCGCCTCAAGAGCTTCCTCAGCTCTTGCCCGAATCCCCTTTTTTCGAGGAGTTCCGCCGCCAGCTCCATCCGCATCGTCATCTCACCCAACTTCGCCCGCGTACGCATCAGCTCCCGCTCCGCCCCATCACCCCTCCGGCTCTTCAGCCCCTGCTGGCCTCTCTCCAAGAACACTCGCCGCCACTCTTCCAGATCCACCGGCGAGACCTGAAGCTCACGGCTCACTTCCCCCAGATCTTCTCCGCGAAGCAGCCGCAGCACTGCATCCGTCTTCCGCCGTGCACTCCATCGCTCCGGCAACTCCTCCCCTCCACGACCTCCGGTCGCTTCCCTCTCCCCACTCTCCTGGGACATATCCTCTCCCCCTCTCTCTGGACCCCAACTCTTGTGGCCAATCTACTGTCCAGATAAATCGGGGGCGGTAAAAGCTGTATCAGCCTACGCCACAGAGACAGCGGTTTCCTGGATATTTTCTTATGGCCGAAGTCTATTGCCCAATCTTATGGAAACGCTGTTCCTCTCGTTGCGGGTCCATGGAGTTTAGACTGTGCTTACGGTTCGTCGGCCTGGGCCGAGCAGACGGGAACTACGCCCAACTGTGAAGACACGGGAAAGATGCTGGGCTACTACCCGCGCACGTCCCCGCAGATCGATCACCGGCAGTCCGGCACCGGGAGCGGGGAGAGGCGCACCATCTTTTTGCGCGTGTTTAGGCCTTTCACATAGAATACGTGGTTAGCCGGTCGACCGGGT
The DNA here is from genome assembly GCA_965197485.1 of Longimicrobiales bacterium. Taxonomy (GTDB): domain Bacteria; phylum Gemmatimonadota; class Gemmatimonadetes; order Longimicrobiales; family Gaopeijiaceae; genus JAAXGI01. Next base: position 98,795 of record CBDANG010000008.1, read on the forward strand.
CCAGGTCAATTGTGCGAGTGGATTCCGAGGAGCGGTACACGCTCTTCGTCGGCGTCACGGACGTCGGCACTGGCGCAAAGACGACGATGGCCATGATTGCGGCGGAGGAGCTGGGTGTGCCGCTCTTGGAGGTGGAGGTCGTCTCGGGCGATACCGACCGCTGTCCCTACTCGGTGGGCGAGTCGGGGAGCCGGACCACGACCATGACTGGCTATGCCGTTGTTCAGGCGGCGCGGGATCTGAAACGCCAGATCGCCGACAAGGGGATGCCTCGGGGAGACGAGGTGCTGATCGCCTCAGCGACCCCGAATCCGAGCACGGACGGGAAACAGCGTATGTGCTTTGGCGCGCACTTCGTGGAGGTGGAGGCGGACGTTCAGCTAGGCCATGTGCGCATTACCAAGTACGTGGCGGTCCACGAGTCGGGCCGCATCATCAACCCGCTGCCAGCAAAGGACCAGATCCGCGGTGCGGCGTTGCAGGGAATTGGACAGGCCCTGCACGAGGATCTCTTGTATGATCCTCGGAATGGACAGCCGCTCACGGCGGGCTATTACGGAGCGCGCCATCTGACGCATCTGGATGCACCGGAAATCGAGGTCACCTTCATCGAGACCGATGACGGCTACGGCCCCTACGGCGCGAAGACGATCGGGGAAGCGGGCATTGTTATGGCTCCGGCAGCGGTAACCAACGCGATCTTCAACGCCATCGGGCACCGCATGAAGGACCTGCCAATCACACGGGAAAGGATTCTGGGGGCGCTCACATGAAGACTCTTGCCAACGCAAACGCTCGCAATCTTCAGGAGGCGGTGGCGCTGGCGCAGGAGGCGCGCCGGGAGGGCCAGGCGGTCTCGTTCGCCGGTGGAGGTACCGATCTACTGCAGCTGGTGAAAGACAAGACGGTAAACCGGCCGGGATCCGGCGTACCGGACGTGCTGGTGAATCTGAAGACCGTCAGTGGGCTCGATGAGGTGACGTCGGGGGGGGACGGCGTGAGCATAGGCGGGCTGACCACGCTCGACGCGCTGAGCCGGCACCCGCTCATCCGCGCTCAGTTCACGGTGTTGGCGGAAGCGGCGGAGAGCGTCGCGAGCCCCCAGATCCGCAACGTCGGCACCCTGGCCGGCAACGTCTGCCAGCGGCCCTGGTGCTGGTACTATCGCAACGGCTTCCCGTGCTACAAGGCGGGAGGTAACCAGTGCTTTTCCTTCGTCGGCGAGAATCAGCTCCATGCGATTTTCGGCGGCGGCCCCAGCTTCATCGTGCATCCGTCTGACACCGCGCCAGCGCTGGTGGCGCTCGACGCGAGGTTCGAAATCGTGGGCCCCGACGGCGAGCGCACCCTGTCTGCGTCGGAATTCTTCGTCCTCCCGAGCCAGGACCCGGAACACGAGAACGTTCTGGGAGACGACGAGGTGCTGGCGTCCGTCGAACTTCCCACACCCAGAGACGGTGTGCGGAGCACGTATCACAAGATCATGGATCGCGAGGCATGGACCCATGCCCTGGTCAGTGCGGCCGTGGTGCTGGAGATGAACGGAGACGTCTGCCAGGAGGCACAGATCGTGCTGGGCGGCGTGGCGCCCATTCCCTGGCGGGTACCGGAGGCCGAGAGGTTACTGGCCGGCCAGCGCGTCACGCCCGAGCTCGCCAGTCGGGTTGGGGAAGCTGCCGTGGAAGAGGCGAGCCCCCTGTCGAAGAACGCCTACAAGGTGCCGCTCACCAGAGGGGTGGTCGAGCGTACCGTCCTCACGCTCGCCGCATCTGCCTGAACACGGTCGCCGTTCGCCTGAGGGTCACGGAGATCTCGATCGGGTCGTATAAGGCGAGGATGTGGGGATGCTGCAGGTTCCCCGTTGTCTTGATCTCGGCGAGGAACCGCTCGGCACCTACCACAGCGGCTAGCTCCGGCCTGAGAACCTTGAGCGCGACCTTCCGCTCGTGGCGCAGATCCTCGGCCAAGTAGACCGTCGCCATCCCGCCCTCGCCAAGCTCTCGCTCGATGCGGTGTCGGTCCTCAAGGGCTGCGTTCAGGCGGGTGATGGGGTCGGTCATGGGCTGGGGACGGCTAGCTATGGAATAGGCACGCGCTCCGTAAGTTCCTGGAACCAGTTTACGACAACCATGATCCCGTTGCCTTCGGTCGGCTCCACCGGCTGGGTCATCAAGAACCTCCCGTCGGTGGGCGAAACGTCGTACCCGCGGCCCCCGAAATCCATGGGCGTCGGTCCGCCCTGTGGAAAGGCTTCGGTGACCTCTCCCACCTCGAAGTCCGGCGTGAGTCTGACCGCGGCAGCCATCATTTCTCCCGTCGGCGCACGGTAGAACAGCTCGTCACCGCTCGGTGCCCACAAAGGGTCCGCCCCGCCGTCGGTCGATATTATTCGTCGCTCTCGCGCCACGTCAGGGAACGCTCCAACGTACACCTCGAACTGGCCTGACGCGTCGGATTGGTAAGCGAGCCAGTTTCCGTCGGGGGAGACATCCGGGTTCATTTCCCTGTACTCTGTGGACAACAGGGTTTCCACTCGAACAGGTTCCTGAAGGGTCATAGAGACAATGTCCAGGTCCGAGGCACCTTGGCGTACCTGGCCCACAAGCAAACGATCACCGTCGGGCGTCAATCCCACTAAGAACTGAGTCGAGGCGGTCTCGAACAACAGCTCAGCCTGCCCACTACCGTCAGACGCACGCGAGAAGATGCTGATGGTGCCATTGCGGTTGGAGTTGAAGAACACACGTCGGCCATCGACGCTCCAATGGGCTAAGAAGTCTTCTGTTGGACTGTTAGTCAAACGGCTCATACTCCCCCGCTCAAAATCCCAAATGTGAATATCGCGTTCCCCCGCAACGTTCACGTCCACTGCCACCTGGCCTCCATCTCGTGAAATCCGGGGATACACGTAGCGTAGAGGAGGTACTGAGACTTGTTCCTCCCTCCCGTCACGATCGACCCACACCAGTGTTCGAAGGGCTGAGGGCGCGTCGGCTGGGATATAGACGAGGGTTCCGTCCGCAGAGACATCGAAATCGGCGGCCACACCTCGAATCATCTGTACGTCTTCAATCGACAATGGAACTGGCTCGCCACGGACCTCCAGCGCACCGACGTCAAACCCCACGGCGTGCAGACGGGCTCCCGCGCTATAGACTAGATGTCCGGTCGAGGCGTAGCGGCCACCGCTCCCTCCACGTAACAGGACGGACTGCTCGCGAGACTCGATATCCAACGTCGCGACAATCGCTTCGGCATCGGACTCCGATCCCTGTGTGACAATCGTGAAGAGCAATGCCCGACCCCCAGGGAGGACCTGCGGCCATGCGTAGTAGAGCTCCCCGGCTTGTGGGTCTGGGGCGGCGAGCAGCTCCGGTTCTCCACCCTCATCAGATACGCGATAGAGGCCGAGGGTAGTCGCGAACACGATGATACCATCGTTGCCCCAGCTTCCCCCAAGCACTCTTGCATTAAGGGACGCGATGGTGGATGGAGCTCCTCCCGTGATCGATATTCGCGACAGGGTCTCAAACTCGAAGAAGCCTATCCATTCTCCGTCCGGAGAAAAGAACGGCTGGGCACCGTTCGGCTGGAGTTCAACCTGGGTGTCGGACTCGTCCAAAGAACGCACGGCCAGCGGCGTTCGAGTCGTTGAATGCGCGATGTGCGCCCCGTCCGCCGAAATCGCGACAGACCTCGCCAAGAGGTTGGCATAGTCTCCAGCTATCCTGAACCCCACGGTGCCCGCTCCCCGGGCTCCGCCAGACTCCTCGACTTCCGAGAGCCGTCCTAACACTCCTATTCCGGGGCCGACGGCGATCAGAAAGAGTCCGACGGCTACGGCGGCGACTCCCGTAGCCCCCATCGACAGAGGATTCCATAGGCTTCGCCACGATGCCGCTTCGTCTCCATGTCGGAACCTCCCATTGGCCAGAGCTCCCGCAAAGTCCTGGGCGGAGGAGAACCGATCGGCTGGCAGCTTCTCCAACGCCTTTCTGATCGTGGCGTCCACGTTTGCCGGAACGGACGCTCGTTTCTTGGTCGCCGATACGGCCTCAGCGGTGATGATCTGACCGAGCACCGCCTGAGCATTGGGACCCGTATAGGGCGGCTCCCCCACCAGCATCTCGTAGAGCACACAGCCAAGAGCGTAGGAGTCTGTCTGCGGGCCTACGTTCTGATCCCCAGTGGCTTGCTCAGGAGACATGTAATGGGGCGTCCCAAGGCTCAGCCCAGTCTCCGTTAGACGACCTCCGCCCGCTGCTCCAACCGCAAGGGCAATCCCAAAATCCGACACCAGTGGCTCGCCCTTGGAGAGGAGGATGTTTGCGGGCTTGATGTCCCTGTGTGTGACGCCCTGCTCGTGCGCCACTTGGAGCGCCCCTGCCACCTTCGTCGCGATGGCTACCGCCTCGTCCACTGGGAGTTGATGGTCCCTGTCCAACCGCTCGCGCAGACTCTCGCCCTCGATGTAGGGCATCACGAAGTACAGGAAGCCATCGGCCTCACCGGAGTCATGTAGAGGTAGGATGTGGGGATGCTGCAGATTGGCCGTGGTCTTGATCTCGGCGAGGAACCGCTCGGCGCCGACGACCGCTGCCAACTCCGGTTTCAGAACCTTGAGCGCGACCTTCCGCTCGTGGCGCAGATCCTCGGCCAGATAGACTGTGGCCATCCCACCTTCACCCAGCTCGCGCTCGATGGCGTAACGGCCTTCGAGGGCTGCGTTCAGGCGGGTGATGGGGTCGGGGGGGGGTCACTCATAGTCCCGCGCTGCTCAGAGGAGACGGGAACTGCGCCCAGCGGTGAAGACAACGGGAAAGATGCGCCGGGGCGGAGGGGACAGCAAGAAAATTCAGGCGTGATTTCGAGTTGCGCCCCTCGGCCGTGCTTGGCAACATGGATCCTGGCGTGCGCGACAACCCAAGAACGTCGCCTTCGCAGGGGAAACAAACGTGCCGACCTACGACTACCGTTGTCAGGAGTGCGGTCACGAGTTCACGGTCATCGAGTCCATTTCCGCGCACGAGGCTGCCAAACCAGGGTGTCCGAAGTGCGAAAGCTCGAAGGTCAGGAGCGTCATGACCGCCATCAACGTGAAGACCTCGGGGAAGAGCTGAGGCTCCCCGCCTGCCTGCCCGCAATGCGGGAGCACGCGGATCCACAGGGTGTTTCTCGCAGGACGAATGAGTTGCCGAAAGTGCCATAACATGTTCGATCCGCGCGACCAGTTGGAAGCGGAGTGACTTGGCGGCGAAGCTAAGGGAGGCGGCGGAGGAGTGATGGCCCTAAGTCCCGGCCCGTTTTGCCCTGCCTGTCGGTACCCGCGGGTTCACAGCGGGGTGTCCCACTCCGGTAGAAGAGCGCCGCTTCCCCGATGCCTGAACCCGCTATGTCCCAAGCGGCCGGAGTGCCCCAAGTGTGGGAGCACTCAGGCCCACAAGCTCCTCAGCGGGGGTCACATGCGGTGTGAGGGAAGGTGTAAGAGCGAGTTCGACCCCCGGACAGGGGTAATTATTCAGTGGCGGCGAAGCTGAGGGAGGCGGCGGCGGAGTAGCGGGTCCACTTTCATCGGAGGGAAAGCATGGCGGGCCACATGAGGTTTTTCGTTGGGGATAGCGACCTCCGGTTCCTCGGATTGGCCGCAGCACTTGCAGCTCGCCATCACATGATCCGCAAAGGCGGCAGGGTTCCCACCGAAGGCTTTCCACGCTCTGACAGGGAAGCGTTCACCCTTCTAAACGAAGGACTCGACCTGGGGGCCTCTATCCCCTTGGACGACGTGCCCGAGATCTGGATAAGCGTGGAAGGTGAGAGAGTCCCCATCCTGCGCCTCCTTGACGTAGCCCGCCCTCAACGCGACCAGCACGAGGGCGAGGACGACGACACCGCCGGCGAAGAATGGAGAGGGGCGGAATGAGCGAGGACGGCCGGGAGGCCCTCGCGTGGGTGCTTCTGCTACCTCGCCGGAATCGATGTTCTGGCAGATTGTAATCGGAGCTGTGACAGCCCTAGGCACCGTTAGGCTGGGCATCGAACCTGCGCTCCAGGGAGGCCTCGAGATTTGGCTCCGTAGCGCCCAGAACAGCAATGAGCTGAGAGAGCACCTTGATACCGCGGAACGTCGCGCAACGGAGATCTCTACCCAAGCTTCCGAGGCCTCCGATAAGGTTTCCGCCCGCGCGCGCGAGGCCTATGTGCTCTTCTTCGCAGGCACGGGGCGCCTCAATGAATATGTGGAGACTGCTCGCCCCCAAAGCGGCAAGAGAATCCGCCAGTGGATTCGGCTAAAACAGGAGGCTAAACAAAACTTCCGTGAGTGTATCGCCGCCCTCGAAGAGACCGCAGTCGACACGAGGTTTCTCGAGATCGAGAGTGCCGTCACTGCGAGGCGGGCTGCCGAGACCCCCGAGGCAAAAGCCGCAGCGGCGTTGAAACAAGAGTCCGACGTGGGAGACAGTATCGATCCGAGCGAAGCTCGCAGCGAGGCCCCCGAAGCGTCTAGAAGGCAACGGGACGAGATTTGAATTGTCGCCTGGGTGGTTCCGGCTACGGTGATCCTAGCGTTTTCGCACTTGATAGCCCTTCCGGTGGAGCCTCTCGTTGGCGGGCCGTTCTGTCCGGGTCAGAGAACCGTCGGGTTTCTCGTGTTGTCCGTCCCGCTAGGACTCGGCCTGTGGGGGGGACGTTGCAGGGATGTGTCGATCTGGCTTACGGCCCCCGCCAGGGCTCTCCCTGGGTCCGATTCAAAGGGCCCGAGGTCCCTGAAACCGGATTGGGGAAAGCCCTTCTATCCGGTTTCGGGTATCGGAACTCTGATTGGCCTGGTGGAGCGGGCCGCTGTGTTCGGATTCATGGCCTTGAATGATCGCGGAGTCGCAGCATTCGTGGGCGCCTGGATCATCGTCGAACTTGCTTCAGGATGGAATCGGGAGAGGGGATCACCGAGCGAGGACGCGAAACGCGCGGTCTGGCAGGCGCGGACCATGGTTGCCCTGATTCTCAACCTATGCTCGATGTACTACGGGATTCTTGCCTATTACGTCTGTGCCGGACCGCCAAGCATGTTTGGAGGCTAAGGCATCCCGGAAGGCGGCGAAACCCGGTGACAAAACCGGCTGACGCGGGTGGACGCATGAAGACCCAAAGGCAGTGTTTATGTGGGTTTCGGACGCTGGCTGACGCCCGATTCTTGCTTCCCAAGCTGAGGGTCGCCGGTTCGATTCCGGTCGCTCACCCTTGGTAATGAGAGGCCCCCAGGCGGAGTCCTTTGACTCAAGCCTGGGGGCTTTCTTTCTGAACTGGGCGATCGCCCTAGGGCCAGACCCACACCTGCCAGTTATCCACAACGACATCCCTCGGCGAAGGATTGCCGGTCCCGGAAGCCTGCATGATGTACCCGATCTCGAAGTCGTGCGAGAAGTCAGGTCTATCCGGTCCCTGGCCCGTCTGGCCTCCGATCTTAGCCATTCCACTGGCTACCCCACACTCACCCTCTCCGATGGTCACAAAATCCGGGGGGTTGCTGATGATCTGGCCTCTAGGAATCCCGTAGTAAGTGTCATTCTGCGTGTCCTTGACATATGCCTGTACACGAGCAGAGTTTGCCCACACGTCGAATGTGACGCGGATGCTGGAGAACCCTCCAGGAATTGTCACTGGTACGTACCCGTTCGCGATGCCACCGCCACTGTTGAGGTTCATCGGGTTGTTCACCCTCATCTGCACCCAGCGACTGGGCGGCGGATTCCCAGCAGGGGTGTGGGCGGGCCCGGCGCCCGGGTTTTGGCCTTCTCCGGCAACATGACCTGCCCCCAAGAGCGGTACCACATCCTATGTTAGTCCCAGCAGCTGTGGAGGGCCGTGAAGGACGGGCATCCTCAGGAACCAGGGCGACGGCTTAATCGCCTCAGGGGCCGGGGGAAAGCCGCCGCAGGCGCTGTGGGGTCGGACGGTATTGTACTCGCGCCTCCATTGCTCGACCAGCACGGCCGCCTGCGCCAACGAGCAGAAGATCTCCCCGTTCAACAGCTCGTCCCTGAGCTTGCCGTTGAAGCTCTCGTTGTAGCCGTTCTCCCACGGGCTGCCCGGCTCGATAAAGAGCGTCTCGACGCCCACGCGCCCCAACCACCGCCGCACGAGCTTCGCGGTGAACTCCGGTCCGTTGTCCGACCTCAGATACTCGGCAGGCCCGTGTCGGACGAACAGATCGGCCAGCACCTCGAGCACGTCGTGCGAGCGGATCTTGCGAGCCACCACGATCGCCAGGCACTCCCTCGTGTGCTCGTCCAGCACTGTCAGCAGCTTCAGCGCACGCCCGTCGTGCGTCCTCGAGGCCACGAAGTCGTACGACCAGACGTGGCCCCGATACAGCGGCCTCAGCCGGATGCACGATCCGTCGTTGAGCCACAGCCGACCTCGCTTCGGCTGCCGCTCCGGGACCTTCAGCCCCTCCTGCCTCCAGATCCGCTCCACCCGCTTGTGGTTCACCCCCCAGCCCTCGATGCGGAGCATGTCCGTGACGCGTCGGTAGCCGTAGCGGCCGAATCGACTCGCGAGTCGCACGATATCACCTCGGAGCGCCCCCTCGTCACTCGCCACTTTCCTCGCCCGGTGCTGGGTCGTGCGTGGCTGCCCGAGCACCCGGCACGCTCTCCTCTCCGACGCCCCGAGCTGCTGACGTACACGCACCACACAACGTCGTCGGCGCTCGGGGCTCAGAAGTTTCCCTGGGCCGCTTCCTCCACGATCAGCTTGTCCAGTGTCAAGTCCGCCACTGCTCGCTTCAAGCGCCCGTTCTCGCGCTCGAGCTCCTTCAGGCGCCGTGCCTGGCTTACCTTCATCCCGCCGTACTCCCGCCTCCACCGGTAGTACGTCTGCTCGGTGATGCCGAGCTCCCGGCTGATCAGCTTCACGGATTTGCCGCGGGCCAGACCGACCTCTGCCTCCCGCAGTCCAGTGATGATCTGCTCCGGAGTGTGTCGCTTCCTTCCCATCCTGACCTCCTCGCTCAAAAGCTTCAGACCAGCTCGATCCTAATATTGCTCCTGGTCTCGTTTCAGCGGGTCAGGTCACCCAGCGGCTCGGGAACGAGAGGCATATCGCGGTTGTGGCCCTGGAGGTCGCCGGTTCAGTTCCGGTCGCTCGCCCTTGGTAGTTTCGAGCCAGGGGAGGGGCCGCTATCCACTGCATCCAGAATGCATCCCGGAAGGCGGCGAAACCCGGCGGCAAGGAGGGTTAACACCGGCGGCCGGCAAACAAGCTCATTCCGACCCTCGTATGAGCCCGAATGCGTTCGGATGCTCACTTATCGCTAACTCGCACCAACATAATATCCCGTAAAGTCAATCGGGGCGCCCGGATTCGAACCGGGGACCTCCTGCTCCCAAAGCAGGCGCGCTACCGGACTGCGCCACGCCCCGTATTTCCTTAAACCTTTTATATTATTGCATTTATAATACAGTAGACCAGTGGTATCACCCCACAGTGTCTCTCTTGGGGTCCATATGGGGTCCACTATGCCATGCATATACTTCTGCCCGAAGCCTCCACGTAGACGTCGTGAACGACGATGGCCGGGAGCGCTCTGACTCGTACTGGTTGTTGCGGGAGGTCCAGCGTCCTTCCGACATCTTCGAGCTCATCCTACTCCCGTAACTCGCGGTACTCCTCGAACGACCTCCTTAGATTAAGGTGAACCGGTTCCGATTTCTTGGACAAGGGGGCGGCTTAATCATGCCGCCTTGCGGGTGAGCTCCTCGCGGGCCTGGGCCGGGGTCCGGTAGGCGTGCCGCTCTAAGAGCCATCCGTGGTTGTAGGATTCGATGAACTGGCCGATCTCGTGTCTGGCTTCCTCGAGGGTCTCGAAGTCGTGGAGGTAGAGGCACTCCTCCTTGAGCGTGCGGATGAAGCGCTCCGCCACACCGTTGCACTCCGGCTCCCCCACATAGGCCGCGGTCGACCGGATCCCGAGCCATCGGAGCTCGGCCTGGAACTGGTGGGCCGTGTACTGCGGACCCCAGTCATGGCGTAGCCCGAGTCCGAGCGCGATCCTGGGCGCGTAGCCGGCCATATGGGTCCGCACGCCCTGGCGGACCGGCTCGAGGGCCGCCCAGCGGTCTCCCTTCTTGGCCACATGCCATCCCACGACGTCGCTGACACAGTGATCGACTGCCATGAACAACCAGCACCAGCCGTCCGCCTTCGTGTAGAACCGGGTCGCATCGGTGCCCCACAGTTCGTTGGGCGCATCGGTCGTGATCCGGCCGCTGTGGCTCCGGTCTCCTCGCGGGTGCCCGCGGCGCACCGGCGCCAACAGCCCGTTCTCCCGCATCAGCCTCAGCACGCGGTTCTTGCCCACTCCGATCCCTTTCGGCCTCAGGCGGGCTCTCACCTTCCTGTGCCCCTCACCCAGGAAGTCGCTCTCCCGGAGCACCTCGCGGATCTTCTCGACCAAGGCCTCATCGCTCAGCTCCGTCTTCGGCCCCCGCTTCCCGGGCTCCCCAACCTCAGAGCCCAGCCCTCGAGCCCGCATCCTGTATACCGTCGAACGCGCCACCCGCCACACCTCGCAGACCATCGTCAGAGGGTAGCGTCGTCCCGTCCCCGAACTCACTCGCTCCCGCGCCTCAAGAGCTTCCTCAGCTCTTGCCCGAATCCCCTTTTTTCGAGGAGTTCCGCCGCCAGCTCCATCCGCATCGTCATCTCACCCAACTTCGCCCGCGTACGCATCAGCTCCCGCTCCGCCCCATCACCCCTCCGGCTCTTCAGCCCCTGCTGGCCTCTCTCCAAGAACACTCGCCGCCACTCTTCCAGATCCACCGGCGAGACCTGAAGCTCACGGCTCACTTCCCCCAGATCTTCTCCGCGAAGCAGCCGCAGCACTGCATCCGTCTTCCGCCGTGCACTCCATCGCTCCGGCAACTCCTCCCCTCCACGACCTCCGGTCGCTTCCCTCTCCCCACTCTCCTGGGACATATCCTCTCCCCCTCTCTCTGGACCCCAACTCTTGTGGCCAATCTACTGTCCAGATAAATCGGGGGCGGTAAAAAGGTAGCCTACACGAGCATATCTTCAATTATCGCGTCCCTGAAGCAAGTGACCCGGCTCGTGAACCGGGCCTGAATCTCGTTCACCTGGCCACTACGACGACGCGGAAGTGGATCCGGTCCGTCGACGGCTCCTCGACCTGCTCCCGGAGAGCCCCCTCGAACCCTAAGGATGGCCTCGATCGCGAGCGTGCGAGACGAGGCCTATCCGCACTCGTTCATGCGCCGAGCCACGCCCGGATCCCGGCCGAGCGACACGATCGCCTGGAGTTGACCCGGTGGCCTGACGAACACCTCACTTCGTGTCGGCTAGTCCAGCGGCTATCGAGGGTGTGGGTTGCCAGTGTCGGCCAAGTACAAATGCGGCATAGACATAATGAGTCTATTGCATTGCATGGAGGGATTGTCATCTAGTACGGTTCTTCGGCTAAGTAGCCACGCCCGGACGTATACGGCAATCCGGTGCGACGGCAGAGCGGCCATTCCTGACCCTTGACCCGCCCGAGCGGACCGGCGAGGGTCAGCATTCGTTAGCAACCGGTCCTTTCTCGGGCTCCGGGGCATCACAGAGCCCGCAAAATCAGAGGGAGAGCTCATGGAACAGCCTGGCACGTCGCCGGGAGCGGTGAGCGGCGAACCGACCCTTCAGCGCACCATCGGGTTGTGGCAGATGACGCTCTACGGGGCGGGCAGCATGCTTGGTGCCGGGATCTACGGCTTGCTGGGACAAGTTGCTGCCGAGATGGGCTCCGCAATCTGGCTGGCCTTTGCGCTGTCCATGGTCGCGGCGGGGCTGACGGGGCTGTCCTATGCCTCGCTCGGATCGCGCTACCCACGCGCAGGCGGTGCCGCTTTCATCACCCACCGGGCCTATCGCCGCACCCTGCTGACTCATGTGGTAGGCCTCAGCGTGGCCTGCTCGGGCTTCACTTCGATCGCCGCCGGCGCACGCGTCGTGGGTGAGAATCTGCAGGCCCTGCCCGCTCTCCAGGGTCTGCCGACTGGCATGTTGGCGTTCATATATCTTGTCTTCGTGGGCGCCCTCGTGTACCGCGGTATCCGGGAATCCATGTGGGCCAATGTCGTCTTCACGTTGGTGGAGGCAGCGGGCCTGCTGTTCGTGATCGCGGTGTGCCTGCGTTTCTGGGGTTCGGCGAACCTGCTTGAGTTCCCATCCCTTCCGGAGACAGAGGCGGGCCTTCCCCTCGTATTCCTGGTGCAGGGAGTCGTGCTCACCTTCTACTCCTTCCTCGGATTTGAAGACGCGATCAACGTCGCCGAGGAACTGAAGAATCCGCAGCGCAACATGCCGCTCGCTCTGGTGTCGGCCCTGGTGCTGACCGTCCTCATCTACATGGGCGTGGCGATCAGCGCAGCCTCGGTGGTGCCGTGGCAGGAATTGGCGGAGGCCAATGCGCCGCTGGTCGAAGTCGTGGCGCGCGCGGCACCCTGGTTCCCGGCCTGGATGTTCATTGCGATTACCATCTTCGCGGTGGCGAATACCGGGCTGATCAACTATGTCACCGCATCACGCCTCCTGTATGGTATGGCGCGGGACGGCCAGTTGCCGCGAGTTTTCGGAAAGGTTCATCCGGCGCGCCGCACACCCCATGTGGCTGTGGCGCTCATCTTCGTGCTGATCGTGCTCCTGATCCTGTCGGGGGACATTTCGCAGCTGGCTTCGGCTACGGTGCTCCTCCTCCTCCTGGTGTTCTCGGTCGTAAACAGTGCGCTTGTCATCCTGAAGCTCAGACCTGATGAACCCGAGGGCGCCTTCGAGCTACCGATCACCGTGCCCGCGCTCGGCGCGGTCGTCTGCTTCGCGATGTTCGCGGCCCGGGTCGGGGCTGGCGACTGGCGCGCGCCGGTGATCGCGGGCGTCCTGCTCGTGGGTGTCCTCGCGGTCCATCTCGTGCTCCGTCCACAGCTCTCCAAGAGTGGCGAATAGCGTGCGTGTTGGTAGTGCGATGAGGTGTTCGGCGGCGCGGCGTTTCTCCGCGAGCGGGTCGCCGCCCTCACGGGCCAGCTTGCGGTTCGCTCGCGCCTTCTCACGCGCCTCGGCGAGCGAGACCAGCCCGACGCTGCCCAGTCCGAAGTCGCGACGTAAGACGCGGCCTGTTCAGCGGATGTGCAGGGAGTCTCAATTGAATTCCCAGCGGGGCAAATTGTAATTCGACCCTCCACGTCGTTGTTGACCTGCCCCGAAGAGCGGTACCACATCCTATGTTAGTCCCAGCAGCTGTGGAGGGCCGTGAAGGACGGGCATCCTCAGGAACCAGGGCGACGGCTTAATCGCCTCAGGGGCCGGGGGAAAGCCGCCGCAGGCGCTGTGGGGTCGGACGGTATTGTACTCGCGCCTCCATTGCTCGACCAGCACGGCCGCCTGCGCCAACGAGCAGAAGATCTCCCCGTTCAACAGCTCGTCCCTGAGCTTGCCGTTGAAGCTCTCGTTGTAGCCGTTCTCCCACGGGCTGCCCGGCTCGATAAAGAGCGTCTCGACGCCCACGCGCCCCAACCACCGCCGCACGAGCTTCGCGGTGAACTCCGGTCCGTTGTCCGACCTCAGATACTCGGCAGGCCCGTGTCGGACGAACAGATCGGCCAGCACCTCGAGCACGTCGTGCGAGCGGATCTTGCGAGCCACCACGATCGCCAGGCACTCCCTCGTGTGCTCGTCCAGCACTGTCAGCAGCTTCAGCGCACGCCCGTCGTGCGTCCTCGAGGCCACGAAGTCGTACGACCAGACGTGGCCCCGATACAGCGGCCTCAGCCGGATGCACGATCCGTCGTTGAGCCACAGCCGACCTCGCTTCGGCTGCCGCTCCGGGACCTTCAGCCCCTCCTGCCTCCAGATCCGCTCCACCCGCTTGTGGTTCACCCCCCAGCCCTCGATGCGGAGCATGTCCGTGACGCGTCGGTAGCCGTAGCGGCCGAATCGACTCGCGAGTCGCACGATATCACCTCGGAGCGCCCCCTCGTCACTCGCCACTTTCCTCGCCCGGCGCTGGGTCGTGCGTGGCTGCCCGAGCACCCGGCACGCTCTCCTCTCCGACGCCCCGAGCTGCTGACGTACACGCACCACACAACGTCGTCGGCGCTCGGGGCTCAGAAGTTTCCCTGGGCCGCTTCCTCCACGATCAGCTTGTCCAGTGTCAAGTCCGCCACTGCTCGCTTCAAGCGCCCGTTCTCGCGCTCGAGCTCCTTCAGGCGCCGTGCCTGGCTTACCTTCATCCCGCCGTACTCCCGCCTCCACCGGTAGTACGTCTGCTCGGTGATGCCGAGCTCCCGGCTGATCAGCTTCACGGATTTGCCGCGGGCCAGACCGACCTCTGCCTCCCGCAGTCCAGTGATGATCTGCTCCGGAGTGTGTCGCTTCCTTCCCATCCTGACCTCCTCGCTGAAAAGCTTCAGACCAGCTCGATCCTAATATTGCTCCTGGTCTCGTTTCAGCGGGTCAGGTCAGGCGGGCCAAACAAGCTCCTGGAGCGCGTCGACGACGTTCCCATGGTTCTGACCGTCGTAGAAGCCGCCCTCGCGTCGCGCGCCGACGAGGTCGTCGTTGTCACGGGTGAGGACCGCGAGCGCGTGGAGGCATGCCTCGCTGGGCTCCCGGTGCGCCTGTTGTGGAATCCGGACCACATCAAGGGCCTCGGCACCTCTCTCAGAGCCGGTGTCTCAGCCCTCCCGGGCGGAGCCCAGGCCGTCGCCGTATGCCTGGGCGACATGCCTCTTCTGCGCCCGGATCATATCAACACCCTGATCGGGGCCTTCCTCACGGATTCCGAAGGCTCGATCTTCGTGCCCACTTGGCGAGGAAAGAGAGGCAACCCTGTGCTCTGGACCGTGGACCTGCTCCCGGAGATCGGCAACCTCACGGGGGACACGGGGGTTAAGGCGCTCATGGCTCACCATCCCGCGAAGGTGCGTGAGGTCCCGGTGGAGGAGTCCGGCATCCTCACCGACGTGGACACACCCGAGGCCCTCCGGGAGCTGACCGCACCCCACGATGCACGACCGAGCAACAACCACCACTGAGCGCATCGATCCCCTATGTCCACCCTCAGGATCGAAGAACGCTTCGAGCTCGACACACACCCGGACGAAGCTTGGGCCTACCTCACCCGACCCGAGCGCACCGTGGTGTGCCTGCCTGGTGCCGAGCTCACCGAGGTCATCGGTGAGCGGAACTATGCCGGGGGAGTCAAAGTGAAGCTCGGCGCCGTAGCCATGGAGTACCAGGGGACGGTCGAGTTCACGGAGTTGGACCATGAGCAGCGGGTTATTCGGATGGAGGGCAAGGGCCGGGAGCGACGGAGCGACGGCACGGTCTCTCTGACCATGGATTGCACGGTCCAAGAGCTGGAGGGAGGCCGTTGTGAGGTCACGGTCCTGGCGGACATCCAGCTGGCCGGCAAGATCGTCCGCTTCGGGAGGGGCATGATCCAGGCGGTCACGGCGGAGGTCTTCAAGGAGTTCACCGCATGTCTGGCCGCCGAGCTCGCGGCCGGCGAGACGCAGGGGGAAGCGTCGGACGGAGACGATGCTGCTCAGCCACGCCCTAGGGGAGAGTCCGGCGACGCTGCCAGCATCCTAGCCGGCTCTAGCCCGGAATCGCTGTCCCTATTACGGCTTCTGCTTCGGTCCCTGCGATCGTGGCTCCGGCGCCTCTTCGGGCGGGAGTAGGCTGCGCGCTCAGAACCTGCGCTAAGTCCCGCAAGCTGCTGAGGCTGTGCACGGGCCGAAAGTCGTCCACATGGGGAAGAATGGCCCGGATACCCTGGGCCTCCGGCTGGAACGCCTCGTAACGAAGGAGCGGATTCAGCCAGATCAGACGGCGGCAGGAGCGGTGGAGCCGATCCATGGCCGCTCCCAAACTCTCTCCGCCTTCCCTGTCCAGCCCGTCCGTGATCAGGAGCACCACGGCTCCCTGCCCTAGCACCCGACGGGACCAGGTACGGTTGAACTCCTCGACACAGGCCCCGATGCGGGTGCCGCCGTCCCAGTCATCCACGACGTTCTGTAGACGCTCCAGGGCCACGTCCCCGTCGCGATGCCGTAGGTGGCGGGTAGCGTTGGTGAGGCGGGTCCCGAATAAAAAGGTATGAACCCGATCCCTGTCGTTCGTGAGCGCGTGCAGGAAGTGGAGGAGCATGCGCGTGTATCCGCTCATGGACCCCGAGATGTCACACAGGGCGGCGAGGGGGGGAGGCCTCCGGCGGCGGGCGCGCCACTCCAGCGGTATGGTGGCCCCTCCGGCCCTGAGCGTCGCGCGGAGCGTAGCTCGTAGGTCCACCTCGGATCCAGCGGGGTTGGGGCGGCGGCGCCGGGTCGGAAGATCTCGGATCGGGAGCCGCATCCGGGCGATGGCTTCGCGGGCAGCCTCGATCTCCTCGACGGACATCTGCTCGAAGTCCTTCGCCGACAGGGCCTCACGTTCGGAGTAGGTCATTCGCAGGTCCACCTCGACCCTCTCGCGTTCGGAGTCAGCGCCGGTACCCCCCTCTGCCCAGGCCTCGGCAAGGCGCCTCCGGAGGGGGGAGGGCGCCGGCACAGGCACCTTCGAGAGGGACAGGAGCTCCTCGAGAACCACATTCGTGGGAGGGCGATCCGACCAGAAAAGCCTGAAAGCCTCGTAGAAGATTGGCCTGTGCTCACCCCGTCTCACGAAGACGGTTTGAAGTGCCCAGTAGAACTCGTCGGGGCGTGTGACGTTCACGGTCGCGAGTGTCCCCATGGCGTTGAGCACGTCACCCGGACCGGTGGAGAGCCCTGCCCGCCGGAGCAGCCGGGCGAAGTCCGTCACTCTTTCCGTGAGCTGCTCGCCCCAGACGGGTCGCTCGCGGCCGGGTCCTTCGCCACCAGGCGTCGTTCGGTCAGACAACTTCTTGCAGAATGGCCAGCGCCGGCTCACCGCGCACCCGCGCCAGGTCGTCCTCGTACTTGAGAAGCACACCCAGCGTGTCGTTCACCACGTCCCCGTCCAGGCTGGAGCGCCCCAGGGTCAAGAGCGCCCGTGTCCAGTCGATGGACTCGGCGAGACCGGGCAGCTTGAAGAGATCCTCCTGCCGTAGCCGCTGGACGAAGTTCACCACCTGACGGGTAAACTCTTCGCCTGCTTCGGGCACCCGAACGGACACGATCTCCGTCTCACGGTCCCGGGTGGGATAGTCGATCCACTGGTAGAAACACCGGCGCTTGAGGGCGTCGTGGATCTCGCGTGTGCGGTTCGAGGTGATGATCACCACGGGCGGCTCCTCCGCCTTGATGGTGCCCACCTCCGGTACCGTGATCTGGAAGTCGGAGAGGAGCTCCAGCAAAAACGCCTCGAACGGCTCGTCGGTGCGGTCCAGCTCGTCGATGAGCAGGACGGGCGGCCCTTCTGGGTGCGGCGCCAGGGCCTCGAGGAGCGGCCTGCGGATCAGGAACTCGTCCGAGAAGACGTCGGACTCGAGGCGTGCTCGATCCGTCATACCTGCGGCTTCGGCGATCCGGATCTCGATCATCTGGCGCGCGTAGTTCCACTCGTAGACGGCGGACGACACGTCCAGACCCTCATAACACTGGAGGCGGATAAGGCGCCTTTTGAGTCCCGTGGCCAGGACCTTCCCCACCTCGGTTTTGCCGACCCCCGCCTCTCCCTCCAGGAAGAGCGGCCTCCCGAGTTTGAGCGACAAGTAGACGGCCGTGGCGAGAGACCGGTCCGCTACATATTGCTCCTGCTCGAGAAGCGTGAGGGTCTCATCGACCGAGTCCGGGATCGATACGCGCCCTTCTATGTGCACGCCTCCACCGCACGGCGGGCCATGACCGACACCAGGTGCGCCCGGAAGTCGGCGCCGGCGTCGGTATCCGAGACCAGACCGTCGGGGTCCACGTCGATGCCGTCGAGGCTACCCGGCGAGAAGTCGGACGCCAGAGCGTCTTCCATGGCCCCGACGCGGAAGACCTTATACCCCGCACCGGACACGGCCACCCGGACCCCTGATCCATTCTGGACCACCATGACGCCGGTGATGGCGTACTTGGAGGCCGGGTTCGGGAACTTGGCGTAGGCAGCCTTCCCCGGAATCGGGAAGCGGGCCGATGTGATGATCTCGTCGTCCTCGAGTGGCGTCTCGAACATGCCCACGAAGAAGTCTTCGGCGGCGATCTCGCGGCGATCGGTCACGACCGTGGCCCCGAGTCCGATCAAGGCCGCCGGATAGTCCGCGGCCGGATCGCTGTGTGCCACCGAGCCACCCAGCGTGCCACGGTTCCGCACCTGCGGGTCGCCGATCCCTCCCGCAAGATCGGCGAGGGCGGGGATGGCCTCCCGCACCTCGGCGGAGCTATTCACTTCGGTGTGTGTCATGCCGGCCCCGATCACCAGCGTATCGCCGTCTCGCTGGATTCCCCGAAGCTCGTCGAGTCCGGCCAACGAGATCACGTCGCTGGGGGCAGCCATGTCCAGCTTCATGATGGGAAGCAGGCTCTGGCCGCCGGCCAGGAACTTGCCGGCCACCGCCCCCAGTAGAGCCTTTTGGGCCTCGGCCACCGTGCCGGGGCGATGGAACGTGAAATCATCCATGGATCTTCCCCCTCAGCTCGAGGCCTTGGGCGGCCCGGATGGTGCGCCACACGCGCTCCGGGGTCGCAGGCATGTCCATGTGCTCCACGCCCAAGTGCGCCAGAGCGTCCACCACGGCGTTGATGACCGCGGGAGGGATTCCGATGGAGCCCACCTCCCCGACACCCTTCACACCCAGCGGGTTGTGGGTGCAGTTGGTCGTGTTGTGCCCGGTCTTGAAGAACGGCAGATCGGCCGCGCGGGGCATACAGTAGTTCATGTACGATCCCGTGATCAGCTGCCCACTGTCGTCGTACTTGCAGCACTCCAGCAACGCCTGCCCAATTCCGTGCGCCAGGCCGCCGTGCATCTGGCCCTCCACGATCATGGGGTTGATGATACGCCCTATGTCGTCGGCGCAGGACACCGAAACCAAGTTGACGACTCCCGTCTCTGGGTCGATCTCCACTTCGGCCACGTGAGCCCCGGCCGGGTAGGTGAAGTTCTTCGGATCGTAAAAGGCCGTCTCCTCAAGGCCCGGCTCGAGGCCCTCCGGATAGTTGTGTGGCACATAGGCCGCCAGCGACACGTCGGCGAGACCGAGAGACTTGTCGGTGCCGGCTACCGTGAAACGTCCGTCCTCGAAGACGACGTCGACCTCGGAAGCCTCCATGAGATGGGCCGCGATCGTGATGCCCTTCTTGATGATCTTCTGCAGGGCCTCGTAGATGGCAGACCCACCCACCGCCACCGAGCGGGAGCCATAAGTGCCCATGCCGAAGGGCACCTGCGCGGTATCCCCGTGAACGACGTCGACCTGGTCGATCCCGATGCCGAGACTCTCGGCCACGATCTGGGCGAAGGTCGTCTCGTGGCCCTGGCCGTGGCTGTGGCTCCCGGTAAAGACGGTCATACTCCCCGTGGGGTGCACACGCACCTGTCCCACCTCGAAGAGCCCGGCCCGGGCACCCAGGGCTCCGGCCACCGCCGACGGGGCGATTCCGCACGCTTCGAGGAACGTCGAGAGACCAATCCCCCGAAGCTTACCCCGGGACGCGGCCTCCTCCTTGCGAGCCCCGAAGCCCGCCCAGTCCGAGAGCTCCAGCGCCAAGTCCAGCGTGGGCTCGTAGTCCCCCGTGTCGTACTCCAACAGCACCGGCGTCTGATAGGGGAACTGATCCGGCTGAATGAAGTTCTTTCGCCGGATCTCCACGGGATCGATCCCCAACTGGCGGGCGGCTATGTCTACCAAGCGCTCGACCATGAACGCGGCTTCCGGTCGCCCCGCACCACGGACCGCGTCGACCGGCACCGTGTTGGTGAAGATCGCCTTCACTTCACCGTAGATGGCCGGCGTGCGGTAACATCCGGCGAAGAGCGTGCCGTGAAGGATCGTCGGGACCGCCGCACCGAACGTGGAGATGTAGGCGCCCAGGTTGGCAAGGCAGCTCACCCGAAGACCCAAGAAGTGCCCCTCACCGTCGAGGGCGAGCTCGGCGTGGGTCACGTGGTCCCGACCGTGGGCGTCGGACATGAACGACTCGGAGCGCTCTGCGGTCCACTTCACGGGCCGTCCGATCTTGGACGACGCCCAGGTCATGATGACCTCTTCCGCGTAGTGGAAGATCTTGGAGCCGAAGCCGCCCCCTACGTCGGGCGACACCACTCGGAGCTTGTGCTCGGGGATCCCCATGACGAACGCGCCCATGAGGAGCCGGATCACGTGTGGGTTCTGGCTCGAGGTGTAGAGTGTGTAGTCGCCGCTCACCGGGTCGTAATCGCCGATGGCCACACGAGGCTCGATGGCGTTCGGGATGAGACGGTTGTTCACGATGTCGATCGACACCACGTGCTCCGCGCCCTCGAACGCCGCGTCGGTGGCCGCCTTGTCACCGACCTCCCAGTCGAAGCACACGTTGCCTGATGCCTCTTCCCACACCAGTGGCGCATCATCGGCCACGGCCTGATTCAAGAACGCCACCGCCGGGAGGCTCTCGTAATCGACTTCGACGAGCGCAGCCGCTTCCTTGGCCGCTGCTTTGGTCTCGGCGATGACGACGGCTACGATATCCCCTACGTGCCGTATCCGATCGGCCACGATCGCCGGATGGGTCGGCTCGACCATGGGTGAGCCGTCCTTGTTGTTGATCCCCCATCCGCACGGCAGACCGCCCAGTTCGTCGACCGCAAAGTCCGTCCCGGTGAACACGGCCACCACACCTGGGGCGGACGAGGCTGCCGCAGTGTCGATGCTCGTGATGTTGGCGTGTGCCTCGGGAGAGCGCACGAGGTAGGCGTACGTCTGTCCAGGTCGATTCATGTCGTCGGTGTACCGGCCCTTCCCCACCAGGAAGCGGCCGTCTTCCTTCCGCCGTACGGCGGCTCCGATTCCGTTCTCCGCCATGGCTCAGCCCCCCATTTCGGAAGCCGCCGCTTGCACGGCCTTCACGATGTTGTGGTAGCCGGTGCAGCGGCAGAGGTTACCCTCCAGCCACTCCCGCACGTCGCCCTCCGACGGGTCGGGGTTGCGGCTCACCAAATCCAGGCCGCTCAGGACCATACCCGGTGTGCAGAACCCGCACTGGAGACCATGGTGCTCCTTGAAGGCCGCCTGCATGGGGTGGAGCGCTCCGTTCGTCGCGACCCCTTCGATAGTCAAAACCTCAGCGCCCTCGGCCTCGGCGGCCAACATCGCGCAGCTCTTGACCGACGTGCCCCCCACGTGGACGACACACGCACCGCACTGGCTCGTGTCGCACCCGACGTGGGTTCCGGTGAGGGCCAGGGTCTCCCGCAGGAAGTCCACGAGAAGCGTGCGTGCTTCGACTTCGTGCGAGACCGCTTGGCCGTTTACCTGCATCGAAACGACTGGCATGAACGGCTCCCTTGTGGGGGAGAAGATTCACGGCCGGTCCCGAGGCATCCGGCCGTGAAGGAGAACGGGTAGGATGGGGGGCGTCAAACCCTCGGTCAAGCGGAGTTGGTGGCCTGGGGCCCTCATCTCGCGACCTAATTTAACCGCTGACGCTACGTATTCTGACCGCCATCGCTACGTCATCTGACGTATAAAGGAATCTCCGGATCCGCGACAACTTTGTCGGAAAAGGAGGTTTCACACATGAAGGTCTCACCATTGCAGGTCGACTCACCCGGAGCGCGGCAGCGCACAGGGCAGATTGTTCGCAGCCGGTTCGCGCCGTTCCTCACCCATGGGAGCCTGCTTTTGCTCACCGCACTGTACTACAGCCTATTGGTGCGCCTGCCGCTCTGGGCCGCGTTCGTGCCGTGTGTGTTTCTTGCGCACCGCGTCGGAGTGATGCTGCACGAGTACTTTCACGGTATCGCCCTCGATTGCTACCGCGACAACCACGCCGTTGTGACGCTCTGGGATGGGATCATGATGACGTTCGGCGTCATGGAAGTCGTGCGGGGCATGCACCTCTCACATCACAAGTGGCTCCACGTGCCGGCGCCAGACCACGACCACGCCTATATGCACGACGAGAAGCACGCTCACGGAATGTTCAGTTTCGCCGCGGCGCTCGACGCCGTGCGGCACCTATCCTGGCTCGCCGACGGGCTCCGCGGGAAGAAGCCGTATGTGCGCGCCAGCCGGATCGTACTGGGTATCGTGCTCTCCGCCATCGTCCTGGCCGCTTGGATTCTGGCCGGACATGCAGACATTATCTGGCGGTCGTTTGCTGTCGCCGCGTTCACGGTGTTCGTGCCGATGTCACTGCGGGGCGCCATCGAGCACAGTAGCGCGCCCGCTGATCCCGGATTCGCAAACGAATACACCACATTCTTCCCGATCTTCAACATCAACCGCCACATCCACCATCACGAAGACCCGACCGTGCCGTGGTATTTGCTCGAATGGCGAACGACCAACCCGCTACCGGCGTGGAACTACGTCACGCATTGGTTCCGCGTGTACATCACGCGCGAGCTGGTGCCGATGCAGCCGATGCCGAAGCGCCGCGCGCGACGGCAGGTCGAGAATTGACCGGTCAGTTTCTCCAAGCGTGTCGCGAGCGAGCTAGAATTCATCCCAACTGTCGTCCAGTCTATCGAGTTGCGCGCCGGGTTCCCAACAGCGACCCTCCACGGCGTGTCCTCGTTGTGTAAACCGTGTTGTGTAAAGCTCAGGCGGCGACCACACGAACTGCAGAGGAAAGACCCATGGTATCTCGACGCGATTGGCTCCGAATCACCGCCGGCGCCAGCGCCGCGCTTGGCATCAATCCCAAGGTCCTGGAGGCGCTACAGAGCCAGGAGGTCATCACCCGGGCGGTCCCCTCCAGCCGGGGCAGGGAGCGGCTACCGGTCGTCGGCCTAGGCGGCGCCAACACGTACTCGCGGGTCGCGCGCGCCGAGGACTTCGGCACGATCGGAGGCGTCCTGCGGGCTCTCGTGGACGGGGGCGGCAGTGTACTCGATACCGCGGCGGGCTACGGCGCCTCCGAGGAGGTATCGGGCCGGGTCGCCGCGGAACTCTGGATCGCCGGCCGGATCTGGTGGGCGACCAAGGTCAACGTGGCCGGCAGGGGCGGCACTCCGGCCGATCCCGCTGCGGCCCTGGCACAGATCGAGCGCTCATTCGAGCGCCTCCGTATTCCTGTGATCGACCTTATCCAGGTACACAACATGGGTGATCCGCCGACGCAGCTCGGAGTTCTGGAGCGGCTCAAGGCCGCGGGTCGGGTTCGCTATAGCGGGATCACGACCACGAGCTCGAGGCAATACGCCGCGCTCGCGGACGTCATGCGCAACGAGCCGATCGAATTCATCGGCATCGATTACGCCGTCGACAACCGGACTCCCGAAGAGGTGATCCTCCCGCTGGCGCAGGAGCGCCGGATCGGCGTGATCGTGTACCTGCCATTCGGACGGAGCCGGATGTGGCAGCGGATCGGCGACCGCCCGCCGCCGGATTGGGCGGCCGAGTTCGACGCGCACACCTGGGCGCAGTTCATGCTCAAGTTCGTGATCGCCCACCCGGCGGTCACCGTGGCGACTCCAGGCACGAGCGACCTGGAGCACATGGCGGACAACCTCGCCGGCGGGAGGGGGCGGCTCCCCAACGCGCAGCACCGTGAGCGGATGATCGAGCTGGTGGAGAGCCTGCCGCAGGGCCTGAGGCGCGACCTCTAATCGGGCGATCCAAGTATTGGGACCCCTTCCGCCTCGGCGGCCGTGGCGAGCACCACGTCGAGAGTAGCCAGTGGCACCCCCAACCACACGCCGAGTTCGAGGTATGCCGCATCGTACGACGTGAGATCGTTCGCCCGTGCTGGCGTCGGGTCTCCCCAAACCCTCGACCCCGTTCGGCGGATCCACCGCAAAGGGCAGGGACAACAGGACAGGGCCACCGAGGCGTCGAGCACAAGATTCACCGGCGCCCCTCGTCGATCAGGTCGCGCACCGTGAGGTCCGGCCCGAGTGTACAGCCCTCCCGCAGAGCTAGGATTCCGGCCACGGCCTCATCGACGGTGATCGGCCTCAGTCCCACTCACGCAAGTGACCTGCCCCGAAGAGCGGTACCACATCCTATGTTAGTCCCAGCAGCTGTGGAGGGCCGTGAAGGACGGGCATCCTCAGGAACCAGGGCGACGGCTTAATCGCCTCAGGGGCCGGGGGAAAGCCGCCGCAGGCGCTGTGGGGTCGGACGGTATTGTACTCGCGCCTCCATTGCTCGACCAGCACGGCCGCCTGCGCCAACGAGTAGAAGATCTCCCCGTTCAACAGCTCGTCCCTGAGCTTGCCGTTGAAGCTCTCGTTGTAGCCGTTCTCCCACGGGCTGCCCGGCTCGATAAAGAGCGTCTCGACGCCCACGCGCCCCAACCACCGCCGCACGAGCTTCGCGGTGAACTCCGGTCCGTTGTCCGACCTCAGATACTCGGCAGGCCCGTGTCGGACGAACAGATCGGCCAGCACCTCGAGCACGTCGTGCGAGCGGATCTTGCGAGCCACCACGATCGCCAGGCACTCCCTCGTGTGCTCGTCCAGCACTGTCAGCAGCTTCAGCGCACGCCCGTCGTGCGTCCTCGAGGCCACGAAGTCGTACGACCAGACGTGGCCCCGATACAGCGGCCTCAGCCGGATGCACGATCCGTCGTTGAGCCACAGCCGACCTCGCTTCGGCTGCCGCTCCGGGACCTTCAGCCCCTCCTGCCTCCAGATCCGCTCCACCCGCTTGTGGTTCACCCCCCAGCCCTCGATGCGGAGCATGTCCGTGACGCGTCGGTAGCCGTAGCGGCCGAATCGACTCGCGAGTCGCACGATATCACCTCGGAGCGCCCCCTCGTCACTCGCCACTTTCCTCGCCCGGCGCTGGGTCGTGCGTGGCTGCCCGAGCACCCGGCACGCTCTCCTCTCCGACGCCCCGAGCTGCTGACGTACACGCACCACACAACGTCGTCGGCGCTCGGGGCTCAGAAGTTTCCCTGGGCCGCTTCCTCCACGATCAGCTTGTCCAGTGTCAAGTCCGCCACTGCTCGCTTCAAGCGCCCGTTCTCGCGCTCGAGCTCCTTCAGGCGCCGTGCCTGGCTTACCTTCATCCCGCCGTACTCCCGCCTCCACCGGTAGTACGTCTGCTCGGTGATGCCGAGCTCCCGGCTGATCAGCTTCACGGATTTGCCGCGGGCCAGACCGACCTCTGCCTCCCGCAGTCCAGTGATGATCTGCTCCGGAGTGTGTCGCTTCCTTCCCATCCTGACCTCCTCGCTCAAAAGCTTCAGACCAGCTCGATCCTAATATTGCTCCTGGTCTCGTTTCAGCGGGTCAGGTCAGTCAGCACCAGGAACTCGAACGCCAGACGGACGGCTGGCTCCGCCCTTCCGCCGCGCGCTCCATCGCTCCGGTAGCTCCCCTTTCCTGTGCGACTCCCAGTCGCTTCGGACTCCCCAGCTCTTGAAGGCAACTCACAACCCCCTCTCCTTTTGTGGAGGAGGGGGAAGGGCTGCCCCGTGCTGTCGACCGGGCGATCGCCCCTCGACGACGAAGCCCTGCGACTCGTAGAAGACCCGCGCCTGCGGGTTCTGCTCGTTGACGTCCAGCGACAGTGGTCCCTTCAAGCTTTCGAGCGTGCTCGACGAGCCGGCGTCCGCCACCGCGCCTAAAGAACTCCGGCGCCAGGAAGAGAGCCTCCAGCCTGTTGCCAGACAGGCCCATGAAACCCATGAGGGTCCCCTCGTCGGCGAAGAGCACCCAGACCTCAAGCTCCGTCAGCGCGTGGTCCCGCACGAGCGGAAGGAAAGCCCGAATGTCTTCCTCCGAGAGAAAGGTGTGGGTTGCCCGAACCGATCGCAGCCAGATGTCCAGCAGCGCGCCGTAGTCGGCGGCAACCGCCGGTCGGATGTTCATAATCTGAGTCGATCCCCACCTTCTGACGGTCTGGTCCAGTGCTCCGCTGTGTGGCATCGCCGGTACGCTCCTTTTGCGCCGCGTGCCTTCCCCGTTCATGGCCACGATGGTCCAGTTTAGTGCAGCATGCGGTACCCGACAGTGGCGAGTAGGCTCTCTTCACCTCTCCGCCTCCACCGCGTCCATGATGAACGCACCCCACTTTCGCAGAGCGTCTCGCTTCTCATGTAAGAGGTAGCGGTCCCGGTCCCCTGTGTACCTCTCGAATCCAAGAGTCGCTTCCTTGTGGCCGAGTACAGCGTCCGCTACATGGCCTGGAATCGCGAAACCGCCGTCCTCTCTCGCCCGGACGGCGTGGGTCCGGAAGGTCCTGCGGAAGTCATGGACGGTCCAGCTCGGGATCGATGTCTTATTGCGGACCCTGGAGAGCGAGCGGCCCATGCTCGTCAAATGGGGTCTCTTCGCTCTTGCCCGCGACGGAAAGACCCATCTATCGGAGTAGGCGGTCTCCTTCAGCTCCTCGACGCCTTCATACGCCTCGCTCGAGAGCGGAACCACATGGGTCCGCCTTCCCTTGAAGTGTTCCGGCGGAATCGTCCATAGGTCGCCTGTGATTCCATCCCATCGCATCGCTAACACAGAGCCGATCCGCTGACCCGTCAGTAGCGCGAGGCGGAAGGCACCACGTGTTGCCCGAGTCTCGTCCCCCGTCGTCTGCCAGATGAGCTTGACCTCTTCTCGAGTCAGGTACCGATCCCTCCCCACTTCCTCGGCCGGGAGCTCGACAAGGTGTGCGGGATTGGCCTCCAGAGTCGGAAAGCCTCGGCGTAGCCCATCGTTGAAGATCAGCCGGATGAGGCTCAGCGTCCGATTCGCGACGATCGGGGCCCCTCTCTTGGCAATCTCCTCGACCAGGTGGACAACCTCCCGGCGAGTGATGTCCGCAGCCGGCCGATGGCCCCAAGTGGGCGCGAGCTCCTTGCCGAGGATCCGCTTTCTCTCCCGCTGGGTTGCTTCCCGGGTCCGCATCGCCCGTGCCTCCAAGACTTCGTCGGAAAGCTCCTTGAACGTGTAACGGCCCGCTTTGCGGTCCGCGCGCTCCTTTGCAGGATCCTCTCCCGCGTCGGCTTGCCGTTGCACCTCGCGCGCAGCCGCTCGCGCCTCCGCCAGACTGAGCGTCGGGTAGCTTCCCAGCGTCTGACGGCGACGTGCACCGTTCAGCCGGTACCTGACGCTCCACGTCTTTCCGCCGCTCTCGCCACTTACCCTGAGGACCAGCCCGGGCGTGACCGTGTCCCAGAATTCTTCGCGTGCCCGATCCGTCTCTAATGCCATGACCCCTCGCGCGCTTAGCTTCAGCCTCGGCACTGTCAGCCCCCCTTTTCGGTCCCTGTGGGGTCCACTTTGGGGTCCACAATACGGTGTATAGCACGCTACGTCAGTGGACACTCGCGGACAAAAACTCCCCTTAAATATAGCTATATCAATGCTTTTAGGGAACTAGGATGGATGGTACCGGATCTGCAGGGACGACCGAATTACTGCTCCCAAAGCAGGCGCGCTACTGGGCTGCGCCACGCCCCGAAGTGTTGTTAGTCGATTACCAAGAGACTTCGTACAGCTGTGCCTCGCTCTGCCCCCTGAACACATGCAGGGCACAACCCATGTGGCGCACGGTCGATCCATCGGTATCGAGGGCTCCACACGGTCGGAATCGCTTGGGAGAAAGATAGGGCCCAGTCATGGGACGGGTACCCCCGTTTTCACATGGTCCTAGGGGCACGCAGGGGGCGCGAGGTTGTTCGAGCCATCGGCGAAGAGGATCTGAGTCACTGGTAGCGGACACACTGCGAGCCAAATATTGTGGGCGGCGCACCAGGAGGATTCGACTCAACAGGAGAATCCGCTTAGGTTCAGCTTTTCAGAAACCGAACTATGAATCTGGAGGATGCAAGGATGTCTCAGGCGAAGACCGTTGGGCCCCGCTTCAACGCGGTCTTCTCGTGGGGTGGAATCGTCGTCGCTATCTTTGGGCTGGTATTAGCGGCGACAGGGTCCTTCTTGAACGGCCTGATCTTTACCGCTGCAGGGGTGCTCTTCTGGCTCTTCGCCAAGCGTCGCAGGCGCACGGCTGGACTCTCCGGACTGGTCAAGCTTGAATACCTGGTGCCCCATGCCGCGTGCCATCCCCTCGACGGCTCGCGCATCACCAACAGGTGCTCCCTCGGTCACCCAAAGGAACCCCTCGTGGTCGAGAAAGAAGCTGTGGGGCCAGGAGAATATCCCTCTCCCAAAGCTGTCCACGAGATTCCCGTCCATGTCGAATTTGAGAATCGGGTCCACATCTGGAACGAGAGCACAGTGATTCGCGCCGCACCGCGACAATACCCAGAGGTGTTCCCCGTCTGGGTCAGGAAAAACGCCGCTGGCGACCCCGATCGACATCCCATCCGGCATCTGCGCCCAATCGTAATCGGCATGATACGGATTGTTCGATACGATTTGAGCCTTCAACTCACTCCCGGCTATCGCGATCAGCGCTGCTACCAACAACAGCGCTGCAGGTCCTAAACGATTGAGTACGTGCAACATCCAAAACCTCCGGCCGAAGATTGGTTTCTCACTCACTGCACCAGGGGCGAATACCGAATACCACCATAACACGACTATGAAGGCTGTCGGGGAAAACGGACGAGCTTAAAGGCCCGAAATCACGCACGGATGGTGAGGAGAGACTGCGATCTCGGTACAGAGAAGTCGTTCCCGCCAACCCCGCCGGTTCAGGTCGATCCGAGCATCTGTCGATCGATCAGTGACCACTCGGGGGAATCGAGGTCACGCGTCCATGAAAGCCTGAAGGGCCGTCCCTCAGGCGACTCTACCCCTACCTCAACCCGGCCAGGACTGGCCTCGTAGATCACGAGATGAAGGATCCGTTCCGGAGTATTCTCAACCGCTGGGGTGATGATCACCGCCCGGGTCCCGGTTCGCGCCATTCCGTCCAGATAATTCCGGCCAATGCCAGACGACCCTACAGTAGGCTCCTCCGAGCCTTCTAGAACCCGCGGTGCAAGCTCCGAGACTCCCGGCGAGTCGAGCACCAGCCTCCTGATCACCTCGAGCTCGGGAACCCCCCAACCTATCGGCCTCAAGGGCTCCGCGATCTGCACCTCTGCCTGGTCTACCGCCTCGAGGCACATTCGCTCGGCCTCTGAAACGGCGGCGGTGCTGACTGACGCGCCTCGCCACACGGTGACCTCCACAGACTGTGGACTCTCACAGGTCGCCACCATCTGACCGAGGGCCGGCGACTGGGTCAAGAAAAGTGCCAAAAGTGAACCGCATGCGGGCCTCAGCATCGGTCCCTCCTTGGGCAAAAGGGTGAACCTACAAGCGGATACTGTATGAAATGCTTCCTAGATAGGATAAAGGTCCGATAGTCGGCCCGCCAGTAAACGAAAAGCCGCCCCTCGGTGACTGACGGCGTTCTTCTCAGCGGGCGTCAGCTCAGCGAAGGTCTTCCCCGAGGAGCGATCGAGGAAGATGGGATCGTACCCAAAGCCTCTCTCACCACGCCCGCTATCAAGGATCAGTCCCTCTGCTCTCCCCGTGAAGGTCGACAGCTCTTCCGTGCTTCCAGTGGCCAAAGCGGCAACGCAAACATACCGGGCCGTTCTATCCGCGAGCGAAACTTGGGAGAGTTCACGGAGGAGGTGCTCCAGGTTCTCGCGGTCCCGCTCCTCGCCCTCAAGTTTCCCGCCCGAGGGCGCGAACCTTTTTGAATGCACGCCCGGCGCACCGCCGAGTGCGTCCACGACCAACCCGGAGTCGTCGGCGACCGTGGGAAGTCCCGTGAGCGGTTGGAAATAGCAAGCCTTCGCTATGGCATTCTCGTCAAAGGTCTCGAACACTTCGATCTCGTCCTCGGCCGACAGAAAGGGCACGCCCGCACCGTGGAGATCTAGCAGATCGAGGGAAGGAATGCCGCGCAGAATCGTGCGAATTTCATGAAGTTTATGCCCGCTTCGCGTTGCGAGGACCAGCTTCACTCCCGGACCTCTTGGAGCAACTCCTGCTGCCGCTCGCCTAAGATTCGTATTCCCTCAAGCGCGAGATCCAGGAGACGATCGAGATCGTCCCTCGGGAAGGGATTCCCCTCGGCGGTTCCTTGTACTTCCACGAGACGTCCATCGGCGGTCGCCACCACGTTCATATCAACCTGTGCGCGCGAGTCCTCTCGGTAATCCAGGTCTAACCTCGCCTTTCCCGCGACGAGCCCAGTGCTCACGGCGGCAACACGCTCCCGAAGAGGCGAGCGATCGAGGAGCCCTCTTCGCTGAAGGTCCTTGAATGCAAGAGCGAGTGCCACACATCCACCCGTGATCGACGCCGTGCGCGTTCCTCCGTCCGCCTGTAGCACGTCGCAGTCGATGACGACCGTGCGTGCGCCCAGCGCGCCGAGATCGGTCACAGCCCTGAGTGACCTGCCGATCAATCTCTGGATCTCGCGGGTCCTCCCTCCTGCTCCGGTTCTCTCTCTAGCATGGCGGGTATGGGTTGCCCGTGGCAGCATGCCGTATTCGGCCGTCACCCAACCCGTGTCACTCCCCTCCCTCCAAGGCGGAAGGCTCTCTTCGATGGACGCGGCGCACAAGACCCTGGTCTCGCCGAAGGATACCAGACACGACCCCTCTGCGTAGCGCGCGGTACCCGCTTCCAACGTCACCGCGCGAAGCTGCCGATCGCTCCTGCCTGCCCGTTCTAAGACAGCAACCCCCTGAGGTCACGGGTGGTGGTTTGGCTTCTCCGCCCTGAGCTCATCGAGGAGAAGGTCAGCGCCCCGGTCGCGGAGCTGCATCCCGACGACCCGGCCCAGCGACGAAGGGTCGTCTTGAGCCCCCGTTCCTTCCGCCCTCACCACCCGGGTGCCATCCGGATGCGCAACCAAGCCTTTCAAGCGGAGTCCTCCTCCGAACGGAAGCCCGAGCGCGCCAACCGGGAGCTGACACCCCGCGTGGAGAACCGCGAGGAGACTGCGCTCCGCCTCTGTCGCAGCTCTGGAGGGGGGATGATTCAGACGTCGGAGCCACGGGGCTCCCCCAAGGTGTTCAGTACTCACGACGACGGCCAAGGCACCCTGCCCGGGGGCCGGAAGCCAGCTTCCCGGTTCCAGGTACTCAGAAATTTGCTTCGCCCACCCGAGCCTACGAATACCGGCAGCCGCGACTACGATCGCGTCTACTTCTCCGTCCTCTACTTTTCGGATTCGAGTGTCGAGGTTACCACGGATATCCTGGACTTGGATGTCCGGGCGCGTAGCCCTGAGCAGGGCCGCGCGACGGAGGGAGCTCGAGCCGACGCGGGCCCTCCTCGGCAACGTCTTGAGGGTAACCGCAGGGCCCTCCCGACCGATGAGGACATCACGGGGATCCTCCCGCTCCGGAACGGCCCCGATTGACACACCCTCGTGCAACTCGGTGGGTAGATCCTTGAGGGAATGCACCGCCAGATCGATCCGACGGTCTATGAGGGCGAGGTCAAGTTCCCTGGTGAACAGTCCCTTTCCGCCGATCTCCGAGAGTGGCTGGTCCAGTCTCGCGTCCCCCGATGTCCGGATGGTCTTGAGCTCGATGTCGAGGTCCTCCTCCGCCTCGAGCTTGCTCGCGACCCATCGGCTCTGGGTCACCGCGAGGAGAGATCCTCGGGTACCCAGCCGGAGGCGCCTACCCGAACTCACCAGTTCGATTGAAGACCGTCGATGATCGCCTGAACGACTCTGGAAAGAGCAAGCTCGCGCCCCGCTCCCTCGTTACCGCTGGCCTCGAGGTACTCGCCGGTGACCGAGAGGCCGGGGTTCTCCCAGAGAATGAGATTGTTGACAAGATCGATCACCTGTACCTCAACCGAGAGCCGAACTTGGCGCTCGATCACCTGAGTTCGGTCTCCTCCAGCCTCTGGCCGATAAGAATCGGCTTGGACGAGGTACTGATTGACGGTCCCTCTTACGACTGCCTCCGCAAACTCCTCCCCTCCGGTCCGCACTCCGAACGACCTCGGAAGTTCATCGAGTAGAACCTGGTGAAGCTCCTGAGAGACCTCGAATCGATCGGTGTCGTTCTCGAAAGGAACGACCGCTAGCGTCTGGACGTGCGGCGGTAACCCTGATCCTGCCTGAAAGGTGTAGTTGCACCCGACACACAATAGGGCTGCACAAATGCCCGGCGCCCAGAGCTTAGAGACCGGGGTTCCAGATGTCTGTCGGATAGGATTCCACATGTTCGACGCTCTCCAGCGTGATGCTCAGCTCTCTCACCTCTTCGAGGTGCCGATACCTCGCCTGCCGTGGGAACCGCTCATCCTCCACGAGCACGAGGGTAACCTCTTCCCAGGCTTGCCCCCCTCGGCGGACATCGATCCGCTCGATTCGATTATCTCGGAGCGTGTAAAGAATCTCGCCTCCGCCCCGCGGCTGGTAGCGCAGCTCGAGGTTACCGTTCTCGTACTGCCGTCCACCCTGAAGCCCGCTTCCGCTTCCAGGATGAAAGACACCCAAGGTACCCCACAGAAGGGGCGGAGGCGGGACCTCCGCCTGTATGTCGTCTGCGACCCGTAGGACGTCTCCATCGACCGCCACGGCCGCGATACGCTCACCGTTCGAAGCGAACAGATCGAGTCTGGCAAGGGCGGGCGGCTCGATTCGAGCTACCCCACGACCCCCCAGTCGGCTCCCGGGTTCGAGAATCGACCACTCAAAGACAAGGCGATACGGCGCGTCCAGCGAGGAGGCTTCGGTCGCGGAGAGGGCAACCTCCCTCGCATTTGGTGGAAGTGCGGTGGCCACAGGCTGGCGCACCGCGCACCCCGGAACGAGCAGCGCTGCCGCGACTAAACAGAGGTGGCAGAGTCCCTCACTGCGCCGAATACCACAGCCTACAGCCTCGTTCGCCAACGCTCCTCTCTCTTCGGGTCCATCGGGGCGGAAGGGGCCCAATCAATCTTGTCGGGAAGATAACTCAGCCCGGGATGAATGGGCACAGCCGCGGGTTCCCACCCCGAGTCCCTCGGGGTAAGTTGGCGACCATGTCAGACGGTCCCATCTACTTGACGTCGGACGCGCATCTCGGAGCCGCTCCCCCGGCGATGGAGGAAGCCTTCCATCAGTGGCTGGATTTCGCGGGCGAGCGAGCCGGACTCATCTTCCTGAACGGCGATCTCTTCGACTTCTGGTTCGAGTGGGGCAGTGTTGTTCCCAGCGGTCATGCCCGGATCCTCGGGACTCTCGCCAGGATCGCCGATTCAGGAGTCCCGATCCACCTGATGGGGGGAAACCACGACTGGTGGGGGGGTCGATACCTTACGGAGGAGATCGGCCTGACCATCCACAAGGGTGAGGTCCGGCTCAGACTCGCCGGATATCGATGCCTCATCGCCCATGGAGATGGGCTGGGCGGCGGGGATCTGGGCTATCGAATCCTGAAACAGGTGCTACGCGGCAGGCTAACCCAGCAGGCGTTCCGGTGGGTTCATCCCGATATCGCGACCGCGATCGCCCGCAGGGTATCTCGCACCGACTCGGAATCCGACGATGAAACGCGATCTCAGCGAGCGGCGGCTCTCGAGCGCTGGGCTCGCGAGCGGCTCCTTGCCGATACGTCGTTGGACCTGGTGATCCTGGGGCACTGCCACCTACCCGAGCGTGTCGAGGTGGCTCCGGGCCGTTTCTACCTGAACGCGGGCGACTGGCTCACGCACGGGACGTACGTCGTACTGGAAAATGGATCTGCGCCCATCGTCGCGCGTTGGAACGGCCCTGAAATAGGGGAGCCCACCTCTTAGCGACGGCGCCAGGGCATCGGAAGGTTTCGGATCGGTATCGAGAAGCGAACCTCGGTACGTCCGCCTCCCAGCGGGAGGACCTGGTAGTTCAGGGGTTCGGGGTAGTCCGCGAGATGCGCCGCCACGAATGCATCGGTCGCGCCTAGGAGGGCGAGGAAAATCGTCAGCGCGGTCCAGTCTTCCACCTGCTGGTCCCGGGCTCCGACGAGCGCTTCACGACCCTGAACCGCGGGATCATCGTCGACGGCTAGCTGGATCGAGTCAGGGTCAGATATCCCGCTGGCGATGAACCGAGTCTCGGCCAGTTCTCGCTCTATGTCTACGAATGCCGTCGCCTCGGCCCTCCGATTGAGCGTCTGCAAGAGCATCCAAGAGCTGCCCGTCTGGGCCGCCACGTAGAAACCCGCGCGGCCGTACGCCTGAGTAGCCACATGGCCCCAACCGGGAACGAGTACAGAGCGAAGGAAGGCACCTCCCGGCGTGATCACCCCCTCCTGAGCGGCTTGCTCGAAGGGCTCGTCGGCAGGGGCCGGGTCTGGGAGGACGGCAGTGGAGTCGGGAGGCGCACCTTGCTGGGCCGACACATGGAGAACATCGGGCCGGAGGACAGGGCCCAACAGCAGGACTGCTATCAGAGATCCGAGTAGAGTGGATCTCTTGGACCATGCGCGCGCGGGTCCGCCTCGGCTCACGTGTCTCCCTCCGGGAGCTCCAGTATCTTCAAGCTCGCGGGGCGGATGCGGATCTCTAAGGATTGGGTGACGGTCTCCATCAATTCGCCGTCCACCTCGAAAGCCAAACCGTGACCATCCGTCCTCTGGATGTGAACCTGAGTCCCCTGCAGCTGGGAGATTTCCGGCCTCGGGATGCCCGACCCCCGCAAGATCCCCGGAAGGTATCGGAGCACCTTTACGACTCCAAGCCTTCCCACGAGGAAGAGATCGAGGAGTCCGTCATCCGGAACCGCGTTCGGAGACAGCTGGAATCCTCCTCCGACGGAAGGCCCCACGGTGACGGCTGTCAGCAGTACAGAAGAGTCCAAGACGATGGGCTTCGCATCTCCAGAGCTGACGGTAACGCGAAGCGGAATCGGCCGGTAACGAACGAGGGCAGCCCCGAGCGCGGCGAGGTACTGCATGAGCCCGGGCAACCGCCGGAATGCCGAGCGTCGCCGTAGAACCTCCACATCCACCCCGACGCCTAGGAGGTTCACAAAACGCCTACTCCCTCCGTCCCAGTAAGCCTCTCCGACCTCAAATGATCGGGGTACGCCTTCTTGGAGCGCACGCACGGCGTGCCCGACGCCAGCAGGGGAGCGAACCATTCGAAAGAAGTCGTTGCCTGTGCCCACGGGAAGGACGGCAAGTGGCGGAACCGCTGGCCTACCGGCCGTCGGCCTAGAATCCGCGAGGAGGCCGTCCGCTACCTCATGGACCGTCCCGTCTCCGCCCACGACCAGAATTCGAGAGGCAACGTCGCGGGCCACGCGAGCCAGCTCCCGAGCGTGTCCGGGTGCCTTCGTCCGGTGCAGCGAGAAATCAATCCCGCGGCTGGTGAGCTCCTGCTCGAGCGCTGGGACGACCCGAGCGCCACGCCCGCCGGCAGCATTGGGGTTCGCGATAATCCAAACTGGACTCACTCAGGCGACCTGGTCCTAAGGCGCACGATACCGTCTGGTTGCTCGAACCCAGGGGGGACCGGAGCGTTCCGTTCGGAGGTACCCGAGCGGGGAACCCACGGGCGTTTTCGCCGCTAGTAGTGGGGGTGACGACTCTCTCCCTCAGGACGCCATGAGACCTGTTCTGGTTTCTCTCAGCCTGCTTCTCCTTCTAGGTGCGGTGGGGTTCGGGGGTCCCGATCGGGCACGGGACCAGGCCGCAGTGGTGGAAGGTGTGGTTCTCGAGCCTTCTGGCGAGCCAGTGGTCGCGGCAAGGGTGGAGCTCCGGTCTGGCGTGCAGCTCTTGGCAGCGGATCGGACAGATACTGAGGGGCAATTCCGACTCGAAACGTCTGCTGACTGGGCTCCTGGTTGGCTCGTCCGCGCGGAACGCCTTGGCTATCTGTCGGCCGAGGTCGAGGTGTCCGCTGGCGTCGCTGCCGTCGAGATCGTGCTCGGGCCGGCGCCTCTTCCACTTCCTGGGTTCGAGGTAGTTGGAGATCGAGACGTGTGCTCGGCAGGCGATGATCGCTCGGCGAGGCGGATCTGGGAGGTTGCGGCGCAGCACCACGCGGGTGGGCTCGACACGGTGGGTGTCGCTAGCTACACGCGTGTCCGCACAGACACCCTGTCCGGCCAGGCGTCGGCCGGAAGCGGGGTCGAGGGGGCCGCACCCGGACAGCGGGCGTCCGCCCCACTGCTGCGTTTGAGTTGGGATCGAAGGGTCGACCGCGAGGGGTATGCTTTCCCGGTGCGGCGGACTGACAGCTCTGGGTCGTACGACTCCTGGGGTTATCCGCCGTTAGAGGCGGACTTCTCCTCCCACTTCATCGGAGATCTATTCGGGGAGATTCACGATTTTCAACTGGAAAGTGTGGACGACAACGGCTGGGTCCTCCATTTCTGTGCCAAGCGGCAGGACGACCCATATCTCGACGGGGTCTTGGAGGTCGGTCCGGACACCGTCATTCATCGTGCCGAGTGGCGATTTCACACAGAGGAGCCGGACGAAGCAGCGGGCGGATGGGCGCGCTTTCCTCCGGTGACCACCGAAGTCAGCACTCCGCCTCTCTTACCCTCCGAGAGCGTGACTTGGAAGACGCTTCGGAATGGAGAGGTAGTCAGACGTGCTCAATGGTACGAACGTTGGGTCATCGCGGCCGGAGACTCCGTTCCCTTCCTACCGGTACGACCGTAAGGGCAAGGATTTCGCACAGTTACGCAGTGCCCCTCGCGACCGCGTCGATTTCCACATCCACCGATCTGGGAAGGCCGGCCACCTGCACGGTCGCTCTTGCCGGCTGAGACTCTCCAAAATACTCGGCGTAGACCTCGTTCATTGCGGAAAAGTTCGCCATATCGGACAGATATACGGTGGTCTTGACCACCGTATCCAGGCCGCCTCCAGCTGCCTCCAGCACGGCCGCGAGGTTCTTGAGCACACGGTGGGTCTGAGTGACGATGCCACCCTCGACGAGTGCCCCTGAGTCGGGGTCGAGCGGAATCTGTCCGGATGCATAAATCCATCCATCTGCGACGATCGCCTGGGAGTACGGGCCGATGGCCGCTGGGGCCGCGTTGGTTGAAATCGCACCGCGTTCGGACATAGTCGTCCACCGTCGCTTAGAAGATCCGGAGATTGATGTATCGGTCAGGGTTTTCCCGAATGTCACGTGCGAGCTGCGCGATCTCTTCTAACGCGGTATCCAGAGTCTCATAGAGTCCGTCATCCCCAGACAGACGCCCGAGCGTTCCCTCCCCGCGTTCGATCCTCCCAAGGACAGTCTCCAGAGAGCTCGACGCATCGGAGAGACTGCCGCTCGCGCTTTGCAGCTGCGCGAGGGTTGAGTCGGCTCTGGCCAAGCTACGATCCAACTCTTCGCGTGTGACCAAATCCTCGACACGTCCCGCAGACCGCGACAGAGCGGCTGAAAGCTCCGAGAGCTCGCTGCGCTGACCCTCCGTGATGTCTGAGATGTCCTTGAGTAACTCCTCCAGTGCAAGGATAGAAGTATGCACTGACACCACCGCTGTGTCGGCCATCAGATCTCGGACTCGCTCCATGGTCAGGCGCGCCTCATCACCGATCGTGCCGGCCAGCTCCATTACTCCCTCCTCCGATTGGCCAGGCATGATTTGGCCTGTCTGGAGCAACGCCTCTGATCCTCCGCGTACCACCTGAACAGTCCGGCCCCCAAGGAGGTCTAGCCCCCCCAAGACTGCGTGAGAGTCTTCCGGAATGCCCCACTGACCTTCAATCTCGAGGGTGATCAGAACACCGCTCGCGGTCAGGTCGAACTGGTGAACCCGGCCGATATTGACGCCGCGCATTTGAACGGGATCTCCCCTGCGGATCCCTCCTGCGTCGATGACCTCAGTCGCGACCATGTACCGTCCGCGGAAGGTTGCCGGGTCCGTCATGAGGAACAGGACAGCTCCGAAAGCCAGTCCGCCCAGCAGGACGAACACGCCGATTCGGATCTCCCTACCACCGGTCATGCGCGGAGTCACGCGATCCAACTCCCTGTCACTGGGCACTCCACGAACCTCGGACTGGCCGGACATGTTCATTCAGTAGCTCACTTCGGCAAGCGCCGCCTCTGCCTCCGCCCGGTCGATAAACGCCCGCACGACCGTGTCGTCGCTTGCCCGGAAGGCGGTCGGTGTCCCCAAGAATCGTAGGCTCCCGCTGTCGAGCATCGTCACTCGGTCGCACATCGCGAGTCCGCCCTCGATATCGTGAGTCACGATGACTGAGGTGACCTTTAGTTGCTCGGAAAGCCTAACGATGAGTCGCTGGACGGCGACCGTATTCACGGGATCAAGGCCGGTAGTCGGTTCGTCCCAAAGGAGGATCCGTGGCCTTCCGACAATCGCGCGTGCGATCCCCACCCGCTTCTTCATCCCCCCCGAGAGCTCAGCCGGAAGCTTGGTAAGCACCTCTCGCGGATCCAGGTTCGAGAGCTCCAATGCCTCCCAAATCTTGCGGGTCGTCTCTCGCCGAGACAGCGGCTTCAGCTCCTCTTCTGGGATCCCCATCTCCACGTTCTCATAGACGCTGAGCGAATCGAACAGAGCGGCATGCTGAAACACATATCCGACCTTGTTTCGGATTCGTCGAACCGCGTCGCGCCCCCCGTGGTACGCAGATTCCCCTTCGACCTGAACGTCCCCGTGGTCCAGGGGAATGAGCCCGATGGTCGTCTTGAGCAGAACGCTCTTCCCAGTTCCTGACGGACCGAAGATTCCCAACATTTCCCCCTCGTAGACGATGAGCTCGATGCCCTGGAGCACTGGACCGTCGTAAGCCTTCCAGACATCCCGATACTCGATCATCACTGAAGCAGGAGCGGTGGGAATAGGGCGTCCAGAATCAGAACCGTCAGCGTCATGAACATGACGGACGCCGTGGTGGTCCGACCTACACCGGCGGCCCCGCCTGCTGTTCTAAAACCCATGTGGATCGCGATCACGGGGATCGCGAACCCGAAGACGATCGCCTTCAGGAGGGAATAGAAAAGATCCCAGCTATGCCAGAATAAACGGGCGCCGTACAGAAACGACTCAAACCCCAACCCGACGGTCAGCTCCGCGGCCACCATTCCCGCCACGATCCCAACGATATCAGCGATTCCGACGAGAATCGGAACGACGATGATCCCCGCTAGGATCCTGGGCGTGGCAAGGATGGCGATCGGATCTCTACCAACCGCATGGAAGGCTTCGATCTGCTCTGAGACCTGCATCGTTCCAAGTTCCGCCGTTATCCGGGCGCCTACCCGACCCACCAGAACGATCGCGGTTAGCACGGGTCCCATCTCGAGGACAACGCTGGCAACCACGACGCTGCCGAGAACGTAGAGTGGGATCGATCCTTGAAATTGATAGCCGCCCTGCTGACTGGTCACGATCCCCGCGAGCACGGCGGTCACCATCACAATAGGGATGCTGCGTACCCCCATCACGTATATCTGCTCGAGGACAGACCGTGGGGACACCTGCAGAGTCACGGTCGCGCGGGCCGATCGCGCGAGCAGAAAACCGATCTGCCCTGCATGCTCAGCCATGTTCCGGAAGGTGCGGCCCAAGACGCCCAAAGGACGGACTACGAGCGCGGGAGCTAGAGCGCCGATTGATCCCATGAGCATGTCGCCGCGGCCGTGAGCTGAAACAAGGGAAAGAAATCTGGGTCGGTGACCACTGATACCCGCTGGGCTACGGCCAAACCCGGGAAAGTCTCTACAAAAGGTCCGCGGGATGCAACCCGGAGGCAGCCCAACGGTTTCCGGTCTGGATCGAACGAATACTCCGCGGGTAAGGGGCTGCTGACGAATCATAGCCGCATCCGACAAGCCGACCGTAAGCACCTGGGAAAAGGGGGAAAGCTAAATGCCGGTACGAAAGGCCAGCGCTGAATGGAAGGGAGACCTCGCGCAGGGGTCCGGAACGGTGTCGTCTGAGAGTGGAGCGGTAGAGGGATCCTACTCGTTCCCGTCACGCTTCGAAGCTGGAGAGGGCACCAACCCAGAGGAGCTGATCGGTGCGGCTCACGCGGCCTGCTTCTCTATGGCTTTGTCGAACGGCCTGGCGAATGCCGGCTACACCCCCGACGCCGTGAGGACCGAAGCCAGTGTCCATCTGACGAAAGGTGACGCCGGGTTTGCGGTGACCCGAATCGAACTGGACTGCATCGCCAGGGTTCCCGGAATTGACGAGGGCACTTTTCAGGAGCAGGCGCAGGCAGCGAAGGTAGGCTGTCCCATCTCGGGCGCCCTCGCAGCGGTCGACATCCACCTCGACGCCCGATTGGTCTAGCGCTCCTGCAGCCTGACGGGCGTTCACGCCAGACCCAGGAGCGATGAGCGCTCTACTGTGGGTCCTGGGGATCTCTCTTGCGATCTCCTCCCTCTGTTCGATCCTCGAGGCGGTCCTCCTATCTGTGAATCACTCGTACGTCGCCCTCCTCAGGGAAGACGGAAACCGGGCGGGCGAGTTCCTCTACGGTATGCAGCAGAGGATCGATGAGCCGATCTCGGCCATCCTGACACTCAACACCATCGCTCACACCGTCGGGGCCGCCATGGGTGGGGGGTTGGCACTCCAACAGTTCGGCGAGGAGTGGATCGCGGTCTTCTCGGCTGGCCTCACTCTGGTCATCCTACTCTTCTCGGAGATCGTTCCAAAGACGGTGGGCGCGACTTACTGGAAGTCCCTGGGTGTTCCGTCCGCCTACGTGCTGCGCTCGCTCATCTGGATCATGAAGCCGGTCCTCCTGCCCCTGTCGATTTTCTCGCGCGTCCTGGCGAGAGGTAGAAGCGAGCAATCCACGGTCAGCCGCGCGGAGCTCGAGGTATTGGCCGAGATCGGACGGCGAGAGGGAACCCTCGACGAGGAGGAATGGCGGGTGGTAGCCAATGTCATGAACCTCGACAAAGTCGTGGTGGGAGAGGTGATGACCCCTCGCACCGACGTTGTGGCCGTGCCGGCCGAGGCGAGCGTTGAAGAGGCGAAGGGCCTGATGTTGGATGAGGGGCATCTCCGCCTCCCTGTCTATCAAGGGAGCCTGGATTCCATCGTGGGGCTTCTTCTGGCCCGAGACCTTTGGCAGGCTGACCGCGAAGGCGCGACCAACATCAGCCGGATCCTCCGTCCGATTTCATACGCTCCCGCGAGCAAGCTCGTGGAGGAGCTGATCCTCGAGATGCGGGAGAAGCGTAGCAAGATGGTGATCGTGGTCGACGAGTTCGGCGGAACAGCGGGACTCGCGACCCTCGAAGACCTGATTGAGGAAATCGTGGGTGAGATCCAGGATGAACATGAGGAAGACGAACCTGTGGCCTTCCAGGAGGTGGGAAGAGGAGGGATGCGGTTATGGGGAGCCGTGTCACTCCGGGAAGTGAACGAGCGGCTCGATTTGGAGCTTCCCGAGGATCAGTTCGATACGGTCGGAGGGTATGTCTTCGGATCGCTGAACCGGATTCCCCATACCGGCGACCTGGTTCAGGTCCCGGGAGGTACGCTAAGAGTCGTAAAAATGCGGGGCCGTAGAGTCGAATACCTGCGGTTCATCCCGGCTGCTGCCGCACAACCGGCACAGCCCCACGACTGAGGAAGCCGCGATCGGGCTTGTCTCTAGTGACTCGTTGCGGCGTCCAGTTCCCCTTCCCCCGCATCGTCCTCCGCCTCGGAGGCGCTTGGTCCGCCTGATTCCTCCCTGAAGAAGGAAAGCGCGAGGAGGATCGCTCCACAGCTGATTGCCATATCCGCCACGTTGAAGATCGGCCAATCCATGAAACCCAGATCGATCGGCCCGATGAAATCGACCACCCCACGATCCCATCGGATCCTGTCGTAGAGGTTCCCGAAGGCACCCCCCAGCACGAGGGCGGCGGCCACGGCCCGCCAGCCCTCCGTCGGGCCAGATTGCCGGATGATGACCAAGAGGAAGGCGACGGCCATCAGCGTTACGGGGATGAAGAACCAGCGCGGGTCGTTCCCGAATGAGAGGCCGAAGGCCGCACCTCGGTTGAATGCCAGCGTCAGCGGCACAACTCCACCAATAACCTCGAGCGAACTGCCGTCTGAGAGTGCCTGCATCGCCCAGCGTTTCGTTACGAAGTCTAGAGCAACCACTCCGGACGCAAGCGACCACAATATGGCTCGCTTCCCCCTCTCCATCTCCCGCCTTCGGTTGAAGTAGATCCGGCTGCACCCCCAGGGGCCCACCGCCACCCCTGCTACACCGCGGAAAGTTCGAAGAAACCTATATCGAAAGCTACCCTCGGATGCCAGGCCCATTTGGACATGGGTGGGCACCGAGTAACCCCCGACTCTTGATGCGAAACCGACACTCCGAGGATCTCGGACAGTCGATAGAGTCACGTCAGAACTCGAACTGGGGAGGCGCAGATGAAGACGTTGAGCCGCAGTGAGATGGAGGGTCTTCCGGGCGGAGGCTTCTGGGGAGGGATGGCCTGCGGGCTCGCGATCACTACGGCGTTCGTCGCGGCCACGAGCCCCGAACCGTTCAGCAAGATAGCCCTCCTTGCGTACGGCGGCGCCTTTATCGGCTGCACGACCGCATTCTGAGGAGTTCTCGCGAAGCCAGCTAACTGAACCACTGAACCGATGAGGAAATAACGATGAGGGAAATGTCGACTCACGAGATGAGAAACGTCGCAGGAGGAGTCGGATGGACATGGTGCGGAGCCGCGGTCGGCCTGACCATCGGGGCCACCCTGATGTATGGCGGAATTGGGTTCGCGCTCACCGTGAACAAGGCGTTCGTCGCCTGTATCGTGCCCGCCGTGATGTGAGTCGAGACATCCAACTCAATACGAGGCGGGCACTGACCCTGATCCGGTGGCGCACCGTAGCCGCATCGCGAGAGTTGGCTCGCGATGCCTTCGGAACTCTGCAGGGTCGACTGATGCTCCTCACTCTGGTCGTAGCGTCTCCGGGCCTCGCGCAGCTGTTGAGGGTGGGCGGGCCCCTCTCCCAGACTGCGCTCGAGGATCACTCTAGAATCGGAGTTCTCGTAGTTGCGCATGTTGCGCTGACGGTCTGCTTCTTGGTGATGGTTCCGGTCATGCTCCTGAAGAGCCTAGTCCTGGAGCAGAGCACGGACCCGCTTCGCGCACACCCATCGTTCCTACCCGATGCCGCGATGCTCCGGGTGGCCGGTGCGATACTCACGACCTCCACCTTCCTCCTGATCTTCCTCTATCTCTTCTATGGACCGATCCTGGTTGACGATGCAGGCGCCCGATGGGTGAGGCTATTAGGCCATTTCGGGGTCGCCCAAGTGCAGTTTGTGGTGGTTGGAGTACTCGCGGCCGCCGGCACGCGGCGGCTTCTCCGGGGACCGCAGCTTGTGGCCAGGGCGGAGCGCCTTCAGCGCCTGAGCGTGGCCCCCTTCCTACTCTCGTTTCCTCTGTTCCTTCTACTCCCGGGCGCACTCTACCAGCACCGGCCTGCCTGGCTCACCGCGGCCGGGAGCCTGGCTCCTGACCTCCTCTTCCTCCTTCAATCTCCGATCGCGATATCGGAGGCCATACGGACGACATCTCTCGGGCTCGCCGCCCTATGGATCGCCGCGCTGCTTTCGGCAGCGTGTGCTTCGGGCCTCGCCCTCGGTCGTTGGCGCGGCCGGGCAGTCCGAGACCTCGCTCATGCGACTGGCGGGAAGGCCCTCGCTAATCGTAAGCAAAAGTTCGCTTTCTGGTGCACCGGTCCAACCCTACTGCGACAGGCGCAGCTCTTCTGGACCAAGGACCTGATCTCGGCTGATCGCTTTGCGTGGAGACACCTCCGGCTACACGCCTGCCTGCTTTCCCTCGCACTGATTGCCCTGTTCACCATGGCTCAGCTCCCGTCTACCGCCCTCCTTGTTCGGGTTGCCGAGGTTGGTCCATCTCAGGTCCTCATCGGCCTCGTGGCCTACCTTGCGATGGCACGCACCCTCGGCAGCCTTGGACGAGAGGGCGCGCAACTGCGCGTGCTCCGACCGGTCGTGAGCATGAGGCGCCTGTTCGCGGTCAAGACTCTCGTGAACACCGG
This sequence comes from Longimicrobiales bacterium, assembly GCA_965197485.1. GTDB lineage: Bacteria > Gemmatimonadota > Gemmatimonadetes > Longimicrobiales > Gaopeijiaceae > JAAXGI01. The sequence continues at coordinate 142,806 of CBDANG010000008.1, forward strand.
ATGCGTCCTCCTGCAGGCCCCGTTCTACGCATTGGCGATCGGATCTGTTAGTCAATGGATGGGCCTGGAGGTCCCTTCGCTGCGAAGGCTCGTCCTCGAAGGGGCGACGGCTGGGCTCACCTTTGCGGCTCTCGGCTCGGCTTTGGGGTTCCTCCTTCCGGATTTCCACAGAAGATCGCTTCTCTGTCCTGGCGCCTCACGGATCTCGCAGCTCCTCTTTGCCGCTCTCTCCGGATCGGCCATCGCGATCCATGCCGTGGGATTGTACCTGATCAGGACCGGAGCCATCGACGGTTGGGGTCTGGCGAGAATAGGCGGTGTTACCACGGGATTCTTGGCAGCGCTGATCGTCCTTGCCTCAGGCTGGGGAATTCGACGGACTCAGCGGATGGAGGTCTGACAATGGTGCGCCCTCGAATCGAGGTTGAGCGGGTCGTCAAGAACTTTGGGCCGGTAACGGCTCTTGAGGACCTGGATCTCCGCGTCAAGGCCGGTGAAATCTACTGCCTTCTTGGACGAAACGGTGCGGGCAAGAGCACGGCCCTCAACGCAGTCATGGGGCTCACCCACCCGACCTCCGGTGAGTTGAGGATCGGAGGGGTCAACATCCGCTCTCCCGAGATCCACAAGGTGAGGCAGTCGATCGGGTATCTCCCCCAGCGCTCTTGCCTCTATGAGCATCTGACGGGAAGGGAGTTCTTGAGATTCATCGGCGGCCTCTACGAGGTCAGTCGAGACGCTTTTCGAGTGGCGGATCGACGCCTCGATGCTCTTGAGATGACCGAGGCCGCAGACTCCCCGATCCGCACCTACTCGGTAGGTATGAGGAGGAAGGTTGGCATCGTCGCATCCATTCTTCACGAACCCAGCTATCTGATCTTCGACGAGCCGACCTCCTCGCTCGACCCAGCGAGCGTCCAGATGATAAAGGAGGTGATGACCGATTCTCGGGACCAGGGTCGCCTCGTCCTGCTCTCGACCCACCGACTGGACCTTGCCGAGCAGCTCGCGGACCGACTGGGCATCCTCCACAGCGGACGACTCGCCTTTGAAGGATCCGTCCAGGACCTTCGCGTGCAGCATGGCCGTCACACCGATGAGACTCTGGAGAGCCTCTTCCTGCGTCTCACCATGCCGATGGATCAAAGGCCTGTCCATACAGATCGGAAGCGACTGTCTACAAATCGATTCAGTGTATTGATTTCCTAATCCAAATGAACTGTAAGACCGCTGGGCAACTCAAGCGCGCGCGGTCGACGCCGGCTCCGCGCTGGCTTCTCTGGCTGCGTCACCGGTGGATGCGCCTGCGACCGCCTCTGGTCGGTCAGCAAGAGCAATCGGACTGCGGACCCGCGGCACTCCTTTCGGTGCTGCGGTTCTGGGGCGGCGATGAAAGCCTAGCGGTGGTTAGAGATCTCTCATACACAGATGCCCGTGGAAGCACGATCCTTGGACTTCGCGACGCCGCTGAGGCCCTTGGTCTGGCAGCCCGGGGAGCTCTGGGCGAGTTCGATGAGCTGAAGAAGGAGTCCATGCCGTGCATCGCTCACCTGGTCATGGAGGACGGACGAACGCACTTCGTAGTCGTCAACCGCGTTACTGAGGACAAAGTCTATTTGGGGGATCCCAGGCGCGGCCGTCGTTCGTGCTCTCGTATTGAGTTCGAGAGGCTATGGAAGACGAGATCGGTGCTGCTGGTGTCGCCTACTGAGCGCGTTAGGCGATGTCCGCCGGTGAAATGGTTCGCGTGGCTGATGGGCTACGTGAAGCGTGAACCAGCGTGGCTGGTCCAGTCCCTCTTTTTGGGAGTGGTGACGACAGGGCTCGGCCTGCTCACCGCGGTCTTCATCCAGTGGCTGATTGACCGGTTCATCCCTGACCGAAACATCCCGATGATCCTAGGCACCGGAACCGCCCTACTCGTGGTTCTCTTTACCCGAGGTGTGTCCCGATACCTGCGGCAGAGCTTCCTGATTCGATTGAACAGGATTGTCGGCTCCGATGTGAACGAGGAGTTCCTCTCTCACCTGTACCGTCTACCGCTTCGGTTCTTCGAGAGTCGTACGACTGGTGACATCACCACCCGAATCGCGGATGGGGTCCGGATTCAGCAGGGTATGCTCCAGATCAGCGGCGCCGCGGTCATCGACGGGCTGCTGGTCCTAGGCTCCTTGCTCTGCCTCGTCCTGATCGCACCCCCACTTGGGTCGATCGCCCTCGTGAGCATCCCCCTGTACCTAGTGATCCTCATGCGGGTCGCGGCTTCGCTACGCGTAGAGCAGAAAGAAGCACTCTCTGCGTACGGTCGGGTCGAGGCCGGATACATCGATAGCATGAAGGGGATCTCCGACGTGCTTGCATTTCGGGGCCGGCTCGTTCTTCGCGCGGACGAACGCTGGGCTATACCGGCTCTTCAACGAGCGTGTGGAACGACTCGGGAGGATTCATGCCGGGCTGTCGCTCTTCTCGGAGCTTGCCGGGGGATGCTTGATCATTGTGGCCCTAACCTGGGGAGCCCTCCTTGTAGTCGCTCAAGACCTCCTCTTGAGGCAATTCATCGCGGGTTACTCCCTCCTCGCCGGGGTCATTCCCTCAACCGAGCGTCTGGTTCAAGCGTGGGCCGGTTACCACGAGACAGCGGTCAGCGCCGCTCGGTTTCGCGATCTCGTCCTTGCGCCGGCCCAAGCCACCGGAGGTCTCGGTTCGCCCGAGATCACGATCCGGCGTGGTCTCAGCCTCGAGTCACTCTCACTTAGCTGGCCCGGGGGTGAACGCCAGTTCAGCGACCTCAACTTCTCGTTTCCCATTGGTAGAGTGACCGGGCTCAGGGGAGTGAATGGAGCCGGAAAGACGACCCTCGTGCGACTCCTGAATCGCACCTATCTGCCTACGTTCGGAAGGATCTTGGCGGACGATACGCCTGTCGAAACGCTAGGGCTGGAGGCATACCGCAAGAGCATCGCTGTGTTTCCTGCGGACGTGCATCTGTTCAGCGGATCAATTGCGCACAACGTGCTGCTTGGCCGGTTTGCCGATTCCCATTCCAGCGCCCTCTCCACGCTCGAGGATCTGGGCTTCGCGAGTTTCCTGGATCGGTTTGCGGCGAGGTGCCTTGAGACCATCGGAGAAGGAGCGCGCCGACTCTCCTCTGGAGAGCGTCAGGTCGTCGGGCTCATCCGGGCCCTGGCCGATTCCCCTCAGGTCCTACTCGTTGATGAAGGCCTCGCGGGAACCGATCGAGATTTGCGTAACCTGATGGTCGAAACCCTGCTCAGATAAGGCCAAGAGCATGCAGTCCTCCTGGTCTCTCACGACGCTGAAGTGCTCCGACGTACGGAGCACCTTGTGATCCTCGCGAAGGGAGGGATCCAGGCGGAAGGTCCTCCCGGACCGCTCTTGCACGCTGAGACCGATAGCATGCCTCTTCGGGTATCGGCTTCTCAGTGTGCCCCGGCACTGTCGTAGCGACTGATGCGAGGCAGCGCGGGGACCGTTTGCGCCTTCGGCATTCTTGCCGTGGCCAACCTGGGAGTGGCGGTCTATCTGAACACGGAGGTCCTGACTGACGAGGTCTATCGCGGTCTCTTGGCGGGACAGGGATCGGGTTCCCAGATCGAGACACTTCTGGCGGTTACCCGACGGTGGGAACTCCTCGGATATGTGATTGGCCCGTTGGCCCTCGCCGGGCGGATCGGGATCATGGCCCTCCTGGTCCAGCTCGGACTGATTCTCCTTGGGCTTCGCCTGCCCTTCGGCAAAGTGTTCTTTGCTGGAATCGTCGCGCAGTTCGCCTTGTTCATGGGGACGCTCGGCCAACTCTTCTGGCTTGTCAGCCTGCCGGAAGCAGCGCGGACCGCCGAGCAGCTGGAGACAATCCCGGGAGCGCTGAGCGGCCTCTTCTACGTAGGGAATGCCTTAGGACCCGAGTTGGCGCTCCTTCTCCGTCGAGTAACATTGTTCGACCTCGGCTGGATTGTCCTCTTCACCCTCGCGTTGGAGGAGCCAGGAAAAGTGTCGGGTGCGGAAGCCGCGGCTGCTGTGACCGGCGTGTGGATCTTGGCCACAGTGTCTCAGTGGGGGGTCTGGCTCTATCTGACCGGGTTCAGCTGAGGACATTCGAGCTAAGCGTCAAGCAGTGGTTCCTTCCCTTGCTCCTTCTCTAGGCTTCGTCTGCTCTCGCAGCCGCGGAACTAGGGTTTGCGCTCACTGCCGGTCGACTCCTGTGGTCCGGCTCATGCGTTTGGGGATGCCAAGATGCGGACTCTTCGGAGTGCCCTGACACGGGTCGCCGGTGTGGCAGCTGGAATCACGATCATCAGCGGGGTCGCCCCTACCGCCCGATGGGAGCTCTCCGCCCAGAATCCTTCCGAAGTAACGAGGGAAACGATCGAGCAGTGGAGGACGGACCTCTCGAACTGGGGACGCGGCGGGCGTTGGGCCCGGCGCGCGGCGGAAGGTGCGTGGGCTACGGGCCGTGAAAGTGTGGGTCTTCATGCTTCCGTGGCTCCGTGGCTTCGCGAACGCGGCGTCGCGATGCTTGGAAGCGACTACACGAACGATGTTCTACCCTCAGGGATAGACGGCGTTACCCAGCCCATTCACCTGTTTACGATCGTGACTGTGGGGATGCTGCTCTTCGACGACCTAGACCTGGAGGCTGTAGCCGACGTTGCCGTCCAGCAGGGGCGCTGGGAGTTCATGCTCGTCGCCGCACCGCTGGCTGTGCCGGGCGGCACGGGGGCTCCCCTCAACCCTGTGGCGATCTTCTAGCTATCCGCGCTGTCCCAGCGATGCCCCTCGAACCCAGCGTCCGCCCAACGCGAACACGAGAGTCATCAGCATCGCCAACACGACACCGAGAGCCGCCGCCGCCCCGAAGTCGAAAGCGCGAAGTTGGGAGAGTATCTCTACGGAGATGGGTCGCGAGCGATACGTATACAGCAAGATCGACGAGACGAACTCTCCCAGTGCGGTTACGAACGCCAGTAGGCCGCCCGCGGCAAGGCCTGGAAGCACCAGGGGCGCGGCGACGCGACGCATTGTCGTGAACCAGCTAGCACCGAGACCCTGAGCCGCCTCTTCCATGGCGAAGTCGTACTGGCGAAACGAAGCGATCGCGGCTTGAGCCACCAGCGGGATGTTCCTAACGAAGTAAGCCAGGGGCAGTATCCAGAAGGTCCCCACCAGGATGAACCGTCCGAACCATGGTTGATTGACAGAGAACGCAGTAGCGAGGGCCATCGCGATCACGGTCCCCGGAAGGGCCCATGGGAGCATCGTGAGGAACATCAGGGCACCCCGCCCACGAAATCTCCGTCGAACGATCAGGTACGCCGCAAGAAAGCAAAAGAAGAGGTTGCCAACCGTCGCTAGTGATGCCATTTGCAGCGAGTTCGCCACCGGAGTCCACAGCTGCACGCTGGTGAACAGCTCCCGATAGTTCTCGAACGTGAAGTCCGTCGGAAGAATCTCGGTCGTCCATGTTCCCTCCGGCACGAAGGAAACGAGGATCAGAGTGAGGTGCGGAAGAAGAAGCGCTGTAACTCCTCCGACTCCTATGATCGGAACCGCCCAGCGCGCGAGGGGGGACGTGACCTCCCGGCGAGGCGCAGCGACCCCTTTCCCAACGGCAGCGAACTCCCGACCCCGTTCGAACCGCCTGAGGACTCCGAGGAACAGTAGTGCGGCGGTAGCCAGCACGACCGTTTCAACCATGGCGAGGGTGAGCTCCCCGTTCACCTTGCTTGTGAAGATCTGCGTGGTGAGCACTCGGAACCCCCCACCGAAGATGTAGGGAGCGGAGAACGAAGCCATGGAGGTCATGAAGACGAGGACCGCTGCGGCCCCCAGCGCGGGCGCCAGCATCGGAAGAGTTACGCGGAAGAAGATTCGGGCCCGACCTGCTCCCAAGGACTCCGCTGCCTCGGCAGCGGATGCGTCCAGCCGAGAGAGACCTGCGGCAGAGAGGAGGTAGAAGTAGACGTACATCGAATAGGCGTGAACCAGCAGGATGGCCCATCCGCCAACCAATCGCCAGGGTGCGCTCTCCAGACCGAGCGCCGCCTGGATCCCGCGAGTGATGATCCCGCTCTCCCCGTAGAGAAACAGGAATGAGATCACCCCAACGAGAGGTGGTAGCAGGACTGGCAGGGCGGCGAGGGCGCCGAACACGGTGCGTCCCGGGAAATCGAAGCGAGTAAAGAGGAAGGCCAGAGGGACCCCGATCAGCCCGGAAAGCAAGACGCTCCCCGCGCTAATCCAAAGGCTCCCCCAAAGGGCCTCGAGCTCCGCTCGGCTCGCGAAGAATGAGCGATAGGCTTCCAGGGAGACGGTCCCCTCCACGCGGAGCGACTCGCCTAGCACGAAGAGGTGCGGGTAGAGAACGGCCCAGAGAAGGACGGCAAGGACGAAGTAAAGCGGCCAGGCCCGCCCCAGTTTCCGGAACCCTTCCCTCACGTTGCTGGCTCGAGCGGGAAGACGTGTAGCCGGGCACCTTGGACAGGAGCGATGCTGGCCTGACTCCCTATTGACGGCCCCTCGGTCGAAGCCACCACCTCAACTGTCGCCTTCTCGCTCTGACCCGGCGGGATTCCGCGATCGTCGCTAGCCATGCCCTCCAGTTCGACCTGGTACAGGACCGAGCCACCCCTGAAACGACGGTCTCGGACCACCCCCACGAGGGGGGTTGGTGACACGGTGCTGTCGGGTGCCTCGACAAAGCGAAGCTGCTCAGGCCTAACGAGGAGTTTGCAGCGCCGGCCCGAACCGAGACCTGCGGCGTCCGCGACATCTGGTCTGTCAGGAGGGAGCGGCCAAACCACCCGTTCCGTAAGGCGCACACCCTCCTCCACCAGGCGTGCAGATATAACATTGGCCCTGCCAACGAACCCAGCCACAAATCGGTCGCCAGGCTCTTCGTAGAGTTGTCGTGGTGATCCGATCTGATGGATCCGCCCCGCGTTCATCACGGCGATGCGATCGGATAGATCGAATGCCTCTTCCTGATCATGGGTCACGAAGAGCGCGGTGATCCCGAGGTCTTTTACGAGCCGTCGCAGGTCGTTTCGAGTTTGAACGCGCAGAGCCTGGTCGAGATTGGACAGGGGTTCGTCGAGTAGCAGAAGCGGGGGCTCAATCGCCAGGGCCCGGGCCAGCGCCACACGCTGTTGCTGGCCCCCAGAAAGGGCTTGGACCGCGCGCCCGCCGTGTCTTCCTAGGTCGACGATTTCTAATGCGGAGTGTACGCGGGTGCTAATCTCCGCGGCGTCCAACTTTCGCGCTCTCAGACCAAAGGCGACGTTCTCGAAAACGTCGAGGTGAGGAAACAACGCGTAGCTCTGAAAGACCATCCCGAAGCCACGTCGCTGCGGGCTCCAACTGGTCACCTCTTCCCCTTCGAAGGAGATACGGCCTTCCTCTGGACGCTCGAATCCGGCGATCAGGCGCAGCGCGGTCGTCTTACCACACCCGGAGGGGCCGAGCAGAGTGATGAACTCTCCTCGCTCGATGTTGACGGAGAGTCGATCCACGGCTTTCACGTCGCCAAAACTCCGGGTGACATCAGTGATCTGGAGGATGCCGCCGGCTCCAGCGTCACTCATAGCCGAGCGCCTCGCCTCGCCTCCGTATGTTAGAGTCCCAGTACCGCATCCACTGCGCCGTCATCTCTCGAAGGAGCGCCGCGTCCACCTCCATGGGGCGGATCCGCGGAAGAGACTCCTGGAGCCAGGGCGGGAATCGGTCGGGGTCTAGATCTGTCCGCGCCGGGATCCGGAAGAAACTCCCGGCGGCCTCCAGCAACGCCTCCTCACCCCCGACGTATTCGATGAAGGCACGTGCCATATCTGGGTTTCGGCTCCCTTGCACCAGGGCGATCCCATCGACCACGACTGGTGTGCCCTCACTGGGGATCACGTAGTCGATCGGATAGTCGGTCGTCGCGATGAGAGTTTCGATGTCGGGCATCGCCCAGAGCGTCACCAGCCCTTCCTGCCGCGCCAGCTTTTGATAGAGGAGCGTAGGATTCAACACGTACTCCTTCGTCTGAGCATCCAGGCGGAGCAGCCAGTCGTATCCCGCAGCTGGATCCCCCGATCCACCCGATTCGCGGTAGATGATGGACGAGAAGATCGCTCTCATGGTCCCGGAGGCGAGTGGCTCTCGGATGAGGACCTGTCCCCGCCACCGGGAATCGAGGACCTGGTCCCACTCTTTCGGTGCCTCGTCGCCAGAGACAACCGCCGAGTTATAGGCGATGACCTCCGGCGTGAGATACGTACCGACCCAGCGATCCTCCGGATCTCGGCGATCTGCGGGCACATGTTCCGCCCAGCTCGGGCGGAAAGGCGCCAATAGCCCGTCCTCCGCACCTTCTGCGAAAATCTCGGCCGGTGCACCCCACCAGATATCGGCCTGTGGGTTGGCGCGCTCGGACCTGAGTCGGTCCAACACTTCCTGTGACCCCATGTCTAGCCACTGAATACTCAAACCCGGATGGACTTCCTCGAACCGCTGGCCAAAATGCTCAAGGAGGTCCCTCCCGTGAGGGGTGTAAACGACGAGCACGTCCTCCTCTTCCGGTATGCACCCGAGGAGAAGCGCAAGTGACAGGAACGGAACCGAGAAGAGCAAGACCGCGTTAGCGAACCAGTGGGGGCGCATCGACCGATCGTGGGAGGGAGCTAGAGGATCGGAACGAGATCCGATCCCCGAAGAGAAACCAGGTTAGAGAGCAGCCGGAACGCGCCGGGTACGCCGGCCGGAAACTGGCGGAAGAGCGCGAGACCCGTATACACGTAGGCGCCCTCGCCGACCCGCGTGACGAGCAGTGATCCAAGTTTCGGCTCCTCCCCGGGGTCCGCCATTCCCAGAAGCGCTGTGTATCCCTCATCCCAGCTGTTGAGAAAGTAGAGACCTCGTTCGTGCACCCATCCCTCGAAATCCTCCCCTGAGATCTGATTCGGGGTGGACAGGATCGGGTGCTCAGGGTCGAGAAAGGTCACCGCTGCATCAGGATCGGTGATCCGATCGTGCGGTCGAGCAATCGCGACCGGGAGAGGTGCAAACTCACCGGCGGGGTACTGATACTGGTTATACTGCACGATCACGGTGCCCCCGCGCCGAGCGAACTCGAGCAGCCTCTCGTTCGAGTTCCTCAGATCCTCTCTCGTCTCGTAGGCGCGAATGCCTAGGACGAGAGTGTCGAACCGGTCCAGGTCACCTGAGCGAAAATCGTCGGGTCCGAGCAGTTCGACCTGTACCCCGAGGTCGCCGAGGGCCTGAGGCCCGGCATCTCCCGGTCCCATGACGTATCCGACCCGAAGGTCGGGCGAGACCACCACGGGAAAGTACGAAACTGTAAACTCCGCAGGCCGGAATAGCGCTTCGGGATCCACGTGCGAATAGTCGACAAACGCGACACGCTCCACGTATTCCTGCGCAGAACTCCGCACCACTGCTCGGAAGGTAGCCTGTCCCTCCTCGACCGTCGGGGCGGGCCGGACCTGGAAGATGAAGCTCGTTTCACCGCCCGCCGGAAGAGAGAACTGTTGACTCACCGGGGTCGCCTCCCATCCCTCAGGAGCTATCAGTGCCACTTCGCCCTCGGCCATGTCTTGCGAGAGGGCGGCAACCCTCACGGCCACGGCTCTAGAAGCCCGCCCGTTCGTAGGCCAGGCAGCGCTTTCCGGTTCGACCGCGACCGAGATCGCGGGGACCACGAACACGGGTACCCGGTACTCGCCATCCGCCTGGTCGACGCCAACGTGACTCCCTCCGCGAAAGACCGTGAGGGGAGCCCGTCCGTCGACGGTGAGCACGGCACGACCGGTGATCAGAGGCGGGCTTCCAGGCTTTCCCCTGACTGACTCATCCATCGGCCAGTTGTAGAGCGCGCCCGTTCGGGGCTCTTCCAGGAAATAGGGCCGAGAAAGCTTCGCGGTGCGAGGAGCCTGCACCCGGAATCGCCACTGCCGGATCTCACCTGGACCCAGTCGCGCGGCCGTTTCGATGTCGGCCGGTGGTTCCCAACCCTCGGGCAGGACGAGGCTGAGCTCCTGGACGGACACGTCGCGCGACCCTCCATTCCATACCATGACTTCCGCCCCGACATCCTCCCCAGGAACGATCCGGTCTCGCTCCACACGCACGTCGACGACCACTCTACTAGCTGCCAAAATAGCTCTTGTTGCGGTCTTCTCTCTCGATTCTAGGACCCTCACCAGCTCGGTCCGACCGGCGCTCTCCGGCGCATCATAGGCCAGGGACAGGGCGCTGCGAAGCTCCACGATCGCATCCTGAAGGGCGGCTACAGACCTGGCGGGGTCACGGGGGTGCAGCAATTCAGAAGCAACTCCGATCGCATCCCGAAACCGGGCGATGTTTGAAATGAGCTCCACTTCATCAGGGGCCCTTGCCCCTGCAGCGATTCCCGCGAGAGTGGTGTCGATCCCCGTGAAGAGGCCGTCCTGCGCAGCGGCATCAATCGGTATTCGAGCCTCAACGAAGCTGGCTCCCGATGTCCGCGGCCCCGGGCTCTGTGGGGCCCCCATGTCCTGAGAGCGATGTTGGCTTCGGCTGTCCATCGCGAGCTGGAAGTACGAACGGCCGAGCAAGGGATCGAGAACCCCGGTTTGCACCACGACCGAGGGCGTGCCCGAACCGAACCGGTTTAACTGATAGAGCTTGGATGCCGCCCAGGGCTCGACGCCCAGTTCAAGCTGGTCAGCAAATGCGGTGGGATCGCCTGAGACCTCGAAGGCACGGCGGGTGGAGATGCCTGCGGCTTGATGCTGCCCATGACCATCCAGCCGCGTCCCCGAGAAAACCGAGAGAACGACGTAAGGTCGGAAGGTCCGAATGACCCAGGTCACATCTCGTACAAGTTCCTGCTCCGGCCAATGATCAAAGGTCTCCTCAGCGCTCTTCGAGAACCCGAAATCGAAAGCCCGCGAGAAGAACTGCTGGCCTCCATCAATCGAGCGGGCGGAAACCAGCTCACCGGTCCTCAGGAGCCCCAGGCCCTCGTTGAGCTCCAAGCCGATAAGGTTCTGGCCGCCCTCACCTCGACTGAGAGAAAGATAGGCCGTCTGCACCCCCTGCCCCCAAGCTAGCGCCGCCAGCATCGACGTATCCTCATCGTCGGGATGGGCACCGATCATCAGGACCCTCTTCTCGCCATCCAGCTGTCTCAGAAGAAGGCCCGCCTCGACCATCCCGACCGCAGGCGCGCGGAGCTGAGCTTCACCCCGGACTGAGATGCCAGCGAGGAGAAGAAGTGTAGACGCGAGTACCGCTAGCGAGCTTGCTCGGGATCTGAAAATCGGCATGCCGTGAAAGCTACGATCGCTGGGGTGTACGGGGAAGGAAGAGCTCCCCCTATTGAGATCCACGCTTGCCGCAGGGGGCGCCGGTTTTTACCCTTTCGCTATGACTCCGGTTCTTGGACGATCCAACCCGAGCTTGCCTCGCTCCTTCTCGATCGAGAGAGAATCCATGAGAAACTCAGCCCGAAGCGCACCCGTTCTGGTGGCCCTGTGCGTGACCCTACTCCTCCCTGGTGCCGGGGGGGCGCAATCGGCCTTGGGGATCCTCTCGACCTACATGGAGCGGAGCGAGAGTCGACTCTCGGGGATCGACGACATACTGGTCGTCCAATCTGCGATGGGATTCAGCACCGAAACCTACATGGAGAAGGTGGAGGTGGGAGGGAACACATATCTTCAGGCTCGGCTGACGCGGGCGCAGGGTATGACCATAGAGCTAGAGCCCGGTTCGAGTGGGGGTTCGATCAACGATGTTTCGGCGTATCTGTTCGAAGTTGCGGACAGAGCAGAGTTGGCGGGCACGGAAATCGTAGGGGGTCAAGAAACCGCTATAATCGCGGTAGATGACCTCTCGGATTTCGATTTTGCCCCACCGGGTCAGGGTGGTCAGGTGCAATCCATGGAAGCGCGATCGCTGCGGCTGTTCATCGACACTGACGCTTGGGTGCTCCGTAGATTGGAGGTGACGGCGGAAGTGACAGGGCCGGACGGGCCATCTGAGGCGACGGTAGTCGCGGAGTTCAGCGACTTCCGCGACATCGAGGGGATGATCTACCCGTTCCGAATGGGAACTTCCATCACAGGGCTGGGAGGTGCAGTGTCGGCTGCGGACCTCGAGCAGGCCAGGCAGTCTCTGGAGCAAATGGAAGAGCAGCTCGCGAATGTACCGGAGCAGCAACGCCAGCTGGTTTAATAGGTAATGGCCGAGCAGATGGATGGGTTGCTGGAGATGCTCAACTCTGAAACCCTTATGGTCGAAATGGAAGTACAGGAGATACGAGTGAATGAGGGACCGCCGGGGGCCTGAAAATCCGCCCCTCCCCCCTCGTGATCAGATTCCTTCATGGGTCCGAGTTGGCACTCGTCGGGATCCTCGCGGGTTGTTTGGCCGCATCCCAACCGTCTGAAGCGCGACTCATTGATGAAATAGCACCCTCAGATGCCGGTGCGGTTCGTTGGGTGCGTCATGCGACCCCGTTCGAGGTCATCGATCTCGACGGTCTCCCGTACGAGACTCCCTTCCTCGGTGGGTTCAACGTTCCTCGTCCGCAGCTCGTCGACATCGATGCGGACGGAGATCAGGACCTTTTCATACAGGATGCAAACGACCAGCTCCTCTTTTTCGAGACGGAGGAGACGGCCGCGGGAAGCCGATACCACTGGCGACCAGGAGAGTTCACGGACCTTCACGTCGGGGAGTGGTACCGGTTCGTAGATGTGGACGGCGACGGCGACCGAGACCTCCTCGCCGAAGAGCCGTTCAGCTACGTGCGTCTGTATCGGAACGTGGGGGACCAAGACACCGCCGCTTTTGAGCTGATTGCCGACACCCTCAGGGACACTCGCGGGGAGCCGATCTTTTCAGACCGCCAGAACATTCCGAACGCAGCTGACATCGATTGCGATGGGCTGCTGGATTTTCTCATCGGGAGGCTAGCGGGAACCATCACACACTATGAGGCCACCGGCACGATAGGATCTACCAATTCTCCCTTTCGACACATCACCGACCGATTCGAGGGCGTCGAGATCATCGGAGACCCGGCTGCGGCTCCCGGAGGACGGCGAGGCCCGCCAGGGGGGTTCGGTCCCCGGAGCGCACTAACCAGTGACCTCTTTGAAGAGCGGCCCACCATGCGGCATGGTGCGAACACGATGGCTTTGGCGGATATCGACCAAGACGACGATGTGGACCTCGTGTGGGGCGACTTTTTTGAGCCCGGCCTGCTCTTGGTCGAGAACGTCGGCTCCTGCTCTTTCCCGGATCTCACGACCGAGCCGCGGCCCCTTCGGGCGGACTCGACCATCGAAACAAGTGGATACAACGCCCCTACATTCGGGGACACAGATGGCGATGGCGATCTTGATCTAGTCATGGGTGTCCTCGGTGGAGCTTACAACCCAAACACCACAACGGCGGACAACCTGTTCCACTTCACGCAGGGGGACGACGGGAGCTTCCGATTGGATACGCGGCGCCTCATCACTCAGATCGATGTTGGGAGCGAGAGTATCCCGTCGCTCATTGATCTGGACGCGGACGGAGACCTGGACCTGCTCCTCGGAAACAGAATCGATCCCAGCGAGCTCGACACGTTGCACCTTTACCGCTTCGAGAATGTCGGCACCCCCACGGCACCTGCCTTTCGATCGGCCGGTCCGCTGGAGATCGACGGCGCCTACCACAACGCTCCGGCCTTTGGCGACCTCGACGGGGACGGCGACCTCGACCTGCTTCTGGGAACCTGGCGAGATGAACTACGCTACCTCGAGAACACCGGATCCCGATCAGTGCCAGAGTTCGAACTCGTGAATCCGGCCCTGGTGGAGCTCAGCCGCGGCAGTAACGCCACACCGACTCTCGGGGACATGGACAATGACGGCGACCTGGACCTACTGGTTGGCGAGTCCGCAGGTACCTTGGGCTTATACATTAATACGGGAACCGAAAGCGTGGTGCAGTTTGATCTTACGGACGACCGGTACCTCGACCTAGACATCGGCCGACGAAGCTTCCCTAAGCTCATCGACTTTGACGGTGACGGGGATCTTGATCTCGCGATTGGCACTCAGGAGGCCGGTGTTGTCTACTTCGAAAACCGGGGCGATGCCTCAGATCCCAGTTTTGTAGAGACCGAGAGCCCCTTCCCTGCTCCCGAGGATCTTCCCCTGTTGGTGACTCCGAGTCTGGGCGACATCGACGGGGACGGGGATGCTGACCTGGTCACAGGGGGAATGGGGGGCGGAGCGTACTACTTCGAGCGCCGCTAGCCGGGAAAATTGTTGTTCGATGGCCGTCGAGCGCGTGCTAGAGTATCCTAGGCCAGCCGGCTCGATCCATAACGTAGCTTCCTCTTCGACTCCTGATTCTTTCGAGGGCGTGACCGATGAAGAGAATGCTTGAGCTGTCTCGGTCTTACTGGTGTTTGGCACTCCCCTTCAAGCTCAGAAGTTCGGCCACAAGGTTGCGATCGATGACGGTCGGATCATGATCGCCGAGCCCAGGAGGCCGGAACGGCCGTCCACCATCTACACCTATGCACAGTCCTTCCTTAGTCTGACGCGGACCCAAGAGCCTCGCCCGAGTCCTGATTCCCGTCCTCCAGAGGAAACCGTTATGAGATCCAGGCCATGAATAGGCCACCCGCGCTGCTCGCGACTCTCTTACTGCTCGCTAGCCCCCTCCAAGCGCAGCAATTCGGGGCCGCAGTGGCGATCGTAGAGGGAGAGATCCTGATCGCAGAACCGCTCAACCGGCGGAGCCCCGCCACGATCTACCGCTACGGGCTGTCTGATGACGAGTGGGAGCAAGTCGGTACGATGATGGCGCCTCCGCCTGAGGGAGGAGCCGACTACTTCGGTCGGTTCATCGCTACCGATGGTCGTTCGATGTTGATTGGCGGCACCCTCTACCAGAATTCGACCGGGGCCGTGTGGAGCTATCGTCGTGATGGCGACGATTGGCAGTTCGACTCCATCCTCCAGCCGGCCGACCTGAATGAGGAAGAGGCCTTCGGCCGATTCGGCGAGCTATACGGAGACCGACTCTTCGTCTCATCGCTCGGCTTCCGAGGGGTTGGGGCGGTCTGGGTATTCGAACGGGACGGCTCCGGAGCATGGGTCGAACAGGCGATCCTGCAGCCCGAGGCGCCTGCCCCGCAGGAATTCTTCGGCTGGGGGCTCGCTTACAACGGGCAAGAGCTGCTGGTCGGCTCCTTCGGGGGCGAGGCCGGGTCGGGTGCCGCGTATCTGTTCAGTCAGAACGAGCAAGGCGCTTGGTTTCAGCAAGCGCGACTCGCATTGGGGGAGGACGAAGCCGCACCGCGTGACATTGGGCTCCCAGGCGCGTCCGGAGCCGGCACTATCGGGGTGGGTTGGTTCCGGGAGATGGCCCTGCTAGGGCTTCCCAGTCGTGAAGGAGCAGAGGGTGCCGTCTATACCTTCGCGCGTCGACCCGCGACGGGCGACTGGGTCCGTGGTACTACCCTCGGCGCCTTCGATCGAAGCCGTGGCGCGTTCTTCGGCCACGCCTTCCATACCAGGGGCGACGAGCTCTGGATCTCTGCGCCGGGTGCCGGAGACGGGGGCAGCGTTTACCGATTCGCCTTCGATGCCGGTACGGGAAGCTTTGAAGCGGCGAGCAAGATCACGAATACAATCGATGCCGATTCGGGAGATGGATTCGGTGCAACGATCGCGAGGTCGGGGGACTTGGCAGTCGTTGGTCAACCCGGGGATGACGCGGGATTCGGGTCTGCCGTGGTGATGCGCCCCGAAGAGCTCAACTGGGCGTCGGAGGCTAAGCTCCTGATACCTGGCGAGCCCGGCCCCGTGGCGATAACGGGGAGTGAGATCGCCTGCAGCGATGAGGGGACCGCAGACCAGTTCGGTTGCTCAAGGGTCGACATCCTCTCTTTCCTCCCGATCGATGCGATCGGAGGTGGGCGGGGAACACAGACCAATGATGTGTGGGGCTGGACGGATCCGCAGACGGATCGGGAATATGCGCTCGTGGGTCGCACCGATGGGACTGCGTTCGTGGATGTCACAGACCCGGTCAATCCATCTTATTGGGGCAATCTGCCGAGGACCCGGGGATCGCAGATCAACGTTTGGCGGGACGTGAAGGTATTTCAAAATCACGCTTTCGTTGTGGCTGATGGCGCTGGCCAGCATGGAATGCAGGTATTCGACCTCACCCGGCTACGCGACGTGCGCGGACGGCCCGAGGAGTTTGAGCCGGACGCGCTCTATGAGGAGATCGCGAGTGCCCACAACGTCGCAATCAACGAGGATACGGGCATAGCCTATCACCTGGGCTCGAACTCGGGTGGTGAGAGCTGTGGGGGCGGGCTTCACATGATCGATATCAACGAGCCGACTCGGCCTGCCTTCATGGGATGCTTTCAGGATATCGGGACCGGGCGCCAAGGAACCGGATACGTCCACGACGCCATGTGCATTGTCTACGATGGGCCTGACGCGGAGCACATCGGGAAGGAAATCTGCTTCGGATCGAACGAGACAGCTCTCTCTATCTCAGATGTGACCGATAAGGGAAACCCCGTGTCCCTTG
The DNA here is from genome assembly GCA_965197485.1 of Longimicrobiales bacterium. GTDB lineage: Bacteria > Gemmatimonadota > Gemmatimonadetes > Longimicrobiales > Gaopeijiaceae > JAAXGI01. Next base: position 159,426 of record CBDANG010000008.1, read on the forward strand.
CGAGCGCGACCTACCCGAACGCGGCTTATGCGCACCAAGGGTGGATCAGCGAGGATCAGAGGCATTTCTACATGAACGACGAGCTGGACGAGAGCGCGGCGCGAAGGGGCGGAGCGCCCGCGATGGAGGGCACGCGTACGCTGATCTGGGATGTGTCCGATCTCGACGACCCTATTTTGGCCAAGGAGCATTTCGGTGAGACGCCGGCAACCGACCACAATCTGTACATTAAGGGCAATCTGATGTACCAGTCGAATTATGTGAGCGGACTGAGGATCCTGAACATCAGTGACCCAGTGAACCCCTTCGAAGTGGGATTCCTGGACACCGTGCCTGGGACTGAGTCTGTGGCCCTGGATGGGTCCTGGTCGAACTATCCGTTCTTTGAGAGCGGTACGATCGTGGTTTCCAGCAAGCGGGAGGGTGTTTTCCTCGTTCGCTATCGTCCCCGTGAGCTCCTTCCGTAACTCGGTCGGTCGGCCGGTGACCGACCAGCATTATGCTCAATCCTGCACCGCCGCCTAACGGATCGACACGGTGGAACGCTGCTCCTTGTCGAGACCCTCGACTCTCCAGAGGTGAGCTGAAGCGCCTCAGGCCTTGGGTGCTGCGGCTGAGCTCCGAAACACTTCGACTCCCATAACGGGGTCGTCATGGGAGCCGATCAGTGGAGGCGGCGGGAGTCGAACCCGCGTCCGCGAATAGATCCGTCGAAGCGTCTACGTGCGTGTTACCCTGTCATGTTCGCTACCGGGCCCGGCCAGGGCACGGCCGGCCTGGGCTAGCTGCCGAGATATCTCGTCCCCGATGAGGCAGCATCACCGGGAGACCAGCCCGACTTTTCGTCGCCTTCAAGAGTCGCCCCGGGCAGGCTCCTCAGGAGACGGGCTGCCAGTAAGGACGTGCCTTACGCAGCCAGCGCCAGGTTATCGTTGGCGTTTGTGAAGTTCCCCGGACGGATTTACGAGGCCCCGGGCACCTCGGCACGCAGCTCCAACCTCTCTAGACACGTCGAAACCGGGACGCCCCCAGGTCATTGAAACCGCTACGCCGAAACAGGCCAATCCAATTCCGGCGTCGCATCGTTCATGATACGGTCGCTGTCTCTCGCTGTTCCATCTCTGTGAGGCCGGCAGAGAGCTGTCGCTCTCGGTAGAGCTCGAGGCGCGACCGCACTTCGACAAGTGATTCTGCTTGGAAGAGATCCTGCCTCAGCTCCCGACCGGATGGAAGACCCTTCATGTACCATCCGAGGTGTTTCCGGAACTCCAGCACGGCCCGATCCGGGTCTCCACCAAAAGCTGCCGCTTTCTCCGCGTGCTCAAGACAGATCCGGAAACGCTCCCCAAGGTTCGGGTCGGAAGGAACAGGCTCTCCGGAAAGCGCAGCTCTTGCCTGCTTGAACAGCCAGGGATCACCGTGGGAACCACGGGCGATCATCACGCCATCGCAGTCGGTAAGGTTCCTCATTCTTACGGCATCTTCTCCGGTTCGGATATCACCGTTTCCGATCACAGGGATCTGAAGCCGTTCCTTCAGCGCGGAAATCTCTTCCCAATCGGCCTTGCCTGCGTACATCTCCGTTCGGGTCCGGGGATGCAGCGTGATCGCCTGGGCGCCGGCATCCTCGCACACTTGCCCGATTCGCACGGGATCTCGCGTCTCTTGGTCGTACCCGCTCCTAATTTTTACAGTGGTTGGTATGCGAACGGCCCCGGCAACAGCGGTCACGATCCTCGACACGAGGTCCAGATCCCGTAGGCACCCTGAGCCGCCATTTCGCTTGACGACCTTCTTCACAGGGCAGCCAAAATTGATGTCGATGAAATCCGGGTCGAAGGTCCGCTCCACGAACGAAGCGGCCTCCGCCATTCGCACCGGGTCTGCCCCGAAAATCTGTACCCCGATGGGGCGTTCGGCCTCATCGAACCGGAGGTATTCCAGCGTGCGCTCGTTGCCCCGGAGGATTCCTTCGGCGCTTACGAACTCGCTCATGACTATGTCCGCCCCGAAGTGTCGGCAGAGACGCCGAAACGGGGACTCGCTCACCCCGGCCTGGGGGGCAAGGTACAGGGGGACATACTCTCCCCGAAGAAGCTCCAGTACGTTGCTAGCCATCGAGATAAGTTACGGGACGGAGACACCTTAGTGAAGCTTTCGAGCTCTCTGGGTAACGCCTCTATTTGACCTTTGACATCGCTTTAATGTTCCAGTAGAGTTCGACGCTCTATCAAGTCTTCGTGCTTGGAGAGCGAAGTTCCATTTGAGAGTCGTTACGGGGGAATTGGATGAGGTTAAGGGAGTTTCTTGACTCCGGTTCGATTGAGCTCGAACTCGCGTCCGACTCGAAGGATGGGATTCTCGAGGAGTTGATCGGACTCCTAGACCTCGACGAGGAATCTCGCGCTACGCTATATAAGACGCTCAAACGCCGGGAGAATCTGGGCTCAACTGGGATCGGCAAGGGAATCGCGATCCCGCACTGTCGCTCGCTGGTCGTGAGTGAACTGCGGCTTGCCTACGGCAGAAAGCCCGGAGGGTTGGATTTCAACTCGATCGACGGCCAGCCCGTGAGGCACTTCTTCCTAATCGTCGCCCCTCCGTTAGAGGTCTCTAACCGGTACCTGCTAGTTCTTGGCAAGATCGCCCAATTTGCAAAGGACCCCGAGGTTCCCGAGCGGCTCTCCGCGCTTTCCGACGCGGAAGGATTCCTGGCCCTCCTCGAGGAACGGGTCTCCTGAGGTTCGATCTCTTTAGGAAGATAGGAAGCGCAAGGGATACAGCTAGAGCAGAGCTAGTTACTCACGAACATACGGCGCACCTGAGAACGGCCGTTCACGGTGAGCTCGACGATGTAAACTCCGGACGCGACGTACGACCCGGCACGGTCCCGACCGTCCCAGTACGCCTCGTAGTGCCCTGGAGCCAAGTATTCCAGGTCGATGATTGGTGTCCCGTCTCCTGCCGGGTGACCCAACGCCGTGGGCGACGCCACGTATTGCCGGAGGATGTTGAAAATCCGGATCGTGACATTCGCCGGGCGCCCTTCGGGAAATACAGCCTCGAAGAGATCGAACGGGATTCGAGTATCGGGATTGAATGGATTAGGGTAATTCCTTCCGAGCTCGAATCCGGACTCTGGTTCTTGTTGAGCCCCGACGGCTGCTCCCACCTGTTGACCGACAACGGCCTCAGGCAGAAGCGCAGCGGAGAGTAGGACGACAGCGACGCCTAACGAGCGCCTCATCCCGGCCTCCGCACAGTTCCCTGTGCTGTAGCAGAAAGGCTATGGCCCCCCTTGGTGAACGACCATCATGACCCGCAGGTGTTACTGATGATTTACGGGCCTCGAAACGGGCGGTCAAGTCTCCGTAGCAGAGGAGCCCCCACCTTCCGCCCCTCTTGGATGCACAAACCACCGTGGAGATTTGCTACCCGGCAGAATCCCTTTAGTTCAGAATCGACCGCAGGGAGGCAAAGGAACGAAAGCTATGTCGCGGCCCGAGGTGGTGTACTGCAAAGCCCTCTAATAACGACAGATGCGCACGCTCACCTCGTAGCTCCGCAGGTGGCCTTCCCTGCACCATGAGAGCCAGATCGCGGCGAGCCTCGGGGCCGATCCTGGGTAAGGTTCGGCGGGCGGAACATTGAGCGCAGACCATGCCCCCTGAGGAAGCGTCGAACCGGTCCATCTCCTCCGCTGCTTCCTCACCGTACCTGAAAAGGGCTCCACCGCATGCGACGCAGTCGGACAGATGAGGAGGAAACCCCAGCTGGGCCAAGGTCCTCCATGCGCCCGAGAAGGTCCACGCCACAACCTCCGATTCGGCCACGGTCGCCAAACGCGAGAATACCTCCTGAACCCATTGAAAGAGTGTGGGATCGCCTTCCTCAAGGTTGTGAACGAGGAGAAGTTCGGCGACGAGCGCTGCCCCCGTGAAGCGCTGCAGCCCCCGCCCTAGCCTGAGCGAATCCTCTCGGGGCTGGATTTCTCGGAGCGTATGAAGGTCGCGATCGGGTCTGTGCCGAAAGGTCAGCAGCCCCTCGCCGAAGGTCTGGATCGGGGCTTGTCCCTTCGCGCTTCGCTCCCGCACACCTCTTCCGATTACCGCAACGATGCCGAGGTCTGGTGTGAGAAATCGAAAAATTCGAGATGACTCGGAGTACTCATAGGACCGGAGGAGAATGCCGTCCGAGGTGACGAGAGTCATCGGGGTCTCGGAGGAGATCCACCTTCTCCCACTCCCTGCAGCTCGCGGACAAGCGCTGCGCGGAGACGGCGGTAGTGTGCCTCTGCCTTAGGATTCGGCCTCTCAATCGTTGCAAATTCCTCATCCAGCGTTGCCACCTCTACGAGGATCTCCTTCCGGATCCGGGCAGCAGAGGCCGCCGCTGAGACGGGAAGCCGGCGAACCACCAATGAGCCCGCCGCGACGAGCAAGAGGGCCAGGGCGACGGACACCCAGACTACGGTCGTCGATTCCCCCTCCTCACCAAGCCGTATAGCGATACTCTGATCCTGCAAGGCTTGGCCGGCCCAACGGAGGAACGAGGTTCCAACCTCGATCTCCTCGGAAGCCTGGCGGGCCAGACCCTCAACCCTGATCGCCGGCGCCGGCTCGCGAATCAGCACCTGAATCAGGCCAGTCTCTCCGGGAAGAGGAAGATCGAACTCAATGGATTCAAGGTCGTACTGGACGATGTAGTAGTTCTCCGCGGGAAGCACCGGGTTCGACGCGACAAGGGTCGTCCCGTCTACTCGTGCGGGACCCACCGCTGGGCCCAACTGGAGGATTCGACCGCCAATCGCGCCCGAAGGGAGTGGGTATCGCCAGACAGGAGCGTCATCGACCTCGGGGACCAGAGTTGTACCTTGGGAGTTGCGAATTTCGAGGACGTCGGTGATCTGCCATCCGATCGGGCCCGCGTCAATCCACACCTCCCTGCGTGACACTGGAAAAGACACGCCCTCCGGTGGAGCCGTCAGCGCAGAGAATGCTCTGATCGTATAGAGGGAGTCGAGTTGGATCGGGTCCGAGATCGGGGTCCCCGTGTAGAGGATTCCGTCGAAGCGGGTGGAGGCGAAGAAGACCTCACCGGACCCCGGCACTGGCACGTTCGGGAGTCGCAGAGAAAAGCTGCCCCCAGCACCCACTGACGTTGAGTCGATGTCTCCTGCCTCCTCGGGGGTGACTCGGTGAAGCACCACTATCCCGGTGTCGGGTGGCACTCCCGAAACGAGAAGAGTACCCGAGAGGACCGGATCTACCTCCTGCTGGCTCTGGACTGCGTGGGGTGCGACAAGCGTAAGGAGGAAGAGAAGGTACTGAGGAGCCCGAGACATTCTCAGGGAGAGAACCGACCGAAGTCTTCCGGATTCAACCGACGGAGGTATTCCTTCAACTCATCGGGGTTTGAGAAGGGCGAGCTCTCCTCGGCTTCCGACGTACTGCCCTCGAAGGTGAGGGTCGAGTCCTCCTCCGCGATCTCGATCGAGGCTCGCTCCAAGAGTTCGTCTTCCGCAAAGATGCGCGCCTCAGCGCGAAGCGCTACCGCGATCGAATCAGATGGTCGCGCATCAACGCTGATGTGGTCCTCCCCCCTTTCGATTACCAGCTCAGCGTAGTAGGTGGATTCCGCAACTCGCGAAATCACCACCCTCTGAAGTTTTCCACCCAGCCCCGAAAGAACCGAGGCCAGCAGGTCGTGCGTCAGGGGGCGGGAGAACTTCATGTCGGCAAGTTGCATGGCGATCGCAGAGGCTTCTCCTGGACCGATCCAGATAGGAAGCACTCGGTCCCCCTCCATCTCCTGGAGGATTAGGACCGGCGTATTAGAAGTCCGATCCAGGCCCAGACTCTGTACCTTGACCTCGACCAACACGGCCAACCCCTGCTGAGGTGACGATGTCCCCGCGGACGCGGCGCGGATCCTCCCAAGGGTACTCCGCAAACACATCCGGGTTCACCTACCCCGCGACCCCAGTCGGGAGCCCCTTCCCCGATCCGGGCCAATCTGCCGGGGGGAGGCTCAAAGCTTGAGAACCGAACGGAGATCCGCTACGCGATCCGTGCGTTCCCAAGGGAAGGTCGTGACCTGGTGGCCTAGGCGTTCGAGCGTGGTGGGTGTCCGCCCGAAATGGCCGTAGGCGGAAGTTGGACCGAATATGGGTCGTTGGAGATCGAGGTCACGAATGATGGAGGCCGGCCGGAAGTCAAAAACCTCCCCCAGCGCCGCCGCAATTTGGTGGTCGGGCACTGCACCAGAGCCCAGCGTGTCCACCCAGACCGAGATCGGTTCCGCTACGCCGATCGCGTACGCCAACTGGATCTCGCAGCGTCGAGCCGCACCGCACGCGACTATGTTTTTGGCCGCCCACCGAGAGGCATATGCTGCCGATCGATCGACTTTCGTGGGGTCTTTGCCCGAGAACGCTCCTCCTCCATGCCGGCCCATCCCGCCATACGTGTCAACGATGACCTTTCGGCCAGTGAGCCCTACGTCTCCCTGAGGCCCACCCGTTACGAAACGGCCCGTGGGATTCACGTGGATCGCGATATCATCCGGGTCGAACAGCTCTTCTGGTAGGTTTGGGCCGATGACATCGCGCCCGAGCGTCTCTCGAATCTCATCGATGGTAATGTCGGGGGCGTGCTGAGCGCTCAGCACTACGGCCGTGATCTTGACGGGCCGGTCGCCCTCATAAGCCACGGTAACCTGAGACTTCCCATCCGGCCGCAGCCAACCGACCTCGCCGGAGCGGCGAGTCTCCGCCAAGGCTCGGGTCAGCCGGTGGGCGCAGACAAGCGGAGTGGGCATCAGCTCGGCGGACTCGTCCGTTGCGAAGCCGAACATCATCCCCTGATCGCCGGCCCCGCCGGTATCGACCCCCAGCGCGATGTCTTGAGACTGTCGATCGATGGAGGTGAGCACGGAACAGGTGTGCCCATCGATTCCGTACGCGGCTCTGTCGTACCCGATCTCGAGCAGCGTGTCCCGTGCGATTCCGGGAATCTCGAGCTGCGCGTCGGTGGTGATCTCTCCCGCGACGAGTACGAGCCCTGTGGTAACCATCGTCTCGCACGCCACGCGCCCGGTCGGGTCAGCGGCGAGGATTGCATCGAGAACAGCGTCTGAAATCCGGTCGGCGACCTTGTCCGGATGTCCTTCGGAGACGGACTCGGACGAGAACTGGCGTAGGCTCAACAGATCACCTCATGCGACTGTGGATGGGACGGACAAACCCAGGAAGGGCGTCGAGCGGGGTCCGCCGATGCGTTCGGCTGAAAAGAGGCGCCATACCATAAGCTTCCCTCATGACACGGACAAGCTCCACCGACCCGAGAAAGCGGCAAGGTCCACGGCCGATCCGATACCGGCAGCGAGCTCGTCAGTGACGTCCTTCGAGCTGCGGGCGGCGAGGGCCCGTCTAGCCGCCGAGCGTGCGTCCTCGATTCGAACGCTTCGAATCATCTTCCTCATCTCAGGGAGGCTTGGCCACGCGACCGAGAGGGATGTGATGTCGAGACCGAGGAGTAGAAATGCGCCCAGGGGGTTTGCCGCCATTTCACCGCATACCGATACCTCGATCCCCGCCGCCCTCGCGACACGAGACACCTGATGCAGCTGTCGTACGACGGCCGGATGGAACGGGTTGTAGAGATCCGCGAGGCGAGCGTTGGAGCGGTCGACGGCAAGGGTATACTGCACCAGGTCGTTGGTGCCGATGGAGAAGAAATCGCAGTGTCGTGCGAGCTCGACAGCCTCGAGTGCCGCAGCCGGAGTTTCGATCAGGCAGCCGAGTTTGTAACCGGTGTAAAAGGGAATGTCGTCGCCCCTCAGAGACTCTTCCTCTTCCCTGAGGAGCTCTCGAACTTGCACAACCTCCTCCACGTCATTCACGAGCGGGATCATTATGCGAACGTCACCGTGCGCAGTCGCTCTCAGAATGGCCCGCAGCTGAGGGCGGAAGAGCTCGAGGTTGTCTAGACAGACCCGGATCGCTCTCCAGCCGAGGAAGGGGTTGTCTTCGGCTGGCATATGGAGGAACATCGGGAACTTGTCGCCACCGAGATCAAAAGTCCGAATGACCACGGCACTGTTTGGGAACGCCTCCACGACCTGTCTATACTCGCGGTACTGCTCCCCTTCTTCCGGCATGGAGCTCCGTCCCACCACCAAGAACTCAGTACGGAATAGCCCTACGCCCTCTGCGCCATGTTCCTTGGCACGAAGGGCCTCAGTCGGAAGATCGAGATTGGCCCGGAGAGCAATCGGCTGGCCGTCTACGGTCACGGGATCGAGTCTCACGATTTCCGCAAGCTCTTCCTCCCACTCCAGGATCTGGACTCTCCGTTCCTGATATACTGCCCTCTCGCGATTGTCCGGGCCCACGATAATCCGGCCGATTCTCCCGTCCAGAATTGCCTCTTCCCCGGCAGTCACTTTGTGAGAAACATCTACGAGTCCACCCACGGCGGGAATCTCGAGGGATCTGGCGAGGATCGCCCAATGTGACGTACGCGTCCCCAGATCGGTGGCCAGGCCGAGGATTTTCTCCGGATCCATTTGCACGGTGAGCGACGGCGTGAGTGTTCGGGCAACAACGATCGCAGGATCCCCGTCGCCCACGAAATCGCCAGGTTCCGGGAGATCGAGAAGCCTATGGAGCACTCGAACGAGAACGTCCTCAAGATCGCTCAGTCGATCCAGCACCATCGGATTCGAAGTCCGAATCCAAAGGGCTTGAAGCTCGAGCACCCGCCATTCGAAAGCCCGCGCAGCGGTGAGCCTATTCTCACGGACGTAACGGAGTGTTCCGCCGATGAGGTCCGCATCCTGCAACATGAGGAGCTGCGGCTCGAAGATCCGCGCCTCCATCGGTCCCAATCTCGCTTCTGCGCGCTCGCGGACTTCGAAGAGTCGCTCCTCGGCCCATCCCAGGGCCTCTCGAAAGCGGCGGACCTCGACATCAACCTCCGCCTCACCGACAGTCCGGTGTGGGACCTTCGGCACTCCCCACCTTACCAAACGAACCCGTCCGAATGCGATCCCCTCGGAGATTGGCAGGCCCTCGTACGCTCGGCCTTTCATCAGCCCTCGCTGAATCCGCACGCCACGAGCGCCTCAAGCGCATCCGCCGCATCCTTCGCGTCCGCACCCCTCACCTGAATCATGAGCTCGGTACCGCGTTCAGCCGCCAACATGAGAACCCCCATTATGCTCTTCCCATTTACTTCTAGATCACCCTTCACCAATCGGATTTCTGCCTCGAACGTCCCAGCCAACCTGACAAACTCAGCGGCCGGCCGCGCGTGAAGCCCGAGTCGATTCGGAATTCGGACCCGACGCTGCTCTTCCTGACCATCCGACATTCTCAGCCCGCTCCCGAATCGCTAAGGCCCGGCGGAATGACCAGGCCTACGAGGACGAGGAGCAGAAGGACTACGGGTGCCCAACGTCGAAGCGTCTCACCCTTTCCGATCCCGGCAAGAAGCAGAGCGCAACCGACGGCAATCCAAAGGAAGTTCGCGCCTGAAAGCGCGATTCCTCTACCCAAGAGGAGTCCCGACAGAGTACCGAAGACAAGGACCCCCGCCGCTTCCAGGCGTTCCGACCACTGGGGCAGATGGGCGCCGTCAAGTGCACGAGCCACGTCGAGTCCCAAGCGTAGCCCGACCTCCAGACCCCAGGCGCGAAGCGCCAGGTGCAGAAGATTGTACGTCACCAGGATCGTCCCGATCACGAGCCCAGGATGAGCTCCGAGAACTGCGAGGAGAATCCCGGCCAGCACGCACAGCGGTCTCCAGGCACCCCAAATCAGTTTATCGCCGAGGCTTCCGAGGGGACTACGAAGCGCGTCCCGAAACCGACGAACCCGTTGGATATCCTCCTCCTCGTAGGCTGCGCGCGCCAGCGCTCCCAACGCGAGGGGGGTCAGATAGGGATGGGAGTTGAATGGCTCGTCCGAAATGGATCCGCCCAATTGGTCGGGCCGGCCGCGGGCCGATACGGGAAGGAGAGCCCACGCGACACCGGTCCCGATTAGGCTTCGGTAGTTCCAGGATCCTTGAACCAGGAATGAACGGCAGAACAGAGAAAGTCGAACCGCGGCCCCCACCATTAGAACAGGGCCAGAGCGAGACCGAGGACACAGCCGATCACCAGCAACAGTCTCCTCCATCGCGAATCGGTCCACGTGCGCAGGAGAGCACCTCCGGCAAGAAAGGCCGGCATGGTGAGGAGCGCGGCAGTTGCCGGCTGTGTCAGGGGCCATCGCGCAATGACGGATTCCGGCACTGCGAGGACAATGCCAAGGCCTGTTCCGGTTACAACCGCGCCGCGGAGACCGTCCATAAGAATGCACGCCCAGTGCCTTCCGGAGAGCTGGCTCGCGGTACGCCATCCGCCAAAAGGGGGGCGTGCGATAACGCCGTTTAGGTACCGTTGGGATACGACGCTCAAGCCCCCAACTAGACTCCAGAACACTCCGATGCCGATGCCGATTGCCAAGCCCCCCGCGCCCCCAATCCAAACCGCTGCCGCAGCCGCGGGGACCCCTGCGGGCCCCGGTTCAGGGAGGCGGGCGCCGCCGATCGGGAGCTCTCCGAGGTAAAGGCCCTCGAGCATGATCCCGACCAGGAGGCCCGTTGCCGAGTCTCCAAGGAGCGAGCCTGCCAGAGTTGCGGAGACGAGGGGGCGGGAGACCATGACCTGGCCTACCGACGTGCCGTCGAGCGCAGCCCAGGCACCGATGAGGACTAAGAAAAGCAGAGTCGAGGGATCAGGCATCGAGAAGATCGGGACTCGGGATCCTCGGGCTGCCCGGCAGATCCTGTGCCCAAACCGCAACCCCTTCCGCCTCGAGACGGCTGATCCGCCCGCGATCACCCTCGTCAAGGTACAGATATGTGAGAACGCCGGATCGACCGGGCTTGTGATGGATGCCCCCGAGGTTCACCGACTCCCCGCCTAGCATCCCCCCTTCGGCCAACCGCAGCATATGATCCAGATCCCGTGTTAGAAGGATCGTGGGGTCCGAATTTCTTCCCCATTCCAGGAGGTGCGCTCGGGCATGCTCGACCGTGTAGAACTCTGACTCGGTTCTGACCGGGGTCCCAAGGCTGTAGAGGTCACGCTCGAAGTCGCTGTCCGGGAGGACGTCGTCCACCACGACGTACCGGCGTGGTTTGAGCTGACTTCCCCATCCAACCGTCACCTGGCCGTGGATCAACCGCTCATCCACTCGGAAAAGGACGATTCCCACGGTCTCTGACGTAAGGCTCGGACGATTGAATCGCGCTTCGACCTCGGTCTATCAGGCGCGCGACCAGGGCGTCCATCTGGAGATGCCGATGGAAGACGAAATCCAGAAGCATGGGCAGGTTCGCTCCGAACACGACTCTCCTCCCCATCAGATCACTGCAGGCGAACCTTGCGGCGAGGGCACAACTACCGGTCTGAAGATCCGCAAAAATGATCGTCGGGCTGTCGCCGGAGATTACCATGACAGCACTAACCAAATCCTCCGGGCCGCGGCCGTCGTTGCTCAACGCAATGAGCGCCTCGGCAGGAGCCCCCGCGATGCTCTGTACTGCGTCCACCATTCCAAAGCACATCGACCCGTGGGTCACGATGATCCCTTTGGTCTCTGCGTCCGCGGGAGAAGCTTCGGTCCCGCTACTCATAGTCTTCCTGCAGATACTCGCTCACCGGGGCCATCCTGCGCTGAATCTCGCGATGGAACTGCTCGGCGGAGTCCACCCCCGAGTACTTGAGGAGGTGGTTCATGGCCACGATTTCCGAGATCACCGTGATGTTCTTTCCGGGATTCAGTGGAACTGTCAGCCGTGGAAGTGAGACCCCTAGGATCTCATATTCTTCAGGATCTAGGCCGGTGCGGTCATAGCTTCGGGCATCGTCCCACTCTTCCAGTTGCACTACCACCTCGATTCGCTTCTGCTGGCGGATCGCGCGGATGCCAAACAGCGCCTTCACATCGATGATCCCGACGCCACGGATCTCCATGTGATGCTGCTGCAGCTCGTGCCCCTTTCCGATTAGAACGTCTCGCCCCCTACGCGCGACCAGTACAAGGTCGTCCGCCACCACTCGGTGCCCACGTTCCACGAGATCCAGAACGCACTCACTCTTCCCGATCCCGCTCCTTCCCATGAAGAGGAGTCCGACGCCGTAAACGTCAGCGAGAGAACCATGCACGGAGGTGGACGGCGCAAGCGCGTATTCTAGGTAAGGCTTGAGCCTCCGGAAAAAGTCCCTGGTCGTGAGAGCGGTTCGAAAAACCGGTATGCTCCGGCTCGTTGCTGCCTCGAGGAGGGGTGGAGGAATCTCTTGACCCTTGGTCACGAAGGCGGCGGCTACCGCCCGAGAGAAGAAGGATTCCAGCCGTTGCCGTTGAAGCTCTGGGGTTAGGGTGGCCAGATACATCATCTCGGTCTGTCCGAACACCTGCATTCGCCCGGCCGGAAACCGTTCTACGAACCCCGCCAAAGCCAGACCTGGGCTGGCCACCTCAGGGTCCGAGCACTCACCGTCCAGTGGAACCCCCGGGGTCAAGAACTCAAGAGAAAACGAGGTTCCCCGTGAGTCCACGAGTTCCTGGATTCTGAGAGATTCAGCCACGGCGTCGACTAGTCCCCTTCGTGTGCCAGCTCCGAGAGTTTGGGAGCCTGGTGATCCCTGGCCTGGTCGCGACGCCGTCGGAGGATCTTGGCCAGCCGGCCCACCATCTGTTCCAGTGCCGGAGCAAATTCGTCGCCTTCGCCGTGGGCTACAACCGGCTCCACCCCGTCCACGGAGAGGATCGCTTCGACCCTCTTGGAGTGCCCCTCTATCTCAAAGACCACGGAGGCAGACGAGAGCCGCGACTCGTATCGTGTGAGCCGGGTCAGGTGCTCCTCCGCCCGCGCTCGTATCCTGGAAGGGACCTCACAGTGGCGAGTTACGATCTGAAGCCGCATGCAGCCCTCCGGAATGATTTCATCAGTAGGACAGTGCCTTGGACCGGAAGCTAGTCTTCCCCAGACTCAGAGGCCACAGCCGCTTCGAGCAGCCCTCGCAGTCGGGTGCTAGTCCGATCCCACGAGAGACTCGACGCAAATTCGCGTGCGGCCAGGCCCATCTTCTCGCGTAGGGAAGGATCGGATAGGATGAGGCCAAGCTTGATGGCTAGAGTGTCCACGTCGCCATGGCGAACGAGAAACCCGGACCGGCCATCGAGCACTGATTCACGGAGCCCCGGTGAGTCACTCGCGACGGTCGGTGTGCCGCACGCCGCCGCCTCCATGTTCGTGATGCCCCACCCCTCTTTCACCGAGGTCAGAACGTGCACCCACGCCCGGCGGAGAAGCTCTAGCTTTTCGTCTTCCGAAACGAACCCAAGGAACTCGACCGCCTCCTGTGCGAGGTCTAGGTCTTGGGCCTGGCGTCTGAGTCTAAGTGCGTGGTCTCCCTGCCCCGCGACAAGGAGTCTCACTGGTGTGCCTTCCCTCCTCAGCTTAGCCACGGCTTTGAGGATCAGGTCGACCCGCTTGTACTTCTTCAGTCGACCCAGGTAGACGAGCGTGGGTTGCGGGAAGCGCTCGACGTCGGGGGCTGGCGCGTATCGCTCCGTGTCCACGCCATTCTCTACGATCTCGATCCGCTCCGCGCGAAAGCCGCGATGGATAAGGTCTGCGCGCGTACTCTCAGAGACCGACACGATGGGGATCTCTGCATACGACCTAGGGAGTAGTCTTTCAAGCAACCAAGTAGCTGCCGCGATCGGAACGCTGGCGCCCTGGAACGCGGTGGCCCCGAAGAGATGATGAACGATCAGGAAGCACGGGCTCGGCGCCCACAGTGGCGAGAGCACCGGGGCCTTGTTCAGGTCTTCGACCGTCAGGTCGAACGCCCGGCCGGAGAGCGACCGTCGGACATAGAGAGGCGCTAGGAGAGGATAGGTATGTCGACTACCTATTCGATGGATCTCTATCCGGTCCAGGGTTACCCGTGGGACGGCTCCCGGCCAACCGGAGGTAACCAAGGTCACCTCCCACCCTCGTTCGGCGAGGCGCCCGAATGTCTCGTGCAGATGGACTTCGGCTCCACCAGCCTGAGGGTTCTCCCGGTCTAACCAATTCATCACCAGGAGGTTCATCACGTGTGTCGGTTCAGGGGCGTTCACCGTGATCGGCGTGCGTCTTATAGACAGCGTCAAGGACACCGTTTACGAATCGAGGCGAGTCGGCCCCTCCGTACTGACCAGCGAGGCGGATCCCCTCTTGGATTGCGACCTTCGGGGGGACCTCCTCCCGGAGGAATAGAAGCTCTGCCACTGCAAGGCGGAGGATGGAGCGGTCCACACGCGAGAGGCGATCCAGCCGCCAGTTCTCTACCGAGCCTCGGATCGCACTGTCGATTTGGCCCAGATACTCTTCGAGAGCGGCCATGTGCCTCGCCACAAGAGGGACCCGGTCGCTTGCCACTCTCCTTGTGCGGAAGACCGCTTCCATGGCCTCGGATAGCGGCTCTTCGCAACCTTGGGTCTCCCACAAGTAAAGAATCTGGAGCACCCACGCCCTACTGCGCATGCGGTCAATTCGGTCTCGCCGGTCGAGCGAAGAAGGACCCGCCTGCCGACTCATCGAAACTCACGGAATAGATTGGCCATCTCGAGGGCCGAGAGCGCTGCCTGCCGACCCTTATTTCCAGAGTCGGGGCCGGCCCGCTCGATCGCCTGCTCCAAGCTGTCAGTCGTGAGGACGCCGAACGCCACTGGAATGGGCGCCCCCAAGGAAAGAGCTCCCAGACCCCGAGCTGCCTCACCCGCCACGTACTCGAAGTGAGGTGTCTCTCCCCTGATCACGCAGCCAAGCGCGACCACCCCATCGATCCCACCGCGGTCCACCAGACGCGCACACGTCGAAGGCAACTCCCACGCCCCGGGAACGTGTACGACCTCCAGATCGCCGGGGGCGACCCCGTGCTCGACCAGGGCGCCTGCAGCGCCCTCGAGCAGCCGCGATGTAATGGATGGGTTGAACCGCGCCGTGACCAACGCGAACCGTCGTCCCGCTCCTTCCAGCGACCCTTTTCTTTCCTCCAGTCCCTCAGGCACTGCAACAGGGTCTGGCTCCCCGCTCGAGCCAGATCTCAAGGAAGATGCCCCAGCTTACGCCGCTTCGTTTCCAGGTAGTCCGCGTTGTGTCGGCTCGGCTCAATCCGAATCGGCTCGCGACCCGTAATCTCCAGGCCGTAGCCCTCGAGTCCCACGATCTTCTTTGGGTTGTTTGTGAGCAGCCTGATCTTTCGCAGTCCTAGGTCCACGAGAATCTGAGCCCCGATGCCATAGTCCCGCAGATCTGGCTTGAACCCTAAGGTCAGGTTCGCCTCCACCGTGTCCTGACCCTCTTCCTGCAGTTCATACGCCCGAAGCTTGTTGCCGAGGCCCATGCCTCGACCTTCCTGGCGCAGGTAAACTACGGCCCCAAGCCCCTCCTGCTGTATCCGGGCCATGGCGGCGTTCAGCTGCTGTCCACAGTCACACCGCATGGATCCAAAGACATCTCCTGTGAGGCATTCGGAATGCATCCGCACAAGTATGTGGTCCTGTTTCGTGATTTCTCCCTTCACCAACGCGACGTGCTCACGGTCGTCGATCAGGCTCTCATACCCTATGAGCTGGAAATCACCATGTGGGGTCGGCAGCGTAACCTCGGCAATCCGCCTGACCAGCCGTTCCTTCGCCAGGCGGTACGCGACCAGTTGAGCCACCGTTACGAACTTTAGGCCGTGCTCCTCCGCGAACTCCTCGAGCTGTGGCCTTCTAGCCATGGTGCCGTCGGAGTTGAGGATTTCGCAGATTACCCCGACTGCGGGCAGACCGCCAAGCCGCGCGAGGTCCACAGAGGCCTCGGTCTGACCGACCCGCCTAAGGACACCTCCAGGCTGGGACCGAAGCGGGAAGATGTGACCAGGTCTCCGGAGGTCCGACGGGCGAGCTTCGGTGTCGGCAAGCACCCGGATCGTCGTGGCCCGGTCGTGAGAACTGATACCGGTCGTTACTCCAAATCTCTGATGCGCGTCGACAGAAATGGTGAACGCTGTCTTCTGGGGGTCAGTATTTCGGTCCGTCATCAAAGGGAGATCGAGTGCATCCGCACGCTCGAGGGTGAGCGCCACGCAAATGAGACCGCGACCGTACTTGGTCATGAAATTCACATGCTCGGCGGTGATCTCCGACGCGGCACAGACGAGATCCCCCTCGTTCTCGCGATCCTCGTCATCCGCGACGATGACCATCTTGCCGTCGGCGACATCCTCTATGGCTTCTTCGATGCGATCAAAGGGCATCGCTCGTTCCTCCTCGCAATCCGTCCTCCTTATCCTGCAGCAACTTACCAACGTACTTCCCGATCAGGTCCCCCTCAACGTTGATCGCGTCGCCTAGGGACAGGTACCTGAAGTTAGTTACTTCCCAGGTATGCGGGATCATCGCAACCTCCACTCGACTATCGGATTCCAACCGATTGACGGTTAGGCTAACTCCGTTCAGCGTTATAGAGCCGTGCACGAGGGTCATCTTGTGGACCTCGGGGGGGATCGAGGCATCCAGAAGCCGGAACCCTCCGGCCTCTCGAATCTGTAGCAACTGACCGAGGCCATCAACATGTCCCTGCACAAGATGTCCGTCTAGGCGCCCCCCCAGGGCTAGCGCTCGCTCCAGATTCACCATACTCCCCTCACCGTAGCTCCCCGCCACCGTACGGGAGAGAGTCGTCCCGACCGCTTCTACGGTAAACCCGTCCGCGTGAACCCCAATTGGTGTCAAACAGGCCCCGTCTACGGCAACTGAGGCGCCCATGCTCAGACCCTCCTGGAACTCCCCGGGTGCCTTGATCCGAAACTCTCGCAGCCCCGGAGCCTCTCGCGTCGCGACGACTCGACCTATGGCCTCGACGATTCCCGTAAACATCAGTCTATCTTAGGCTCCAGAACCATCCATACGTCGTCTCCGAATCGCCTTGGCTCTTCCCCCAGCCCCCAGTGGGTCGCGGGTGCGTCTGGGAAGGCAAGGACACCGGTGAGCCCCATAAACCTCGGAGCAATAATAAGGTACACCCGATCCACCACGCCGAGTCCCAGAAGCTCTGAACCTACCCTACCTCCTCCCTCGCAGAGAAGTGTTTGAACTCCATCTTCATACAGCGTGGCGAGGACGGCGGATAGCGAAACCCGGCCGCTCGATTCGGCTGGGACCTCCGTAATCATTCCCCCCCTCGCCTCGACACCAGCTCTCCATGACGCGGGGCCAGCGGAGGTAGTAAAGAAACTCACCGGCGCGCTTCCCTCAGCGAGCACCCTCGCGCTCGGACTTACCTTTCCAGCTGCGTCCAGGATGACCCGTCGAGGAGGAACACGCGGGCTGACTTCCCCTCGTACCGAGAGAAGGGGATCATCTACCAAGGCCGTATTCGTTCCGACGAGAATCGCGTCGAACCCCGCCCTCAGCCACTGGACTTGGGCGTTGGATTCTCCTCCGGAAATCTCGGTCCGCACCCCGGGCTCGGCCGAGATTCTGGCATCCAGGGACACGGCGAGCTTCAGGGCTACCCAGGGCCTATCACTGGCCTTCGAAAAGAATCCGGGGTTTTCCCACCGGCCATCTCGTTCCGTGAGAAGGGGCCCTGCGACTTCCACACCTCCCGCTCTCAGATCCGCCGCGCCACCGCCAGATTCCCTCCACGGATCGGCGGCACCGAAGACGACACGGCGGATCCCGGCTTCCCTCAGCGCCGCTGAGCAGGGAGGGGTTTTACCGCGGTGCCGACACGGTTCTAGGCTGACATAAGCGGTCGCGCCCTTCGCGTCCTCACGAGCCTCAGAAAGAGCAACGATCTCTGCGTGTGGGCCGCCAAACTCCCTGTGCCAACCCTCAGCGACGACCTCGCCACGACGGACGATTACGCAGCCGACCATCGGGTTTGGCTGCACACGCCCCCATCCATGACGTCCCAGCTGCACCGCTCGATCCATGAATCGACGGTCGGCCGGAGAGATTGCAGCGGCGGCGGACGTGGTTGTGTCCAACTCACTCCCTCATGTCAGTAGATCAGTCGGAAAGTCAGAACACCCTGCAGCTCTGCGCCACCCGGATTGAACGGGCCCGTTCCGTCCAGCTCGGCAATCGGCGAGCCAGACCCAGCCCATGTCACCTCGGCCGCGATCTGAGTGATGACCCAGGTGTGATTGGCGCCGGCGAACAGATAGCGGCGGTTCATCGATAGCTCCCGGAGCTCGGTTCTCCTCGCGTCCACGCCTGGTTCCGGGCCACCTCCCGAAGCACGGGCCTCGATCCAACCATCGCCCCGGTAGCGGTCCCAGCCCACGCCCGCCGAGAGACCAATCGGCCAGAGGTCCTTCCCAACCGTTAGCCGGATCGAGGTAACGGACGGCTCGAAAGCCGTCAGTGCTCCGGGCCCAACCTGGGTCCCGAACTGCAGCTCCCCCGTCCGGTGATACAGTCCCGAGACGGTCACCCCTGGTAGTGAGAAGGATTCACGAAAAACACCCACACGGACCCCCCCACCTAAACCGACCTTCGAGTCGTGGGAGGCCGGGGATGACGGGACTCGCACCCATTGAACTGTTCCGACGGCGTCAACGGATAGGACCCCCCCCACCGCTGGGGCGGGGAAGAAACCCTCGAAGAGCCCCACAACGGTCGTGAAGCGAGCGCCCACGAGAAAACTCCGATGGGCAGGGATCGCCGAACCCCGGGCTCGGGAGAGGTCGGGATGACCGAAGGTGGCCCACGTCCCTCCCACATCGATGATGACGCGAGGCGACCCCTGCATCCGGTTCCCCGCCGTACTCGGGCTCGCTGGCAGGGCTCCCCCAGCCGTCATCTCGAGCCCCACACCCCCGTGGAGCGCCTGTAACGCGAGCGCGGCATCCGCACAAAGAAGTCCTAGCTCCGGAGACTCACCCTCTGCACACTCCGTCCAAAGCACCTCTGCCGCGGGCTGTGCCGTGACCGCTGAGTGCCCCAAGGCGCCGAAGACCGCGACGAGAGCCGAGAGAAGCCGCGACACCCGCTTCGTAGACACTGGCGATATAGCGGCCTCGCTAGACAAACCGGACGCCCGGCTCTTCGGTCACCTCACCTAAGATCCAAGCTCTCTCACCAGCTCCCTGCAAACGAGAAAGAACGGAGGAGGCCATTGGCCTCGGAGCCACCGCGACCATCCCGATCCCCATGTTGAACACCCGATACATCTCCGCTTCTGTGACAGAACCAAGCTCCTGGAGCGCCCGGAAAAGGATGGGCACCTCCCAAGATTCCACCTGAACCAGGGCTCCAAGTCCGGGCGGAAGCGACCGAGGAAGGTTCCCCGGTAGGCCGCCTCCGGTGACATGAGCTAGCGCGACGAGCGAGCCGCTACGAAGCTCCGGCTCAAGGATGGTCAGGTAGCTCCGGTGGATCTTTAGTAGAGCCTCGGCCACGGTCTCGTCCAACCCGGGAACCCGGTCTTGGACCTCCAACTCAGCTAACTCGAACAGAATACGCCGTGCGAGAGAGTATCCGTTGGTGTGGAGCCCGGACGAAGGTAGGGCGATGAGCACGTCCCCGACCTTGACTCGGCCGCCGTCGAGGATCTCGTTCCGCGATACGATCCCGACGATAAAGCCCGCCAGGTCGTATTCTCCCTCGTTGTAGAAGCCCGGCATCTGCGCGGTTTCCCCCCCCAGGAGCGTGCAATCGTTCTCCCCGCAGGCCTTTGCGACACCTGCGACAACGTCTTGGACCACGCCATCCTCAAGCACACCGGTCGCCAGATAGTCAAGGAAGAAAAGCGGTGTGGCCCCTTGCACCAGGACGTCGTTGACACAGTGGTTCACCAGGTCTTGCCCGATGGTCCGATGCTCCTCCGCGCGGAAAGCCACCTTGAGCTTCGTTCCGACCCCGTCCGCGGACGAAACCAGGACGGGTTCGGTCACGTGTTCGGGGAGCGCATACAGTCCGCCAAACGAGCCCAGATCGGAGAGCGTCAGGCCGTCCTTGGTGGAGGCAAGGAGCGACCTGAAGCCCTCCTTATCCTGCTCGGCCCGTTCCAGGTCGACTCCTGCCGAACGATAGTCCACCCCGCCATCCGCGGACATCGGCGCTCTCCCTCTGAGGTCAGTGTATCTCGAACTGGGTCATCTGGCGGAGCTCGCGAACGCGCTCTGCCACCTCTTCGCGGCTCAACCGCTCGATCCGACCGACTCCGAAGTCCTCAACCGCGAAAGAGCCGAGAGCCGAACCGAAGACCGCCGCCCTACGTAGCGTTCCGGGTGAAAGGTCACCCGCACCGTGCAGGAACCCCAGGAATCCTCCCGCAAAACTGTCGCCGGCACCCGTCGGATCATTCAGGTCCTCCAGAGGATACCCCGGAACGAAGAAGATCTCCTCGCTGAGGAAGAGCACGGACCCGTGCTCTCCCTTTTTCACCACGACGTGTGAAGGACCCTGTTCTTGGATCCACCGACTGGCGGTCACGAGGTTCGCCTCGCCAGCGAGCTGCCGGACCTCCTCGTCGTTCGCCATCAGTATATCCACCCGATCCAGCAGCTCCATGAGTTCCGGCCGACTCCCGTCTATCCAATAATTCATGGTATCGCAGGCTACGAGTCGCGTCCGCTCAACCTGCTCGAGAACCTCGAGCTGAAGACAGGGGTCGATGTTACCTAGAAAGAGCAGCTCTGGATCGCGAAACGTGGGAGGGACCCGTGGGTGGAAGTCGGCAAAGACACCAAGGCGCGTCTCGACTGTCTCGCGAGAAGAGAGGTCTGAGGTGTATCGCCCGGACCATCGAAAGCTCTCTCCGCGCACCGTCTCAACCCCAGAGAGATCCACTCCCCTCTCCTCCAGAAAGGCCAGTTTCTCCGTGGGATAGTCGTCGCCGACCACTCCGACGACTTGGACGGGAGCGAAGAGCGAGGCTGAGGCCGAGAAGTGAACGGCGGAGCCCCCTACGGCCTCGGTCACTTTTCCGAAGGGAGTCTCCATCGAGTCGAGCGCCACGCTTCCTACAACCAAGATGGCCACCTCAGGGGGTCCCCTCCGTCGCGCTCGGACGCTCCATGCGCTCGGGGGCATCCAATCCGAGCAGGCGTAGGCCGTTCCTCAGGACTATGCGGGCCGCCCGGGTCAGAACAAGACGAGCCGCCCGAAGCTGGGAATCATCGACGAGCACCGCGAGGCCGGGATCGCGAGTGGGGTTGCCCGCATGGTACCACGAGTTTACCTCCCCGGCGGTCCTCTCCAGATAGTCGCAGATAACGTGGGGAGCCCTCTGTTCCGCCGCCCTCTGGACCACGTCTGGAAACTCCGAGAGCTGCTGGATCAACTCGCGCTCGGACTCATGCTCGAGCCGCTCGAGGGGCACATCCTCTGGCCGAAGATCGTCTTCCGCAAATCCACTCTTTCGCAGGACCGAACAGAGGCGAGCGTGCGCATACTTCACCTTGTAGACGGGGTTTCGCTCTGACCGATCGAGTGCCTCGTCCAGATCGAACACGAGCTGGGCCTCGGGCTTGCGCATCAAAAAGAAGTATCGGGTGACATCGACACCGACTTCTTCGATGAGGTCGCGAAGGGTCACGTAGTCCCCGGACCGCTTGGAGAATTTCGCCTGCAGGCCCTCTCTCTCGACGGTCACCATCTGATGAATCACATACTCGGGATATCCTTCTGGAAGCCCGAGCGCCCGTAGACCGGCGCGGACCCGGGTGACCGTCCCGTGGTGATCCGATCCCTGGATGTTGATCGCGTTGTGAAACCCTCTCTCCCATTTGGTCACGTGGTAGGCCACATCGGGCAGAAAGTAGGTGGCACTCCCGTCCGACTTGACCATGACCCGGTCCTTCTGATCCCCGAACTCAGTAGTTCGGAGCCAGGTGGCGCCATCCTTCTCGTAGACCAGCCCGGTCTCTCGTAGGTCCGTTACCGTTCGTTCGACCCGCCCATCGTCATAGAGGGACGACTCGAGGAAGTACTCCTGAAAGTGGACCCCGAAGGCCGTCAGATCTTGGTCCTGCTGCGCACGTAGCCGATCCACCGCGAAGAGCCGCATGCGCTCCAACGCTTGCGTCTCCGGCGCTTCCAGCCAGCGCTCTCCGTCCAGCTCAGCGAGTTCGCTGGCCAAGTCGACCAACGTCTCTCCCAGGTAACCGTCCGCCGGCACCGGGAAATCGCGGCCGAAGTGTTGTTGGTAACGCGCCCTGAGACTCAGCGCGAGTCGCTCGATCTGTCGACCTGCGTCGTTATAGTAGAACTCACGGAAGGGGGCCCATCCAGACCACTCGAGCAACGACGCGATGGCGTCACCGAGGGCCGCTTGTCGGCCGTGGCCGACGTGAAGGAGGCCCGTTGGGTTCGCCGAGACGAACTCGATATTCACCGGTTGTCCGCGACCTCGGTCGGAACGCCCGTATTGCTCGTCCGATTCAAGGATGCCCGCCAGGATCTTTCCCGCTGCGCCCGTCGTTACTCGGAAGTTTAGAAACCCCGGCCCCGCAACTTCGACCGAGTCCACGCCTGAATCGGTCAGAGGGATTCGTTCTGCGATCGCTTCGGCGATCTCCCGTGGGGACTTCGAGAGGGTTCCAGCGAGAGTCATCGCCACATTCGTAGCAATGTCCCCATGGGAAGGATCTCGAGGCCGCTCCAGATGGATAACGGGGTCGTCGACCCCCAGCTCCTGAAGGGCCTGCTCAAGAAGTGATCGGACGATTTCCTGCGACATCTAGCCCTTCAGTCAGACTTCTTCGAGGGAGTAGTACCGCTGCCGGCTGAGGCCTCCGAAGATCCCGCGGGCGACTTGGATGCACCTGAAGAGTCGCCATCGCTCTTCTTCATGGGCGTGGAACCATCCTGGTCGGCCTTCTTGCTCCCGCCGTCCCCCTTCTCCGCCTTCGCCTCCTTCTGGTAACTCTCGGACCGATAGTCGGTGATGTAGAACCCGTCTCCCTTGAAGAGAAAGCCCGCACCGGCGGAAAGCAGCCGCTGAGCCTCTGCATCACACGTCGGGCACCTGGCCCTCGGCTCGTCGGACATCCGCTGGAAGAGCTCGAACTGGTGCCCCTTCGGGCAGCGGTACTCGTAAGTGGGCATGCATTCGCTCTGGCGAGGAAGTCGACTCTGATCGCCTTTCGGCCTTATGACGTGCTAAAGGTAACGATCGCGCCGAAGGGATGAAGGCGGAGGAAGCCGCTACCGTCAACGTACTTCACACCTCTGGAGCGAAGGCTCCCCACTCTTCCTTGAGCGTGCCGGAGATCTCTCCAAGCGTGGCCATCGCTCGAACGGCATCGATGATCATAGGTAATAGGTTCTCACTTCCTCGAGCGGCCAGGGCCAGGGCCTTTAGCGCCTCCTCCACCCGGGAGTCGGATCTCCGCTTCCGGACAACGGCCAGTGCAGTTTTTTGCGTGACCTCCAGCGCACGATAGTCGGTTTGCCTCCGCTGGGCTGGAGGCTCGTCTTCAATGAATCGGTTCATTCCGACGACAATCCGCTCTCCCTTCTCCACTTCTACCTGAACGCGATACGCCGCGCGGTGAATCTGGTCCCGCATGTAGGCTAGGGATCCAGCAGCCCCGCCCCGTCCTGCAATCTGAGCCAGGTACTCGCGCGCCTCCTCTTCGATGCGATTCGTGAGGTCCTCGACGAAGTAGCTCCCTGCAAGGGGGTCTGCGGTGCGAGTCACGCCCGACTCGTACGCGAGGATCTGCTGCGTGCGAAGTGCCACGCGGACCGCTTCCTCGGATGGCAGCGTGAGGGCTTCGTCATACCCGTTTGTGTGCAGAGACTGAGTCCCACCCAACACAGCAGAGAGGGCTTGGGTGGTGACCCGGGCGACGTTGTTTAAGGGCTGCTGGGCCGTGAGCGTCGATCCTCCGGTCTGAGTGTGAAACCTGAGACGACAGGCATGATCGGGAGCATCGTATCGTTCCCGCATCAGGGAGGCCCACAGCCGACGGCCGGCTCTGAACTTGGCGACCTCCTCGAAGAAGTCGCTGTGCGCCGCGAAGAAGAAGGAGAGCCGCGGTGCGAACTCCTCGAGAGCGAGGCCCACTGAGAGGGCTCCATCCACGTACTCGAGCCCGTTCGCGAAAGTGAAGGCGAGCTCCTGAGGGGCCGTTGCCCCTGCCTCTCGAATGTGGTAACCCGAAATCGATATCGGATTCCAGCGCGGGGTTTGCTCCGCGCAAAACGCCATCAGGTCGGCGATAAGGCGCAGCGAGGGCTGAACCGGGAAGATATAGGTGCCCCGCGCGATGTACTCCTTCAGGATGTCATTCTGGACGGTCCCCGTGAGACCACCGAAGGGGACACCTTGCTCCTCCGCAACCACCAGGTAGAGCGCGAAAAGAACGGACGCCGTCGCGTTTATAGTCATCGATGTGGAAACGGCCTCGAGATCGATGTCCCTAAACAGGATCCTCATGTCCTCTAGAGAATCGATTGCCACCCCGGACCGTCCGACCTCCCCTTCCGCTCTTGGGTCATCCGAGTCGTAGCCCATCTGGGTTGGGAGATCGAATGCAACCGAGAGTCCCGTCTGTCCCCTCTCTAGGAGATAGCGATACCGAGCGTTGGTCTCATTCGCAGTTCCGAAACCGGCGTACTGCCGCATGGTCCAGAGCCGCTCCCGGTACATCTCCGGGTAGATCCCCCGCGTAAACGGGAAGGCGCCTGGATCAACCACCTCTGTCGAGTGGCCGTCACCGCCCTCGGCGGGCCTATACACAGGATCTACTTCCAGTCCGGAATCGGTCCATTTTCCCGCGCTCATTCGGCACGCTCCATCCCTTCGAACTCGACCAGAAGCTGATCCTTCTCGACGGTCGCCCCTTCGTTCACAACAATGCTCGCCACTCGCGCGGTCCGTTCGGCCCTCAGCTCATTTTCCATCTTCATGGCTTCCACGATGATGAGTCCATCACCTTTCTCGACGACTTCTCCGGGCGAAACGGTCACTCGGATCACCAGCCCTGGCATGGGTGCCCGCAGTGGGGCGGGCCCCGCTTCAACTGCCCCCGGGTTCCGGGCGCCGCGAACTGGCTCCTGTCGAGCGTCGAGCACCTCGACCCGGTAGGAAGAACCACCCACCTCGAGCATCCAATCCCCACGGCCCGTGCGTTTCGGGATGACCCTTAGCGATCGATTCCCCACCCGAGCGCTCCTTACGAGGCTGCCTGACTGGGCCACCAACTCGACGTCCAGGGGGGTGCCATCGACGTTCAGAAGCGCGCCACCGAGCCGTTCCACTCGCAGTCGCCGCTCTCCGATATGTACGAAGTAGTCCACCCACCCACCTTGTGGCTATCGGCCAGAGATCACTCCGCCTCGAGCGTAAGCACCGTCTCGACATGGGCGGTTTGCGGAAAGAGGTCGAACACGTCGATCCGTGAAATCCGATATCCCTCTCCGAGCCGATGAACGTCCCGGGCCAGAGTCGCGGGGTCGCAGCTTACGTAGATGATTCGGCCGGTTCCGGCTCCCGCGAGACTCTCCATAACCCCCCTTCCGACGCCAGTCCTTGGGGGGTTCAGAATTGCCAGATCCGCCGGAAGAGCCTCGGAGAGCAGGTCCTCCACCTTTCCCTGCATGATCTTGAATGTGGAGACCGGCCGGTCCGTTGACATCCGCACGGCCTCTAGATCTGCCTCTATCCCGACGGCCAACGCTCCGCTGAGAGCCAGTCGACGTCCGAAGGCGCCGAAGCCGCAGTATGCGTCGATAACCCTCCTTCCGCGCACCGCACCAGCCTCCGCGATCACCCGGTCATGAAGCTGCGCGGCGGCCTTCCTATTGGCCTGGAGAAAGGCGGTCGGTCGCACCTCAACCTCTTCGCCGTGCCACATCTCGGTGAGCCGAGGTTCACCCGCAATGAGGCCAGGGGATTGAGACGATCCGCTCTTCCGATGCCAGATGGCGCGAAGGCCCGGAACCTCGGCAATCAGCGTATCTGGATCACCTGGGCCATTGCCCCCGTCGACCAACAGAAGCACGTCCTCTCCACCGACGACCCTAAGGGTCAACCGCAGGCTTGGCCCGGGGGGCAATCGGTGAGCACCCGGGCCCCAGTTCTTTCGGAGCGCATCCCAAACCCTCGAGATCGGCTCCTCAGGCAAGAGACAGCGGCCGTCCACATCTAGAACGCTCCCCGGATCCTCCAGCCGATGGAAGCCTGCGGCAACCTCCTCCGAATTGGTGCGGGTCAACGTCATCGTCACCCGGTTTCGATACCGGATCTCTCTCGGCGAAGGCCGAAGACTCGGCTGCGGCAATGCGCCTTGCCTCCCAATGCGCTTCAGCGCACTGGAAACAAGGCTGCCCTTCAGTCTTAGCTGTGCCCGATAGCTCAGATGGTCTAATGTGCAGCCCCCGCACCAATCGTAGTGCGGGCAGAGCGGCCGACGGCGATCGGCACCAGCGGTTCGCAACTCCAAGAGGCGCGCGCGCGCCCACCGCCGGTGCACGGAGGTGATCTCCGCAACGATTCGATCCCCGGGGGCAGTGCGGGGGGTGAAGACGGCTCGGCCCTCGCTGAGACGGCCGACGCCCGCTCCCTCGGAATTGATTCCATCTACGGTTAGCTCGCACCGGGACCCCACCTCGATGAGCTCGGTCACGCAGGTTCGCGCCACGGTTGGAGGGCGGCCTTCCAGGCGGAGGCACCCTCTAGATCGCTTCTGCCCACCAGCCGAGGTGGTGACGCGGCCGCCTGGTGCTCGGCCTCGAGCAGAACCGCGAGGGCAGCGATGGCGGAGTGATCCTCCTCAGCAGCCGTTTGCTCGAGAAGCCCCGGGTGCTCGTCCACGTACCGGACCGTGAACTTGCCGGTCTTAAAGTCCTCTTCTTCCATGACCCCCCGATGAAAGGCCTGACAAGTCTCAACGCCGCTTATCACCAGCTCGTCCAGCGCTCGCGCCATGCGCGCAATGGCATCGCTCCGCGACAGCGCGTGAACCACGAGCTTCCCAAGAAGCGGGTCGTAGTGTAGCCCGACATCGCTACCCACCGCGATTCCCCCGTCCCATCTGACACCAGGCCCCGAGGGAACCTCGAGATACTCCACCGTCCCGGTCGAGGGAAGAAACCCCTGAGCCGATGACTCCGCTGTGATGCGACACTCTATGGAGTGGCCTCGCGTTTGGATTTCGTTCTGAGAGAAGGTCAGCGCCTGACCGTCGGCGACTCTCAGCTGCCACTGCACCAGGTCGATGCCGGTCAGACATTCGGTCACGGGATGCTCTACCTGAATCCGAGTGTTCATCTCCAGAAAGAAGAAGACGCCGTCTTGAAACAAGAACTCCACAGTTCCGGCCCCTCGGTAGTCCAGAGCCTGAGCAGCGCGGACGGCGGCCCGCCCGATCTCTTCTCGCAGCGCCGTCGTCAAGGCAGGAGACGGAGCTTCTTCGATCAGCTTCTGATGCCGCCGCTGAATAGAGCACTCCCTCTCTCCAAGATGGACGACGCCCCCTTTTCCGTCTCCGAGAAGCTGCACTTCAACATGGCGGGGGCGGTCAAGGTAGCGCTCCATGTAGATCGAATCATCACCGAAGGCCCCCTTGGCTTCCCTTGTGGCGGCCTCGAAGCTTGCGCTCAACTCTTCGGCCGTCTCCACCACCCGTATTCCCTTCCCTCCACCGCCGGAAACCGCCTTGAGGAGCAATGGGTATCCGATCTCGTCGGCCAACGACAAGGCGTCTCCACGGTCTCGAACCGGGCGTTCGGTGCCTGGGACAGTCGGAACCCCCGCCTCACTCATCTTTCGGCGGGCCTCAACTTTGTTGGCCATCGCAGCGATCGTACGGGGTGTAGGACCCACGAAGACGAATCCGGCGGTTTCCGCGGCATCTGCAAAGGCCGCGTTCTCCGCGAGGAAACCGTAGCCCGGGTGTATGGCATCGGCCTCACTCGCCTCCGCAACCGCGAGGATTCGATCGATCCGAAGGTAGCTCTCCGCCGAAGGAGCCGGCCCCAGCAGATAGGCCTCGTCCGCACAGAGAACATGGGGTGCTCCTCGATCGGCCTCGGAGAAGACCGCCACCGAACGAAACCCGAGCTCCCTGCACGCTCGGATCACCCGAACGGCGATCTCACCGCGGTTCGCGACCAGGACGGTCTTCATGAGTCGCCCTTGACTCCCTCGCCTGACGGCGGCGGGATCGGTTCCCCAAGCACGCGGGCTCGGAATTCCCTAAACCCGGGGACATCGGTGAGCTCGCCGTCCATGATCGATGCCAACTCCTCGGCCGTGCTCCATTCCGATTCCAGCGAATCGGCCTCGGCATCGAGATCGAGCGAGATGCCGAGCGCGACTCGGGCCACTCGATCCAGCTCGCCAAGGAGCATCCCAAGCTCACCCAGACCCTTGAGGAAAACACGGCCCCCCCCGACTCCCTCTAGAGCTGCGCCGGCTCGCTCTCCCACGGCTCGCGCTGCGTGGTCGTTATCGAGAATCGCCAACCCCATCCGCAACGCCGCGCGTACGGCAGTCAGCTCAAGGAGAACGCGTGTGTTGCAGTTCGCGCAGTCCGCCTCGACCCTGACTTTATTTGAGGACACATGGAAACTCACACGGGAAAAGTCCCACGGCTGTATGGGCATAGGAGATATGCAGGACGGACACTCCCGGGCGAACGGCGCGATCGCGAAGCCCATGGTGAGCGGTCGAGCGTGATCCAAGAAGGGGGAGGCCAACCACTGTATGGGACCTTGTTTCCCCCCCACTCCCCCCATTGGCCCGGAGAGCCCGTAGGGGTCGTACCCTTCCAGAGGTGCGGGCGGCAGCGTTCCAAGTGTCCGTGCGAAGAAGCCTTGGCGAGGCCGGGTCGTCATCAGACGCGTTCCATACCGCCACGCGCCCCACTCGGTAAGAGATGGTGCGCCGACCCGGACGATGTCGTCCCCGCCCACCCGGATGAGCGCCAAATGGTCCGAAGCGAGAACTACCCGACCTCGTGCCCGCACTGAGGTCTCCAACCGCTCCAATGTCTCCCAGCGCAGCTCCAGCGGAACGGGGTTCCAGCGGTGACAGGCACGACAGACGTTCCAGAGGCGCCCTAGTTCAGGGTCGTATGCTTCGCGCCGCCTGGATGGCCCACGACTCCCCGAAGCATCCGGCCACGGACCGCTCATCGGAGCATTACAGTAGAGACAACGGTCCATCAGAGCGGGATGTTTCCGTGCTTTCTTGGGGGGTTTGCGTCACGCTTGTTTCGGAGCATGTCCAGCCCAGAGATGAGCCGGCCGCGGGTCTCCCTCGGATCGATCACGTCATCGACATAACCTCGAGCCGCTGCGACGTAGGGGTTGGCGAATTTCTCCCGATACGCCTCGATGCGCTGTTCCGTCGCGAGCTCCCTATCCTCGGCCTCGGCGATTTCCTTCCGAAAGAGGATCTCGACCGCCCCCTTTGGCCCCATCACCGCGATCTCAGCCGTAGGCCATGCGAGGTTGAGGTCTCCTCGGATGTGCTTCGAGTTCATGACGTCGTAGGCTCCCCCATAGGCCTTGCGCGTGATCACGGTCAGCCGAGGTACTGTGGACTCCGCAAAGGCATATAGGAGCTTCGCTCCTTCGCGAATGATCCCCCCGTGTTCCTGACCGACACCAGGCAGGAATCCAGGCACGTCCTCGAATACAACCAGAGGAATGTTGAAGGCATCGCAAAAGCGCACGAAGCGAGCTCCCTTTACCGAGGCGTCGATGTCCAGCACACCGGCCAAAGCCGCGGGCTGATTCGCGACGATGCCAACGCTGTGGCCTCCAAGGTGTGCGAATCCTACCACGAGGTTTTCTGCGAAGCGGGCGTGAACCTCGTAGAACCGACCTCCATCCGCGATGAACCCGATCACCTCCTTCATGTCGTAGGGCTTGTTGGGGCTGTCGGGAACCACCGTCAGGAGCGCCTCGGTCGAGCCCTCGGGGGGCGGTTCCCCCAGAGACGTCGGAGGCTCTCCGGTATTGTTTTGGGGGATGTATCGGAAAAGCTCCCTGACCGCATCCAGGGCCTCAGCCTCGGACTCATGAGCAAAGTGGGCGACACCAGACTTTGACGCGTGAACGTCGGCGCCCCCTAGGCCTTCCATGTCCACGTCCTCGTGAGTAACGGTCTTCACGACATTCGGACCGGTCACGAACATGTAGCTCGTGCCCCGGATCATGTACACGAAGTCGGTGATCGCAGGCGAGTAGACAGCTCCCCCGGCGCAGGGACCCAGGACGATTGAGATCTGCGGTACGACCCCCGACGCCAACGTGTTACGCAAGAAGATGTCGGCATAGCCCCCAAGGGACACGACCCCTTCTTGGATGCGTGCGCCCCCGGAGTCGTTTAGACCAATGAGGGGCGCGCCGTTTCTCAGCGCTAGATCCTGCAGCTTCACGATCTTCTCCGCGTGACTCTCGGACAGCGAGCCCCCGAAGACCGTGAAGTCCTGTGAGAACACGTAGACCGGCTTGCCGAGGATGGTACCGTAGCCGGTAACGACCCCGTCCCCGAGGATTTTCTTCTCGGCCAGCCCGAAATCAGAGGAGCGGTGGGTCACGAATCGATCGAGCTCAACGAAGGAATCCTCGTCGAGCAGCAGATCGAGTCGTTCGCGAGCCGAGAGCTTTCCCTTGTCGTGCTGGGCCTTCAGGCGCTCCTCACCCCCGCCAACGAGGCTTTCCCGCCTAAGACGCTCCAGCTCTTCCAATCGCTCGTTCATCGAACGGTCAGCTCTCCGGATGTGTGGGGAGGGGCCCTTGATCCGGGCCCTGGGCGCGCTCCAGCGCCGGTCGCTCAGGGCGTGAGGAGGACCAGTCTGCGGTTTTCGATCCGCACGGGCACGAAGGAGCGCCGGATCCGCCCATCTACCACCGAGAGGAAACCCGTGGCGCCGGGGAGTCCCTGGATCCGCTCGAGAGCCTCGAGTGTGCCCGCCGGCGTGCCGGCCCCTTCCCTGGTCGCCCTAAGGAGCAGGCGCGCCGCATCATACCCCAGGGCCGCGGTGGGCGAGCGGAGGCTCCGTCGAAAGTGCTCCTCGTAGGCTTCAACGAAAGCCTGCCATCCGGGCCCGAATTCTCCCTGTCCAACCCAACTCGTGACCGCGAGCACCCCCTCCGTGCTCCGAGCCTGAACACTTTGGAGCACTCCCTCCGAGGTCCAGGATTGATTCCCGAAGATAGTGAGATCGGGCAGTTCGTCTACGCCATAGAAGGCGATCTGCGGAGCAAGTAGCTCGACGTCACTAGGGGGAAGCAGGAGCACCAGACCGCGGGGGTTGAGTTGTAGGATCTGACTCATATGTGACTGGAATCCCGTCGCGCCGGGAGGATAGGTCAGGACTCGAACCACCCTCCCTCCCCCCGCCACAAACGCCTCGCGAAACCACCCGAACTCCTCTTCCATCTCGGTCGAGCCCGTGTGAAGCGTGACGATTTCGCGGATTCCCCAACTGAGGACCAGCTGCGCCAGCGCCTCACCAGCGTTTGGATCAACTCCATTCAGAGAGAAGATTCCCTGCGCACCCTGTGGCACGAGCCTCGCAGTGGGAGAGACCACCGGTACAAGGGTTCCGCGGGAACGGACCACGGCCTCCAACGAAGCCTCCTGCAGGGGTCCGATCAATCCCGCGACCCGCTCGCCTTCGAGCATGCGTACCGCGCCCGGTATCGCTTCCGGATCGGTCGCATCTTCGATCGGGAGGAAGCGGATGGGGCGGGAGAACTCCTCCTCATCCACCGCGAGCGCGACCTCGATACCCTCATTGATCTGTTCGGCAAGGCGGCTTACGGCCGGGGACCCCGCGATCGGGAGAATCCCTCCCAACACCGCCGCCACCTCCAGCTCTTCGACGATTCGGCCCTCAAGCACGTTCGTCGCCCGCTCCGCCACGTCGGGGCCGGGAGACAACGCCAGGGCCTCTTCCGCCCGCGCCCTAGCCTCTGCCTCGTCCCCTGACAGGTATCTGCGAACCGCCAACTCAGTGATGAAGACGGGAAGCACGCGCGGGTGACGAGGCGCCTCCACAATGAGGTCTCTGAGCTCTGGGGTAGCCAGTCCCGACGCCCAGAGTGTCGCGAGGGCCTCCGCGCCGAGAAGCTCGGGCTCTTGGGCCCCTGCCGGAATCTCGAAGACCGCCTCGATTCCGCCGGGAAGATCCCCCGATCTGCGTAGCTCGGCGCGCAGCAGGTAGGCCTGGCCGTATTCCGGACTCTCTGCTGACAAAAGGCCGGCGTACGTCTCCGCGGCGGTCTGGGCGTCGGCCCAATCCTCGAGCTCCCGTAACGCGCGTGCTCGCACCCAAAGGGCGAGCGCCGACCCTGGGGACTCTGGATAGTTCGCCTCGACCTGGGCCGCGCGGTCGAGCGCCTCGGGAACTCGGCCGTCCGAGAGCAGTCTCTCGGCCTCGAGCAGAAGCTCAGCAGTGGCAACCGCTTCGGCCTGGGTGAAGGGCCCCTCGCGAATCGGAGGACCCCCTAGAACGATGCGCTCTGGCTCGGGTGGCGGTGGCGGATCCACCGGTGCGCAACCGGCGACCAGCAGGATCACCGCGAGCTCCGCCGCTGGAAAGCGACGACTCACGCCCAGGCACCGGTGCCGGCGAAGTGGGGGACGAGGTTCTGGACCCTTCATCCTCGACCCCCTAGGCGGCCCTTATTCGGCGTCTTCCGACTCCTCCCCGGCAGATTCCTGCTCTGCGTCACCATCTTCCTCTTCAGCGTCCTCTTCGGCCGCTCCCTCCGGCTCTACCTCGTCAATCGGCTCCCGAGTCTCGATCTCCTCCACCTCAGTCTCCAAGGCGGCTTCAACCGCCTCAAGCTCTGGCTCATCGATCGTCTCGGCTTTCGCCTCCTCAGCCGGCTCCGCCGCCGCCTCTTCTTCGGGTTCGCCAGTCTCGCTCTCGTCGGTCTCGATCTCTGGTTCGGCCTCGGTCACTGCAGCGAGCTCGCTATCAGACTCCTCAAGTGAGCCCTCATCGGATTCAACCACCTCTGTCAAATCCTCCGATCCGGCCTCGATCTCAGCTTCCGGCTCTGGTTCGGGCTCCTCGACTTCGATCCTCTCCGGGGCGGTCGTGACCTCAAGAACGATCCGCCGATTTGCAGCATCGGATTCCAGGACTCGGAGATCGACGGACTCTCCCGCTCTGAAATATTCAATGAGCCGTTCCGTATCGTCTACGGAGGTGTGGGAGGCAGGGACGAAGCCCTCGATATCGTCTCCCAGATCAACAACGACGCCCTTGTCCTGGAGTCGCGCCACAGCACCCTCGGGCTCAACACCAGGGGCGAAGCCCTCGACGATTCCAGGCCAGGGGTCCTCCTGTAGCTGCTTTATCCCCAATGAGATGCGTTTCTGGTCAGAATCGATGTCCAAGACCATGACCTGGACCTCGTCTCCCTTGTCCACAATCTCCGACGGGTGCTCGATTCTCCTGGTCCAACTCATATCCGAGACGTGAACCAGCCCGTCGATGCCGGGCTCGATCTCAACGAACGCTCCGAAGGAGGTCAGATTCCTGACCGTCCCGCCTAGCGTTGTACCCGTCGGATACTGCATCGGGAGCGAGAGCCAGGGGTCCTCCTCGATCTGTTTCATCCCCAGGGAGATCTTCTCCTCCTGGGGATCCACCTTCAGAACGACAGACTCGATTTCGTCCCCTATGGAGACGAGCTTCGAGGGATGTCGGATGTTCCGCGTCCAGGACATCTCTGAAATGTGTACCAGCCCCTCCACGCCCTTTTCCAGCTCGACGAAGGCTCCATAATTCGTTATCGAGACCACCTTCCCATGAACGCGGGATCCCACAGGATACTTCTTGTCGATGTCCGTCCAGGGATAGGGAAGGAGCTGCTTCAGGCCGAGAGAGATTCGCTCTCGATCCCAGTCGATGTCGAGAACCTTGATGTCGACCGGCTGCCCGATCTCCACGACTTCGGACGGATGGCCGACGCGACCCCACGACATGTCGGTGATATGGAGGAGGCCGTCCAGTCCCCCTAGATCGATGAAGGCACCGAAGTCCGTGATGTTCTTTACGAGTCCCTCGCGCACCTGCCCCACGAGGAGCTCACGTACGAGGTTCTCCTTCTTTTTCTCTCGCTCGGCTTCGAGGATCACGCGACGTGAAACGACAATGTTCCGCCGCCGTTTGTTCAGCTTGATGATCTTGAACTTGTAGGTCTCACCGATCAGATCCTCGATGTGCGGAACCCTCCTCAGGGCTATCTGCGAGCCGGGCAGGAAGGCGTCCACTCCCATCAGGTCTACAGTGACGCCGCCCTTGATCTTGCGGGCAAGAGTGCCCTTGACGGCGCGGTCGTTTTCGTGCGCCTCCCGGATCTTCTCCCAGACCCGTAGAAAGTCCGCCTTGCGCTTCGAAAGGACGACAACCCCGTCGTCGTCCTCGAGACTCTCGAGCAGGACCTCCACCTCATCCCCAGGAGAGAGCTCGTCAGGGTCCTTGAACTCGTCCAGGGGTACAGATCCCTCACTCTTGAATCCGAATTCAAGAATGACAGATGTGTCGGAAAGCGAAAGGACACGCGCGTTTACGATCTCTCCCTCCCGCGCGTCCTGCATCTCACCTCCGAACTCCTCCAGAAGAGCTTCGAAATCGTCCCTGGTGATATCCATCTCTTCCTCACCGTAGGGATCGTTGGAGAGCTCGGGGGAGATTCCCGAATCTGGTGGTGTCACCGGAGGCGCCTCCGCGGCCTCTGGTGAAGCTGCGGTGACCACTGAGCCGGGCTCAGCCGTGCCTTCGTCCACGGCAGGCTCTTCCGAGACCTCCGGGGGGTTCAGATCATCAATCTGGTTGGACATACGAGACCCGCTGCCTGTCTCCTCCGACCGGGGTAAGGATCGGTCAAAGGGCCTGTGGGCGGGCCTGGCCTCGAGTGCGCGAGTAGGAGGCGCAACCTTGTCAGTCAGAATCCGCCCGGGTGAATATGCGGGAAGGCCGCGACCAAGGGGTCGAGAGGCCCTACCGACTCCGAATGTAGACGCGGTAAGCTATTTCTCCGTGGCTTCCCCGGTCAAGGCCACCGCGGCAGCTACAATCTGCGCCACCTGAGTCTCGAACGAAAGCTCGGTGGTATCGATCGCGAGTGCGCCCGTCGGCCGCTTTAGCGGTGCGATATCGCGGCTGGCATCCGTCTCGTCTCGCTCCGTGATTCGCTGCGCCTCTTCGCTTAGAGACTGCGCATCTACGGGCTTGCTCTGCTGCAAGAGTCGACGCCGGGAACGCTCCTCCAACGACGCGGACAGAAACACCTTGAGTCCGGCCTCTGGAAACACGACCGTGCCCATATCCCTCCCGTCCGCAACGAGGTTCCCGAAGGACAGGGCCGACCGCTGGATCTGGCCAAGCTTCTGACGGACCCAGCGGTTCTTGGCGAGAACTGGAGCGAGGTCGGTGGCTGCCACTGACCGTAAATCTTCGCCAGGATCCGTCCCCCCGACAAACACGCGGAAGCCTCCTTCGGTGGGCTTCAGTTCGATCTCAAGCCGTGCCAACGCTGTCTGGTCGAGCGCGTCAAACTGTGCGTCAGGAATACCAGCACGGAGAACCGCCACCGCTACAGCGCGATAGAGCGCACCAGAGTCCAGGTGTCTGAACCGGAGCCTCCGTGCGACCTCTTCGGCGGTTGTGGACTTCCCGGATCCAGCGGGACCATCAATCGTAACCACGAAGGGCTCCAGCGGTCTGACCATCACGCTCCGTCTTCCTCGGGCTCGCCCCCATCACGGTCTGCAAGACGTGCTAGCAGCTCCCAAAATCCCGGGAAGCTCACATCGGCCACCTGAGGGTCATCCACCACCACTTCATTCCCAGGCAGCGCACCGAGAACACCGAAGGCCATCGCGATCCGGTGGTCGCCCAGGACTGTGGCCTTCCCGCGGAGCCCGCCCGTGTGTCCACTGACTCGAAATCCGTCGGGCAGCTCCTCTACACCCACTCCCACCGAAGCAAGATTGGTAGCGACCGCCGCGATCCTGTCCGACTCCTTCACCCTAAGCTCGGCTGCGTCCCTAATCTCGGTCTCGCCCGCCGCGAGCGCCCCGACGGCCGCTAGTAGCGGGATCTCGTCGATGAGGAGCGGGATGAGCTCGCCTCCCACTGAAACTCCATGCAGGTCAGATGGGTGAACGATCAGATCACCGGCGGGCTCCCCTTTCGGGTCGTCGGCCTCGCGCAGACTCTGAACCTCAACCCGGGCACCCATTTCACGCAGAAGGTCCAGAAGCCCCGTCCGAGTGGGGTTGAGTCCCACGTTCTCGATCCGCAACTCGTCGCCGCATCCGCCCAGAAGGGCAAGGGCGATGAGGAATGCGGCTGATGAGAAATCGCCGGGGACGAAAAGATCGAGTGGCTCAAGCTCCGACGGGGCGCCTCGAAGACCGACTTCCCATCCCTCGCGGGTAACAGCCTCGCTGACTTGAGCACCCATCCGTCGAAGCATGCGCTCCGTGTGATCTCGGGAGCGACTCGGTTCCACCACCACTGCTTCAACCCCTCCGGTTAACCCCGCGAGGAGGATAGCACTCTTCACCTGCGCACTTGCATGTGGAGAGACGTACGAGAGGGGCTCGAGCTCGCCTCCCTTCACTCTCAAGGGAAGGCGATCCGGCTCGCCACTCTCCCAGAACGCTGACCCCATCTCCGCCAAAGGGTTGGTGACCCGCCGCATCGGCCGGGATCTTAAGGACTCATCTCCCGTAATCCGCGCCTCTATCGGAAGACCTGAGAGGAAGCCGAGAAGCAGTCGAGCTGTCGTACCCGAATTCCCACAATCCAGAACAGATCCGGGCGAACGGAGGCCGGAGAAATCCGTGCCTTCGACCCGCAACTCGGCACCAGCGGGGGGGATCTCGGGGATTGTTGCCCCGAGGGCCCGCAGGACCGATGCGGTGCTCTGGCAATCGGCACCCTGTAAGAGACCGCGAAGCCGGCTCTCTCCATTCGCCACCGCACTCAAGAGAAGAGCTCGATGTGTGATGGACTTGTCGCCAGGAACCCGAATCACTCCGATCGGCTCCACGCGCGCGTACGCTCCATGAACTCTGCGATTCGGTCTATTTCGCGACGAGCAAGGAGGTCTGCCAGAACATTGAGCGCGTTGGACACGGATGTCAGGCCGGTTCCTGTCGTAGGAGCCGCGGCCTCGAGAAGGTCTCTCCAGATCTCCGGGTTGGACCCCGCCAGCCGGGTCATATCGTGCCCCCCCGGACCCAGCTCGTCCCTCGTACAGCCCGCCGCATCTAGCGCGCCGGCGAGCGCGTTCGCAACGAGCTGCGGGAGGTGGGATACCCATGACATCCGGCGGTCGTGTTCCACTGCGTCTATCCAACGAGGCACACCACCGACCGCTGACCAGAACCGCTCGGCCCGCACCCGTATATCCGCCGGGGCTTCGTCCCGGGAGCTGAGCCATACAGTCGACCCCTCGAACAGCTCAGAGCTCCCGGCACCGAATCCGGATCGCTCGCCACCACATATCGGGTGCGCGCCGACGAATCTGTGAGCCAATCCCGCCGCGGCCGCCGCCTTCAGGACTGGCTCCTTTAGGCTGACCATGTCCGTCAGCAGTGCCTGGCTTTCGGAGGAACCGGCCTGCTCTTTCAGCAGGGAGAGTGTGGCCCCGAGAGGCGCTGCGTACACGACCGTGTCCGCCGCCTCCATCCCCGCTCCGTCCGGCTCATACTGGTCGATCGCCGCAGCCTGCAGAGCGCTCGCTCCTTCAACGGGGTTCACGTCGAAGCCGATGATCCGAGGGGGGTTCGTCGTCGACTTCAGCGCACGGCATAGCGAACCGCCCATGAGCCCCAGCCCGACCACGGCAACGGTCCCTGGCAAACCGGTCCCTACACCCTCCACACCGACCACCACTAGTCTCCTCCCTCACCGTCCAAAGAGTACGCGATCTCCAGGGCGAGCCCGTCGTGGGCGACTTCTGCCGCGGGAAAAACCTGACGTGCCTCCCTCTCGAGCGGGGCCACGTTCGCGGAATAGCGAGCGGAAAGGTGCGTGAGGTAGAGGCGCTTCACACCCGCGCGGGCAGCGATCTCGGCTGCTTCGCGAGCGGTGCTGTGATGTGTCTCCTTCGCGCGGTCGGAACCCTCGTCGGCGAACGTACAATCGTGGATCAGGAGGTCGGCTCCTCGCGAGCTGTCAACGATCACATCGCAGGGCCTCGTGTCTCCGGTGTAGACGACAAGCCGACCCGCTCTCGGCGCACCGACGACCTCATCGGGTCGAATCTGTCGGCCCTGCCACTCGACCGGTTCGCCCCGGTGCAGGCGACCGAAGAGCGGGCCCTCCGGAATGCCAAGGGATACCGCCGCGTCGATGTCGAACCTTCCTGCGCGGGGGTGTTCCCGAAGCGCGTACCCCAGCGCGGGGACCCCGTGCCGGACGGGTATTGCCTCCACGCAGAATCCCTCCCAGTCGATAGACTCCCCACCGCTGAGCTCCTGAATCTGCACCTCGTAGCTCATACGGTTTCCACCGAGCGCCACTGCGGCCTCGAGGGTAGCGCTCGATCCCTCGGGGCCGAAGAGCTGCAGCGGATCGGTTCGACCCTGCAGCGCCAGGGTCCGAAACAATCCGATAATCCCCAGGTAGTGGTCGGCGTGCAGGTGCGAAACGAACACCTGATCCAGGGCGAAACCCGTACCAAAACGCATCATTTGTCGCTGAGTGCCCTCGCCGCAGTCGAAGAGGAGGAAGGTCCCCTCTCTTTGGAGCGCGATAGCACTGACATTTCGTCCGGGGGTGGGCCGGGAGGCCGAGGTTCCGAGGAAGGTCACGCGAATCATGGACGCTGTCCCCTCAGCGGCGCCAGAGATCGGGGTGGAAGAGAAGCAGAACCGTGAATATCTCAAGCCGACCGACGATCATGAGCCCAATTAGAATCAGATGTGATCCGGGATTCATCCACGCATAGTCCTCCACAGGCCCGACGGTTCCCAGACCCGGTCCGTTGTTCGCGATGGAGGCTACACTCGCCCCGATCGACGTCGGAAGGTCATGCCCTAGAAGGGCCCGCGCAAAACTCCCGGCGAAGAAGATCCCGAAGAAGTGCAGCACGAAGCCGAGAATGTTTAGAAGCTCGGATTCCTCAAGCGGCTTCGAGCCCATCCGGGTAGCGACGCCCCCGAGCGCATGGAGGGGCTCGCGGGCACGAACAGCCGTGTACTCCGTCGGGACACCTCGCGGAGGGTCAGGGAGCCGCAGGTTGCAGCGTAAGAGTGTGAGCTGCTCGCTCCTCGACTGCCCCGCGAGTGAAGACCATTGGGAAGTATTCGCCGTTCCCCAAGTTTTCCACGAGGTTGCCGTAAAACGGACTCCCTGGCTGCGCGGACTGACCGGGGGAGTTACTGGCAACGGAGCGATCCAGGTCGGAAAGGTCGATAATTCTCCTGAAATTGGCTCCTGTGGCGTTGACTGTACCAAAGCCGCCAGGCCGCTCCACCGTCGGTAAGTCGAACGCAGAGACCATCAAGTGGGGGAGCGGGCTCTCATGAATTCTCCCATATCGCCACGCCGTCCAATCCGATCCCCAGTCCTGAATGAGGCTTTCCACGGTGCGCTTCAGGCCCTCCTCGACCAATGCATCCCGTTCCTCACTTGCCGGCGCCGGCTGCTGCGCACCTGCATCGGCAAGCTCAGTCCATCGGACATATATCGCCGCCGCGCCGCTCTCCCGGTTCAATAGTGCATCCCATTCAGCAATCATCCTGCGAGCCCGCTCCACATCTGGATCCTCGGACGTCCAGCCCTTGAACGCCGGAATGTCGGCAGCCGCCCGTAGCGAATAGGCGTCGTGTTGGATCCCCTTATGATCTTCGATCGAAAACTTTTCTCCGGAACCGAGAATCTGGTGCAGGCGCGCGATTCTTGAAGTCGCCACGTTTCGAGAAGAGTGATAGAAAACGGGCCGCCCCTCGTATCCCGGCGGATGCACGTTGTTGTTCGCCGTAGTGATGTAACCTCTCTCTGGGTTGAACTCGCGGGGGAGATCACTGCGGAACCCCTTCCACTCATACTGTCCTGTGCCTGGAACCGGCAGGCGTCCATTCCAGCCGTCCCGGTCGGGCGTGAGTCCGGTCACTTGCAGCGCGATATTCCCTTCGACGTCGCCACAGGTGAGACTGTGGGTCGGCACCAACCAGAACATCGCGCGCTCGAAGAAGTCAGCGCAGCTGTCTCCCTGAGCCTGCTTAAAGCTGCCCTTATACGCTGCCGTTCCCGGCTCCTGCACAACCGAGCGAACTGCGTATGCAACGCGGTTTTCGTGGTCCTCGTAAAAGACCGGCCCGTGCCGGCTGAACTTCAACTCGATGGTACGGGGTGCCTCTCCCTTGACGAGAACCTGCTCCTCGATGATTCGGAGGGGCTCCCACCCATCCTGCCACCGGACTAGGCTCGGATCCTCGGGGTGAACTTCCTCGACATACACGTCGACCATGTCCGTCCCCGCGAAGGTGAATCCCCACGCCATGCGCTCGTTGTGGCCAGCATCCACTCCCGCAAACGGTGGCTCTCCACCCCCCGTTACATTCCACCCTGGAGCATTGAGGTGAACAAAATATCGAAGTGCCGGCATCTCGATTCGTCGATGCGGGTCATTGGCGAGGATCGGTACACCCGTCGGCGAGCGCTCGGCACTCATGACCCAATTGTTGCTCCCCTCGGTCGGTATCATCTGAGGTGGTAACTTCGCGATCCGCACATCCGGTAGGAGCTGCCTGAAGGGCTCCGTCACTTCAAGATCGGGTAGCCTACCCCTCACGAACGGATCACCATCCCCCAGACGCATCGCGTCTAGAATCTCCTCGGTGATGATGCTCACATCGAGGCCTTCAGGGATCTCCAGTTCGTCCCACGGATCCGGTGCGGCACGGCGATTGGCCTCTTCCGCTCCAAGCCGAGCCACCTCCAATGCGAGCTGCATTTCGTTGATCGCGTGGCCTCTCACGCTTGGCACTGCGAGGGCAGCCCAGCGCAGCACGACGGTGCGGGCCGTCCACGGATCCGGCTCGAATCCGGCGAGTTGGAACTCGAGCGGGAGATTCCCCCGATTCTGCTCGATGAAGGCGTTCACGCCATTGGCATGCGCGGTGAAGATGCGCTCGCCATCGGGATGATAGCTCGTCCACTCCGAGTCGTCCCATGGGCCACGAAACATCATCAGCCGTGTGCGTTGGTCGTACGGGAACGCCTCAGGCCCGAAGATCTCAGCGAGGCGTCCCTCGTGCCAGCGCCGCCACATCTCCATCTGCCAGAGCCTATCTTGAGCCATGACATACCCCTGCGCAAAGAAGAGGTCGTCATCGTTTTGGGCATAGATGTGCGGGACGCCCCACTCGTCTCGTATGACTTCGACGGGTTGCCTGAGACCGGGAACCTCTAGTTCACCATCTATCTGAGCCAACGACCGACGGGCCAGCTCATCCAGGGAGGCGGGCACTGACGGGGTGGAGCATCCGGCGGTAAGGAGCGCGAGAACCACCACGGACCCCGCAACGGAGCGCCTCGGGCTGAGGGACATAGAACCTCCTCGGCGTGAACGGGAAGAGTCTCCTTCGTCACATTGATCCCACATGGGGGCCCGTCAATCGACTGCGGACAGCCGCTGACCCGCGGGATCCATCCCCAGCGGAGCTTCACGATACTTCGAGATCCCTTGAGCCGCGAAGATCAGTAAGGACGTAGGCGAGCGCAACGGCCGCCCCCAGTGCTCCCACGAGGAACGACGGGTGAAAGGCTGACGCGGCCGCTGCAATCAGAAGGATCCGTCCGGTTCCGGTCAGTGGTCGGAGAGCCTGTCCTTCCAACGCTGCTGCAAAGGCAGAGAGGGCTACCATCGCCATAACCGACTTCCCGATCACCACCCATGTGGGTCCACCCAGAACGATCTCCGGGTGCACGACCATGAGCAAGGGAATGAGATAAAGTCCCTTCGCGTACTTCCAGGCATGGAGCCCCGTCTTCATGGGATCGGACCCGGCTACGCCGGAGGCCGCATACGCAGCTAGGCAGACAGGAGGAGTGACGTTCGAGTCCTGAGAGAACCAGAACACGACCAGATGCGCAACCAGGACCGGCATTCCGAACTCATTCACCAGGGCAGGACCGGCGAGGACGATCAGGACGATATAGCTAGCGGTCACCGGCAGTCCCATACCGAGTACGAGGCTTGCAATAAGGAGTAGAACCAGGGCAAGAAACAGGTTGCCCTGTGAAAAGGAGAGCATGAGGGCGGAGAACTTGAGGCCCAGACCAGTTAGGCCGACGATTCCTACGATGATCCCAGCGACGCCACAGGCCAAGCTTACGGGAAGAGCGTTTTTTCCCGCCAGGACAAAGCCGTCCCTCACCCGCGCAATTCCACCGCGGACCCAATCGGCTGGCGAGGGGACCGCCGGTGCGCCCACCGGCTGTTCTGGCGTCGCCGGGTGGTGGACGCCTCTAGCCCGATCCCACACGGCTCGGGCTGCCGCTAGCGCTGCGACGGACAGGCACGAGAGGAACCCGACCCGAGTCACCGAGAGGTCCATCAGGAGAGCAGCGATGAGCACCACCAAGGACAAAAGGTAGTGCCAGCCTTTCGCGATCGTTGCTCCAAGCCTGGGGAGTTCCTCTGAGGGAATCCCCCCGAGGCCTCTCGCCACGGCCACCAGGTGCACGAACACGAAGACCGTACCGACGTAGAGAATCGCGGGCACCAACCCTGCCCGCACCACCTCCAGGTAGGGGAGTCCAGTGTACTCGGCAATGAGGAAGGCTCCCGCACCCATGATGGGCGGGAGGATCTGGCCTCCCGTGCTTGCCGCCGCCTCGATACCGCCCGCCTCAGCAGGCCGGTATCCAACCCGCTTCATCAGCGGAATGGTGAAAGCTCCACTGGTTACCACGTTAGCAATTGCACTGCCTGAGACCGACCCCATCGCGGCGGAGGCCACAACGGCGGCTTTGGCGGGCCCCCCGGATTGCCGTCCTGTGAGGGCGTACGCCAGGTCCATGAAGAACTGGCCCGCACCCGTCACGTCGAGAAGGGCCCCGAAAAGGATGAAGATGAAGACGAAGGTGGCTGCAACTCCCAGGGGGATTCCGTAGATGCCCTCCTGACCGAGATAGAGTTGGCTCACGATCCGTCCGGTTCCGTAACCACCGTGCCGGAGAATCCCCGGCAGAAACGACCCTAGGTAGCCGTAGCAGATAAAGAGGACCGCGATGAGCGAGATCGCCGGCCCCAGCACCCGTCGACTCGCCTCCACGAGAGTAATCACTGCGGCGGCTCCCGCGATGACGTCGAGAGGGTTCGGGGAGCCTGCTCTGGCCACGATGGCGTCCAAGTTCAGAGTCAGGTAGAGGGCGGCCGAGGTGGCTGTGAAGACCAGCGCCGCATCTACGGATCCGGCCATGGCCAGTCGGATACCCTTCTCAGCTTTGCCCTTGGCTGGAAACAGAAGGAAGGCGAGCACCTCTACGAGAGCGAGGTGAAACCCCCTCTGGTAGAAGAGTCCGACCGGACGAACACCGGAGGTATATAGTTGGAACAGCGCAAGAATTATCGCGAGAAGAACGAAGGCGCCGGCCGCCACGGTTGGGAGGCCAAGATCCAGCCCTGTCCCCCTCTTGATTTGAGGGGAATTCACGCCCTGACCAACGCTCGACCCGGGGTCCTCAGAGGCCTCACGGGGAGGCGATCAGACGATCCGGTACCGCGTGCCCGGTCTCTTGTAGGTATCTGACGGCGCCGGGATGAAGCGGGATGGGTGAGGCTGCGAGAGTGTACTCGGCCGAGATTTGGCGCGCCACGGGGTGCACGCCTTCGAGCTCCTCCTGTGCCTCCAGTAGCCCGCGAAGCAGCCCGTATGCGAGCTCCTGCGGCATGTCCGCCCGAACCACCAGGACGTTGGGGGTGCTAAGCGTTTCTACTTGCTGATCTTGACCTCTGTAGGCTTGTGCCGGGAGGACGTCCCGGACGATCGTGGGATCGACGGCTGCGGTGCGCTCTACCTCCTGCGCCTGGAGGGGGATGAACCGGAGGGTTCGCGCCGTAGCGAGATCCATTATCGAACTGGTCGGAGGGCCCGCGCTCCAGAATCCGGCAT
The DNA here is from genome assembly GCA_965197485.1 of Longimicrobiales bacterium. Lineage (GTDB taxonomy): Bacteria > Gemmatimonadota > Gemmatimonadetes > Longimicrobiales > Gaopeijiaceae > JAAXGI01. The sequence goes on from CBDANG010000008.1 coordinate 203,600, forward strand.
CCACATTCCCATCCCGGATGGCATTCGCTGTCTCGTTGAAGTTGAGGCGCTGGGGCTCAAAATCGTCGTAACCGATTCCGTTTGCCTCCAAGAGCGTCCGAGCCGCAACCTTAGTCCCGCTGCCCGGAGCTCCCACCGAGACCCTTCGGCCAACTAGGTCACTCAGGGTCCGAACCTCGGTTCCCTCAAGGGTCGCCAACTGAAGGACATTGGGGTACAGCGCAACCAACGCGAGGACCCGTTCGGGCTCTCCTCCCTCGAACGAGCCCCTGGAGCCATAGGCCTCCAGGGCATTCGTGCCCATAGAGAAAGCGACCTCTACCTGTCCCCCCATCAGGAGGCTCAGGTTTTCGACCGAACCCCCTGTGACCTCTGCCACGACGAGTTGGCCCGGGAGATCACGGCTCCAGATTTCGGCGATCGATCCGCCGAGGAGGTAGTAGACCCCCCCGGTGCCCGCGGTGGCCAGAGCCAGGATCTCGGGTCGGTCGCCGGGTGCACAGGCGATCGGGCCAAAGGCCGAGACGAAGACCGCGGCGATGAGTGCCAATCCTGCGCTTTTTCTCGTATTCACGTGCCTTTCGGCCGGCGAGTGAGTATGGTCTCCTGCGTGAGTCCGGCCTCCTCCTCCCATTCCGTTCGGCCTCCTCCCAAGAATCCTTTTCGAACAACCGACGCTCGCCCTCGGTAAGACCCAACGCTAGACCGGCCGTTCTTGATGGGCAAGATCCGACTTGCCCGCACGCGACACTCCCAACTCTAGCTCCTGTCCTCGCCGAATGCCTTCCTAACCAGGCCCTCAAGCTCAACGTCCGTCAGAAGGCCAACCGGCTTAGTCCTCGCCGATATCGTGACGTGCACCGTCTCTCGGGACGTCACTCGGTACGCTCCCTGTTCGTGTTCCCCGTGTCCCTTGATCTCGATTCGGTACCTCTCTCGCGATCGAGCGGTCGTCCAGAGACGTTCACCGCAGCTAAGGAACGCTTCTCTCGCACTCTCCGGGTCACTCACCGCCGCGGGTCCAACATCCCTCGCCAAAACGACATCCTTACGTCCAGCTCGCTGAAAGGTCACCAGTCCCCTCTCGATGAACTCGTCACAGAAGTCGGACGAAGGACCTAGGCAAACGAACCACGTGACTCGGTTCGAGTCAGAGAAGGCGATCGTCAATGTGGGATGGTTACCCTCCGGAATAGCACCGATCACGCAAAAAACCTCGTCGCCAGAGCTTACGCAGTCCGGAAGCAGCGTGTCCGGCGGTTCGTGCGACAGGTCGTTTCCACAGGCAAAGAAACGCATGTAGGCTCGGCGCCTGTCGGTTCCGTGATGTCGGATCGTGCCCCGTAGCATTGGATAACGGGATTCCAAAGCGTCGAGGACGGTGGTAACGGTTAGGGGCCCCGCCACCTCAAGCTTCACCTCACCCACTACGTGTGCCAGCGCTCGCAGATGCGCCGGGAGCGCGACCCTGACCCTGGTCACGGGATCGTTTGCACCTCCACGGAGAAAACCCTGGGTAGGTGCCCGGCGATGGTCTGCCAGCTGTCACCACCGTCCCGAGAGGCGTACACCTGACCTCCCGTGGTGCCGAAATAGACACCGCAGGATTCGAGCGAATCCACTGCCATGGCATCGCGCAGGACATCCAGATAGCAGTTACTCTGTGGTAGGCCGTCCGTAAGCGCTTCCCACTGATCCCCCCGCTGCGACTTCGATAGACCCGCATCTTTCCGTCGGGCGGGTAGTGGACGGCGTCGCTGAGAATAGGCACGACGTAGATCGTCTCCGGCTCGTGTGCGTGAACGGCGATCGGGAAGCCGAAGTCAGTTGGCAGGTTCCCGCTAACCTCCACCCAAGACTCGCCTGCGTCATCCGTACGACACACGTCCCAATGCTTTTGCATGAAGACAGTATCGGGGCGCGACGGATGTATCGCGAGCTTGTGAACGCAATGCCCAATCGGAGCTTCAGGTTCGGGGAGAATGCTCGAAGTCAGGCCTCCGGTCGCAACATGCCAGGATTCGCCACCGTCCTCGGTCCTGAAAGCACCCGCCGCCGAAACGGCCACGTACATGCGCCGTGCGTCAGCAGGGTCGATCAAGATCGTGTGAAGGCACATTCCTCCGGCCCCTGGCGACCAGTCTTGTCCAGTGGAATGCGTCCGTAGCCCCGCGAGTTCACCCCAGGACTGACCACCATCACTGGAACGAAACAGGGCTGCGTCCTCGACGCCTGCAAAACGGTGTCCGGGTCACCCGGCGATGGCGTTAGGTGCCACACCCGCTTGAACTCCCAGGGATGTAGAGTGCCGTCGTACCATTGGTGAGTCCCCACGACTCCTTCGTAGGTGAACTCGTTGCCGACCGGCTCCCAGGATTTCCCGCCGTCGTCTGATCGCTGCACGAGCTGACCGTGCCAGTCGGTCCACTGCGAGGCGTAGAGTCGATCCGGGTCGGCCGGGGATCCCTGAACATGCATCACCTCCCATCCTTCGAAGTAGGGGCCCTCGATCTTCCAGTCACGCCGGGCTCCGTCGGAACTAATTACGAATGCGCCCTTTCGCGTCCCGACCAGGACCCTGACCTCAGCCATATCCCCCCCCCAAGAACGTCCACCGAGCTCTCACACCGAAGCGCAACATAGTGCCTGCGAGAGAGGCGAGACACCGCCTCCCTCGGTGCAACTACACCGATCTGGGACGCCTTAAGGAGCCGGTGCGAGGACAGCCCAGGGCGGTAGCACCGAAGGATCGACGTCGAAGATCGAGATGCCTATCAGATAGAACGCCGTCATCACAACGAGCACACCCACCAGGTTTAGAAACACCCCGATTCTGGCCATCTGCGCAATCGTGACGCGATCGCTCCCGAATACGATTGCGTTGGACGGCGTCGCGACCGGCATCATGAACGCGCAAGATGCTGAAATCGTCGCCGGAATCATGAGCATCAGTGGATTGACCCCAGCTGCAACCGCAGCAGCAGCCATAATCGGCAGGATCATCTCGGTCGTTGCGGTATTCGAGGTCAGTTCAGTGAGAAACGAGAGTGTGAAGCAGGTGACCGCAATGAGGATAATCGGAGAAACCGAGGAGAGCCCCGCGAAATTCTCGCCAATGAGTGCTGATAGCCCCGTCACTTGGAAGCCGTGCGCCAGAGCAAAACCTCCCCCGAAGAGCAGGACGATATTCCACGGAAGCTTCGGAATCACATCGGCGCCCATGAGGCGCGGAGCCGGTGCCCCGGGACTCCGGGTTGGAATGAAGAACATGAGACTGGCCATGGCGATGGCAACCGTACCGTCGTCGATCAAGGATGGGTCCGGGAGGATCTCGGACCAGCCAGGGATGCTGATCGGGCCGATCTCGAGCCTTCGACGGAAGACCCACAGCACCGCCGTGGTTGAGAATACGGCCATCACCCCACGCTCTTCGAAAGACACCGGTCCAAGCTTCCGAACCTCACTCTCAATCACATCCCGCGCCACCGTAATATGCTCCGGAGTGCGGTAGAAGACCTGAGTGAGGAGCAGCCAGATCGCCGAAAGCATCGGGACCGTTATAGGGAGCCCCAGGACAATCCATTGGCCGAAGCTGATCACCGGAGCTTCAGGGAATGTGATTTGGAAGATTCGGGAAAACGAGAGGTTCGGAGGGGTCCCCACGAGCGTGGCCACTCCCCCTACCGAGCAGGCGTACGCGATGCCTAACATGATCGCGACCGAGAAATGCTTGGTGTCCTCGGCGCCGAACTCCTCTTCCATCCGTAATACGATGGCCAAACCGATCGGCATCATCATGATGGCCGTGGCCGTATTCGAGACCCACATGGAGAGGAATGCCGCAGCCACCATGAAGCCCAGCACCATCCGCCCGGCTCCTCCTCCGATCTTGCGGATGATCCATAGGGCTATGCGCCGATGGAGGTCCCACTTCTCCATGGTCAGCGCGATCATGAAACCGCCGATGAATAGGATGATCGTGCTGTTGAAGTAGACGGGGGCGGTCGCCGCTCCGCTATCGATTCCCAACAGCGGATACAACACGAGCGGTAGAAGGGCGGTCGCGAAGAGTGCGATCGCGTCGGTAATCCACCAGGTGGCCATGAGGAGGGCGACGGCGGCCATGTTGTTCGCGGCCGGTTGCTCAGATATGGGCTCCAGAGCGAGAATCACGAAGAAGAACAGGATCCCCAACCCAAGTCCGATCTTTTTCCCCCGCGGCGTTTCGCCGCTCGCGAGATGCTCGTCCGAGCCAGGAAGGGGGGACTGGGCGCGGTTCACCTGAAGTCCTCGGCCGAACGCGCGATCTCCTCATGCGCGGCCCCGCCGATCAACGACACACTCAGCCCTAGATTACACGTAATGCGCTGGACACCCACCGCCCGATCGCATCAAAGAAGATTCGAATCTCTGACCGGAACATAAATTGGAGGACCCCAGCGATCACGAAAACCGTAGCCCCGAGCCAGGCTCTCTCCATAGCAAATCGAATCGCGAACGCCAGAGTCGCCAAGCCCAGAATCCAGACCCATCCATCCTGGCAGATAAGCCAATTCATAGCCCGCGCTCATACGGGGCGGCCGTAACGGGCCTCCCCATTGAGGCGAGCGCGCTCCGCGAACACACCTTGAGCATCTGCCTGATTCTCCTCGCGTCCGGACCACACGGAGAGTGCCGAGGCCTGCAGAGCCCGGCCGTATGAGAAGCTCAGTTGCCATGGAACGTCTCGGTTCCGATTCATCAATTTGAGGTGCTGGGTTGCCTCTTCCTCGGACTGCCCACCGGAAAGGAAGACGACTCCTGGGACCGCGCCGGGTACAGCCCGCAGGAAGCAACGGATCGTCTCAGAGGCCACTTCATCTGGGCCAGCGCGTACAGGGCAAGTGGTCCCCGAGGCAACCATGTTGGGCTTCAGCAGGATCTGCTCGAGTGATACGCCTTGTCGGTAGAGCTCAGCGAAGACCTGTCGGAGCGTCCATTCGGTGACCGTAAAGCACTCCTCGATCGTGTGCTCACCGTCCATCAGGACCTCGGGCTCTACGATCGGGACCATCCCAGCCTGAATCGAGTGTGCTGCGTAGCGAGCGAGCGCATGTGCGTTGGCGTTGATGCAATAGTCCGTGGGTAATCCGTCACCAATCCGGATGACGGCCCGCCACTTGGTGAATCGCGCACCGAGCGAGGAGTACTCTTCTAGGCGCGGTGCCAGGCCATCCAGCCCCTCCGTGACCGTCTCTCCCGAAGACCCTGCGAGCGGCTTCGCTCCCTTGTCGACCTTGATCCCCGGAAAGATCCCACGGGCCGCGAGGAGGCCCGGAAAAGGTTCACCGGTGGCCGTCGACTGACGCAGGGTTTCATCGAACAGAATCACTCCGCTGATCTGCGCCTCGACTCCTTCCGTCGTGAACAGCAGCTCACGGTAGCTTCGGCGATTTTCCTCGGTCGACTCGACCCCCATGCTTTTGAAACGTTTGGCGATGGTGGGATGGCTCTCGTCGGCAGCCAGAATCCCCTTACCGGGTTCCACGAGCCCGCGGGCAACTTTCTCACACCGATCTGCTTGGGACGTCATCAAGGTCATCTCACTGGATAAGCGAATTCCTATTGCAGGCGGAGCATGGGCTTCCGTTGGAGCCCCGCAAGCAAGCCATCTAGCTCCCCATCGGTCAAGAGGTAGGGTGTCCCTGCCTCATGCTCGGGGCTCCAACTTCGCCGACCGGGTCGCCTCCAATATCTCGGTCGCCACCGCAAACTCAAATATGTCGATGGAGGACCCGTCGATCCCCGGCGACCGGGTATCCCGAAACGGACTCCCCACCGGTGGGATTAGGCAGGCTTGCGTCGCTGTCGTGGGCGTATCGTTGGCCGACAGCAAACGGCGGATGCTTGGTCTGAGGGTGGTCCTCGTACAGAACTTCTTCTCGGAGCTGAGGCAGGTGGTGTCGGACTGGAGTCTGAGAGCGCGTGCCTAGCCGCGAGCAATTCCAGGGGTCCCGTCGAGCCGCACAAGAAGGAAGAGATCCAACTCTAATTCAGAACATTCGAGATGCGAGGAGGAAACTAAAGTCTATTTTGAACTCTTCAGTACATGAGAAGGAAGTGTCATATGACAAAGTATTAGGACTTGGTCCCTTTGCCGGTGCCGGAGAGGGTGCCGAGGTCGAGGTCCGGCGCTAGTAGGTCGAGTTCCATTCCGAAAACCGCCTTCCACTTTTCCACCTGGGTGAGCCCGGAACCCTTGTAGCGTGAGGTCGACTTCGCAGACCATTTATTCTCCTCAAGCTCCCCCTCGAGTGACCTGACCCGCTGAAACGAGACCAGGAGCAATATTAGGATCGAGCTGGTCTGAAGCTTTTCAGCGAGGAGGTCAGGATGGGAAGGAAGCGACACACTCCGGAGCAGATCATCACTGGACTGCGGGAGGCAGAGGTCGGTCTGGCCCGCGGCAAATCCGTGAAGCTGATCAGCCGGGAGCTCGGCATCACCGAGCAGACGTACTACCGGTGGAGGCGGGAGTACGGCGGGATGAAGGTAAGCCAGGCACGGCGCCTGAAGGAGCTCGAGCGCGAGAACGGGCGCTTGAAGCGAGCAGTGGCGGACTTGACACTGGACAAGCTGATCGTGGAGGAAGCGGCCCAGGGAAACTTCTGAGCCCCGAGCGCCGACGACGTTGTGTGGTGCGTGTACGTCAGCAGCTCGGGGCGTCGGAGAGGAGAGCGTGCCGGGTGCTCGGGCAGCCACGCACGACCCAGGAATGGGCAGACTATCTGGACCGGTGTGCAGTATCGTCCAGTTAAGTCCATAAATGACTGTGATAACAGTAAGTTACGAGTATAGACTAGCAACGCACTCCGCTCACAACATCCATTGATATCCACTCCCATCCCCTATATTATGTGGGGATGGTTACTGTAACGAACAAGGCCACTCCGCCGCGGAAAACCAAGCCCAAGGGCCGCCATCCAGACAAGGCCCTGTCGGCCGCCTTCGTGCGCACTGCCCCGCCTGGAAGACACGCGGACGGCAACGGTTTGTACCTCTTCGTCCAGCCGAGCGGAACCCGAAGCTGGATTCAGCGCCTGGTCATCCGGGGTCGGCGCCGCGAGCTCGGGCTCGGCAGCGTCGCGCTGGTCTCCCTCGCCGAGGCCCGGGAGAAGGCACTGGCCAACCGTAAGCTGGCCCGCGAGGGCGGCGACCCGCTTGCCGAGAAGCGTCGTAGGCAGGGCGTACCGAGCTTCGCCGAAGCCACCGCGCGTGTGGTGGAACAGAAGCAAGCCGGCTGGCGAAGTCGGGCGCAGGGCCGCGACTGGATCTTGACCTTCGAGCGGTACGCCTTCCCGCGCATCGGGAAGATGCCGGTCTCGGAGGTCACTAGCGCCGACGTGCTGGAGATCCTCGCTCCCATCTGGCACACGAAGGCGGACACTGCCCGGCGGTTGCGGCAGCGCATCCGCGCGGTGTTGGAGTGGGCGGTGGCGATGGAGTTCCGGATCGACAACCCCTGTGCCCGGATCGACCCGGTCCTGGGTCCCCAGCGTGACGTCGTGCAGCACATGCGGGCGCTGCCGCATCGAGAGGTGGCCGCGGCCATCCGGACCGCGCGGGCATCAACGGTGCCGCTGGCCGTCCGGCTGGCGTTCGAGTTCCTGGTGCTGACGGCGGCACGATGGGGTGAGGTGCGGTGGGCCGAGTGGGCAGAAGCCGACAGGTTCACATCTGCTTGGGGTAATTGAACTTACGGGCATACCGTACCGGATTCCCGCCGTTTGATTCCCGCTGATTGGTCTCAGGCGCGAACTCTGCGTCGGCTCTCGAGCGCCTTCCTGAGCTGTGCCTCATCGGCCCGCTGGTAGCAGTGCAGCACCGTCTGGGCCTCCTTCCAACCGCCGAGTTCGCAGAGCACCTTGAGCGGCTGGTCCATGAGGTCGGAAGCAAACTTCCGCCTGCGGCGGCTTTCCCCCGGCCCCTGAGGCGATTAAGCCGTCGCCCTGGTTCCTGAGGATGCCCGTCCTTCACGGCCCTCCACAGCTGCTGGGACTAACATAGGATGTGGTACCGCTCTTCGGGGCAGGTCACCTCCACAGCTGCTGGGACTAACATAGGATGTGGTACTGCTCTTGGGGGCAGGTCCCCCCCATCTAGCATTATGGCGGCACGGAGGGCGTCGATCACGTTGTCAATCTTGTGCCGTGTCGGGTCCCAAGGCTCGAGTACGGTTCCGTCCTTGGTTTCCTTCCAGTAGACGGCATACTCCAACCATGTGTAGGCATCGGCGCGAACAAGGCGCCTGTCGATCTCGGGCCAGCACCTCCCGTCGTATTGGTAGAAGTCCCCTCGGTGATCGTGCAGCACGAGTCCATCGGCCGTCGTGTACAGATCGTCAACGAGCTGGCGGGCGACCGGCAGGGGTCGGGTCGGTGCCGGAACCACCTTGGGCGGCTCCTCCCCCTTGTCGCCCGAGGCCGCCCGAGCCTCCGTGTCGGCAACTTGGGGCCGTGGTGTCTCCAGACCCCATGCGCCGGGTACTCCCCAGTCATCCACGATGGCGGCCTCCACGAGCCCAAGCGGCGTCCAGGGCGAGCCAGACTAGAGCTCTCGCGGCCTGGTCCGTCGTCATGTCTGCGAAGTAGGGACGCATCAGCTTCTCGGCCTCCCAGAGGAAAGCCTCCCGCTGTCCCTCGTAGTCGAGAGGGTGACAAGTGGCGACCCGCTGGAGGGCACGGGATCCGCCTACGGGATTCGCATGGCCGCCGTCCACGCCTTGTAGTGCGCGCCGTAATGCGCTGAGCGCCCGATCTAACTTCGGCGAGACGATAGACGCGGTGCTCACCTCCCACCTCCCGTGATCTCCCGCACGTGAGCCGCAGGATCCCGGCCATCGGGCTTCGTCGGGTTTCGACGCGGCAGGTCTCCCCTGCGGATCCTCGGGCCGTGCTTCTGGCCAGCGTTCGGGATCTCGCCTGCGGCGACCTTGCCCCGGAGAGTTCGGACCGCGAGTCCGCTCTCCTTGGCAGCTTGAGTCAGGGTCAACTCCTCGTCTTCGGCCTCCCGGATGTCCGCTTCGAGCTCGTCGGCGCAGGTGCGGAAGGCAGCCGCCACCCCTGGAGCGTAGGGCTCGATCTGGGCGGCGCGAGACCGCCAGTCCGCCGGCCGGTCAAGACAGATCATCTCGTCGTGGGGCCTGTCAGTTTTGCCAGCCTGCGTTGAGCTGCTTCACGAGCTGCGCGACGCAAGAACTCCGCGAGCGTGACATTCTCGGCGGCCGCTGCAGCCTCGAAGGCCCTCCGGTCCACCAAGCTCATTCGCAGGTTGTATGGCGCCTCTCGACGCGCGCTGCCGGTCATGCCGCGCCCTCCTCTTTGACTTCGCGCTACCACGTGCACTACGTTGCAAAGGGTTACCATTTTTTGTAAAAACCCTCACTATTGCCATGACCTCGACCGCCACCGAGCGAATTGTCGCTGCCGCCCTGGTGAAGGCGTCGGGAACGCTCAGGGTCGGTGAGGTTCGAAAGGCGGCCGAGCAGGTGCTGCCTCATTGGAACGACCGAGGGCCGGTTCCCTCGTATGTGGTCCAGCAGTGCCTGCAACTGGCCGGGAGGACTGTCACGACGCGAGAGGCGGCGCCGCTAACCGTCCAATTCTCGGGTTACGCACGAATCAGCGGTGCGCAGATGCTTGGGAAGATCGAGGAAACGGTGCGGTGGCTGCGATACAGCTATTTCCATACGTCCCATCGTGTGAGCTCCCCTGACGCGCCCGGAGAAAGAGCGCCATTCGCATCCTACGAGGAGGCATTAGAGTGGCTGGAAACGAGCCGACGAGCGACTCGTCTGGCTCGGCTCTCACCCAAGGAGGCCGAACGGAGGATAGAGCTCTTGGAGAAACTCGAGCGCCTTAGCAGTGAGTTCGAGGAGTTGACTGGTTGGACCATTCCACCGCCAGAACCGACAGTCACGATCTCTTTTCCGGGCCGCGGAGGCCGCGAACGCCAGCTAATCTGCGGACGCCTCGACGCTCTCTTCGCCTTCGCCCTGTGGATCCGCCAGTTGGCACTCTGGAGTGGCTTTGAGGAATCCGACCTCGTCCGCTACCTCCTCTGTGGCGAAAGACCAACCCTCCCGGCCGCCAAGATCAGGGTGGACCGGCATTCAGGCACCCTGCCCGACATGACGACGCTTCGGCGGGAGCAGGTTCTGATCGAGCTGCGGACGCCGGCTCTTGGACGGGCGCAGACCGAGCGCCTCGTCGGACTTATCGGAGAACAGTGGCGTCAGAGCGGGTTGGCACTGCCGACGGGCAATCTCAATAGCGAGGATAGCATCCTCTACGAGATCATGGTGGAGTTGGGTGGGGCCAGCCGAGCCGAGCAGCCTTACGGCTACTGGCCGGAGGTTGCGAGACGGTGGGAGGAGCGCGGGCAACGGAGGGTCACGACGAAGGCACTAATGAAGCGGTGGCGGAAGGTGCAAGCCCGGATCCCTTCGGACGCCCCAAACACTCGACCGACGAAAACCAAAGGAGCCAAATGATGGCCAAGCCCCGAAGGAAGCACTGGTCAAAGGTCATCACGCAGTCGGACATCAAGATTCGCCTCTACGAGCGTGCGAACTCGTCGAGCGTCTGGTATTCGATCATTGGCCACGATGGGAGGAAGATCCAAAGGAGCTTGAAGACCGGATCCAGAGACGTCGCCGAACAGCGAGCCAGGGAGATCGCGAAGGGTGTCGCCCAAGAGCGGATCACTGGGGCCGACATTCAGCGGGGAATTACCCTCGGACAGCTCTTCGCCGCGTACCGTCGCCACCGGATCCCCACCCTAAGGCCCTACAGGAGGCGGTACGCTGAGACCTACGCTGGGATGTTCCTAGCGGCGTGGGGCCCAGACCTACCTGTTTGCGATGTCGATCAATCCAGGGTCGATGCCTATGTCGCGAAACGCCGGTCCCTCGAGGTCCTCCCGAGCTCGTTTCAGCCGAACGAGGACGGGGAGCTCCGCCGCGGAGGACGGACACCGACCGTTCCGAGGGACGGCACGCTCGACTCCGACTTCCGATGGCTCTCCTCTGTGTTCAATTGGGCCAGAAAGCGAAAGGAGGAGGGGAGACGGCTGCTTACCGAGAACCCGCTCCAGGACGTGACTTGGCCCCGCGAACAGAACGTGCGCCGTCCTGTGGCCCGACACGAGAGGTTCGCCGCCACGATGGGGCACGTGGACGCGGTGGACTCCAAAGGGCGCCTTCGGTGCATCCTCGCCCTCGCTCGCTACACCGGCCGGCGGGAGAGCGCAATCTGCAAGCTTCGAGCGAACGACCTCCTCCTCTCCGAGGCCAGGATCCTCGAAGCCGTGGCCGCGGCCGGGATGAACGAGGCACTGGTGCGCCACATGCCCCTCGGTGCGATCCGCTGGCGCGATGAGGAGGACAAGATAGGGTTCCTGTTCGTGAGTCCCATCAGCGAGCCCGCCCGCCAGGCACTCGACGCCTACCTACGCGGGGATCCCCGCGTGGGTAGCGTGCCACTCTTCCCCTCACCTAGGGACCCGAAAGAGCCTGTTAGCCGCCACACCGCCGCTACGTGGCTCCTACGTGCCGAGAACCTGGCGAAGCTACCCAAGCTCGATCGAGGGACGTTCCACCCCTACCGGAGACTGTGGGCCAACGAACGGAAAGGACTCAGTGACGTAGACGTTGCGCACGCGGCGGGCTGGAAGGACACCCGCGCGATGAACCTCGCGTATCAGGAAGCGGACCCCGCGACCGTGCTCCAGGTGGTCCGGCACGGAACGTAGCGGCGGAGCTTCGTCTACGGGCTCCGAGAGATGGACTCGGGTCCAACTTTGCAACCAATCCAGCGTAACGTCGGCCCGCGCACTCGGGACGCTAGCTTCGGCTGTTATTCGGGTTATCCCGGATGCATTCGGGATGCACTCCCGAAGACGCGAAAGCACCGCAAGGCCGAAAAACCCTGCGGCGCCTCATCGTTCGCTAAGCGGGAAACCGGACTCGAACCGGCGACCCCCACCTTGGCAAGGTGGTGCTCTACCAACTGAGCTATTCCCGCGGAACCAGTATGGGCGGCTTGAGGACCCCACGATGGGCCGCCTGAAGGAGCGGAGATTCTAGATTTTGGAGAAGTTCATGTCAAGCTTGGAAGGCGGTTTCGGACCCTTCACATTTGATCCAAAACCCGTCGCCCTTATCTTTCGCAGGTCCTCCCTTAGAAGGCCCGGATTATCTCCAGATTTCGCGTTCATCCGCAGCTCTACGCCGACGGCTACACCACCTACATGCTTCGAGCTCCTGCCACTCGAATCAGCCTTGGGGCGACCCTTCTACTGGGAGCGACGACGGGTCTAGCGGCCCAGACCGTCCACAGCCCACTGATCCCTCGGGGATCCCTCTTCTTACGGATGGAGCCCTCCGCTACCACAGTCGAGGGGGACTTACGGATCGAACGAAGCTGGGGAGCTGCCCCTGGGAAGCGCGTTCGCCTTTCCGACACTCGGCCTAGACGAGATCCCAGAGTTGAGACCGACAGCGGAGAGATTCGGATCTCTCGCGGGAGAATCGGAGACTCCCGCCATCCGGCTGGGCGCAACGGTGGCGCGATTCTCGGCCGACGAGCGAGTGCTTCCCCTCCAACTCAGCTACGGGGTGCTCGACCGCCTGACCCTGGGTGTCACGGTGCCCTTCATACGGAAGAGGGTCGACACACTCCTTCGGTTCACTCCGGATGGAGCCGATGTGGGGCAGAATCCTGCGACCATGAGCGTGGGCCTGGTCAGCACATTCCTCAACCAGGCCGGTTCCGCCCTTGCGACGGTGGAAACGGCGGTGAATGACCAGTGCGTTCTGTTCGGAGAGCAAGACCCGCAGTGCCTCTCCGGGAGGACACTCATGACCGACGCCGAGGCGTTCCTCTCGGACCTGGACACCACTTATCAAGCCGAGACACTCTTCCCACTCGAGGGATCCCAGCTGGGTGAGGGCATCTCTAACCGATGGTCCCAGCTGATGACACAGTTCGGAGATTGGGGGGCAGCGGGCCCAGAGACCCTCCCCCTCGCGACTGATCCACTCGATCAGGCGACCTTCGAGTCGACGGTCGTCGCTCCAGCGTGGCCCGAGGGCGATTTTCCCCTCGAGACTCCGGATGTGGTCTTGGGCCTCGGAGATATAGAGCTCAATGTGGCGTTCGGGCTCTTGCGGCCCGATCCGCCGCTTAGTGGCGCCGAAGAGGAAAGAGGCATTCAGGTCAGTGCGGCGGCGGTCGGCACGATCCGATTCGCTACGGGCCTGCCGGACTCTCTTAGGACGGTTTCCCCGATCGACCCACCCCGGGGAGTATCCGGGTATTCGCTGCGGGCAGTGGCAAACCTGCTCCGTCCCGGGCGACTCGCGATTCTGGGCATCATCGAGGGCGGTTGGAACGGGACCAGAGAGATGACTCTCCTTGCCCCGAACCCGGCCCAAGTCTTCACGTCGGGAGGAACTCGATCTGAGGTGAGCTGGCATCCGGGCTCTCACATTAGGCTCAGCCTCACACCACGATTTCAGGTGGGCGCGGGCCTTTCGCTTGGGGCGGGGTGGCAGCTTCTGCGACGCCAGGCGGACGAGTTCAAACTCGCTGCCGGGAGTGTCGGAGAGAGTCCGGGGCTGCCCCCGGCGGGCGATGCGCTCACCCAGCACCGACTGTCACTCGAGCTCCGCTACACGGCGATGAACGAGCCGCTGGTTACGGCGGTCCCCTTCCCCTTTGAGATTCTCTTGCGGGGTTCGAAGAGTTTGGCCGGCACGGAGTGGGCGGCAGTGGAGACCAGGGCCGAGGTGATGGTTCGCTTTCGGTTGCGGGATTAACGCCCCCCCCCCCCACGGTGCTCCTCACTGCCTCGTAAGCAGCTCCCTGGCATGTTCCCGAGAGGCCTGAGACTCTGGGTCTCCCCCGAGCATCCGGGCAATCTCACGGATCCGCCCCTCGCCCTCTAGCGGCTCGATCGTCGCCCGAGCCACGCCGTCGTGCTCGTCCTTCTCGACCCGAAGGTGTTGGTGACCTCGGGAAGCGAGTTGGGCCAAGTGTGTGATCACGAAGACCTGATGATGCTCCGACACCTTTCTTAGCTTTCGCGCGATCGCCGTAGCTACGATGCCGCCGATGCCGGCATCGATCTCGTCGAAGACCAGTGTCGGCACCCTATCCTCGCGAGCCAGGATCGACTTGAGGGCAAGCATGACCCTGGAGAGCTCCCCACCACTAGCGATCCGAGTCAATGGTCGCGGCTCGAAACCAGGGTTGAGCGACGCAACGAACCGAACCCGCTCGGCCCCACCCCGATCGGGGGCCTCGAGGGGCTCGAGCTCAACGAAAAACTGTGCCGCGGGCATCCCAAGGTCAGAAAGGACGCGTCGTGCCTCCGCGGACAGGCGATCGGCCGCCTCTGTTCTCCGGCGCGTCAGGTCGGCGGCCTCCGCCCGAAGCCTCTCCTCAACCCGCGCGATGCTTTGGTCAAGCTCGTCGACCTCCAACTGCGACCTGTCCAGCTCGTCGAGCTCGGCCTCGATCCGATCCCGCGAGGCGAGGACATCGGACAGCCCGGGTCCGTACTTCCGTTTTAGCCGGAACAGGAGATCCGCACGCTTCCGGAGCCCGTCGGCACGGCCAGGGGCCACCTCGACGCCGGAAGCATAGTCTCCGGTACTCCGTCCGACCTCAACGGCGCGATGGTACAGCTCATCGACTTCCGCCAGCAGAGGACGGAGGGATTCATCGAACCGGCCCATCCGTTCGAGCAGCCCACGGGTCTCGGACAGCGCGTCAGACACTGAGCCGTCTCCGGAGTAGAGGAGCCGGTGTACGGCCTCTGAATCGCGAGCCAGCTCCTCGGCATGGTCGAGCCGCCTGAGATCCTCCTCGACGCGCACATCTTCGTCCGCTTCAAGACGAGCGGCCCGGATCTCCTCAATCTGGAATCGCAGGAAGTCGGACTGTGCCGTGAGCTCTCTTTGACGCGATCTTCTACGGTCGAGCTCTTCCCGCAGCACAACGAGCCGCTGATAGAGCTCGGCCACCGCTGCTGCCTGTGTTTCTGCACCTCCGAAGGCATCCAGGATCTTCGCCTGTTCAGCAACATGGAGAAGCGTTTGGTGCTCGTGTTGTCCATGAAGGTCCACCAGGGCACGCCCGAATTCGCCGAGAACCGCCGCCGTCGCAGGAGATCCGTTCATCCACGCTCGGTTTCGGCCCTCGGCCTGCACTTCTCTCCGGAGAAGGAGAAGATCCTCTTCGATCGCGAAGCCTATCTCCGTGAGACGCTCACGCAGGTCTGGGCGCGCTTTCAGGTCGAAAACGGCCTCCACCAAAGCACTGCCGGCCCCGGAGCGGACGACGTCGGACGACGCCCGCTCGCCCAGGAGGAGCGAGAGGGCTCCCACGATGATGGATTTGCCCGCACCGGTCTCACCGGTGAGCACGTTCAGCCCTGCGCCCAACTCCACAGAGAGGTCCTGAATGACAGCGAAGTTCTTGATATGGAGCTCGATGAGCATGCGGCGCTACACAGCCCAGTTGAGGGCCCGACGGAGTGTGCCGAAAAAGGTCTGTCCCTTGAATCTCACCAGGGACACGCGTTCGCTTCCCTTTCCAACCACGACTCGGTCACCGGGGGCAACTGGAAGCGCGTCCTGTCCATCGGCCGTGACTACCAGCTCTTCATAGCTGTCCAGCTCGCGAATCGTGAGCAGCACATGGTCTGGGAGAACGAGCGGCCTCATGGCCATCGTATGTGGGGAAATCGGGGTCACGACGATACAGTCCATCGTGGGGGCGATGATCGGCCCACCTGCGGAAAGGGAGTAGGCCGTGGACCCCGTTGGCGTGGAGACGATTACTCCATCTCCGGAAAAGCTTCCGATCTCCTCGGGTGACCCTTCTCGCTCGACCTCGAGGTCCAGGCGTACCACGCGAGCCACACCGCCTTTATGCAGCACGAAGTCGTTGAGCGCCCAGAGTGGAGGGCCCGCCGAGCCCTCGGCATCGATGATCCGGCCTTCGAGTGTAAGACGGGGATCCAAGAACGCCTCGCCAGCAAGCGCTTCCCCGAGTGCGTCCTCGAGGTCTGGAGGGCTGACCGAGGTCAGGAATCCGAGGCGGCCCAGGTTCACACCCAGCACCGGGACGCCGTGCCCCATCACTTGGCGGACCCCGCGCAGGAGCGTGCCATCCCCCCCAAGAGTGAGGAGGAGGTCTATCCCGGATGGGTCCTCGAGCGGCTCGTGGGACTGCAGCGTTCCCATCCGGAGGCGGGGCTCGGGAACCAGGGTCAGATCATGTGCTAACGCGAACGCCTGTACCCGCTCTAAGACCTCCTCGAGGTGCTCGTTCCGCTTGCGACCCACCAGCCCGATCCTCCGAAACCCGCCTTCGAAAGAGAGGACCTGACCATCGTCGTGAAGACTCACGCGCTTTCCCTGGCATCCTCATTAGAAGCTCCTCGAGACCGCAGACCGTCGCGACCGATCAGTCGCCGGGCCCGCGCTGCGACCCCAGCCGCGTCCAAGCCGACTTCCGCTAGGAGGACTTCGCGAGACCCGTGTTCCATGAAACGGTCGGGGATCCCGATCGTACCAAAGCTGCGCGGGAATCGAAGTTCTGGATCGTCCGAAATCTCGCGGGCCAGAAAGGCTCCAAACCCATTGGATCGCGCCCCCTCCTCGACGGTAAGCACCGCCTCATGGCGCTCCAGCACCGAGGCCAGCACCTCTCGGTCGTACGGCTTCAGGAATCTGCAATTGACGACCGTGGCGGAGATCCCGTCTTCGGCGAGGCTCAACGAGGCGTCCAGAGAGGTACTCACCATCGTCCCGACTGCGATGATGGCTAGATCCGCGCCTTCCTGCATGATCTCCCAGCTGCCGAGGGGGAGACCAGGGATTTCATCGACAGGTGGCACCTCTTTGGGGACTGCCTCGCGTGGCCACCGGATCGAGAACGGACCTTCCTCCAGGGATAGGCCGAGCCGAAGCAGCGCGAGCATCTCGGCACCGTCCTTCGGAGCGGTGACCGTCATTCCCGGAACGGCCAACATATACCCGATGTCTAACGCGCCGTGGTGCGTCGGACCATCCGGGCCCGCTACACCCGCTCGGTCCATACAGAAAACGACGGGGAGGTTCTGCAACGCGACGTCGTGGACGATGGAGTCGTAGGCCCGCTGGAGGAAGGTCGAATAGATCGCGACAACCGGTCGGATTCCCTGCGTGGCCAACCCGGCGGCAAAGGTGGTGCCGTGGCCCTCCGCTATGCCGACATCGAAGTGGCGCTGGGGAAAGGACTCAGCGAAGATCTCCGAGCTGGTTCCATCGGGCATCCCCGCGGTAATGACCACGATTCGCGGATCCTCGTGTCCGAGCTCCGTGATCCCTCGTCCGAATACCTTCTGGTAGCGCGGGAGGCCTCCCGATTTCTTCTTTCCGGAGCCGGAGATCTTGTCGAAGGGAGACGCCGCGTGCCACCTGAACGGATTCTCTTCCGCGGGGCCGTATCCTCGCCCTTTTTGAGTGATAGCGTGGACAAGGATCGGTCCCCGGAGATCCTTCACCCGAGCGAGGGTGTCGAGAAGGTCATCCAGGTTGTGACCATCCACGGGACCGAAGTAGCGAAAGCCGAGCTCTTCGAAGATCATGCCCGGGATGAACAGGTGCTTCACGCTCTCCTCTATCTTTCCAGCGATCGACTCTACCACCTCGCCCAAGTTCCGTGGGACCTTCTTCAGAAGCGTCTTGATCTCGGACCGAACCCGATTATAGACCGGGTTCGTAATCATCGTCGTGAGGTACTTGTTCATCGCGCCCACATTCGGGGCGATGGACATGTCGTTGTCGTTTAGAATAACGATGAGGTCGTGATCCGTATCTCCTGCATTATTAAGAGCTTCATATGCGAGACCACACCCCATGGCTCCATCGCCAATGATCGCGACAACCCTCTCTTCTCGACCCAGGAGATCACGTCCAACTGCCATCCCGAGCGCAGCCGAAATCGAAGTGGCGGCGTGCCCAGCGCCGAAGGTGTCATACTCCGATTCCTTTCGACTGAGGAACGGGGCAAGGCCCCCATACTGCCGAATCGTGGGCAGCCGGTCATTCCGACCCGTCAGAATCTTGTGGATATAGCCCTGATGGCCCGTGTCCCAAACGAGCCGGTCCCGCGGCGTCTGGAAGGTGTAATGGAGAGCCACCGTCAACTCCGCAACACCTAGGCTGGCCCCGAAGTGACCTCCAACCTCCGAGACCACGTCGATGTGGCGCTCGCGAACCTCCGCAACCAGCGATTTCAGCTCATCCCGCGACAGCTCTCGCAGATCTGACGGCTGAGTCACCTGATCCAGAACAGTCACCCACTGCTCTCCCTTCTAATTCTCTGGCGGTACCTGGGCCCAAACATAGTCAAACGCTCCGGGACTTCGACAGTCGCGGCGAGCCGGTGATCGCGCGATTTCTTGGTTACCGGTCCCGCCGTGTCACATACCAGGCCAGCGCCTCGAGGGCAGCGGACCGGATACCGACGTTATGGAGCGCTTCTAGGGCGCGTCCGATCAAGGCCTCCCCCTCCTGGGCTGCCGCCTCGACCCCGAGAAGGCGTACGTAGGTCGACTTCTCCAGGTTTCGGTCTGACGGATTCTTCCCGAGCGTTGCCGCATCGGCGGTCGCGTCCAGAACGTCATCCGCTATTTGAAACGCCAGCCCGATCGCTCGACCGTATCCCCCGAGGCCCCTCTGGACCTTATCGGTAACCCCTGCGGCCACAGCCCCGAGGCGGGCCGCCGCAGTCAGAAGGGCTCCAGTCTTCCTTCGATGAAGCTCATCCAACTGCTGTCTAGGGAGCAAACGTCCCTCGGCCAATAGATCCATCGCCTGGCCTCCGACCATCCCTTCCGCGCCGGCCGCCCGGCTGAGGATCGCCACAGCCGATCTGCACCTCTCCGGACCGAGTCCTAAACGATGTGCCGAGGTCCAAACCTGCAGCCCGGCGAGCGGAATCAAAGCGAATCCCGCCCGCGTGGCCGTGGATTCTCCGTAAACGGTATGAGGCGTCGGGATGCCTCGCCTGAGCTCGGCATCGTCCATGCATGGCAGGTCATCGTGCATCAGCGAGTAAGCGTGGATTAGCTCAAGGCCCGCGGCCAGGTCGTAGACCGAGTCCGGCGACTCGTGATCCACGATCGCCTCGCCGCCACACGCTGAGAATGCGGTCACGCACAGGATTGGGCGCAGGCGCTTCCCACCGGCTAGCACTCCGTGTGAGACAGGCTCCCGCAAGGCCTCTGGGAGCGAGGAAAGAAGCTCCTTCAAGGCCCGCTCCA
The DNA here is from genome assembly GCA_965197485.1 of Longimicrobiales bacterium. Classification (GTDB taxonomy): domain Bacteria; phylum Gemmatimonadota; class Gemmatimonadetes; order Longimicrobiales; family Gaopeijiaceae; genus JAAXGI01. The sequence goes on from CBDANG010000008.1 coordinate 222,959, forward strand.
GCGCTCGTTCGACTCTCTGACGCTCCACTTCAAGGAATGGCTCGAGCTGGAAAGCCTCCGTCCCTGTGGTCACCCGTTGCCTTCCTCTAGCGGTCGGGTCTCGAGCTCTTCGGCCTCACCCACAAGCTCCTCGACCCTCAGCTCAGCTCGGGAGATGAGACGCTCCGACTCACGGATGTGACGGATCCCCTCTTCAAAGAGAGCCAGGCCTCGCTCCAGCTCGATCTCACCGCCTTCGAGAGCCGCAACGATTTCATCCAACCTCAGCAGACGTCCTTCAAGCGTAGGCTCGACTTCCTCTTCGCGGCTGTGGGCGTCGAGGGGCAGCTGGGCCTCGCCGTCGGGAGGTGCTTCGCTCAATTCAGGCTTTCCTCTCTCACATCAAGTGTCTCACAGCGGATTCTTCCGTCCACGATCCTGAGGTCGAAGGATTCGCCAATGCGGAAGTCAGAAGCACCCCGAAGCACACGCGCTCGAGAGTCCAACGGCACTGCGTACCCCCGGCGCAATGTCGAGAGTGGAGAAAGGGTCTCGACCCTCCCGGCCGCAGACCCCAACTGCTCCCTTCGGAGATGTAAGATGCTCCGCATTGCCGAATTGATTCGCGCGGTTCTGCGCTCGAGGACCCCGCGGCGCGGCTCGATCAACCGCTGGATTCCACTGGCTGCTCGAAGCGCCCCTTCGCGAAGGCGTTGGCGACGGCGATCCGTTTGGTGCCTCAGCGCCCTCGCCAGACGGGGCTGGACCGCATTGAGGACCTCGGAGAGCGCGCCCCGGTCGTGTACTGCGGCCTCCCCCGCCGCGGACGGAGTCGGAGCCCGGAGATCTGCCACAAGATCCGCGATGGTCACGTCCACCTCGTGACCCACGGCCGAGATCACCGGGACCCCGCATTCCACGATCGCACGAGCGACCGGCTCTTCGTTGAACGCCCACAGATCTTCGATCGAGCCCCCGCCGCGGCCCACGATTAGGACTTCGGCTTTTCGGCAGCGTCCAAGCAAATGGACGGCATCGGCAATCTCCTGGGCAGCCCCTTCGCCCTGGACCCTGCACGCCCGCACCACAACTCGCGTCCACGGAGCGCGACGCCTGATCACCGTCAAGATGTCGTGGAGCGCGGCGCCCTCTAGAGAGGTGACCACCCCCACCGACCTCGGGAACTTGGGGATCTCCCGCTTACGGGCAGGGTCGAAGAGCCCCTCCTCCTCCAAGCGGCGACGAATCCGCTCGAAGGCCAGGCGCCAGAGGCCCTGCTCGCCCTCACCCTCGAGTTGGCGCACCGAGAGCTGATACTCCCCGCGAGCCTCGTAGATCGTTAGGCACCCGCGGGCGCGCACCTTCATTCCCTCCTCGGGCTCGGTCGGTAGTCGATCAGCATCTCGCCGCCACATCACGCAGCGCAGTTGCGCCTGATCGTCCTTGAGGGTGAAGTACCGGTGTCCCGACCGGGCGCGGGTCCAGTTCGCTAGCTCGCCTCCAACCCAGAAGTCCGAGAATTGGCCTTCCAGGAGGGAACGGACCGCCCGATTCACCGCCGAGACACTCCAGAGGGGAGGTTCCGATTCCGCCCCTGGTGGAATCGATGGGAAGAGGTCCAAGCCACCCTCCTCCGAAGGGCTCAAACCGCGACCTCCTTTTTGGAGCGGTACGCCGCGAGAGTGTTCAAGAGGAGCATCGCCCGGGTCATCGGCCCGACACCGCCAGGAACCGGCGTGATCGCGGAGGCCACCTCCCTTACCGAGTCAGAGTCGACGTCTCCAGTCAGCCGATAGCCCCTCTCGATAGACGGATCCTCGACGCGACTGACCCCCACGTCGATCACCACGGCACCGGGACGAACCATGTCTGCAGTGATGAGCTCGGGGCGCCCAATGGCAACGATGAGGATCTCGCCGAGCCGCGTCACCTCGGGGAGATCCGGGGTTCGCGAGTGGGCGACCGTCACAGTCGCATTGCCGCCCCTCCCCCGTCCCAAGAGGAGCGCAGCCATCGGCTTCCCCACGAGGTTCGATCGGCCCACGATCACGACATGGCGCCCCTCAGGATCATGGCCGCCTCGCACGAGCAGTTCGATGATCCCACGGGGCGTGCACGGGGCGAGCACTTCAGTGTCTCCCGCACTCAGTCGTCCGACGTTCGCGGGGTGGAACCCGTCCACATCTTTTGAAGGATCGACCGCCGCAACGATCCTTTCCTCGCTGATGTGCGAGGGGAGCGGGAGCTGGACCAGGATCCCATCGATATCCGGATCCGCGTTTAGTCCCTCGACCCAACCCAGCAGCTCGTCCTCAGAGGTGGAGGCCGGCAGGTCAATCTGGCGAGACCGGAAGCCAACCTCCTCTGCGTCCTGGTTCTTCATGCGCACGTATGACTGACTGGAGGGATCCTCACCCACCAGGACGGTCGCAAGGCCAGGAAGGCGTCCCTCTTCGGCGCGAATCGCACGGACCTGCTGGGCGACCTCATTTCGGATTTCGCGAGCGACTGCCGTCCCGGAGATGATCCGCGCGGTCATGCCCTAGCCCTCATACGCGGCGGGCTTCACAGTGTTGGAGGCAAATCATCGCGCGAAGTCGATGGCTCGGGTCTCTCGAATCACGACGACCTTGATCTGTCCAGGATATTGCAGCTCATCTTCGAATCTCCGAGCCACATCCTCCGATATCTGAGCCATTTCCTCATCGGAGATCTTCTCCGGCTGCACCATGACCCGCACTTCCCTGCCCGCTTGAACCGCGAAGCATCGCTCGACCCCCGAGAAGTCCATGGCGATCTTCTCCAGGCGCTCAAGACGCTTTACGTAGGTTTCGAACATCTCGCGCCGGGCCCCGGGTCGCGCACCCGAGATGGCGTCGGCGGCCGTCACGAGGAAGGCTTCTGGATAGCGGTGGGGCTCCTCGTCGTGATGTGCGCGGATCGAGTTCAACACGAGATCTGGCTCATGATGCTTCTTGCAGAGTTCATAACCCAACTCGACGTGCGTTCCTTCGTGATCGTGGGTCAATCCCTTCCCCACGTCGTGTAGGAGCCCTGCCCGCTTCGCTAGCTGAACTTCGAGCCCCATCTCCCCCGCCATCGAGCCCGCTAGCTGAGCAACCTCCTTCGCATGAAGGAGCTGGTTCTGGCCGTACGATGTCCGATATTTTAGCCGTCCGAGCACTCGCACGATCTCTGGGTGAACCTTGTGGATCCCCAGGTCGTACAGCGCCTGCTCGGCCGCCTCCAACATGCCCTCCTCCACCTCCTCCTTGCTCTTGGAGATGATTTCCTCGATTCGCCCAGGGTGAATCCGCCCGTCCTCGATGAGCCGTTCCATCGCGATTCGAGCGACTTCACGTCGGATGGGATCGAAGCCTGAAAGGACCACGGCCTCTGGAGTGTCATCAATGATGACGTCGATTCCGGTCGCCTGTTCGAACGCTCGGATATTTCGACCCTCGCGACCGATGATTCGTCCCTTCATGTCGTCCGAGGGGAGTTGAACGACCGATACGGTGGCTTGAGCGCTCTCGTCCGCGGCCATCCGCTGGATGGCGAGGCTGATGATCTTCTTGGCTTCTCGGTTCGCGGTCCGCTGCGCCTCGTCCCGCGCCAGCCTTATCTGCTGGGCCGCCTCCGCTTCTGCCTCGCTCTTCAACTCCCCGACGAGCTGGTCCCTGGCTTCTTCGGCGGAGATACCGGCGATCGTCTCGAGCCTCTTCTTGGTGTGCTCAAGAGCTTCCCGCACCTCCTCGCGACTCGCTTCTACCGCATCCTCACGCTCGCGAAGGCCTTCCCCTCTAGCCTCCAACGCGGCGTCGCGCTCTTGTAGCTCATCAAATTTGCGATCGAAAGAATCGGATCGGGCATTCAGTCGCCGCTCAGTGCGCTCGAGCTCCTCGCGGCGGCGGGCCTCCTCTCGCTCCCAGTCCTCTCGGAGTCGGAAGGCCTCTTCGCGCCCCCGGAGCTCCCCCTCCTTGACGGCGTTCTCCGCCTCTTCGCCAGCTCTTTCTCGGATGCGCGATGCTTCGTCGCGGGCGGCCGCCCGCTCCTCATTCTGGCGGGCCAGTTCGCGGCCTCTCCCGAGGACAAACCCCAGGATCAGACCGGCGAGCAGGGTCAATGCCGCCGCCAGGACGATCCCCTGCGCGGAATCCATGTATTCACTCCGAAAGCGGACCCGAAATGGCGTCCGCAGGAAGGCACAGTTGGAAGCTTACGAAACCCTCTACGGGTCCCAGCCCCCTCTCACGGATGCTACAGGCAAAGAATAGGAATCGCGGGCGAACGGCCGCAAGGTCGAGCGATAATCAGCCCGCGGGGGTGGCACCCAACTCTTCCTCAACTCGCTCCGCCAGAACCATGGATCGGGAAGTGCACTCTTCCCGCAGCCGATCTAGCGCGTCTTGAGCCTGGAAATAGCGGTCGGTAATCGACAGCGCGGCCAGGATCACGGCCCGGTGACTGTCGGCCAGCCGGCTCAAGGAGCGGATCTCTACGATCCGATCATCTAGATATTCTGCGCATCGTTTGGTGTATTCAGGCTCGGCCGTCGATCGGAGCACGTGCTCCTCGCCTGCGATTCGCACGGTAACGGACGTCTTGGATGCACCATTGCTCATCTGAGCTGCGCTCCCTCGCTATCGGGTGTCAACGCTGGTTCTCTAGGAACTTGACCCGGGAAAGGAGTCTCTCCACCCCTTCTCCGCCCTTGATTATTCGTCTCCTCAGCTCCGCATTCTGATCTTGCAGATTCCCAACGGCCTCCTCCAGACTGACTGCATCTAGCTTGCCTTTCGTGAACTTCCCGAGGAGCGCCTCGAGCTCCTGGATTCGCTCCTCGGCCTCCTTCGCGCGGCTGACCGCAGTGGCGCGATCCTCCAGGAGCCTTCCCACCGCTATCTCCAGCCGGCTCAACGCCTGTCGTTCGGTGACTTCAGCTCGATCTTCCCCTGAATCCGACACTCAGCTCCTCCTCGAGCGCTTGTGTGACCCCGCGTACCGCCTCGTCTACCTCCTGGTCCTTCAAGGTGCGGTCAGAAGCCAGAAACCGCATCCTGACGGCGACCGACCGAACTCCCTCCGGCAGTTCCTCCCCTCGATAGACATCGAACACCTGAACATCCCGGAGGTGCTCCCCGCCTTTCTCGTCAATTCGCAGAAGCACAGCCTCAACCCCCACATCTCCCGGCACCAAGAGCGCGAGGTCTCGATCGACCCCCTGGTGAACGGGCAGCGGCCGAAAGGCCTGCACGGTGGAAGGATCCGGTTCGCTTGGCAGAGCCAGCTCGAGCACCCACACCTCGCCGGCCCACGCAGGAAGGTCGATCCGCCTACCCTGCAACGCTCCTCCGATTCCCTGGATGATCCCTGAGCCGTCGACGACCCGGAACGCGGTCTCCCCCCAGTCGCGGCCCCCCCCTGTCTCGTCTCCGTCCACCCCAGACTGTACCGTCCAACTGCCGTCGGACACGACGTCGACGAGGCGTTCAAGGTGTCCCTTGAGATCCCAGAGGTCGAGTGGCGGCGCCGGATCACTCCAGTGGGCAGGCTCCCGCTGGCCATGGAGAATCGCCGCCACATGCGTCTCTTCACGAGGGAGCCCTCCCAACTCACCCTGGCGAAAGATCGTCCCGATCTCGAAGAGGCGGACATCCCGATTGCCCCGTCTCAGATTGTACTCCAGCCGCGCCTCGAGCCCCGGAAGAAGTCGGCTCCTCAGGAACGCCGCCTCGGCGGAAACCGGGTTCAGGATCTCGACTTCGCCATCGCTTTGGGCCGCGAACGCTGGAGTGTGGGCCTCCAAGAGACCCAAAGCAACCAGCTCCCGGCGAACGGTGTCCTCGAGCCTGAAGAGCGGGTGGTCGGGCACCGTTCCGGTCCGGAACGGCCCGAGGGTGTCCGGGAAGGTGTCGTACCCATGCGTGCGGGCGATCTCCTCGATCAGGTCCACTTCCCGAGTGATGTCGTAGCTCCGAAACCCCGGGACCTCTACCGAAAGATCCTTTCCGCCTTCCGCGACCTTCAGCCCGAGGGGCTCCAGAAGCTCTCTGACCGCCTCCTTATCGAACGAGACTCCCAGCACTCTCTCAATACGCTCCAACCGAAGCGGGACGCGGCCACGCGAAAACGGGCGAGGGCACACATCAAGAAGTGGTCCCGCTACCCTTCCTCCAGCCGTGGAAAGGATGAGTTCAGCAGCCCGCGTGATGGCTTGGCGCATCCCTTCGGGATCGACACCCCGCTCGAAGCGGTAGGATGCGTCCGTTGACAGCCCGAGGGCCTTGCGGGTCGTCCGAATCGAGCTCGGGTTGAAGAGCGCACACTCGAGAAGAACCTCCGTTGTTTTCTCAGAGACCTGTGACTCGCTCCCACCGGTCACTCCGCCGACGGCGACCGGTCGCACCGCGTCGCAGATCGCCAGCATCTCAGTCGAGAGGGTTCGCTCCACCTCGTCCAACGTGCGGATCGGCTCTCCACTCTTGGCACGGCGGACAACTACGGTTCGCTCGCTGAGCAAGTCCAGGTCGAAGGCGTGGAGGGGCTGGCCCGATTCGTGGAGGACATAGTTGGTGGCGTCTACGATATTGTTGATCGGTCTCGCTCCGATCGCACGCAGTCGGGCCTGCAGCCAACCCGGAGACGGTTCGACGCGCACCTCGCTCAACCGGAGGCCGAGGTACCGGTAACAGAGATCCTCCGCTTCGATACGAATGGTAACCCCAGCGCCGGCCGTCTCCCTACCGTCCACTTCCGCATCGATACCGTTCAGCGTCTGGCCGCTGCTGGGGTCTACAGAGGGAATCGCCGGGGGCGCCACGCATGCATGTCCCCCCGGCGCAAGCTCCCTCGCCAAGCCAATATGTGACAAAAGGTCGGGCCGATTGGCCGTCACCTCGACATCCAGTCGAACGTCACGGAGCTCGAGAACGTCTATGAGCGCTTGGCCGGGCTCGAATGCACCCTCCAGGACCATGATACCGTCCTCGTCACTCCCAAGTCCCAATTCGCGCTCGGAGCAGAGCATCCCCTCGGAGGTTTGGCCCCGCAGCTTGACCTTCCGGATGCGTATCCCACCAGGCAAAGACGCCCCCACGGGCGCGAAGGGATACCAACCGCCCGCCTCGACGTTTGGTGCCCCACAGACCACGTGGACGACTCCGTCGCCCCCTTCCACCTCGCAGACGGTCAGGCGGTCCGCATCCGGGTGCGGCCGGACCTCACGTACCTGGGCTACAACGATCTCTGCAAGGCCGGCGGAGAGGTCCTGCGCCTCTTCCACGGGGAAGCCCCGCGCGGCCAGCCGCTCCTCGATCTCGTCAGGGGACCCGATCGCGTCCGTCGTGCAGGACTGGAGCCAGCGATACGAAACGTTCACCGACCTGCAAACTGTTCGAGAAACCGTACATCGTTTTCGTAGTACAGACGAAGATCCGGGATTCCGTATCTGAGCAGTCCCATGCGGCCGGGCCCCATCCCGAAGGCGAAGCCGGTATACCGCTCGGAGTCGACACCCGAGGCATCCAACACGGCCGGATCGACCATTCCCGCTCCCATCACCTCGATCCAGTCTGTCTCGGACTCCTCCCCTCGCTCGCTCACGAGGATGCGCTTGACGTCGACCTCCGCGGAAGGCTCCGTGAAGGGGAAGAAGGAAGGCCGAAAGCGAACCCTCGTGCCCGGTCCCCAGAACTGCCGCGCGAATTCTCCCAAGGTCGCCTTGAGGTCCACGAAGGTGATTCCCTCGTCCACCGCAAGCCCCTCCAACTGGGCGAAGGCCGGCGTATGCGTGGCATCATAGGAATCTCGTCGGTAGACCATCCCTGGGGCGAGGATCCGAATCGGCGGTTCATACCGTTCCAGGGTCCGTGCCTGTACCGGAGAGGTATGGCTGCGAAGAAGGTGTCCCTCCTTTAGGTAGAGGGTGTCCTGTTCGTCGGCGGCGGGGTGATCCAAGGAGGTGTTGAGCGCCTCGAAGTTATACCATTCGGTCTCGGCCTCCGGGCCTCTGACGAGCGTGAAACCTAGCGTCCGGAAGATCGCCACGATGTCATCGATCACCTGCGTGACCGGGTGTCTCCCGCCAACCCACTGGGTCCGAGACGGCAGGGTCAGGTCATCGGAACCCTTGGATCGCGCGACGCCGGGGCGTAGGAATGTCTCGCGCGCCTCCAACGCAGCCTGCAGCCGCTCCTTCACCTGGTTGGCCCGAGCTCCCACCTGCGGTCGATCGTCGGGCGCAAGTTCTCCGACACGACGGAGAATCCCGGATACACGACCGTCTTTACGGCCCAGGAACTCGATCCGTACCTGCTCGAGCGCCTCCGTAGTATCGGCGGACTCCACCGCCTTCAAGCCTTCGCTTTCGAGGGTGTTCAGGTCCTCGACGAGTGATCCGCTGTGCGCCATCCGATTCGCAACGGGGATTCAGCTCTGAGTCAGACTCTCCTTCGCTTGCCCCGCGAGCGCAGCGAAGGCGGCGGGATCCCTCACCGCGAGGTCGGCCAGGGCCTTCCGATCCAGCTCGACCCCAGACTGCTTGAGCCCGTTCATGAAGCGGGAGTACGAGAGATCGTGCTGACGCGCGGCAGCGTTGATCCTGGTAATCCAGAGCCTACGGAAGTTACGCTTCTTCTTCCTCCGATCTCGATACGCGTGCTCCCACCCCTTCTCCACCGCATCCTTCGCGGTACGGTACAGTTTCTTGCGTGCCCCGAAATAACCCTTGGCCTCCCGGAACACCTTCTTCTTTCGAGCCTTGCGCGCTGGCGCGCCGTTGCTACGTGGCATGCTGCAACTCCCTCTTCGGTCGGACCCTGGGTTCGACTACGACCCAGGTAACAGACGGTTCATTCGACCTGCGTCTGCCTTCGAGACCAGTGTGACCTTTCGGAGCTGCCGCTTCCGCTTGGTCGTCTTCTTCGTAAGGATGTGGCTCTTGTACGCCTTGCGTCGCCGAAGCTTACCGGTACCCGTACGCTTGAAGCGCTTTGCGGCGGCGCGGTTGGTCTTCATCTTTGGCATCTCTACCTCCTAGGGTCCACCGGAACATGGCCGGCGGCCTTATGGATCACTTCGTGCTTACGGGCGCGAGGACCATGATCATCGTGCGTCCCTCTCGCGTCGGCTGACTCTCGATCTTACCGACATCCTCCACGTCGCCCAGAATCCGCTCCAATACTTCAAGGCCGAGCTCCGGATGGGAAAGCTGTCGACCCCGAAACATCATCGTGACCTTCACCTTGTCGCCATCCTCGAGAAAACGACGGACATGCCGGGTCTTGAACTCGTAGTCGTGATCTTCGATCCCCGGTCGGTACTTCACCTCCTTCACATGCATGGTGTGTTGCTTCTTCTTGGCTTCCCTGGCCCTTCGTGCCTCCTCGTACCGGTACTTCCCATAGTCCATCAGGCGACAAACCGGAGGCCGGGCATCCGGTGCAACTTCGACGAGATCGAGTCCTGCTTCAGTGGCTCTCTCTCTTCCCTCGTCTAGGGAAACGATCCCGACCTGCTCTCCATCGGCATCGATGAGCCGGATCGGGCTGATTCTAATCTGGTCGTTTACGCGGACCCTGTGATCCTTGATGGTTGGCTCCTCCCGTCAGCTCCGGCCCACGCGGGGCCAGAAGTCAAAAAAAAAACCCGGACTGAGCCGGGCCGTTGACGGCTAGAGGTGGAGTAGGACTCCCCGTCCTTAGCCGTTCGAACCCGGCGGCGTCCTTGCCTCGGACAGTTCGAGGCGGGCCGATAGGTGGAGGGGGATCCCCCCTCACTTTCCTTATTGTGCCAGCGTTGGAAGATACGAGCGAGGTGTGGGGCGTCAAGGAGAGCGACTTGGTGACCAGTGGGAGCCTAATCGAGCGTGCGCGTCCGGATCTCCTCGAGGACTCTCTCCCTGAAGTCCACGCGGTTCAGGATCTCCTGTTTTCGGCCGGCTCCACGCTTGCGTACTGCGACCGTACCCTGAGACGCCTCCCGCTCTCCGATTACGCACATGTACGGAATCTTGCGGAGCTCGGCCTCTCGGATTCGATACGACAGACTTTCGCGCCGAGCGAGCCCCGCTCGGATGCGGCAACTCGTGAGCTCTTGGGTGAAGGACGTTGCGTCTCTGGACCATTCCTCCGAGATGGGAAGGACCCGCACCTGCTCAGGAGCGAGCCATACCGGGAACGCTCCCGCGTAATGCTCAATAAGTCCTCCAACGAAGCGTTCCATCGACCCGACCAACACTCTGTGCAGCATGACGGGGCGGTGTCGTTCGTTGTCATCACCGATGTATTCGATCTCAAAACGCTCAGGGAGATTGAAATCCAGCTGAACCGTGGGACCCTGCCACTCCCGACCGATCGCATCGATCAGCTTGAAGTCGAGCTTCGGGCCGTAGAACGCACCTCCACCCTCGTCAACCGCATAGGGTACATCACGACTCTCTAGGACGGCCCGCAGAACGTCGACCGCCTGCGCCCACTGTTCCTCAGTACCCAGCGCCTTCTCGGGGCGCGTCGAGAGCTCCACCGTGTACGGGTATCCGAAGACCGTGAGCATCTCGTGAACAAGGTCCAAGAGGGCTTCAATCTCTCCCGGCACCTGGTCCTCCGTGCAGAAAACGTGCGCGTCGTCCTGCGTGAAGCCACGAACTCGGAGCATTCCATGTATCACGCCACTTCGCTCATACCGGTAAACGGTTCCAAATTCCGCATAGCGGATCGGCAGATCCCGGTATGACCGCTGTGCAGCCTGGTAGATGCAAATGTGCCCAGGGCAATTCATGGGCTTCAGCCGATAGCGACTCCCCTCGACTTCCACCGCTCCGAACATGCTCTCCTGGAAGTTCTCCAGGTGGCCAGATTGCTCGAATAACCGCTCGCTCATGATGTGTGGGGTGTAGACGATCTCGTAACCGTGCTTCAGGATCAGCTCTTTCTCAAACTCCTCGATCTCGCTTCGTAAGATCGAGCCATGGGGCTGCCACAGGATGAGTCCTGTCCCGACCCGCTGATCGATCGTGAAGAGATCCAGCTGCCTGCCGAGGACACGATGATCTCGCTTCTTGGCCTCTTCCAGCCGCTCGATGTGCGCGGCGAGGTCCTTTTTCTTGAAGAAGGCGGTTCCGTAGATGCGCTGTAGCATCTGTCGCGACTCGTCCCCTCTCCAATACGCCCCAGCCGCGGACAAGAGTTTGAAGTGCTTCAGCCGCCCAGTACTGGGCAGGTGAGGCCCGCGGCAGAGGTCGAGGAAGGGACCATCGCGGTAGACGGTGATGACCTCCTCATCGTCGAACTCCTCGAGTCGCTCGAGCTTGAGAGGATCGTCCTCGAACAAGTCACGCGCCTCCTCCTTCGTCACCTGCTGCCGATCGAAGGAAAGGTTCGAGTCCATGACCGCGGTCATCTCTTCCTCGAAGCGCTCGAGGTCCTCTGGAGCAAAAGGCTCCTCAACCCCGAAGTCGTAGTAGAACCCCTCATCAATAGCAGGGCCGAACCCGATTTCAGCTCCAGGCCGGATCGTCCGAACCGCCGTCGCCAGGATATGCGCAGCGGAGTGTCTGAGTAGGGGCAGAGCCTCGGGGTCTCGATCGGTGATCAACCGGACGGTGGCGTCTTGCTCGATCGGCCGGCCGAGATCGACGAGCTCCCCGCCGACTTCAGCCGCCAGAGCTGCCTTGGCCAGACCGGGGCCGATCTCTCGAGCGACATCTAGCGATGTCGAGCCGGTCGGGAGCTCCAACACCGTCCCATCAGGGAGGGTGACGCGGACGGATTCAGAAGACATCGAAGAATTCAAAAAGAGAGGCGTGCTGTTGCGCGCGAGGCTACGATCCCCGTCTGCGCTTCGGAGAGGAGACTCTAATTATGTCCCGAGCCGGGGTCAACCGGGCCTGCCTGGACGAGCGTCCTACCCCCAAACTACCAGGACGAATGCCCCGGCCAGTGTCACCAGGGTTCCAGTGAGGCGAGGTCCAAGCGCTCTCTCCCGAAAAGCGAAGTACCCTAGCAGGACGGCCACAACGGCCCCGGCGCGCTTGATGCTCAGCACATACGAGGCGAGCGCCATGGTGAGCGCCTCCATCTGAACGATCAGCATGGACGCGAAGAGCAGGCCGTGCAGGAGGAGTGCGCCGCGCCCGGCCGGTACGAGCCGGTTTCTGAAGCGCGTGTACCACTCCCTCCTGGGCTCCGCCGCGTCCCTGTTGCGGTCGGCTACCAAGGCGAAGGGAAGAAACAATACGGCGAGTCCCGCGGACAGCATGGCACCGTAGAATCCTGGAGATGACTCTAGGACTGCCACTCTGTCGAGGGTCCCAGTGACCGACCAGATCACCGCTACCGCCAGGGCCTTGATCGCCGACGGATCCTTAGCCAGCGCTGCAAAGGGGGCGAAGAGCCCCGTCCGGATCGCACCGAAATTGAGGAGGTACACCCCGGACACGATGAGCCCGATTCCGAGTAGCCCCGCACCTGAAGGGAGCTCGCGTAGAAGGACCCACTCGACCGCCGGAACAAAAATCGGTGTTAGCGCAAGTAGCGGATAGGTGAGTCCTAGATCACCCGTTCGGAGTGCAGCGAAGAACAGGTACCACGCCGCGAGATTCCCCCCAACGGCGACTCCCCATACGGGCCAAAACCCGGCACCCACCTCGGGAATTCCCCGGACGACGAGGTATGGGAGAAGAATCGGGAGCGCAAAGGCGAACATCGCCCATGCCCCGAGAACTGGGCCGATCCGACGAGACACCCGTGTGGACCAGGCGCCGTTGAGCGCATAAAAGAGGGCCGTTCCGCCCGCCAGAAGCGGCCAGATCACCGTGAGCGCCCCTCAGACAGGGAATCTAGGGAAGCGACTCGGTCGTCTCCGGGACGGTCCCTTGATCCACCCCCAACTTCAAGGCCTCATCCAGGAGGAACAGATCCGTCAGCAGAGTGCGGACGTGCACCGAGGCATTGAGGTTGTCGACGAGCTGAGACGAGATCGACCCTTGGGCCTGTACCAGGGAAACCACAGCCGCGGCTCTGCCAGCATCGGTCTCAACCAACGACCTGAACGCCTCGATCTGGACCGTCGAGCCAATCTCTTCGTCTTCCAGGAGGGCGCCCAGGAGCGGAGCCAATTCGGATACCGCCTCCGACATCCGATCGAGGTGAGTCCTGAGCTGGGCTCCGACCCGAGACGACTGCGACTCGTCCAAGATCCCCTGCGCTGCGTACGCTAGAAAGAACTCGTACGCCTCCTCGATCGCGTCGATACTCTGCGCGATCCGGTCGCGGGGTTCGCCTGCCATGATTGTGAGAGCCTACTCGGGACCCTGATGCCCCGCCGATGGGCCAGCACCAACTGCAGCCTCCTCCTGAACCGGCTGGGCTACCCGCCGGCCATTCGCGGACACCTCCCACTTCTCGGAGTCGTAATGCTCCAGGAACTCCTCTTTGGTGATCCAACCCTTGATCATGGACCTGGTCAGGAAGAGCTTGTCCGGCCGTAGCGCAAAGTAGATATGCGCGATCAGGAGACCCACAAAGCCGACCGCCGAGAGCCCATGAAGGACGTACACCAAGCCCCATGTAGAGTCAGAGAGACCTAGCACATACGGGTTCGCCACCCAGAACCATGTGTCTATGCGGAGGAACATCAGGAGACCCGTAGCGAGCACCGCAACGCCCGCCAACGCCGTGGCATGATGAAATGCCTTGTTCTCGAAATTCCATTTGCCCGATTGCTCTCCGGCACCACCCGTCCGGCGGAAGAACTCTCCCAAACGCGCGAATGCCGCAGCTGTCTCCTGCAGGGTGAGCCACATCGACCCGAGGCTATCCCGCTTGATCGTGTCCACGGTGTGGTATACGACATAGGCGCCGAACACCAACCCAGCGATCCAGTGGATGGTCACCCACGGGAACTGGAGTCCAAGGATCGGGACGAAGGCAGTAATGAGCAGGGCGAAGGTGCTTGCAGCCAGTATCCAGTGTGACAGCCGGGCACTACCCCCGTGCCGCTCTACCTTCTCGGGAATCGCTAGCGCCGCACCTGAATCCGCGGAACCCTCAGCGCCTTTCTTCGTGAAGATGGCGTGTACGACCACGAATACTGCGCCGGCCGCGATGACCAGCCAAAGGACACTCCATGCGAGGCCCAACAGGACCTCCTCTCCCCATGGATTTGCTGCTGTGCGTAAGAAATCCATCCTAGGCGGTCGCCTCCCGGATCGCGCGCTTCACCAGATTGCGGGTGAGGGCGATCTTGTAAGCGTTGAACTGCAGGGGACGAGCGTTTTGCACTGCGAGCCGTCCCGCTTCCTCCAAGGTCTCTTCATTGATGGGTCGGCCCGCGATCGCGTTCTCCACTCTGCGCAGCCGCATCGGTCGCGCCGCTACCCCACCGACCACGATCCTCGCCTCGAAGATCGTTCCGTTCCGTACATCCAGCGCCGAGGCCACATTGCCCAGCGCGAAGTCCCACGATCCTCGGTCTGCCACCTTCTCGAAGTACGTCGCGGCTCCCGCCCAACGCCCCGGTATGTGGATCGCCGTCAGTAGATCCGTCGGCTCCATTACCGTCATGCGCGTGATGTCCGTGCTCGGCCCGATGAAGAAGTTCTCCGCTGGGACCATCCGCGTCCCGCCTGCGCTCCTCACCTCCATCTGCGCGTCCAGCGCCACCAGCGCCGGGCCCGTGTCCGTCGGCGATACCGCCACGCACCGGTTCGACTCGAAGATCGAATGCTCTCGGTTCAGTGCGTCCGGTGCGTTCGCATAGCAGGTGTTGCCTCCCGCTCGGTAACACGGCCACCCACTGCGGTAATACCAGCACCGCGTGTCCTGACTCACATTGCCGCCTAGCGTGCCCTGGTGACGGATCTGGGGCGTCGCTACGCGAACCGCTGCCTCTGATAGCATCGAATATCGGGCGTTGATCTCTGCATGCTTCACCACCTCATCCAGACGCGTCATCGCTCCGATCCGCATCCCATCCCCATTGACCTCGATTCCCTGTAGCTCCTCGATTCCACCTACATCCACCACCACGCTTGGACTCTTCGCCCGGTCCTTCAGCCAATCGAACGTGTCGAGACCCCCAGACAGGATCCATGCATCCGATCCATGACTGCGCAGGAGCTCGAGGGCTCCGCCCAACTCCATCGGCTGATAGAGCTCGAACGTCCCCATCATGTCGCGAATATCGCCCATGGTCGCTCTCCTCTACACGTGGGTCTGTAGTGTGGTGTAGCCCGTCGCTCCACCCTCGAGGGCATTCAATATCTTGTCGTTGCTCAGGGGTGTGCGATTGAGGTAAACGCCAATCGCATCGTACACGGCCGAGAGCACGACCGCGGCTCCCGCTCCGACGGGCGGCTCACCGATCCCGCGCGAGCCGACGGGGTTCTCCCGGTCTGGAATGTCCACCGCCGCGAATTGGTACTCGCGTGGCGTGTGCATGATGGTGATCGGCTTGGCGGTATGGAATCGCTTGTTCTGGTTTACCCCCCAGCGCAGGTCGTAGCCCCACTTCTCGAAGCGTGCTTGGCTGATCCCCTGCAGAATCCCCCCGCTCACCTGCGCCTTGAGGCTCCGCGGGTTCAGAACTGTTCCACAGTCTGCAACCGCCGTGAGCTCCTGGACGTCGAAGTCACCGGTCTCCGTGTCGACCTCGACGACGGCGAACGCGACCACGGTCGAGCGTGAAGCGCCATCGTGAGAGAACTCGTCGGTCGCTGCGGCCACCAAACCCTGGCCGACTAGGTGATCCTCAACCGCTCGAACCGTCATCTCGTCCAGAGACTCGCTGAGCTCATGACCGTCATACGTACCTCCGAGCTCGATCGCGCGCTGTGCGGCCTCACCGAAGCCCATCCCTACCGACGGGCTTCCCATTCGGAACACACGGCCGCCTCCCACATCGTAGTTCTCCGGCGCTCCGCCGAGATCCCGCGCCGCGATCTCCTGCAGTAGCCGCTTCGCCTGAAGGCCCGTCGCGTAGTTGGCGCGCGTATGTGCGTGCGTCGTCTGGCTGCCCACCTGCATGGAACTCCACGGAAGCCCCAAGCTCGAATCCCCCCAGACCACCTCTGCCTCATCCCAGGGCACGCCCAGTACTTCCGCCGCGGCCATCGCGGTATCGAAGACCGAGTGAGTCCCGAGGTTACCCACGCCGGTATGGATCGTCAGCTTCCCGTCGGGCCGGATGACGAGGAGACCATCATACCCCGAGCTCCCCGCCGAATACGGACTGATCGCCACGCCCACGCCCGTCACCTTCGAGCCGTCGCGCTGACCACTCAGGAGCTTCTTCTCGTCCCAGTTGAATAGCTCACGGCCCATCTGGATGGCTTCCTTGACGTAGGCGCTCGTGAGCTGTGCCGGCCCTGGATGGAAGTACGCCTGGTCCGCGGGCGCATTGATATAGAGGATGTCCACGCGGTCGACATCCAACTCACGGGCCGCGCGGTCCATCACAGGCCCGAGCATGGTGATCGCCTGTGCTCCGCCCGGCGCCCGTTGGGCCCCGCGGGGGGGCGTGTTCGTGATCACAGGAATGCCGCGGAACCGCATCGTCTCCGGCTGATAGGCCAGCGAGGCGATGGAAGCCGCGGAAAGGAAGTCCCCACGTCGGCCGTAAGAGCCACTGTCCTGGATCAGTAGCAGATCCAGAGCCATGAGTCGCCCATCGGACCGGAACCCCATCTTAGCCCAACCCTGAAGTCCGGCGCGCGCACGGCCGAAGTAGGTCTCCTCGTCTCGGGTGACCCGCATCATCACGGGACGTCCCGCCTTCTCCGAGAGAAGGACTGGAATCACGTCGGTTACCGATCCGGCGCCCTTGCTCCCAAAGCCTCCGCCGCAGTACTGAGCCACGAGAACCAAATCCTCCTGATCAATACCGAGCCGCGCAGCATGTCCCGCAGCTGTGCGCGCCGTGCTCTGGGTTGAGCAATGCAGATAACACTTTCCGTTCTGCCAGTACGCCATCGCGCTGCGAGGTTCCATTGGGTGGTGCGTCTGCGATTGGTGCACGATTGGCTGCTCAATGATGAGGTCGGCGTCGTCTAGAGCCGCCTGCCAGTCGCCCACCTCCCACCCTGTGGCTCCTGGGAGGTCCTCGGACGGGAATTGGTCCGCCTCGAGGCTCGCCATCCGTTCGGCGGTCCACTTGATCTCGACGACGTCGCGCTCCTGGAACGCATTGCCCGCTTCCAGGGGATTCGGGCCTCCTGGACGGAGGGTGTCGAGCGGATCCAGGGCGAAGGGCAGCGGCTCGATCTCGATGTCGATCGCAGCTACCGCTTCCGCCGCCAGCGTCTCGTCTATTGCCGCTACCGCCGCGATCGGCTGTCCTTGGTAGCGGGGGACGTTCGTCAGGACCGGCTCGATACCCTGATAGTCACTCGCCCGCGCCGCATCGCCACCGGAATCCTCAAGATCATTCGCAGTGATGACCGCGAGGACTCCCTCCATGGCCAGGGCCCGACTCGCATCCAAGCGAACCACGCGCCCGTGCGGGACGGGACTCAGCAGAAGCTTGGCGAAGACCATCCCATCCGCTCGAAAGTCCTCCGCGTACTTTGAACGCCCCGTAACCTTCGCCCTCAGATCCTTCGGAGCCTGACTCGTCCCGATCAGCCTGTAGTCGGCCATCTCGCTATGCCTCCCCAGAGGTACGGGCTCAGGCCGTGCGGCGGCTCAACTCCACCGCACGCATCGCTGAAGCCAGGATCTTGTCGTAGTCCCCACACCGGCACAGGTTGCCCGATAGCGCCAACCTCGCCTCTTCCCGCGTCGGGTTCGGGTTCTCGTTCAGCATTCCCACCATCGCCATGATGAACCCCGATGCGCAGAACGCGCACTGGAACCCTGCCTCGTCCATTACCGCCTGCTGCACCGGGTGCAGCTCCCCACTCGCCGACTCCAACCCCTCGATCGTCGTCACCTGAGCGCCCCTCACCTGGTGCGCCAGCAGCGAGCACGAGTACTTCGTCACTCCGTCCACCAGCACCGTACACGCCCCGCACTCCGCTCGGTCACATCCGTACTTCGGCCCCGTTAGCCCTAGTTTGTAGCGCAACACGTGTCCCAGCGTCTCCTGTGGGTACACGTCCACCGGTCGGCTCTGGCCGTTTACATTCAGCGTGATCAGCCGCTCTACCGTACCGGGCGCCGACTGCGCATAGGCCACTCCCGGGCCCCGGAATAGATACGACGTCGACGATACCGTCGCCCCCGCCGCGATCACTCCCTTGATGAACGTTCGACGTGAGACCGTTCGGTCGATTACGATGTCCTGGATCTCCATCGAGTGCTCCTCCTCCGATGTGGCGCTCTGGGGGCGGCCGCCCTGTACGACTGAGGCTGAAAGGGATCCCAGGGGTGCCGCTAATACGGGGGCTTTTGCCGCATAGTGCGACGGTTTGACATACGTTGGTTGCATAGTACGATGGACGCTCTTCGAGTGTCAACCGACTCCACAAGACAACGCGCCGACCGCCTGGAGGGGATCCAAGCAGCCGGCGCGGTGGCCTCGATCGCCGAACTTAAGGCGCGAACGGCCGCGCTCTAGGCGGTCGCCTCCCGGATCGCGCGCTTCACCAGATTGCGGGTGAGGGCGATCTTGTAAGCGTTGAACTGCAGGGGACGAGCGTTTTGCACTGCGAGCCGTCCCGCTTCCTCCAAGGTCTCTTCATTGATGGGTCGGCCCGCGATCGCGTTCTCCACTCTGCGCAGCCGCATCGGTCGCGCCGCTACCCCACCGACCACGATCCTCGCCTCGAAGATCGTTCCGTTCCGTACATCCAGCGCCGAGGCCACATTGCCCAGCGCGAAGTCCCACGATCCTCGGTCTGCCACCTTCTCGAAGTACGTCGCGGCTCCCGCCCAACGCCCTGGTATGTGGATCGCCGTCAGTAGATCCGTCGGCTCCATTACCGTCATGCGCGTGATGTCCGTGCTCGGCCCGATGAAGAAGTTCTCCGCTGGGACCATCCGCGTCCCGCCTGCGCTCCTCACCTCCATCTGCGCGTCCAGCGCCACCAGCGCCGGGCCCGTGTCCGTCGGCGATACCGCCACGCACCGGTTCGACTCGAAGATCGAATGCTCTCGGTTCAGTGCGTCCGGTGCGTTCGCATAGCAGGTGTTGCCTCCCGCTCGGTAACACGGCCACCCACTGCGGTAATACCAGCACCGCGTGTCCTGACTCACATTGCCGCCTAGCGTGCCCTGGTGACGGATCTGGGGCGTCGCTACGCGAACCGCTGCCTCTGATAGCATCGAATATCGGGCGTTGATCTCTGCATGCTTCACCACCTCATCCAGACGCGTCATCGCTCCGATCCGCATCCCATCCCCATTGACCTCGATTCCCTGTAGCTCCTCGATTCCACCTACATCCACCACCACGCTTGGACTCTTCGCCCGGTCCTTCAGCCAATCGAACGTGTCGAGACCCCCAGACAGGATCCATGCATCCGATCCATGACTGCGCAGGAGCTCGAGGGCTCCGCCCAACTCCATCGGCTGATAGAGCTCGAACGTCCCCATCATGTCGCGAATATCGCCCATGGTCGCTCTCCTCTACACGTGGGTCTGTAGTGTGGTGTAGCCCGTCGCTCCACCCCCGAGGGCATTCAATATCTTGTCCGAACTCACCGGAGTTCGCGTGATCGGCATCCCGGTCGCATCCTGGATGGCCGAGAGCACGACAGCTGCTCCCGCACCGACCGGAGGCTCACCGATCCCGCGTGAGCCAATCGGGGTCTCCCGATCTGGGATACCCACAGCCGCGAACTGAAACTCGAGCGGCGCATTCATGATGCTGATCGGCTTCGCCGTATGCAGTCGCTTGTTTTGGTTCACTCCCCAGCGCAGGTCGTAGCCCCACTTCTCGAACAAGGCCTGGCTCATCCCCTGCATCATCCCCCCGGCCACCTGACCCTTCAGGCTTCGCGGGTTGAGCACCGTTCCGCAGTCAGCGACCGCCGTGACCTCCTTGACATCGATCTCACCGGTTTCGGTATCGACCTCCACCACTGCGAAGGCCGCTACCGTTGACCGCGAGGCACCTTCGTGGGAGTACTCGTCGGTCGCTGCGGCCACCAAACCCTGGCCGACTAGGTGATCCTGAACCGCGCGAACCGTCATCTCGTCCAGAGACTCGCTGAGCTCATGACCGTCGTACTGGCCGCCCAGCTCGATCGCGCGCTGTGCGGCCTGTCCGAAGGTCATCCCTACCGACGGGCTTCCCATCCGGAATACCCGGCCGCCTCCCACATCGTAGTTCTCCGGCGCTCCGCCGAGATCCTGCGCCGCGATCTCCTGCAGTAGCCGCTTCGCCTGTAGGCCGGCAGCATAGTTCGCCCGCGTATGCGCGTGGGTCGTCTGACTTCCGCCCTGACTGGAGCTCCAGGGGAGTCCCTTGCTCGTATCACCCCAGACCACCTCGACCTCGTCCCAGTCAGCACCGAGCGCCTCCGCCGCCGCCATACAGGTGTCGAAGTTGGAGTGGGTACCTAGGTTCCCGACCCCGGTATGGATGGTCAGCTGGCCATCGGGGCGGATCACCAGCATGCCATCGTAACCGGAACTCCCCGCCGCATACGGACTGATCGCCACGCCCACGCCCGTCACCTTCGAGCCGTCGCGCTGACCGCTCAGGAGCTTCTTCTCGTCCCAGTTGAATAGCTCCCGTGCCATCTGAACGGCTTCCTTCGCGTAGCAGCTCGTGAGCTGCGACGGTCCGGGGTGGAAGAATGCCTGATCGGCCGGAGCGTTTACGTACATCATGTCGGCCCGGTCGACGCCGAGTTCGTTGGCCCCCCGGTCCAACACGGGTCCAAGCATGGTGATCGCCTGCGCGCCGCCTGGCGCCCGTTGGGCACCACGGGGCGGCGTGTTGGTGATCACGGGAATGCCGCGGAACCGCATCGTCTCTGGCTGATAGGCCAGCGAGGCGATCGAGGCAGCCGAGCTGAAGTCGCCACGTCGACCGTATGAGCCGCTGTCCTGGATCAGTAGAAGGTCCAGCGCAAGAAGCCGCCCATCCTCTCGGAGTCCGAGCTTGGCCCAACCCTGAAGCCCGGCGCGCGCACGGCCGAAGTAGGTCTCCTCATCTCGGGTGACCCGCATCATCACGGGTCTCCCAGTCTCTCTGGCGAGTAAGGGGGGGATCATGTCGGTGATCGTCCCGGTAACCTTGCTCCCGAAGCCCCCGCCGCAATACTCAACGATCATCACCAAGTCATCTTCTGCAATCCCTAGCCTTTCCGCGAAGGTCCGCTGTGATCGCGCGGCACTCTGCACTGAGCAGTGGAGGTAGCACTTCCCATTCTGCCAGTACGACATCGCACTGCGAGGCTCCATGGGATGGTGCGTTTGCGTCTGATGTAGGATCGGCTGTTCTATGACCACTGCGGACCTGGCAAACCCATCGTTTATGTCGCCGACCTCCCATCCGGCGGCCGATGGTAGATCCTCTTCGGGGAATCGATCCCCCTCCAGCGATGCCATTTGCTCTGCGGTCCACTTGACCTCAGCAACTTCGAATCCGTCGTAGGCGTTGCCCTCCTCGAGGGGATTGGGGCCGCCTGGACGAAGGGTGTCGAGCGGATCCAAGGCGAAGGGCAGCGGCTCGATCTCGATGTCGATCGCAGCTACCGCTTCCGCGGCCAGCGTCTCGTCTATCGCTGCGACCGCCGCGATCGGTTGACCTTGGTACCGGGGCGTGTTGGTAAGGACCGGCTCGGCCCCCGGCTCCACCTCGGCGAGATCGTCGGCAGTCATCACGGCGAGGACCCCTTCCATGGCCAGGGCCCGACTCGCATCCAAGCGAACCACGCGCCCGTGCGGGACGGGACTCAGCAGAAGCTTGGCGAAGACCATCCCATCCGCTCGAAAGTCCTCCGCGTACTTTGAACGCCCCGTAACCTTCGCCCTCAGATCCTTCGGAGCTTGATTCGTCCCGATCAGCCTATAGTCGGCCATCTCGCTATGCCTCCCCAGAGGTACGGGCTCAGGCCGTGCGGCGGCTCAACTCCACCGCACGCATCGCTGAAGCCAGGATCTTGTCGTAGTCCCCACACCGGCACAGGTTGCCCGATAGCGCCAACCTCGCCTCTTCCCGCGTCGGGTTCGGGTTCTCGTTCAGCATTCCCACCATCGCCATGATGAACCCCGATGCGCAGAACGCGCACTGGAACCCTGCCTCGTCCATTACCGCCTGCTGCACCGGGTGCAGCTCCCCACTCGCCGACTCCAACCCCTCGATCGTCGTCACCTGAGCGCCCCTCACCTGGTGCGCCAGCAGCGAGCACGAGTACTTCGTCACTCCGTCCACCAGCACCGTACACGCCCCGCACTCCGCTCGGTCACATCCGTACTTCGGCCCCGTTAGCCCTAGTTTGTAGCGCAACACGTGTCCCAGCGTCTCCTGTGGGTACACGTCCACCGGTCGGCTCTGGCCGTTTACATTCAGCGTGATCAGCCGCTCTACCGTACCGGGCGCCGACTGCGCATAGGCCACTCCCGGGCCCCGGAATAGATACGACGTCGACGATACCGTCGCCCCCGCCGCGATCACTCCCTTGATGAACGTTCGACGTGAGACCGTTCGGTCGATTACGATGTCCTGGATCTCCATCGAGTGCTCCTCCTCCGATGTGGCGCTCTGGGGGCGGCCGTTTGGACTCCCGGCTGGGGTGCCATGAATCTGACAAATAGAGCTGTTGGCGGGTTTTCTCACGCAGGCCCCCGGGTTTGACCCACGCTTCGTGTATAGTATGGCGGATGCCGGCGGGGTGTCAAAGCGAGGATTCCATGGGACAACGCGCCGACCGCCTGGAGGGGATCCAAGCAGCCGGCGCGGTGGTCTCGATCGCCGAACTTAAAGCGCGAACGGCTGCGCTCTAGGCGGTCGCCTCCCGGATCGCGCGCTTCACCAGATTGCGGGTGAGGGCGATCTTGTAAGCGTTGAACTGCAGGGGACGAGCGTTTTGCACTGCGAGCCGTCCCGCTTCCTCCAAGGTCTCTTCATTGATGGGTCGGCCCGCGATCGCGTTCTCCACTCTGCGCAGCCGCATCGGTCGCGCCGCTACCCCACCGACCACGATCCTCGCCTCGAAGATCGTTCCGTTCCGTACATCCAGCGCCGAGGCCACATTGCCCAGCGCGAAGTCCCACGATCCTCGGTCTGCCACCTTCTCGAAGTACGTCGCGGCTCCCGCCCAACGCCCCGGTATGTGGATCGCCGTCAGTAGATCCGTCGGCTCCATTACCGTCATGCGCGTGATGTCCGTGCTCGGCCCGATGAAGAAGTTCTCCGCTGGGACCATCCGCGTCCCGCCTGCGCTCCTCACCTCCATCTGCGCGTCCAGCGCCACCAGCGCCGGGCCCGTGTCCGTCGGCGATACCGCCACGCACCGGTTCGACTCGAAGATCGAATGCTCTCGGTTCAGTGCGTCCGGTGCGTTCGCATAGCAGGTGTTGCCTCCCGCTCGGTAACACGGCCACCCACTGCGGTAATACCAGCACCGCGTGTCCTGACTCACATTGCCGCCTAGCGTGCCCTGGTGACGGATCTGGGGCGTCGCTACGCGAACCGCTGCCTCTGATAGCATCGAATATCGGGCGTTGATCTCTGCATGCTTCACCACCTCATCCAGACGCGTCATCGCTCCGATCCGCATCCCATCCCCATTGACCTCGATTCCCTGTAGCTCCTCGATTCCACCTACATCCACCACCACGCTTGGACTCTTCGCCCGGTCCTTCAGCCAATCGAACGTGTCGAGACCCCCAGACAGGATCCATGCATCCGATCCATGACTGCGCAGGAGCTCGAGGGCTCCGCCCAACTCCATCGGCTGATAGAGCTCGAACGTCCCCATCATGTCGCGAATATCGCCCATGGTCGCTCTCCTCTACACGTGGGTCTGTAGTGTGGTGTAGCCCGTCGCTCCACCCCCGAGGGCATTCAATATCTTGTCCGAACTCACCGGAGTTCGCGTGATCGGCATCCCGGTCGCATCCTGGATGGCCGAGAGCACGACAGCTGCTCCCGCACCGACCGGAGGCTCACCGATCCCGCGTGAGCCAATCGGGGTCTCCCGATCTGGGATACCCACAGCCGCGAACTGAAACTCGAGCGGCGCATTCATGATGCTGATCGGCTTCGCCGTATGCAGTCGCTTGTTTTGGTTCACTCCCCAGCGCAGGTCGTAGCCCCACTTCTCGAACAAGGCCTGGCTCATCCCCTGCAGAATCCCCCCGGCCACCTGACCCTTCAGGCTTCGCGGGTTGAGCACCGTTCCGCAGTCAGCGACCGCCGTGACCTCCTTGACATCGATCTCACCGGTTTCGGTATCGACCTCCACCACTGCGAAGGCCGCTACCGTTGACCGCGAGGCACCTTCGTGGGAGTACTCGTCGGTCGCTGCGGCAACCAAACCCTGGCCGACTAGGTGATCCTCAACCGCTCGAACCGTCATCTCGTCCAGAGACTCGCTGAGCTCATGACCGTCATACGTACCTCCGAGCTCGATCGCGCGCTGTGCGGCCTCACCGAAGCCCATCCCCACCGACGGGCTTCCCATTCGGAACACACGGCCGCCTCCCACATCGTAGTTCTCCGGCGCTCCGCCGAGATCCTGCGCCGCGATCTCCTGCAGTAGCCGCTTCGCCTGTAGGCCGGCAGCATAGTTCGCCCGCGTATGCGCGTGGGTCGTCTGACTTCCGCCCTGACTGGAGCTCCAGGGGAGTCCCTTGCTCGTATCACCCCAGACCACCTCGACCTCGTCCCAGTCAGCACCGAGCGCCTCCGCCGCCGCCATACAGGTGTCGAAGTTGGAGTGGGTACCTAGGTTCCCGACCCCGGTATGGATGGTCAGCTGGCCATCGGGGCGGATCACCAGCATGGCATCGTAACCGGAACTCCCCGCCGCATACGGACTGATCGCCACGCCCACGCCCGTCACCTTCGAGCCGTCGCGCTGACCACTCAGGAGCTTCTTCTCGTCCCAGTTGAATAGCTCCCGTGCCATCTGAACGGCTTCCTTCGCGTAGCAGCTCGTGAGCTGCGACGGTCCGGGGTGGAAGAATGCCTGATCGGCCGGAGCGTTTACGTACATCATATCCGCCCGATCGACACCGAGCTCGTTGGCCCCCCGGTCCAACACGGGTCCAAGCATGGTGATCGCCTGCGCGCCACCTGGCGCCCGTTGGGCACCACGGGGCGGCGTGTTCGTAACAACTGGAATCGCCCGGAACCGCATCGTCTCTGGCTGATAGGCCAATGAGGCGATCGAGGCAGCCGAGTTGAAGTCGCCACGCCTTCCATATGAGCCACTGTCCTGGATCAGGAAGAGATCGAGGGCCAGGAGCCTGCCGTCCTCCCGGAAGCCGAGCTTGGCCCAGCCTTGCAGCCCGGCCCGAGCCCGGCCGAAGTAGGTCTCCTCATCTCTCGTAACCCGCATCATCACCGGCCGTCCCGTCTCTCTCGCGAGGGCGGCTGGAATCATATCCGTAAGCGAGCCTCCCCCCTTGCTTCCAAAACCACCGCCGCAGAACTCCGCTATGAGAACTAGGTCCTCTTCCGCGATACCGAGTCTCTCTGCATGTGACCGGACGGTTCGCGCCGTGCTCTGGGTCGAGCAATGCAAATAGCACTTTCCGTTCTGCCAGTACGCCATCCCGCTACGGGACTCGAGTGGGTGATGGGTCTGCGACTGGTGCAGGATGGTTTGTTCTACGATTGCGGCGGATCTGGAGAATGCTTCGCCCACGTCGCCCACATCCCAACCCGCTGCACCGGGAAAATCGATCTCTGGGAACCCGTCACCCTCCAAGGCCGCCATCTGCTCGGCGGTCCACTTGACCTCAGCCACTTCGAATCCATCGTAGGCGTTGCCGTCCTCGCGGGGATTGGGGCCACCTGGACGAAGGGTGTCGAGCGGATCCAAGGCGAAGGGCAGCGGCTCGATCTCGATGTCGATCGCAGCTACCGCTTCCGCCGCTAGTGTCTCGTCTATCGCCGCTACCGCCGCGATCGGCTGACCTTGGTAGCGGGGATTGTCAGAAAGAACAGGCTCCGTGTCCTCGGGGTCCGGGAACGCATCCTCCCTGATCACGGCCAAGACCCCCTCCATGGCCAGAGCCTGACTCGCGTCGAATCGAACCACGCGGCCATGTGGGACCGAGCTCAGCAGGAGCTTCGCGAAGACCATTCCGTCCGCTCGGAAGTCCTCCGCATACTTGGAACGCCCCGTGACCTTCGCCCTCAGATCCTTCGGAGCTTGATTCGTCCCGATCAGCCTGTAGTCGGCCATCTTGCTATGCCTCCTCCCCGGTAAAGGCTCTGGCGGTGCGACGTCTCAACTCCACCGCATGCATCGGCTTCAGCAACCTGCTACACGTGGGTCTGAAGGGTGGTGTATCCCGTCGCTCCACCCTCGAGCGCATTTAAGACCTTGTCCGGCGTGATCGGAGTCCGGTTGATGTAGACACCGATCGCATCGTAGATCCCCGACACGATCACTCCCGCACCGGCTCCGACCGGTGGCTCACCGATTCCACGTGAGCCCACGGGGTTCTCGCGGTCCGGAATGTCCACTGCCGCAAACTGAAACTCACGCGCCGTATTCATAATGGTGATCGGCTTAGCGGTATGCAGTCGCTTGTTCTGGTTCACGCCCCAGCGCAAGTCATAGCCCCACTTCTCGAAGCGCGCCTGGCTGATCCCCTGGTTGATCCCGCCGTTCACCTGACCCTTCAGGTTCCGCGGGTTCAAAACCGTTCCGCAATCGGCAACCGCCGTCAGCTCGAGTAGCTCGAACTCCCCGGTCTCAGTGTCGACCTCCACGACCCCCGCTGCTACTACGGTCGATCGGCTCTGTCCCTCGTGCGAGAACTCGTCTGTCGCCGCAGCTACGAGCCCCTGTCCGGCAAGCGACTCAGCCGCCCGGACGGTCATCTCGTCCAGCTCTTCTGCCAGCTCGTGACCGTCGTATTCGCCGCCGAGCTCGATAGCGCGCTGAGCGGCCTGACCAAAGCTCATTCCCACCGACGCGCTTCCCATGCGGAACACTCGGCCGCCCGCGACGTCGTAGTTCTCCGGCGACCCGCCGAGGTCCCGTGCAGCGATCTCCTGCAGCTTCCTCTTCGCCTGTAGGCCGGCGGCAAGGTTGGCGCGCGTGTGCGCATGGGTGGTTTGGCTGCCGCCTTGCATGGAACTCCATGGAAGCGCCAGGTCGGTATCCCCCCAGAGCACCTCCACCTCGTCCCACTCGACGCCGAGCACCTCAGCCGCAACCATCGCCGTGTCGAAGACCGAATGCGTCCCCAGGTTCCCTATCCCAGAGTGGATCGTAAGCTGGCCAGTGGGTCGGATGATCAGAAGACCGTCCATTCCCGAGCTGCCGGCTGAATAGGGGCTGATCGCGACCCCTACGCCCGTCACCTTCGAACCGTTTCGCTGGCCACTGAGGAGCCTCTTCTCGTCCCAGTCGAAGAGCTCACGCGCCATCTGCACCGCTTCCTTCGCGTACGCGCTGGTAAGCTGCGCCGGGCCCGGGTGGAAGTACGCCTGGTCTGCGGGTGCGTTGATGTAGAGCATGTCCATCCGATCCACACCCAACTCCCGGGCGGCCTCGTCCATGACCGGCGTTAGCATCGTCACGATCTGTGCGCCGCCGGGGGCGCGTTGCGCTCCGTGCGGCGGAGTGTTGGTGATTACTGGGAGCCCCCTGAATCGCATCGACTCGGGCTGATATGCTAGGGACGCGATCGAGGCTGCAGAGCTGAAGTCACCCATCCGTCCGTAGGATCCGGAGTCTTGCACCAACAGAAGGTCGACGGCCGTCAGCCGCCCGTCGGACTGGAACCCCATCTTCACCCAACCCTGTAGGCCCGACCGCGCCCGACCGAAGTAGGTCTCTTCGTCCCTGGTGACTCGGAGCAGCACTGGCCGCCCCGTTTGTCTCGCCAGCTCGGCCGGGATCACATCGGTGACACTGCCCTGGATCTTGCTTCCGAATCCTCCACCGGTCCACCGGCTGATCAGCGTTAGGTCGGCTTCGTCGATCCCCAGGCGCTGGGCATGGGCCCTCTGAGTGCGTGCCACGCTTTGGGTCGAGCAATGGAGATAGCAGCGCCCGTTCTGCCAGTAGGCCATCGAGCTGCGCGGCTCCATCGGATGGTGCGTCTGCGACTGGTGCAGGATCGGCCGCTCGACGACCAAATCGGCGCTCGCAAACGCGGCCTCCCAGTCGCCCACCTCCCACCCTGACGCTCCTGGGAAATCGAGCTCCGGGAACCGGGCACCTTCCAGCGAAGCCATTTGGTCGGCTGTCCACTTGATCTCCGCTACCTCGAACCCATCGTAGGCGTTGCCTTCCGTCAACGGGTTCGGCCCACCAGGACGGAGGGTGTCGAGCGGATCCAGGGCGAAGGGCAGCGGCTCGATCTCGATGTCGATCGCAGCTACCGCTTCCGCGGCCAGCGTCTCGTCTATCGCTGCGACCGCCGCGATCGGCTGTCCCTGGTACAGGGGCTCATTCGTTAGAACCGGCTCCATACCATAGATCGTTTCGACCGACCCAAACGCATCGGCAGTGATGACCGCGAGGACTCCCTCCATGGCCAGGGCCCGACTCGCATCCAAGCGAACCACGCGCCCGTGCGGGACGGGACTCAGCAGAAGCTTGGCGAAGACCATCCCATCCGCTCGAAAGTCCTCCGCGTACTTGGAACGCCCCGTAACCTTCGCCCTCAGATCCTTCGGAGCCTGACTCGTCCCGATCAGCCTGTAGTCGGCCATCTCGCTATGCCTCCCCAGAGGTACGGGCTCAGGCCGTGCGGCGGCTCAACTCCACCGCACGCATCGCTGAAGCCAGGATCTTGTCGTAGTCCCCACACCGGCACAGGTTGCCCGATAGCGCCAACCTCGCCTCTTCCCGCGTCGGGTTCGGGTTCTCGTTCAGCATTCCCACCATCGCCATGATGAACCCCGATGCGCAGAACGCGCACTGGAACCCTGCCTCGTCCATTACCGCCTGCTGCACCGGGTGCAGCTCCCCACTCGCCGACTCCAACCCCTCGATCGTCGTCACCTGAGCGCCCCTCACCTGGTGCGCCAGCAGCGAGCACGAGTACTTCGTCACTCCGTCCACCAGCACCGTACACGCCCCGCACTCCGCTCGGTCACATCCGTACTTCGGCCCCGTTAGCCCTAGTTTGTAGCGCAACACGTGTCCCAGCGTCTCCTGTGGGTACACGTCCACCGGTCGGCTCTGGCCGTTTACATTCAGCGTGATCAGCCGCTCTACCGTACCGGGCGCCGACTGCGCATAGGCCACTCCCGGGCCCCGGAATAGATACGACGTCGACGATACCGTCGCCCCCGCCGCGATCACTCCCTTGATGAACGTTCGACGTGAGACCGTTCGGTCGATTACGATGTCCTGGATCTCCATCGAGTGCTCCTCCTCCGATGTGGCGCTCTGGACGCGGCCGTTTGGCCCACTACACAGCTGCCAAATTATGCAGGGGCTTTGCCTTGTGTCAACCTGTAGAGGCTCCCAGAACCACCTTCATTTCGAGGTTCCATTCCGACTCACACGAGAGGGGTTCCCGTATCGCTCGACCGAGGGTGTCGGCTCCCGTCGGCACGCACATCTTCCTTCCAGATCGGGACCTCCTTCTTCACCCGTTCGATCCCTTCGCGGGCGGCCTCGAACGCCTCCGGACGGTGCCGCCCACGGACGACGACGTATACGCTGGACTCGCCTGCCGGCACGGTTCCGACACGATGCACAATCCGGCAGGAGAGGACACCATCCCGCTGCACGATTTCATCTTCGATACAGCGGATGGCGTGCTCCGCCATCGAGTGATGGACGTCGTAATCCAATGCGGCCACCTCGACCCCGCGGTCGACCGCGCGAACGTTCCCGCTGAAGATTACGAGAGCGCCGTCGTCGACATCTCCCGTCTCTCGAATGAGCGCCTCTAGCGAAAGGGATTCCTCCTGGATTCTGTTCCCCACGGATCAGCCTCCACTCACGGGTGGAAGGAGCGAGATCTGGGCGTCGGCCTGAAGCGGAGCATCATCACCCAGCAGCTCGGCGCCCATTCCGACGGCCGTATGCCCAAGGTGCGGTGCCACATCGGGAATGTCACGAGCGATCGCAGCCCGGAGATCGGACACCCTGGGTGAACTCCCTTCCACCCTCACGGTCCTCACCCGGCCACCCGCGAGCTGGATGAGATTTCCGTAGAAGCAGACTTCTACTTCCATAGGTTACAGCTCCCTGCGAGGGAACTCCTCCGGATCGACAAGGTGTACGGTCTTCCCGCCAGACGATAACATTAGAGCAGCAGAGCAGCCCGGATCGAGAGCACTCAAGAGCCGAGGCGCCTCACGCAGATGCCACTCAAACCCGATCCCGTCGACGATCCTATGCTCAAAGACGACGGCAGAACTTCGTCGCGGCGCATTGAACACACCCCTCTCGACACGGTGGGCCGCCCACTGCGGGACCTGCGGATCTCCGTGACGGACCGGTGCAACTTTCGGTGCGTCTACTGCATGCCCCGCGAGGTGTTCGGGCCTGACTTCCAGTTCTTATCCCGCGACGAGGTGCTGAGTTTCGAAGAGGTCCATCGCCTCTCTGGGCTGTTCATAGCGGCTGGGGTGGAGAAGATCCGGATCACGGGAGGGGAGCCGCTCCTCCGTCGACAAATTGAAAAGCTCGTTGCGATGCTGGCCAGCCTCGATGGCTTGAAGGACCTCACCATGACAACGAACGCATCGCTCCTTCTCGGGAAAGCAGCGGCGCTGAGGGAGGCGGGGCTGGATCGGGTGACCATCAGCTTGGACGCCCTGGACGACGAGGTGTTCCGGGCGATGAGCGATGTCCAGGTCCCGGTCGATATTGTCCTGGAGGGGATCTCCGTCGCACATTCGGTCGGGCTCAGCCCCGTCAAGGTAAACATGGTTGTGAAGAAGGGGGTCAACGAGGATCAGATTCTCAAGATGTCAAAGTACTTCCGGGGCACCGGACATATCCTACGATTCATCGAGTTCATGGACGTTGGGAATTCGAACGGCTGGCAGCTCGAGGACGTGGTACCAGCCCGCCAGATTAGGGACATCATCGACTCTCGGTGGCCGCTGGAGCCTCTCGAGCCCAACTACCGGGGGGAGGTGGCCAATCGCTATCGCTACGAGGACGGAGAGGGGGAGATCGGAATCATCGCCTCGGTGACGCAGCCATTCTGTTCAGACTGCAATCGTGCGCGACTCACCGCGGACGGTGAGTTCTTCACCTGTCTCTTTGCGCGTCGGGGGCACGACCTCAAGTCCCTCATCCGTGAGGGAGCTTCGGATGAGGAACTGGCGGACCGGCTGGCAGCGATCTGGAGCGCCCGATCGGATCGGTACTCAGAGCTGCGAAGTCTCGCCACGATCGACCTTCCCAGAGTCGAGATGTCCAGGATCGGCGGATGAAGGAGATCCTCTCCACGATCGAGGCGTGGCGAAGCGACGGAGAGGAGATCGCTCTTGCCACTGTAGTGAGAACCGTGGGGTCCTCGCCCAGGCCGATCGGGGCAAAGATGGCGGTTACCGCGAGCCAAAAGATGGTCGGCTCGGTGAGCGGCGGCTGCGTTGAGGGCGCCGTCTCGGAGGAAGCACTCGACGTGCTCCAGACCGGAGAGCCACGGCTTCTTACCTTCGGCGTGGCTGATGAGGAGGCGTGGGCGGTGGGACTGTCATGCGGAGGTACGATCGAGGTCTTCGTAGAGCGCCTGAACTGGTGAGCTCCAGCGAGGTCCTGCAGGGGTTCGTCGACCGAATCCGGGAGGGCCATCCGGTGGCCCTCGCAACGCTGATCGAGGGGACGCTGGGCGTTGGATCGAAGATGCTCCTCGACCGTTTCGGAGTCGTCGACGGGAGCTTCGACGACCCAGAGCTCGACGCGGCAGTCCAAGCGTTCGCGAACGAGCTGTTTGCCTCTCGCAGATCGGCGTCCCTCGAGGTGGATGACAAGAGAATCTTCATCGAGGTCCACCTACCCCCTCCCCGCCTCATCATCGTGGGGGCGGTCCACATCGCGGCAACGCTGGGCAGGCTGGCTCAAGAGCTAGGCTTCATGGTAGTCGTGTGTGACGCAAGAGGTCGGTTCGCTACGCCGGAGCGGTTCCCGGATGTGGACGAACTCATCCTGGGGTGGCCTAACGAGGTCCTTCCTAAGCTGAAGCTTGACGAGTTCAGCTTCGTCGTCGTCGTTACACATGACGCGAAACTGGACAATCCCGCCCTTCAGGCCGCCCTCCAGAGCCCGGCCCCGTACGTCGGGGCGCTTGGGTCCAAGAAGACTCATGCCCGGCGCCTGGATGCGCTCCGCGAGGCAGGCGTCACCGAGTCGGACCTGAAGCGAATTCACTCTCCGATCGGCCTCGACATCGGCGCCCGCTCCCCCCAGGAGATCGCGCTCGCAACGCTTGCCGAGGTGGTCGCAGTCCGAAATCGGGTCGGGACTCTCACCCAATGAGGTTCGGGCCGGTCTCTTTGGAGGAATCCGAGGGGCAGATCCTAGCCCACAACGTGAGTGACGAGTCCGGGAAGCGCGTACTGCGCAAAGGAAGGAAAATCGACACCGCAGCGCTAGAGCTGCTACGTCAACTCGGACATGAATCGGTGTTCGTGGCTCGGCTGGAGGAAGGCGACGTCCACGAAAACGAGGCTGCGGAGCGGGTCGCTCGGATCATCGCCGGCTCGGGCATCGAAGGGGGTGCCCCCCACGCAGGTAGAGTGAACCTCTCTGCGGCGGCACTGGGGGTTGTCCAGGTCGATACGGATTCGCTGCTGTATCTGAACCAGATTGAAGGGGTCACGGTGGCGACCGTACCTACCCATGCCGTGGTGCGTCCCGGGAATCGGGCAGCCACTGTGAAGGTCATTCCCTACGCTGTTCCCCGAGGGTCTGTCGAGCGTGCCGAGTCGCACTCTCATTCGGAAGGGATCGTTTCCGTTCGCCCCATCAGGCAGCAGGGGGTAGCGATCGTACTGGTCGGCGGACCCGGCGCATGGAGCGCGCTCGCCGAGGGGCTCGGAGATTCGATTCGAGCGCGGATCGAGGGGCTCGACTGCTTCGTTTCGGAGGTCATCTCAACTCCTCCAGACGAACAGTCCCTCTCGGAAGCCCTCAGACACCAGGCGTCCTGTGGGGTGGGGATGATCGTCATTGCGGGGGAAACCGCAATCATGGACATCGACGATTTGATCCCCCGCGGGCTCCGCCAAGCCGGCGGCCAGGTGGAAGTGCTCGGTCTACCGATGGATCCCGGACAGCTGCTTCTCCTTGGGTATCTTGGGGAGATTCCGGTGGTGGGTGCGCCCGGATGCGTCCGTGGTACTGCGCCAGACGGATTCGATGCGGTGGTCCCCAGACTGCTCGCCGGGGAGCGTCTGGCAGGAATCAACCTCTTGCAGTTGGGACACGGTGGCCTCCTGTCCGATCCGCGACGGAGTTAGGGCCAGCGACGTGATCTCGGGTATCGTCTTGGCCGCGGGAACCTCGTCTCGGATGGGCATGCCGAAACAGCTTCTCGGATACCGCGGGCTCCCCCTGCTTCAGCACGTCATCGACCGAGCAGAAGCTGCAGCGTTGGATGAGCTTGTGGTCGTCCTGGGACATGCCGCCTCAGAAATCGAGGAGGCCATCGAGCTTCCTAGGAACGCCCGCATTACTGTCAACTCGGCCTTTCGATCTGGCCAAGCATCCTCCCTTCGCATGGGGCTCGAGTCCGCCTCGCCACGAGCGCGAGCGGCACTAATCCTCCTGGGCGATCAACCGGACCTGCACGGGGAAGCGATCGCGGCCGTGTTGGAGCTCTATCGGGAGACGGGGGGACCGGTTGTGAGAGCCGAGTATCGTGGGAGCCCCGGTCACCCCGTGCTCCTCGACCGATCCGTCTGGGCCGAGACGTCGGCCGGAGCTGGCGACCACGGTGCCGGGCCGATCCTGGCGCGCCGGCCGGAGTGGGTGGTTGGGGCGCCGATCGAACTTCCGGCGCCGATGGAGGTTGACACTTCGGCGGACTACGCGAGGCTCATTGCCAACGACGAAGAGACAGCCTAGGCCCATGCACGTGTTGTGCTTGATCAGGCGGCGGATCAGCCGCCACCCCCCGGCTGCAGAGATCTCCCGAAACACCTATATTCACAGCTCGAAGAATTCGAGCCCGAGCCCAGATTCGCACTCGCGGAGAGTACTCGAGCGGGTATCGGCGGATGCGTGACCGCTGCTCTTGGAGTCGATCGAAATGACCCTCTATCGAAGAACGTTTGCCCTTGCCGCGCTTCCCACCCTGATTCTCGTCTCGTGCGGCGACGACCCGGGCTCCGGGTCCGGTGGGGGAGGCATGGCCGATGAAATCGAAGAGATTCGGGTCGATTTCGAGGCCGTCGGAGGATCGGCTGCGGAAGGAGCGTTCAGGCTTGCGTTAGAGCAGGAGAACTATTCCGCACTCGTCTCGATTGATACGCACCGAGGCCCGGGCGATTACCCGGTTCATATCCATGCCGGATCTTGCGCTGAGGGCGGCAGTGTGACGGTCCCTCTCACATCGGTCGAGGGGGGCGAAGGCGGAGAGGGGCAATCCAGAACAACGTTCGCCGCCGCCGACCTTCCAGAATCCGGCTCCTACTTCGTCCAGCTGCATGACGCGCAGGACCGGAGCCCCATCGCGTGCGCGGATCTCCCCGGTCTCTGATCTTGCACCATCTGCGGGTAGCTCACTCGGGCAAGAACCGAACCTCGAACATCGAAGACCAAAGCTTCCCCGTCACATAGAAGGTGCCGGAGTCTGGGTTGAAGGCGATCCCGTTAAGGACGGCACGGGCATTTCGCGGCCGCCCTCCGGTGGGTTCGAGCGTCGACCCGTCGAACTCTGCTAACACCCGACCGGTGGTCTTGTCGATTTGCAATATCCGGTCCGTCTGATAGACGTTGGCGTACACAGCGTCTCCCACACATTCGAGTTCGTTCAAGTTCCGCACGGGTGCGTCGTCAAGCGTCACCTCGTAGCTGTCCAGGATCTCGAACGAACGTGGATCCCGCCGATGGAGGATGGCCGTGCCGTTGGACATGAAGAGCGCATCCCCATCGTAGCACACCCCCCACCCCTCCCCCTCATACTCGATGGTCCGGACGAGGTCGAAGCTGTCGAGGTCGTAAACGAAGGCCACGTTTTCCTGCCAGGTAAGCTGGATCAGCTCGTTACCGACACGCGCCAACCCCTCTCCGAAGTACTCGTCGGAGATCTCGAGCAACCGCACAACCTCGCCGGTTTCGACGTCTACTTGGCGGAGCGTCGACTCGCCATACTGGCCGGTGCTCTCGTAAAAAGTGCCGTCGTGTAGGAGCAGGCCCTGGGTTGACGCCCCGGGGTCGTGGGGCAGGGAGCGAACGACCTCGGGAACCTGACTCCCGGCGGGCTCTCCACACGCAGCGAGGCCCGCCAGGGCGAGGATGCTCACATACCGCGGGCCGATCACTTCAGGTCCCGGACGTCTTCACTGCACGGAATAAGGTTCGATTCGCGCATCCTCGGGCATCTCGAGGCGAGCCTCGTCAAACGGCTCCTTGAACGAAATCTCCGAAGCCCAGGCCTCGTTTCTGAGATCGCCCTGGACCCCGTCGCGATAGGTATAGCCACGGAAGCGCGTGGGTACAGTCAAACCATCAACGGTCGTGTAATCCAGATAGTAGAACAGGGTCTCTCTCGTGGGGAGCCCCGGCCCGTCGGGGTTCGGCTCGTAGGCTTCCCCATACGTCACGGTGTACAGGACCGCGCCCACGCGGCTAGTCTGCTGGTCCAGATACATAGTATAGGTATCGCCCGGAGAGTCCCCGATCCCAGCATCGTAGTAAGCCATTACCCGATCATGCAGGACCCCGTCCAATGTATCGGGGGGAAGGACCTGGAAGTGGACCCCGGGGTCGGCCATGACGAAGGGGATCGACTCGAAGTAGTACCCGGTGGTGGCCCAGAATCGAGGGTTCGGCTCTCGCCGGTCAGCCGGACTCATCCAGGCCTCTTGCCCATCCCAAGAGAAACTCGCGTCGACCGGTTCCACCGATTCGGGGGTGCCAAAGGTCCTCAAGTCGTGGTAGACCCGACGAGTTCTATTGTCGGCTACCAGATAGGACTCAAAGCGCATGTTCGAGCCGAGGTTCGAGTACTCCCAGGCGTACGCGCTCGTCGGAGCCGCGAACCAGTTCTCTAGGCCGCCATGCGCCTCGGTAGCGGAAAGGACTCGTTGGCCCCCTTCGCTGACCATCAAACGAGCCCTCGCCTCCGCTGCCTGCGTGGCGGGTCCAGGCCCTCCGCAACTCCACGTCGTAGAGATTGCGACGGTGACAAGCCCGATCCAGGAGAGCCCTCGAGCGACCCGGCTCTTGGTGCGAATACACATCGATCCCTCCCTCCCCCGGTCGGGCAGAGACAAAACCGGGCAGGGCTTCGCCCTGCCAGTGGGTGCTCCGATCAGTCTCAGCCGAACGAAGCCGGCTCGCAAGTCACAGGCCCGGCGAAGCCGAGGTCTACATCACTCTTGCTTTCGCGCGATTTCCCGAGCCGCTACCGTCCCGACCTATGGACTATCTGAGGCTGCTGGCGAACAAGATGCTAGGTCGAGAGACGGTCCTCCACGTCGATCTGCTCGGAATTCCGCTCCGTCTGGCAATCGAAGCGCGTAGAGAAATCCGCAGGGCGCGGTCCATCTCAGAGGAGGCTTCCCTGATCCGAAGGATGTTCGAGTTTCTCTGCGAAGGCGACGTGATCTACGACGTGGGAGCCAATATCGGAATCATCGGCCTGCTCCTGGCTCAGCACCCCAAGGGACGGGGGTCACGCGTGCACAGCTTCGAGCCGGAGCCGAGGAACTTCGGGCAGCTCAGGCGAAACATCGCCAAGAACGGGCTCATCGGACGCGTCTCGCCCCATCAGGTGGCCTTGGCTGACGAACCCGGTGAGGTGGAGCTCTTCGTCCGGGGGGGTCCAGGAGAGGGAAGGCACTCGACGGTGGCCGCCGAGGGGTCGACCGGGTCCATCCCGATCCGGGCCGAGACCGCCGCAGGATTGGCGGCGGCGGTTGGGGAGGTGCCCGATCTGATGAAAATCGACGTCGAGGGGGCCGAGGGACGAGTGCTCTCAGGGATGGCCTCTTTACTCCAGAATCGTACTCCAAGGGAGATCTTCCTGGAGCTCCATCCCAAAGGGGACCACGATCTGATGCCCGGCGGCACCCCCATTACCGACTGGCTCGCTGAGCGCGGCTATGAGTTGGTCTGGGAGTTCCAGCGGGGCCGAAGCCGGCATTGTCACTATCGCTAACCACCCCAGCGTCGCTACCGACCGGCCTTCCGCCCTTTGCTGAGATGTCGAATCCGGTAGAGGCCCGGAATTTCTACGGGGTTTCCTTGGGTCCCCAGAAGCCATCGAAAAACCCGATCGTCGTGAGTTCGTCTCCACCTGGGAACGGGCCGTTGATAGAAATCGATCGTCCCACAATAGCCTGCAGCACGAGCTACATCTCCCCGGGCGATCTGGAGCGCCCCGACGGCTCGCTCACGTACATCGGGGCTAAAGCCCCAAGCCGGATCGATATCGAGGAGGCGCAGCTCTTTGCGGCCCTCCTCGAGTATGGGGTCGTCATGCTCCAATAGCTCGGTGATCTGATGGGCCCTCGGAAACACCAGGAAATCGTCTCGATCCCGAAGCGCATCCCCGGCTCCGTCGATCGCTCCCTCGCGAAACACGATGTCGCAGTCTGAGAACCAAATCCAATCGGCCTCGGTAGCTCGGGCCGCGAGGTTCCTTCCGAGAGACCGTCGGAAGAGTCGGGTCTTTTCGAGCGGCTGCCAGTTCCATCGCACTCTAGGAATCTCCTTGCTTCCGAAAAACGCGAGGAGAGATGCAGTGGCCTCGTCTTCTGGGGCATGGAAGACCGTCATCGTGACCGAGGTCCGCGCGGGAGGGCGGAGGACGAGCGATGACAGCTGGTAAACGAGCAGGTGGGCGTACTCCCAGCAGTGGCTAACAATCTCTAATTCGACGGCCCTTCCCTCTCTGCCGGGAGGGGGAGACAAGGGGAGGTCGGGCGCAAACAGACTCCGGGGAACGAAGCCACTCGCAGCTAGCCGGAAGAATGTTTCCTGCATACGGCCAAGTTCTATGGAGTAGTCTTCCAGGGAAACCTCCCTCCCAAGCTGTACTCGTTTTACCTTGATGGGTCGTGACGTAGCTGGATAAGGACCATCCGGTCCTCCAGCTTTGACTAACTCGTCGCAGTCTAGACACGGCCATGACGCCCAGGCCACTCGCTTCGATCCTCGTCCTTCCCTTGGGGGGGTTGGCCCTCATCTGCGCGGATGCGACGTCCAAAGCTGTAACTCTGCCGGTGCCGCTCGCGTGCGAGATTCCGATCCGATGGCGGATCGCGGAGGTCGATCCGCAGTTCGAGATCACCGTGGACGAAGCCGCAAGGGCCGTCCGGCAGGCCGGAATGCTCTGGGAATCGGCAGCTGAGCACGTCCTCATGTTCCAGGAGTCCGCTGAGGGGATCCCGGTTCGTTTCATTTACGACGAGAGGCAGCGGGCAACCCAAGAACGTGGCGCGCGGCTAGCATCGATTGCCACGCGACTTGAAGCCCTAACTGACTTCGAAGCCACCCTGGAAACGCTCCGATCGCGCCTCGCGAGCCGCACAATCGTCCATCAGACTCGCCTGATGAACTTCGAGGATCGCTTTGCGAGTCACGAGGAGATGGTGGAGTACTGGAACGAGCGGGGCGGTGCTCCGCCCGCGGAGCTAGAACGCCTCAGATTGGCAGAGGACGAGGTCGAGGCCGCTCGCATCGGCGCGAACCGGGCCGCGGCTGAGGTGAACACGATCGTCGATCAGATCAACGAGGCGACGGACCTACTCAACGGGCAGATTGAGGGGGTCAACGACGCGAGGGCTGAACTCGAGAGTCAATTCCCTCCCCTGCGACTCCAATCCGGACAGTATATAGACTCTCGGACCGGTTTAGGCCGATTCACCATCTCTCGAGAAGTCGAAATCCGGATCTTCCAATTCGAGGATAGAGACCACCTTCTCCTCGTGATCGCCCACGAACTCGGGCACGCGCTGGGGCTGGAACACACTGGTGAGGAGGGGGCCCTCATGGCGGAGGAGTTGGTCGCCGCCCCCGGGCAGCAGGGACAACCTCAGATTCATCCAGCCGATGTGAGGCACTTGCGGGCGGTCTGCCCCGAACTCTAGACCCCAGCCTAGAGCGGATCAATAAGCCGAACTTCTAGGTCGGGATTGAAGTGCGAGGTGGCCCATCCCCCCTGGCCTGACTCCATCCCTGGAAGGTAGTAGACGATGTAGGTCCGCAGGTAGATCATATCGTCGGCGTCTCTTAGCAGGTTCGCGATGGTTGCGAGCATCTCCTCGCCGACCCTACGACTTAGTTCAACATCGAGAATTCGGAACTGACCGGGGATCTCATCCTCGCGAATGATGACGATATCGAGGTCGTCTGGGACAGGCGCCGACCCGGGCGGAGTAAACGGTTGGCGCGGCTGAGGGGGCGGCTCCAACATGGGTGGCGGCTGCTGGGCGTGGGCTCCAGCCGCTGTCAGCCCGGTAAACACGAGAGCCAGGAGGAAACCTCGAACTCCTGTCGCGGTTCGACTCCTGCGGAACATCTCCCTTGTTCTCACCTCAAGATAGTAATCAGATCATACCCATCGCCTCCGAATCATACGCGGATCGCAGCAGCGCGGACATTCGTGCCTCCACAGAGTCACACACCCAGACTCAGTCAGACGTCTAGAATCGGTGCGTGTAGTTCATCTTGAGCGCAGCACCGCGCGAGAGAGTGACGAGCTCGCGATGATCCGGGAGTCCGGTGTCGGCGTTCCGCCAGTTGTGCGTGTATACGAAAAAGATGTCGCTACCCGGGGTCACGATCCAACGAAGACGGGCGAAGAGTCCGACGATGTCGGTGACGTCGTCATATTGTAGCTGCGTCGTGGCGCTGACCCAGGGGCTCGGATTCCATTCGCTTTCCAGCTGGTAGAGATCGGTGGAGAAGTCCCCTTGCGGCAGATCGACATCGTTGTGTTCCACGTCGAGAGAAAAGGTGATACCGGGGTTCGGACGAAGCGTGAGCCCGATCGATGCCCCCCGAAGGCTCCCGTTCC
Source organism: Longimicrobiales bacterium (assembly GCA_965197485.1). Taxonomy (GTDB): domain Bacteria; phylum Gemmatimonadota; class Gemmatimonadetes; order Longimicrobiales; family Gaopeijiaceae; genus JAAXGI01. The sequence goes on from CBDANG010000008.1 coordinate 263,182, forward strand.
AGAACTCGCCGATCGTTACATCGGTGAACACGGACACCGGCCGTCGTCCCGTTGTAGTTCCTCGCATATTGAATCGCCAGGCGGGATAACCACCGGGCTCGATCTCGATTCCATCGCCGATCTGGAAAGGCCGATCTAGCCACTCGAACGACCGGATGACACTGATATCTACATTGTCGCCGCTTTCGAAATCCACCCCCAGGACGTTGAAGACCCACTCACGCTCCTCGAGTTGACCGGTTCCCATCTGTATGAGGTTCCTAAACTGAACGCCGAAGGCAAGCTGACGAACCCAGGGGATCCGCTCTGGGCGAGGGGACCAATTGATTCTCGGTTCGACCCGCCGAAAGTCATTCCTCGTCACGAACCCCACGGCCGGATCGTAGTACTCCCCGAACTCCCGATACGAGACGTGCCCGGACCAGATGTCATTCGGGAAGTTCAGCCGAATCCCGCGGCCCGAGAGATCGGAGAACGATCGGCGGAGGTTGGGGTCCGGGTTGGAGTTCCAGACGAAGAACCCATTGAACTCAGCGTTGTTATTACCGAGGAATCTCCGGGTCGATAGCTGAAGGTCCACGCCCGCTGTGTGGAGCGCCTCCCGCCTGAATCCCGTTTGATCCGTCGAGGTTGCCCGTCGGGTGTAGATTACCCCGAGGCTCGATTGCTCGAAGATCTGCCGTCTGATTCTGGCGACCGTAAAGTCCTCCTGAGGGACGAGAGTATCCGACCCCGTATCGGTCTGGGACGGGAAGAGTGCCGAACCGGTGCGTATCTGGTAGAAGGCCACCTCGTAGAGACTCACCTGGCCATTGACCCGCGCCCCAAAATCGATCGGGATCTGTCGTCCCTCTTCCAGCCCGATCCGTCGGGAGAAGAACGGGCGTGGACCGCTCCGCGGCGCGAAGGCGAAAACCCCGGAGCCCTCGAGAAAGAAATCGCGACGTTCCGGAAAGACGAGAGGAAACCGCGTCAGGTTCACGCGTCGCTGATCGCTCTCAACTTCCGCGAAATCCGTGTTTACCGAGAAGGACGCCCGCAGGCTCTCGGTCACGCTGTAGTTGAGGTCGAGACTCAGGTCCCGGGGGAAAGTCGTATCGTCCGCCTCGTCCGGCACGTTCCGCCAGCTCAGAGTGGTCGACGGGACGGCCTCCAGCCCAAGGCCCTGACTCATTCCTTCTAGGCCCGAGACCTGGCCCGCGTATACTGGCCGAAAGAGACCTTCGTTCCGGCGCCAGCCCCGCCAAAGAATCTCCTCATTTCGGCGACGGATCGTGCGTTGGAAGTTGATGCCCCAGGTCGTGAGCTCGGGATCGAAGTTGAGCGTCCGGAAGGGGAGCTCGATCTCCGCCGACCACCCGCTGTCGAGTCTGTACGTACGAGCTTCCCAGATTCCATCCCAAGACTTGTTGATTCCACCTCCACCCGTGACGAGGCCGTCACCCATGAGGCCAGCAGGGTTGATCTCGAAGAAGTAGCCGGTGCGGCCGTCCAGGAAGGTGTCTAGGATCCACATGAAGCGATCGTCGGTCCCGAGGCCGGCATCACGCTCGCGCTGGTGAGCGAGAATCCCCTCGGGGTCGTCGTAGAGAATCACTCCGATGTACAGCCGATCGCGATCATAGACGACTCGGATCTCCATCCCCTCCGAGGCTGGCGCCCCCTCAACCGGCTCCTGCTGGGTGAATTCGGTGATCGGAATGGCGGCGGCCCATTCCGGTTCCTCGATCCTCCCGTCCATCTGGATCGAAGCTCCATCAGGTAGCGGGTGTGCCTGGAGGGTCACGCCGGGATCGCCGTAATCCGGGCCCAGCCGGTCGCTGCCAACCTGAGCGGCGAGTATGACCGGGAAGGCAAGAGAGGGGGCAGCCCAGATGAGCAGACACCGCCATACTGCCGCGACTCCGAGGGAGCTCACGGTCGATTCAGGTGGGGCCGCGCGGCGCCGACTATGCTGAGCCGGAATCTGGAGCCAATCCGCCCGGGGCTGCTGGGCGTCGTCGAAAGGCCGGCTCCACCGCGGGGACCGGTCGCGGCAGGATCTCCGGACCGCCTTCTCGCTCACCCGTGGGATCGGGAGATGCCGGGCCACCTGCCTTCGCACGGGGAGAGAGCCCGTGAGAGGGAGCCTCCTCGAGGCTTTCCTCAACCTCTCCAACGAATTGCCTGCGGAGGAAGTCCGCCAGATCGTCCACGAGCGAATACATCACCGGGACGACGACCAGGGTAAGGAAGGTTGCAAACAGGATGCCTACGATGACTACAATCGCCATGTTACTCCACCAGGCAGCCTGCTCCCCTCCCCAGAAGAATTCCGGGCTGAGACTCGCGTAGAAACCGAAGAAGTTAAAGTTCAACCCGGTCGCCAGGGGCACCAATCCGAGCGCCGTAGTGACCGCGGTCAGAATCACTGGCCGAAAGCGCGTCAGGCCCCCTTGCACCAGGGCTTCCCTCAGATTCATTCCGTCACGGTCTCGCAGAACGTCGATATAGTCGATCAGCACGATCGCGTTGTTCACCACAATGCCCGCCAGCGATATGATCCCGACACCGGTCATGATGATGACGAAGGGCATGCTGAACAGAAGCAGCCCACCCAATACACCCACGGTGGACATGATCACCGATGTGAGGATGATGAAGGGCTTCACGACCGAATTGAACTGGCTGATCAAGACGAATGCGATCAGCATGAGGGCGATAGCGAAGGCTCGGGTCAGGAACTCCTGCGCCTCAGTCTGGTCCTCGAGCTGCCCCGTGTAGCGAATCTGATAGCTGGGGGGGAGCTCTTCCGCAGTGAACTCGGCGAGGGTCTCCTGGACCTCCTGTAGCACCGCGTTCTGATTGAATCCGGCGCGAACCTCGGCGGAAATCGTGGCCAACCGATCCATATCCTTGCGACGGATGGAACCCAGCCCCTCTCCGACCTCCCATTCCGCTACGGAAACCAGGGGAACCTGATCCCCTTCCGAGAACACGACCATATCCTCTAGCGAGGAGAGATCGTCTCGATACGGTTCGGCGAGACGAACGATGATGTCGTACTCGTCGTTGCCGGCGCGGTATTTGGCCGCCTCGACGCCCTGGATCGCACCTCGCACCGCACTCCCCACCTCCGCCGTCGAGAGGCCGTAGATAGCAGCGAGCTCACGGTCCACCCTCACGGACAGCTCAGGGCGCGCTTCATCCAGATCGCTCTCTACACCCACAAGACGCGCCGCTACCGGGGCGTTGCGAATGATCTCTAGTATGCGATCCGACAGACGCTTCAACTCTTCGGGATCGGTGCCGACCACTTCGATGTTCACGGCCGGCCCACTGGGCGGGCCTTGCACCGGCATGTCCGCAGTGATTACGGCACCTGGGATGTCCTCGCCTACCCTCTCCTGAAGGAACGCGAGCGTCTCGAAAGAATCTGATACTCTTTCCTCGAACTCAATCAAGGATAAGGTGATACGCGCCTCATTTTCTCCGGATGGGCCTCCACTACCCATCATCGCCGCGCCGATGTTTCCACCTCCTCCTCCGCCGCCGGCGGTCGTCACGATGGACTCAATGTCCTGCATCCCCGGAACGTCGCGGAGGTCTTCCTCCAGCGATCTGGCGACCGACTCCGTGAACGAGACGCGGGTACCTATGGGAGCCTCAGCGTCGACGATCAACTGCGGCGGTGGAATATCCTCCGGGAAGAACTCGACTCCGTTGTTGAAGAGGTAGAAGACGCCGAGGGTCGCTGCGAATGCGCCTGCGCAGCCCGACAGAATCGCCGAGCGATGACTTAGGGCCCAACGCAGGGTCGACTCGTACCTGCGGAGAACGGTGGGTACCCATCTGGTTTGGAACGCGGCGGCCATACGGGCGAGTAGGTAGTGGTGGAGGGCCCATAGGCCAACCACGGTGGCGGCCGCCAGCACCGCGGTGAGGAGGTTGAAGAGGGCGATCGCCAAGAACGCACCGATCGACCCGGTGAGAATCGTCCAGCGCCCTGCCGCTGTGAGTGGCCTGCTCGGGCTCCCTTCGGGTTTCAGGAAGATCGCGCAGAAGGTCGGGACGATGACGAGGGCAACGAAAAGCGAACTCGACAGGGTGATGATCAGGGTCAAGGGAAGGTATCCCATGAACTCACCAGAAATGCCCGGCCAGAACATGAGCGGCGCGAATGCGGCAAGCGTCGTCGTCGTCGCTGCGATCACCGGCGCCGCCACCTCGCCCGTAGCCTTCCTTGCGGCGGCAGGTGGGCTCCACCCCTCCCCAACGAACCGGTAGATGTTCTCCACGACTACGATCGCATTGTCGACAAGCATCCCCAGGGCAAGAATGAGCGCGAAGAGCACCACCATGTTCATCGCGATTCCAAGGAGCGCGAGAGTCACGAATGACAACATCATCGAGGTGGGGATGGCCACCGCCACGAAAGAAGCCGTGCGAACCCCAAGGAAGAACAGGAGAACGCCCAGTATCAACAGAAGCCCGGAGATGATGCTGTTCTCGAGGCTGCTGACCATCATCTCGATGTCGCGCGACTGCTCCCCGGTTATCGACACCTGAGTCGTGGGTGGGAACTGCGGCTCCATGTCGGCTAGGATCTGCTTGACCCGGTCTGAGGCCTCGATGATGTTCGCGCCTGACCGCTTCACGATGTCGAGGGTCACGACCGGATCGCCGTTCAGACGTGCATAGCTTGTTCGGTCTGCGAAGCCGAACTCGACGTCGGCGACGTCGCGAATGTAGACAGCGCGTCCGTCGAAGGTTCCAGCCACGAGGTCTTCGATGATGCTCGGGTCTGCGAACTCACCGTCGACGCGAACCAGGTAGTTCACGTCGCCGACTTCGATCGTCCCCCCCGGAATGTTCACGTTCTCCGTTCGGATCGCCTCGATCACGTCGCCCATCTCAAGGCCGTAGTACTTGAGCCTTGGGAGGTCGATCTCGACCTTTACCTCGCGCTCCAAGCCGCCCCGGACGTCCGCCCGGAGCACCTCGGGAATCTGCTCGAAGAGGTCTTGGAGCTCTTCTCCGAGCTCCTTCAGCCGCACGAGCCCGTACCCCCCCGCGAGGTTCACCTGCATGATCGGGAATTCGGTAAAGTTGAACTCCACGATGGTCGGCTCTTCCGCATCGACAGGGAGCTCGGGCGTTGCCAGGTCGACCTTCTCGCGGACCTGCTGCAATGCCTCGTTGAGATCCGAATCAACGGTGAATTCGACGGTGATCGAGGAGTAGCCCTCCACCGAGGTAGAGGTCATCTCTTCCACCTCGGAAATCGTATTCAGCTCTTCCTCGAGGGGCCGAGTAATGAGCGTCTCGATATCGGCAGGAGACACTCCCGGATAGATCGTATTCACCGCGATCATCGGGAGGACGATCTCGGGCTGATACTCCTTAGGGAGGTTCAAATAAGAGACGAGCCCAGCGAGCAGGACGAGGATGAAGAGCATGACCACGCTGGTCCTATGCCCGACAGCGAAGCTGGTGAGTCTGAACTCCTTGAAGGAATCCGAGAATGTCGGATCGGACTCTCGCATTCTTCGGCTATCTCCGCCTGAATCCCGACTCGCTCTGTCAGTCACCGCTCTCCTCCATCGGTCGAAGCCGAGTCACGGGTCCCCACAACCCGGACGCGGTCGCCGTTCGCGACGAGGTTCTGACCCGACACGATCAGCCGTTCTCCTGGCATCAACCCCGCCTCCACAACCACCTGGTTCCGTTGAGATGGGCCAAGAACGACCGAACGGACCTCTGCCACCTCCGCACCTTCCCCGCCGACCCCTACGACAAAGGCAATGAAACCTTCCTCCACTCGGACGAGTGCCTCCTGCGGGATCACTAGGGCGTTCGCAATCGTCCGCCGCCGGATCTCAATGTTCGCGACCATCTCCGGCTTGATGACGAGACCGGGATTGGAGAGAACGAGCTCGACTTCGAACGTTCGGTTCCGAGGGTTCACAGTCGCGCCAACGTATCCAACCCGACTCGGATACTCTTCACCTCTAAGAACGTCGAAGCTCACCATGGCTTCCGAGCCTCTCGTTACATCAAGAGCGTACCGCTCCGGCACGCCCCCAGTCACCTTCACCGGATCGATCTGGACGATGCGGGCAACGGGAACTCCGGGCGAGACCATTGTTCCCAGCTCCACCTGTCGGGTCTCCAGAATCCCGCTGATCGGTGCCCGAATCACGGTCCGAGCAAGGCGCTCGCTCAACGTGTTAAGGACCGCAGCCGCCTGATCGGCCAGATAGCGGGCCTCGAGATACGCCAGCTCGGATCCCACCCCATCGTCCTCGAACAGACGTCGCCGCCTCTCCCACGTCTCACTTGCGAGTGCTGCCCGGGCTTCGGCTTCCGCCACCTGTGCCAGTAGGATGGTGTCGTCGACTCGAACAAGGGGCTGTCCTTCGGTCACCGATGACCCCTCCTCCGTCACGATCTCGCGGATCACCCCCGCTTCTTCGGCAGAGACTGTGACGTCCCGATTGGCCTGGACCGTACCGGTGAGCTCGACCCGTTCTTCGAAGTCTGATTCCACCAGCGGTTGAACCTCTACGTTGATGGTCCGCTGGAAGGATGTGTTGTTCTGGGTACCGCTGTCCGCCTCTGCACGGTCACTGCACCCTGTCAGCGCCACGGCTAGGGCCAGGCCGAGCGTCCGCGCTCTATCATCTATTGTCATCGAGATCTTCCTCTGTTCTCTCCGTTGGGCATGTCCGCAGAATCAGCCGGGGAGCGGGACCTCTCCCACGACCTGGTCGATCTGAGCCCGAGTCGACAAGTAGTCGAACACGGCCTCGGCGTAGTTGAATTCGCTCTGGCGGAGAGCGACTTCAGCGTCGGTCAACTCGAGCTGGCTTCCCAGCCCCTCCCGATACTGCGCACTTGCGATCTGGAAACCTCGCCGGGCCTGTTCTACGGCCAGCCCTTGGCCGCGAGCTCGAAGCTGTGCCTCTTCCGCTTGCTCCAGAAGGCTACGGAGTTGGTTGCGAAGCTGATCCTCTGCAAGATCTAACTCGACCTGGGCGGTTCGGAGGGAGGCCTGCATCTGATCGATCCGCGCGTTACGTTGGAATCCCGTGAAGATCGGAAATGACACGCGGAACCCCACATTCCGCCCGTATCCTCGCTGCCCTGGCCCCCCAAAGAAATTCACGCGTCCATCGTGCTGGGCTTGAACATCGTAGTTCGCAAAGAGTGAGACCTCGGGAAGATACTCCGCCCTTTCAAGCTGTAACTCCGTTCCGCGGAGCTGAGCGTTCAACCCCGCCTGTTGGATCAGTGAATTCGCGCCTCGTGCTCGCGCGATCAGTGACGTGGTGCGAGCGTCATCCATCTCTCCGACGAAGTCGACCCCCATCAGCACCAGAAGCCGAGCGTTTTCCGAATCGTTGGCCTCCGGCGTGTCTAGGTTCAGCTGAGTCAGAGAACCTACCACCTCCAGCGACGTCCCCTCCTCGAGATCCAGCTCGGTGACGAGCTCGCGCTGCATGCGGCGGAACTCGTTCTCTGTTCGCCTCAGATCCGGTTCCAGATTCGCCAACTCCACCTCGAGCCGGAGCACATCGTAGTCCGAAGACAGCCCCGCGCGGTTCAGAGCTCGTGTCTCCTCTAGCGACTGGATCACCCTCGCGACCGAGCGCTCGATGAGCTCTGTCTGCTCCTGCGCCAGAAGCAGTTCGTAGTAGAGAAGCCGGATCCGAGTAATGACTTCATGCTCGGCGCCCCTCACGGTTTCCTCCTGGAGCCTCTCAAATCGCCCTGCTGCGCCCACTCCGATAAAGGCCTGAGCGCGAAAGAGCGGTTGCTCGAGAGCGATGTTCCCGCTCCACACGTTTTCGGCTCCGAACTGAACCTGCAGGAGCTCACCCTCTGCCGCGTCCGGATCAAAGAAGAAGGCCGGGATGAACGAAACCGACGGGGTGAGGTTCCGAGTGTAGGAGGTGCTCAGGTCCAAGCTCGGATAGACGCTGGACCAAGCCTCGGCGACCTGCCCTTCAGCCTGAGCCAGCGCAAGGCGAGCTCTTTGGAGATCCCGACTACCACCAAGCGCGAGGAGGAGCGCGTCGTCCAGCGTGAGAGAAACGGCGCTACCCTGACTAGCGGGGCCATCCGCCAGCGCGTCGTCCTCCACCGATTGGGACCTGCCTGGGCCCGGAAGCCCGACCAGGGCGACCCAGACTGTCGCCAGGATCCGTGGGAAGACCTTCATCGATTTCACTCCCTCTCTTGGTTTCGGTCGTGCTGCTTCAATCGTGCCCTACGAGACAGGGGACCCCAGGTTTCACTCCCGTACCTCGGTTGGATTGGGCGCCCCAAGCGTCCCCTCCCACCGGCGTTCATCGCGAGCGGCATCAGGATCGAGCAGCTCCCACGACACTTCCGTGCCCAGTCCGAAGAGGAGCCTCCTGAAGGACGCCCTGAACTCCTCTCGGAAGGCATCCTCAGGCATGTCCAAGAGCCGCCTCGAATACAGCGACAGGAGTCCGTACGCGTGAGACCACAGGGTGAGGCCGATTCGCTGGGGATGCTCGCGAGTCAAGATCCCGGCCTCCACGCATTCGCGTACACGATCATCCCAGAACTGATGGATGGCGCACCAGCGTCGGGTCAGCTCGGGAGGGACCTCGTCCAAGCCCATGAACTCTCTGAAGGCGTGCACCATCTGGAAGTAGCGCGGATGCTCGAGCGCGTAGTCCATGTACGCATCCTGGGCAGTCTCGAATCGCTCCAGGGGGGTCGTCTCCGAGAGAGCCCGCGACAGGCTCCGGAAGAGCTCATCGTGAGCCTCACCCATCACGTCGAGCAGCACTTCTTCGCGGTTTTCGAAATGCCGGTAGAGCGCTGGCGCTGTAACCCCCACGTCTCGCGCCAGCTGCCGCATCGAAAACCCCTCAAAGCCCTCGCGAAGATACAGATCGCAGGCACAATTCAGGATTCGGTCGCGTGTCTCGGTCATGGTGAACACTGTAAACAAAGAATATAGATAGTTCAAGGTCTACAGGGTGTTATGGCCGTAACGGTGTTAACTAAGTCCGGGTAGATTCGGCTAGACCAGGCCGATAATGGCGCTCTTAGGTACGGATCTGTGGGAGGAAGCTGAGATCTGGCGTGTCGACCGAAGGCTCTATCCCTTGGCCTAATCCTCGAGGGTTATGCGGATGAGTTGATCTCCCTGCTGGATACGGTCGAGGACATCGCCACCCTCTTCGACCCACCCGAAAGACGTGTAACCACCCTCCAGGTGGGGTTGCATCGAATGGGTGAGGTAGAACTGTGAGCCTTCGGTATCCTTGCCCGCCGATGCCATTCCGAGTGTGCCCCGCTGAAAGGGGAGCTGCGTGAACTCGCTACGGATCTGGTAGCCGGCCAAGCCGCTCCCGTCCCCCATGCCGAAATCGCCGCCCTGGGCGACAAAATTCGAGACGACCCGGTGGAAACGGGTGCCGTCGTGTGCCCCTCGCCGAACGTCGTCCACGAACGCCTGCACCGAGAGTGGTGCCTGCTCAGGGAAGAGACGCACCACGATCTCACCGCGATCCGTCTCCATCCTGACTCGTGGCGCAGGGCCAAGTAGGGAGAGGGCTTGCCAGTCGATCGTGCGTAGAGGGATGATCGCCTCCGCACCCCCGATCGGAACCTGCTCCCCGGTGAGGCGCTCCAGAGCCCGCGCCGCAGCCACTCGCTGGGTCATGTCCCCGACTTCGACGACTTCCCTCAGCAGAGCCAAGGACGAGGAGCCCATCGATTCGAGAATCGGCACCAGGATGTTCGAATCCCCCGCATCGCGTCGAGTCGCGAAGGCCTCTTCCAACACCGTCTCCGCCCCCATCGATGCGAAACTCGGATTAGAAAGTGCAAAAGCCGCGCGAGATGCGGGAAGATTCTCGGCGTCGCGCAATCGACGGACGAAGAGGGCGTAGAAGCGTTCGAGCGGTTCCTCTCCAGTCGCGCCCCGAGCCAGGCGCTGTGTTAGGGCGTTGATCGCGGCCGCGCGAACGAGGGCCTCCGGGTGATCGGCCAGCTCGAAGAGGAGCCCGATGACCGCGCCGGGCGAAAGGCCGCCGATAGACTCGATCCCCCGCACCGCTCCGGCCGGGTCGTAGCCTGCCATCCTGCGCGTCCAGTCCACGACGGCGTCTCCCGCACCCTGGGCAGCGAGTGGAGCAGCGAAGGAAGCTTGA
>CBDANG010000009.1:0-296197 GCA_965197485.1 Longimicrobiales bacterium
ACGCGTTTGCCTCCAACCCGCTCGCCGGCTTGCTGGAGCTCGGCATGGATGCGCGGCCGCCCGTAGACCCTCCGGTTCTCTTCGAAGATCGCCTCGATTCGCCTGCGAAGCTCTCTGTCGCGCCGCGCCCTGGCCGAGGGAGGGCGCTTCAGCCAGGCGTAGTAGCCGCTGGGGGAGAGACCCCAGAACACTGCACAGCACACGCACGGGGTGGTCCGCCTGATTCGTCTTCACGAACTCGAACCCCGATCGGGGATCGAGTTGCTCTCCCGAGCAAACCAGGCGGCGGCTTTTTTTAGGATCTCCTGCTCCATGCGCAGCTGCTTGTTCTCTCGACGCAGCCGTCGGAGCTCCTCTCGCTCCTCCGTCGTTAGTCCGTCGCTGCGACGTCCTTCGTCCAGGTCAGCCTGCTTGACCCAATTGCGTATCGCTCCTGCTGAGGGCTCGAACTCCCGGGCCAACGCTTCCACAGACCGGCCCGATCGGACCAGCTCGACCATCTGCCGCCGAAACTCCGGCGGGTACGCCGCATGCGTCCTTGGCATCGTGGACTCCTCCTTTCTCCCTCACCCTTGAGGGGTCCACTAAACCGGGTCAACTCCAGTTCGGCGCAACTCCGCTCCCCGAGTACGGTCGTCCTGGAGAAAGGGCACAACGTGACGCCAACCCTCACGGAACCTGTTAGGCCAGAGGGGTCGCGCACTTGACCTGACCCGCTGAAACGAGACCAGGAGCAATATTAGGATCGAGCTGGTCTGAAGCTTTTGAGCGAGGAGGTTAGGATGGGAAGGAAGCGACACACTCCGGAGCAGATCATCACTGGACTGCGGGAGGCAGAGGTCGGTCTGGCCCGCGGCAAATCCGTGAAGCTGATCAGCCGGGAGCTCGGCATCACCGAGCAGACGTACTACCGGTGGAGGCGGGAGTACGGCGGGATGAAGGTAAGCCAGGCACGGCGCCTGAAGGAGCTCGAGCGCGAGAACGGGCGCTTGAAGCGAGCAGTGGCGGACTTGACACTGGACAAGCTGGATCGTGGAGGAAGCGGCCCAGGGAAACTTCTGAGCCCCGAGCGCCGACGACGTTGTGTGGTGCGTGTACGTCAGCAGCTCGGGGCGTCGGAGAGGAGAGCGTGCCGGGTGCTCGGGCAGCCGCGCACGACCCAGCGCCGGGCTCTTCAAGAGATCCTCGTCCAAGGCACGAGTACGCGCCACAACACGACGGACCGTGTCCGATCTCGTGATCGTCGCGTCCACCGACCGGTAGTAACGCAGCACAAGTCCCGCAGCGGCTTGGAAGGCGTCATGTCCGACACGTGTTTACCGGGACCGGTCGGGACCTCCTCTCCGTGTATAAGCCTCTTCTGGATAGACGTAACCGGGATCCAGGGTGGTCCCGTCCTCTGGCATGATTCGCAGGAGGTTGTCCCGGGCCACTTTCTCTGCAGCGCCAGTGGTCAATCTCGATAGGAGCCGATCGTACCGGCGGACAGTATCCTCGTACCCTTCGTAGCGCCCAACCGCATCTGATCCAATCACGAAGTTGTCGGGGTATTGCTCGATCAATCCCGTCCACGCACTCAGGTCCTCTAGCACGTAGTCCTCGTAGACCACCCAGGATAGGTCAATGTAGACGTGGTTTCTGTGAGTCGCGAGTACCGACGCCAGAACTACTGGAAGAGAATCGACGACTATGCGACGGCTGATGCCGGCATGGCACCAGATGAAGGTCGTGTTGGAGAACTCGTTGAACGCATGCAGCAGCTCCGGAAGATAGTCGGTGTCCCTCGCTTCTCCTTGCGGGGAGATGGGGGCAACGTTGTGGTGAATGCTCACGGGTAGACCGACTCGGCCAGCGAAGTCGAAGATGCGGAACAATGCCGGGTGATCCGCGTGAGGACGCTCACCGGTCGTCAGGTTGGTCAAGTCATCGTGGCGAGACATCACCTCGCCGATTCCCTTGAACACACCGGGGAATTCCTTAATGCGCTTTACGATCATGTCCACCGCACCGAGGTCCGTCCCGTCGAATCCGGAGACAAACGGGAACAGCCGTTCGAGCTGAGCCGCCGCCCCGTGTACTCGGCGGTAGTCTTCGATCGCTAGTGCTAGGACATAATCAGTGTCTCGCGCTCGCACGACGCGGGAACTGCTATCCAGGTAATACGTTGGCCGGGAGGGATCACCCACCGCCCATTTCTTGAGAAAGGGCATACCCGTGATGACCGCGTGGCTCACGTTGGCCTGGTCCATGGCCCACAGCACCGCCTCGATACGCCGGCCCCGTTCGCCAGCGGGCAGAGTGTTGGCCGGAGAGCTGTAGACTAGCCTCCCATCGACGAGGTATTCGCCGTTCTGTAGAAAGTCCAGGATATGGAGGTGGGAATCGGCCGTGAGGGGAACCTGCACCGTCGGACTCACAGGCACGGGCGCCGAGGGCCTGGGAGGGCCATGCTGGGTTTGAGTTGCGCACGCCACCAACGTCGGCAACACCGTGACCATCAGTCCCACCGCGCGCAACGGACACGATTGAACTCCCTGGCCAGTGCCCAAAGCCAACCTACGTCCAGCAACTTCGATCACGAGCCGACCTCCTAGCGTCGCTTCAGATTCGCCGCGAACATGGGAGAAAAGATAGCCACCGTCCAGAGGGGAACGATAGCGCGCCGCAAGCTGAGTCTGCTACAGCTGGCCCAGGAGTTCGGCAAGGTGAGCAAGGCGTGCAAGATCGTGGGCTACAACAGCCGGCAGCAGTTCTACGAGATCAGGAGGAACACGCTAAGCTTCCGTGCGGGCGGAAGTTGTTGTAGTCGGCCCGCCAGTGATCGAGGACCCGCTGGGCGTCCTCGAGATCGATGAACCAGTGTTGCCGATAGGCACTCACGCCGAAGCAGCGAGTTGAACGCCTCGATATGGGCGTTGTCGGTCGGCTTGCCCGGTCGGCTGAAGGCGAGCCGTATTCGGTTCCCAAGGGGTGTGGGGTGTGATGCGCCCTCCGAGTTCATCGTGGTTTGATCAGAGGTCTACGCTGAGGCCAGTGCGAAGATTGAAGTCACCGTTCGAGAGGCCCTCCGGCGGGCGTGAGTCCCGTCGCCACTCAAGTGAGACCGTCGCCCGGAGAGTATCTGTGAGCGGTATCGAACCGCTCAGCTCGTTCAGAACCCTGGCATCCCCCAAATCCGTCAGTTCAGGGGTCGTCATGTCGTTCTCCCGAAAGGTTCGGATGTTGTGAAAAAACGATTCCTAAACCCTTCCGGGAGCGGCGTGGCCACCGCCGCCGCGCCCGACTCTTAACGGTCGCGCGCCAGCGGCCTAACTGTCAGGTGATGACCGTATCAATACACCTTGGTCCTTACACCTTGGTCCTTTGGCGTCCCGGGCGTTCGCCCGGCGCACGCTTTGCTCTTGCTCCACGGGGAAGCGGTTGCGATAGTCGGGGCATGGAGACGAGGGGATTCATCCGGCGCCGCGGTTTCTGGCTGCTCGCGCTGCTGTGGCTGCCGGCCGGTGTCATGGCGACTGCGGCGGTGCGCTTCGGACCGGGGACGGGATCGGTGCCGCCCGGCATGTGGGTAATGGCGATGCTGATGTCGGGGGGAGGGCTGGTGTTCGTCGCGCCCTGCGGCCTGCCGCTGGCGCTGGGTTGCCGGCGGCTCTGGCATCTGGGCTACCGCCGCGGCGCCTGGTGGGCGGGCATCGGGCTCGGTGCTGTCACGGTGGCGGCGTCGCTGTTGGCGGGGCTGCTCGGGCCGCTGGCGATCGCGATCTATGCGGCCGTGATCAGCCTGCCGGTGTGGATCGCCTGGTGGTGGTTGGCGCGCCGGAGTTGATAACCGACGACGGCTGCAGGCTGGCGGTCACGACCGACCTGCCCGAACGCCGATTCACCAGGAATTGGAAGTGAACGTTGCCATGGGTGACTGATCCACGAGAATCCCGACATCCTGTTGGAGGCGCAGCGTAGCGCACGCGGCAGATGATCGAACGGCACAGTCCCAATAGCCGCGCTTTCCAGACTGATGCGCAGCCCCGACCTGCAAAAAGGGTTCAGGGTACTGCGTGATCGCAATAAGCTTGATATGACGTTCGAGAAGTTGATTGTTCGCCATGCCGAGCTCTGATGGTCGGCGACCGGATCGTGGGGGCAGTCGGGTGCAGTGGGGCCATGGGCTCTCAGGAATCAAGCGGCCTGCCAGGCGGGCGCGGATACGATGCAGTAGAAGTCAACGCCGAAAAGGTGGCTGGCCGGTAGCTGGGTCGTGCGTGGCTGCCCGAGCACCCGGCACGCAGTGCAGTGATGATCTGCTCCGGAGTGTGTCGCTTCCTTCCCATCCTGACCTCCTCGCTGAAAAGCTTCAGACCAGCTCGATCCTAACATTGCACCTGGTCTCGTTTCAGGGGGTCAGGTCACCCGGCGCGTGCAAGCCCTTCCTGGACGAACGGGCCGGCCCGCTCGCGGACCCATTCGGCAAGGCGGGGACGGATCGCCTTTGTCCAGCGCCTCTCCTGACTGCGCGTGAGCGGCAGCGCCTCGTCGCCGGCACCGGCAACCAGATCCGGTGCGAAGCCGCGGATGTCGTAGGTGATGTCGATGTCTTCCGAGAACCGCCGGATCGCGCGCCACACCTTGGACAAGGAGGTGCCGCCCTTGAACACCAACTGATAGCCGAACGGGGCGTCGAACAGGACGCCGAGGGTTGCGACCACCCAGATGTCTTTCTCGAGCACGAACGCCGGGTGCGGGCATTCGGCTTGAGCGGCACGCAAGGCATGACGGCGCTCTTCGGCCGCCAGGCGCTGAAACAGTGCTTCAGCCATGCGCCAGACGCGTGCTCAGCGGCTCCGCCATCCACACCGGCTCTCGAAGCCCTTGATCCGTTGCCGCGGCAGGCACGGCACGCCGCTCGGCGACCGCCGCGCGCCCCGGCATGTGAAACCTGTCACTTCCGTGTGGGCGACGCCAAGTCGGCCGTGCCCGGGCCGACCTTCCGGTCGAGCCCTAAGACCCTTGACGGGAACCTCTGGCGAGCGCTGCGGAGGGTGTGTCTGCCATGCCACTGGCGGCGGCCTCCAGAGCCTCCCGGACAACGTCGGATAACTACGTGCACCACGGACACTTAGGACATTTCCTAAGAGTTGACTTCCTTGCACGCGGGTCTTCACCGTTGTGGCCATGAAGACGCGGGAGCAGTACGGCCATGGAGACGCTGGAGCAGCAGTTCAACTCGCGGGTGAGGGTGTTCCTCGGGCGGACGGGCCTGAGTCCGACGACGTTCGGCATGAAGGCGCTGGGCGACCCGAACCTGATGCGCCAGCTCGACGGCGGACGCTCGCTGTCGCTGAGAACGGCGGACCGGGTTCTGGCGTTCGTGGCGGACTACGACCTGGACTCGGGCGGCCCTCGGACTCCGCCCCGAGGCCACCGGCGTCCGGAAGCCTTCGTCACGGGCGAGGAGAACGAGGAGGAGCAGAGCGATGAGTGAACAACCGATCGAACAGAGAACGAACCCGCCGACCCGCTTCCTGCGGCGGCCGGAGGTGACGGCCCGCACGGGGCTGGCGCGGAGCACGATCCAGGTGCGGCTGGCCGAGGGGCGCTTCCCCCGGCCGGTCTCGCTGGGCTCGCGCGCCGTGGGCTGGATCGAGGCGGAGGTGGACGAGTGGATCCGCGAACGGATCGCGGAAAGCCGGGACACGGAGAGTGCCGCCCACTGACCCTTAAGGAGATAACGAACAGACGATGAGAAACGTTGTTGAGGACGGTGACGGCCGACTTCGATCTCGTCCACCTCAGGGACGGACAGGAGATCCGGCGCGAGCGCTGGTCGCTCATGCTGCGGTTCGAGTTCCTCTACCGCATCCCCCCCGAGCTCGTCGTCTACAACCCCATGGGCATCCTCATCACCTACCTACAGGTCGACCGGGCGCTCGTGACCGGGGACGGGCGATGATCGCCCATCTGCGGGGACGCGAACAGGCGCTCGAGCCCTTCGGCTGGAAGCAACGCAAGGCCGAGTGGATCGCGCTCGCCTGCCTCCACAGCGGCGCCTTCACCCGCGCGCAGGCGACGCGGTTCCTGGACACGCATCACGAACGGGCGCGCCGCCTCGTCCACGCGCTGATCGCGCAGGGCTCGGCAGCGGAGGAGACCGTGCCCCGCGTCCGGGGGATCGGCCGCGTGTGCCGGATCTACGCACGGAGCCTCTATCGCGCGCTCGGAGCCGAGCACATCCGCCACCGCCGCACGGCGTCTCCCGGCGTGCTCATGCGGCGCCTGCTCTCGCTCGACTATGTGATCGAGCACACGGGTCTGCCCTGGCTTGCCACGGAGCACGAGAAGGTCGGAGCGTTCGAGGCGCTCGGGATCGAACCCGCATCGCTGCCCGTCAGGGTGTACCGGGGAGCCGTCGGCACGACCCGGCGCTACTTCCCGCTGAAACTGCCCATCGCGCTGGACTCGGGCCGCGCCGTCTTCCTCTACGTCGATCCCGGCCACGACACCGCGACCGCGCTCCGCTCCTGGGGCGCGGCGCACCGCGGGCTCTGGCACGCGCTCCAGGGACAAGGCCGGTCCGTCGAGGTCGTCGCCGTCGCGCGCACCTCGCGGGAGCTCGAGCGAGCCCGGCGCGTGATGCGCGGTTGGGCCGAAGCTTCCGGCCCCGGCGAGCCCGACGCCGGGATCCGCGAGGAACTGGCCCGGATCGAGCGGGCGATCCTTCAGGGCGCGGTGCAGATCCTGGAGGAGTTCGGAGGCCTGCAGGCCGCCATGAAGCGTAGCGTCGTGCTCGAGAAGCAGGTGCGCCGCCAGCCCGGACCCGGGTCCATCCGGCGGGCCAGCACCTGGCGGGCGGTGCGTCTCGCGGGGGCGCGCTACCGATGACCAGCGCGCGACTTACGGCCGCACTGGAGTGCGCAAACGACGCGGGGGGCCGATGCGCACTTTGGCCCTCCGGCGATGCGCACGCGTGCTACGGAGTAAGCCACGACACGGCCACATCTTGCGCCTACGCGGCCAGGCCGGCCGGCACCGCACGGGCGGCACCGGCCGTGGTGGGAGCGACCCCCCAGTCCGAGGGCCTGGTACGGGTTCGGAGGCAGGTGTGTTTGCGCACCTGCCCCCGCCCTCCTGGGGTCGCTCCCGAGCCATCGATCCTTCCAGGAAGGGTGTTGGACCGATGAGGCCGGCTACGCTCGCCATCATCGGCACCGCTCTGGGAGCAGCCGCCGGCCACGCTTTCCGGGCGCCGTTCCCCGGCATGGGCGGCAACCCGGTTCTGGACCTGATCGCCTACCACGATCCGGGCCTTCACACCGTGATCCGCGTCTGGTACTACGCGGCCCCGGCCGTCACCGTCGTCCTTGCCGGGAGCGTGTGCCTCTCGGTCTGGAGGGTGTGGCTTCAGCCGCGTGCAAGATGCCGCGGCCGGGGCAGGCTGCCCGCCTGGCCCGCCTCGCCGAACGATGCCGCGCCCTCGCTCGTCGTCGGCGAGCTGCACCATCCCGTCGTCCCGCGCGAGAGCGAGCGGCCCTCCTGGCTCGTCGTTCCCGAGACGGGGCTCTACACCGGCGTCCTCGTCGTCGGCGCCGTCGGCACCGGCAAGACCACCGCCTGCATGTACCCGTTCGCCCAGCAGCTCCTCTCGTGGCAAGCCGACCGGGCCGGGCGCCGGGCCAGCGCCCTTGTGCTCGAGGTCAAGGGCGACTTCTGCTACAGCGTGCGCCGCATCCTCGACGACGCCGGGCGTGGCGGCGACTACCTCGAGATCGGGCTCGACGGCTCGTTGCAGTGGAACCCGCTCGACGATCCGCTGCTCGACTCCTACTCGCTCGCCTACGGCGTCGCCTCCCTCATCAACCAGCTCTTCGGCAAGAGCCGAGAACCGTTCTGGCAGCAAGCCTATACGAATCTCGTGCGCTGGATCATCGAACTGTATCGGCTCTGCCCGGTGCGGGCCGTCATCGCGACCAAGGATCTCACCGCTCACAAGGAACCCCTCGGGGAATGGGGCTGGGAGCCGGTGCCCGGCTCGGACAAGGCGGCTTGCCAGCTCGACCCCACACTCCGGGACCGGCTCAAGGAACTCAAGGTCGCATACGAGACGGAGGAGAGCGGGGGCGGAGCGGGGAGCGAGTTCCGTGAGCAGGTCGAGGCCATCGAGCGGTGGTATCTGCATGACTGGACGGCGCTCGACGCCAAGCTCCGCACGTCGATCGTCGAGGGCATCAGCGTGTTCCTCTCGCTCTTCGACCAGCCGCAGGTCGCCGGCGTGTTCTGTCCGCCGCCACCGGACCCGGACGCATCCATACATATATATATAGTACGGCTCCGGACGAGGACGCCGAGGCCGCCCGCCGGCCCGGACGCTACCTCCGGCCCGCCGTCTTCATCTGCGACGAGTACCAGGCGTTCGCGACCGTCGGCCAGGACGATCCCTCGGGCGACGAGAAGGCGTTCGCGCTGACGCGGCAGTGCCGCTGCGTCCCGATCGTCGCCACGCAGTCGATCTCCTCGCTCCGCTCCGTGCTCCCCGGAGGCGAGGCCTGGCGCACGCTCCTCCAGACGCTCCGCACCCGGATCTTCCTGTCCTTGAGCGACGAGTCGTCGGCGCGGATCGCGTCCGAGATGTGCGGCAGCGTCATGAAGACGCAGCCCTCCTACACGTTCACCGAAACCACGGGCAGGCCCGAGTTCTCGCTCTTGTCCGGGCGAGCCGGAGGGGGCCGCGGCACGATCGGCGCGAGCAAGTCGTTCCGTCAGCAGAGGGAGCCCGTGTTCACGCCGCGCGAGTTCGCGCTGTTGGCCAACTACCAGGCGATCTGTCTGCCCTACGACGGCGCCAAGTCGCTCCCTGCCCGGCGCGTCTACCTGAAACCCCACTACCTGCCGAGGGACGTGGGCTACTGGCGGCTCCGCGAGGAGGGACGGCTATGAAGCGCGCAAGCGGAATCGGCCACCTGAAGCCGTTCCTTCCGGGCCTGGAGACGCTCCTCGAGGACCCGGAGGTCTCCGAGATCATGATCAACGGACCCGGCAACGTCTGGATCGAGCGAGGCGGCCGACTCGAGCCCCACGAGGCGCCGGGACTCACCGCCGCCTGGCTCCACCGCGCCGCGATCCACATCGCCCGGCCGCTCGGCCTCGATCCCGCCGCCAGACCCATCCTCGATGCCCGTCTCGAGGACGGCTCGAGGGTCGCCATCTGCACGCCGCCCGCGAGTCCCGAGGTCGCCATCACCATACGCCGGTTCGGGGGCCGCGCGTTCTCGGCTCAGGACCTGGTGCGCATGGGCTCGCTGCCGGAGACGGTCCTCCGGGCCGCCCGGTCGGCCCTCCTGGCCCGCAGGAACATCCTGGTCTCCGGAGGCACGGGCTCGGGCAAGACGACGCTCCTCAACGCGCTGATCGAGTTGCTGCCCGAAGACGAGCGGATCGTCGCCATCGAGGACACGCTCGAACTCAGGATCGAGCGCGCCAACTGCCTCCGCTTCGAGGCCGGGGCTGTCGGCACCGAGACCTCCGTCTCGATCCGCGACCTGGTGCGGCACGCGCTGCGCCACCGGCCCGACCACATCGTCGTCGGCGAGGTCAGGGGCGGCGAGGCCGCCGATCTGCTCCAGGCGCTCAACACCGGCCACGGCGGCTCGCTGACCACCATCCACGCGAACAACGCCCGCTCCGCGCTCTCGCGCCTGGCGAGCTGCGCCATGCAGGCCGAAGGCGCGCTTCCCTGGGAGGTCACCTGCCAGGGCGTCGTCGACGGGATCGCACTTGTGCTGCACACGGCCCGGCAACGGGGCAGGCGGTTCGTCGAGGAGGCGCTCGAAGTGCGCGGCTACGACGCGGCCAAGGGCCGCTGGATCGCCGAACCGATCTGGAGCGGGGCCGACGAAGCCCCGCAAGAACAGCACCCACACACCAAGGAGGTGAACCCATGAAAGGCGACGAGAACATCGTTCGCGTCGAGACGCTCGATGACTTCGACCGCGAGCTCGCGCGCGACGGAGGCGAGGCCCTCGAGGTGCCGGCCTCGCTGGCCGAAGAGTACGGCCTCTTCTCCGAGGACGTGGGCAGCGAGGACGACATCCGCGACGCCGGAGAGGATCCGCACGGCCCCGAGGAGGAAGACCGATGAAACACGACGAATACCACCGCCAGTTCGCCGAGGGGATCATCGAGCAGATCCGCCAGGGCACCGCGCCCTGGCAGAAGCCCTGGGGGCCGGGCGAGCGCGTGCTCCCCTCCAACGTCGATACCGGACGCTCCTACAGGGGCGGGAACAGCCTGCACCTTGCCGCCGTCCAGCAGGAGCGCGGCTACGGCGACGTGCGCTGGGGCACCTACCGCCAGATCCAAGCCCGGGACGGACAGGTGCGCAAGGGCGAGCAGGGCACTCGCATCCTCTCGTTGCAGGACCACCGAAAGATTGCCGTCAACGACGAGCGCGGCCGGCCCAAGAGGGACGCCGAGGGCAAGCGCGTCTACCGCGACGAGCGCCTCCAGGCGCCCGTCGTCCGCCAATACACCGTGTTCAACGCCGAGCAGGCCGACGGGCTGCCCGCGCGCGCCAACCCCACTCCCGAGCCGCTCTGGAAGGTGCACCAGCAGGCCGAGCAGGTCCTCGAGGACGGAGGGGTCCCCGTCCGTCACGTGGCGGGGGACCGGGCGTTCTACAACCTGAACCGGGACGAGATCGTGCTCCCCGAGCGTGGACAGTTCCCCTCCGCGAACCACTACTACCAGACCGCGCTACACGAGCTGGGGCACAGCACCGGCCACCCGGAGCGCATGAACCGCGAGACGCTCACCCAAGGGATCTCTGAAGGGTTCGGGTTGCCGGCCTACGCGAAGGAGGAGCTCCGCGCCGAAATCAGTGCCATGATGACGGGCGAGCGCGTGGGCGTCGGCCATGACCCGAGCCGGGGCGCCGCGTACGTCGAGGGCTGGATCCAGGCGCTCGAGGAGGACCCCCGCGAGATCCGCCGCGCCGCCGCCGCCGCGCAGAAGATCTCCGACTTCGTGCTCTCGCGGCACCGCGAGCGCGAGGCCGCGCGGGAACCCGTGGCCGTGGCCGCGACC
The DNA here is from genome assembly GCA_965197485.1 of Longimicrobiales bacterium. Taxonomy (GTDB): domain Bacteria; phylum Gemmatimonadota; class Gemmatimonadetes; order Longimicrobiales; family Gaopeijiaceae; genus JAAXGI01. The sequence continues at coordinate 11,074 of CBDANG010000009.1, forward strand.
CGCGCGCCCGCGCCGGGGCGGATCGTCCATCCCGTGCCGCCGCTCCCCGTGCCGGAGCGGACCTTCGGGCCGCGCCGCTGACGGTCGGTGAGGAGCCAGGAGATGTTCGACCGCACGGTCGAACCGGACCCGCGGACCGCCGCGCCACCCAGCCGCAATCGCTACCGCATGCGGGACGGCCACCGCCGAGAATACGCCGCGAGCCGGGACCGCGGGTCCACCTCCTTCCCCGAACGGTGCGCGCGCGGGCTCGCCGACATCGGCGTCTACGGCGCCGTCTCGTACCGCGATCTGGCCGAGGCCCGCTTCGGCGGACATCCCTACACCACCCGGCGGGCCGTGAACGCCTGGGTACGGGACGGGCTCGTCACCGAGACCACGGCCACCGGACCCGGGGGCAACCCGTTCAAGGTCCTGACGCTCACCCGCAGCGGCGTGGCCGAAGCTCGGAAGCGGGCCGCCGAACGGGGGATGGATCCCGGACAGGAAATCCGGTTCGCACGCACCCGGCCTGCGCAAGCCGCGCACGACACCGCCGTCTACCGCGCCTGCGGGAAGGAGAAACAGCGCCTGCTCGACCGGGGCGCAGCAGTGCGGCGCATCCGGCTCGACACCGAACTCAAGAGCGCCGTCGCGCGCGGGAGCGAGGCGGCGCGGCTGAAGGACGGCAAGCGGGCCGCCGATGCCGAACGGCACCGCACCGCCGACGAACTCGGACTCCCGGCCGACGACGAAGGGCACGTGCTCTATCCGGACGCCCAGATCGAGTACACCGACTCTGAGGGGCGAACCGGACGCGTCAACATCGAGGTCGCGTCCGGCAACTACCGCGAACGGGCGATCAAGGCGAGAGCGGCGGCCGGGTTCGCGCTCCACGCCAACGGACCGGCCGCGGCGCGGCTGCTGCGCACGCTCGGCCTGGGCGGCGACGGCTCCTGGCTGCGGGGACCCGCCGACCGTGATCCGGCCGCAGTCGAACTCTGACTACGGGAGAAGCCCGCCATGCAACCCTGGAAAATCAGCGCCGGACTCACCGCCGCGATCGCGGGGTCTGCCGTGCTGCTCGCCGGGCCGCGCCTCGAATACCTCGCGCCGTATTGGCCGCTCCTCCTCGCCGAACACGGCGTCTTGCTCGCCCTGCACCTGGCGCTCGCACTCGCAACCGTCGCGGCCGCCATCTACGCCGTCGCACGTGCCGCCGGGCTCGCCGACCTCGGCCGGCGCGTCGATCTCGCCGAGCGCTCCGTTCGGCGCGGCGAGGGCGACCCGGCCCTCACCGACGCGCTCCGCAGAGACGCCGAGGGCGACTGGGAATGAACGCGGAGACCGGGCGGGCGGCGGGCCGACGAGATCGACCCAAACGTGCGCGCACACCTCGCGGCGCGTCCGTCGAGACCCTGCCAGTCACCTGGCGGACGCAGGCCGTCGCGCTCGAAAGCTGCGCGGCCGAGCTCGAGGCCACGCTCCGGGAGAGGGACGAGACCACCCTCTCGCTGACGGAGGCAGCCAGGGAGAGCGGCTACTCCGCTGACCATCTCGGCCGCCTCGTGCGCGACGGCAGGATCCCCAACGCCGGAAGGCCCGGCGCGCCCAGGATCGCTCGCAGCCACCTGCCACGGAAGACCCAGGCGCCAGCCACACCGCGACTGGTGGAAAAGCATCGCCGAGGCGAAGTTTCGAACGCGCAGATCGTGCAGTCCATCATCGAGGGAGGAATCGAATGATGGCACGCACGAAACCTATCCGGCGCTCCTACGGCGCCGGCGAATGGGGCCGGAACCGGGTACGGGTCTTTCCCGATCCCAAGACCGGCCTGTTCCAGATCAACGGGCCGGGTGAAACATTGGTGGTACACATTGGACCTTCCCGGACCATTCTCCACAGGCCGCAAGTCCTTTACCGACGACGATTTCTCCAATAACCACCGTCCCATGGCGTTCCTTGCGGTCCCAATCGATTCCATGTACCATTGATTGCAGAAGGTGCAACGGCAAGTCATACACGGAATCGAGAGACACGCCATCAAACACCCCTCGAAACCCCTCAGCGCCTCATTCGTGAAGCACGTCAAGCGGCCGGGCCCGCACGGCGACGGCGGGCGCGGCTCGCACGGCCTCTACCTGCGCGTCTGGCGGCGTCCGAACGGACGCATCGGCAAGGCATGGGCTCAGCGCCTCCGTGTCGGCGGCAAGGTCACGTCCCTGGGGTTGGGACCCTATCCCGTCGTCACGCTGGCGGAGGCGCGGGCGAAGGCGCTCGGGAACCGCCGCGCCGCCCACGCGGGACGCGATCCCCGGGGCGGCGGAGTTCCGACGTTCGAGGTGGCGGCCAGGAAGTTCATCAAGCTGCATTCGCGGACGTGGAAGGCCGGGTCGCGGCTCCCCCGGGAGTGGGAGCAGACCCTCGCGGACTACGCCCTTCCCATTGTCGGGCGCAAATCCGTGGCGGCGGTCACGACCGGCGACGTGCTGGCCGTGCTCACTCCGATCTGGCACACGAAGCCGGCGACGGCGAAGAAGGTCCGCCAGCGCATCGGGGCGGTGATGAAGTGGGCCGTTGCCCAGGGCCACCGCACCGACAACCCGGCGGGCGAGGAGATCAAGGCCGCGTTGCCAAACGGGAGCGGCCACACCCGCCACCATCGGGCGCTCCCTCACGACCGGGTTGCCGAAGTCCTCTCGAAGACCAGGAGCAACGTCAACGGCGTCGCCTTGCGGTTCGCCGTGCTCACCGCCTGCCGCGTGTCGGAGGTCGCCGGGGCGAAGTGGTCCGAGATCGACGGCGGCGTTTGGACGATCCCGGCTTCGAGGATGAAGACGAAGAAGGAACACCGTGTTCCGCTGTCGTCGGCCGCCTTGCGGGTGCTCGCCGAAGCGAAGTCCGATTCGCCGTTCGTTTTCCCCGGACGGGGCGGGAAGCCGATTGCTCGCCAGTCCATCGGACGGGCGCTCAACGGGACGAAGGCGACGCCTCACGGGTTCCGTAGCTCGTTCCGGGATTGGTGCTCCGAGACGGGAGTTCCCCGCGAGGTCGCCGAAAGGGCGCTCGCCCATGTCGTCGGGAACAGGGTCGAGGCCGCGTACAACAGGACCGACTTGCTGGAGCGCCGCCGCGAGGTCATGGAGGCGTGGGGGCGGTACCTGTCGTAAGCCAGCCGACGCAGTGTTGAACACATGGCGGTCTGGCAAGGGGATGCTGCGCCCCCCTTCGACCCCCAGCCTCCGTTGCCGCTGCCGACGCAGTCGGCGGGGTCCTCGCCCCCCTTCCGGCGTGGCGCCGCAGCGCAGCGCAGCGGAGCGCAAGCGCACACGGCAGGTCGCGCGCGTCGGCAAGCACTCAATCCATCGAGCGGGCGCTTGCGGCGATGGCCGCCGTCGGGAGCCCCGAAACCGATGGACATTAGGTTTGTGGCTCGCGGCACCCGCTCGGCCTGGGCGGCCTTTTGGCGGAGGCGAGGTCGGGCTCCGAGTCGGGCTGCAAACGGTGCACGAAGGCGTCGGCTGGGGGAGCGGTGCCCCCCGTTCGGGCTCATTCCGTTCGCCAATGCTCATCATGGGCCCTAAGATTACTGGGAAACGTACACCCGATCGGCCCAGGGTAGGGTTCCTTAGCCGCGAGGCCGCCGGACAGTAGATTCAGGAGGTCGCCGCGATGCTGACGTCGTCAAGAGGCCGTTGCCTCATCGCCGCTTCTTGTGGCCGCGCCGCGCTGCTGTTACTGCTAGCCGCACCGCCGGCGACCGCCCAGCAAACGGGAACCATCAGGGGCACGGTAGTGGACGTGTCCGGCAACGCCTTGCCCGATGTCTTGGTAACCGCAACCGGTTCCGGCGTGGGCGAGGAAGTCGTCACGGATGCTGAAGGCGCCTACGAATTCCCCGCTCTCGCCGCCGGTGACTATGTCGTAACCGCCACCCTGTTCGGCTATGCGCCCCGGGAGATTCAGGTCACCGTGGGCGCGGGTGCAGTCGAACCGGTCCCGATCGTTCTGGAGCCCACTTTCCGGCTCGATCCGCTGAGCGTGGTGGCGGAGGAGCCCACGGTCTTCGCGCGCAATTTCGTCGCGGAGCCGATGATCAGGCAGCAGTCGAACATCACGGCCGTGACGTCCGTGGTGGACAACCTTCCCGGCGTATCCGTCCAGGAGGGGGACGCGTATGCCTTTGACGACTGGTCGAGCAACGTCGCCATGCGCGGGTTCCAGTCGACCATCAACGACGTACAGATCGGTACCACCATCGACGGATTCCCCAACGGCACGTCGGATTACTGGAGCGGCGCGAAGGCGAACCGGTTCGTCGACCCGATGAACCTCGGTGGGGTCGAGGTGTCGCAGGGGACCGCCGACATCGCCTCCCGGTCGGTCGAGGCGCTGGGCGGCACGTTCAATTTCCTGACGGCCGACCCGGCGGCGGAGCGGAGCCACACGGCGTCCGTCACGATCGGCGAGAACGAGGGCCAGCGCTTCGCCGCGCGGGTCGAGACCGGATCGTTGTTCGGCGGCACGACGCGGGCCTGGGTAGCCGCGATCCGGCAGGAGGCGACCGACTGGATGGAGGGCTCCGCAAGGAACGAGCGGGAGCACCTCGCCGCCAAGCTCGTGTTTTCGCAAGGACCTCTCGATCTCACCGGCTACATCTCGCACGACGACATCCACGAGGATGTCTACCAACGGCTCTACGGCGAGGCGGACTTCAGGGCCGACCCGCGCTGGGACCGGCTGATCGGCCACTGGCCCGGCGTGCCCTACCTGAACCAGTTCTACCGCCCCGGCTGGCAGACACGGCGCAAGAACACGCTCGCCTATATCAAGGCCGATTGGTCCGTCAGCGAGTTGATCTCCCTGAGCGCGGGCGCGTACCACCATCGCAACTCGGGGCGCGGCGACTGGTTGCCGCCCTACATCGTGGACGTGGCGGACGACGGGGATGGGCCGAAGTCGGAGCTAGCGGGCCTCGCGCCGGTGCGGGGCGGCGGCCAGCTCGGAGTAGTCCACTTCGTGGACGGCAATGGCGTCGCCGTTGGACCCGTGCCGGGATGCACGTCGTCCTACATCTTCAACTACTACGGGTCGGGCGGCCCGGAGGTCGACCCGGCATGCCACCCGGGGGCGACTGCGGTACAGTCGTACCGCCACAGCCACTACGGCAAGAATCGCCTCGGCACGAACATCGACGCAGAGTGGTCCGTTCCGTTCGGCGGGGGAGGGGGCAGCGCACTGCGCGCGGGCATCTGGTACGAGGACTCGCGGCGCGACCTCGGCCGGGACTGGCACCGGATGCTGGACCCTGCGCTCAACTTCAAGTGGGACGAGCAGGCCTATTGGCACCAGTACGAGTGGAACTTTCCGCAGGACGTGTTCAAGTGGTACGTGGAGGAGACGCTGTACTTCGGCCCGTTCGAATTGGCCGGCGGCGTCAAGCAGTACCTTGTCTCCGTGTCGCGCGAGGACCAGTTCGGCATTGATCGGGACCTTGGTGTCGATTCCGATTCGGAGCTGCTCTTCTCCGGCGGCGTCACCTACGAGACGCCGGTCGAGGGCCTCGACCTGTTCGCGGGCTACGCCGAGAACTTCAGGGCGATCGGCAGCACGTTGCTCGAGGTGCCCGGTCGCAGTTTGGACCTCCTGGAGCCCGAGACCGCGTCGAACATCGATGTCGGGGTTCAGTACGCCGGCAAGCGGCTCGCGCTGAGCGCCACCATGTATTCCATCGATTTTGACAACCGGATCTTCTACCTCGGCCCCCAGACGCCCGCAGGACCCAACTACCTCATCCCCGGAGGGGGAGCCTACTTCAACGCGGGCGGGATCGAAACGAGTGGTGTCGAGTTGGCCGCCACGGTGGCGATGCCGGGTCGGACATCCTTCTACACCGCGTTGACGCTCAACGACTCGAAGTACGTCGGGACCGACGATCCGCTCATTGACGCCAGCCAGGGCATTGTGCCCGGCACGGACGTTACGGGCGTACCGCCTCGGCTGTGGGTGGTGTCCCTCGACCGCGCCGGACCTCTGGGTGGCGGGCTGTCCGCGAAATACACGGCATCGCGCCGCGTCAGTCTGACGGCGGACTGGTACACCGACGCCTACTGGGTGGCGGACGCCTACGTCAGCTTCAGCGGCGAAGCGTTGAGCGATCTGTTGCGGTCGACGGAGTTCTCGATCGTGGCGAACAACGTGCTCGACAACCCCTATCTGTCCGCGATCACCGAGAACGCGGCCTGGCTGGGCGCACCCCGGACGATATCGATGACCACGACCGTCTCCTTCTGACGAATCGCCAGGACGCCCCTTTCTTGGACGGTTTTCAGCCGTTGGGTGGCGGGGCGAGGAGCCGAGCGATAACTCAGAGCCACGCGCCGGATCACCAGTTCGCCGACCCGTGATCGCCGCCACATGCTTCTTCCGGATGGGCGGCAGTGTCCCGCGCAGATCCCACGACAGACGTCGCGGAGCGGGTCGAACGTCCTCCGCCAACCCGGAGGGGCGATGTTGAGGCTCCGGCCGGTCTCCAGGTCGCCCCGTGCGGCGAGGACATGGACGTGAGCGCTGCCGCCGCGCTCGCGGTGAAGCACGACCCCCTGGGCGTAGCGGTCGGGTTTCGAGCCCCGCCCAGGCCATCTCTTCGAAGGCGTCCAAAACCTCGCCGATCTGGTCGTCGGTCGGAGCGTCCTCCGGCGCCCAGGCGATTACGCCCGAGGTGTACTTGTGATCGAAGGGAAGCGTGTCGGCCACGGCGGCCACTTGGTGGGGATCCCCCCGGAGGACCTCGACGCCTGCGCGCGGCTTCCCGGCCGCATCCCGCGCCGAGCCGGTCCCGCGGGCGAGGAACTTAACGAGCATCGGTGTCCGGGCACCCAGCGGGAGCCAGCGCCGCGAGCGACCGCTCGATGGCGATGAGATGGCCGATCACCTCGACCGTCCCCTTGTGGGTGTTCGCCCAGCGGGCGATCTGGTTGCGGTTGTTGCCGATGCGCGCCACCTCGGCGTGCGCCGCGGTCCAGGTGCGCACCCGGCCAACCGACCGGCGCACCAGATCCGACAGCGTCAAGCCTGCGGAGCGCGCCTTGGCGTGCCACTCGGCACGCGCTCCGCCTCGCTGGCGCGGAGCTTCACCCACACGGCGCGTCCCGGGCTCATGACGCGCCGTTGCCGTTGGGGGGGTCAGAGGGGGCACAGCCCCCCGCCAGCCCCTGCCGGGGACGCGCGAAGCGTGGCCCCAAGGGGTAGGCTGGCTTGGGCACCTTAAGGTGCCCGAGCCAGCCCTGCGATGGCCTCCGAAACGACGCTCCGGGCACCGCCCGGGAATGCCGCCATTCCCGAGGCTCCAGCACCGGGATACCGCCCCACAATCGGCGACGCGCGGAGAGGTTGGCGCTTCGGGCCGTCCGGGTTACCGTTCACAGGACCCCGGGAGCACAACCGGAAACCTGCCAGCATTGGTTTCTGGACTGGGCCGGAACACAGTGGACGCGCAGGGACCGCGTTGGAACAGGCATCCGGGGTGTCGCGTCCGAATAGTGTACCGGCGGTGATACGGAGACTCCCCGTATCGCTATAACTCCATGAGTTACAACGATTTACGATTTGGCGTGCCTGTTCCAGATCGAGTGGCGCGAGAACGGGCGCAGGCTCACAAGGTCGCTGAAGCACCGCGACTGGAGACGGGCGAAGCGGCAGGCGGACGAGTTCGCCGCTGGCTACCTCGGGCCGGAGATCGAGGGCAAGGCGGAAGCCGAGTCCGAGCCGCTCACCCTGGAGACGCTTTTTGACATCTACGGTGAAGAGGTGACGCCGACCAAGGTGGAGCGGGTCCGGCACCGGGACAGGACCGCGACGAGGATGTTTCTCGACTTCCTCGGCCGGGACCGAAGACCGGAAACGCTCTCTCAGCGCGACTGGGACCGCTTCATCCGGGAGCGGCGGTCGGGCAGGGTCGGACCGAGCGGCAAGCCGGTGTCCAACCGGACCATCGAATGCGACTTGAAGTTCCTGCTCGCGGTCCTCAACTGGGCCGTCAAGTCCAAGGACGAGCAAGGCCGCCCGCTCTTGGAAGCGAATCCCTTGAGAGGCCTGAAGACACCCAAGGAGAAGAACCCAACCCGGGTCGTCCTTTCCGACGAGGAATACCGGGCACTACTCCAAGTGTCCCGACGAGTCGACTGGCGGTTCCAGGTCGCGCTTGTGCTCGCGCACGAGACGGGGCACCGCATCGGCGCCATCCGCCAGCTTCGGTGGTCCGACATCGACTTCGAAGAAAGAGTGGTGCTGTGGCGCGCCGAGCACGAGAAGACCGGGTTCGAACACCGGACGCCGGTGACCGCCGAGGCGGTCGCCGTGTTGGAAGAGGCACGGCAAATCAACCCCGGGAACGGGGACGCGCCGGTCCTGCCCGCGCCTTGGGATCCCTCGACGAGCTTCAGCCGCGCGCGGGCCTATGTCTGGTGGAACAGGGCCGAGCGGCTCGCGGGACTGAAGCGCATGCGAGGAAGAGGCTGGCACTCGCTCAGGCGGAAGTTTGCTTCCGATCTCATGGACCTGCCGCTCAAGGTGCTCTGCGAACTCGGCGGCTGGAAGGAGGCCCAGACCGTGCTCCGGTGCTACCAGCAGGCCGACGAGGTACAACTCAGGAAGGCTCTGGAGAGCCGGCGCAAGGTTCGCGCCTGATCCAATCGGCGGGAGTCAAACAGCGGGAATCCGCCCGCAGAATCCCGTAATCTCAACGGTCACAATAAGATGTGAATCTACGAGCGTCTGTCGCGTGGCTAGGGCACCGTGTCCCGGGATCACGGCCGTATCCTCGTCGATCACATGCGTTACGGCGTCCACGAACCGGATCATGCCGTCAATCGTTCCGCCATTCCCCCCGTCGATGAACGGCAGGCCATACCTGACGAAGACGTCACCTGTATGGATTACGTTGGCTTCCCGTAAATAGACGACCGCGTCACCGTCGGTGTGGGCCCGTCCGAGGTGGAAGACATCGATGGTCTGGCCGTTGAAGTGGACGCGAATGGCCTGGTCAAAAGTGATCTCTGGGAGACCCTCAGCCGAGTATGCCGGCTGCGGGCGGGTGCCCACGTACTGGTCGGTCAGCATCCGGACTCGGCTGTTCTCATGCGCGACGATGGCAGCACCGAGGCGGCCGAAGTTCTCGTTCCCGTCCGTGTGATCGTAGTGGAAGTGGGTATTGACTACGTACTCCACCGGCTCGTCGGTGAGTCCGGCGATCGCAGCCACGATCTTGTCGGTCAGGGGAGCGAACTGGTCGTCCACGATCAAGGTTCCATCGTCGCCGATCGAGACCCCGATGTTCCCACCGCTTCCCTGCAGCATGTAGATGGATGGGGTGACCTGGATGGTCGAGATCTGGACGTCGTCGAAGTCCTGGCCTGCTACTGCCACCGGTAGGACGAGGAGCGATGCGATAACAAAGGCTGGGTGTCTCATTCTTGGTCTCGATGGAAGGGGAGCCTGAGAGAACGCCTGGTGGAAGAACCTTGCGGTGGTTCGCCTCACCGTCTTCATGTTTCTGATCGTGTCAGGGACCGCCATCCCGCCCTCACCAAGCTCCCGCTCGACGCGGTAGCGACCTTCGAGGGCTGTGTTCAAACGGGCGGTTGGATCGGACATTGGGGCCTCGGGCTAAAGGGGTACCGCGAGGGATCATTCGATGGACTACATCATTCTGTGCGGAAGGGACTTATCGCAAGCGTCCTGTCCTCACTCGGGCACCACCTGCCTCAACTCCTCGAAGAAGTTCTGTCCCGCGATTGACCCCATACTATGGCACGGAGTGTGTGGTGGGTCGTATGCCCGTCCGGGAGGCGGACATGAGCAAGGAGGGAATCAAGGCGCGGGCTACCTGAGACGCGCCCCTCGCCGAATCACTCCGGCACCAGCTGCCTCAACTCTTCGAAGAACACCACCGACTGTCCGTCCGGAGACCAACGTTCTATACGCCTTCGGGACACGGTTCTTACGCCTACCTCCTCATCGAAGGCCGACGGTTCGGCGCCACTCCGATCACCGGAAGCGGGAATAGCGCGCGATCCGCACCCGACTGAGGTCGTTCACGTAGATGTTGCCGTCGAAGTCGACGCCGAGGAACTCCATCCCGGCACCGGCCGACTGACTCGCATAGTTGGGAATGAACGCCGTCACCCAACCGTCTCGGACGCTGCCGATGCGGATGCCCTGCTCCCATCCCAGGTTCGACTCCACTCCGAAGATCTCTCCGCCAGACAAGCCGTCCACGATGTAGATCGTGTCGTCGCGATCGATGAACACGCCGCTCGGCTTACCGAACTGCGTCCAGATCTTGTTCAGCTCCCCATCCTGGTCGAACACCTGGATCCGGTTGTTTCCCCGGTCCGCGACGTAGATCAAGCCTTGCGAATCCATGGCGATGCCATGTGGGTCGCGAAACATGCCGGGCTCCCTGCTCGCGTCAGCGACGCAGCCGCCCCGCTGCAGGAGAAACTGCCCATCGCTGGAGAACTTCACGAGCCGGTTGTTGCCATTCCGATGCCCGTCGACGACCCAGATGTTCCCGCTCCGGTCCACCAGGACGTCCGAGGGCCCGTTGAGGTGCGTCTCGTCGCACCCGAACACGGCGGCCTCACCCAGGCTCATGACGATCTCGCCCCGCTGATTGAGCTTGTGGACCTGATGTCCCAGCCCCCTTCGATATCCGGGCTCCGCCCGCTGATCCCCATCGGGTGCACCTTCGGTCACCCACAGATAGTCCTCGTGGTCCAGGAAGAAGCCATGCGGGAACCCGAAGAGTCCCGCTCCGAAGCTGTCGACGAGGTTTCCGTCGAGGTCGAACTTCATGATCGGGTCGAGGTCGGGAACCTCCGCGCAGTTGTTCTCGCCACACCGGCTCAGCATCCACATGTGACGGCCGTCGGGATCCGGGAAAGCGCCGCTCAGCGCCCCGAACACCATCCCCTCGGGCAGCTTCTCCCAGCCGTCCATGGCCCGGTAGGGATTGTTGAGCGCCGACGAGGACTGTGCCGAAAGCGTCTGGGTCCCTGCCAAGACCAGCGCGGTACACCAAAGAAGCACCGTCGATGCGGCACGAACGAAGTACGACATGTCATCCTCCCTCGGCATTCAGAAGACCAAGCGCAGGCCCGCTCCTTCGAAGCGGGCTCCGTATGCGGCCGGCGAAGCCCGAATCTGGCCGGATATCCATGCAAGTTAGCGCTGTCTGCGCCAATACGCATGCACGAGAAGTTACGCGGAATCCTCTCGGTCCGTAGCATGTATTATGTAAAGTTCGAGCCCGATTCGGGCCCAGAGGTCGCGCATGATGCAAAAGCTCGGCCTAGGATTTCAGTCGGGCACTACCTGCCTCAACTCCTCGAAGAAGTTCTGGACGACGATGAGTCGAACGTTGGCGGACCTTCACATGAGGGGAGCCGATTCACTTCCCTCCCCACCGATCTTCGTCAACACGAGGGCAATCACAGCCCCCCCAATTCCGGTGCGGACGAATTCCAGCAATGGGTCTACGATCGTCAACGTGGGACTCCACACGTTTGAGTTTCCGTAGTGTATGAAATCGGTACCAAACCAAACCAAGAAGCCCACTACGGCTCCTGCCTTGAATCCGTCCGAGACCCCGGACGCGCCTGCGTGGCCGATCACGAGGGTGACGAGCGCGGCTAACGCGAACGTCCCCAACGCGATGGCCCACACCAACGGAGCGTCACGAGCTACGCCCGTAGCTGAGCCCGCGTTCGCGGCGTAGAAATCCGCAAGCGCCACGTCAAAGATGAGAATGCCAAGCACAAACATCGCGATGCCACCGACAACCGTTCCCGTCATGAATCGCTTCGTGTCCACAGTACTCCTCCTGATCCAAAGCCTTGAGGGGCTTGCTCACCATAAGGTCCGGCGCTGCCCCCAGTCCGGCACGACCTGCCTCAACTCCTCGAAGAAGTTCTGGACGAGGATCGTATCAATGAAAGGGCACCGGGCACCACCTAGTCGATCTTGCGCCACAGCCGCTGTTGGCTCCCTCTCCCGATAGTCAGGGATTTTCCCTCGACCGTGAATTCAACGGCGATCTCTCGCTTCACGGAGCCAGTTCTTCGCGAACCGATTCTGATGAGTAACTGACCCGGTCCGCACGAACACTTTATCGGGATCCATACGCGCCGACCTCTCGCGTAAAAAGCGAGTCCCTGCAACAGGTGACCATAGTGTGACAAAGTGGCCATAGTGGTGCGAGCGCGTTACGTCTGCCGAATGAGTTCCGAAGTAACCAGGCTTCCTGGTCATGAGATCGAATCCGGTGGAGAATCCGACGGGTCGAAGTCCGGTTTGAGAAACCGCGGGTTCATCGCTTCGAGGGTATCGACGAGCAACTGGCTGATGACCAGGTCGCGAAACCAGCGGTTTTCGGCGGGGATGACGTACCACGGCGCGTGAGGCGTCGAGCAGCGCCTGAGGGCGATCTCGTAGGCGTGCATATAGTCGTCCCAGAGCGCGCGCTCCTTCAGATCGCCCGGGTTGAACTTCCAATGCTTGTCGGGCCGCCGAAGACGCCGGCGCAAGCGCTCCAGTTGGTAGTCTTTGGAGACGTTTAACATCACCTTGACGACGCGCGTGCCGTGGTCGGCGAGCAGCTTTTCGAAGGCGTTGATGTGGCCGTAGCGCTGCTCGATGAGATCCGACGAGGCCCAGCCATGGACGCGGACGATCAACACGTCTTCGTAATGCGACCGGTTGAAGATACCGATCATGCCTTTCGGCGGAGCGTGGTCGTGGATGCGCCAGAGGAAATCGTGGGCCAGTTCCTCATCGCTCGGCGCTTTGAAGCTCGTCACCTGGCACCCCTGCGGGTTGACGTCGCCTACGACTTTGCGGATGGTGCTGTCTTTGCCGGCGGTGTCCATCGCCTGCAAGACCAGCAGCAGCGACTGTTTTCCTTCGGCAAAGAGCCGTTCCTGCAAGTCGTCGAGGCGCTTCTGATTGTCATCGAGCAGATCCTTCGCGTCGTCTTTATCCCGGTCTTCGTCGAGGCCCTGCGTATCGTCCGTGCTGAAGTCTGCGAGCGAGAACGCGCCGTCGGTCGGCACGCGGTATTTCGTATGGTCGAAAACGAGTTTACCCATGGGCGATCAGTGGGTCGCTTCTCAGCGAGCTCGCGGTGCTTGAGGAGCAGATCCTTGCAGGTCTAGACGAGTGGCCTGCTGCACTGTCAGCGCAACCGCCCAGACGCCGAAGGTCGAGCCTGACGATCCGGATGCCTTCCTTTTCACCTGGCCCGGCCGGCCACGCCGGACAGTGGGCGGAACCGCATGCTATCCTCCGCTCGTCGCAAGCCACCGATATACAGCTCGGGCGTTGAGGGGCAGCCACTCCTCGTATTGGCCCCAGTTCGCGTACGCCGGGAGTTCGATCGCCTCTGCGGCCTCATCCTCGCTCAGTCCCTCCGCGATGGCACGCCGAACAGCCGCCGTCAGATCGTCGTAGTAGGCGATTTGCCGATGGATCGAGGACCGATCGCCCGGCACCCCGTGGCCGAACACCACTGTGTCAAAGGGGATATGGAGCATCCTGGCCAAGGCGTCGAAGACCTCAGGAAAGTACCAGCCGGGCAGCTCCTGAAAGCCCACCCGGTCGTTGTTAACGAAATCCACTGCGAATGCCACGCGGACATCCGGTACAAATGCTACCGCCAGGTTGTCCGTGTGGCTTGGTCCCAGATAATGGAGCTCGATGCTCCGGCCACCCACGTCGAACGCGATGCGGTCCGAGAATGTCACCGTAGGCTCGGGTTGCTCCGCACTTGCCTGGCTTCGAATAGGTGCGACCGCTCGCTCGTGAGCGATGATCGGCACGTCCTCTGGACCAAAGACGGCCATGAGTGCTGGCGCCCCGGTTGCGTGATCCGCATCGCTGTGGCTGTAGACGATGGCCGCAAGCCGCGCCCCCGGAGCCACCCTCTGTATCTCTTGGCCAAAGACTTCGGCAGCCTCGCTGCTGATCGGATCGAAGGCCACCACTTCGTTGCCGCTCACTACGAATAGCGCGTTATGCCCAATCCAACGGAACTGGTACACCCCCTCGGCCACCTCCATGGTCTCGAAGTCCTGGGCCGAAACGGGTGCAACGAACAAAGCTCCGGCCACCACGAAGCCGACGGTGAATGGCGCTCTCAAAGCGCGCGATGTGGGCATGTTCGACCTCCGAAGAAATGGCGTTGGCCTGCGGCGTCACACTGGGACCTTACTCCGGCACCACCTGCCTCAACTCCTCGAAGAAGTTCTGGACGAGGATGAGGCGCTCTGGTTGTGGGGCGTTGTCCTCCTCGGCGACGGGAGAGCTAGCAAACGTCGTGCCAATGAGACGATCGCCGTCGGGATGGAGGGCGGAGGCTGGGAACAGTTCTGAAACGAACACTCCGGCGAACAAAGTATCCGTCGACAAGACGACCGGCACCGGGTTTCGCTGGAGCCTGGCAGCGATGAAGGGTTGGCCGTTGCCCGTGGAGTAGTAGAGGGTGTTTCCATCTGGCGACCAAAACGGAGTCCAGGCTCCCCCTCGCGACACGACAGTTCTTTCACCCGGGTCAGGGAAGCTGCGTATATAGATCTCACCCGACTCGTCGGACTGGTACGCCGCGAGCGTGCCATCTGGCGAGACCACGAGGCGCGTGAGGTCGTCCTCCGATGAAAGGTAGACCTCTGCGCCTGGGTCATCCGGATCAGACAGATTGACCATCCAGAGATCGCTACCCCCGCCCTGGCCCGATTCGAACAGAATCAGCGTGTCAGCGGGCCACTGCGTCATGTACTGATTTCCATCGAGAGTGGTGATCGGCCTAGGTGGTGAATCGTCGTTCAAGTCCTTCACAAACAAATCCGCAGCGTCGGTCCCTACTCGCCCTGTGGAAAACGCCACGCGGGTCCCATCGGGCGAAAACACAGGCCGCTCGTTGATGCCTTGAAAAGTGAGCTGTCTCGGCGTCGTCCCCAGTGTCACATTGTAGGTGTAGATCTGGCCCACGCTCTCGTACACCACCGACTGTCCATCAGGAGACCAGCCCACGCCGACAGGAGGAATGGGCCGTGCGGCCAGAGCAAGAGGTACAGAGTTACCTTCCAGATCAATGACGACTAGCTGCTGCATTCCGGACGCATCGGAGGAAGATCCCTCCCGATAAGAGAGGAGATCCCCACCGACAGCGAAGTGTGCGAGCGCGTTGGGATCGACGGATACTCGCTCGACAATCGGAGCCGGCGGGCCCAGAGCCTCGAGCCGCTCAGGGTCAAACGGCACCGCCCAGAGGGCGTCCGCCCTCCAAAAGACGATGTGGCCGGTAGCCACATACCTGGGAGTTGTTCCTGCAAAGAGGACCCTCCGTTCACCCGTTTCGAGAGACACTGCGACTACCTCGCTCGCCTCTGTCGTGGCCAGGATACTTCGACCGTTAGGGAGCAGGTCCAGCCACTGCAGGATGGGCCCCTGTATATTAGGGATCTGTTCGAGCTCACCGCCCGTATCTCGGACCCGCCAGAGGCCGTTTAACCCGCTAGAATGCAGGACGATATTCCCGTCTGTACTCCACCCCGCGCTCCTAAGGGTCAACGGCACCGGAGCAAGTGTTTGAGCCTGACTCCCATCCAGGCGGATCTTCCGCAGCGTGTTGTCCGCCTGATTGAAATAAGCCACCCACTCTCCGTCGGGAGAGAAGAAGGGGTACCAGGCTCTCTCTCCACCGGGAATTGGAGCCGCGGCCAGCTGGTCTAATTCGTGACGGTAGAGCTGCCCTGTGCGACCGTCGGGGAAGACCACTGTGCGCCCATCCGGTGACACCGCGAAACCCTGGATCCCCGTCGGTCCCGCCGCCACATCCACCCCGGAAGGGGGAAGCAAAACAGAACGAGTGACCGGTGCGGGCGGGGCCGGGCGGAGAAGCGCCCATCCAAAGCCAAGCGCAAAGATGAGTGCCAGGGCGGATGTTGCTAGAGCCAACCCCTTCCATGGATCCGAGCCTCTCGCCACACCCGCAGCCGTCTCCTCCCCAACCCGGAACCTTGGGTCGCCCAAGGCCCCGGCGAACTCCTGGGCAGTTGCGAACCGATCCGCAGGCAGCTTCTCCAGCGCCTTTCGGATCGCGGCATCCACGTTGGGTGGCATCGAGCTACGCTTCTCGACCGCTGAAACCGGATCGCCCGTAATAATGAGACCCAGGATCGCCTGCGGAGTGGGGCCGGAGTAGGGAGGCTCCCCAACAAGCATTTCGTACAGGACGCAGGCCAAGGCGTAGGTGTCGGTCGGCGGCCCTAGCTGCTGACCTCCGGTTGCCTGCTCAGGGCTCATATAGTGGGGAGTCCCCACGCTCAGTCCGGTCTCGGTAATCCGATCCCCTCCGGCAGCTCCCACGGCCAACGCGATGCCGAAGTCCGCCACGATGACCCGGCCCTCGTGAAGCAGAATGTTGCCTGGCTTGATGTCACGGTGGATCACACCCTGCCGGTGGGCATAGTCGAGCGCGTCTGCGATTTCCCTTGCGATACGAACCGCGTCGTCAACCGGGAGCTGCTTGTCCCGGTCGAGTCGATCTCGGAGCGATTCGCCTTCAATGAATGGAGTGACGAAGAACAGGAAAGCGTCTGCCTCGCCGGAGTCGTGGAGAGGTAGGATATGCGGATGTGTAAGCTTGGCCGTTGTCTCGATCTCGGCCAGGAATCGCTCCGCACCGACCACGGCGGCAAGTTCAGCCTTCAAGACCTTCAACGCTACGTTGCGGTTGTGGCGCTCATCGTGGGCCAGATAGACCGTGGCCATCCCGCCCTCACCGATCTCACGCTCGATGCGGTACCGGCCTTCAAGGGCTGCGTTTAGGCGGGTGATGGGGTCGGTCATATACCTCTCACCCCGGGTCGGGCACGTAGCAACAGCCTCGATCGCTGAAACGGCTGCGGCCTCGTCGTTGTCCGAAGTATCACCCGTAACACCGACCGCACCGATGATGGCACCGCCTCTGTCCCTGACCAGAACCCCACCCGGGACCGGCACGAGCCTTCCATCAAGGGCGCTGTTGGCCGAGAGGATGAAATAGCCCTGAACTTCGGCTCGGCTCATGAGCGCTCGCGAGCCCAGACCCATCCCGATCGCGCCAAACGCCTTCCCGTGGGCGATCTGGAAGCGCATGTTCGAGGCGCCATCTTCGCGCTCAAACGCCTTCAGGTGACCGCCCACATCCAGCACACAGACCGAGAGAGGCTGGAGATTCATCTCCCGGCCATGGGCGAACGTTCTGGTGATGATCGAGCGGGCCTGGTCCAGCGTTATGGACGCCATTGATGATCCTCTCGGGGCTTTCGGTTGAGAGGGGAGCCGTCACGGCCAACAGACCGGCCCTCAAGGGCAGCATTCAGGCGGGTGATGGGGTCGGTCATGGGTTGCCCACGCTTTGGCACAGTTCCTCGAACCAGTGGGTAACCACTAGGAATCCCTGTGGCTCTGCAGCCCCTCCTTCTGGGTCCGTGGTAGCCCTGGCATCCTGCGATACGATTAGCCGGTCGCCGTCAGGATGAAGATCCGAAACCGATTGTCGCGCTCCAAAAGCTATGGGAAGCCTCACAGCGGAGGAGAGTCTCGTGAACAACGAGTCCCTGGATAGCACGACCGGCGTTGGCTGCCGCTGAACACGGGCGGCCATGAAGGTGAGTGCTCCAGCGTCGTTCCTCCAGTAGTAGACGGTGTTGCCATCTGGTGACCAGACGGGATCCACCCCTCCGCCTTGCGACACTGGTGTCCGCTCACCTGGGTGGGGGAAGCTTCGGATGTAGACCTCAGCTGCTCCCGATTCATCCGAGCTGTATGCCGCCAGCGTACCGTCTCGTGACACTACAATGTCACTGAGGTTGGCCTCCGACGGCAGATACACTTCCGCCGTAGCGCTATCTGAGTCTGCCAGATTGAGCATCCAGAGATCAGCTCTGCCTCCCTGGGCAGTTTCGAACACGATCAACGTGTCCGACGGCCACTGGGTCGGGGCTTGATTCCCTTCGAGCACGATGACCGATCTCGCAGGTGTGTCGTCGTCAAGGGTCTTCACAAACAGATCCCTTCCGTCGGTCCCCTCTCGCACAGACGAAAAAGCGACGCGGGACCCGCGAGGCGAAAAGACCGGGCGCCTGTTGATGCCTTCAAATGTGAGTTGTCTCGGCGTCGTCCCCAGAGCCACACTGTAGGTGTAGATTTCGAGGCCGCTTTCGTACGCGACCGACTGTCCATCCGGAGACCAAGCCACACTACCAATATTCCGTGGAGGCAGGACCAAAGCCTCCTCATTGCCTTCGAGATCGACGATAAGAAGCCGCTGTCCGGCCTCCTGCGCGTCGAGGACAGGTCCGCCCGCTCCATACACCAGGGTCCCGTTCTGCGAAATCGAGTACCTGGCCCGGATGATGCCTTGGCCGCCGACTACGACCATCGAGACGTCATCTACGACCGGGACGGGCGGTCCGGTAACATCGAGGACGTTCAGGTCGAACGGCGCAGCGAACAGTCCGCCGCTGGGGTGGGCGTAAACGATGTGCCCAGTGTCCACGTAAGTGGCATCAACACCTTCGGGAATGATCTCGCGGACGGTGTCGGCTGCCAGATCGAACACGCTGATCGACAACGTACGACGGTCGGTCAGGAGCATGCCGGATCCACCGGGCAGCAGGCGGGGGAAATAATGTACGGTGCCGCTCTCCAGGAGGAGCTCGGGCTGGCCGCCGGTCTCGGCGATGCGAAAGAGGCCCCGCGTGGGGGAGCCAGCTCGGAAAACAATCGTTCCGTCATCTCCCCGGTTCAGCATGGACGGATTGACGAGGACGCCGTCGGGGAGGAGGGCCAGCGGCGTGCCTCCGTCGAGAGGGACCCTCAGAATCGCGTCTTGGCTGAAGTCGCGGAAGGCGATCCACTCTCCGTCGGGCGAAAAGGTCGGATAGCGGGCGTCCTCCGTGCCGGGAAGACGACGGAAGCGGGCCTCGCCGGCGCGCCTCGCGTAGAGCGCGGTCTCACCTTCCACCTGGCCAGCGGTCGCGAAGGCGGATCCGTCAGGTGCCACGATGAGGTCGCCGAAGGGGTCGGCCACGATCTCGCCTAGATTCAGGTCCAGCCAAAGCGGGCCCCGTTCGGGCCCCGACGAGCGGACCATCCAGCCCAGGCCGACAGCCAAGACAAGTGCCAGCGCGCCCAACGCCATCGACAGCGGGTTCCACAGACCTCTCGCTGTAGCCACTCCTGCGACTACTTCGTCCCCATGTCGGAATCCCGTATCCTCCAAAGCCTTCGCGAACTCCTGCGCACTGCCGAACCTATCCGCTGGCAGCTTCTCCAGCGCCCTTCGGATCACCGCGTCCACGTTCTGGGGAATTGAGGCTCTCTTCTTCGTTGCCGAAATCGGCTCCCCAGTAATGATCTGACCGAGTACCGCCTGGGCGTTCGGACCCGTGTATGGAGGCTCCCCTACCAGCATCTCATATAGGACACACCCCGGAGCATACGTGTCCGTCTGAGGACCCACGTTCTGATCACCGGTAGCCTGCTCGGGGCTCATATAATGAGGAGTACCGAGACTGAGTCCCGTCTCGGTGAGGCGACCCCCTCCGGCAGCCCCGACAGCCAGCGCAATCCCGAAGTCTGAAATCACCGGCTTGCCATCCAACATGAGCACGTTCGCCGGTTTCACATCGCGGTGGATGACCCCTTGGCGGTGCGCGTAGTCCAGTGCCTCCGCCATGTTGGTCGCGATGCCGACAGCCTCATCGATTGGGAGCTGATGATCCCTGTCCAGCCGTTCGCGTAGACTCTCCCCCTCCACGAAGGGCATGACGTAGTAGAGGAACGACTCAGCCTGGCTTGAGTCGAAGAGTGCGAGGATGTGCGGGTGCTGGAGGTTCGCCGTGGTCTTGATCTCGGTGAGGAACCGTTCCGCACCGACGACGGCCGCTAGTTCTGGCTTCAGAACCTTGAGCGCGACCTTTCGCTCGTGCCTGAGATCCTCGGCCAGATAGACCGTAGCCATCCCGCCCTCGCCAAGCTCACGCTCGACGCGGTAACGGCCCTCCAGGGCAGCGTTCAGGCGGGTGATGGGGTCGTGAAGATTCACTCAGACACCGAACTGCCGCAGATGATGATCGAAGTGGCGATAACAGAATACGCCCCAGGCCCGTCCACTCATTCGCCCGAAGGTTGGATGATCCGGCCATTGACCGTCCGGCCCTTGGCTCACGAACCGCTCCACCAACCCGTTTAGCGTGGCCAGATCACGAGTCCATCCTACGGAAGTCGTTACGAACGCCTCGGGCGGTCCCTGGATCTTGCCCTTAGGCCACGGCAATACATATAGGAAAAGTTCGCGAACCACCGGCAGTCGAGCAGCACCAGGGATGGGCTCAGTGTGCTGCTCTCCGAGAGTCATCCGCATCTGGTCGCAGAGATGAGCAAGCATCTTCGGGGCTGTGAGGCGCCCCCAAAGGGCAGGTTGATCAGGCTCGATAAGCTCGAAACGTGCTCGGGTCTGCATTCGTTGTGTGGGATCGAAGAGCGTTCGCATCGGCTAGCTCCCGGCTTGCTCACTCCTCACCACGTAATCCCGGCCTCTTCGAGTAGCGCCTGGTATCGGGGGTCGTCGCCGAGGAATCACCACCCCTCCTTGTACATGGTGTGGGCCAAGCTGAGGATAGTGACCTGTCTTACTGACCTGACCCGCTGAAACGAGACCAGGAGCAATATTAGGATCGAGCTGGTCTGAAGCTTTTCAGCGAGGAGGTCAGGATGGGAAGGAAGCGACACACTCCGGAGCAGATCATCACTGGACTGCGGGAGGCAGAGGTCGGTCTGGCCCACGGCAAATCCGTGAAGCTGATCAGCCGGGAGCTGGGCATCACCGAGCAGACGTACTACCGGTGGAGGCGGGAGTACGGCGGGATGAAGGTAAGCCAGGCACGGCGCCTGAAGGAGCTCGAGCGCGAGAACGGGCGCTTGAAGCGAGCAGTGGCGGACTTGACACTGGACAAGCTGATCGTGGAGGAAGCGGCCCAGGGAAACTTCTGAGCCCCGAGCGCCGACGACGTTGTGTGGTGCGTGTACGTCAGCAGCTCGGGGCGTCGGAGAGGAGAGCGTGCCGGGTGCTCGGGCAGCCACGCACGACCCAGCGCCGGGCACGGAAAGTGGCGAGTGACGAGGGGGCGCTCCGAGGTGATATCGTGCGACTCGCGAGTCGATTCGGCCGCTACGGCTACCGACGCGTCACGGACATGCTCCGCATCGAGGGCTGGGGGGTGAACCACAAGCGGGTGGAGCGGATCTGGAGGCAGGAGGGGCTGAAGGTCCCGGAGCGGCAGCCGAAGCGAGGTCGGCTGTGGCTCAACGACGGATCGTGCATCCGGCTAAGGCCGCTGTATCGGGGCCACGTCTGGTCGTACGACTTCGTGGCCTCGAGGACGCACGACGGGCGTGCGCTGAAGCTGCTGACAGTGCTGGACGAGCACACGAGGGAGTGCCTGGCGATCGTGGTGGCTCGCAAGATCCGCTCGCACGACGTGCTCGAGGTGCTGGCCGATCTGTTCGTCCGACACGGGCCTGCCGAGTATCTGAGGTCGGACAACGGACCGGAGTTCACCGCGAAGCTCGTGCGGCGGTGGTTGGGGCGCGTGGGCGTCGAGACGCTCTTTATCGAGCCGGGCAGCCCGTGGGAGAACGGCTACAACGAGAGCTTCAACGGCAAGCTCAGGGACGAGCTGTTGAACGGGGAGATCTTCTGCTCGTTGGCGCAGGCGGCCGTGCTGGTCGAGCAATGGAGGCGCGAGTACAATACCGTCCGACCCCACAGCGCCTGCGGCGGCTTTCCCCCGGCCCCTGAGGCGATTAAGCCGTCGCCCTGGTTCCTGAGGATGCCCGTCCTTCACGGCCCTCCACAGCTGCTGGGACTAACACTAGGATGTGGTACCGCTCTTCGGGGCAGGTCAGTGTGATCAGTGGGAACCGGATGTCCATCGACCTATGGGAGCAGACAAAGCAGGGCTACACAGACGACTACATCGCCTTCGTGGATGAGGCGATTGCGGACCTGAGTTCGGAGCAGTGAACTCCGACCCCACCACCCGACTGAACGCAGCCCTTGAGGGCCGCTACCGCGTCGAGCGCGAGCTTGGCAAGGGTGGGGTGGCGGTCGTGTATCTGGCCGAGGATCTCAGGCACGAGCGAAAGGTTGCACTTAACGAAGCAAGTACAACATCCCGTCACTCAGTTCCTCGCACTCGGGCTCGCGGCTCAGTACGTTTGCGAGAGAGTAATTGTATTGGTGACAGGCGTAGGGGCACTCACCTAGCGAGGTCCAAACTCAACAAGGCGGAGAAAATGAAACCACGCTACACGGTTTTTCTGCTTGTGGCTTTTTGTGCGACGGCGGCCCAGGGCGTGATGTCGACCGCAGCAGCGCAATCTCCGACCAGCGGGGCCGGAGGGTGGGAGGTTCCCCGAACATCCGATGGTCACCCGGACCTTCAGGGGAACTGGACGAATGGGACGCTCACTCCGTTTGAGCGCGAAGAGGGTAGGGGTCCGGTGTTCACACGGGAGGAAGTCGAGGACATCGAGCGGGGAACAGAAGGGTGTCCCCCTAACCCAGGGACAGTCGAGTGCGGAAGGGAGGACAACCAAGGGGATCGGTCTCTAAGTAATGAGGTTCGACTGCGCGGCGCGGAGTACAACGAGGTCTACTTCGATCGCGGCTCGACGGTAGCGATCGTCAATGGCCAACCCCGAACCTCTCTGGTGACGCGTCCGTCACACGGCCGCCAACCGGCTCTGACGCCCGACGGTGAGCGGCGGGTCGAGGTGTACGAGGCGCTCCGGGACCAATTTGGCCAGTACGACCACCCGGAACTTCGACCGCTCGGAGAACGGTGCTTCAGCCCAAACTCCGCCGGTCCACCGATGATCCCTAACACGGGCTACAACAACAACTACACGATCGTGCAGAACGCCGATCACATCATGATCAGGACGGAAATGGTCCACGATGTGCGGATCATCCGGCTTGGCGAGCCCAAGCCCCTTCCGAAGGAGATCCGTCCCTGGCACGGTGATTCATGGGGCCGCTGGGAAGGAAATACGCTTGTGGTTGAGACCACCAACATCCATCCCGACCAGATGTTCCGGGGGACCCTTCCCACGGAGAGCCTGAAGGTGATGGAGCGTCTCACGCGGGTCGATGATGAGACGATCCTCTACGAGTTCACGGTCGAGGATCCGACGACTTACACCGAATCCTGGGGAGGCGAGATACCGCTCAAGAGGTTCGAAGACCGGCTCTACGAGTACGCCTGTCACGAGGGCAACTACTCTTTCTTCGGCGTACTCAGCGGTGCCCGTTATCAGGAGAGGATGGAGGCGGAGGGCCAGGGCCGCTGACCGCCCCGCCCCCCATGACCGACCCCATCACCCGCCTGAAGGCGGCCCTCGAAGGCCGATACCGCGTCGAGCGTGAGATCGGCGAGGGCGGAACGGCCACGGTCTATCTGGCCCACGATGAGCGCCACAACCGCAATGTTGCGCTCAAAGTCCTCAAGGCTGAACTCGCAGCCGTGGTTGGTGCGGAGCGATTTCTGGCCGAGATCGAGACAACGGCCAAACTCACTCACCCCCATATCCTGCCGCTGCACGACTCCGGCGAGGCCGACGGCTTCCTGTTCTTCGTCGCGCCCTACATCGAGGGTGACACGCTTCGCGACAAGATCGATCGGGAGAAGCAGCTATCAGTCGAGGAGGCGCTGAGGATCACCGAAGACGCGCCTCGGCTCTGGACTATGCCCACAAGCACGGCGTGGTCCATCGAGACATCAAGCCCGGAAACATTCTGCTGAGCGAGGAAGATGAGCCCACAGTAGCCGACTTCGGGATCGCGCTCGCCGTGGCTCAAGCGGGCGGCGGAAGAGTCACGGAGACAGGGATCGGTTCATCCTCGCACGAAACGCCACCGGAGAAACCATCCCGGAAGGCGATGCTTCGCGGCCCGAGCGCCTCATCCTCGTCCTCAACTTCTTCGAGGAGTTGAGGCAGGTGGTGCCAGAGTGAGGGCGGGCTCCCCTTGCTGGCTGAGAGTCCACGGCACACGTTGAAGCCTTCTTGTGGCCACAATGGTCACGCACCGCGCGCAGGTTCCGCGCAAGTCAGTAGTCGGCAAGTACGTATCATCGTAACTCCGACTCGAATAAACCAAGGAGCGCGATAGATGCGTACCAAGGGAACGGTAAAGTGGTTCAACGACCAAAAGGGGTTTGGGTTCATCACCCCTGAGGATGGCAGTAAGGACTGCTTCGTTCACCACAGCGCGATTCAGGCAGAGGGCTTTAAGAGCCTCAACGAGGGTGCCCAGGTGGAGTTCGACGTCGTGCAGGGCGAGAAGGGCCCCGCGGCGGAGAATGTTGTCACCGTCTAGATTCCGCCAAGATCCCGCCGAAGCCTGTGAGCCGTCCCGAGACCTCGGGGCGGCCCACCCTTTTTCGTAACCGTGCGGCGTCTAACCCGACCCAAGTCCGAGTCGTCACCAACTTCCCGAGGGTTGAGGCAAGAGGTGCCGGAGTGATGCGAACGCCTGGGGTTGGAGTAGCCACCACGTGACGGATCGGACCCGCAGAGTGATTGTTGACGCCCTCGAGATTGCCCCCGCGAGCCTGCAAGCGATAGCGGACGAGGCTGGCGTGAGCTATCGCACGCTCTGGGGATGGAAGAGTGGCAGACGCAACCCATTGCCGGAGAACCTGACCGCTCTCGCGGCTGCCCTTGAACGGCGTGGCGGGGAGATGACAGAACTGGCCCAGAAGCTCAGAAAGGCGGCAGGGGAGTGATGTCCCGCAGACGCCCGCGCCCATGCGGTGCCTGTGGATATCCTCGGGTTCAGAGTGGGGAAGCCCGCACCGACGGAATAGCTCCGGTTCCGATATGCCTAAACCCGATTCACCCCAACCGTCCGGCGTGTCCGAAGTGTGGGTCCACGGAAACCCATGGGATCGGAGCCATGAGTCATCTGACGTGTGTTGAAGAGGGATGCATGACCACGTTCGACCCCAAAGACCAGGCGGTCGGCTAGAGCAATCCCAACCCCGGTCGCAGACCCCAACAAGAGTCGCAGGTTTTCCTTGCTGCACGCCTGATCGCCGGGCATTATTCGGCTTAGCGTAACTCTGGGCGCAGTTCCCGTCTCCTTTAGATGCGCGGGACTATGGCCGACTCTTCCGATCCCATCGCAAGACTCAACGCAGCCCTCGAAGGCCGATACGCCAAAGAGCGCGAGATCGGCGAAGGCGGAATGGCTACGGTCTATCTTGCCGAAGATCTCCGGCACGAACGGAAGGTCGTCTGAAAGGAAGGCTCTCGTGCTCCGATCCAGCATCTTAATTGTCTTCAGCTTGACGGTAATGGCCCTTGCAGGCTGTACTGAGCCGCAAGTGGTCGAGTCGGATGAATGGATTGACCCGTCTCTGAATAGCTTCCTGGACCAGGAGTAACTGCGCTCGTTTCGCTCTGGATTCGGTCCGGATCATGAGAACGGGAATCTCGACGCCGATAAAGTGGCTGAGTCACCTTGCTCACTCGGGCTCACCGAAGGGGCTGATTCTTACAAGAGCCCCGTCAGTTTGCTTGCTGCTGCTCCCAGCGCGGCGCATCTTTACCTGTAATTGAGTTGGGCGCGGTTCCGGTCTCCTTTAATCCGTCTCCCCATGCCCATTTATGACTATCGCTGCACCGACTGTGGGCATTCCTTCGTGATCACCGAGTCACTCTCGGAGCACGAAAAGGCTGTCCACCGCTGCCCGAGCTGCGACAGCTCGAAGGTGGAGCGGGTTATCACTTCAGTGAACGTGCAGACGGCCAGGAAGAGTTGAGTGGGGCTGGTTTGACGGCGCAGTTCCCGTTCCTCTAGAAGTGCGGGACTATGAGCGACCCCTCCGATCCGATCAGCAGACTCAATGCGGCCCTCGAAGGTCGCTACTCGATTGAGCGCCAGATTGGCGTCTCGCAACAGTTTTTGGCACAGTTTGGTAAATTGCCGATGAAGGTAAGGTAAGTGAAAGCATTATCTTATAAGGATTTAGTCCTCGTAGCTCAGGTGGATAGAGCGGCTGCCTCCTAAGCAGCAGGCCGCAGGTTCGAGTCCTGCCGAGGACATTGGGTTTTCAGGATCACTCGGAAAGCGCAGTGCACGAACAGTGCACAAGAAGTCCGGTCAATGAGTCGGCGCGTATCGCTCCAGGCGAGCTGGCCGCAGCCCCTCTGACCTTCTTCCACGGGTTCGAGCGATGACGCGGGATATGGATCTCAACAGACGGCTCTTGCAGGAGATTGAAGCGGCTCCGTTCGACGGGGGTGCGGTAAGTTTGGACCTCCCTGAGGTTCCTAAAGCGGTCGTTCAGTACCATCTCTTGCTTCTCGCCGAGGCGGGTCTCATCGAAGCGCTTGACGCGTCGACGATGGGAGGACCCAGGTACATTCCGAAGCGATTGACCTGGTCCGGCCATGAGTTTTTGGAAGCGTCTCGAAACGAGAACATCTGGAAGAACGCCAAAGCCACTGTGCTGGCACGAACGGGCGGCCTGGGGTTTGAAGTGCTACTCGCGGTGCTCAAAGAAGGCGCGAAGCGTGCCGTGCTCGGCTCGGACTGACGGTGCTGCGTAACCGATCGGTGCCCAATTGGCTGACCTGACGCTGGTGAACCCGGCCCATGTAAATGAGAAGGAGGTCGAGCGACTACTGGGGCTAGCAGACCTCCCGGCAGGGAAAATCCTTATCTACCTCGGAGACCCATTGCTCGAGGCGACCTACGAAGCGGTTACCGTCAACCGTGCCCACGTCAGGTACCTCGGAAACCTCTGCGGCCTCGAGGACCTTCTGGAAGAGCCTTGGGATTGTGGAATCATTCTTCCACCGAGGTGGTGCGAGAGACAGGTCGAGTTCCCAGCACTCTTGGCCTTCCTGCTCGGTCATGAACTCGGTCACGCAAGACCATCCTCGAAGAGCCTCGCCTCAGCGCGTTCCAAGATCTGATCGTACAGCACTTCCCGCGACTACCAGATCCCCCAGACGTGCACTGGTCCCGACTTCCACACGAGATCCGCTTTACCGCCCCCGATTTATCTGGACAGTAGATTGGCCACAAGAGTTGGGGTCCAGAGAGAGGGGGAGAGGATATGTCCCAGGAGAGTGGGGAGAGGGAAGCGACCGGAGGTCGTGGAGGGGAGGAGTTGCCGGAGCGATGGAGTGCACGGCGGAAGACGGATGCAGTGCTGCGGCTGCTTCGCGGAGAAGATCTGGGGGAAGTGAGCCGTGAGCTTCAGGTCTCGCCGGTGGATCTGGAAGAGTGGCGGCGAGTGTTCTTGGAGAGAGGCCAGCAGGGGCTGAAGAGCCGGAGGGGTGATGGGGCGGAACGGGAGCTGATGCGTACGCGGGCGAAGTTGGGTGAGATGACGATGCGGATGGAGCTGGCGGCGGAACTCCTCGAAAAAAGGGGATTCGGGCAAGAGCTGAGGAAGCTCTTGAGGCGCGGGAGCGAGTGAGTTCGGGGACGGGACGACGCTACCCTCTGACGATGGTCTGCGAGGTGTGGCGGGTGGCGCGTTCGACGGTATACAGGATGCGGGCTCGAGGGCTGGGCTCTGAGGTTGGGGAGCCCGGGAAGCGGGGGCCGAAGACGGAGCTGAGCGATGAGGCCTTGGTCGAGAAGATCCGCGAGGTGCTCCGGGAGAGCGACTTCCTGGGTGAGGGGCACAGGAAGGTGAGAGCCCGCCTGAGGCCGAAAGGGATCGGAGTGGGCAAGAACCGCGTGCTGAGGCTGATGCGGGAGAACGGGCTGTTGGCGCCGGTGCGCCGCGGGCACCCGCGAGGAGACCGGAGCCACAGCGGCCGGATCACGACCGATGCGCCCAACGAACTGTGGGGCACCGATGCGACCCGGTTCTACACGAAGGCGGACGGCTGGTGCTGGTTGTTCATGGCAGTCGATCACTGTGTCAGCGACGTCGTGGGATGGCATGTGGCCAAGAAGGGAGACCGCTGGGCGGCCCTCGAGCCGGTCCGCCAGGGCGTGCGGACCCATATGGCCGGCTACGCGCCCAGGATCGCGCTCGGACTCGGGCTACGCCATGACTGGGGTCCGCAGTACACGGCCCACCAGTTCCAGGCCGAGCTCCGATGGCTCGGGATCCGGTCGACCGCGGCCTATGTGGGGGAGCCGGAGTGCAACGGTGTGGCGGAGCGCTTCATCCGCACGCTCAAGGAGGAGTGCCTCTACCTCCACGACTTCGAGACCCTCGAGGAAGCCAGACACGAGATCGGCCAGTTCATCGAATCCTACAACCACGGATGGCTCTTAGAGCGGCACGCCTACCGGACCCCGGCCCAGGCCCGCGAGGAGCTCACCCGCAAGGCGGCATGATTAAGCCGCCCCCTTGTCCAAGAAATCGGAACCGGTTCACCGCTATGATCGGTTCGGCCTCGCAATTGCAGAGCTGGCGCACGGTCGCCGGAGGTTTGAGGCTGATTTGACGGCGGTCATCGAACTTGGGTTAATCGGTGATACCGCGCGATTCGAACAGCTCCTCACACTTTCGCCTGAGCGCTCGCTAGACGGGTTGAGAGGGGAGCTTGCACAGTTCACCTTGCCCTACCGGGATGATTTTCTCAGGGCCTGGACCTCCCAGAGGGACAGCCTGGCCCCTGGGACAACCGCGGAGATTCCGAATCTGGAATCCCTCTGGAATGGCTTCACTGACAATTCGTAACCCTTCGACATGTCGGAATCGATCCTGACGCCTACCATCCGCGTACCGCGACGAGTTGGTCAGAGTTGAGACCGCCACACAAGCCGGTTACCGGGGGTATCGTGGACCGTTGGATGATCAGAGGGTTCGCTAGAGCCCACTGCTAAACGACCGAAGGCTGATTTGACAGCCGGAGCGCTCGTCGCGTTTGACCCAACAAGCGAGCGGATTCACACTGAGCACTAAGGCCAGCAGCGATAAGGCTCCGCGGACGCCACCGCACCTCAATCGTTGAACCTCTCGAACCCATGCTCGGAAGCTGAATTAGGGAGTTGACCTATGGAGTTTCGCACCCAGGCGTTCACCGTGTCGGATCTGTACAACTGGTATAAGGGCGGGGAGCTGTTCCTTCAACCGAAGTTCCAGCGACGCAGGGTCTGGAAGCAGATTGCCAAGTCATATCTGATCGACACCCTGGTGCGAGGCCTCCCGATGCCGAAGATCTACTTTCGCATGCAGGTGGATCCCGACAGCGTGAAGTCTGTGCGCGAGGTTGTGGATGGGCAACAGCGATTGGATGCCATCTTCTCCTATATCGAAGACAAGTTTTCTGTCTCGAGAACTCACCGATCAGTCGCGAGCCGGAAGAGGTTCTCGGCGCTTCCTGATCCTGTCCGCGGACAGATTCTTTCCTATGAGATCTCGGCTGATCTCCTCATCGGTGCTGACGATGCGCAGGTCCTGCAAATCTTTGCCAGAATCAACTCCTATAGTGTGACGCTGAACGCGCAGGAGAAGCGGAACGCTAAGTTCTTCGGTCGGTTCAAAGAGCTTGCCTACAAGCTAGGCACCGATCACCTGGGATTCTGGATAGACAACAAGATCCTCACTGACGATAGTGTGGCCCGGATCCCGCGAGTCGGCTGGCCGGCGATGGCCGTCAGAGGTGGTAGTCTGGTCGCTGAAATAGAGATACTCGCCGGTCGTTGACCACACCGGGTATGCGCCCGAGGCGAACTGCGGGCTAGCTCCCGTCACGACATCGTAAACACGAATCTCGCTGGCACTTCTTTCACCGTAGGCAATCTTGCTTCCGTCGGGTGAGTAGCGCGGCGCATCCATGTTTTCCGCACTAAGAGGTAGTGGGCTTTCCACCCCCTCCAGGTTCACCTCGACGAGGATCCGCCCCCCACCCAATCCCCCCCGACTGCTAGCGTCGTAGATCAATGTGCCGGTTTCCGACACCGCGAACTGTGAGGCACCGCCACCGTAGACGGACAGCGCGGGGAGGAGGGTAACAGGCGAGCCCGTAGCCTGAAGTGTCTCGATGTCGAAAGGCACATCCATGAGCGCCCCGTCTCCGTGCCCATAGATCAGGTGACCCGTGCGTACGTAGCGTGGCTGATTACCCGCAGGAACAAGCTCACGTACCTCACCCGTCTCGATCTCGAAGAGGAAGATGCGAGAGTCCGGTGCTGCGCCAGTGCCGAACACAACCGCCTTTCCGTTCGGGAGAAGATGTGCCCGGACTACACTCAGGCTGTCGGAGTCCAGCAGCAGCTCTGGCTCGTCGCCGGAGGACCCGACGCGGTAGAGGGTGCCCCCGGCATTGTAGACAATCGTGTCGTTGAGGCCCCAGTGTGGGTTGGTGCCGGCTGCGACTGGCAGGGCCGGCCCGCCCGTGATGGGCACCTTCGAGATAGCACCAGAATTACTGAAGGCCACCGACTGGCCGTCCGGCGAGAACGTGGGGTTCGTGGCCCCCTCCGTGTTGGGAAGTCGTCGCCAATCCGTGTCCTCGGCTGTACGGATGTAGAGGGCTGGGCTTGATGCGTCTCCTGCATGTCCTGCGACGATCCAGCGTCCATCAGGCGAGATCGCGAGCCTCCAGCCACCTTGATTCCCAAGGTCGAGGCCCATCACGTCCGCCCTGGTGGGCACGCCTGGCTCGGTGGTCGGAGTCGGCCGCAGCCAGCCCCACGCGGCCCAGACGAGGGCCACCACTGCGACCGTGGAAACCGCTGCGAACAGACGACGGTCGATCCCAGCGGCGGGTGCCGACACGACGACGGGAGCGGGCTCGGCGACGGACTCCTTCGGCCGGCGTCGGGCATACGTGAAGCCCTCGTTTTCCAGAGCCGCCGCGAATTGCTCCGCCGTCTCAAATCGGTCGGCAGGAAGCTTCTCCAGTGCCTTAACCAGCACCGCCTGCACATGCGGCGGGACGGCCTTCCTGACGTCTGTCACCGAGCGCGGCTCCTCTGTGAGGATCCGCATGAGAATCGCTTGTGCCGTGGGCCCTATATGCGGGGGATCGCCCGCCAGCATCTCGTAGAGCACACAAGCCAGGCTATAGACATCCGAGCGGGCACTTAGGTCCCGGTCCGCTGTAGCTTGTTCGGGGCTCATGTAGTGTGGTGTGCCCAGGCTGAGCCCCGTCTCCGTCATCCGTCCTCCACCCGCCGCACTCAGAGCCAGGGCAATCCCGAAGTCGGCCACCACGGGTTCACCCGCATGGAGAAGAATGTTCTCCGGCTTGATGTCCCGGTGGATGACGTCCCGGTCGTGCGCGTACTGGAGGGCACTGGCTACGGCCTTAGTGATCTGGAGTGCCTCGTCCACTCCAAGCTGCCGCTCCCGGTCCAGCTTCTCCCGGAGGCTCTCTCCCTCCACATAGGGCATGACGTAGTAGAGGAAGCCGTCCGTCTCACCGGAGTCGTACAGTGGAAGAATGTGCGGGTGTTGGAGGTTTGCGGTGGTCTTGATCTCGGCCAAGAACCGTTCCGCCCCGATCACTGCTGCCAGTTCAGGCTTTAGGACCTTTAGCGCGACTTTCCGCTCATGGCGTAGATCCTCGGCGAGGTAGACCGTAGCCATCCCGCCTTCGCCTAGTTTCCGCTCGATGGCGTAGCGATCTTCAAGTGCCGCATTGAGCCTATTGATAGGATAGTCGGAGGAGTCAGCCATACGTCCCGTCGTCCAGAGGAGTTAACGGAACTGCGCCCAGATTCATGCTAGGAGGGAAGATGCTCGTGGGTTATGCGGGTTGCAAGGAGAATCGGGGGCTTGGGGACTGCTCGGAGTGACGATTATTCGATCGAGATCGATCCCAACGTGCACCATCCGTGCACTGTGCGGAGATGCACCCGTTCGAAACCAAGAGACCACTTGGCTTATGGAGAAGGCGAGCCCCTGCGCACGTAGCAGCGGTACGCGTAGAGTTGCCCGTGTCCAGACTCAGGGAATTCCAGCTGAAGTGACGTTAAGGCCGTGGACGGAGGCCGCCTGCCCTGGGGGTCCTCGTCGAGCGTGGACCGAGCCTTGGATAACTCCAGATATTCGGATGGACATCCGCGAGGCATTCGAGGAGGGGGACTTAGGTCCTACGCTCCGCTCCGGGGTCTCGTCGTCCTTCTTGGACCGCGAATGGAGCCGCCGACTTCATC
Organism: Longimicrobiales bacterium; assembly: GCA_965197485.1. Classification (GTDB taxonomy): domain Bacteria; phylum Gemmatimonadota; class Gemmatimonadetes; order Longimicrobiales; family Gaopeijiaceae; genus JAAXGI01. The sequence goes on from CBDANG010000009.1 coordinate 43,304, forward strand.
CTCATTCCGGCACCACCTGCCTCAACTCCTCGAAGAAGTTCTGGACCACGATGTCTTGAACTGCCACTTGCTGGCCTCCCCCAGTAGGAGAGGTCAGGCCGAAGATGCGTTGATCAAGGGCCGAAACGTCGAAGTGTCCCGTTTGGAACCGCATGTAGAAACCTTCCGCTACCGGACCGAACGGCTCCAGTGACTCCACCGTGAAGTCTGATCCGGTCCCCACAGTTGCCACGACCCAGGATCGGAGATCGCCAGCGTGGTAGGTGATCTCCCGGCCGCCGGCCGCCCAGATCGGAACACCCCCGCCTCCAACGGATACGGGCACCCGACCACCAGGGCCTGGGAAGGGCCGTACGTACACTTCCCAACTTCCGGGTTGGCCGGATTGGTACGCCAGCCAACGCCCGTCCGGAGACAGCGCAGGCGCGTTCTCCAGAGCCGGTGTGTCCTGGATTGCGACCGGCGTGCTGTCCGGATGGGGGGCTGAATGGCTCAGGACGCCCCCGGTCGCTCGCGCCTCCGGTCCCCCGTCCTCAAACACTAATCGCCGTCCATCCGGCGTCCAGGCGGCTTCCCTGATAGTGGATCCTGCAAGAAGAAGTCTTGCCTCGTCACTTAGATCCGCCCTTCGGGAGTACACTCCGGGCTCAGGAACCTGAAGGCGAACGAATCCGACCTCCAATCCGTCCGGGTGCCAGAACGGTCTAATGTTTTCGCCCTCAAATGTGATTTGGGAGAACGCCCCACTAGCGAACTCGTAGACCCACACATGCGTGCCGTCACCATCGACCTGCAAAGCAACCCTTCTTCCGTCCGGCGACAAGGCTGGGGCCTGGAATGCTGCGATGAGGTCTGGATCCACGACCTCAACAGTACCATCCCTCCCGAACCACGCGGGAATTCTTTCCGTCCCCCCCCTGTGCCAGGTCGGTATACCAAGGTCCCCGTCTCGGAAAGCGTGAAATAGGCAGCCGAATTAGCCATAACCGTGACCCCCTCCAAGAGAGTCCGGCTGGGGCCGCTGAGTTCCATTCGGTCCTGGTCGAACGGGGCAGCGTAGAGAGTCCCATCGCCACCTGCATAGACGATGTGCCCAGAGTGTGCGTAGCGGGCCATAGTGACCTGACCCGCTGAAACGAGACCAGGAGCAATATTAGGATCGAGCTGGTCTGAAGCTTTTCAGCGAGGAGGTCAGGATGGGAAGGAAGCGACACACTCCGGAGCAGATCATCACTGGACTGCGGGAGGCAGAGGTCGGTCTGGCCCGCGGCAAATCCGTGAAGCTGATCAGCCGGGAGCTCGGCATCACCGAGCAGACGTACTACCGGTGGAGGCGGGAGTACGGCGGGATGAAGGTAAGCCAGGCACGGCGCCTGAAGGAGCTCGAGCGCGAGAACGGGCGCTTGAAGCGAGCAGTGGCGGACTTGACACTGGACAAGCTGATCGTGGAGGAAGCGGCCCAGGGAAACTTCTGAGCCCCGAGCGCCGACGACGTTGTGTGGTGCGTGTACGTCAGCAGCTCGGGGCGTCGGAGAGGAGAGCGTGCCGGGTGCTCGGGCAGCCACGCACGACCCAGCGCCGGGCGAGGAAAGTGGCGAGTGACGAGGGGGCGCTCCGAGGTGATATCGTGCGACTCGCGAGTCGATTCGGCCGCTACGGCTACCGACGCGTCACGGACATGCTCCGCATCGAGGGCTGGGGGGTGAACCACAAGCGGGTGGAGCGGATCTGGAGGCAGGAGGGGCTGAAGGTCCCGGAGCGGCAGCCGAAGCGAGGTCGGCTGTGGCTCAACGACGGATCGTGCATCCGGCTGAGGCCGCTGTATCGGGGCCACGTCTGGTCGTACGACTTCGTGGCCTCGAGGACGCACGACGGGCGTGCGCTGAAGCTGCTGACAGTGCTGGACGAGCACACGAGGGAGTGCCTGGCGATCGTGGTGGCTCGCAAGATCCGCTCGCACGACGTGCTCGAGGTGCTGGCCGATCTGTTCGTCCGACACGGGCCTGCCGAGTATCTGAGGTCGGACAACGGACCGGAGTTCACCGCGAAGCTCGTGCGGCGGTGGTTGGGGCGCGTGGGCGTCGAGACGCTCTTTATCGAGCCGGGCAGCCCGTGGGAGAACGGCTACAACGAGAGCTTCAACGGCAAGCTCAGGGACGAGCTGTTGAACGGGGAGATCTTCTACTCGTTGGCGCAGGCGGCCGTGCTGGTCGAGCAATGGAGGCGCGAGTACAATACCGTCCGACCCCACAGCGCCTGCCGCGGCTTTCCCCCGGCCCCTGAGGCGATTAAGCCGTCGCCCTGGTTCCTGAGGATGCCCGTCCTTCACGGCCCTCCACAGCTGCTGGGACTAACATAGGATGTGGTACCGCTCTTCGGGGCAGGTCACTGGACGGTGTGATCGAGAAATGAAGGCGACCCGGGACTGTCACTAATCCTCTTCCTCCGACTTGCTCAGATTCCTTCGTAGGGCGGCGACACGGGACGCCGCTTCCTTCGCTGTCCTTCCGACACCCGCCGCAATGGTCGAGGCCAAGGCCTTGGAGTTGTGGATGAGACGCCCTTCAATCTCCTCGTCTGTGAGACCGCCCACATCGACACCGAGGGACTCGGCCTTCCTTCTTAGGCCGTGGATCAATCTCTTTCGACGATTGCTCACCTTATCTCCAAGCCAAGTAGACGGTGGCTATCCAGCCCTCACCGATCTCACGCTCGATGCGGTAGCGGCCTTCGAGGGCGCGGGCGTAGCGCGCGACCCCCCTGGTCCACGGTGTGTGCAAGCCGGTTCAGCCACCTCGTCGAGTCCAGATGAGGACCACGCCGCAGGAATTAAAGCCGTACTCGATGGGCGTGCTAATTCCGTGGTAGACCTCCATGGCACCGATCCACGCCAGTGGGAACTGGTCGAGATCCGCATCCAACGCCCGAACCCCGTCCACGTACACCGGCAGGATACAGCTGCCCAGGCTCAGACTGGAGGCCCGCCCGCTCACGGCTACCGCGTCGAACCCCCTACGCTCCACCCTCACGCCCGGAACCCGCCAAAGGATGTCCGATAGGTACGTCGGGTTGATTTCGTCCAGGTCTGCCCGCGTGAACTGCTTACCCCAGAGGCGGGAACGCCGGTAGAACCCGTTCCGTTCGAGGTACGCGGAGCGGACCGTGACCTCGATCGGCTCGAGCTCGATCGGCTGGGCGGACATCGAGGCGTTGATTTCGACCGTTCTTCCAGCTTGCACGATCAGTGTGGTCGTGTGGGAGGCGTAACCCAGATGCGTGAACTGGACCTCCATCAACCCCGGCTCCAGGTCCCTCAAATCGAAACGGCCACGTCCATCCGTCACTGTACCAGTGCGTGCAGGGCCCAGTACCGTGACCTCTACGTCTGCAACCCCACGGTTTCTGCCCTCCTCTGTGACCCAACCGAGGATGCGCCCCGGAGCCAGCGGGTCGTAGGTCGGGTCACGGTCCAGCAGAATCAGGAAATCTTCGCTCCAGGGAACCGGAAGTTCGCCCAGACGGATGCCGTCGTATCCGACCCGCTCTGCCGTTATGCGATGTCGCCCACTCGGGAGACGACCGAGGTCGACCCGACCCAACTCGTCCGAGATCACACGAATCCCGAGTTCGGGTAACTCCACAATCGCCCCACTGAGTGGAGCTCGGGTCTCCGCATCCGCAACCTGGCCGGACCTCGGGAATCCGTCGTCCGCCAGGCCGATCGACTGATTCATGGCTCGGAGGTCGTCTGCAAGCGGACACGCCAGAAGGCCCGAAAAGAAAACCACGAGAAGGGACGTTCGGTTCATGTTGCCTCGTTCAGCGCGACCTTGCGCTCGTGTTTCAGGTCATCGACCAGGTAAACCGCGGCCATCCCGCCTTCGCCAAGCTCACGTTCTATGGCGTACCGGCCTTCGAGTGCCGTGTTGAGCCTACTGATGGGATTGTCGGAGGAGTCGGCCATACGTCCCGTCGTCCAGAGGAGTTAACGGAACTGCGCCCAGATTCGTGCTAGGAGGGAAGATGCTCGGCGTTTACACGCGCTGCAAGCAAATCCTGTGATTCAGCGTGGCTTCGTGGCGGCAGGTGTTGGCTCGAGAAGCGGCCCAAACTGGAGAAGGCACCTCCGCGTGGACACATCGTGGACACGAACTCCCCGAAACGGACCGAACTGGATGGAGTTGCTCCGAAGGCCCTAGACCAGAAAAGCCCGGTCTCCATTAAGGAAACGAGACCTTCCGAGTGATTCAGAAACGCCCGCCTCTTATCCAAAGACCGGTGTCCTGCCATTAGACGACGGGCCAGTACGTCAGTGGCGCCCACGGGGCGGAAGAATGTCGTCGCGAAAGTGGGTTTACCCCATGGTGGTAGCAAGATCCGCGTGGGCGGTTAGAAGAGAAGCGGCTCGGGCAGTGGCACCGGGACCAGGACACCGAAGGCCAGGTACATCACCCCTAAGGTTGCCGCGGTAATCAACACAGAACCTCTCCAGCCGACTCCTGCTTCGGTTCTGAGATACGCCAGAAGAAAGACCGCCGCCGAGAGTGCGAGGCCGACCAGGTAGAGCCCACCGACTAACAGGGCGATCCAGAGCGCGAGGCGAATCTCCCTCTGATGGCGTTCCCCCGGTTCGGCCTTCCAGACTCTTCGCACGAGCTCGGACGGCGGCTGTGCCGAGACATCGAGGAGGCTGTCCCTCAGGATCCGCCGGCGGTGAAGAAGAGAGGGGCGGAGATCGAGAGAAAGTTGAAGACCCAGGAGGGCCAGAGTGGGCACTAGCACCCAGAACGGGGCCCGTGTCGCCAGGGGGCTCAACACCAGAGACTCCGCCAGCAGCAGTCCGGTCAGGACCAACAGGAAGGCTGTGAACCAAGTCTTTTGCGTCATTCAGGTGCTCCGACTTCGCTGACGCCCGAAATACCGGACGAAAGGCCAGGCCAGAGTGAGGCACAGGAGAAGGAAAAGCACCAGGAAGACGGGGCGCTCGAATAGGTCCAGGCGGCCCAGCTCGAGCAGGCGGAGGGTCAGAATGAGGTTCGTCTCGAAGAGAGACGCCAGAACGAGCGCGATGACGAAGGAAACCCTCGGCCACCCGTGGACCTTCATGCCATAACCAGCCACCCCGAAACCAACGGTAAGCAGCAGATCCCCTGGGCTCCCGCGAGCGGCCATGGCCGCGATAATTACCAGCACAGTGATGACCGGCACCAGAATCTGAGCGGGAACGACCGTGAACCGGGCGAACTGTCGCGACGCGGCCAGTCCAACAATCGAGGTGAGCCAGTTAGAGAGAAACAGAGACCAGACTAGCACAAAAACAAGGGGGAGCTGACCCTCGAGAAGCTCCCGGCCTGGTGTGATTCCGTGGAGGGTGAGGGCTGCGAGGAGGAGGACCGTGCCCTCACTCCCAGGAATACCGAAGGCAAGCACCGGAAGTAGGGAGCCACCGTCTTTGGCATCGTTCGCGGCCTCGGGGGCTAGGACGCCGCGGACGTCGCCCCTGCCGAACTCGCCCTTTGGGTCCTCCCGGGCCGTCTCCCCGTACGCGATGAAACCCGAGACCGTTCCGCCGACTCCGGGAATGGTCCCGATGACCATGCCCAGTATCGAGCTCCTCAGAAAGACCCTGGGGTGGCGTACTACGGTCAGGAGACCTTCCTTGACGCCCCCGCCGAGAGATGTCCCGGCTTCGTCGCCAGAAATCGTCCGCCGACCGGAGACGAAGAGGTCCATCATCTCGGCCAGCGCGAAAAGACCCAAGAAGGCCGGAACGATCGGCACCCCCTCGCTGAGGTATTCGACGCCGAACGTGTAACGGGGCTCGGCCGTTCGGGGGTCGAGACCCACGAACCCGACGCTCAGGCCGAGGCCGGCAGCGATCAGGCCCTTCAGGCTGGAACGCCGGTTGACGAATGCGATGGTGGAGAGCCCCCAGAGGGACAGAACGAGGAGCTCGGCAGGACCGACGGCCAGGAGAAGGCCGCTCAGGACGGGGATGAGGGCTACGAGGAGGACCACACCCACGGTCGAGCCTAGGGCCGAGGCGCCGGCCGAGCAGGCGATGGCGGTTCGGGCCTGCCCCTGGCGCGCCATCGGGTAGCCGTCCAGCATCGTCGCAGCGTTGGGGGCTGTCCCTGGGATGTTGAACAGGATAGCCGTGACGGACCCCATGAAGGTCGATCCGCCCACCAGGGCCCCGAACAGGAGCACCGTGGGTAACGGATCCCAGGCGAACGTCCAGGGGATGGCAAGCGCCATGAGCGTGACGCCGGTGATTCCGGGGAGGAACGCGAACACCATGGCGAAAAGGGTGCCGCCGACCGGGTAGAGGATGTTCGGCCACGAGAGGACGATTTGGAGACCCTGCCACGCTGCCTCTAGCATTTTACAGCGGGGCTCCCCGGGATTCGGGCGACCCGTTCAACGGCCGGGGACGCCGCCCCGCACCAGCTCGGCGTGTCGGGAGAGGATCGGAACCAGGGCCTGACGGTCGGCGGCCGTCGCCTCGAGCTGCTTGGCGATCGCGGCAGGCGTCTCGAAGGCTACTGTTCTCTGTGCCTGCGAGGCTGCCGCCAGGAAGGCGGAGTCTCGCGCCACCTCCGCCAGGTGGTCCGCGAGGCACCGCGTCAGCCTCGGATCCAATTCCTGCGGACCGACCACCAATCGACCAATCCCGAAGAGCCGGGACATTGCGCCGGCTAGCGCCATCGCCCGGGCCGGGTCCTCCCCTCGTGCCAGGGCGCGTCTCACGGCGAGCCCATCCGGACCACCCAACAGCGGCACACGCGCCAGAGAGGGATGGTTGGATACGGGCGCGTCAGAGACCTGGAAAATCGGCAAGAGGTCGCCGGCCTCGACTCGGTCCACGACGGAATCGAATGTCACGCCCAGGAGATCGAATTCCCCCCGGATGAGGCCCATCGACGTCTCTCGGCTTCCAGGATACCCGGCGATATAGGAAACCTCGAGACTCAGGAGATCGGCTGCCACGCTGACCGTGACGAAGCCAGTGTTCCCGATGTCGCTCAGCCCGACGAGGATCGGGCGATCGTCCGCCCGGGCCAGGAGTTCGTCCATCGTTCGATAAGGCGATCCGGTACCGGTCACCCACACCGGAACGGCGGCGAGAGCCTCCCGAGAACGGTGAAGCCAGCTAGGGGATCGAGCCCGGACGTCTCCCCCGTCATCTCCCCGACAAGTAGGGCGAAGGCATTCACCAGCCTGAGCGTAGTGCCATCGGGCTCCGAGTCCCTAACCGCCCGGGCCCCGATCCGGCCTCCGGCGCCGACCCGGTTCTGGATCACGATCTCGGCCCCGATCGCCTCCTCGTAGAAGGGCTCGAGGAGTCGCGAGTAGACGTCGTAACCGCCGCCGGGGGAGAAGGGCACGATCCACCGGATGGTTTCTCCGGCTACCCCGGGGCAGCCTTCGCTCGGGCCATCGGCGAGTCGAGAGCTGCCACCACCTTGCTCCGAGCACCCCATAACCATAAGCGCGGCTAAGAGGGCTCCCCCGCTGCATCGGACAGCCTCGCGCCAGAACGGCTCGGTCGAGTCCCGGCGGCGGTTTGGGCGGCAATCGGGGATCATCGTGCCTACTCTCGGCTCAAGCCTGAATCCGTTTGTAGAGGAGGGGCTGCTTACCGCGGTCCGATGTGTGCGGCCGTGAGCGTCGCAGGCGCAGCGAGCGCCCGCGCTTCCAAAAGGCGCTGGCCATTTCTGCGCCCGGGTTCATCTCGCTCAACGTCCGAAGAAGGGCCCCGGTGACCTCGCTCTCGGATGGCAGCTCGATGTGCGGGGCGACGACGAGGGTGAGCCGGGTGAGCCCGTCCTCATCCTCGGACTCCTCGAGCTGGTAGTCGAGCAGGGAGCCACCGAACCGGGCAGGAAGGTCCTCCTCGATCGCATGCGCCATCTCGCTGGCCAGCAGCGTCACGCCTTCACCCACGAGCTTTCCGAAGCTGCGGATCTCACGCAAATGACGGGTGAGGCCCAGCGACTCGAGGGGACAGCCGCAGGCGCTGTCCTCGATGACCCCACAGTCATCAAACTCCACGTTGAACAGGAGCTTCGGCGTGGTTGGGTCGAGCGTAGTGACGTGAAACGACGTCACCGTCTTGCCCGTCGCAGTCACTTCGTGCGGGTAGCCAATCACCGCGACCATGTCGAGAAGGACGTGCACGTCGCCTTCGGCAGCGCGGTGGGGGCAGCCGATTCCGATTCGTCCCGTCTCGGCGGCGCCGTAGTCCGTCATGATGTTGGCGCCGGATTCGATAACTCGGCGCACTTTCGCGGGCGTCGCAGGTTCCCCAGCCAGGAACAGCCATGTGCGCTCGAGGTCGATGCCGGCATCGCGGGCGGCCACCGCGACACGCGCTCCGTTACTCACCGTCGTGTTCAAAACGGCACCACCCTTCGCGTCGCGCACGTCCCTCATCCACTCCGCGATCCGAACCGCCTGGTCCAGCGCAACCGGCTCCGGCCAGGGGAGGTCGGAGCCGAACAGGCGTCCTAGAGCGATGGTCATGGTGTTTGCCAATCTAAACCGCAGGCTCGGCCGATAGTCCAACTCGACCAGGGGAGTGAACCAGCGCAGAGGAGGCCGGCCCCATCGCGCGCAACGCAGCACCTGGTTGAGGCCGCTGCCGGCGGGAAGCGGAGGCCGCCAAATCGCGTACGGCAGCCCGAAGGCCCCATGCGCTTCCATGCAGAGCATCCGGTGATCAGCCTGCGCGGCCAGATGGTCCAAGTCGGTCGAGACCCGGGTCGCCTTACCCGTCGAACCACTGGTCCGGGTTCTGTAGTAGTGTGAGAGATAAGGGTTGTCGAACTGCCCGGGCGTGATGGGAATTTCGCGTCCGCCTCGCACCACCCGCGCACGGCCTTTGAACTCTTCGAAGGTGAAGTAGACTCCCGACTCTCGCAGTGCGAGGAGCGCACCCCCCACGCCGCGGTCGTTGACGAGCGTGACGAAGTCGGCGAGCTCGCAGCCGGCCATCCGCAGCAGCTCGCGATAGGGACTTGTCCGGAGGCCGAAGAAGCTTCGCTCGGCCATCCGCATCAGGGATTCCGCACGGTGCTCAAGCCGCCGGCTGACCCTTTCCCTCGCCTTGCTTAGCGTGCTCGAGCCGCGAAGGAATCCTCTCAGCCCGATCAGAAACCGGGCGTACATATGGGTTTGACGAAGAGAGGGCATCAGGTCCACCCGTGGATTAGACCAGTCGGGCAAAGTCAGCGCTTTCTAAGAGTCTTGCAATGACTATACCAGGTGCGGGGCGGTCTTCCGGCGAGCACAGTGATGACTCCTCGCATCGCCTTCGCTGCCCTCGTGGGTTCTGACCCTGCTCGGGGTGACCCCCCGCGGTAATGGCCCAGGCCGCCGACGTATCCCCGGTGACGGAAGCCGCGTTGGTGAATCCCACCCCCGGGCGACTGGCTGAACTGGCGCCGAAACTCCGACGGTCGGGGTTACGGCCCACTCGACCAGGTGCGACCCCTGTTCAGCGGACGTCGAAGAAGGCGCTGTCGGCACTGAAGGCAGAGAACACTCCCAGCGCGCCGAAAATGTTGGACGGCGGCTCGTTGAGGTCCCGCGAGTCCTGGTTGAGACCCTGGTACAGATCCGCGTACTCGTCGTTTATGCGGTAGAGCTTTAGCCGGTGGTCGCCAAAATGGGTCAACGTAAGCAAAGCGACGATCGAGCTGTCAGATGCTGTCGGTCGTTGGATGATCCTCGGCGCGAAGCGACTGAAGATCTCCGTCGTCGGTAGGATCTCGGGGTCACTCTCAACGTTGTCGACAACGACGAAGTGCAGCTCATTCGACGGATTCGACCATCTCGCTGTAATCCCGAATGCCCCTAAGCCCTGGCCCCCTCCTCGGCCACCGAATCCTCCCCCGAACTCGGGAGCGATGAGGCTGTCTGAAGAGAGGGAGAGCCCGGTGGGCGGCGACGGCACTACCGTTTCCGCCGTGGCGGTGCGATTAGCGTATGTGGCTTCCAGTTGAAAGACGTCCCCTACGGCGACAGCCAGGTCAGCGCCCGGATACTCGTATTGTCCGGCCTGCCCCGGCGTGGGGACGAGGTCGTAGCGCACACCTTCCTTAGTCAATGCGATCCGCGCGTCCGATATCGGCTGGGGGACTTCTGTAGAGTCGGCGTCGATCGGCAAGACACCGGTTACGCTGACGGCCGCGACTGGCTCACCCGAGAAGAGGAACGCTTGGATGACGAAGGTGTCGGGGTCGAGCGGTACGAAGCCGAGGTCGGAATCACACCCTGCCATGGCCAGCGCGAGCGAGACGGCGGCGATCGGTCTGGTTCTCATGAATGCTCCTCCTCAACGCAGGCCGACACGGACGCCAATGCTCGGCGTGAAGCCGAGCGTCGTAACATCCGTAACGAGCAGGGGGAGTTCGGACAGATCGAACTGACGATACCAGACGTTGCTTCGCCCGTACGCGTTGAAGAGCGACAGATTTACCTCATAGAAGAGACGCTCGGTATCGAACCTCCGTGTCCCTGAGACGTCGAGGCGATGGTACGCTGGTAACCGCTGTCCGTTCTTCTCACCGACGTGTATGTAGCTGAGCGTACGCCCGTCGAGCAGCTCGATCGGATACTGGGCTTCCGGTGTCGTGTAAGGCTTCCCAGAGCCGTAGACCCACGTGCCGGAGAACGTCCACGGGCCCCACTGATAGCTGGCGACCGTCTTAAGCTCGTGCTGCTGGTCGTGACTAGCAGGAAAGGGGTTGTTCTCGTTAAGGCCGATGAGGTCGTACTCGACGCTCGAGAGTGTGTACGCTACCCAGCCTGTAAGCCGGCCCCGCTTCTTTTGAGCGAGGATCTCGACGCCTCGGGCATTCCCGGTCCCGGAGAAGAAGAGATCGAGAAGCGCCTGCCCAGGGGCTTGTCGTGCACGAGTGGAGAATTGGGACACTCCGTCCAGGACCTTGTCGTAGGCCTCGATGTCGAAGAGGTAGGTGTCCGTCTCGTAGGCCGCGCCGACGATGCGGTGCTCGGCGGATGACGGATCCAACTGGTCGCCTGCGAGGATCCAAAAGTCCCGGCTCCCTTCTAGCACGTCCTCGTTCTCGACTCTCTTCACGAACTGGTTGTACCGACCCCAGGCGCCCTTCACCCTTATCCGGTCGGTAAACCTATACTGCGCACTCACGCGGGGCTCCCAGTACAACCCGTCGGTCTGGTCGTACGTCGTCGTCCGCATCCCGACGGTCACGTCGATACGGTCGGACGGCATCCAGCGGTGCTGCGCGTACCCGGCCAGGAGTGTTCCCTCACCCCCGAGATCCAACGCGCCCCGTATCGAGTCACCTTGGAGCTGCGCAAACGAGTAGCCTACCTCGCTCCTCGTCAGCTGGACGCCGAGGCCGACGTGCGACGCCTGCAAGGGCCTCCAGGAGCTATCCAGGCGCGCCGTAAAATCGGTGACCCGATTGTCTTCCCGGAAGCCCCGTGCGAACTGCGTGGCGGAGACGTCGAGCGATCCCTCGCTGAAGTACTCGGAGTACGCCACCAAACCGTCGGTCGTGAAGCAACTCCCCCACTGTCGAGACCAGCGTCCGCTGGCCCCGCGATTTCCCCAGTCCGAGACATCGACGCGGTCCGGGGCGACACGAGTCTGGCCGTTCGGCCCCGTGATCTCTTGTCCGAGGGAGGACTCGTCCAACTTGTCTTCACCGGCGTACACGGAGAGTGCTACGACGTCGTTGCCCGGCCGGGTGTACGTTAGCTTGGAGTTGAGGTCGTAGAAGAAGAAGTCCGGCTGAATCGCCTGCTGCTGGAAGTTGCCTCGCGGTCGTCCCCCCGCAGGCCCCCGTCCGAAGCCGCCGCCGGGACCTGCCGGCATGGGGTCTTCCTCGGCACTTCCGGACAGCGTGTTGAAGATGTCGTTGTAGAGCCCCGTCCGGATCACGTCCGTATAGGAGCGACGCGCCGAGAAGAGCCATGATCCCTTTCCGCCCAAGGGCACCTCAGTTACGGCTCGTCCGCTCAACAGATTCATCCCGCCCGACACGTTGAAGTCCTCGTTGTCGCCGGATTTCCCGATCATCTCCACAACGCTTGATGTCCTCCCTCCGTATTGCGCAGGGAATCCGCCCTTGAAGAGGCGGATATCCTTGATCGCGTCAGAGTTGAAGGCGCTGAACACCCCGAAAAAGTGATCGACGTGATAAACGGTCATGCCGTCGAGCAGGACCAGGTTCTCGTCGGGTGTCCCGCCTCGGATGAAAAGCCCGGACGTTGCATCGTTGGTCCCACCGACACCAGGCAGCAGCTGAAGCGCTCGAAGAACGTCAGTCTCACCGAGCGACGGGAGGGTGCTGAGCTTTCTTGGAGAGATCGTGATCTGGCTGACCTCCTCCGCGACCTGAGCGATCTGGCCAGTCGTCTCGACCGTTATGCCCGCAAGTTCGATCACCGCGCGCGCGAGGTGGACCGTCAGGGCTCCGGCTGGGGCGTCCCCCACTGCGGTTTCGCTCACCTCGTGGCCGAGATGTTGGACGCGGAGCACGTAGCCGCCTGCGGGCACGTCCACGAGCGTGAACCGACCGAATTCGTCCGTAAGGGTCCGGAACGATTGCCCCACTAGGTAGACGAGGGCGTTCGGCAAGCTCTCGTTGTTCAGTGAGTCCCGCACGACGCCGGTGATGTCCCGCGACTGCGCAGGGAGCTGTGCGAGGCCTCCACACAGAGCCAACCCAACCACGACGCCAGCCCACAGGGTGAGCGTGCGGAGCCGGCCAGGGAAACGCGATACGGGCGTGCCATCTTTATTCATCCGCGTTCTCCCCGTGCCCGTTAGGCTGACTATCGACGACCGGGTCATCCCGTCTTGCTTCGCAAGTTGTTTGGCGTAGACGCTCGCCGAAGGGCGAGTGTTAAAGGGCTCCAACTCGCTCCCTCTCGCGGGGAGCGTGCGCGAATCCACTCTTGGAGCCACCTCCGGATGGTCCTCAAGCCCCCCTATGGTGTCTCAGAGTCCCAACACTCCGACCATCACCCCATGAAAAAGCCCCTAGCATCGCTAGGGGCCTCATAGGCCAGAAAGCCCGTCGTTACGGGACGAAGGCGGGGGGACTCGAACCCCCAAGGGTGATTAGCCCGCCGCATCTCGAGTGCGCAGGCTCCCTCGGTCACAAAGGGGACTAGCCGGGAATAACCGCCAGACAAGGGGACAAACGGAATCTCTTCGCCACGTCGCTTTCCCGCTCAGTCTCGCATGATCCCCACCGTTCCGGCACAATCACCGCACAGATATTGGCTAGGATCGGGCCACGTCAAACAGCCGGACTCGAACCTGCGACCTCCCGCCCTCGCCCAGCTCGCGCTCGATGGTGTACCGGCCCTCAAGGACCGTGTTGAGTCTTGCGATGGGGTCGGAAGGGTCGCTCATCGTCCCGCTGCTTCATGAAGGAGACGGGAACTGCGCCCAACTGTGAAGACGGGGGAAAGATGCGGGGCGCCCAGAACGCCTGCAAGCAGGATCAGAGGCGCCCTTGTAAGAATCGGGCCCCAGTCCCTGCAAGAAACCCCTCGCTTCAGGTGGTGGTCGCGAACTCGACGAGCCGGTTAGGGAAGGGTAGGTTGACTCCTCAACCGAGGTCGGATGGAAGCGTGTAGGGCTGGGATCGTGTGGTCGCAGTGAAAGCAGCCGGACAAAGGCAGGTCCCAACGGGTCTCTGGAGCGGGCGGCGAATTGAGCTTTGCACTAGGAGAGCGGACATGAAGCGAACAACTCGGATGTGGATTTTTGCGGCACCTGTCGCGGCCGCCGCCGCCGGGTGCGGGGGAGCCCCTGGAAACACAGGAGGGTCGCCCGGCGAAGGCGGGGTCGCACTTGCGAGAGAGACAGGGATCCCGACCTACCAAGCGGTGGCCTGGCCGCAGATACCGAACAACTGGGTTCTTGGACTGGCATCCGGCCTTGCGATCGACTCGCAAGATCACATTTGGGTGGTCCACCGCCCGCGCACCGCTGCGGAAGCTGATCGAGACCGGGCTGCGCCAGCAGTCCTAGAGTTCGATGCGGCCGGAAACTACATCCAGGGTTGGGGAGGGCCGGAGTACGTCGAGTCGCAGGAGTTCGACTGGCCCGTTACCGAGCACGGGATCAACGTTGACAGCCAGGGCAACGTATGGATTTCGGGTAGCGGGAACGGGGACGATCAGATCCTCAAGTTCACGAGAGATGGGCAGTTCCTCTTGCAGATCGGGAAGGCAGGAGCGAGCACGGGCAACACGGACACACAGAACGTGAACCGGGCGGCCGACATCTACGTTCATGCCGAAACGAATGAGGTGTTCGTCGCCGACGGGTACGGAAACCGCCGGATCATCGTATTCGATGCCGACACGGGGGCGTTCAAGCGGATGTGGGGGGCTTATGGCCATCCTCCCACAGATCCGACGCCGGACGAGGAGGAGTACGATCCCGATCACTTTAGGCTCGTGCACGGCGTTAGGATCTCCAGGGATGGTCTCGTCTATGTCTCAGACCGCGCGGGAATGCGTTTGCAGGTGTTCACGACGGACGGAGAGTTCCTCTATGAGAAGCCGATGGGCCGATACCCAGATCCTGATCCGGCCCTGATGGCCGCGCGCGCTAACGACACGTCTTTTGGGGTGCCGACGACGGAACTGATCGAGGCAACCGCAAGGGCGCATCAGTCGGTTAGCAGAACGGCGTTCTCGCCGGATCCAGAACAACGGTGGTTATACGTTGCTGAGAGGAGCGACCACCAGGTGGTTGTGTTGGACCGCACGACTTTGCAGGAGCTGACCCGCTTCGGGGAGCACGGTGACGAATTGGGAGAGACGTATATTCTCCACGACATGACGGCAGATTCGCAAGGCAACCTCTATACCGTCGAAGTCAACAATATTGGAGGAACCAGGAAGCGAACTCAGAAGTGGGAGCTGACCGGGGTTTCCCCCATGTAAGGCCTCTTGGGCACTGGCAAACCGACCCGCGGGCAGTTTCCCAGAGCTAGAGACAACGATTTCGCAACGGCTGAGCTCTCAGCCAGGCGACGGCTAATCGGCCGGAGATCGCGCCCTGGCGGCCGCTATAGCCGAGTCCTCGTCTGGCTCTCACCACGGTAGGATGCTATCCCGGGCTTCACCTAGCCCCCAACCTCCGCTACGATGCGGTCGATCTCGGCTCTGAAGCTGGGAGCGAAGGTTTCCCGCGTGCCTGTCCAACCCTCCCGGTAGCCCAGGGAGCCCATGTTCACTCTCCAGTGCGGCGAGCCGAGTGAGCGGGCCGTCTCGATACGCATTGGATTTTGAGTCCCAGGCGTTCGAGGGGACTAGAGGCAAACCAGAGACGACACCGGGCAGTTGGCGCAGACTGGATGCAGCAGCACGAGGTGACGAACGAGGAGTCATGGCTAGGGAGCGAGTTGCCTCAACTCCTCGAAGAATCACCCGTCAGCATCTCGTAGAGAACGGACCCGAGCGCATAGACATCTGTGCGTGGATCAACATCTCGGTCACCGGTCTCCTGCTCAGGAGACATGTAATGTGGCGTTCCTAGGCTGAGTCCCGTCACGCGGTAACTCGACCGCCTCCAGCATGAGCTGCAGAGAGCGCAATGCCGAAGTCGGCAACGGTCGGCTCACCCTCCTCACTCAGTAGGATGTTGCCCGGCCTGATGTCGCGATGGACGACTCCACGCTTGTGAGCGTAGTCCAGTGCGGAGGCAACCCTCTTTGTGATCTCTAGCGCCCCTTCCACACTCAACTGCTTCTCCCTGTCGATCTTGTCCCGAAGCGTGTCGCCCTCGATGTAGGGCATCACGAAATACAGGAATCCGTCCGCTTTCCCGGAGTCATGCAAAGGCAGGATGTGTGGATGCTGGAGGTTCGCGGTGGTCTTGATCTCAGCGAGAAACCTCTTGGCACCGACAACCGCAGCCAACTCCGGCTTCAGGACCTTGAGCGCGACCTTGCGTTCATGACGTAGGTCCTCAGCCAGATAGACCGTGGCCATCCCACCTTCGCCGATCTCACGCTCGATGCGGTAGCGGCCCTTTAGGGCAGCGTTCAGGCAGGTGATGGGGTCGGTCATGACTAGGGCATCTGCAAAGGGATTTCTGTTCCTGGCCAGTAACATCCTCGCGGTTGCTAGCGATGCGCAAGCAGAATCACCAGCGCGTTTCGGAGGCGCATCGCTTTCACCCTGATGGAACGATACTGACGTTCCAAGGATTTCTCCCGACGAGGAAGGCGCACAACCGACCCCAAAGGAGGCGAGATGAGGAGTTTCCCCGTGAGGAGGAGTGCCCATTTGATGGTTGCCGGTTTTGTGTTGGCGGTCGCAGGGTGCGGGGGAGGCTCTCCCACCAACGGTGATGGTGGCACCCCAGTTGCGACGACCTCAGTGACGGTCGGGAACGACTTTTTCAGCCCACCTGATATCCGCGTTTCGCCCGGCGCGATGGTGACATGGACGTGGGCCGGTGGGGGCGACGACCACAACGTGACGTTTGACTCGAATGCTGCTCAGAACTCCCAGACCCAGCGAAACGGTCAGCACGCAGCCACGATGCCGACTGTGCCTGGGATTTACACCTACATTTGCACCATTCACGGGCGAAGCGTGATGAATGGCTCTGTAACGGTCCAATAGCAGACCATGAGTCCGCCAACCGAGCCCGTCGAGCACTCATCAAGGGTCCAGCACCTGCCAGAGACTACGGCGGTGGATCTCAGCGATGAGGCGCTTCAGAGGATTGTCGGAGGGGTCGCTCATAGTCCCGCGCTGCTAGAGAAGACGGGAACTGCGCCGAGAAGTGGAGCTAGGTGAAGATGCTGGTGGGTTAGGCGGGCTGCAAGAAAAACCAGTGGTTCAAGGTCTAGTGAAGGGCATGCTAGAGTTGGTCCCCCAAGTTGATGTGCACCTCAAGGGGCTTGTCGGTCTGGCCGTTCACTGGGCATAGAGTCTTGGTATCCTCTGCCGCCCAGAAATGGTGCTGAGAGAATGCCGGCGGGTCACTCCGGCGGCGGACGATGAACGCCCGCTGCCCAGGGCGCCTGAAGCCCGAAGCGGATCTGCCGGGCCGGTCGCTTCCGCCTGCTACGCAAACAACCCCATCGGGTCGAATGACCCCTTGAGAATCGACTCGGTGTCGCTGAACCCGAGCCACTCTTCGATCATCGTCGCGTAGACACGCCGGAAGTCGGTGGTCATCTTCAGGTTGCCGTCGTCCAGATCGGTCAGGCTCGGGGGACGGCCGTGCAACCCACCCTTCACACCGGGACCGATGACGAACATCGGTGTCGCCGTACCGTGGTCAGTACCGAGACTGGCATTCTCCTCGACCCGCCTGCCGAACTCCGTGAACATCATCATGGCCACGTCGTCGACGCGGCCGATCCGCCGGAGGTCCTCGATGAACCCACGAACCGCGTCGGCCGTGTAGGCCAGCAACCGGGCATGCGGAGCTCGCTGGTGCACGTGCGTGTCGAACGAGTTTCCGGAGTAGCTGACGTAGTAGATCCGGGTCGGCATGTCGGCATTGATCAACGCCGCCACCCGCCGCAGCTGCGGCGAGAGCCCCCCGATCCCGTAGTCGATCGGAGTGCTGTAGCCGGCGGCAGCCTCCCGAACGAACTGCGAGCTCTCGATGGCGTTGGTCGCCGTGGCCGACAGGAACTCCAGTGTCGGGTTCGTCGGGCTATCCGGCTGCATCGCCTCGATCGCCTGTTTTTCCGCATCGGACCCCTGGCGGCGGAAGCTGCTCGGGTCGTTGAACACCAGCGGTTGGTGGTTGCGCGCTCGGACCGCCAGCGACTGGCTGGTACCGATGTTGACGATGACGTTCCCTTGCGCGTCGTGGTCGTAGACCCCATCGGCGAGACGACCCAGCCAACCGAGCGGCTCCCCCCCGTTGGGCACGCCGGTGTGCCAGAACCCCATCGAGGAGAAATGCGACAAACTGGGGTTGTCGTACCCGCACCCGTGCACGATGCCCATCAGCCCTTCTTTGTACAACCGCTCGAAACCGACCAGCGACGGGTGGAAACCGAACCCGTCCGCTATAGGAAGGACCTCGGACTTCGGGATCCCCAGATTCGGCCGCACGCGGTAGTAGGTGTCGTCTCGGAACGGCACCACGGTGTTCAGACCATCGTTCCCGCCCGAGAGCTCGACGACCACCAGGATCCGCTCCGGGTTCGTCTCCATACTCGTGCCACCCAGCGCCTGTGCGGTCAGCGCCGCCGCGGTGCGGTTGAGCAGCACCGGGAGCCCGGCTGTGACCCCGATCCCGTAGAGCCCCTTCCGTAGGAAGTCACGCCGCGAGCAGCGGCAACCTTTGGGATGGCGAATGGTCATAATTCTGTCTCCTGTTTCGTCATCGTGTTACGCCAATTGATACTCCGGGGCGCTCAAGACAAGGTAGAGCACCGCACGCAACGCGCGCTCGACCTGCGGCCCGGCCGGTGGTAACCGGTCGCCGCCCAGCTCTTCACGCAGACGCCCAACCAGCACCGTTCGCGCGGCCGGGTCGACCGGCACACGAAGGAATCGCCTGACGAGATGATCGACGACCTCCTCGACCGTCTCGGCGTCTGCCTCCCTCATCATGCGGACCAGATCCACCTCCGCCGTGTGTCTAGGCACCAGCGTGAGCCGGTCGTAGGCCATGACGTAACCCATGTACCCGCCATACCGCGTGTTGTAGTCCTCGTCACGGTCCGCGAGCAGGCTCGACTCCGCATCGCCCTCCTGCGTGGCAGCCGTGATATTCATGCCCTGCTCGATCCGCCGTCCGACACTCGCATAGATACCGGGGATTGCCCGGTCGGGCGCCGAGAACCCGTCGGTGTCGGGGAACAGCACGCCGCGAAACAGGTTGCCCCGCTCGAGCAGTAGCGCCGGTGTGATCCAGGTGCGTCCACCCGCCCAGCCGGCGACGTTCGGCGGATTGAAAAGCCTCTGGCCGAGCCCGGCGGTCAGACGGTTGAAATCGGGAATCGTCGGCAAGCTCGTCAACCCGAGCTTGCGGTACGTCGAGACCACCAGGTGCACCGGGCTCTTGACCTGGGTGGCGTAGGAGGCCGGGCTGTAGAAGTCCCGCGACAGGAAGATACGACGAAGCAGCGGTCTGAGCTCGTAGCCCGAATCGCGGAACGTGGCGCCGAGCGCCGTCCGCGTGGCGTCGTCGATCTCCTCCCGCACGAAGAACCGATACAGCTTCGCGCTGATGTACTCGGCGGTTACAGGGGTGTCGAGGATGATGTCGATAATGTCCTCGCCGTTGAACGCGCCGGTACGCCCAAGAAAGGTCTTCTGGTCGTTGTCGTGGGTCGCGGCGTCGAACCGGAACTCGAGGACGTCGTTGGTCCAGCCGGTGAACGCCCGCGAGGCTTCGCGGATGTCCTGCTCACTGTAGTTGCCCACCCCCATCGTGAACAGCTCGAGCAGCTCGCGGCCGAAATTCTCGTTCGGGTGCCCCTTGCGGTTCTCGCCGTTGTCCAGATACACCAGCATCGCCGGGTCTGTCAGGATCCCGACCAGCAGGTCGCGGAAGTTTCCAGCCGCGTTGGCGCGAAGCATCTCGTTCTGGTGCAGCATCATCCGGGTGTCGCGGACCTTACCGTTCCCGGTGGCGAAATGCCCGTGCCAGAACAGGGTGAGCTTCTCCTCGAGCGGACGGTGGGTGGTCAACATCCGCTCTCCGAACCAGGTGGCGAGTCGCTGGGTCTCGATCGCGTTGGAGCGCAGCCCGAAGAAGAACTTGTTCACGACCGGCTGCAGGCGGCGCGACTCTCCCTCGGGCAGCATCGCGACACCCATCGACGAGCCGGTCTCCCGGGCATTCCGCACCGCATCGGCCCGGCTCTTGGGAAACGGATCCATGCCAGCGTCCCAGATCGGTGACGGCTCGAACTCGGGCACGCCGGTGTTGTCCACGGTCGCGTAGTCGACGAGCTGGTTGACCACCGCGTCCGGTGTCATTACTGCCAGCCGCTCGATCTCCGCCGGGGTGGCACCAAAGCCGGCCCGCTCCATCAGGTGCGCCGCCTTGTCGTAGTCCCAGTCGGCCGCCGTGATGGGTCTCAGGTCGTTGACCCACGACGGTGGACCCGACCCAGCGACGGCGACCACGGCGGCACCCACTGCCAGCGGCAGCGCAACGCCGAGGAGGTGCGACAGCAGTCGGACACCGGCCGCGCACCAGGAGGGTGCGCTGGGATTGCGAGGATCGTAGACGCTGCGCGCTGTCTTCATCGCCGACCTCCACGGCTCAGCCTGACGGATATCCAGGATGGCATCATACATCAACGGTGGGGTCCAGCCAAACTAGCGGAAGACTTGAGCACCGCAGTCCAGGCGGGCGCCTCGCCAGGACAACCTAGTCGCGGTGGACCGTGTTACAGCAACTTCTTCGAGGAGTTGAGGCAGGTGGTGCCGGACCCACGACCTCAGGGAGTTGGCTAGATATTAGGTGAGCGCTCAAAAGGACAGGGCCTGTGCGGTCATCGTTACTGTAGATGCCACCACCTCATCCTGCCTCTCCTGTCGATTCTCCCACCATGCCTCGATCCCGAAGGCCAACAGGATCGACGCCACGATCACCACGCCCTCGATTACGAAGCGAGGCCACTGTATCTGACAGGTTGGCGTGGGTTTGTCGGAGGGGTCGTTCATAGTCCCGCGCTGCTAAGAGGGGACGGGAACTGCGCCCAAAGTGGTGCCAAGCCACCTCCCTCGGCTGGAAATCGGACGGGAGCGGCCGCTCTACGCGACTCCTTGCTCGGTGAACCAGAGACGTGTACGGTAGTGATCACCAGAGGTAGATCCTTTCAGACTGTGTCGAGGTGACTCTATGTCGGTTCGCAAGCCAATCGTACCCATAGCTGCTTTGCTCGTCATCGCCTCGCTAGCGGCGCCTCAGCATGCCGCTGCGCAGAACTCCTCGAACCCATATTCGATCATCGAAGGGTGGGCAAAGCTTCCGAGCGGAAGGGAGATGGGAGCAGTCGGCAAGGCGACGGTCGACCCCGACGGACGCCATATCTGGGCCGTCATCCGCTGCGATGCCGGGCCTGAGCGGTTCGGAACAGAGTGCCTTGATTCAGACCTGCCTCCCGTCTCGAAGTTCGACCCCGACGGGAACCTGGTCGAGGCCTTCGGCAGCGGAATGTTCATCTGGCCGCATGGAATTGACGTTGACTCCGATGGCAACGTCTGGGTGACTGACGCCGTGAGTGAAAACAACATTCCCGCGGGCGACAATCGGGGCCATCAGGTCATCAAGTTCAGTCCGACGGGCGAAGTGCTCATGGCGCTCGGCACGCCCGGAGAGGAGGGGGGCGGTCCGAACCACTTCACCTCTCCCAGCGATGTGGCGGTTGCGGCGAACGGAGACGTGTTTATCGCTGACGGCCACAATGAGGACGGTAACAACCGCGTGATGAAGTACAACAGCCGCGGCGAGTTCCTTATGTCTTGGGGAGAGACCGGGTACGCCCCAGGGCAGTTCCGTGCCCTACACGCCATCGACATCGACATGGACGGCCGGGTCTTCGTGGGAGATCGAGGCAACAGCCGAATCCAGATTTTCGACCAACAGGGCAATCATGCCGCCACTTGGACCCAATTCGGGCGCCCAAGCGGAATTGCCTTTGACGACCAGGGGCGGATTTACGTGGCGGACTCCGAGTCAGACAATGTGCAGAACCCGGGGTTTGAGATAGGGATTCGCATTGGCGAAGTCGAAACGGGCTGGGTGACGGAGTTCATTCGGTTCCCCTGGGCGAATCCTCACATTCTCCCAGGGAACGGAGCAGAGTTCGTTGCGGTGGATCGGGAGGGTAACATCTACGGAGGAGAGCCCGTCCCTTTACCTCATCTTAATCGCCGAACGCTCAAGAAGTACGAGCGAGTGCGGCCGTAGGCGATTGTCCGGCCCGACCTAGGGCTGCAAAGCCGTAGGGGAGGAGGGATACTACAGAAGTTGATCGGCGCAGCCGGTCATGGGTCCGGCACCACCCCAACGTCGCCCCGAGCCACATCGCCATCCAGCGGAGGTAGGACCGAAAAGCCTTCTATGTGGCGAAATCCGCCGAAATGGGCTACCCCTAACACGTCCTCCTAAGCAGCAGGCCGCAGGTTCGAGTCCTGCCGAGGACATTGGGTTTTTGGGCTTTCCCGAGGATCGCAGTGCGCGAACCGTGCACAGAAAGGAAGGTCTCACCCGCCACCACCCTTCTTTGTCCTTGCTGCACTTCCGAGCGCGTCTCATCTTTCCCGGTCTTCACAGTTGGGCGCAGTTGGGCGCCACTTTGATCGAGTCAACTCTTTGGCCCAAGGCAGAAACTCATGCGAAGCAAAGCGTTCTCCGTCTCGATGGTGGCAATAGTTCTCTGTCTGGGCCTTCCCGTGCCCACTGAAGCCCAGCGAGGCGGAGGCCAAACGGTCCAGTTACCGGCGGGAGCGGGCCAGCAACTGGTCCAGGGCCGTTGCACACAGTGCCATGGCCTCAACCAGATAGCCAATTCACCGGATACACTGAAGACGGCTGGCACGCGCTGATCGGCTCAATGGTGGCGCCGCCCGAAAACGAAGCTGGAGTGGTTGCCCAATACCTGGCGTCCAGCTTCCCGAAAAGGCCGGCGCCGGAGGCGGTCGTGATTTCGGGTCCCGTGGAAGTCACCATCCGGGAATGGATGGCGCCATCGCTTGGCTCGCGGCCGCATGACCCGCTCGCGGCGAGGGACGGCTCGATTTGGTGGACGGGGCAGTGGGTCAGCGTATTGGGGCGGGTGGATCCCGCGACGAGTATGATCCGGGAATTCCCTTTGGGCGGCGACGCGGGACCGCACGGCCTCGCAGAGGACGGCGACGGTAACATCTGGTACACCGGCATCAATGAGAACCACGTCGGCAAGCTCGATCCGATTACGGGCGAGGTAACGCAGTACTCCATACCTGAAGCTGCCGTCGTGCCGGAGGGCGCCCGCGGTCCCCACACGCCCACCTTTGATCAGAACGGCACACTGTGGTTCACGCTTCAGTCAGGTATGGTGGGCCGGCTGATTCCGGAAACGGGCGAGATGAGGGTCGTCGCAACACCGACTTCCGGCACGTATCCTTACGGTATCCAGGTCAACTCCAGGGGCGTGCCGTGGTATGTCGATTTCCGGGGCAACCGGATAGGCAGCATTGATCCCGAGACAATGGAGATCACAGAACACACACTGCTGAGTCCGGATGCGCGCCCCAGGCGCATCGCGCTGACGCCCGACGACGTCGTCTGGTACACCGACTACGCACGCGGCTATCTGGGCCGGTTCGACCCTGCCACCGGTGAGGTGAAGGAATGGCCCTCTCCCGGCGGGCCTCGGTCCCTACCCTACGGCATCGCCGCGGTTGACAACATCATCTGGTACAGCGAATCAGGAGTACGAGACGATACGCTGGTACGTTTCGACTCTGAAACGGAAGAGTTTCAGACGTGGCTGATCCCGTCGGGCGGAGGCGTCATCCGGAACATGATGGCGACGGCGGACGGAAACCTGGTGCTGGCCTGCAGTGGGGTCAATCGCGTCGCCCTGGTCGAGGTGGAGCTGTCCCGCTTTGGTGGACAGGTAAACACTGAGGTTTTGATCCTATCTCCCTTGCTGGGGAGTCGAAAGCTTCCCTCGCGCAGCGGGGGAGTAGAAGGCAGGTTCACGCCGCAGCCCTCCGGCTTCGTTCGAAATTGACGGGCGACTCGTAGCCGAGCGCCGAGTGCCTTCGGCGCGGGTTGTAGAAGCCCTCGATGAAGTCGAAGACGGCCATCTTGGCCTCCGCCTGAGTGCGAAAGCGCTGCCGATCGAGAAGCTCGCACTCGAGCGTCGCGAAGAAGCTTTCGCACAGGGCGTTGTCGTAGGCATCGCCCACCGAGCCCATCGAGGGCCTCACGCCCACCTCCTTGCACCGCAGCCCGAACGCGATCGATGTGTACTGCGTCCCCTGGTCGCTGTGATGGATCACCCGTTGGGGTCGACGCTGCCAACTCGCCATGTTCAGGGCATCGAGCACGAGCTCCGAGCGAAGATGAGCCGCCATGGACCAGCCCACCACGCGACGGCTCCAGGCGTCCACCACTACGGCTAGGTAGAGAAAGCCGGCCCAGGTCGGGATGTAGGTGATGTCGGCCACCCAGAGCCGGTCGGCAGCCTCGGCTGTGAAGTCTCGGTCCACGAGATCGGGAGCCGGCCGAGTATTTCGGTCTCGCTGAGTCGTTCGAGGCTTGTAGCGCCTACGGCTCGCACCCTGGATCCCGGCCTCTCTCATCAACCGGCCGACGCGTTTGCCTCCAACCCGCTCGCCGGCTTGCTGGAGCTCGGCATGGATGCGCGGCCGCCCGTAGACCCTCCGGTTCTCTTCGAAGATCGCCTCGATTCGCCTGCGAAGCTCTCTGTCGCGCCGCGCCCTGGCCGAGGGAGGGCGCTTCAGCCAGGCGTAGTAGCCGCTGGGGGAGAGACCCAGAACACTGCACAGCACACGCACGGGGTGGTCCGCCTGATTCGTCTTCACGAACTCGAACCCCGATCGGGGATCGAGTTGCTCTCCCGAGCAAACCAGGCGGCGGCTTTTTTTAGGATCTCCTGCTCCATGCGCAGCTGCTTGTTCTCTCGACGCAGCCGTCGGAGCTCCTCTCGCTCCTCCGTCGTTAGTCCGTCGCTGCGACGTCCTTCGTCCAGGTCAGCCTGCTTGACCCAATTGCGTATCGCTCCTGCTGAGGGCTCGAACTCCCGGGCCAACGCTTCCACAGACCGGCCCGATCGGACCAGCTCGACCATCTGCCGCCGAAACTCCGGCGGGTACGCCGCATGCGTCCTTGGCATCGTGGACTCCTCCTTTCTCCCTCACCCTTGAGGGGTCCACTAAACCGGGTCAACTCCAAGGTTAGCGACTGAGAAAGCCTCCTAGAGCTTTCTGACGGGTCTTCCCCTGAAAGTCGAAAGCCGCCCCGAATTCGTCGAGCTGCTTTGGCGCCCAATGGGGACCGGCGTCAGCCCCCGCCCGGGTCGATCCGCACGATCGTGTGGACCAGCGACTCTGGAATCTCGGAGAAGTAGTGCGGCGTTCCTGCCGGGATGATGATCATGTCCCCCTCCACGACCTGACGGGTGTCCGCACCTTCCATGCCGGTTCCACTCACGCTGGGCCCCGAAGTCCCCGGTCGGCGAGCCACGGCCCCGCTTCCACGCGGTCGCGGATCGACCAGCCGGCCACCGGTGACCATGGTACCCGAGCCCTCAAGGATCGTGTAGACCCCGGTGACTTGGGTGTGGATGGTGCCGACGACTACGGTCGCTGCCGAGCCCCGAGAAACGATCGCGACGCTGACGTCGTACTCGCCCACGTCGAGGGTCCGTATCGGCGTGTCGACTATGCCAAGCGCAACCTCGGCTGCGGTCTCCAAAGTGCTTTGAATGTCGGCGGCCGTCACGTCGACCGCCGGGATTGACCCCGAGCTCGCCTGCGCAAGGAAGAGCAGGGCTCCGAGAATGTTCGACATAGACCCCTCTCCTGTTTTCAAAGTGTTCTGCTACCATCCCGGATCTTCCGAGTCAGCCCAAAGACCGGCCCCATCTGACGTACAGCTAGGGCGATCTGACCGCGAGCCGTTCTCTTTCACCTACGGGGGCTGTCCGCTTGGGGTCGTCGTTGAAGGAGTTGACGTTGGTGCCAGCGGACGAGCGTCCGATCACCTTCCACTCCGGAGGCAATCTCTGCCGGTGTTCGAATTACAACGCAATTGTAGAGGCCGTGGTGGCCGCCGGAGCCATGAACGGAGGCGTGCCATGAGACAGCAATCGTCAGCGCCTATCAGGCCGGTGGACACGGTTGGGCACGTCACCCGGCGCATCGACGCCTACGAGCGTGTCACGGGGAAAGCCACCTACACCAGGGACGTTCGGCTGCCGGGCATGTTGTATGGCCGGGCCTTACGGAGCCCACATCCGCATGCGCGAATTCGCGGGATCCACGTAACTAAGGCGGCGGCTTTGCCGGGAGTGAGGGCGGACTTTCTGGGTCTGAATTCTTCGTCCTCCCGAGCCAGGACCCGGAACACGAGAATGTTCTGGGAGACGAGGAGGTGCTGGTGGCCGTAGAGCGTCCCGCACCGCAGGCCGGCGTGCGGAGCACGTATCACAAGATCATGGATCGTGAGGCATGGACGCACGCGGTGGTCAGTGCCGCCGTGGCGCTCGAGATGAACGGAGATGTTTGCCAGGCCGCACACATTGCGCTGGGCGGTGTGGCTCCCGTTCCCTGGCGGGTCCCAGAGGCCGAGAGGTTACTCGTCGGCCAGCGAGTCACGCCGGAGCTCGCCGGTCAGGTTGGGGAAGCTGCCGTGGCAGAGGCGAGACCCCTGACGAAAAACGCGCCCACCATTGCGGAACGCACCTCCTCCGCGGTCGGGTGTGGGTTGCTTTCGAGAAGTGCCGTCGCCGTCATCAGCTGACCGAGAGTACAGAACCCACATTGGGGGCCGTTATGATCCATGAAGGCCTGTTGCACCGGCGAGAGCTGGCCGTCGCGCTCGAGTCGTTGACCACGACACGGATGGCCGTTCGAGGAGCCGCCGCGGGTGCCTCGACCAACGCCCCGTCCGCGACACCCTGCGCTCAGAATCAGGACGCCGGCACAGCCGCGGCGACCGCGAGGGCCGCGCCGGTACCCTCCAGAAACTCGCGCCGGGACAGTTCACCCCTCGTCCCGTTTTCGCTCGGGGAATCATCGCTCCTTTCGGGTTTCTCGCTCATGATCCCTTCCTTAGTTAGCCCGCTGCAAGCGGCTGCATCAAATGCGTGTGGTCGGCACCTGGGCGGGGCCGCAACTTCTGAGCGCGGCCGGTGAACGTTTCCGCCCAGTAGAGATTCCCTTCGGCATCTGCGTGAAACCCGTGGATGCCCCAGTTGAACCCGGGCTCCAACCCGTAAGTACCAAACGCGTGCACGAGTTTCCCGGTGAGGTCGTACTTCAACATCATCATGGTTGCCCCGTCGGCAACCCAGAGATGACCGTCCTCCGACACATGGATGGCGAACGGCGAATTGATGTCTGGCCAGACATCTAGGAAATTGCCATTCTCGTCGAAGACCTGAATCCGACTGTTTGAGCGGTCGGCGACATACACCCGCCGGTTCTGGTCGGTGGCGATCCCGTGGGGCAGGTTGAACTCGCCCGGACCGGTGCCTGGTTCGCCCCAGGCCATGACGAAGTCGCCGCTCCCGTCAAACTTCACGACGCGCGTGTTCGCGTACCCGTCGCTGACGAAAGTCGAGCCATCCGGGAGGAAGGCGATAGCGGTCGGCCGATTGAAGTGGGCCTCGTCGTTCCCAGGCACCAGTCGTTCGCCGAGGGTGAGGACCAACTCTTCGCCGTCATTGGTGAATTTGAAAACCTGATGGAGCTGGTCGTCCACCACCCACACGTGTCTCTCGGGGTCGTACGGGTTCATGGCCACGTGGTGCGGTCCACGCCCACCTGGAAATAGGTAGTCCCACTGCTCCCAGGTCTCTATGATCGTGCCACTGGAATCAACGACATAAATGCAGTGCTCGAATCGATTGCCACCGATCGCACGGTTGCCAGGGGTTGAGGCAATGGCGTCCCAGCCTGGCTCGACCCCCTCCGGTCTTGGGAGCTCGCCTCGCTGCACCACGAAGACCCTGTCCGGCGACTCCGCGTAGATGCCGGTCGTTGCGCCCCAGACCCAGTCTTCATGACCGGGCAGCGGCTGCGGCCAGTTGGTCTGGACCTCGTAGGGACCGGTCAGGTAAGGCTCCTCGCCCCCTTTCTCCTGTTCCGGAGTGGTGGCGTCCAGATCCGCGGCTGGCGAGTCACTGCCACACGCCGACAACGAACCAAGTAGGAGGACTACGGTGAAGGTAGTCATCGACGAGCGCGTCATGAGTGACATCCTTTCGCAGGTGTTCAGAAGGAATCGACCCCGGTCGTATTGAGCCCGACGGGTCATCAAGAATCAACCCAATACTATCCTTTCCTCCCCGACGAGGATAGCCAGAATGGAATTGACCCCCGTAACACAGGAGCTATAAGCAGCTGATCACTTTGCAGCACGGATGCTGCCATCCTCCGGCCTATGGAATAGGCGAAATGACATCAGCTGATCTCAATGAATGGGCGACCCCAGAGAACGCTCTCGCCTACCTGGCGTTGGGCGGACGACATCCCCCATCGCACTGAGGGCGAGGCTGTCGTACTGGAGCTCCTTCCACCCCACGTCCGACGTTTTCTAGACTTGGGCACAGGCGATGGTCGGTTGCTCGCGCTCACTCGGTTGGCTCGGCCGGAGTCCGACGCCGTGGGCTTGGATTTCTCTCGACCCATGCTTGAAGCGTTGAACGTCCGTTTCGTCGATGACCCCAAGGTTTCCTGGAGCATGTTGCCTCTCCGACTACGAAGCTCCATGAGGACTTCTATCGGGCGCTGGGCATGAGCGTCGCGGAGGAGGACCCCTCGAATCGGTGCGTTGATCTCGATGTCCAGCGCTGGCTACGCCAAATCGGGTTTGAGCAGGTGGATTGCTTCTGGAAGTGGAGAGAATTGGCGCTGATGGCCGGTATCAAGCCGGGTTAGTCGCTGCGCGCATCGAGATTCAGGAGGCGATTCGTTGGAGAGGGAAGGGGACCGCTCGGCTGGAGGGATGTGAATCGGCGGTGAGGGCGCGCCCCTCAAGAGTGCGCCCCTTCTCCCCACTGCGACTAGCGCCCGGCTCCCAGGACTACTGCTGCAACTCAGCCGCGATCTCTTCGTACAAGCCAGGAACGCTTCTTTGCATGAAGAGACCGTCTTCCTGCATGGTCCAGCTGAGGTCGGGCGTCCTTATGCGATCAGACGCTGCGCTTTCTCGTATGCCGGACCGAATCAGCGCCGCCATGTGGGCACGAACCGCTTCCATCTGATTACGGAAGTTCACCACATCGTTGCGATCCATGATCGCGCCGTGCCCCGGGATCGCCGTGTCAAAGTCCAGCGTCAAGATGTTGTTGAGGGTCCCGACCCAACCTTTGCTGCTACCCCCATTGGCATAGTCGATGAATGGGGCGATCCCGTGCAGGAGATCACCTCCATGCACAGTCCTCAGATCTGGAAAATAGATGACCGCATCACCATTGGTGTGTCCCAGACCCATATAGAAGGCGCGCACCTCAACGCCGCCGAGATAGACCGCTGTTTGATCGGTAAAGACCACTCTTGGCGGCGCATCCTGGTCGCCCCTCACCATGTTGTCTCTGGCATTCTGGTGAGCAATGATCTCGGCGATGTTGATGTACTCCACATTGCCACCGGAGTGGTCGCCATGATGATGCGTGTTGAGGACGTATCTAACGGGCTGGTCACTGACCTGTCGAACCAGCTGCTGAATCTCGGCAAAGTTCTGCGGATATTTATCGTCGATCAGGATCACTCCTTCAGAAGTAATGCGTACGCCGACGTTTCCTCCGGTGCCAATGATCGCGTAGAGCCCATCTTTGACCCGTTCTATGGACATGCTGTCCTGCGCGTGTACGCCAGCTGAAGTACCAGCAAGAAGGAAGACGCTGGTCAGAACTTTCCTTCTCATCAGGTTGATCATGAATCCTCCTGCTGTTTCTATCGCCCTGGCTGGTGAATGGGTTACAGCACCGCGCCAGGGACGAATCGGGGCAGATGCGAGCAATGTTACGCGAGGCGTTGTCCCAAAGCCACTACCGGATCAGCCGGCTCCGGGCTATCGGTCGCCACGCGCTCCTAGGCCGCAGTAGGCACCCTCGGGCGGCAGCCGTTCTGGTGCCGACCGCGAGGACGGCCATCGCCGTTGTTAGCCCGGACCTCACTCGGAATGGACGTGTCGTCATCGTTCCCCTTTCGTCAGTGGTGGGCGCGGCTGGTTTTCTTGCAGCCATCCTGACCGGCGAGCATCTTGTGGCTCAACCTTAACCTGGGTGGAGCCGCTGTCATCCTCAACCTTCGAGAGCCCGCGATCCTCTTCAACATCTTCTTGGTGGAGGTGAGGCAGGTGGTGGCCGAGTGAGTGCGCAGGGTTGACTCCAGAGCGATGCTACTCGAGAGGCTGAGGGGCTCCATTCGCTATCAAACGAGTCGCCTCCTATGGCGTCGGCTCATGTGGCGTCTCCCGGATCGACTTTTACTTCCATATCTAAGCGCCGTCGTGAGGTACGCCGACTCCGATGTGGAGCGATTCGGCCGCGACGACCCCTCCGGGCTGTACTACCTCTCAACCCGCGACCGAGGCTGCATATACGTAGCCCATCGAGAGCGGCTCAAACTGTATTTCCCGGGCTTCGAGGCCAGAATACTCTCTCTTCGCGAATCCTATCGACTCTCGGATGACATGATCGGCATGGACTCGGTCGTTGTCGACTGTGGGGCGAACAATGGGGAGCTCTTCTACTGGGTTGATGAGCGGGGGGGGGGGGGGGGGACGTACATCGGATTTGAGCCCGACCCCGTCGCATTCCGAGCGCTTTCCGCAAATCTCGGCTCTGACACGGTCTATCCCATCGCGCTTGCGGAGTCGCCAGGTCGTCGGGAGCTCTGGCTCTCTACAGCGGGTGCAGACAGCAGTTTGATCCCGCCCCAGGACAGGGTGCGAGCCAGCGTCTGGGCCGATTGCGTTTCTCTTGACGAATTCGTGTTGGAAAACGAAATCGGCACGATCGACCTACTCAAGATTGAAGCTGAGGGCAGCGAACCAGAGGTGATTCGAGGTGGCCTCCGGACACTTGAGTCAACGAGGTATCTCGCGTTAGACGCAGGGCCGGAACGAGGAGGAGTAAGCCCGGCGCAGGAGTGCCTCGACCTCCTCGACGCAGCCGGTTTCTCCGTCCTTGATCAGAACGCCAGGATGGGCCGGTTCCTCCTTCAACGTCTCTAGTGGAGAGGCCCCCCGAGGCTAGAAGGTTGCGATCGGATTGAGAGGCGACCCCATCCCCTGTTCGATTCTTAACGGCGACGCCGTGAACAGAAACTCATACCTGTTGAGACGCCTGGACACCTCGACGACCCGCTCGAAATCGAGGTTATCGAAAATGCCCACCCCTAGAGAGACGAGGGCAAGCCGGTGCATTGGGAGGCCCAGGTCATCCGAGAACTCGTGAGGGGAGACGTCGTTGAACATATCGTGGCCGATGAAGGACACCCCCCGCTCCTTCATGAAGTAGGCCACATTGGCGTGGTAACCGGCCACACCCTCCTCTGTTGGCCAGGGACCCAGCGCGGCGCGCCGCTTCCAGCGCCCTGTGTACAGCAGGATCACATCACCCGGCTCGACCCTCACCCCCTGGATCTCCTCTAAGGCCTCGAGGTCCGCCGCCCGGATGGCCCTCCCGCGCTCGACCCATCCCTCGGGGGTGGCAAACCCCGGCAGGAGCGTCGCATCGAACAGGATCCCGCGAGTGACAATGCCGTCTTTCAGGGCGTTGATGCTGCCTCTGGGGCAACCGCCAGCCGCCTCGATATCCTGCATGGACACGCCGTTGTAACCCTTACCGTCGTGCATGATGTGACAGTCCACGGCATCGAGATGGCTGTGGATGATCCCATGGTAGCTCCCGGAGTACTGATATCGGTCCGAGGCACCCGTTTCGCTTACACGAAGGACTTCCCGGTTGAGAATCGTCGTACCGTCGAGTGACGGTACCTGCACAACATCGTGAGCCATGGAGACGCTGATCCCCTCGGTCACGAGGGCGGCGGCCGCGCGTCGCTTTGCGGGCGTGATGAGGTTGGCGGCGCCCAGTTCGTCATCCGGTCCCCAACGGCCCCAGTTGGACAGTTCATCCATCGCCGTCAGGAACGCCTCGTACGTGGTTACCGCGGGATACCCCTGGCCCTGGGCCGCTTCTGGGGTTGCAAACACCGTGGCGCCCACGAGAAACACAACCAGGCCACCCGCGCACTGCCGTCCGTAGCGTCTCATAGCTCCTCCTTAACACCTACTCGTCTGTCTGATGGGGTCTGTCCGCACTGTCCAAGAGAGCTCCCGGTAACTGCTCACAATGCACACCGACCTGGCGGTGCGCAATCGGGTGGGATCCGAGCGTCCTCGGCCGGAGGTTCGAGAGTGATTCTGCCCGGATCTGGAGTCTTGGCCCGGTTCGCCCTGGTATCCTCGGCGTCCGACGTCTGGTTCAACCAAGGAGATCATCATGGGCAAGGCAATCCTCGGCGCCGCGGGGGCGCTTTCTGTCTTCTTTCTCGGGGCGATGTCGGCCCAGGCGCAGGAGGTCCGGCCCTCGTGCGACATGTGTCAATCCACGCACATGAGTGCCGAGGAGATCGCCGAGTACGGCGAGGTGGACAGCACGGATCAGCGCATCCTGATGCTGGACATCGGGAGCGCCAATGCAGGGATCGCGTTGGTCAAACGGGGAGACTCGAACGGCGCGGCGGTGCGGCCGAGCACAGCCTGGTTACAGAGGTCTACTATATCATATCGAGTACCTCCTGGTCCGGATTGATCCGGACAAGGTGGTTCCGCTTTTCGACGAGGACGATTCTAGGGCCTACCTGGCCGAGCAACGGTAGGGGCGTGCCATAGACGGGCCGGAGTCCAGCACGGAGTTACCCGAGGAGCTGAGGGAGGACCTCTGCGCTTGACCCTCGTAAGCTCCATTGGGACAAGGCAGTTATGGGAGTCTCCTCTGGGTTTACTTCAATAATGATCCCACCGGCTTCGCGTGTCGCTAGAGGCACGCTGGCCGCGGGATGGACGATCGCGCTGGTCCCCGCGCCGATGCAGACCTCGGCGGCGCGTGCCTCGTCAAAGGCTCGGTCCAGGATGCCATCGTCCAAAGGCTCACCGAACCAAACGACATCGGGGCGCATCATGGCGCCACAGGCGACACAGTGGGGCAGGGGACCGTCGCCGCCGTTGTCTCCCGACTTCCATTCTGAGCTCGCTCTCCCGCACTCGGAGCATCGGTTTCGAAGCAGGCTGCCATGCAGCTCCAGAATGCGATCGTCAGCGTCCCCCGCCACGTCCGATCGAGCGGACGAGGCGTTGGCCACCTCATCCAGCGCCCGCTGGTGAAGTCCATCCACGTTCTGGGTGACGAGGACCACGTCCGTTCTCGAGAGCAGGAAGCGAGCGATGGCGCGGTGTCCCTCGTTCGGGTCACAGTCAGCGACCGCGCGGCGGCGCCATTCGTACCACCCCCAGACTGTCTTCGGATTTCGAGCAAAGGCCTGCGGAGTCGCGAGCTCCTCCGGACGGTACTGACTCCAGAGGCCATCGGGATCTCGGAAGGTCGGAATGCCAGAATCAGCGGTGACCCCAGCTCCGGTGAGGATCACGATCCCGCAGGCCCGCTGGACTGTCTGGAGGCCATCTTCTGGGGCTGGCTCGGTAGTCGCCGACACGGTAGGCTACCCGGCGTTCATCGTGACTGAATGAGGTTAAGGGCAAAGAGCGCCCATCCTGCCAGGAGGGCGAGGCCCCCGATGGGCGTCACCGCGCCGAGCCCCCGGACACCGGTGAGTAGGAGGGCGTAGAGGGACCCTGAGAAGACCAGCGTTCCGACCACAAAGGCCCAACCCGCCCACACTCCGAGACTTCCTGGCCAGCGCTCCAAGGCGAGACCCAAGACCAGGAGCGCCAGCGCATGATACATCTGATACCGGACCGCAACTTCGAAGGTGTCCAGATCGGAGGGAGCTAGGCGACCCTCGAGTCCATGTGCCCCGAAGGCGCCGAATCCAACTGCGAGAAGGGCTAAGATCCCTCCGACGACGAGAAAGAGACGTTCCATATTCGTTACTTCTCTAGGTAAGAGCCGGCCCGTCAAGGGGTGCAGCTCGCGGGTGGAATGAGCGGCGCACTTGGGCGCGCCTCGATCGTGGGAAGGTAGGCGAAGAGGGCGGGGGATTACCAGAGACGCTCCGTTGACCCCCTCAGAGGCCGATCATACCTTTTTTGGTCTTTGCACTGCGACCGAATCACTTGGATCCCTATGGCCAAACCGAGACCTTCGCCGGCCAGGCCGTCGACGACGCAAACTTCCGGCGAGGATGCCTTTACCGCGGCCATCTTACGATTCGTGGGGTGGGCTCGCGATCGAACGCAGACCCTCATCGTGGCCTGCGTCATACTCGCGGTTGTGACCGTGGGAACCGTGTATTGGATCGACCAGCGTGGAATTCAGTTGGATGCGGCGGCAGGGGAGCTAGAGGAGCTCCAACAAAACGTCGGCTTCGAGGACCCTGCAACGGCTGAGGCCAGCATTCAGGGCTACCTAGATCGCCACGGCGAGACTCGTTTTGGGGTCGAGGCGCGACTTCTTCTGGCGCGCGTCCATCTCGTATCCGGAGGCGATCCGAGTGCCGCCATCGAGGCACTCGAGGTGGTCGCGCCGGACTACAGCTCCGCCCTGACGGTAGACGCTACCTTCATGCTCGCGGCAGCTCTCGAACAGGCTGAGCGCTGGGAGGAAGCCGTCGAGATTTACGAGCAGCTCATGTCTCGCGTGGATTTCTCGTTTCAGAGGACGGAGGCGGGAGTAGGGCTCGCGCGCTCGCGCCTCGCTCAGGGTGATACCGCCGGTGCGGTCCAGGCCTACGAGTCCATCCTGGACGCGCTCGAGGCGGATGATCCTACCCGCCCGGGGTACGAAATGCGTCTTGCCGAGCTCACAGCCCGAGAAGGGTGACCTCCGAGTTTTCGGCATTCTTCTGTTTTGTCGCATAATACATATTATGTAAAGTTGTGGTGAATCCTTGGCAAGAGACCTCTTCCCGTCTCGAGGAGCCCTCCCGAAATCGTGACCTAGCCCGTCTTGATCGCCGCTACGGCGACGCGGCGCCTAAGCCAGCGAAACCACCTCTGCCCGAGCCGTTCGACCAGGCTCGCGACGGAAAGATGCGATGGGACGTATCGGGCCTCCAGAACTTGGAAGCCACGCTCCCCCACCTCCTCACGCACCCGTGCCAAGGTCTTGTAGTCGACGTGCGTAGGGTCGGGCCGTAGGACTCGCCAGCGCCGAAGCCGCTCGATGATATGGGTAGGAGACGGAGTCCAGACTACAAGACGACCACCTGGCCGTAACAGCCGATTGGCCTCGCGATAAACATCCAGAGTCGCCTGCGGATACAGATGCTCGACGAGATCGGCCGCGACAACGAGGTCCCACTCGCCCGCTGGGAGCCCCGTTGCGCGAGCGTCGACCTGTAGGAACGAAAGATGTGCGTCCCGCGCGGGATCATGGCGGGATCGACAAAGCCGCAGGGCCGCATCCGCAAAGTCGACGCCGACGACCTCGTCGGCGACTTCGGCCAGAGCGAACGAGATCGTGCCCCATCCGCATCCCAGATCGATCGCACGTTTCCCGGCCAGCTCTCCGCACAGCCGAAGCACCTCGCTGATTCGGTAGCGATGGAAGCGGCTGTTCGGGTCGAGAAGATGCTCACCCCCGTGCTCGAAGTACCCACTGTCCTCGTAGTAGCCTTGATCGATTCCGTCCGATGACGGGCCGGCTTCCGGCGAGGTGACCATCAACGAGCCTCTATGCCGGACTCCTGAACCTCCGTGTCGAGCTCCATTGCAAGCTCCTCGGTGCGCCCCGCCTCACCTGAGAGATCAAGCAGGGCTTCCCGCAAGATGCGTTCGAGCCGTGGCAGTTCGGCGTTTAGCGCCTGCCGATCCCTGTGCTCGCCGAGGAGGAGAGGTTCCCCCAACCGGACGTGGACACTGACGCCTCGGCGTGGACGGGTGGCCCACCGAGGCCAAGCGAGGTAGGTCCCGTCAATTCCCACAGGAACGATCGGGACCCCTGCCCTGAGGAGCACCCGAAGCGTCCCTCGTCGGAACGGCTGTAGCCTTCCGTCCCAGCTGCGCTCACCCTCTGGATAGACGCAGACCACGCGACCCTGATCGAGCCGCCGAAAGAGGACCCGTACGGACTGCGCGTCCACCCGATATCTTCGCACCGGAAACGCATGCAGCCTCGGAAGAATCCACCGGAAGAACCCCCGAGTGAACTGTGTGCTCTTCGTCATAGAGTCCGCGGCCCTCGGCAGGCTCCCCTGAAGAAGCATCGGATCGAGCACACTCTGATGGTTCGGTACCAGGATACACGGCCCGTTCAGCGGCAGGTGCTCCAGCCCCTCGAACTCCGCATGGACGATGCGTGCGATACCCCATCGGAAGAGGGGCCGCACCAAACGATACCAGATCGTCACCTGGTCCCGGTCGCTCAAATCGGGCTCACTTGGTCCGAATGCGCGGCTGGAACTCGAGGATCTCGCCTCGGCCCTCGGCTCGCCAAACGCTGCGTACCCTGGCTTTTAGGACCTCCTCCCATCGCCGAGGGGAGTCGTCCAGGAGCCGAAAAGAGACTAGCACGCCTCCCAAGGGAAAGATCTGAACCGCAGCAGACGCCGTCTGGACCGCCCTGAGATCGAGCAGAGCCCACCGGTGCGTTTCGCCACTCGGCTCATCGAATCGGAGGGCCTCGCCATCCAGGAGCAGCCTTCCCGGCCTATCGTCCCCTTGTTCCTCATAGAACCCGATAAGGGCGCTCCGGTACCGGACCGGCCGCTCGCCGAGCGCGAATCTAGCTACCGCGGAAGATTCCAGGATTGAGTCATCGGGCTCGAGCGACCCTAACCGATCCACCAGGGCCCCAATCCCAGCATTCGAGTCCGAGCCGTGCGGGTCCCGCACTCGTAAGCCGCTCCCGGTGACGCCCGAGTCGTAGACGCGCCTGCACGCGGGACAGCGCACCTCGGCACTCGTCCCCCCCTCGGTATCCGCGCCACAGAACGGGCAGCGATAAAGCAGGTCCGCGAGCGACATTTCGTATTCCTCAGAGCCGGCCGATCAGATGCAACAGTCTGAGCTTCCAGACCTTCCACACCGCCTCGAGCACGATCCGCTTCGACATCTTAGAGACCCCGTGATCTCGCTCCGTGAAGATGATGGGTACTTCCACGAATCTGAACCCCTTGCGCCAAGCTCGCAGCTTCAGCTCGATCTGAAAGGTGTATCCGGTCGACTCGATGCGGGTTAGGTCCAACGCCTCGAGGACCCTGCGATTGAACAAGTTGAAGCCACCCGTCGCATCCGACGCCGGCAGACCGGTGATCGCGCGGGCGTACACGCTGCCGAAAAGCGAGATGAGCAGCCGCCCTATAGGCCAGTTGACGACCGTCGCCCGGCCCCCTACGTATCGCGATCCGACAACGAAGTCCACGCCTTCCTTTGATGAGACCCGAATCAGCTCCGGGAGCTTGGCAGGCGGATGCGAAAGATCGGCGTCCATCTCACAGATCCTCTCGTACGGCCGAGCGAGCGCCCATCGGAAGCCATCGAGGTAGGCCGGGCCCAGCCCCCCCTTTCCTTCTCGGTGAAGCACATGAACCCGCTCCGGAAATCGAGCCGCTAACTCATCGGCGATGACTCCCGTTCCATCCGGTGAGGCGTCATCGACGACAAGGACGTCTACCTTCGGATCCACATCGAGGACCCTGGGCACGATTTTGGTAAGGTTCTCGCTCTCATCGTAGGTGGGGACGACAACGAGAGTCCGGCCTCCATCTCCGTCGTTCACGGCTCCCCCGGTGCCAAACCATCCTCACCGTCCCGGCTGGTACGCATCACCTCCCATAGAGCAAAGCTGCCTGCAGGAATGACCTCTACGGCGGTCATCCAGAGGCGCGTCAGGAGGGCGACGCCGAGTGCTGCGCCACCCAACTGAGGCTGAAGAAAGGCTGTGAGGAACCCCTCGCGCACCCCCAACCCCGCCGGTGCAAAGAACGCCAAGTACCCCAGCAGATAGGCCGCCGCGAAGGAAGTCAACAGATGGAACCAACCGGCCGGAAAACCGAGACCTTGGACGAAGAGGACGAAGGCGAGGCCATAGATTGTCCAGTTGACGAGGTACCACCCAAGCCACCGCAATCCGAACAGAGAGCCTGCCGCAGGTAGGTTCTCCGGAGCCGTGCGGGCGATCCGGAACGCGATCCCCAGGACCGCACTGAACACGGGCTGAAAGCTCGCTAGGAGCACAACTAGCGCCAGGGCAACCAGAAAGACACTCGCGGCACCGGCCCCACCACTCTCCGGTCCCAGGAGTATAGGGGCGGCCACCACGCCTACCGCCGCCAGTGAGAGGGTCTGCCCGAGGACACCCGCCGTCCCCCCAACCGTCCCATCGATCCCATCCCTTCCGGACAGGATCGCCAGTCCCGCAATCTGCCACAACTTACCGGGAAGGTAACGACCCAGATTCGCCGAGAACACGATCCGCATCGCCCCAATCAGCCCGGGGCCACGGCCCCCCAGCTCCAGGGCCATCCGGCCCCACAACCAGGCTGACATGATCAAGCCCGTGAGGAGAATGCCGATGGAGCCGAGAAGGACGAGAGGGGACGGATCTGGCAGCGCAGGCCGTATCGACAGCGCGTCGTCGAGGGTGACCCCAACTCGGTCCACGACGAGCCAGGTTACGCCCAATGTGAGGAGTAGCTTCAGAGATCGTCGAAGCCAGGCTCTCGATCCCCCTCCCCACCTCATCGATGATCGGCTTCCAGGCCGTCGGGCGCCCGTTCCCGACGACGTCGGGCTTGGCCGGCACTCATCCCCGCACCGCCAATCAAAAGCAGGCCGCAGGCCAGGCTCACCCCCAGGCTACCCCGGAGGAGCTCGGACTCGTAACGGAGCGCCACACGGTGCCTTCCTGCGGGCACCGCTACCGCCCGAAGCGTGTGATCGGCTCTTAGCACGGCCGACGCCTCTCCATCCACGTACCCCTTCCACGCGGGGAACCAGTTCTCTGCCACAACGATGAGTGCCGGGCCGGAAACCTCGACGTCGAGCAAGAGCCGGTTCGGGGTCCTCTCTACCCAGGTCACGCTGCCCTCGACCTCTCTTCCTGCGAGCTCGATTGGGGGATCCTCGGTGAGAACCACCTGTACGGCCGGATCGTACCGGTCGAGGTCCAACATCGTCTGGAGCGACTGCCCTTCGGGAACGACGACCGCCTCGCCCACGATTCGGGCCCGTGGCAGCCCCGGATAGGTATAGACAGTGCGAAAGGGCTCTCCATCCGCAGTCTC
Source organism: Longimicrobiales bacterium (assembly GCA_965197485.1). GTDB lineage: Bacteria > Gemmatimonadota > Gemmatimonadetes > Longimicrobiales > Gaopeijiaceae > JAAXGI01. The sequence continues at coordinate 82,418 of CBDANG010000009.1, forward strand.
GGTCTGCTGGACAGCGGTCGACAGCGCCGGTGGAACCCACTGTTCGAGCGGACCGTATTCGGGTTCCGGCCAAAGGATGTAACGAACGTTGAGTAGCCCAGCGACGTTGGGATGAAATGGAGGAAGCATGTTCATTGGGAATCCGCTTCCCTCCATCCCGATCAGTTCGCGGTACCGGGCGAGATCATTGGGATGATGTCCGGCGGCGAGCTCGAGTCCATGCATCCCAGGCGCCACGTCTTGTGTGTTCCGGAGGAAGGACAGGACCCGGAAGGGCTCCTCGCTTTCCTCCCGCTCGATCAGGAACTGGTCCGACTCATTCGGCGCCGCAAATGACTCGTACTCGATCGTCTGGATGAAGGCGGAGTCTATGCGGCCCTCGTCTACGGTGATCAGGAGGGCGATCAGCCCGATGCCTATCGAGGCGTTGAGCACCCTCCGGCCCATCGCCCACCACACGGCGCAGATCGCTCCTGCGAGAGCCAGAGCGACCAGGAAACCGCGAGCGATGTGGGGCGTTGCAGCCACGAGTGCAGTTGCCGCCGGCTGTGTCAGATCCAAGGACATCACAGCCAGCCACAGGTCAGGAAGGACTCCGGTCTGAGCTAGCACCCATCCGAGCGCGATTCCAGCGAAGGGAACCGAGAGTCGTCGTGCGACCTGGGTACCGCCTCCCTCCGATACGATCCGCAGGCCGCGGTCCAGCCCCAGACCCGCGAGAGTGGCCACGGAGAACCCCGTCAGGAAGATGACCATCGATGGAGCCCGGAAGAGCGAGACTCCCGGAAGGATCTCGTAGAGGATCCTCCACACCGGCGTATGCGCACCAAGAGCGAACAGGAAGGCGAGCAACCCGAGTCCAACGAGAAACCGACGAATTCCCACCTTCGAATCACTCATGAAGGAGATCAGAGCCAGGAGCAGCGCTACGAGCCCGAGGTATTCGTGATTGGTCTTGAAGGGGTTCCTTCCCCAATAGGTGCCCGTAGCCCATTCCGCAGCGCCCGAACTGTTTCCGACGAATTCCGGGACGACTAGGCTGACGGCTTCTTCCGGATGGAGCGACCAGGAGGCGGAGTAGGCGACCCCGTCGTCCTCTGCTGAGGGGGTCGTTGTCATCGTCCGCCGAGAAAACTCGGTCACATAGGCCACGGCGGGAATCAGCTGGATGCCCGCTGCGCCCGCTCCGAGCGCACTGAAGCTGAGAAAGAGCGCGAGCCGGCGCACAGCCACGGGCCAGCCCTCCCCTCCCCTCGCAATCTGTACACAGCGAAGCACCATGTAGGCGCCCACCGCCCCGAAGAGGAAGTACGCCATCTGGAAGTGGGTGGTGAGGATCACAAGGGCTATGACCGACCCTACCGCTGCCGCCGGCACCAGGTCCCTACGCGACAGCATCCACTCCGTAACTGAGAATAGGAGCGGTGTTAGCGCGGTGACGAACAGTTTTCCGTCGTGCCCCGGGTAGACCAGGGTCACCATGTACGGAGCCAATAGGTAGATCAGCCCGCTCAACAAGGCGGCTGCCTTCGAGCCGCCGAGGGACCGGACCCAGAGGTACATGAAGCACCCCGCAAGGAAAACGTGCAGAACGAGTTTCCACCCCAGGGCTCGGTATGTCTCCGTAAGGAAGAGGAGGAGGAGCGACGGCGGATAGAGAGAGTCACCTCCCGCAAGCGACTCCAGGAATGGCGTTCCCCCGAGAATCTGAGGATTCCACAGCGGGAAGACCCCGGAGCGAAGAGCGTCCGCGTAGAAGGCCCGCGCGACGTACCCCAAGGAAAAGGTGTCCTGACCTACAAGCATCTGGTCCGAGAAGACGAAATCGCGGAAGAGGATGACGGTAACCACCGCATAGAGGACCGGTGCAGTCCATCCCGGGACGCCACCCAGGGGCTCACCCTTCGGCCCGGCAAGTGGGCCCTCGGGGCCCTTGGTGTACTTGGGGTCCTGCCGCTTATCCGCTCCACCGCCACCCCCGGAGCTACGGCGCGCGCTATCACCCCGGTTACGCTGCCTACGCGCCATCATTCGCGCCCACCCACCGCAAAAGGCTCCTTCACGCCTCGACCCTCAAGGAGGTCTTCATAGATCTCCAGATGTCGGTCGACCAGGCGCTCGTTGCTCCAGAGAGCGACCACCCGCTCACGGCCCCGTCGCCCTTTTTCAGCCAACTGTTCATCCTCGAGTAGCTCAACCACTGCGTCGGCGAGAGCCGCGGGATCTCCGGGCGGTACCAACGCCCCGACCTCGGAATCCACAATCTGTCGCAGGCCGCCGACCGCGCTCGCTACGATGGCCAGCTGGCAGGACATGGCCTCGAGCGCTGCGACCGAGGTGGCCTCCACAAGAGACGGGAGCACAGCGATCTCGCCCGACGAGAGAAGAGCGGGCATCTCTTCATGGGGTCGGGAGCCCAGAAACCGAATCGACTTGGTCACACCAAATCGAACAGCCAAAGCCTCGAGCCGGGGTCGCTCGGGCCCGTCCCCGATGACCAGGACCTGTACGTCCGGAATCTTTGACCGAATCTCCGGAAGGGCCTGGACAAGAAACTCCACCCCGTTCTTGGCGAAGAGTCTCCTGGGAACCAGCACCGTACGCATCGTGTCCTGAGTGGCACTACCTGCCCCTTGGCGCCGAAACCGGTCGGTATCGACCCCGTTCGTGAGGGCCTCCACGTACGTTCCCCGCGCCAGCTCCATCGCCACCTCAGCGATCTCTTCCGAGGCCGCGAGAGCATGATCCGGCCAACCGACGAGCCGCCGAAGGATCGGAGTCCAAAGGGGTCGCTGCGCTCGAGCCAAGAAATGGGAGGTGTGAAACGATGCGAGCCAAGGTCGCCGTGCGGACCGCGCCGCCAAGCCCGCAGGCAGCACCGAAGCGAACGATTGAGCATGGATGAGGTCCGCCCATCGCCCCCACCCTCGGGTGGCCGGCAGGGATCCGAGGGCATACGCCACCCACCCCGGCGTGGAGCGCGAAGGGAGCCACGTCCGTTTCACTCTGACACCCTGAATCTCCTCTTCCGGCGGCAGGCCGGCGAGGGACCGCGAGGTGACGACTCTAACCTCTACTCCGCGCTTCGCGAGCCCAGCAGCCAATCCCGCGACGTGACTCTCGAGGCCTCCGACCTCGGGCGGATAATAGACGCTGTGTATGAGGATCTTCACGCGTTCGTCTCTCGAGGCGTCGCTCCCAGAAAGGTCTCGACATGCGCGGCGATTCTCTCGCCGGCTCGTCCATCTCCATAGGGGTTCGCGGCGCGGGCTCCCGCGCGCTCATCTGGCTCGCGTCCGATCAGCGCTCGTGCATGCGCGACGATCTCCTCCGGGTCGGTACCAACCAGACGCGCGACCCCCGCCTCTACCCCCTCAGGCCGCTCGGTCACCTCTCGGAGCACGAGGACCGGCGTCCCGAAAGTGGGTGCCTCCTCCTGAATTCCCCCGGAGTCCGTGAGAACACAGGTCGCGCTCTGAAGTGCGGCGACTAGATCTGGATATGTAAGGGGGGCGACCAGATGGATCCTGGGGTGATCGCCGAGGATACGCCGAGCCGGATCCACGACTTCAGGGTTGGGGTGCACCGGGTAGACGATCTCGACCGCCTCCTCCTTACGCGCTAACTCCAGCACCGCGCGGAAAACCCGTTCGAGGGGGGGACCGAACGACTCTCGCCGGTGCGCGGTGAGAAGTACGAACGGCGGCGCGGCCGGGTCGACAAGCCGCTGAAGGACGGTGGACTCCGGTCCCTGCTCCCGGTTGGCGATGGTTAGTAGCGCGTCAACAACCGTGTTCCCAGTCACATGGATCTTCGCGTCGTCGACCCCCTCTCTGAGGAGGTTGTCGCGTGCACCCGGGGTAGGCGCGAAATGCAGCTCCGCCAGGACCCCCGAGAGGCGCCGGAAGGCCTCCTCGGGGTAAGGTCTCACGAGATCGCCGGTTCGAAGGCCTGCCTCGACATGTCCGGACGGAATCTGTCGGAAGTACGCGGCTAGCGTAGCGAAGAAGACCGAGGCGGTGTCACCTTGCACAAGGACCAAGTCAGGGCGCCACTCTTCCAGAATCTGCCCGATTCCCTCGAGGCACGCCTTCGCTACTTCGGTGAGCGACTGTCCATCCCGCATGATGGCGAGGTCCCAATCGGGCTCCAGACAGAAGGTGGCCAGCGCCTCATCCACCAGCTCGTCGTGCTGTCCGGTCAACGCCAAACGGGTCTCTAGGTGATCTTGCCGGACCTCCAGAGCCTCCAGCACCGGCGCCATCTTGATCGCCTCTGGCCGTGTCCCGACCACCGCGAGGACTCGTCCGAGCTGTCGGCCCTCCGTCATCGCCGCGAGCTTCGCCCCAGTGCGTCCACCTCCTCCCTCAGCTCTGCAACCATCTCGGCAAGGAGTCCGAAACCGAACACGGTGAACCCCACGGATTCCAGCAGAACGACGAGGTCCAGGAGTGGGCGAAAGCCCAGGCCATGCACGAACCGCAGGTAGATCGAGAGAATCCCGACCAGCAGACCCAGAACCACCAGAGCCGCACCGAAAGTCCCGAAGAGAAGAAGCGGCTTCCGCGAGAAGATGGTCAGGAACCAAACCGAGACGAGATCCACGATTCCCCCCAAGACCCGCCATCGCCCCGAATACTTCGACTCCCCGGCGCGACGCGGATGGAGGGTGATGTCCAGCTCCGTCACAGTGTGTCCTTTCGCGTGGGCCAAGACAACGAAGAACCGATGCCAATCGTATCGAAGCCGTACCTCCTCCAGGACCGACCTCCGGAAGGCCTTCATCGAATTCAGGTCGGACACCGGCACCCTGAACATCTGGCGAGACAGTCGGTTGTAGACCGACGATACCGCCTGTTTGTCATACTCGCCGACCTTTCTTCCACAGACGATGTCCCACCCCTCGGCCAGCTTCGCGAGAAACCGTGGGATCTCCTCCGGGGAATGCTGAAGATCCGCGTCGAAGATCACCAGCACAGAGCGGTCGGTCTCCCGGGCTGCGCTAAGAATCGCCTCCGTCTTGCCCTGATTCGTACCATGCTCCAACACCCTGAATCCGGCCCATTGCGCGGCCTCGCTTCTCGCGAGCGCTGCCGTACCATCCACGGAACCGTCGTCGACGAGGAAAACTTCTCCCTCCAGGTGATGGCGGTCGAAGGTCTCCCTGAGCTCCCGAATCAGCGACGGGACCACGGGCGACTCGTTGTATGCGGGGATCACAAGGGCGAAGTCCCTTCGATACGGCTCTGGGACCACGAGTTCGGAAGAGGACTGGCTCCCGTCAGACACGCTTTCGCATCCGGGCCGGGAGGATTCCCAGCTGGTCGCGGTACTTTGCAACGGTCCGGCGCGCAATCTGGACACCGTCGGAATCGAGAAGCTCTACGATCTTCTGATCTGTCAGCGGCTTACCCGAGTTCTCCTGGTTGACCAGAGTTCGGATCTTGTCCTTGACCCCCCGTGCGGAGATATCCTCTCCAGAAGCGGTGGAGAGTCCGCTCGAGAAGAAGAATTTCAGGGGGTACACTCCCCTTGGCGTCTGAGCAAATTTCTCGTTAGTGACTCTGGAAACCGTCGATTCGTGCATCTCGATATGCTCTGCCACTTCCCTAAGGGTGAGTGGCCGGAGGTGCTGGACGCCCTTCTCGAAGAAATCACGCTGCCGATTAACGATGAAGTTCATGACCTTCAACATCGTTTGGCGGCGCTGCTCGATCGCCTGGATCATCCAGCTTGCCGAGTTGAGCTTGGAGGCGATGAACTCCTTGTTCTCGCCCTTGAATTTGCCCTTGTCTCGGGCCACCTCACGATAGGCTCGCGAGAGCCGTAGCCTAGGAAGGCTCGTGTCATTGAGGAACACGTGGTATTCCCCGTCGATCTTCTCGACGATGAGATCCGGAAGGATATAAGTGTCGTCGTCAGGAGCGTGCCGCAGGCCGGGCTTCGGATCGAGCTTGGCCACCTCATCAGCAGCATCCTGCACCTCCCGCGCCGCGATGCCGAGGGTCCGCGCGATCTCGTTCCACTTGTGATTCAGGAAATCCTCGAAATGGTCCCTTACGAGTGTGAATGCCAGCGAGTCCTCCTCCTCACGCGTACGAAGCTGGAGCAGAATGCACTCCCGAAGATCCCGGGCACCGACACCCGGCGGATCCAAAGTCTGGACAACCTCCAGCATGGCCTCCGCCTCGAGGATCGTGTAATCCTGGAATAGCTCGTCGACCTCCCCCATCTCCTCCCGGCGCTCCTCCTCATCGTCAATCGCGCGCGCACGCTCTTCAGCGATCTCTCGGACCTCCAAGAGCCAGTCGTTCACCCCCTCGACAACCTCCTCGAGGGTGCAGGTGATTAACCCAGCATCGTCGATATTCCCTACGATCTCCTCGCCCAGTCGGATCTCGCGATCCGAGATGGTCAGGTGATGCAGCTGCTCGCGAAGGTGATCCCTCAGATCGGCCGATTCGACCTGGGTGTGTTCCCGGTACTCGCGTTCCTCACGCTGGCCGCGGTACCCCCCCGCGTCGAATCCATCGAGCAAAATCTCTTCCCAGTCGATCTCGTCGTTGTCGGAATTCTCCTTCTCCTCCGCCTCGGCCTCCTCCTCGAGCGAGACCTCTCGTTCGACATCGGCCTCGGCAAGTTCTAGGAAGGGATTCTCTGCCATCTCTTGCTTGAGGTGTTGCTGGAGATCTAGCAGCGGCATGTGAAGCAACTCCATCGCCTGGTAGAGGCGAGGGTTGATCTTCATCTCCTGCCGGAGCTCAGCGCTCTGGAAGAGCCGATTCCCGAATCCACTCATCCTCTTCCCCTCAGTCCTCTTCGATCCCGGTTGACGAAGGCTCCTCGGGGCGAGGATAGCGATGTCTCATCCGATTGGTGAGCGTCGGGCCCAGGTAGATTTCCGCGACCTCGTCATTCCAAATGAGCTCTGAGACGCTCCCCGACACTCTGATCTGGCCCTCGTACATGATGTAGGCTCGGTCCACGATATCGAGGGTCTGCTCGACATTGTGATCGGAAATGATCACGCCGATGTTGCGGTGACGGAGGTCGTGCACGATCTGCTGGATGTCGTTCACGGCGATCGGGTCGATGCCGGCGAACGGCTCGTCCAGGAGCATGAACTTCGGTTCCCGGACCAGCGCGCGCGTGATCTCGAGGCGGCGCCGCTCACCGCCGGAGAGTGTGTACGCCTTGTTCTTGCGGAGGTGGGCGATCGAGAGCTCGTTGAGGAGCTCCTCCAGACGCTTTCGCCTCTCGCGTTTCGGCAAACCGCGCGTCTCCAGGATCGCGAGGACGTTCTCCTCAACACTGAGTTTCCGAAAGATCGATGGCTCTTGGGCCAGGTATCCGACACCGAGGCGAGCCCGTTTGTACATCGGAACCCGGGTCAGATCGCTTCCGTCTAGAGTCACCCATCCTTCGTTGGGAGAAATCAGTCCGACGATCATATAGAAAGTTGTTGTCTTCCCTGCCCCATTGGGGCCCAGGAGTCCAACGATTTCTCCCTGGGTAACCTCTAGGTCCACAGCGTTTACGACCTTTCGACGCTGGTAGATCTTGGTCAGTCCCTCACCCCGAAGAAGGCTTCCACCTTCAACCACGCCGATCGCGCTCGCGCCACTCCCGAAGTCTCGGTCCGCGACCGGTTCCTGTACCTCCGGGCTCGGCACCGAGGGATCTCTGCTCACGGATTCACCTCACGCTCCGCCGTCTCATCCTGGGGGGTCTCCTCCGTTGCGGGAGGCTGCTCCCGCTCTAGCTGCAACCCGGAGACGGCACCCTCGGCGTGCACCTGCTGCACTTGGCCTCCCACCAGAGTCAATATGATTTGGTCCGCGAGGAGGTAGCTGATCGCCCACTCATCTCGGGGTGGGAGGGGCTCGTCGGTCGGACTCACGGCTTGATCCTCGGGAGGAGAACGATATAGGGTCCGCGCACTGCCAACGGCTACGAGCCGATCGAGCACGTACTCTGCCTCCGCTTCGGCCGCATCAGGTGAGGTTCCCCCGGGGGAGACCTCCTCATCGGGCACCGCCTCATCGGACAAGGCCGTCCGTACCGAATCGGTCACCGGGATGAAGGTCGCTACGATCGCGTCCCCCTCGATCCAGTCGCGGCTCAAGGTCCCGAAATCGAACCCGACGCTATCTGCGTCGATGGAAGCACCGTCCGCTGCGGCCACCGTGGTTTCGTCCACCGACACCTCGTCCGGAGCCACCTCCGCCTCCCCGCCGTGAGCTTCCGCCCGTGCCGTACCGTTCGCATGCACCGTCTCCAGAACACCGTCGGGGGCCAGTACCTCGATGGAATCGGCGGTGAGCAAGAAGCCCTCCGTGTAGGCCTCCGGCCGCGGCGAGCCTTCGTCAGCCGCTACTTCCGTAGCCTCGACCCCTTCCGGTGATGTCGGCGGAACCGAGTCCGGCATCACGGTCGCGGCGTCGGGGGACCGGATCGCCAGCAGACGCTGCATCTGATCCTCCCCAAACTCGATCTGAACCTCTTCGCCAAACAGTTCCAGATCATTCGTGCGGAGCTCTCCATCCTCCTCGAGCGTCATCGAGGTGAGTTCGTCATCGGGGAGTGTCAGGAAGATCGTTCTTCCCCTGAACTCGGCACCGCCCGACTCCACCCGCGCGTCACCGACGAGAATCAGGTTCCCCAGTGTGCGGTCGAACGAAAGGGACCGAGAGCTGGCATGGAGCGAGTCTCGGTCGATCTCCACTTCCCCCTCCGCATAGAAGAACCGCTCGCCCTCGAACCTTAGCTGCGCGGCCGTGACCTCGTAGGGGGGGGAGCCAGCCGAGCTCTCCGCAGAGTCACTCGGCGAAACCAACGCAAACGCCGGCCGGCCGCTCACGACCATGCGATCGTCTGCCGGAGTCTCGCCGTTCTCGTAGAGGTTCAGGGTGTCTCCCCGCACTTGGGGTCCACCATTCCGACTGATCATCCGGACCTGGCCGCGCGCGAAGAGTCGGCCTTCTCGCTCGAAGTAGTCCGCACTATCGGATTCCAGCTCACGCTCCGGATCCTGATAACGGAACTGGCCAATGAACTCCGTCCTGCCAGCAGCCTCCCACACCACGGCGCTGTCGGCTTGAATCTCCACTCCTCCTTCGCAAACTAGCTCCGGCTGACCGATCCATGTCAGTCGCTGGCCGATGGCGATCGCGCGCGAATTCAGTACGCGGAAGCTCCGAAAATCACAATTGTTCCCGAGATCCTGAGCCAGTAGGTCGCCTGCTGGGAACAGGATCCAACAAGCCGATGTGAGCAACAGCGTTCGAGCTCCTCGGCCACGGAGAGGGGTCATCTCGTCACCTTCCTGTGCCCTCTGTTCCGAAAACGATGAAATCCTGGAACTCGAGATCAGATGTGAATGAGGTTCCCTCGTAGGTTCGGCCCGCCTCCGTCATCACGAACGACGAATCGCTCCAGAGCTCCTCGCGCTGTGGGTCGTAATGGAGCTCCTCTGTCAGCAGCCGTCGCTCTTGAAACGGTACCACCAGCACCACAGCGCCCACTGCAGTCAGGCTTTGATCATGAGGCTCAAAGGTTCCCCGTAGGGAGGTGACGCGCGCGCGCTCCGATCCGTCCTCGTTGAACACCGTTAAGTCGACCGCCCGAAGTGATTGATGCGTCGAGTCGGTCCACTGAAAAGCCGTGTCGAATTGAAGCCGAGCGGTCCGGATTCCTTGATCGTTGGTAAGCGTTGTGATTCCTCCCATGACGACCCCTTCCGCCCCTAGGAACGTGACATCCCCGGTGAGAGTCGCTACCGGCTGATCTTCGCTACAGGACCCCAGAATGGTTGCGAGCAGAAAAGTCCAAACCGTCGCGCGGCGGCGGATCTCCGGGACGGAGCTCATGCTACATCCGCCCTGAGCACGTCGTGAAGATGGACCATCCCCGTCAACACTCCAGTTTCGTCAACGACTGGTAGCGCCATGATCCCATGGTCCTCCATCTCTCGCACTACTACTCCCGCTAACGCATCCGCAGAGGTTGTCTTGGGATCGCCGGTCATGACGTCGCGCACCGGGAGATCGAGGAAGTCGTCCCTCCCATCCATGACCCGAGTGAGGTCGCCCGCGGTCACCACTCCCACGACTCTTCGACCCGCGTCTACGATCGGGACGGTTCCCCTCATATGGGCGAGGGGAACAATACAGTCCCGAATGGCCGCATCCGCAGTCACCTCGGGATAGTCCTCGGTCACCATCAAATCCGTGACCGTGAGCGTCAGGCGCCGGCCGAGCGCTCCCCCTGGATGGAATCGCGCGAAGTCCTCCGGTCGGAAACCCTTACGCTGGAGAAGAACCATGGCGAGTGCGTCTCCCATCGCCAGCGCGGCCGTCGTGGATGACGTCGGCGCGAGATCCATGGGGCATGCCTCTTGGCTGACTCGGCAATCCAGCGCGATGGTCGCACTCTTGGCCAGCGGGGATTGTGGATCCCCAGTCAGCGCGATCGTGGACAATCCCAGACGGAGCAGGTACTCCATGAGTCCCGCCAGCTCCGATGTGCTCCCACTCTTCGAGACGAAGACTCCGAGGTCCCCGCGCGAGACGATCCCGAGGTCCCCATGCAGGCCATCGACCGGATGAAGGAAGGTGGCCAGTGTCCCAGTCGACGTGAAGGTTGCGGCGAGCTTCCTGGCTATGATACCACTCTTTCCCACACCCGTGACGATGACTCGTCCTTCGACCGCCCAGAGCAGCTCGATTGCCTCGGAGAATCGGTCGTCAAGCCGGTCCGCCAGGTCGGCGATCGCTCCCGCCTCTGCCTGAAGGACGCGGCGCGCCTCACCGACTAGCCGACGCCCGTCCGGACACGACTCTGCCGTGCCTTCGAGTCGCGACGTGTCACTCATCTGTGCGAGCGGCACAATAGGCCTCCACGGCTCGATCCCACTCCCCTCGGGCCCCCAAAAGAGCCCGCGCGAACGCCCTCACCGCTCCTCGCCCCCCGGTCTCAGGGATTACCCACGCGGCCTCCCTTCGTATCTCCTCTACGGCATTCCCTACCGCAACCGGGAAGCCGACCTTGCGGAAGACCGGGAGGTCTGGGAGGTCATCGGCCAGCATCGCGACTTGGGGCCACTCCAGTTCATACCGATCAAGGAGGGCCCGAACCAAGGGGAGTTTTCTGGCGCCCGCATCCTGGTGACAGTCCTCAATCCCGAGCTCCCGAGCTCGCAGTGAAGTGGCGGGCGAAATCCTTCCGGAGATCAGCGCGACCTTCACCCCTGACTCTCGAAGCAGCCGGATCCCCAACCCATCCTGGATGTCGAACCGCTTGAGCTCGACCGGGTCACCCGCTGCTGTCTCCCCAACGTAGACGCCCGCGTCGGTAAGCACTCCGTCCACGTCCAGGATGACGAGGCGAACGGCTCGAGCTAGCTCGTTGGGGATCGCTGCGGTAGCCGGTCGATCCGGGCTGGCGCCGCGGCCCTCGTTCGTCTGAAGCTCTCGGACAACCGTCATCGGCTGACCCCGGCGGCTACACGGTCCTCCGCCCGGCCACCTAACGCCGCCAGCACTCTCAGAGCTTCTGCCACAAGAGCGTCCAACTCCCCTAATGGCAGCATATTGGAGCCGTCCGATGGGGCTAACCGAGGCTCGGGATGGGTCTCCAGAAAGAGGTGATCGCAACCGGCGCCGACCGCCGCTCGAACGAGCGACGGGATGTGCTCCGGGTCTCCACCGCTCGATCCTCTCACTCGCCCTGGACGCTGTACGCTGTGCGTGCCGTCGAACACGACTGGGACGCTGCAGGCCGCCCGGATAGCGCGGAACGATCGCATGTCCACGACAAGGTTTCCATATCCGAAAAACGTACCTCTCTCCGTGACGAGGAGAGTCGAGGCGCCACCCGATCGGGCCTTCTCGACGACGGCGGTCATCTCCTCGGGAGCCATCCACTGCCCCTTCTTGATGTTTACTGGCCGTCCGGTCGAGGCAGCCGCCACTATCAGGTCCGTCTGTCGGCAGAGGAAGGCGGGGATCTGAAGAACATCGGCCCCCTGAGCGACCGCTTCAGCCTGGTCAGGTAGGTGAACGTCCGTCAGCGTGGGAAGCCCCGTCTCCTCGCGCACATTTGAGAGAAGTCGCAGTCCTTCGTCCATCCCAGGGCCCCGCGGGGAGTCGATCCGCGACCTGTTGGCTTTGTCGAACGAGGCCTTGAAGATCACCGGAAGCCTGTGGCGTTCCGACAGCTGCGCCAAATGCTCGCCGACGCGACAGTTCAATTCCGCGTCTTCCAGGACGCAGGGCCCTGCAATGAGGCTAAACTGCTCGAAGAGCTTCATCCCCCGGCCTCCGCAGCCACCGCAGCCCCGGGGACAGACTCCGCGTAGCCCTCAGCACGGTGCGCAGCAGCCTCAATGAACGAAGCGAAGAGCGGGTGGGGCCGAGTGGGTCGGCTCTTCAGTTCGGGATGGAATTGGCACCCAACGAACCACAGATGGTCCTTCAGCTCGACGATCTCCACGAGCTTGTCATCTGGCGATGCCCCGCTCACGCACAAACCGTCCGCCTCGAGACCCTCGCGGTATTGGTGGTGCACCTCGTAACGATGACGGTGCCGCTCCGATGTCTCGTCGACGCCGTAGATGCCGGCAACCTTCGATCCGGCCCGAAGACGCGCCGGGTAAGCGCCCAGCCGCATCGTGCCCCCCTTGTCGGTTACCTGTCTCTGCGAGTCCATGAGACAGATGACCGGATCTGGTGACTCGGAATCGAATTCCAGAGAGTGAGCCTGGTGAAGCCCACGTACGTTTCGCGCAAACTCGATGACGGCGCACTGGAGTCCGAGACAGATGCCGAAGAAAGGGCGTCCAACCTCTCTGGCCCATCGAATCGTCCTCAGCATGCCCTCGATCCCGCGAGGACCGAACCCCCCCGGAATGAGAATCCCGTCGTAGCGATCCAGTCGGCGGCCGGGTTCGTCGTCGCGGTCGAACACCTCCGACGAGATCCAGTCGATCTCCACCGTCACATCGTTTGCGATTCCGCCATGAATGAGGGCCTGCTGAACCGACTTGTAGGAATCCACATGGTCCGTGTACTTGCCGACGACTGCGATCCGAACCGCCTTCCCTGGAGGGTTACGGATAGCCCGGACCATCCGCGTCCACTCGGTGAGATCTGGCGATTGTCCGTCGAGACCCAGCAGTTCCACGACGTAGTCGTCGAGCTCCTGTCGCTTGTACTCGAGCGGGACCTGGTAGATCGAATCCACGTCCAAGGCCTCGATCACACCGCGGGGGTCGACATTCGTGAAAAGCGCGATCTTGGAACGGATCTCTTTGTCCAACGGATGCTCGGAGCGGCAGACGAGCACGTGAGGTTGGATCCCGATCTGCATGAGCTCTCGGACCGAGTGCTGGGTCGGCTTAGTCTTCAGCTCGCCCGCGGCCGAAATGAACGGAACCAACGTCAGGTGTAGATAGAGTGCGTTCTGGGGACCCGCCTCCTGCCGGAACTGTCGGATCGCCTCGAGGAATGGAAGACTCTCGATGTCGCCAACGGTCCCCCCGATTTCGGTGATTACGACGTCGTGTGCACTCGCCAATCGGCGGATACTCGCCTTGATCTCGTCCGTTATGTGAGGGATCACCTGAACTGTGGAGCCGAGGTAGTCTCCCCTCCGCTCCTTGCTGATCACGGATTGATAGATTCGCCCTGTCGTGATGTTGTTTGCTTGTGATAGAGATTCGTCGATGAAGCGCTCATAGTGCCCCAGGTCCAGGTCCGTCTCGGCCCCGTCGTCGGTGACGAAGACCTCTCCGTGCTGAAACGGTGACATCGTCCCAGGATCTACATTGATATAGGGGTCGAACTTCTGAATCGTGACGCGAAGACCACGCTCCTTGAGCAGCAGTCCGAGCGAGGCCGAGGCGATCCCTTTCCCAAGGGACGAAACGACGCCCCCAGTTACGAAGATGTACTTCGTGGGTCGGCCTTCGGCGCTCATTTCCGGTCCGTCATGGGAGGCGATCTCCTCTCTGCGAGAGCATTTCTTCCATTCTGATAACGTCCGCGGCGGTATCCACACCGGGCCGAGCCCTATCGACGACCGCGACTCCGATTCGCATTCCGTCTTCCAGGGCCCGCAGCTGCTCGAGGCGCTCCAACTCCTCTAGCGCGGAAGGGCTTAGCGCCACCCAGCGCGCTAGAGCATCGCGCCGGTACGCGTAAATACCTATGTGCCGCAGAAACGGAGGGGCGGTGAGCTCCTCGGCGCTCGGTTTTTCATCTCTCTTGAAAGGGATCCCGGCCCTCGAAAAGAACAGAGCCCGCCCGCTCGCCGCCCTCGCGACCTTCACCACTGAGGGGTCCTGGCGAGCCTCGGACGTAACGAGTGGGGTAGCGCAGGTCCCGACATCCCAATCCCCATTTCGCACCAGTTCGACGGCACGACTGAGATGAGCCTCTTCCACCAAGGGCTCGTCTCCCTGCACGTTCACGATCAACGAAAAATCCCTAAACTCGGGGCGCTCGACAACCTGGGCCACGCGATCGGTGCCCGAGGGATGCTGGGGATCCGTCATGACCACGGGGGCTCCCAGCGAATCGCAGAGTTGCTCGACTTCCGGAGCGTCGGCGGCAACGACGAGATGATCGAAGGTCCGCATGGATGAGACCCGCCGCCACACCCACTCCAGCAACGGACGGCCGAGGATAAGCTGCAGGGGTTTTCGTGGTAGGCGACTCGAGTTGAGGCGAGCCGGGACGACTCCCAGGACAGGCTGTTTCACGACCTGACTCCAGGGGCCCCGAGAGTCGGGCGCGAAGGTTTCATTGCAAGTTTCACGCCAGGAAAGATAGAAAGAGCGCAGTGAGGGATCAAGACGAGCCCGCGAGGCTGGAGGCGCCCATGGCGCTCCCGCGGGCCTTCAGCCTACCGGTGAGATCAGAGCTCCAGGAAGTTCCTGAGCAGGCGCTTACCGTCCTGGGAGAATAGAGACTCTGGATGGAACTGGACTCCCCAAATCGGGAGCTCCTCGTGGCGCACCGCCTGGACCTCTTCTGCTCCATCTGGTCCCGCTGGCGACCAGGCCACTGCCAAGAGTTCAGAGGGGAGAGCGTCCGGATCCGTCACCAACGAGTGATATCGGGTCACCTCGAGGGGAACCGGAAGGTCTTGGAAGATCCCCTCCGCGAGGTGCCGGATCCTCGTCGTCTTTCCGTGCA
This sequence comes from Longimicrobiales bacterium, assembly GCA_965197485.1. Taxonomy (GTDB): domain Bacteria; phylum Gemmatimonadota; class Gemmatimonadetes; order Longimicrobiales; family Gaopeijiaceae; genus JAAXGI01. Next base: position 97,615 of record CBDANG010000009.1, read on the forward strand.
TCACCTGATTCGCTCGGATGGTTCGGCCCCCGAATGCCTCTCCGATGGCCTGGTGGCCAAGGCAGACGCCTAGCAGGGGAACCTTCGACCCCAGACTCTGAACGGCCTCGACGCTGATTCCCGCCTCGGCGGGGGTGCACGGTCCGGGAGAGATGACCACGCGGGATGGGCCCAGTGCCTCGAGGTCGGCAACGCTCGCTTCGTCATTTCGAACGACCCGCGGATCCGCCCCCAGCTCTCCTAGAAACTGCACCAGGTTGAAGGTGAACGAGTCGTAGTTGTCGATAACCAGGAGCATAGGCAAAGCCGTGTGGAGCTTTCTTCTTTAGCCTGATCAGTAATCAACAGGACGGAGGTAAGACTCCCCAATGGAGTTTGCGGAGAGCATCGCCACAGTCGGCAACTCTCGCTTCCAGTGAGTGCCCTCCAGGCGGCTCCTGACCGTTTCGACGGCCGTCGGATCGAACCCTGCACGCAGGAGGTCATCCGAGGTGTACCCCTCGAGGAGCCAGAAGAGAATCCGATCCGCGACTGGATAGGCTACACCCAACTCGTCCTCGTCATGGACCCCCGTCACGAGATCCGCGCTGGGCGCTTTCTCCACTACCTCGCTCGGAACACCCAGATGTCGAGCCAGGGCCCAGATCTGGGTCTTGAAAAGATCCCCCAGGGGGTTGACCGGGGGAGAGTCGTCCGCATGCCAGGTGAAGTAGCCGAGGAGTCGCTCGCTCTTGTTGCCGGTCCCCAACGGGAGGGCGTTCAGACGAGCCGCCTGATCCCACAGGATCACCGACCTAAGTCGAGCGGCCAAGTTTCCTCGTCGGAGGTCGGACAGATCGCTTTCTTCCGCGTCAACATAGGCATCGACCGCGCCCGTGATGTGAATCGTCCGGGCCTGCACGCCAGCTACCTGCAGAACCCGATGCCCGTCCTCAAGACTCGCAGGACTCGAGGTCGAATAGGGAAGGAGGAAGGGGTGGACATGCTCCGCACCGAGTGCCTGCACCGCAAGCAAGAGCGCCACTGCCGAGTCCACCCCGCCGGACACCCCGATGACTGCGTCTTGAAACCCTCGCCTCGATACGATCTCGTCGCGGAGGAAGCTCACGAGAGCCCGCTCCAGCAGCGAGAGGTCCAGCTCCAGTTTCGAGCCGTCTTCAGGGTCCGGGAGTCCTGACTGGGGCGCCTCCCCTGGGGGAGGCGTTCCTTCAGTCTCCGCTCGTTCGCGCTCTCCTCCTTTCGGGGAACTGCGATATCGCTTCCACCGCGCAGACCGGCCGTCTCTCGACCGTCGACGGACTTTGGCAAAAGAGTGCAGGAGGTGCGGGAAGCGCGCGCGAAGGTCTGAAAGGAGGGGTGTGCGGGCCCGCTCCCTATCTGTGCTCGTCCGGTCTAGGACCGCTGACACGGTCGCCTCCTCGAACATCGGTCCACGCTCCCCGATCTCGCCCCCGGGAAGATAGAATGTGCTTCCCCCCGGAAAGAGCTTCCCGCCTTCGCTACCTACCAGATGCGAGATGGCGACGTGGATCCCGTGCTCTGACGCGGTCGCTCTTCCCGCAAGATCCCACAGCTCGAGGTTGCCGGGTCGTCCGCCCCCTGGACGAAAGCCTCGGGCGGGAGACGCTGCGACGACAATTAGGAGCTCGGCACCGTCCAGTGCGAGAAGCGTCGGGACCACCGAGTGCAGCATCTCCTCGCACACGAGCATCCCGACCCTTCCGAATCGGGTATCGAAGGCGCGGAACCCGTCGCCTGGGGCGACGAAACGGGCCTCGTCGAAGACGCCGTATGTCGGGAGGAAGACTTTCCGGTGCCGATGAATGAGCCGATACCCATCGGACTCGGGCGAGAACCAGGCTACCGAATTGTAGGTGGGTCCCCTTCCCTTCTCATAGAATCCCAGGACCACATCGGGAGCGCCCTCGCCCGGGATGCCAAGACCCTCGGCCACGTCGGTGGTCCAGCGCGATACCTCTTCGACCGCTCCCTCCACGAAGTAGCCGGAGAGGACGCATTCGGGAAAGACCAGAAGATCTACCTTCCCCTTGGCCCGTTCGATCGCCTCTCTGATCCGCTCCTGATTCTCCTCAACCTTCCCCTTTGCGGGCTGGAGTTGAACCAGTTCGACTCGAATCTCGGAAGACGGTTCGGGCATTGGGGCGGCTCGGGCTCTCGGTCCGCGGGCTGCGGATTCGGTGTGAGGAAGATAACATTCCTCTAACCACGGGTGCTCTTGCCTGGAACGAGGGGCACTCCTGTGGTTAGTATTGGTCCGGGCACGGGCGGTTGGTTCCGCGCGCCCCAGGCCCGCTGACCCCCTCGAAAGGGTGCGCACTTCATGATCCCACGCCTCCTCCTCCCTCTCGTAGTCCTGAGCTCGGTAGGTTCCATGGAGCTGGAGGCACAGCGAGCTCCGCGTAGTGGCCCCCGGAACACCCAAGGCGCCTCGCCCGAGTCTCAGGTCTTCAGGAGCACGTTCGAGGCCATTCGGGATTACGCCTTGGAGACCCGAGGGGATTCAATTCTATGGGAATTGGCGATCGACGGGTTGATCAAAGAACTCGGGGACCCGTACGCGACCGTTCTCTCACCCGACGAGGTCGCGAACTTCGAGGAGCAGAGTACTGGCAACTATGCCGGGATCGGGATCGCGATCAACGAGCTCAACGGGGCCGTGACCATCACAACCGTATTCCAGGGCACCCCAGCGGAGAACGTCGGACTGTTGGTCGGCGACCGAATCGTAGGCGTCAATTCGGATGACGGAGACGGCTGGTCCGTCGATGACGCGTCCAGCCGGATTCGGGGCGAACCGGGGACCACCGTGGTCGTGTACATCGGGCGGGACGGATTCGCGGAACCCATCCCCTTCGAGATTGAACGCGACGAGGTACACATCCCCGCCGTCCGATCTGAACGAATATTCGACGACATCTACTACGTCGTCCTCAACCGGGTAACCCGAAACTCTGCGGTGGAAGTCGATTCGGTCCTGACTGAGATGGGAGACGATCGCGGGATGGTGTTCGACTTGCGGAGGAATCCGGGGGGCTATCTGGACGAGTCCCTCAATCTTGCGGATCTGTTCTTGGACCGCGGTTCGGTGCTCGTTACGACTCGCTCGCGAACCCGAGGGAGCAGTGGTGAGCTCCGAGAGGAATCGGCACGTGCCCGCATGACACCGCGGGTGGCGGAGATTCCGATAGTCGTGTTGGTCGATCGTGGTTCCGCCTCAGCCGCCGAGATTGTGGCGGGTGCCCTACAAGATCACGACCGAGCCCTGGTGCTCGGGGAGCGGACCTTCGGGAAGGGGACGGTTCAGAGCGTCATCCCACTGCCCGAGGGACGGCTCATTCGGATCACCTCAGGTGAGTGGTTCACGCCTCAGGGCCGATCCTTGAATCGCCCGCGTGACCTCGAGGGTCGGGTGATTGAGCCGGACTCGATTCCAGAGTTCACGTCGGTCGGAGGACGGAAGCTACTGGGAGGAGGAGGGGTCTTCCCCGATCTAGAGATCCTGGGCGACACTCTGTCCACTGCGGAACAGGACCTTTTGAATGCGGCCGTGGAAGTAGAGTTCCCACTGCAAACGCGGATTCAGGAAACCGGTTTCGCAGCGGTCCAAGCGTTCCGGGAGTCCGGTGATACGAGCGTGGTTGAATTCCCCCAGGAGGCGCTTGATGGCCTCTTCGCCTCGATCGTAGACGCGGGAGTATCCGAGGAACTTCTGACCGAAGAGGCTCGCAACTATCTCGCGTGGCGAGTCCAGGTCTTTTACTACCAGCGACTCGACCGGAACGATCGCGCGCTGGAGATCCAGTCCGATCGCGACACCGTATTGCAAACCGCGATCCGATTCCTCAGGTCAGCGGACGATCAGGCAGCTCTCTTCGCGCTCGCGCTCGCAGAGCAAGAGGCACGGGTCCAAGCGGAAACGGAAGCGGACGCGGACGCCGACGCCATTCGGTAGCTCATTTCGCTCTTGGGTGGAAGCGCCGGTGGACCTGATGCAGGTATTCTCGGTCTACGTGAGTGTAGATCTGCGTAGTCGAAACGTCGGCGTGGCCGAGTAGCTCCTGCACCGCAATGAGGTCTGCGCCCCCTTCGAGAAGATGAGTGGCAAAGGTGTGCCTGAGTGTATGTGGGGACACCCTCTTTGCGATCCCACCCCGCTTCGCCGCGCCTTTGACTAGGTTCCAGATCGCCATCCGGGTGAGAGGACGGCCTCGTCGATTCAGGAAGAGCGCACCGTCACTCTCTCCCTGATCGAGCACAGGGCGAACCTCACATAGGTATCTGTGAACCACCCCCGAGGCTGTTCGTCCCACCGGAACGATGCGTTCGCGGGATCCTTTCCCGACCACCTGAAGCAGGGCCTCATCCAGGTCGAGGTTGGATACCCGCGCCGTGATCAGCTCGGAGACGCGGATCCCCGTTGCGTAAAGGACCTCCAGGATCCCGCGGTCGCGCCAATACGACGGGTGATCCCGAGGGGGAGACTCGATCATGCGAACGACTTCATCCCTTGTCAGAAAGTCCGGCAACCTCTGCCAACTCCGAGGGGGTTCTATGCGTTCCGTCGGATCGGCCTCTAGGACCCCCTCGTCGAGTAGGAACGAGAAATAGGTACGGGCTGACGAGATCGATCGCCGGATCGAGCTAGCCGCGAGACCCTCGTCCCTCAGAAAGAAGACGTATTCGCGAAGATCCACGTGTGAGACATCTGGGGGGGCGCAGGCTCCCCTCCGGCGAAGAAAATCGATGAGGCGTAGGACGTCGCGGCCATATGCCCGCACCGTCCGCTCGGCCAGTCCGCGATCGAATGTCAGGTAGTCTCGGAAGTGCTCCGTCCGGAACTCGGCTGATTCACGCATCACACTTCGTCTCGGAGGAGCGCAACCGCGTGCACGGCGAGGCCCTCGCGCCTTCCCTCCCAACCCATCCCTTCGTTCGTCTTGCCTTTTACAGAAACATCGCCGACCGGCACCGCGAGGGCGCCGGCCAGAGCACTCCGGATCCGTTCCGCCAAGGGCCCGATCTCGGGGCTCTCGCAAACCACGGTGACATCCACATTACCGACTCGATGACCCGCTTCGTGGACGAGTGACACCGCTCGCCGGAGGAGGTCCATTGAATCCGCGTCCCTCCACCTCTCTTCTCCCGGGGGAAAGTGGCGACCGATGTCACCGAGAGTGGCGGCTCCAAGAATTGCGTCCGTCACCGCGTGGGCCAGGGCGTCGCCGTCCGAGAAGCCACTCAGGCCGGGCGCCCCTGGGATCACCACACCCCCTAGGATGCAGTCACGCTCCTCATCGAAGCTGTGGCTATCGTAGCCAAATCCGATTCGCATAGTTCGTCAGAACGGTCGCCCCCCCGCGCCCTCAGGGTCGAAAGGCAAGACAAACATTGTGCCCGCCGAAGCCAAAGGAGTTGGAGAGCGCCAACCCCACGGCCTTTTCGCGAAGCCCATCGGCCGCGTAGTCCAAGTCGCAGTCTGGGTCTGGACGTTCGAGGTTGATCGTCGGCGGGATCCTTCCTTTCAAGCAGGCCATCACGGCCACCACGGCTTCGACCGCCCCGGCTGCGCCAAGAAGATGTCCGGTCATGGACTTCGTTGATCCGACAACCGCATCGTCGGCGGCTTCGCGGAGCACTGCTCGAATGGCAACGGTCTCGGACTTGTCGTTCTGCGGTGTAGACGTTCCGTGCGCGTTGATATAGCCCACCTCCTGCGCATCGGCGCCCGCGTCCTCGAGAGCCAATCTCATGGCGGCTTGGGCGCCGACACCCCCGGGAACGGGGGCCGTAATGTGATACGCGTCGGCAGACATGCCGAACCCCACCACACGCCCGAGCACAGGAGCACCCCTGCCGTCGGCAACCTCACGCGCCTCCAGTATCAAAATGCCGGCGCCCTCTCCCATGACGAATCCGTCTCGTGTCGCGTCGAAGGGACGGCTTGCGCTCGCAGGCTCGTCGTTCCGAGTGGACATCGCCTTCATGGCTCCGAAGCCGGCCATGGCTAGAGGGGTCACGGCCGCTTCGCTCCCACCGGCGATCATCACGTCGGCGTCGCCACGCTCGATGATCCGAAAGGCGTCCCCCACGGCATGAGCGGAGGAGGCACATGCGGATACGGTGCTATAGTTGGGACCTTGCGCTCCGTATCGGATCGAGACCAGCCCCGGTGCGATATCGGGAATGAACATCGGAATGAAGAAGGGGCTGACCCGTCCCGGGCCGCGCTGGATCAACAGCCTGCACTGCTGTTCGAAGGTCGCCATCCCACCAATCCCGGCCCCAACGACTACCCCGAAGCGCTCCGGTGCGACCCCCTCGGGCGGGCCGACAAGCCCAGCGTGGTCCATCGCCTCGTCCGCCGCGACCAGCGCGAACTGAGCGAACCGGTCGTATCGCCGGATTTCTTTAGGATCGAGTACCGCGGAGGGGTCGAACTCTTTCACCTCACAAGCGACACGAGACGGATACTCGTCCGTCGCATCGAACAGGGAGATCGCTGTCCCGCCGGGTGTACCCTCCAACAGAGCCGTCCATGCGTCATCCAGTCCGACCCCCACCGGCGTAACGAGTCCCATCCCCGTGACCACCACCTCACGCCTGTTGATGTCAGCCATACGCGTGGCCGTCCGAGCCGCAATCAAAGTCAATCAATCGCTTAGATTCCCTGCAAACCACGCTCAAGAGTCGGAGCTGCTCTGTAGGTATTTGATGGCCTCCCCAACCGTCCCCATCTGCTCTGCATCCTCATCGGGGATGTCGATCCCGAACTCCTCTTCGAACGCCATGACGAGCTCAACAGTGTCGAGGGAGTCGGCGCCCAGATCCTCGACAAACGAAGCCTCGGGGGTGACCTTCTCAGCCTCCACCCCGAGCTCATTCACGATGATCTCCTTCACCCGTGCTTCGGTGCTGTCCGCCATGCCGTGCCTCTTGAGTTGGGGTAAGTCGTTCGATTAATTCCCGCCCAACGGGGGGGTCAGGTCGACATCCCCCCGTCCACTACAATCACTTGCCCGGTAATGTAGCGAGCCGCAGGGCCCGCGAGAAATCGGGCGACACCGGCAACATCCGCCGGGGATCCGAGCCGGCCCAGAGGGATCCGCTGCTTCAAAGCCTCGGTCTGGCTCTCGTCTAGCGCTTTGGTCATGTCCGTCTCGATGAACCCCGGAGCAATCGCGTTACAGCGGATCCCTCGGGAGGCGAGCTCTCGTGCTACGCTCTTCGTGAAACCCAGAATACCGGCTTTTGAGGCGGCATAATTCGCTTGACCCGCATTCCCGGCGAGCCCTACCACGGAAGAGAGATTAAGGATCACCCCGTCCCTTCTCTTCATCATGCCGCGAACAACTGACCGGGTCATATTAAATGTTCCCTTTAGGTTGATCCGTATAACCTCATCCCAATCCTCATCTTTTAGACGGAGCATGATATTGTCGCGGGTGATCCCCGCGTTGTTCACGAGAATCGTCACGCCACCGAGCTCTTCCGTCACCCTACTGACTGCCTCCGCGGTCTGGGCGGAGTCCGCCACGTCGCAGGAAAGACTGAGGTGACCGTCGCCGGGCAATTGGTCCGCTGCCTCCCTGGCCCGCTCTCCATCGCGTCCGATCACGGCCACACGGGCGCCACCTCCTGAGAGTGCGGTCGCGATTGCAAGCCCAATTCCTCGCGAACCCCCAGTAACGATTGCAACGCTGCCCTCGAGTTCCATCATTCGCACGACTCCTATCCCGTATGGCTTGAATTCAAAGCGGAAACCTCTTCAGGCTCGCCGATAGAGACCGACTCGATCCCACGGGCGTTCCGTCTATTGAGCCCCACAAGCACGTTGCCGGGACCAAGCTCGAGGAAACGCGTCGCACCATCCTCGAGCATCGCGTTGACCGAAGCTGCCCAGCGTACCGGTCGAGTAAGCTGTCGAATCAGACACTCCCGGGCGGGCTCCGCTTCACGCACGGGCTCCGCGGTCACGTTGGTATAGACGGGGAAGCGTGGACGCCGGAACTCGACCGGTCGGAGACGATCCCTCAGTCCCTCTACGACTGGCTTCATCAGAGGAGAGTGGAAGGCTCCCGACACGGGCAGGCGAACCACCCGCCGAGCTCGGCGCTTCGGGGCCAGTTCAGCCGCGCGATCTATCGCGTCCAGGTCACCCGAGATGACAACCTGACCCGCAGAGTTGAAGTTGGCCGGCACGACCAAGGACTCTGGCGGAATCGAAGTGTCTTGGCACAACGCCTCGACGGCTTCGTCATCCATCCCGAGTACGGCAGCCATGGTCCCGGGGCGGGAGCTCCCCGCTTGGGCCATGAGCTCCCCTCGGACCCTCACCAACTGGAGCGCATCGCGGAAGGACAGCGTTCCTGCAGCCACATGAGCGGAGAACTCCCCTAGGGAATGGCCAGCAGCCATCCCCACCTCTTCCAACTGATCATCCATGATCCGCATGACCGCTACGGAATGGGTCAGGATCGCAGGCTGCGCGTTTATCGTGAGCACCAGGCTTTCCTTCGGACCCTCCCACATCAGACGGGAGAGGTCGAACCCCAGCACTTCGTCTGCCTCTTGGAAGGTATCGGCCGCTTCGGGGAACGCCTTCGCCAGTCGCTTTCCCATCCCGAGGTACTGAGATCCCTGCCCGGGAAACAGAAGAGCGAGAGATCGAGTCGTCACAAACCCCTCGGTCCCAGGCGTTCGACGTCGTCGACAAACTCCTTGGCGATGTGGCCAATCATCTCCGACCCAGCAACTTGGGCCGCAACACTGATCGCATTTTGAATTGCGCGGGGTTGCGAGCGCCCGTGGCAAACGATCGACACTCCGTTCACGCCCAGAAGCGGAGCTCCACCGTACTCAGCGTAGTCGAGCACGCGGAAGACCTCCCCTAGATCCATCTTCGTCCCCTGGCGCTCCATCTCTCCGGTTAGGAGCCCGACTACGAATACCGCAACGGACTCGTAAAACTTGAGAAGGACGTTACCCACGAAACCGTCGCAGACCAGAATGTCGCAGGCACCCTGGATGATGTCCTTGCCTTCGACATTCCCGACGAAACGGAGATCGCTCGCATCGAGAAGGGCGTGCGCCTCTAGCGATAGCTCATCCCCCTTAACTGATTCCTCCCCGATGTTGAGCAGCCCTACTCGAGGCTCTGCTACGCTCATTAGGTCTTGAGCGTAGATGGTCCCGAGGTGCGCGAATTGGAGTAGATGCTGCGGCTTGCAGTCCACATTTGCTCCCGCATCGAGCATCAGGGTCGGGCCCTGGGCAGTCGGGAGCAGCGTGCCTATGGCGGGCCGAGCTACACCGGCTACACGCCGCAGGAGGATCAAGGAGGCAGCCATGATGGCCCCCGTGGATCCAGCGCTCACGAAGGCGTTGACTTCGCCCTCCTTGTGGAGTCGGATGCCCGTCACGATCGACGAATTGGGCCGGCGACGAACGGTTTGGGCAGGGGGGTCTTCCGGAAGGATGCGCTCGGGGGCATGGACAATCTCTAGCCGCTCCCGAGACTGCGGCTGGGTACTCAAAAGCGCCTCTTCGATCGACCCCCGATCCCCTACTAGAACAAGAGTGAGGTCGTCGAGCCGCTCATCCAAGGCCAGGATGGCGCCGGCGATCTCGCTGGCCGGTGCCTCGTCCGTGCCCATACAGTCAAGGGCGATACGCACCGACCGGCCTCCGTCAGTCGACCTCCACCTCGATGACCGCCTCGTCCCGGTAGAACCCACAGGCCGGACAGACACGGTGGGGTCGCTTCGGATCTCCACAGCGGGGACAGGCATTTGTGACCACAGGTCGAGCCTTATAGTGTGTCCGCCGCTTGCGCTGGCGCTGCTTGGATGTGCGCTTCTTGGGCACTGCCATGGCTATTCGCCTCGTTTCACAGGTTGTTCAGCGCCCGGAGAGCGTCCCATCTGGGGTCCTGCTCGTCGGTGACGCAGCTACAATGATCGTCGTTCAGATTCGTCCCACATCGTGGGCAAAGCCCGCGACAGCCGTCGTTGCACAACACGTACTTCGGGACCGCGAGAACGAGCTCCTCGCGAATGGCCTCTCCGAGTTCGACCTCGACTGCACTGGGCTCGAGGGCCCTGACCTCGGGCTCAGCGGCCGGATCGTCGGAGAGTTGGTCCGTTTCGGACCAGAAGAGCTCGAGCGGTTGGTGGAGGGACCGATCCACCCGCTTGAGGCATCTACGGCACTCGTGAACCAGCGGGGCCCCCACTTCTCCACTGGCGAGCAGCTGACCGCTAGCGGTGCGGGTCAGGGCGACCTCGACATGGACCGCTCCTCCAAGGGCCAGATCCGTACCCACCCACAGGGGGTCGTCCTCGGGAATCTGGTGCTCGATACGCAGCGATCCCCCGCGCTGCAAATCAGTGAGGGCGACCCTGAACATGGCCGGTGTAGACTACCTGGGAACCCCCCTGGTGTCAATGCGATCCGCCGCTAAGTGAGCGGCTGACAACCTCTTCAGGTCATGCCTCGATGCGCACTCGATCAGAGCTCGAGAAGCGCAGTGTCGGAAAAGAAGAAGGAGACCTCGCGTGCGGCGTTTGCCTCCGAGTCCGATGCGTGAATCGCGTTGCGCTCCGTTGATTCGGCAAACTTGGCACGGACGGTTCCTTCCGCGGCTTCCGCGGGGTCCGTGGCGCCGATCACTTCACGCAGGCGTTGAACCGCATCCTCGGCCTCGAGAACCATCGGTACGACCGGACCGGATGTCATGAACGAAACCAGGGAACGAAAAAACGAGCGAACGCGATGGATCTCATAGAAGGCCTCCGCCTGCGCCCGGTTCATCCGTGTCATCCTAAGCGAGCGGATCCGGAATCCCTCTCCCTCGAGGTGCGCGAGGATCTTCCCGGTGTTACCCGAGGCGACTGCGTCCGGCTTGATCATCGCAAGCGTCTGCGCCATGAAGCGCTCCTTGGCCGGTCAGGGCCCGTGAATCAGAGCTCGCCCAGGAATGCCTTGAGAACCGCATCTCTGGAGAGGACACCCACGATCTGGCCCTCTCGCACTACCGGTAGCTGGCCTACGTCTCGATTGGCCATGATCTGAGCCGCATCAACGAGGTCTTGATTCTCTGACACACACATCACTGCGCGACTCATCACGTCCCTCGCCGTCACCTCCGACGGGCGGTGCTCCTTTCCCCTTCCTCCTCCGATCCCCTCAAGCGCGTACTTCAGGGCTTCACCGGCGGTAACCATGCCTAAGACCTGAAGGTCCTCTCCCACAACCGGCAAAGACCGTAATTCTCGCCTGGCCATGAGCTCGACCACCTCGTCCAAGGGTGTGTCAGGGAACACCCGGTAACGGAGTGGCGTCAGCACATGCTCCACTCTGAGGGGTTCGGCAAGATCCAGCTCAATGAGTCCGCGTATGGCCCTGACCTCAGCCGGAGAGGCCGCACCTAGCAGATCGGAATGCACCGTCGGATCCTGTAGTGTGTGGACGAGACCTTCTGCCGCTCCCGATCCGAACGCCGGACCCTTGGGAAGGCGAAGGACGAGCAAGGCGCTGGGACCCTCGTCGCCGTGGGTGTCGTCCTCACTCCCAGGCAAGGGATCCGATGGCGACACCGAGGGCCGCCCACGGAGCATCTGTCTTGCTCGCGCGGAGACTGAACACAGCCACCCGTGCCAAAGGTCGGCGCGCCACGCCGCCTTCCCCAGCGTGAAGACGCTGGAGGAGAGACTCTCCATCACTCGCGTCCCATCCCTCGGTGACATCGGGCGGCAGAAGTCTGAGGAGCCCCTCGGCCACCGAACTGACTTCAAGAGGGATGTGGATACGATCTTCGGTTAGTAGCTCGCCAAGTTGCATCATCCGAGGCTGATCGCCCAACGATCTCGTTTGGGCGAGCGCTAGAGCCCCAGGCCCTCCTTGATGAGGTCGGTGATATCCACTGGACGAGTCGCCACAGCGATTCGGTTCTCCTCGAAGCTCCGGATCTTTTCCTCTGCGGTGCCAGCGGACCCCGAAATGATCGCGCCCGCATGACCCATCCGACGTCCTGGTGGCGCAGTCTGTCCCGCAATGAACCCCACGACCGGCTTGGCCAGGTGCTCCTTCGCCCAGCGCGCTGCCTCCTGCTCGTCTGTACCTCCGATCTCTCCAATCATGACTACCGCTTCTGTTTCGGCGTCGTCCCGAAAGGCCTGGAGGCAGTCGATGAAGTTCGTCCCGATAATCGGATCACCGCCGATCCCGATGCAGGTCGTTTGACCGATCCCTGCCCGCGTCAGCTGATCGACGGCCTCGTAGGTCAGAGTTCCCGACCGGGAAACGACACCGACCGGTCCCGGGATCGTGATCTGTGCGGGGATGATCCCCACCTTTGCCTTTCCCGGCGAGATGAGACCCGGACAATTGGGTCCGAGGAGCCGGCTTCCATGTTCTTTAACGAAGGCGGACGCCGTGGCCATGTCCTGTACCGGGATCCCCTCGGTGATCGCGACGATGAACTCGATCCCGGCATCCGCCGCCTCCATGATCGCGCTGGAGGCGAAGGCGGGCGGTACGTAGATGACCGAGGTGTTTGCCCCGGTTTCACGCACAGCCCGGTCCACCGTGTTGAAGATGGGAACGTGCCCCCCATCCGGGGACCCGAAACTCTGACCTCCCTTCCCCGGCGTGACGCCAGCTACGACGTCGGTTCCGTACTCGACCATCTGGAAGGTATGAAAGGACCCGTCGCGTCCAGTTATCCCCTGGACCACCAAACGAGTATCGCTGTCGATGTAGACCGCCATAACCTACGCTTCCCCCGTCCGACTCTTCGACTTAGACGCCGGCGAGCTCCACGGCCTCATGGACAACCTCGTCCATTGAAGTGAAGGCGGAGAATCCCGCATCATTCAGGATCCTCAGCGCCTCAACCTCGTTGGTCCCGGTGAGCCGAATCACGATCGGAGGGTCGATCTGAGTCCGACCGGTCGCCTCAACGATCCCATTCGCGACGTCGTCGCAGCGAGTGATGCCACCGAAGATGTTGAAGAGGATGGCCTTCACCTTCGGGTCGGAGGCAATGATCTCGAGCGCCGTTACGACCTTGTCGGGGTTCGAAGACCCTCCGATATCGAGAAAATTGGCAGGCTCACCACCGTAGTACTTGACCAGGTCCATCGTTGCCATCGCCAGCCCCGCTCCATTCACGCAGCATCCGACATCGCCCTCCAACTTCACGAACGATAGCCCTGCCTCACGGGCCTGCGTCTCGGAAGAGGGCTCAGCACCCACATCCCTCAGCTCCTCCAGATGCGGTAGCTGCCGAAGCCCACTGTCATCGATACTCACCTTCGCATCGATCGCCTTGACTCGCCTCTCGGGCGTAACGATTAGCGGATTGATCTCGGCAAGTGAGCAGGAGTTCTTCGTGAACGCCTCATAGAGCAAGGAAATGATCCGCGTCGCCTGCTTGGCCAGATCGGACTCGGAGTAGAGGAATTCCGCAAGCTGATAAGCCTGATGAGGGAGAAGTCCGTAGCGCGGGTCCACGCGTAGCTGGAGGATCGCCTCGGGACTCGTTGCAGCTACCTCTTCTATATCGATGCCCCCCTCAGGGGAAACCATAATGACCGGGGCCTGCCTCTTTCGGTCAATCAATACCCCGACATACGCCTCGGACGCGATCTCCTCGGCCGCCGTGACGAGGACCTTCTCCACGGTCAGGCCCTTGATCTGCATGCCCAGAATCGTCGCGGCCTGGTCGCGCGCCTCGTCCGGCGTTGCCGCAAGCTTGACCCCTCCCGCCTTTCCTCGACCGCCGGCGTGCACCTGCGCCTTTACCACGACGGTGCCGCCTAGATCCTGCGCGGCCTCCAGCGCATCTTCAGGCGTTGTGACCACCTGTCCTGCAGGCACGGGAATGCCACCTGCTCGAAACAGTTCCTTGGCCTGATACTCGTGGATGTCCATCGGCTCCCGTGTCGTCTCCCTCAGGTGACAGCCCCCAAAATACACGAACCCCCGGGGACAGACGGGAGTGCTCACCGAACCCGGGGGCCAAGGCCCGCACAAGGTACCTCAGCTATCGCGAGGGATCAAGCCGTTTGCCAGCAGCTGGAGACACAATGGCCGGCACGGCCCATTTACGTAGCTATTTCTTAGAGCCCGGCCCCATCAACCTGCTCTCTCAGGATCATACGGAGCTCCTCGATTCCCTGCCCGAACCCCTCCCAGTCCCCCACGCGCAGTCGGTCCTCCGCACGCTCGAGTGCGTCTAGGGCCTCGCCAGCCCCGTTCGTCGAGATCACGCGCTCCACTCCATCCTCCATGTCGCCAACCGCACCATCTATATCGCCCGCTACACGTTCTATATCGCCCGCTACACCTCGGACGCCCGCGGCGAGGGCTGCGATCGCACCTTCTACGGATGGGTACATTACAACTCTCTGGCCATCGCTCACGACGAACCGTTGGATCTCGGGAATCGCATTGTCGTCCGCTGCAAGGAAGATCGGCTCCATGTAGAAGAGGGTTTTCCCGACCGGAACCAGGTGGAGATGCCCGGTCCACACTTGGCTGCCGCCCTGACGCCAGAGCGAGAATTGCTGGGAGATCTCTGGGTCTTGCTCGATCATCGCCTCGATTTGGCTAGGTCCCCGGATCTGTTCCTCGACTGGGGCGTCCCAAAGAAGGAGCTCGGGACCGCCCTCCGGACTCCATCGCGCAGCCAAGAACGACGCCAGGTTCTCCCGGCCCTGCGGGACGAGGAGCGTGGACAGCACGTAGGACTCTTGCTCTTCTCCCGGAAGCTCCAACAAGGCGTACTCCGGTCGGTATGTGACGCCTTGGAACCCGCCGCCGCCGCCCCGGGGCGTCAGAGAGGTGACCGAAGACTCCCTCGCCAATGCCCATCGATCCTGCTGTCTGTGGAAGACCGGCGGATCATCTTGATGGTACCGCGTGAGAACTGCCGTCTGAGCCTCCAGGAAGTATCGGGAGTACCTGAGGTGCTGTCGGAGCACGTCCGGCATCTCATCTAGATCCCGGAAGAGGGAGGGGAATCCGCGCCGATAGGCTTGGAGGATCGGATCGTCCGTATCGGTCACGTAAAGGAGTGTCTCTCCCGTCACGGCATCTACTGTGGCCTTGACCGAGTTCCTCAGATAGTTCACCGATCTTTGGCCTGGTATCTGGTGGCTCAGCGAAAGGGGGAAGAAGCTAGAGAGAGTAAAACCCTCCAACACCCAGACGATCCTCCCGTCAGCCACGACCGGATACGGAGCCTCCGGAAGGTAGAGAAAGGGAGCCAGCGTCTGGACCCTCTCTCCAACCTGACGCCGAAAGACGATGCGACTCTCCGCATCGACCTCGGAAGAGAAGAGGAGATTGGCATCTTGGAAGCGCCAGGCCAGGGCCGCGGTCCGGAAGACCGACCCCATGCGAATTCCAAGGGGGTAATCCAGTCCCGGATCACCCGGCAGACCGTCAGGGTCCAAGAATGTGTCATTTGTCGGATTGATCACCGCGTACAGCTGCGGACTGCTACCGACATATATCGAGGGTCGAGTGAGCTCCAACTCGTCGGGCACATCGGGTCCGGGCCGATACTCCGGGGGGATCGCCGTCAGGAACATGGGCAGGCGGCCTTCCTCCGTACGGCGATGGAGCTGACCAGCAACCGCGCCCATACCCGATATATACCGCTCCCTCAGGTGAAGATTCTGCCAGTTGGGGTCCGGAATCCCACCGGGGTTGATCTCTCGCACGGAAACAGCCACGGGCTCCACCCTTCCACCCGCCTGATACCGGTCGAAGGCCACCTCGTGGAAGTCGTAGTATTGGAACCGGGCCTCAAGCTGCCGGAACGTGGTCAACAGAGTGGTCTCAGTCCAGACCGGCAATCGATCCAGCCGCCCCCCCATCGCTTCCCAGATCGCCGGCCCAGGGGGCTCGTAATCGAGCGGCTCCCTCTTCAACCTATCGAGTCCGAATCCCGCGCGCGTGAATTGGACCGAGTGCTCGATATAGGGGGTCTCTCGGTCCAGTTCGTTCGGTTGCACCTGGAATCGCTGAATCATCGAAGGATAGACTTGCGCCAGGGCAAGGGACCCGACGGCGAGCACCGCGCCTCCGACAGCAGCCGGCAGGAGCCTTTCCCGATAGGCCCCCCAGAACACAGCGCCTGCGGTCACCGTGGCGAGGAATCCAAGCATCTGATAGGCCGGAATCCTCGCCTGTTGATCGGCATGTCCGAAGATCCCCTGGACCCCCGAGTTCCCGTCGAGCAGGAGGCCGTACGGAGCCAGATAGAAACGCAGTCCCAGCAGCAAGACGAAAACGCCCGCAAGCACGCCAAGATGGAGTCGAGGAAGG
The DNA here is from genome assembly GCA_965197485.1 of Longimicrobiales bacterium. Taxonomy (GTDB): domain Bacteria; phylum Gemmatimonadota; class Gemmatimonadetes; order Longimicrobiales; family Gaopeijiaceae; genus JAAXGI01. Next base: position 113,971 of record CBDANG010000009.1, read on the forward strand.
CGCTCGATGACCAGCCTATTTTCCCCCCAAGAGATCGCACCTGTGGTCGCGTAGCCCGCTGCGGAAACGACTCCGAGGAACACGGAAAGTATGAGTGCCAGCGTGCTCAGGCCCTGGAGCACGGGGAGGACGAAGACGTAAAAGCCGAAGTCCCGCCCGAGGATAGGATCCACCATTCCCCAAGGTTCTGCGTTCAGGAGGAGCATCGCTCTGAGGCCCGTGCCATCAGGCAGGGTCGTGGCAAACCAAAACCCGACGAAGAGGCACCCGAGAAGTGTCCCCCAACGCACGTAGCTGCCAGGAACCTGCTCCTGAATGACGAGGTCCCCGAATCGTCTCCGCAGCTGGAGACCAGCGAAGGTCTGAGCGACCACCCTCAGATTGAGCCAGGCCAGGACGACGGTCGCCGACCCCACTACAGCGCGGGCTCCCCACTCCCACAGCAGCTGAGTCAGGAACACGTCTGCCAGCGACTGCCCGGAGAACCAGAGCAAATCGACGTACAGGGCCACTCCCCAGCGCCCGAGCAGAAGGACGAAGAGGAGCCCGAGGAAGCCCGCCAGGAGGAGGCGTCCTCCCTTCAATGATCGGAGGAGCCCGTCAGACATGGACCCCCTGCTCCTTCAACCAGCTCTCCACCTCTCCCCGGATCTCCGCCAGCCGTAGCTCACTACCGGCCTCGAACCGCGCCACGAGAACAGGCTGGGTGTTTGATGCCCGTAGGAGCGCCCATCCGTCTCCGAACAGAATCCGAGCGCCATCGACGTCTATCACTTCGTTCCGGGTGCCAAAGTGTGCCACGGCCGCGTCGACCACGCGCGACTTGACATCCTCCGCTACGTTGATCCGCATCTCGGGAGTGGAGACGTACGTGGGAAAAGCGTCCGTTTGCTCGGCGAGCGATCGATCGGAGGTGGACACCAATGATACCAGTCGGCAAGCGGCGTAGAGCGCATCGTCCGTCCCAATGAATTCGTCCGCGAAGCAGACGTGTCCTGACAACTCTCCCGCCATCGGTGCCCCGGTCTCCAACATCTTGTCCTTCATCAGCGAGTGCCCCGTCTTCCACATCAGGCTTCTGCCTCCCGCGGCTTCATACACCTGAGGTAGCACTTGGGAGCACTTCACGTCGTATACCAGGAGCTGATCCGGGCCTCCCCTCTCCAGCATATCCAGACCGAAGAGGAGGAGAAGTACGTCTCCTCGGATGATGCGACCCTCTCCATCGACGGCCCCGATGCGGTCCGCGTCGCCGTCGAAAGCGATGCCGAGGTCAGCTTCGACTTCACGGACGACTTCGATCAGATCCGACAGATTCTCGTCTACCGTCGGGTCCGGATGATGGTTCGGAAAGGTGCCGTCTGATTCACAATAGATCGGCACTACCTCCGCGCCCACGGCTTGGAGGAGTCGTTCGGCTACGACCGATCCCGACCCGTTCCCACAGTCTATCGCGACCCTGACAGACCGGGTCAGGCGGAAGCGGGCGCCGACGTCCTCGACGTAGGCGTCGAGGACGTCAGCGCTGGTGCGCTGCCCCTCTCCATCGTCAAGGTCCTCGGCCAAGATGCGATCCCGCAAGGACGCGACGTCGTCTCCATAGAAGGGTCTTCCCCCGAGGGTCATCTTGATCCCATTCCACTCCGGAGGGTTGTGCGATCCTGTCACCTGAATGGCTCCGTCGGCTTCGAATCGCTTCTCGGCCCAGTACGTGACCGGTGTAGGAACTGTGGCAAGCCAGCGGACGTCGATGCCGGTGGCCAGCAAGCCCGAGATCAGAGCCTCTGAAAGCTCTATGGACGAGGGACGGTTGTCAGCACCCACCACTACAGTCGGCCTAGTCTCGCTCAAAGCGGTCCCAAGCCGGCGGCGACGGAGGACCGTTCCGTACGCTCGCCCCACCGCCTCGGCGACATCGGGGCCAAGGTCGACCCCAACGATCCCTCGGATGTCGTACTGCCGGAAGATATGCGCGGGGAACTGCATCGTGCCGACTCTCGCCACGTTGATAGTCCAGGAGGATCCGGCCGCTTTCGAGGGCTGGGTGCGTCAGCGAGCCAGCCCGAGAAACCCATCCGACGTGAAGAGCCCGAGGTCTTCGGCCGCAGCAAGCGCTCCGCTAAGAAGCGCGCCTGGGAACACCCCCAGGTACAGGATCAGCCCCGCGGCCCCCACGAGCGCCAGTCGCATCGAGGAGGGCACCCAGGCCATCTGTACGCCTTCGCCATCCGGGGCCGGCCTCATCCACATATACCAAGCGACCCTAAGGTAATAGTAATACGACACGACGGTGCCCAGAGCCAGGAGAACCGCGAGGGTCCAGAGCTGGCTGTCGACTGCCCCCTGAAGGAGGTAAATCTTCGCCATGAACCCCCCGGTTCCCGGAAAACCGGCCAAAGAGAGGAGAAAGACCGTGAAAACCACGCCGAAGACCGGTTCGGCCCATCCAAACCCCGCATAGTCTTCTACCTGGAGCCGCTCCTCACCCTGGTTTCCAACTACCATTAGGATCCCGAACGCCCCCACGTTCATCACTGTGTATACAAGCAGATAGAAGAGAATGCTGGCCGTCGCGACCGCGTTTGCCGCGGTCAGTCCCACCAGGAGATACCCGCCGTGGGCAATCGACGAATATGCCAACATTCGCTTCACGTTGTTTTGCGTCAGCGCGATTAGGTTCGCAACGACGATCGTCAGTGCGGCCAACCACCAGACGATGGCATACCACGACGTGTAAAGGTTCCAAAAGGCTTCGAGGAAGACCCTTACAAAGCCCACAAAGGAGGCGGTCTTGACGGCGGCCGCCATGAACGCGGTCGATGGAGACGGAGCACCCTCGTAAACGTCCGGCGTCCACATGTGGAACGGAACCGCCCCGACCTTGAAGGCGAAGCCGATCCCTAGCAGGCCCATCCCTGAAAGCAGAAGGCCCGTGAATCCAGCGCCGGCCTCGATGGTCTCGGCGATCCGGGGGAGGATCACGCTTCCAGTAGCACCCCATACGAGCGCGATTCCGTAGAGGAGGAACCCTGAGGAGAACGCACCGAGGATAAAGTACTTGAGACCGGCCTCAGCAGATCTTGGATCTCGGCGGTTGTAGCCGGTGAGCACGTAGGCCGCCACCGACATGGTCTCGAGCGCCAGAAAGAGGACGATCAGATTTCGGGTGCCGGCCATGATCATCATTCCGACCGTAGCCAGCAGGACCAGCGTGTAGAACTCCCCAGCCTGGAGCCGCTGCCGGGCCACGTAGGGTCCCGAGACCAAGATCGTCAACGCGGCTCCAAGGAGGAGGATCCAGTTAGCGAACAGTCGAAACCCGTCAACCGTGATTACCCCCGGTTCTCCCAGAACGGTGACTCTGTAGAGCCAGCCGTTCATCACGGCCGCAGCAAGCAGTCCCGCCAGTGCCAGCCACTGGAGCCCCGCCGAACTCTCGAGAGTCCCGTCCCCCCCCTCGTCGCGCCACACTCCCGCCAGAAGCACTGCCATGGCCCACGCAGACAGGACGATCTCCGGAAGGAGAGCCCACATGAAGTCCATCGGTGAAGCAAAGTCCAGAGTCACCGGGCCCTCTCCAGACGCGGGGCGTTCTCAGTAGCGAGGGCATCCTCTGTGGGCGCGAAGCGGACGAAGGCGGCTTGGTCGGGCGACTCGTCCTCCAGGTATTGGACCACCGCGTGCACCCCTGGCTCCATTCTCTCGAGAACGGGGGTCGGATACACTCCAAGGGCAATCATGAGGAAGAGGAGTGGACCCAGGACGGCCAGCTCCCTCCGGCTCAAGTCAGGAATCGTCTGGTTCTGAGGATTCTCGAGACGATTGAAGAGAATGCGCTGGACCATGGGGAGCATGTAGTACGCGGCAAAGATCACACCGGTGGCCGCGAACACCGCGAAGACCGGGAAGCGCTCAAATGTGCCCACTAGAGCGAGAAACTCACCCACGAACCCACTCGTTCCAGGGAGGCCAATCGAGCTCAGCGCGGTGATCACGAAGGCCGTGGCCATCAGAGGTGCGGCCTGCGCCAGTCCCCCAAAGTCGGCGATTTCTCGGGTGTGGCGACGCTCATAGAGCATTCCAACCAAGAGGAAGAGTGCACCTGTAGACAGGCCGTGTGAGATCATGACCATGAGCCCGCCCTGCAGGCCGTTCACAGTGAGGGCGAAGATCCCGATGACCACAAATCCCATGTGTGCGACGGAGGTGTAGGCGACGAGCTTCTTGGCGTCTGGCTGGACTGCTGCGACCCACGCCGCATATATGATTCCCGTGACGCCGAGAACGAGCATCAGCCCGACGACCGACGCATGGGTGGCAGCATCGGGAAACAGCGGCATACCGAAACGAAGGAATCCGTATGTACCCAACTTCAGGAGTATTGCAGCCAGCACGACTGAGCCCGGGGTGGGGGCTTCAACGTGCGCGTCCGGAAGCCATGTATGGAAGGGAAAGAGCGGCACCTTGATCGCGAACGCGAGCGCGAACGCCGAGAAGAGGAGCAGCTGCTCCCGGAGCGAGAGGGCGGTCCCCAGCAGATCCAGCAGGTGGAACGACGGGGCCCCGTTGGCGACCCGCGCCTGCAGGTACAGGTAGAGGATGCCCACGAGCATGAGGAGAGATCCCAACGCCGTATAGAGGAAGAACTTCACAGCGGCGTAGATCCTGCGTTCTCCTCCCCACACACCCACGATAAAGTACATCGGTATGAGGGTTAGCTCGAAGAAGACGTAGAAGAGGAAGAGATCCATCGATACAAACACCCCGATGATCCCCGTCTGGAGGAGAAGCATCAGAGCGTAAAACGCCTTCTCGCGCTCCCCGATGTAGCGGAACGATCCGAGGATGGCCAGCGGCACGATTAGAGTCGTGAGCAGGACCATGAACATTGCAATCCCATCAATCCCCAGCGAGTAGGTCACACCCCAAAGGCTGATCCATTCGGCCCGACTCGTGAGCTGAAAGAGTTCGCCCGCTGGATCGAAAGTCCACCAGAGTCCAAGACTCAGGAGGAACAGGCCCGCGCTCCACCCGAACGCGATGTGCTTCGCCCGCTGGACCGGCCCCCACAGCACGACCACGAGACCGGCGAGTGGGAGCCAGACCAAGGCGTGGAGCGCCCAGACCTCATAGCCGATCGCCTCGATGAATGAGGTCACTTTCGCCGGCTCACAGAATGAGCACGCCCAGGACCGTGAGGGCGCCGAGAGTGAGAATCACCGCGTAGGTAGTCACCTGTCCCGTCTGGAAAAGCGAGCCAAACCAACCAAGGCCGCTAGCCACCGACGCGACAGCATTCACCGTGCCGTCGATGAGCACTTGGTCGACCCATCTCGAAGCGAATCGGGACGCTGCGCCGAGCGGACGCACGATCGTCCGGTCGTAGATCTCGTCCACAAACCACTTGTTATAAAGAATTCTGCGCACTCCTTCGGCGGGCGGTTCTGACGCCGACGCGGGACGGATCTCCTGACGAGACAGAGTACGGGCTGTCAGAATCACGATCACGAGCGCCATACCTGTCGCGAGCGCACCCCAGGCAACGTGCCCGCCACCCAACGGAGCGGACTCGGCGTAGGGACCGAGCCCATTCAGGCGGATCGTATCGGCCGATTGGGTGACGGGCTCGAGCCAGTGGTGAAGCCACTCTGACATCGGAAGCAGCCCGAACCCCCCGAAGACCGAGTCCTGGAGCGACTCAGGGACATTGACCCATCCGCCGAACACCGAGCATACCGCAAGGATCAGGAGCGGAACCGTCATCGAGGGCGGGGCCTCGCGCAGGTAGTCTGCCTCTTTCGCGCCCGTCCGGTTGACACCGTGGAAGGTCATGACCATCAGCCGGGTCATATAGACCGCAGTGAGTGCCGCGGCTGCCAGCGCCATGCCCCAGAGGGCAGTGAAGAGCACGCGGAGGCTACCCTGGGCTGCGGCGCCCGCGTACCAAATGATCTCGTCTTTTGAGAAGAAGCCGGCGAATGGCCAGATCCCGGCAATGGCGACGGTGGCGATTGCCATGGTAGCCCACGTCATCGGCATGAACCGCCTCAACCCGCCCATATTCCGCATGTCCTGCGCATCCCAATCACTGCGGGTCGTGTGAAGCGCGTGATGCATTGTGTGGATTACCGCCCCGGCTCCCAGGAAGAGAAGAGCTTTGAAGAAGGCGTGGGTCATCAGGTGGAATACGCCGGCCGCATAAGCCCCGGCCCCGACGCCGAGGAACATGAAGCCGAGCTGCGAGACCGTCGAGTACGCAAGAACCTTCTTGATGTCGTACTGCTGCAGGGCGATGGTGGCCGAGAACAGAGCCGTGACGGCACCCACGGTGGCCACGGCCGCAGAACCGATCGGGGCCAGAGCGAATAGCACTCCCGCCCGCGCCACGAGGTAAACACCCGCCGTTACCATGGTTGCCGCGTGGATGAGGGCCGAGACCGGGGTCGGACCCGCCATTGCGTCGGGAAGCCAGACGTAGAGGGGGACCTGGGCGCTCTTCCCTATGGCACCCAGGAGGAGGGCAATGGCTACGGTCGTGGCAATCGGTCCTCCGTACGGGAGGAGCTCGGGCGCGGCCTCGAAGACGCCGACGTAGTCCAGCGCACCGAGATTCGCGAACAGAACGAACATCGCGACCAGGAAACCGAAGTCCCCGATCCGGTTGACGATGAAAGCCTTCTTGCCCGCATCCGCCTTCTCCCGATCCTGGAACCAGAACCCGATCAGCAGATAGGAACAGAGCCCTACTCCCTCCCAACCCACGAACATCAGTGGGAAGCTCGCGCCCATCACCAGGACGAGCATGAAGAACACGAACAGGTTCAGGTAGCAGAAGTATCGGAGGTAGCCCGGATCCTCCCGCATGTATCCGACGCTGAACACGTGGATGAGGAAACCGACGCCCGTGATCACCATCATCATGATCAGGGAGAGCTGATCGAGCTGGATCGCGGCCTCGACGGTGAGCGAGGCCGTAGCCATCCAGGTCCAGTAGCTGCGAATAACGGGCGCGTGCAGCTCGGTGGCCAAGACCCCGATAAAGTTGATCGCGGTCAGAACGAACGATGCTCCGATCACTCCTGGACCGATCCAGGTCGGCAGGAGGTGTCTGTGGAGCCCCGTCACCTCAGAGGTGCCGGCGCCTGCCCCCAGCTCCTGCGGACCCTCCCCCCCCATCGACGCACTCGTTCGGATGGTCTGCGCCCCCCGGCTGCCTGCGATCAGCGCGAGCACGCCGTTCACCAGGAACCCGACGAACGGGAGGATCAGGATTAGTCCTGGAAGTACGGGATCAAAGGTCTCCAACGTCATTCCGTCACCACTTTAGGAGGCTGAAGCTTTCCACGTTCACCGTTTCGTAATGGCGGAAGATGGAGATGATGATCGCCAGCCCGACCGCAGCCTCGGCAGCGGCAACGGTCATCGCGAAAAACACGAAGAGCTGCCCTTCAATCCCCAGGTAGCGCGATAGGGCCACAAACGAGAGGTTCACCGCGTTGAGCTGAAGCTCGATGCATAGAAACACGATGATGGCATTCCTTCGGATCAGGACGCCGAACGCCCCGACCACGAAGAGCAGGGCGCTGAGCACCAGTGCTTCAGCCAGCACCGCTCAGACGCTCTTTTTGGCCAATGCGACAGCCCCCACGAGTGCAACAAGTAGGAGGATGCCAACCAGTTCGAAAGCAACCACGTAGTCCGTAAACAACGGTTGTGCGATCGCCCCAACGATGCCCTGTTCGGCTAGAAGCTGGTCCATCCCTTCCGGACCCGGAAAGAACTGGTAAATCGGGTTCTCGTCCGCGCCTCGAAGCTGTCTGGCAAGTAGGCCGGCCAAGGACCCGCTGACGCCGAACGCCAGAAATGCACCCAGCCCACGTTTCAGATCCGCTTCGTAGTCGTGGCCCAGGTTCAGGAGCATGATCACGAAGAGAAAGAGGACCATGATCGCTCCGGCGTACACGATCACCTGGATTGCCGCCAAGAAATGGGCCTCGAACAACACGAAGATTCCAGCCACGGCCCCGAGGGTCCCGACCATGAAGAGCAGGCTCCCGACCGGGTTCTTCTGTAGGACCACTCCGAAAGCTCCGCCCACGGCCATGGCGGCGAAGATGAAAAAGAAGACCTCAGTCATCGACTCCGCTCCTCATTCGGAGCGGGAGTCGGAAGGATCCCAGAGGAGTGTGCTCGGATGCTCCTGCTCCATGAGCCGGTCCAAATCATACACGAATCGGTCGCGCGTGTACTCGGAGTTTTCGAAGTGGACACCAACATGAATCGCCTCCACGGGGCAAACCTCTTGGCACATCCCACAGAAGATGCAGCGAAATTCGTCGATCTCGTAGACGAGGGGATATCTGTTCCCCATGTCGTCCTCACCCCCGACGAGGCGGATGCAGTTCGCAGGGCACACCGTTGGACAGAGCCCGCATGCCACACACTTGGGTCGGCCGTCCGCGTGTGTCTCCATTACGTGCGTTCCACGCCAGCGCGTAGAGATCGTCGGACGCTCCTCGGGGTACTCCAGCGTGACCTTCCTGGGATTAATCATATGCTTGAAGGTGACCGACATACCTTTAAGCGTAGCACGCAGATAGGAAGTCTTTCCCGGATCTGGACGGCGCATCACTTTCACGGTTGCCGCCATCTTGTCAGCCTCCTCTCAACTGAGGCTCTGCGATGCCCCGTGTGAGTGAATCCGTTCCGCCAACCTCGACCGGACGCGTCCCGCCTAACGGACCCGAGTCGGCCGCTGCACCCGCAATGATCCGGTCCCGATCGACGAGGAAGATGAAGGAGAGAGTCGCGATTGCGCTGACACCTGTCAGTACCGCCCCGAACATCCAGCCTTCTACGCCGAGCTGATCCAGTGCGAGCACGGTGCCTGCAACGAGCACGAGGTAGATCAGCGCAGCAGGCAACATGACCTTCCAACCCAAGTGCATCACCTGGTCGTAACGAAATCTTGGAAGGGTCCATCGCACCCAGATGAAGACGATCACGAAGAAGGCTGTCTTGATCGCGAACGCCGCGAAGGTAAGAAGCGTCTTCCACCACGACGGCGACGCCGCGATCGCTTCACCGGTCGCCGTGAATCCGGAGATCAGAACGCCCTCGTGCCAGAACATGTGATCCCCATCCCAGAAGGGGATGCTCCATCCGCCGAGAAATAGAGTGGCCATTAAAGCTGACGCAGTCAGGATGTGAGCGTACTCGGCGATGAAGAACATCGAAAACTTCATGGCCGAATACTCGGTGTGGTAGCCCGTGATGAGCTCGGACTCCGCCTCCGGGAGATCGAACGGCAGCCGATTCGTCTCGGCAAAGGAGGAGATGACGAACAGGATGAACGCGAGAGAAAGCGGCAGGACGAACCAGAGTCCCAGCTGCTGCTGCTGCCAAACGATCTCGGTGAGCGTCACATTCCCGGCCAAGATGAGAACAGGGATCAGAGAAAGGCCAAGGGCCACCTCGTAGCTGATCATCTGAGCGGAAGACCGAACGCCCCCCAGGAGCGCGTACTTGTTGTTGGATGACCAACCCGCGAGAAAGAGCCCGTAGACCCCGAGTGAGGCGAGCGCCAGAATATAGAGGAGCCCGATCGGTAGATCCGCCACGATCATGTCAACGACTCCCCAACGTGTCGGGAGCGGGGCCGCGAAGGGTACCACAGCGAATGTGATCAGGGCGGGAGTGATCGAGATCATCGGGGCCAGGACGAAGAGGAAGCGGTTCGCGTTGGCCGGGAGCGTCTCTTCCTTGAGAACGTTCTTGATCCCGTCTGCGATCGGTTGGAGAAGCCCGAAGGGGCCCACCCTGTTCGGCCCGAGGCGATCCTGGATAAACGCGGAAACACGTCGCTCGGCGAGCGTCATATAGGCCACGGCAAGCAAGATGGCCGTGAACACTACTACGACCTTGACCAGAGCGAAGGTGACGAAGGCGATCGGCGTGAGTTCCTGCATCGGTTCAGAGCCCAGAAGAAGCGGCAGATTCGGGGGCGATAGCACCCTGGGTACCGATCGATCCGAAGCTCAAACTCCTGTACTCAGACGCGATTCCAGCAAAGCGGCCAAAGGCCTGTTCGGCTGAGTTCGGTGCATCCTTGTCCTCAGAAACGATCGCGGTGAGCGTGCCGAGGACCTTCCAGGCGGGAAGAGCCGATCCGGGAGCCTCCAGGGCCGGCCAAAACCGCTGGATTCGACCCTCGAGGCTGGTGAACGAACCCTCCTGCTCCGCAAAGGTGGTCACAGGCAGAATCGCACCGGCAGTCTCCGCGCCTCGGGTGCGATAGCTCCCGAGGTATAGGTAGAAGGATGCCTGGCCCCCGAACTCCTTACCGACATCGAGAAGCTCGTCGCCCATGACGATCAAGACCCCTTCGTGACCCTCGGCAGGCTTGAGTCCATCGGTGGCATCGTCGCCTCCGACCCTCCGCATGCCGAGCCGGTCGGCCCCGCCGGAGTTCGGGGCGAGGTCCCGGCGGCGCGAGAGACTGGGAAACCCGGGCAGCGGAATCTCCTCTTGGGCTCGCGGAGAGCGATACACCACCTCTCCGCCCCCCAAAGCGCTGATTAGTGATTGGAGCGCGGCGAGGTCTTCGTTCGACGCGAATGGGGAGGCGACCGCAAGGACGGCTCCTTCTCTTTGGAGAAACTCCTGAAGCTGGCTCCCAACCGTCTCGATCGCTTTCGCCCATTCGGAGATGGCGAACCCCTCTGGTCCAGCCACGAGTGGCTTGTCGATCCGGTCGGTCCGATTCATCTGCTCGTACCGGTGCCGGCCGTAATCACACATCCAATGGCCGTTTACTTCGGGGTTGTGGCGAGGTCTGAGTCTCTGGATGGTGTTGTCCCGTGTGTGTATTTCGGTATTGCAGCCCTGGGAGCAGCTCGGGCAGATCGATGGCGTGTGCTCGAGGTCCCATGCCCGGGCCTTGTGCAGGAAATCCTTCGACACCAGGGCCCCGACCGGACAGATGTCCACAATGTTTCCCGCGTAGGGAGACCCTTCGACGCCTTCCTCAAAGAATGTATCGATCACAGACCGGTCTCCGCGCTCCACCACTGTCAGGAGTGAGTCCTGCGCGACCTCGTCCATGAATCGGACGCATCGGGTGCACATGACGCACCGGTCTCCGTAGAACAGGACATCTCCGCCAAAGTCGTCGCGTCCGAAAACCCGCTTCGGCTCGCGGCTCCTCCCGTGCTTGCGCCCCTCCGCAAAAACATAGTCCTGTAACTTGCACTCACCAGATTGGTCGCAGATCGGACAGTCGAGGGGATGGTTAGCGAGGTAGAACTCCAGCACGCCCTCGCGCATCCCCTTAGCGGTCTCGCTCTCGGTGAAAACGATCTGGCCGTCCAGGGCAACCGTCACGCAGGAGGGAGTGAGCTTGGGAGCCCCCTCCACTTCAACGAGACAGAGCCGACATTGGGCCGGAGCGGAGAGCCCTGGGTGATAGCAGTAGTGTGGGACCCGGATCCCAATGACTTCGGCGGCCTCGAGAAGGGTCGTGCCTATGGGCACGTTGACCTCATGACCATCGATGCTAACCGTTACCGTTCGCTGCTCGGATCCGTTCTCGCTCATCCGTCAGGCAACGCCGACCGCCTCGCCCGTCCGAATCAGGGAGAGATAGTCCTCACGAAACTTCTGGATCGACGAAATAACCGGCGCAGCGGCCGAGTCCGAGAGTACGCAGATCGTCGTCCCCGTTATCTGATCCCCCAGCTCCAGGAGAGTGTCCAAATCCTGTTCCGTCCCCTTCCCATCCTCGATCCTCGAAAGGATCCGCGAAAGCCAGGTCGTCCCCTCTCGGCAGGGAGTACACTGACCGCACGACTCGTGCGCGAAGAAGTCGACCATCCGGCGGACCTGCTTGACGAGGTTGGTTGCGTCATCCATGACAATCACCGAGGCACAGCCCAGCATGGACCCTCGCTCGACAACGCCCTCGTAGTCTAGCTCGCATCCGTCGCATTCCTCGGCGGTCATGATGGGTACGGAGGCCCCGCCGGGGATGACCGCCTTCAGCCGACGTCCCTCCGGGATTCCTCCGCAGACGTCATAGATCAGATCGTTCATGGGAAAGCCCATGGGAAGCTCGTAGTTTCCCGGCCGCCGGACATGTCCGCTCACGCAGAAAAGCTTCGTTCCGGGACTCTTCTCGGTCCCCCATTGCCGATACCAGTCTCCTCCGTGCCTCACGATGTGAGGAACGGCGCAAAGGGTCTCGACGTTATTGATCGTTGTGGGCTGACCGAAGGCGCCTACAGCCGCGGGGAACGGAGGCTTGATCCGGGGGAGGCCGCGCCGCCCCTCGAGCGACTCCATCAAAGCCGTCTCTTCCCCGCAGATGTAGGCGCCCGCTCCTTGGTGGACCGTCACCTCGATCGACGCTCCGGACCCCTGAATGTCGTCCCCGACGAAGCCCACCTGGTACGTCTCTTCGACCGCTCGCGCCAGGACCTGATTGGCCTCGAAGAACTCTCCTCTACAGTAGATGTAGACGTGGTCGGCCTGGATGGCATAGGCCGCGATCAAGCACCCCTCGATGAGCTGGTGAGGGGTCCAGCGCATCAGCTCTCGATCCTTGAAGGTCCCAGGCTCCGACTCATCCGCGTTACAGCAAAGGTAGTGGGCACCCCTCTTCTCGTTCGGCATGAAGGACCACTTCACACCGGTCGGGAAGCCGGCACCCCCGCGCCCCCTGAGACCCGACTGCTTGACTGTTTCGATCACGGCATCCCGCCCCATCTCGAGCGCCTTCGTAAGGCCCTCGTATCCCCCCAAGGCCCTCCACCCCTCGAGCGTTCGCGACGCGGGATCTCCCCATCCGTTGCTGAGAACGCGGATCTCTTTCTGATGCGTGTAGGGGTAGGCCACTACTTCGCTTCAGCCCTGAGACGGGCTAGGATGTCGGCTACATCCAATGCGGAGACATTCTCAAAAAAGCGTGAATTGATCTGAACGACAGTGGGAAAGCCGCATGCCGCGAGGCACTCCACCTCCATCACGGTGAACAGGCCATCCTGAGAGGTTTCACCTAGCTCCGTTCCGATTCTCTCCAGAAATGCCGAAAGCACGTCATCTCCTCCGCAGAGGTTGCAGGAGATGTTGGTGCAGACTTGGATTAGGAAGCGTCCCACCGGCCGCTTGTTGTACATCGTGTAGAAGGAGACTACGCCACGCACGTAAGCGTCAGACAGGCCCAACAGGGCCCCGACCTCACCCATCGTCTCATCTGAGATGTGACCGCGAAGCTCTTGAGCCAGATTGAGGATAGGAATCAGCGCCGCACAAGGGTCGGGATAGCGCGAGAGGATCTTTTGAAATCGTTCTTCATAGGGACCATCGAAGAGCGTGGCAGAGGGGTCTCTTCTCTGGAGTAAGAAAGGACGGGATGGCGCAGCGCCGGGGTGACCGCCGTCCGCCGGAATCACTCCGACATAGTCGATCCCGCGCACCTCCGCCTCGGTGAGATCGAACTCTCCAGTGTTGCCTGCCCAGCCCGGATTTCGGAAGGGGATCTCCCCGTTTGAAGCGCCTGCCTCCGACCCACTCACCGATCGATCTCCCCGAGCACGATATCCAGGCTCGCGTTGACCACGATCACATCGGCCAGAAGCCCGCCCTCGACGAGCTTGGGGATGACCGACAGGTTGATGAACGATGGCGGCCGGACCCTCCATCGAATTGGCTTGGAGCCACCGTCGCTCACCACATACATTCCGAGCTCCCCCTTCGACCCTTCCACTGCGAAATACGACTCTCCCGGAGGTGCCTTCACCCCATCCATCACCAGCTTGAAATGATGGATCATGGATTCCATGTCGTTCATGCAGTCGGTCTTCGTAGGCAATACGACTCTAGGATCATCGACATTCATCGGACCATCCGGGAGACGGTCGAGTGCCTGGTGAAGGAGCCGACAGCTCTGCCGCATCTCCTCCATTCGCACCATGTAGCGGTCGTAGCAATCCCCGCGCTCCCCGATGGGGATATCGAATTCGTACGTCTCGTAGTCGTAGTACGGGTTGTCCTTGCGAAGGTCATAAGGGACTCCAGAGGCTCTGAGGTTCGGTCCGGAAAACCCAGAGTTTATCGCTTCCTCTCCGGAGATCACCCCTACGCCCTGCGTACGGCCTAGATGAATCCCGTTCGTCGCCAGGAGGTCATCGACTTCGTCCAAGGTGTCGGGCAGAGTGTTCACAAACTGTCGGACCCCTTCAGTCCAGCCCTCGGGGATCTCGGCCATCATGCCACCCACCCTAGTGGCCGAGGTCGTGATTCGAGCTCCAGTGAATGCCTCGTGGAGTCGGTAGACCCGCTCTCGCTCCTGGAACGCATACAGGAACGGGGTGAAGGCGCCGACGTCGATCGCCCAGGTCCCCAACCATAGCAAGTGTGAGAAGATCCGATCTAGCTCCATGCAGATTACGCGGACCACCTTGCAACGCTCGGTGACCTTCACCCCCATCATCTTCTCAACGGCCATCACGTATGCGCAGTTGTAGATGAGGGGGGCGAGGTAGTCTATCCGGTCCGTGAGGGGGACGATCTGATTCCAGTCCCGGTACTCCCCGAGCTTCTCAAAGGAGGAGTGGAGATACCCGATATGCGGGATGCAGCGGACGACGGTCTCCCCGTCCAGCTCTATGACGAGACGCAGTACTCCGTGTGTCGCGGGGTGCTGAGGTCCGATGTTGATCAACATGCTATCGGACCCGAAATCTGGTTCGGGGAGCTCCGTCGCCGACATCAACCCCTCTTGCGGATGGAAGTCCATCCCGAGTTCAGGAGTCCGCGAGACCTCGTATTCCAGGGTTCGCTTCGACATCAATGATCCGCTGAACTCGACGTCGACTCGGCGCCGCCATCTGTCTCCTGCCAACGGACGAGCTGCGGTTTGCGTCCACCCTCGAGATCGGCCGGGATGTAGTAATCCTCCGGCTCTTGAGAGAGCGCTCGGCGGGTTTGCTCAGCCCTCGTGAACCGACCCCGCAGGGGGAAGTCTTTCCTGAGTGGATGGCCCTCGGCGTAGTTCTCCGGCATGAGAATTCGGCGGAGATCAGAATGACCTCGAAAGGAGACGCCGAACATGTCGTAGACCTCTCGCTCAAGCCAGTTCGCGGAGGCCCAAAGCGGCTCCACTGAGTCGATCTCAAGCGCAGAAAGCGGGAGTTCCGCCTTGACCCTGAGTGCGTACCGGTGAGGGATGGAGAACAGCTGATACACCATCTGGATCGGTCGGCCGCCCCCGTAGTCGACAGCCGTGAGATCGGAGAGGTAGTTGAAAAGGAATTCGGGGACCTCCTTGAGCCACCGGAGGATCTCGGTGACTCGCGACGGCTCGACGTAAACGACGTGCTCGTCTCCCGAGACGATCTCGTAGCGGAGGACCGCGCCTCCGAACTGGTCTCGAAGAGCCCCTACGGCCGGGAGTGTCGCGACGGAGAGCTCGACTCCGCTCGACTCCACCGGCTCGCTCATGGAAGGAGCGGACCCGAAGGTCCGCGAACCCCCTCGGTAACTAGGCCGCTACTCTGGTCCTGCAGAGTGGAGTTGCCAAATGGCCCCGAAAGCGCACGTACCTCCTGCTCTTCCGCTTGTGGATGCCCTGCCTGGTCCGGATCCTCGAAGCGGTGTTCCGCGTGTCGGGCCAAAGTCTCTCCTCGGACCTTCTCCTGGATCATCATCAGCCCATAGATCAGAGCCTCGGGTCGAGGGGGGCATCCTGGAACGTACACGTCAACGGGAATGATCGTGTCGATCCCTTGCACCATGGAGTAGACATCAAACACACCACCCGACGAGGCGCACGCTCCCATCGACACGCACCACTTGGGTTGCGGCATCTGATCCCAGATTCTCCGGAGCACGGGGGCAAGCTTGTACGGAACCCGACCGGCGCAGATCAACACATCCGCCTGTCGCGGAGAGAAGGCCATGCGCTCCATGCCAAAGCGGGCTAGATCCTGGTCCGACGCCGCCGACGCCATCATCTCGATGGCGCAGCACGCCGTTCCGAAGGGCATGGGCCAGAGGGAGTTGCGTCTCGCCCAGTTCACGACGAAGTCCACCTTAGTAGTAAGGAATGTGGGGGTTCCGGTCCCGAGGAGACCGCCGCCGGCACCAGCCGTAGACCGCGCTCCGTCACTCATTCCCACTCGAGTCCGCCCTTACGCCACTCGTAGATGAGACCCACGACCAGCACGAAGGTAAAGATGAGGACCGCCAGGAATCCCGCCCAACCCAGACTCCTCATCTCGACAGCCCAGGGAATGAGGAAAATGGCCTCGAGGTCGAAGATGATGAAGCTGATAGCGACCATGTAGAACTTGACCGAGAACCGCCCCCGGGTGTCCCCGAGAGGAATGATCCCGGACTCGTACGGCATTTCCTTTTCGGGGGTGACGCGGCGCGGATTCAGGATGTGCGAAGCGGCCAACATCCCGACCGCGTTCAGCACCGATACACCCAGAAGGATCAGGATCGGCAGATAGCTCGAGGCCATGACGACCCTTCGAAGACTTTGTGAAATGATTCACTAGCTGTGCCCGAAATGTACCCGGGCACCAGATTGAGTGTCAACCCGACGCGAGGCTGACTTTGCCTGGTTTTCAGGGCATTTCGAGCATTCGAGGGACGTCGGATTCCGGCCCTCGAGCCAGTCCGGTGAGGCGCTTCCGGACGCCCCCTTTCGGGGGGGTGCTGCCCCGTCCTATACTCTCGGCGTCTCCGTAGGCTTCCTAGTGCATCTACTCCTGGGACGGTGACCAGACCGGCCGCCCGTTGCGGCCTTGGGCCTGCTCAAAAACCTCGGAATCGATGACCATCCGAAACGACCGCTGGATCCGGAGAATGGCCCAAGAGCACCGGATGATCGAACCCTTCGAATCCGGCCAAGTGCGCAGTGGAATCTCCTATGGGGTGTCCTCCTACGGATACGACATTCGCGTCGCCCCCGAATTCAAAGTCTTTACGAACGTCCACAATGTCGTGGTCGACCCAAAGGACTTTGATGGCCGCTCGTTCGTGGACGTCGACGCCGACACCTGCATTATTCCACCCAACTCCTTCGCACTGGCCCGGACCGTCGAGTTCTTCCGGATTCCGAGAGACACGATGGTGCTTTGCGTTGGGAAGAGCACCTACGCTCGCTGTGGGATCATCGTGAACGTCACCCCTCTAGAGCCCACCTGGCAGGGCTTCCTGACTCTGGAGATCTCCAACACGACCCCGCTACCAGCAAAGATCTACGCGAACGAGGGAATCGCGCAGCTCATCTTTTTTCAGGGCGATGAGGAGCCGGAGACCGCATATGCGGACCGAAAGGGGAAATACCAAAATCAGGCGGGTGTGACTCTACCGAAGCTGTAGCGGAGTCAGCGACCAGGCCGGGGAAACCCGGCGTGGTCTGAATCGCGACGGAACCGAATCAGTCCAGAGCAGCCATGGTAGATCGGACGGATTCCGCACTGCGCCCCAGCTCGGACTTCTCCATGTCAGAGAGCTCGACTTCGATGACCCCCTTCAGGCCTCCCGCACCTAGCTTGCACGGGACGCCCAGGAAGATTCCCTGATGTCCGTACTCCCCATTCAAATAGACGGCGCACGGAAGGATGCGGTTCTTGTCCTTCACGATCGCCTCCGCCATCTGCACCGCCGCCGAGGAGGGAGCATAGTAAGCGCTCCCGGTCTTCAGATAGCTCACGATCTCGGCGCCACCTTTTCGCGTGCGCTCGATGAGCGCTTCGATGCGATCCATGGACAACAGCTGAGTCAAGGGAATGCCACTGATTGTCGTGTAACTCACCAGAGGCACCATCGTGTCGCCATGGCCCCCGAGGACGAGCGCCTGGATATCCTCGACGCTTACCTCCAGATCTAGCGCGATGAACGAGCGGAACCGCGCAGTGTCCAGTATGCCCGCCATCCCGAGAACCCGTTCTCTCGGGAATCGGGTGGTCGTCATAGCGACATAGGCCATTACATCCAGCGGGTTTGACACCATGATGATGATCGAATTCGGAGCAACCCGAGCAATCTCAGCGGATACGGAACGCACGATCCCGGCGTTCGTTCGTAGCAGGTCGTCCCGGCTCATCCCCGGCTTCCTCGCCACACCCGCTGTCACAATAAAGAGCTCCGATCCCTCTGAAGCTGCGTAGTCCGTGGACCCTGTGAGTCGGGAGTCGAACCCCTCAACCGGAGCACTCTCCCATTGATCCAACCCTTTCCCCTGAGGGATCCCGTCTGCCACGTCAACGAGAACGACCTCTCGAGCCAACTCTAGCTCAGCCAACCTCTGTGCACAGGTCGCCCCAACGTTCCCGGCACCGACGACGGTGATCTTCCGCATCTCGTCCTCTTGTGACAGGGGTTACGGTAAAGACAGGAAGTTCGGAAAAAGTCCGCAGGAAGCTACCCGGCTCCCAGGTAGGTGTCAACGGCGAAAAAGGCTTGTTCAGGCCCCGGTCGCACGGGGCGCTCGGGCCCACCTCTACCCAGTGATGGAGGGCTTCGGCGGAGGGGGTCCAGCCGTCTCGGCAACTAGCGGCGGGGTCCCCCGGGAGGCCGGCCGGGCCCTTGCCGTCCAGGCCCAAAGTTCGGGCCGTTCGGCGAGCCCAGTCGGCGAATCTGCTCTCCGAACTGGTCCCGCAGGGTCTGAAATCGCAAGACCTGCGATGGGGTGAGGATCTCCAGGAGGCGGTCCTCCTCCTCCAAGAGCAAATCCGCCTCCCGCTGTCTGATCCCTCGCAGCTCCTGGATCAGCTCCATAGCTCGCTCCTCGGATCGGTCACCGGTCAGGAGCTGACGGATCTCTCTCCGGAGCTCGCGCCTGCGGGGCTGTAGCTCGGCCCTCGCCTCACTAAAGGAGCCGAAGATGTCTGCCAACTCCTCTCGCTGCCCTTCGTCGAGCTGAAGCGATCGCGCCAGTCGGTTCTGGAAGCGCTGCTGGATCACTTGCAGCATCTCCTCCCTGCTCAGCTGCAAGCCCTGACCTCTCACCTGGGCTACTCCGTGGTGAGCTGGAAGAGGAAGCAGGGCCAAGACCAGGAAGGTGACCGCCGTCGATCGGATCATTGATCCATCTCCTCAAGGAGAGCTCGGAGGATGTCGTCAGAGAGAGCCTCTGGCACGGGCCCGCCCGCGATCATCCACTCATCGCCATACCAGGACGCAGGTTCGGGTTCTAAGGCGAGCATCCAGACGGGGTCTGACGCCGGATCCGGACCCGAAAGGATCCCGACGCCCAGTGCTAGGACCGCTACGGCAGCAGCAGCGAGGCTCCAGGAGACCCCCCGCCAATGGACCCCATGCTCTCCATCCACCCGGGACTCGGGGGCAGTCGGTAGATCTCGCTCGGCCGCTCGGCCGAGCACTCCCTGCAGAATGGAAATGGGAGGCTCGGGGCGAAGCTCGCCCAGCCGCATTACGAACTCCGCCTCAGCTCTACACTCCGAGCAGTCCCGTAGATGGAGCTCCACATTCGCGAAACTGGAACTTCTGGGGCCCGGCCCAAGCAGCGGAAGAAGGTCCCTGACCTCATCGCAGGAGGGGGACGCGGGTTGGGTCAACCCTTCCCTCTCACCTGACCCGCGATCAGCCGAGCTCATGAAGCCACTCCCGTAGCCGACCGATTCCGTAGTGGTAGTTCACACGCGCCGCACCTTCTGAGGACTCGATGACCTCTCCGATCTCCTTGAAGCTTAGTTCGTCGAATAGCCGTAGCGATACGCTAAGTCGCTGCTTTTCGGGCAGCTTCTCGAGCGCCACTCGAATGCGCCGGACCTCCTCGGCCCGAACGGCGCGCTCGTCGGGCGCGTCCGCATCACTGTGAAGTTGCGCGCCCTCTTCTAGTCGCTCTTCGCCTCGCCGCCCCTGTGAACGGATCAGTCCCAGCGCCTCGTTCCTCGCAATCGCCAATAGCCAGGTCCGGAATGACGAATCCCCTCGAAACCCCTCCAATCGATCCAGCGCCTTGAGGAATGTATCCTGAGCCGCGTCGGCGGCCTGGTCCGCGTCCTTAAGAAAACCCAGAAGGAATCTGTAAACCACCCCCTGGTGGCGCGTTACGAGCTTCTCTAGCGCACTCGAATCACCGCCGCGTGCACGCGCGAGAAGATCGGCATCGTCCGGCTCCAACGATTGGTTTCGGGTCGTCACCGAACGTTAGATGCCGAGGCCACTGCGTTCGTTAAAGGCGAGCCGGGATGCACGAAGCAGGCTTTCCGCCCGGCCGGGCGAAGGGACCCGCCACACTCAGGAGCCTAGCTCGGGCTATGGGCTACCCTGAGCCGCGACCCTGTTTCGAAGCTGTTTCGAAGGCTTGAAGACGGGAACGTTTCGCTCCGGGACCCGGACGGCCTCTCCCGTCCTGGGATTCCGGGCCTTCCTCGACTTCCTATGACGGACCTTGAACGTGCCGAAGCCACGAATCTCGATATTCTCGCCTCGGGCAAGAGCGTTCTTCACAGCACCCAGAAAACCATCCACGATCAGAGCGCAGTCCCGCTTGGTGACTCCAGGGCCGATCGCCTCAGCCACTTCCTCCACAAGGTCCGCCTTCGTCATGTGTCTCTCCAATTGGAATGCCGCAGTCAGCGAGCCTGGTTCTCCAAGAGCCGCAAGTACATCCAGCCACTCCCACCGTCCGGAAGGCGCTAGGGTAACGGGGTCCCAACGGGACCGTCAACCCTCCTCCTGCCGCCAGTGAAAGGAGGCGACTCGTGGGGCGTCACGGCCTGGCCAACTGTTTCATGGCTGATCCTCCATGAGGCCGATGAAATGCTCGAAGAGATATCTCGAGTCATGCGGCCCCGGGGCGGACTCAGGGTGGTACTGCACGGAGAAGACCGGGCGACTGGTGTGCTCGAGCCCCTCCAGCGTTCCGTCATACAGGTTCACATGCGTGACTCGGAGATCGGGCGCCCCTGGAATGGTCCCCGCGTCGTCGACCTCCACTGCGAAGCCATGGTTTTGGGACGTGATCTCGACGTGATCCTTGTCGAGGGCGCGCACAGGATGGTTCGCGCCGTGGTGTCCAAAGGGGAGCTTGAAAGTCCGGGCGCCAAAGGCCCGAGCGATCAGTTGATGACCGAGGCAGATTCCGAACACCGGCACACCCTCTGCGGACACCGCCAGGATAGCCTCGGCGGCTAGCTCCACCGCTGACGGGTCTCCGGGGCCGTTCGATACAAACAATCCGTCCGGCGCTTCGGCGAGGATCTCCTCAGCCGTGGTGTGGGCCGGGATCACCGTGACCCGGCACCCATGTTCGGCTAAGAGCCTTGGCGAGTGAGCTTTCACGCCGAAGTCGTACGAAAGGACGTGGAACCTTTCCTCACCGTGCGCCTCGATATGATAGCGTTCACTTGTACTGACTCCCGAAGCGAGGTCTAGCCCCTCCATCATTGGCTGGGCTTGAACAAGATCCAGAAACTCGGCGTCCTCCTGATCAGCGCTGGCGATTCCGCCGCGCATTGCACCGCGGTCGCGGATATGCCGAGTCAAGGCCCTGGTGTCGACGCCGGTGATCCCTACGATGCCATGGCTCGCGAGGTATTCCGACAGCCCACGCTGGGCACGCCAAGATGAAGCCCTACGAGCGGCCTCTCTTACGACGAACCCCGCCACCTTCGGGCCAGGGGACTCGGAGTCCTGATCGTTCACCCCGTAGTTGCCAATCAGCGGGTAGGTCATTGCGACGAGCTGACCGGAGTAGGAAGGATCGGTCAGAACCTCCTGGTACCCGGTCATCGCGGTATTGAAGACTACTTCGCCAAAACAGGAACCGTCCGCCCCCAGGGAGGACCCGTCGAACCGGCGCCCATCCTCCAGCAACAGATACTTTGGAGAAAGCTCTTGGGTCTCAGACACAGCGTGTCTCTCCTTTCCTGGCCCCACACGGGCACCGGGTACCCTCCTACAGCGGGAATGTAGCGTTCCCCGGCTCTTTGCCGTGGAGTCCGAAACTTCCACTCTGCGCGGTGGGCTCATACCTTCGTAGCCCATCTCGGCCTCAGGCAAGGGCTGAGAGTCAACTCTCCGACCACGAGCGCATGGGTGAACCGACCGAAGCAGGCGTTTCGAACTCGTCATTCGAGGTGGTGATCCACGCCGACGAGTCCTGCCTTGGCAACCAGTTTACAACCCGCTCGAGCCGTGGGGGTGCGGCCGGTCTTGCGGAGTTCTGGAAGAGGGACAGATGGATCCGGCGCGACTATTGGATCTCTGAGTCCGACACGACCAACAATCGAATGGCCATACGGAGCGCGATCGAAGGAATCAGGGGGCTGACTCGACCCTGTAGCTTGCGATTCGTCTCCGACTCCCAGTACCTCGTAAAAGGCATGGCCGAGTGGCTCGCGACCTGGAAAGCGAAGGGATGGAAGCGAAAGGGAGGGCCGATCGAGAACCTCGAGCTATGGAAGGAGCTCGACCAGGAGGCCGCCCGCTACACGATCGAGTGGGCTTGGGTTAGAGGCCACGTGGGACACGCGCGAAACGAATACGTCAACGATCTGGCCGTCCGGGCAGCGGAGCGCCAGGATGCCTCGGGAGGTTTCCAGGAGTCGGGATTCGAGCAGTGGCTGCTACGGGAACGGGATGAAAAAGGGCGCTATCTGGACTTCTCCGAGTTCGCTCCACCGGGTGAAGCTGGCAGCGGATTAGATTAGCCCCGCCTCCCGCCGGACCAGGCTCTCGAAGACCTCCCCGAATGCCTCTTCCGTCCGCGCGATGACCTCATCCATTGCTACATTGCCTTCCAATAGGCGCTCCAGTGACGTCACTCTCCGGTCCGGGCGGCCACAGGGAATGATGGTCTCGAAGTAGGACAGATCCGTATTCACGTTTAGGGCAAACCCGTGAGAGGTGATCCAGCCCGACGACACCCTCACTCCGATTGCCGCGATCTTACCTCCCGCTGTCCAGACTCCCGTGTCCCCGGGGATTCGGAGGCTCTCGATCCCGAACCCTCGAACGACCCGGATCAGGACCTCCTCTAGGTCTCGCAAGTAGCGGTGGATGTCCTTACGATCGCGGCCCAGTTCGAGGATCGGGTACCCAACCAGCTGTCCTGGGCCATGGTAGGTGACATCCCCTCCTCTCCCCGTTTCAACTAGCTCGATCCCTAGCGCACGCCGCTCTTGAAGATCGGCGATGACGTGTTCGGGGTCCGCCGACGAGCCCATGGTGATCACATGGGGGTGTTCTAGGAGGAGGAGCTGATCCGTGAGTGTGCCGAGCCGCCGGCGTGCTACGAGATCCCGCTGAAGATCGACCGCTTTCTGATACGCGACCGAGCCGAGCCACCGCACTTCCACCACCCGGGAGTCCTCCGGTGGACCGACCGGCGATACATCGGGTGTATCGTCCAGCGACATATTATCCCGACGCGCTGCGCAAGCTATGCGTCGTCCGGAAAGTCCCCCAGCATCTGCTTGAGATTGGCAAGAAACCGAGCTGCATCTGCCCCATCCACGATGCGGTGATCGTAGCCGAGTGCGAAGATGGCCCGCCTCCGGACGGCAATCGAATCGACTCCCGTGTCGGGATCCGAAACCACCACGACTCGCTTTTCGATCGCTCCCGTCCCTAGGATCCCAGCCGTTCCCTTCGGGATAATCGGCAATCCGACGAGGGTACCAAGCACGCCCGGATTCGTTATCGTGAATGTGCCACCCTGGATCTCGTCTGGAGCCAAGCGGCGAGAGCGTGCCCGCTCGGCAAGATCGACAATCTTCTTCGCGACCCCCACCAAGGAGAGATCGTCCGCATCGCGGATGACAGGCACGATCAGACCCGGGTCCAAATCGACCGCGATTCCAAGGTTCACGTTCCCTCGATAGATCACGTTGTTGCCTGAGGCGGTCGCGTTCACCATTGGGAATTCTCGAAGCACCCGGGACACCGCCCAGGCCACGAAGGCGGTAAAGCTGACCCGGACTCCTTGCTCACTCCACCTTAGCCCGTTTTCCCTTCGGATCTGGTCGACCTGCGAAAAGTCGATCTCGATGAAGGAGTGCACGTGCGGCGCGATCCGCTTGGCCAGGACCATGTGCTCGGCAGTGAGGCGGCGGACCTTGTCCATCGTTTCGACCTGATCGCCGTCTCGCACCGGAAACTCGGGATGCTGTGCCTGTCCGAAGAACGCCTTCCACAGCTCCGAGGTAGACGAGGCCAAAGCTGAGCCCGCTTCGACGATAGATGTCTCAGGGAATGGGGCTGACTCTCCCTCTCTCGAATCTCCGTGGCCATCCCCGAGATACTCCAGCAGATCCTGCTTCGTGACGCGACCGCCCTTGCCACTCCCATAGCCTTCGAGCTCGGTCAGGTCGATACCGTGCTCCTCAGCCATGCGCCGCACCACCGGAGTCGATCGGCGACGCAGGTGCTTCTCCGCAGTTGGCTCTTTGACAGGTTCAGCTGCGATCCCCGGGAGTTCGGACGATACGCCCGGGGACAGGGGCGCAGCCCGAGCTTCGGCGGTGCTCGCTTCGCCGCCATCTTCCGAAACGTCTGGAACCGCGTGCGCGGGCCCAGAGTCGTCGTCGGCTTCTCCCTCGTCCACGCCAACCTGAACTGCACCAGAAGGGGCATCGCCAGCGGGGACCCCATCGCTGTCAATGTAGGCGACGATGGTGCCCACCTCGACCGTCTCGCCCTCCCCGACGAGAACTTCAGCCAAGATTCCGGCTTGGGGTGCGGGAATCTCAGCGTCAACCTTGTCAGTTGAGATCTCTAAGATTGGCTCGTCCCGTTCTACTGGCTCACCGGCGTTCTTGAGCCACTTGGAGACGGTACCTTCCGCGATGGACTCGCCCATCTGCGGCATGGGGACTTCGATGCGCGCCACGTTTTTTCCTCCCTGCTCCCTACGGAACCACGATCATGGGTCCGGAGCTGGCTCCGCCGGTCCCGTGTCACCCGTCGGTCCCGCATCGGGAACGACAGGTGTCGGAGCGGGAGCGTCGGCCTCTGGAAGCAAAGGTGTTGGGGCGGCGGACGGCTGCAGGTCCTGTTGGAGGATGGAGCTCGGCGCCTGCGCCCTCGATGAGAGGATTGCCAGAATTAGAGACAGCACCATGAAGGCACCGCCCGCAGACCAGCTCGCGCGCGTCAGGAAGGTGGTAGCCTGTCGCCCACCAAGGATCCCCTCTGTAGCCGTGACCCCTCCGCCCATAGCAGCTAGACCCCCTCCCTTTCCGGATTGCAGGAGGATAACCACCGTCAGAAAGAGTCCATCCAGGAGAAGGAGGGCCAGAAGAAAACCGTACATGGACAGATGGTGGGTTCAGGGATCTGACAAGAAAAGCAAGGTCGCCCTGCCGATCGGGAGTGTCAACCAGCCGCCTGGGCGATTTGGGCGAAGGACTCAGGATCGAGCGACGCTCCTCCAACGAGCACACCATCGACGTCAGAGGCCGCGAGGAGGCCCCGTGTATTCTCCGGTTTAACCGATCCTCCGTATAGAATCGGCACCGACCGGGCCATCTCCGGACCCGCTGTCGCTACCAGCCTCTCCCGGAGGAGTCCGTGGGCATCTTCCGCATCCTGCGGAGTCGCGGTCTGGCCCGTGCCAATAGCCCACACCGGCTCGTACGCAAGTATGATCGGACCTGCACCCGACGACTCCGTCGTCAGGCTAAGGCTGACCCCAAGATTCAGTACCGCATCCAACTGGCGCGTCACCACTTCTTCGAGCCGACCCTGCTGTCGCTCCTCGAGTGTTTCACCCACGCAGAGGACTGGCGTGATTCCGGCGCGTTTGGCGGCCCGAACCTTCAGGGCGGTCTCGGGATCGGTCTCGCCAAACACGTGTCTGCGTTCAGAGTGCCCTATCAAGGCAAAGCTGGCACCTGCATCGGCTGCCATCTCAGCGGAGACTTGTCCGGTGAGCGCGCCCGAGGACTCCCAGTGGATATCTTGCACTCCAAGCGCTATCAGCGAATCCTCGGCGAGCCCCGCCTTGGCCTCGGTGAGCGAGATCATCGATGGAAAGAGGAGCAGCCCGACCCGTAGGGGATCCACGTCGGGTCTAAAGCGCTCGAGGAACTGTCGTGCCTCGGAAGGGCCGTGATTCATCTTCCAATTCCCCGCTACAATCACCCTCATTCCAGCCTCCACTTCCTGACGATCTCCATCCATCTACCCTTCGACAGTCTCAAGGACGGCCACACCGGGGAGCTTGTTTCCCGCGAGAAGATCGAGAGAGGCACCACCCCCAGTGGAGATGTGCGTCATCCGAGCGGCCACACCGGCGGCGTGTGCGGCGGCCGCCGAGTCGCCCCCTCCGAGCACGACAACGGTGCCCCGATCCGCGGCGTCCGCCAGAACTCTCGCCATATCGAAGGTGCCCGTCGAGAGCGGTTCAAGCTCGAAGACGCCCATCGGCCCGTTCCAAAATACCGTTGCCGCGTTCGCGAGCTCACCGGCGAAGATTGCCCGGGACCGTGGCCCGATGTCTCCAATCCGCTGATCGCGGCCAACGGTGGTCCGGTCAACCGTCTGAGCAGCAGCACTGGCTTCCGTCGTGACGATGCAGTCCACGGGAAGCAGTACCTTGTCACCAGCTTCCTCGAGGAGTTCCCTGGCCATCGGTACCAGTTCTTCCTCTACCAGTGAATCTCCCGTGGGCAGCCCCAACGCGCGAATGAAAGTGTTGGCCATCGCGCCTCCAACCAGGAGGCGGTCCACACGCGAAAGAATGGACTCGATCAGCTCGAGCTTTCCCGAGATCTTCGCGCCACCCATGAGCGCGACGAAAGGACGCGGAGGATCCCGCAGCGCCTCACTCAAGAAATGAAGCTCTTGATCCATGAAGAATCCCGCGACGACAGGGCCTCCCCGTTTTCGGATCTGGGCGGCCGCACCCACGTTCGACGCATGTGTCCGGTGCGCGACCCCAAAGGCCTCGCTCACGAATGCATCCGCGAGCCGGCTAAGTGCTTCACCCAGCCGGGGGTCGTTGGTGGTCTCGCCGGGGTGAAACCGTATGTTCTCGAGCATCACCACGTCGCCGGGAGAGGCCGAGTCAACGACTTCACGCGCCTCTGCGCTGTCCGGTTCGGCTTCTATGAGTGGAACGGTCGTCCCCAGCCGGTCCGACAGGAGATGGGCGATTGGACCCAGGGAGGCGGACGGATCTCGGACTCCATCCGGTCGACCGAGATGTGACACGAGCACGACCTTGGCGCCGACCTGGCGAAGCGCTTCCAGGGAGGGGAGCGTGGCCCCGACCCGAGTCGCGTCAGCCACGCTTCCGTCGGAGTCGATGGGCACGTTGTAGTCGGTTCGGACCAACACGGGCTGGCCCCGGAGCTGTTCGCTCTCCAGGTCAGCGAGCGTTCGAACGCGCGACACCAGGAGGCTATCCGGGCGCAGGCGAATGCAGTCGAGCCCCAACGTACTGTATAAGATCCCGCACCCGACAGGAGTAGCCCCACTCGTTGTCGTACCATGCGAGAACCTTCACTAGCCGACCGTCGATCACCGCGGTAGATGCCAGATCCACCACCGAAGAGGACGGATCTCCGGTGAAGTCGATCGATACGAGGGGCTCTGCTGCAACCGACAGAATGCCTGCCAACCCGCCTGATGCCGCCTCCTCGAACATCCCGTTGACCTCCTCCACCGTCGTATCCCGACCGACCTCGGCGGTGAGGTCCACGAGCGACACGTCGGGTGTGGGAACCCTGATGGCCATACCATCGAGTTTCCCTTCCACCTCGGGTAGGACGAGCGCGGTCGCGCGCGCCGCGCCGGTCGTGGTCGGAATCATCGAGAGGGCGCCAGCCCGCGCTCGCCTCAAGTCCTTGTGGGGACCGTCCAGGGTCATCTGGTCGTTGGTATAGGCGTGAACCGTCGTCATCAACCCCCGCACGAACCCGAGTCCTTCGAGAAGGACTTTGACCACCGGTGCCAAGCAGTTCGTCGTACAGGAGGCGTTCGAGATCACGTCGTGCCCATCCGGATCGTACATCTCTTCGTTGACGCCCAAAACGACTGTGACGTCTTCGTTTTTCGCTGGAGCGGAGATGATCACCTTCCGTGCTCCGGCTTGGAGGTGTCTGGCCGCATCCTCTCGCTTCGTGAAGCGGCCCGTGGCCTCCACTACGATGTCGACACCCAGCTCGCTCCAGGGCAGCCCCGCCGGGTCCGTCTCGCTCAGGACCTGGATCTCATCCCCGTCAACTCGCAGGCCATTCGGGGTGGCCGCGACCTCGCCAGGATAGGCGCCGTGCACGGAGTCGTACTTGAGGAGGTGCGACAGGGTTCGGTTGTCCGCGAGGTCGTTGACCGCGACGAAATCCAACTCGTTTGACCTTGACTGCTTCGCCGCCCTCAATACCAGGCGGCCGATACGACCGAAGCCGTTGATGGCTACGCGGATCGACATCTACTGATCTCCTTTCTCGTTTCGACGGTGATATCGAAGTTTGACGGCACCCTGTCACCCACCTGTTGGGAGAGATCGAGCGAAGGTCAGAAGCCGCACCGTCGCGGCCCCTCCCCCTTGCAGCGTGGTTGCGGCGGCCGAGGCGGTAGCCCCGGTCGTGAGAACGTCATCCACCAAGACCAGGTGAGTGCCGCGTATCAAGGATTGCGCGCCCGGCTGGAGGGAGAAAACTCCATCGACGTTGGTCCGGCGTTCCCCCGGCTGCAGGGCAACCTGACTCATCCCCTCAGTGCCCCTTTCGAGCGCGTCAATGAGCGTTCCACCTGTGCGATTTGCGACCTCTTTCGCTAGGAGCCTCGCCTGATTGTAACCTCGGCGGCGGAGACGTCTAGGGGTTGTAGGGACCGGAACGAGCGGGAGATCCAGAATGGAATCGAATGTTCGTCGCGTCGACTCGATCATCCGCTCGGCCAGCTCCCCGGCCAAGTCCGGCCACCCGCCGTATTTGAGCGCGTGGACAAGCTTATCCGCAGGGGGAGCCAAGACCGCCGCGCATCGGGCCGCAACCAGGACGCTCGGCCAGCTGTGGCACTCCGGACAGGCACGGTCTTCTGAAAGCCCTGTGCCGCGGGGGGCGTGACAGCGAAGACATCGAGGATAGGCGGGAGGCTTCAGTCGAGTCAGGCAGCTCGGGCAGATCTGAGGATTGCCCTCGCGCCTGTGCTGGACGCTGGGGAGACTCCCCGCGCATCCTCCGCACGCGGGTGGAAGAAGGAATTCCATCAGACGCGAAGACCAGCGCCCTGGCGCCGATCTCATCCCGGCTGGATACCGTCTTGCGGTCCGCGCCGAGCCTGGTCGAGCGCTCGGAACATCGCCTCCAGTGGTGCGGGCCGATCCCACCACCTCTCAAACGCCTCCGCCCCCTGGCGTACCAGCATCTCACCCCCGTCGGCGGCAGGTATCTCCAGTGACCTGGCCTCTCGCACCAGGGCGGTCCCGTTGGCGCGATAGACCAGATCCAAAATCGCCCCGGGACGCTGCACGGCGCGCAGGTCAAGGGGCATCGGATCGTCCGCTCTGAGCCCCAGCGAGGTTGAGTTAACGATCAGGTCGAACGTCTGTGCGCCAAGCTCCCCCTCCGACCGGATCACTCGGGTGCGATCCTCCCCCAGCTCCCGTGCGAGTTCTTCTGCACGACCAGCAGTCCGGTTCCAGACGGCCACCGCCCCAATACCATCGCTCATGAGCGCCACGATGGCCGCTCGGGCGGCACCGCCAGCCCCGAGCAGCAGTGCGCTCGATCCAACCGGTGGTTTTCCTAGAAGGGATCGAACCGCGCCCTGGAAGCCAGCCACATCAGTGTTGTCGCCCCGTAGCCGGCCTTCGGAGGACCAGAAGGTGTTGCATGCCCCGGTCCGCTCAACCAGGTCGCTCGGCTCATCGACGAGCGCCGCTGCAGCCTCCTTGTGGGGGAGAGTGACGTTCCCTCCCCCCCCCGCGTGGGCGATCCCCCGCATCAATCCGCCCAATCCTTCGGATGTGCACCGCAGCGCGACATAAACGCCGTCTACGCCCGCCGCTTCGAACGCCGGGTTCTGGATACTCGGCGATAGCGAGTGTGTGACCGGTTCCCCTAGCACCGCGAAGAGCTTCGTCGACGCTTGACTCATTGCGACTCGGCCGGGGTAGCCGCCTCAGGGCCTTCTCTACTAGCAACAAGAGCTGATCAAAGGTCTCATCATATAACGCATCATCCCCACCGATCGGGTCCATGACTCCCGCCGACGAACTCTCCGCGAATGCTTCCAAATCCGCCGCGAACTCGGTGATCAACGCGGCCTTGTCCGCCCCTCCCAGGGTCTCGACCGCGAAGAGGTGCCCAGGCGACATCGTGAGGATCAGGTCGGCCCAGCGGACGAGATCCGCATCCAGCTGAGTGCTGCGATGAAGGGAGAGGTCGATTCCGTGGCCCTCCGCAGCTCTGAGAGCACCCACGCTGACTGGGCTTCCGGAGAGCGCAGCGACTCCAGCCGACTTCACCTCGATGTGCTTCCACTCCCAGTCCTGCAGCCTACGCCGAGCCAGTCCGAGCGCCATAGGGCTGCGACACGTGTTCCCGGTACAAACGAAAAGAAGGCGGACCGGAGGAGGAGGCTCCTCTTCGGACCACAACACAGCTCCCTTCGGATCAGGATCGCGCTCACCTTCCGTCATGGAATTCAGCCACCACTTCTTTGAGGGTCTTCGCGGGAATCCGGCCCCGCCGAAGCAGCCGCGGAACAGCGTCAGTACAGTCGACGATCGTGCTCGGCTCGGACGAGACGAGGGGTCCCCCGTCCGCAACCCATAGACGATCGATACCTGCTCGTCCTTCCACAACTTGCAACACTTCGTCGACCGTTTGGGCGGGGGCTTCCCCGGGCATGTTCGCACTGGTCGAAAGGAGGGGGCCCCTCCAAGCCTCCATCAGCCCCTCGACGAAGGGGTTGGAGCTGACCCGCACCGCCACTCCCCCTTCGCGACTGCGAACCCCATCAGGGAATCGGCCGGCGGCGTCCGAGATCACCAGCGTCAAAGGGCCCGGCCAATGGCGCTCGGCTAGCGACAAGGCTTGCGGACCCCACGCTAGTTCTGCCGCTGACTTGTGCCCCGCGTCTGGAAGAAGCATGAGGAAGGGCTTGTCGCTCCGCCTTCCCTTGAGGGCACGCAGGGCCGCGACCCCCTGCGACGTGGCCGGGGCTCCGAGCCCGTAGACTGTCTCGGTAGGATAGGCGAGGAGTCCTCCTCTCTCCAGATGCGTTGCGATCCTCTCTAGCTGGGAGGCATCACCGGGATCGGCCGGGAAGACATACAGAGGAATCAATCGCGCCTCTCCGGCTCACGAACCCGAGCCCGCAGGTGCTCTGCGATCACCAGGTCTTCGGGATCGGTGACCTTCAGGTTCCAAGGAGCACCCTCTACCATGCGAACGGTCCCTCCGAATCGCGCGAAGATCTCCGCGTCATCGGTGGCCCAAACCCCCTCCTCGATCGCCTGGCGGTAGGCCTCAGCCAGCTGCTGACGGGGAAATGCCTGTGGCGTCTGCGCCCTCCAGAGCCTTGAACGGTCCGGGGTCGCGACGACTTGATGATCCGGTCCCACCTCCTTCAGCGTGTCTGCAATCGGCCAACCCGCGACCACGCCCTCACCGTGTTCGGCTGCCTGGACACACCGATCGATGATACCCCGCGTCACAAGGGGCCGGGCAGCGTCGTGCACGAGCACCCACTCGACGGTAGTTGCGAGGGCTGAAAGCGCCGCCTGAACGGAATCGCGCCGGGTCTCGCCGCCGGGAACGACCCGCACTCGGGAATCCAGCTCTCGGAGCCACCGAGGCGGATCGTCGGCGTCTTCCTGCGCGAGCGCCACGACAACCGACTGGACCTGAGGATGCTCCAGGAATGGGTCGAGGGCATGACGGAGGAGCGGGGTTCCGCCCAGAGTCAGAAAGGCCTTGCGCTGGCCTCCCAACCGGACTCCTGATCCGGCCGCCGGCACTGCCACCCCGAGAGAGCCCCGCTCAGAAAGGCGCGTCACCCGACGGGGGGGCTGCCGTGTTGCTCGCGGCCCGAGCGCTATCGTACTCAGTCGTGACTTCGTCGAACCGCGTGTGCTGCTTGTGGAAGTACAGACTCAAGGTTCCAGTCGGCCCGTTTCTCTGCTTACTCACGATCAGCTCGGCCTTGCCCTCCAGTGGGTTCCCATCCTCATCCAGGCCTGACGAACTGTAATACCCTGGCCGGTACAGGAACATGACGAGATCGGCATCCTGCTCGATCGAACCAGAATCGCGGAGGTCCGAGAGCTGAGGTCTGTGATCCATCCGCTGCTCCGGGCCCCGTGAGAGCTGCGAGACGGCGATCACGGGGACATCCAGCTCACGCGCCAAGGCCTTCAGGCCACGGGAGATCTGGCTCACCTCTTGCTGTCGGCTCTCGAGCCGTCCGGATCCCGCCATGAGCTGGAGATAGTCGATCACCAGCAGCCCGATACCGGCCTCCGCCTTGAGCCTTCGTGCTTTGGCTCGCATCTCCAGCACCGTTCCACCGGGGGAGTCGTCGATCCAGATGGGCGCGGTATTGAGCTTCGCTCCCGCAGTCCCGATCCGCTGGTAGTCGGAGGAGGAGAGGCGGCCGGTGCGCAGGTTCTGAGAGTCGACTCGAGCCTCCGAGCAGAGAAGCCGATAGACGAGCTGCTCTTTGGACATCTCCAGCGAGAAGAGGGCCACGGGAACCTTGTGGTCGATCGCTGCGTTCTGAGCAGCGTTCAGGACCCAGGAGGTCTTTCCCATCGCTGGACGGGCCGCGACGATCACCAAATCTCCATTCTGAAGCCCGGTGGTCATATGATCCAAGCGCCGAAACCCCGTTGGCACGCCGGTCAGTCCACCCTTGCTTTCCTGAAGCCTCTCGATGTTCTCAAATGCCTCCCAAAGGAGGTCCTTGATCCAGACGAACTCACCCCGATCGTGACTGTCCGCAACCTGGAAGACCCTGGCCTCCGCCTCATCCACCAGCTCGTCGACGGAGCGGTCCCCCGGTTCGTACACATCCTGGATCGTCCGAGTAGAGGCGTCGATAAGCCTGCGCAGGAGTGCCTTGTCCCGTACGATGCGGGCATGATACTGGATGTTCGCAGCGGTGGGGACCGCATCCAGGAGCTCGGCCAGATACTCGAGACCCCCCATCCGGTCCAGCTCCCCCATACTCTGGAGGTGATCTCCTACCGTTACGACATCTATCGCGGTCCTCTTCTCCTGTAGGTGACGCATCGCCCTGAAGAGGACACGATGCGCCTCCCTGAAGAACATCGAGTCATCCACGACATCTTCGAGCTTGACGATGGACTCGGAGTCGATCAGGACGCCGCCTAGAACCGAGACTTCCGCCTCCATCGAGAAAGGCGGCTCCCGATCGTATCGGGCGCTTGGACGACCTTCAGGGCTAGCGATCAACGAGGACACGAGGACTTCATGTAGAATATGAGACTATATGGTGTACATATATTACGTACTGTTATCTATCGGCCATCTAGGACGTCACGAAGGAGCTGCAGATCGTCCCACGTCGAGCGTGTCCAACCCGGGTTTCTCAAAAGTGCGGCCGGATGGTACGTGACCACCAAGGGAATCCCCTCATAAGCATACACCTCACCGCGTAGCTTTCCCAGGGGGCGGTCGACGCCGGAGAGTAGCTGCCCAGCGAAAGTGCCCACCGCGAGGATCACCTCGGGCCGAACGAGGGCGATTTGCTGACGGAGGAAGGGCGCGCACGTGTCGATCTCATCCGGACGAGGGTTCCTGTTTCCCGGAGGCCGACACTTGATCACGTTACAAATGTAGACCGACTCCTCTCTGGATAGATCCACCGCCGCTAGAAGAAGATCCAGTAGCTTCCCGGCAGCCCCGACGAAGGGGAGTCCGGTCCGATCCTCATTTGCACCTGGGGCCTCACCGACGACCATGACGCGGGCATCCGAGTTGCCGTCAGCAAATACGACTTGCTTGCGCTCGCCGGAGAGGCGACACCGGGTACACGCCAATGCCTCTGCCCTGAGCGCCTCGTAGCGTTCGGGAAGTACGGCGAAAGACGCTGACACCGGCAGTAGTGTCTCGACACGGGTTGTCCCGGGTCCGAGGTTTTCCAGCCCAGTGCCCCCGCGGTCAATCTTAGGCCGGGCAGCCGCCCGACTTGCCATCTGGAGCGCTTGCTCTCGTGACAAACCCTCGAGGATCCAATCGCCGGCACCTAGTTCGTCGCGCTGACGGACAAAGCGAGCAGCCTCCGACGCCTTCGGTAGGGATGGCACGAGTTCGGCTACCCTCCCGGCGGTCTCAGGGACCGCACCCGATCCAGGATCTCTCGCGCAACGTCTTCCTTCGACTGCAAGGGAAGTGACTCCTCCCCTCCCTCCCTCGAGTAGAGGGTGACCCGATTGGTTAGCACATCGAAACCCGCCCCATCTTCCAGTGGATCATTGGCCACGACGAGGTCGAATTCCTTCTCCTTCAGCTTCTTGGTGGCGCCTGCCCCCAGCTCTTCGGTCTCCAGCGCAAAGCCCACCGTCACGGCTTCAGGGTGACGCAGATTCCGGGTCTCCAGCGCGACGTCTGGATTCTCGACCAGAGTCAGCGGCATAGCTCCATCCACATCCGATCGCTTGATCTTCTCACTTCGAGCTTCGAGCGGCCTGAAATCCGACACGGCCGCAGAAAAAAAGAGGAATCGAGCCGCGGGAATGGCTTCGCTGACCTCGGCGAGCATCTCCTCAGCCGTCTCTACGGATCGGGTCGACACCCCCACGGGAGCCGTTAGAACGGACGGGCCCGTAATGAGGGTGACGTTCGCCCCCCTCAGCCAAGCTTCTCTGGCAAGCGCGAAGCCCATCCGCCCGGAAGATCGATTCCCGACGAAGCGAATCGGATCGATCGGCTCACGGGTGGGGCCCGCCGTCACCAAAACGGTGCGACCTTCGAAGTCCCCTTCCACCCCGATCGCACGCCCCACGTGCTCACAGATCTCCTCCGGTTCGAGCATGCGCCCTGCACCCTCCCCTTCCCCCGCAGCAAGGGGACCGGCGGCCGGACCGATGATCCGGTGGCCCAACACGTCTCGGCAGTGCTCGAGATTCCTCTCGGTCTGGGGATGCGCGTACATCGAATCGTTCATCGCCGGCGCAAGGAGCACCGGCGAGCGGGTGGACAAGAGAACGGCTGTCAGGAGATCATTCGAGCGACCGTGCGCCGCTCGAGCGATCAGGTCGGCGGTCGCGGGTGCAACGACAACGACATCGGCCTCCGCTCCCAGGCGCAGGTGAAGCGCCGAACCTTCGACGGAGAGAAAGCTCCGATACACCTCTCGGCCCGTGACCCCCTGGAAGGTAAGGGGGGCGACGAATGCCCCCGCCGAGCGGGTCATTATGGTGTCGACGGAGGCTCCCAGCCGCGTGAGGTCGCGGGCCAGCTGAACAGTCTTGTACGCCGCGATGCCTCCGGTCACTCCGAGAACGACTCGCCGCCCCGCCCACGGCGGGCGGGGGACTAGAGACCGGTGGAGCACCTCACTGCCCTTCGACCTTGCGGCGACCTACCAGGCGAAACTCGATCTGTCCGGACGTCAACGCCTCCAGCGACCGGGTAGTCAGCTTTTCTTCCTCCCCAAGCGGTTTCAAGTCGCGTGGGAGAGAGTTCAACTCACGGGCGTATTTGGCCGCTACCAGGACGCCGAGGTATTTGCTTCCTGTATTCCCTTCCAGCTGGGAAGGAGTGAAGACTCTCACGTCGGTGGTTCCTCAGGTGTGGGCGCCGGGTCGCGCGCCAGCGCAGTCATAGGATTCGGGTTCAAGAACGCTACTACCCTCGGGTGGGCCCGCGGGCTCCCTCGTGGGACAGTATCTCGTCGATCTCGTGCCGGATCCGAGAAACGGCTTCGCCTAGCCCTAGGACAGTTCGCGTCGAATGGGTCTCCGCGCGTACGACCGTGCGAATCCGCCCGACGGCCAGATCGAGATCATCGTTTACGACTACGTAGTCGAAGTCCAATGCCTCTCCCATCTCTTCGCGAGCAGCTAGAAGACGCCTGCCCACCTCCTCGGGATCCTCGGTGCTGCGGGAGGTCAGCCTCGTCCGGAGATCCGTGGCCGTCGGAGGGAAGACAAAGATTAGCAGCGCCTGGGGAACGCTTTGCCGAATCTGACGCGCCCCCTGTACATCAATGTCGAGAACCGCGAACTGATCGGCCTTGGCGGCACTCTCGAGAGCCCGATTCGGTGTACCGTAGAGATTGCCGTGCACCTCCGCCCATTCGGCCAATTCTCCGCGCTCGATCATTTCCTCGAACTCGGCGCGGGTTATGAAGTCGTAGTCCTTTCCATGGCGCTCTCCCTGTCTCGGGACCCTAGTGGTGGCGGACACAGAGAACACAAAGTCCGAGGACCGATTCACGAGCTCATGGGCAATCGTGGTTTTGCCGGTACCGCTGGGTGCAGCCAGGACCACGGGGAACCGTCGGTGCCGGAGCCCTGTGCTCATTCGATGTTCTCTAGCTGTTCCCTCAGCCGCTCGATCTCCTCCTTCAGGGCAACCACTCCGCGGGTGATCTCGGCATCGTTGGCCTTCGAGCCCATGGTGTTGGCCTCCCGGAGCAGCTCCTGGACGATGAAACCGAGTCGCTTCCCTACCCCGCCGGGATCTCCGTCCTGGAGCGCCTGGCGGAACATTTCCACGTGAGACCGGAAGCGAACCACCTCCTCATGGACGTCCCACCGCTCAGCGAGATGAGCGATCTCCCGCGCGATCCGCTCCTCGTCAACGGCGACCTTCCCATCGAGGAGGCCTTGGACGGCAGCCCGCAGACGATCTCTTTCTGCTGTCAACCGCCCGGGAGCCCTCGCTTCGACGCCCGCAAGCTCGGCCTCCATGGCATCTAGTCGAGCGGAGAGGTCCTCACGGAGGAAAGCGCCCTCTTCTTCCCTGGCCGCTACGGTGCTCCGCGCCGCCTCATATATCGCTTCAAAGAGGTGATCCTCGGGGAGCTCACGGCGCGCCGCATCCAGCTCGGGCTCTTCGAAGATGCCCCGGTACCGTGAGAGGACCCCGACATCGATGGAGCCCTCCAGGCCTAGCTCCTCCTGGAGGGAGCGCAGTCCCTTTACGTACGCTCTCGCTCGCTCGAGGTCCACGCCAATCGCGCGAGCATCGGCCGGCGACTCCACGCGCTCCAGGCTAACGCTCACCGTCACCTGGCCCCGGACAAAGTGTTCCCTCAGGGACCGCTCGAGGCCGCGATGGTGCCGCTCGAGCCCCGGTGGCCCGCGGAACTGGACGTTCAGATAGCGACCGTTGACAGTTCGGATCTCGACCCGCAGCCGTCCGTGCTCAAGGTCGCGGTCCGACTCCCCGTACCCGGTCATGCTCCGAATGGATGCGGTCGACATTCACGATCGGCCTATCGAGGACTCCGCCACTTTGAAAAGACGAGCAGGAAGCTAACCGCCGGAAGGCGTCAGTTCCACATCGTCCAACGGATCCCGTACATCGCCCGCGTCTGGGGTAGAATACGGCCCGGATAGTCCTGGTTCCTCTGCCGCACCGTGAGGTTATCCCACAGCACGAAAATCCGGACTGAAGAGATTCGGACCTGAAGACGTGCAAACCAGCTCTGATAGAACGGGACGGTTTCCAAGCCGCCCTCGACTGCGGAGGGCACCGTCATCGGTTCGCGCCCGATGGCCCCGACGTCAGTCCAGAGTTCGAGGTTCCCGCTCTCGAAGTACACATTGTGAAGGGAGAGCCTCGCCTCGTAGCTGCGCTCGGGAAGGTAGCGCCATGGCTCAGTCTGGCTCCAGAACTGAGTACTCCCTCTTAGGGATAGTCCGGACAGCACTCGATTGAGCGGGAGGGCAGCCGCAAGCTCGAACCCACTCTGACTCCCTCCTAGGGTCGGTGGGCCACCCCGATCCGTAGGAAGTCCGATGGGCTGGAGAGAATCAGCTTCGATGGATAGGAGAGCCGCACCCAAGAAGATCTCTCCTCGCCGATACTCGAGTCCGGCCCGCGTCCCGGTCCGCTCGGTGAACGAAACAGCCGTTGCCGCGCGCTCCATGGGCTGCATCTGAAACCGGGGCCATCCGGGTACGCCGAGAGAAGCCGGGGGATCGGCGACGGAGTCTGGCTCCACCTCCGGAGGCACCCAGAACGGAACGCCGAATGTCCCGTCCTCCATCTCCCCGAAGAGCGAGAAACCAAATAGAGGGCGCGTCCACACCCGCCCGTGCAGCGCGACCACATTCTGACTGTCTTGCCAACCCTGCCGATCGACCGTGAGGGACGCCCCCCCCGCTCGAGCGAGGGTTCCACCGGCTCGGATCGTCTGATTCGAGGATGGCCACCCCGGCCCCCCCTGAGACCGATACTCCGCATCGATCCACCAGTTGCCCCGAGCCATGGAGAGGTGCGCACCTCGTTGCGCCCTCGGCTCTCGATTAACGAGAGCCTCGTCTGTAGAGCCGATGGTGCTGCCGGTCTCCGCCGCAAGGGACGACCGCTGGAGGAATCCGCCCACTTGGATCCACGGGGCCAACTCGTAACGAGCTTTCAAGCCCCAATCCGTGCGCTCGATGTCCGACGGCTCCCAGACCTCTTCCGGCCTTTGCGACGTCATGCGACGGAGCTCCCACGCGACACCCAACTTCTCGCCCCGAAAGATCGCGTGACGCACGTGTGCTCCAAAGGAGACCCCGGGCTCCCGGCCCCCCGGGCCCCGCGTATCGATTCGGTCCAACGCGACGATTATGTTGCCACCCAGGGCATCTGGATGCGCGAAGACGCCCCGGAACAGGTTTGTGTCGAGGTCTCCGGTTCCAACCTCGAGGAACGAGTACGGCCTGGGATCCGAGAACTGAAGGGGGAAGAGCTCCACCCGAAGTTCTCCCAATCTTCGCTCGACCCGAACGCGGTCTAGACCCGCGATTCCCGTTCGCGACAGGTCGACCACCCCTCCATCGAGGGGAGGCATCTCCGCGCCATCCACATAGACGCGAATCCTACCTGCGCCGCCGCCGAAGGCCGTGGCTGTCGAGGGCTGACCATGGTCGCCTCCCCTCAGCGGAATGACCCCCGGTACCTCTTCTAGGAGCTCTAGGACGGTGAGAGCCCGCGTGCTGCGAAGGCCCTCTCGGTCCCACTCCCAGACTCCCGTCGCCCAGGTGGCCGGAACCGGCGTCGGTCGCGAGGCGAGATTGCGGGGAACGAACTCCTCCACCTCCAAGGTATCCGGGGGCGCCGCAGTGCTATCCGCCTGCAAGGTGTCGGCCACAAGAACGCTGTCCGTGACTCCAGCCGCCGTCACGGTGTCTTGTTGGACGAGTGGGACGGTCCAGAGCACCTCAGGCGGCGTGAACTCTGCGCGGGCAGGCGCCGCCAAGGAAAGAATGATCGGGAGAAGTGCGACCCGAAGCGCTCGGTTCCGCGTCGAACGACAGCCGGAGAATGCGCGGGGCTGGCAGCGTAGGTTGGCCACCCGGCTTCGGGTCACCCCGCGCGGTCCCAGATCCATTCCAACAACAACCGGGTGGGAAACCCGAACCCGCCCTTGCGTTGATACGGTGCTGTGGGGTCGCCGTACGCTGTACCTGCGATATCCAGGTGAGCCCACTTCGCATCTCCCACGAACTCCGAAAGGAACAGCGCCGCGGTGATGGTACCCGCGGGTCGTCCGCCAACGTTCTTGAGATCCGCCGTCGGGCTCTCTAGTTGCTTCCGATATGGGTCCCACATTGGCAGCGGCCAGCACCGCTCACCGGCTCGATCGCCTGCCTCCCGAAGCTCCGAGATCAGCTCATCGTCGTTCCCCAGAACTGCCGCGGCGTGATGACCGAGTGCGATCACGCATGCGCCAGTCAGCGTAGCACAGTCGACGACGGCCGCCGGCGAATAGTGATCCACAACGTAGGAAAGGGCGTCGGCGAGAATGAGCCGTCCCTCGGCGTCCGTGTTGATCACCTCAACCGTCTTTCCCGCACGGGTCTGGATGACATCTCCGGGCTTGGTTGCCGCACCCGAGAGAAGATTCTCGGACGCGGGGACGACGGCGACCACGTTCGCTGGGGGTTTGAGTTCGCCGATAGCCTTCATCGCCCCGAGCACGGCTGCACCCCCAGACATGTCGTACTTCATATCCTCCATTCCGGCGGCCGGCTTTATCGAGATCCCGCCCGCGTCGAAGGTCAGCCCTTTTCCGACGAGGGCGAGCACGGGTGAATCCTCATCCCCCCCCCGATGCTCCAGGACGATGAGCCGCGGCTCCTCATCCGATCCGGCTGACACGGCCAGAATGGCCTCCATCCCCTCGGCAATTAGCTCCACAGGTCCCAAGATCCGCGACACGAAGCCGTATTCATCAGCCAACCCGAGGGCAACATCAGCCAGATGCGACGGAGTAGCGAAATTACCTGGCCACCACTGAAGATCTCTTGCCAGTCGCTCTCCGTCGGCAAACGCCGTGCCGATTCGGACGCCCCGCGCTGCCTCCTGGGGGTTGCCCCCAACCGATAGAACAAGCTCCCCGACCAAGGGCTTGGGTCTCTCGGACGCCTCCCTTGAGTTCCCGGCTACCCCCGACGCATCGGCCTCTGGGGGTGTTGACTTGAGTTCCCTAAAGTCCCAAGCCGCTAGAGCTCCCCCTTCGGCA
Organism: Longimicrobiales bacterium; assembly: GCA_965197485.1. Classification (GTDB taxonomy): domain Bacteria; phylum Gemmatimonadota; class Gemmatimonadetes; order Longimicrobiales; family Gaopeijiaceae; genus JAAXGI01. Next base: position 154,615 of record CBDANG010000009.1, read on the forward strand.
GCAGCCTTGGCGACCTCAAGCACGTCTCCGAGGTCCGCTCCAACGTGCAGAGCTAGCCGAGTCAATGAGAGCGACTCTGCCTTGCGGACGGAACGAGCAACAAGCTTGCGTACCCGCTCGGCGCCTCCCTCGGATCGGGACCCCGCACCGACGAAGAGCAGCCGCGCAGGACCTTGTTCCTGGCCTTCGGGGGCGTAGAAGAGGGCGTCTTCACCCTCCTTCCCGCGGAAGTCCCCCGCCTCCCGTGCGCGCGAGAAACCACCGTCGAGCAACGCGTCAGCCCGGGCGACCTGCTCCCCGAGCTCTGGGTCATCCTCGAATACGGTGAGCGCCAACAGCGGCACTTCGATGGAGAAGGGATCGTCTTGCGAGAGTCGTACTTGCATGGTGAGCGGCTAGACCGGTTCCTCTCTCTCTTACATATGCTGAACGACTTCCTCAGCGAACTGTGAGGTGCCTACCTTCGTGGCGCCTTCCATCTGACGCTCCAGATCGTACGTCACTGTCTTGGATCCGACCGCCCCCTCGAGACCCCGCTCGACGAGCGCGGCCGCATCGTCCCAACCTATGTAATTCAGCATCATTGCCGCAGAGAGAATGAGTGACCCCGGGTTCACCTTATCCTGACCGGCATATTTCGGAGCGGTCCCATGGGTCGCCTCGAACAGCGCAACCTCATCGCCGACGTTCGCGCCCGGCGCCATCCCCAGCCCACCGACCTGCGCGGCACAGGCGTCAGAGAGGTAATCCCCGTTGAGATTGGGCGTGGCGAGGATATCGTACTCGTCCGGTCTCAGGAGTACCTGCTGGAACATCGCGTCCGCAATCCGGTCCCCGATCACGATGCGATCCCCGGCCTCCTCCCCATTCCAGATTCTCGACTCCACGATCGTCCTGTCCGGAAACCGCTCCTCAGCGACTTCGTATCCCCAGTCGGAAAACGCACCCTCAGTGAACTTCATGATGTTCCCCTTGTGGACGAGCGTCACCGCCGACCGCCTGCGATCCAGTGCATACTGAATCGCTGCCCCCACATGGCGCTTCGTCCCAAAAGGAGAGATGGGCTTGATCCCGATTCCGCTGGATTCCCTAACATTCGCCCCCATCTCCTCCACCAGAAACCGCAGGACCTTCTTCGCCTCCTCGGTCCCCGACTCCCATTCGATTCCGGCGTATACATCCTCTGTATTCTCCCGGAAGATGACGACGTCCAGCCGTTCCGGCTCCTTCATGGGGGAGGGCACGCCTTCGATCCACCGTACGGGCCGGATACATGAGTAAAGATCCAGGACCTTTCGCAGTGTCACGTTCAAGGATCGGATCCCGCCGCCCACAGGCGTCGTCAGCGGGCCCTTGATTCCCACCTTGAGGTCGCGAAGGGCCTGGAATGTCTCTTCGGGGAGCCAATCGCCGGCAAGCCCGTTTGCCTTCTCGCCAGCGAACACCTCCATCCACTGGATCGCCCGCTGATCGTCATAGGCCTTCCAAACGGATGCATCGACCACATGCCGTGTGGCTCGCCAGATCTCGGGCCCGATCCCGTCGCCTTCTATGAACGGAATGATGGGCCGGTCGGGAACCCCTAATCCGCCCCCTTCTTCTACCGTGATCCGATCTCCAGTGTCCGGAACCCGGGCGTATTCGTATCCCCTCATCCCGGTCCGTTCGTTCGAGGATTGACCTGTGCGGGTTCCACAAACGGGGTCCCGCGAGAAGCCTTCAAACTTAGTCTACGCGAGACTGGGGGGGCAACCCGATGGTCCTGCAGTGACAGGGGTTTTGGGCACATGTCCCTTACGGTCGGGTACGGATCGCGCGGGTCAACCGTTCGGAGCGCGATTGGGCGCCTCGAGGCAGCGGCCGCGACCTCCCGTACAAGGTCCGTTTCTCGAGTAGGTGCCCACATGCCAGAGGGATCCCAGGAACGAGTGCCACTCGTCACCGGCGGTGGGGGACAGCTAGGTCGGCACGTTGTAGATAGGCTGCTGGAGGATCACGCCCGGCTGCACGTCCCCGTCTTTCATGTGGATGAAGGAGCGGCGTTAAAGGAGTTCCTCGGGGATCGCGGTGACAGGGTGCGCGTCCACCCCGACGCGGACCTCACGAGTGCGAGAATCGTCGACACGCTGGTCGCGGAGATCGAAGCTGAAGAGGGCCAAGGACCGAATATCCTGGTAAACCTAGCCGGGGGATTCTGGATGGGTCCGGTAGAAGCGACAGAGCCGGGCACTTGGGACCGCATGTGGAAGATGAATGCAACCACGGCGTTTCTCTGTTCGCGTGCGGTCTTCCCCCGGATGAGGGCTGGGGGTTGGGGGAGGATCGTAAACGTCTCCGCGTTTGTTGCAATCGATCGGGGGAGGCCTCAGATGTCCGCATACGGCCCGTCGAAGGCCGCAGTCCTCCACCTGACTCAAACGCTCTCCCAGGAGGGGATCGGTCACGGGATCACCGTAAACGCCATCCTGCCCTCGATCATCGATACTCCAGCGAATCGCAAAGCCATGCCTGACTCCGATACCTCCACATGGCTCCCTCCATCGGGAATCGCAGAGGTGGTAGCCTTCCTGGTATCCGAGAAGGCAGGAGTCATCAACGGGGCAGGAATACCGCTGACGCTGGGCTGATGGCGGCTCTGACCTTACGCGGCGTCCTAGTTGAGATTTGTTCTCAATCTCATTAAGCTGAACTTGGAGGCCGGTCCCTTTCTCGCTATGCGAGTTGAGAGGGCTGCCCTCTCTGTCGCAACACCCCCCAACCCCCTCGGGCCATGATCATAAGCCCTGAGAGCGTCGCCCCACGGCCCCTTGGTGCCAGCTTCGGCATGACACGGCTTAGGGCCGGAGTCCTCTGTCTCCTCCTCACGCTTTCGGCGTTAACCACTGGGTGCCAGGGGGGAGCGGACGCCGTAGTGAACGTCTACAGTCACCGGCACTACGACGCGGACCAGCTCCTTTTCGACCGATTCGCCGAACTTACGGGAATCGAGGTTCGGGTGGTGACCGCGTCCGCGGACGAGCTGATTACCCGTCTGGAGCGTGAGGGACCGGCATCTCCCGCGGACCTCTTGGTCACGGTCGATGCGGGTCGACTTCACCGAGCGAAGGAGCTCGGTCTGCTCCGTTCCGTTACCTCTGCCCTACTGTCGGCAACCATTCCGGTTCACCTGCGTGACCCCGACGGATACTGGTTTGGGCTGACGCAGCGCGCTCGCATTCTGGCGTATGCCAAGGACCGGGTGAACCCCACCGAGCTGTCCAACTACGAGGATCTGGGGGGTCCTGAGTGGGAGGGCCGGGTGCTCGTCCGTAGTTCGGAGAACATCTATAACATTTCACTTCTTGCCTCGATGATCGCCGCGAACGGCGCCGCGGCCTCAGAGGCCTGGGCCGCGGGAGTCGTCGCGAACCTCGCCCGGCCCCCGCAGGGAAACGATACCGATCAGATCATGGATGTTGCAGCTGGCGTCGGCGATATTGCCTTGGTCAACACCTATTATGTGGGCAGGCTCCTCAACGACCGGGACCCGGCGGCCCGGGAGCTCGCCTCTCGAGTGGGAGTGTTCTTCCCCAACCAGAGCGGGCGGGGAGCGCACGTAAATGTCAGCGGCGCCGGTGTGACCGCATATGCGCCAAACTCCGAGAATGCGGTCCGGCTCCTGGAGTTCCTGGTCAGCGAGGAAGCACAGCGCGTATTCGCCGAGACGATCTTCGAATACCCTGTGCGTGTCGATGTCCCCTGGGCACCGACCCTACACGATTGGGGTGACTTTCAGGCTGACACCCTGAACCTCCGACGCCTGGGGGAGCTCAACAACGAAGCCGTGATGATCTTCGACCGGGCCGGATGGCGGTAGACACCGTCAGGGGTACGATCGGCCATCGCCTTAAAGCGCTGTGGAGTCTTCCGCGGCCACTTGGCGGCGTCACCTTCACACCCTGGACGACCGCGACTCTCGCGGTGGTCACCATCCTATTACTCCCCCTCGCGTCAATCTTCGTGGGGGTCTTCGGAGCCGCGAGCGACACCTGGCGCCATCTCGCTTCCACCGTGCTCCTCGGCTACCTGTGGCACTCCTCTCTCCTCGTCGTAGGAGTGGGTGCGCTGACCCTGGTCATCGGGATCTCGACGGCGTGGTTCACCACAACCTGTGAATTCCCAGGACGCCGCCTCTTTGAGTGGAGCCTCATCCTCCCGCTCTCCATCCCCACCTACATCATGGCATATACGTACGCGGCGCTGGTGGGACATACGGGTCCAGTTCAGGGCGCTCTCCAGCTTGCGCTTGATCCGGTGACAACTGCGGGGCTGCGGACAAGCCTCATGTCTCTCCCTGGAGCCGGGGCGATCCTGGCGTTGGCGCTTTACCCATATGTATACCTGATCACGAGGGCTTCCTTCATGAAGCAGTCGGGCGGCGTCCTGGAGACTTCAAGGATTCTAGGGAAATCGTCCTGGCAGACCTTTTGGCGGGTGGCGCTCCCAATGGCCCGGCCGGCTGTGGTTGCCGGCGTCACCTTGGTGCTCATGGAGGTCCTGAACGAATATGGCGCCGTTCGTTACTTCGGTGTCACAACCTTCACCACGGGGATCTTCAGGGCGTGGTTCTCACTAGGAGATCCGCCGGCGGCTATCCGACTCTCGGGTTGCCTCCTGCTCTTTGTATTCTTCCTTATACTAGTCGAGAGAGCCCAGAGGGGACGGGCTCGCTTCGACCACGGGACCGCTCGGTACCGGCCGGTCGCTCGGCTCCATCTGCAGGGATGGCGGCGCTGGGCGGCGCTAGTCACCTGCGCGCTCCCAGTGATTGCGGGCTTCGTCCTGCCGCTCCTGCAACTCCTTGCGTGGGGGATCGAGGCGGCCCCCGAGGTGGCAAACCGGCAGTTCCTGCTCTTAACGCTGAACTCCTTTGGCTTGGGCTTCGCGGCTGCCATCATCGCCGTGGCCGTGGGCCTTCTCATCGTGTACTCCGTGCGCCTCGCTCCGACCATGGCTCTGAAACTCGCCGCCCGGGCCTCATCCCTCGGATACTCGATCCCCGGGGCTGTGATTGCGGTCGGGATCCTCATTCCCTTCATCTGGATCGACAGGCAACTCGCCTTGATCCTCCAGCAGGCTGGAGTCTCCGTCGGGCTTATCCTTACCGGTACCGTGGTGGCACTTCTTTTTGCCTATGTCGTTCGGTTCCTTGCCGTGTCGCTGAACCCGTTGGACTCCGGGTTCGAGCGAACGTGTGGGAACTTGGACGAAACGTCACGCTCGCTTGGAGTCCCGCCGCTCAGGACCCTCTTACGGGTCGACGTCCCGCTCCTACGGGGCACGCTGCTGTCCGCCGGGCTTCTCGTGTTCGTCGATGTCTTGAAGGAGCTCCCCCTCACATTGATTCTTCGCCCGTTCGACTTCGACACCCTAGCGACACGCGCTTTCCAGCTCGCGATGGACGAGCAGTTGCCGCGCTCTGCACTCCCCGCTCTCCTGATCATTCTGATTGGGATGATTCCCGTCATCCTACTCTCCCGTCTTATTGGGCAGCACCCCGAGCATGGGGCCGATGCACCTCCCGCCCAGCTGGCAGGGCCCCACCCTGTCGCGGGCGGACAGGCCTAATCGCCACCTGTGAGGCTCCTCAACATCTGACGGGCGAACCCACCCGCCTTTGTCGAGTGCCTCAACTGCGGTCAGTGGGTGAGTGTGCTGCCCCCCGGCGAGGAGGCTCCAGCGCCGGGGGAGGGGGCTTCGTCCGGATCGAGCGTTGCCGAGACCGTCTCTTGGGAGGCTTCAAGCAGCTCTGCGACATGCCTCACGATCTCACCGGGCACGAACGGAGGAACGATCAGCGGCAGCCCTAGATCGGATCCCGAATCAGGTGGGTGGGTGCGACTCGGTGGGTGGCGATCCAAGACGATTACGGGAAGCCCTGGCTCTCGGCGCTGCCAGGCTCGTCCGATCTCTACTCCCGACCTGCCTGCCTGGAGCATCCGCCCCACAATCATCAGATCGATCCCATCGCCTGCCTTCCGCCAGTATCGCTCGGACTCGACCGGGGTCAGGCAGACTTCGACTTCGTGTCCCTCTCGGGAGAGAATCTGAGCCACTAGTCGGGCGAGCAGCGGCTCGTCCTCCAGGACCAAGATCCGCGAGCGATGGTCGGAGGCCATGTCGGTCGCGCCGGGGCCACCCTAGGTTCCGGGGGTGAGTTCACTAGACACCGGACCGGCAATCGGAAAGAAGAGATGCACCTCCGTCCCCTCACCCTGAAGAGACCGGACCTCGACCCAGCCGCCATGACCCTCCACGATCGCCTGGACGGTGGTGAGCCCGAGGCCCCGTAGCGGGTGGGCTTCGCTTCGACTCGAGAAGAATGGTTCAAAGAGCCAAGGAAGGTGGCGACGGGGAACACCTTCCCCCTGATCCTCGACCCTGATTCGGGCCCCCTCCCAACTCGACTTTCCGCCGCTTCCCTCCGGCGCCGAACCCCAGGTCACCTTAACGCTTTGCTCCGGACCCGAGGCTTCCCGAGCGTTTTGGACCAGATGCACCATCGCCCGCTCGAGGAGGGTGACGTTTGCTTCGATGGGAAGCGGTCCGACGGAGGGCGCGACGCGCAGTCTCGCACCCTCTCCAACCTCTCTGGAGAGGACCGGAATCATGGCTGGGAGAGCTCGATTCAGATCGACTCGGACCCTGTCCGGAACGCCCTCCTGCAGGCATCCAAGAATCCGGGTCAGGCCGGCCTCTAGCTTGCTCCGCACCTCCAGTGCACCCGACACGAGGTCCCGATCTGCGGGGCGGTCGATCGCCGCCTCTTCGAGCATTCGCAAGTAACCCGCCTGGACGTCGAGAGCGCTCAGCAGCTCGGTGACCTCTTCGGCGCCCAGAAGCGCGGCGGATTCAAGGTGGCGGACCCGATGAACTCGAGTGTGCGGACCGGGCGCCACTACTGGCTTAGGCCCCCCTGGGGAAGCTATCGCCGGAGTCCCCTCGGATCGGCGTGACGGACGAACCCGGGGAGCTGTGGTGTCTGCATACTCGAGGCTCCCCAGAGGCTCTCCAACGGAGGCGATGAGGGAGCTCGCGAAGTCGCGATCCCTCGGCGTCCATTCTCGGGGACTCCGGGCTTCCTCGAACGTGACCAGCCCCACCAATCCTCCGCGGGTTCGCACCGGCAGAGCCAGGATCGCGCGGATGCCCTCTGCATCGAGCCACTCTCGCACGGGCTCAGCCTCAACCCGTACGCGTTGCGTGTCATCCACCGCGAGGGCACTTGCCTGATCAAGGAGGGATCGGAATGCTGCCGCGAGGTCCAGGGGATAGACTCTGTCCTCTTGTATCGACCCCTCAGTCCGGTTGAAGCAAGTCACGAGACGGACGGCGGATCCAGCCCCCTCGAACCGCCAGATCCGTACCTTGGACACGCGAAGGGCCCTCGCGGATTCGCGGGCTAATCCACGAAGAAAGAGGTGGGGTGCGGATGGCGTTTCAGCCGGCGCCGAACGCTCGATGGACCTGTCGGGAGGATCACTCAGCAGGCGCCGAAGCGAACCGCTAGTAGGTCCAGTCTGCGCCTGGCCACCGCTCGCGCTTGAGCCTTCCACGAACACAGGACTCATCGTTCCGGCACCACAGAGTCGTCCATCCCAGGCGCCGCTAGTCCTTCGAGAAAAGGCGAGGGGACGGGCGGGGGGTGCCCGCACTTTGTCTTCATGACCGGTGGGTCTTGCAGAGTTCCGTTCGAACAGTCGAGGCAGCCTCGGGCCGAGAGAACCATCAGACTCCTCGGCTGGGAACTCCTGGAAACTACGGCGTTGTCCTGCCAGGAAACAAGGGACGATCGGGGACCGCGGACGTGTTTTCTCGAGGCACCGCCAAGGGCGAGACTTGACCCAGGATGTGACCCGGGTCATCCTGTCAGGCATGGGCCGACCATCCACTCTCGATCTTCACGAGAGTCTGTTCCGGGCCGCTACTGCACGGTTCAGAGAGCGTGGGTACCAGAGTGCCTCAATATCTCAGATAACACATGAGGTAGGAGTCGCTAAGGGTACTTTTTTTAATTACTTCCCTACCAAGGAGCATGTGCTCTCGGAAGCCTACCATCGGCTGCTGGAACAGGCGATTGGAGAGGTGGATGACGGAGGATTCACTGGGACTGACGCGATTTTCGTTTTCTGCCGGGCTCTCGCCGAGCGCCTGTCGGATGACCGCGTTCTGTCAGAAGCCTTGGTGATGCGGCTCTCGGCCCTGCCGACTCCCCCGAGTCCGACGAGGGACCCGGTCAGAGATGAGGAGCGAGTCCGAAACTGGATCGAGGCCCGGCTCACTGAGACGCTTCCCGTATCGATCCCGCTTATCGAAGCAGATCTCGGGCTACTCGCCTTCCTCCTGGCTTGGGCGCTTCGAGGAACAGTGGACGAGTGGATCCGAAGCCAGGCGGCAAATGAGGCGCTGTGGGCGTCGCTGCACAAGCGCGTGGGCTTCCTTCTAGAGTCGGCCGGATTGCCGGCTCAAGCCCCTGAACGCCGAGCGGTACGATGATCCGCCGTCTGGCCGTGCTACTGGCGACGGCGGTGGTTGGATGCTCGAGTTCAGAGCCTGAGCACCCGTGGATCGACCTTGGAGAGAACGCTCCCCATCAGATAGTGGAGTTCTCCGGTGCCGATGCAGGTCAGATCGTGATCGCGATGGATCCCGCTGTGACGCAAGAGGAAGCAATGGGGCTCGGACGGCTGATCCAGTCGCAGGCGCCTCCAGGAGCCACTGTGAATGCCCGGCTTTACAACAATGAGGCGACGGCCCGGGGATGGAGGACCGCGCCGGCCGAGATGCGCGTGCGGCATCTTCTCGTCCTCGTCAGCGTTAGCTCAGCTACCGGTCTGAACGAAGTTCGATGGGTGCAGCCTGAGGAAGAGGCAGACGGTCCCGATCCTGCACCGGCTGGGGCGGATTCACCGGAGTAGCAGGAGCTCGAGCCTCTCGCCGTCTCTGATCACCGTGATCGGCACACCGTCCGGCTCCGCTGTCTCGGGGTCCTGGCGCCAGAATCGCTCGAAGCTGAGACGAGAGCGCAACTCGCGGATCTCGGCCACGCTGGCGACCTCCTCGCCGTCCATGGCCACGATCACGTCGCCGGGCTCCAACCCGCCTTCCGCCGCGGGACTCCTCCTGATCACGTCCGTGACCAACACCCCCACCGACACCCCGAAGTATCGGCCGAGTGACGGGTTCAGATCCGCGAGCTCCGTGCCAGCGACTACTCGCCCCCCTAGGATGAGAGGCCCATAGGTCAGGCTCGCGCCCCAGTCCCGGGGCCAATCCTGAAGCCCCGGGAGAGGGTCGATCTCGATCCGGACCTCCTCGCTCAGCCTCCTGGCCGCGTCCAGAGCCTCGCGACCGGCCTCGCGCACCTCGCGCAGTGCTTCCTCTCGCTCCTCGTCCAGCTCGGTGCGAACGGAGTCGAGTCGGCGACGCACGTCGGCAAGCCGCTCCAGGTTGATCGCCTCGATTTGGGACCGGAGCGAGTCCACGTCAATCAGCACATCCAACGGCTCGTCTCCCGACCGACTCCGCCGAACTCGAACCCGGGTCACGGCTCGGCGACGAAGATCCTCTGGCGGCTCAGTGGCCTCCAGGCTCAGCGAGAGCGTCTTCCCTGCCCGATCTACCAGTAGCTCTACCGTCGCGCCTGGCTCCAAATTTCTCTCCAGCTCTCGCAGCTCGCGCCTGGACGCAGGGGCGCCGTCGATTTCGACAAGCCCGTCTCCAGCGAGGACGCCCGCCTCCTCAGCTGGGCTCCCCGGAACCACGCCCTCGATCATGAGGCGCTCACGTGGAGAGTTCGGGGCGTCGGATCTCTCTTGTCTCTCGAACCGGATCTCGAGACCCAACCAGCCCCGCCGCTCGTCGAAGGTCACAAAGAGCTGTTCCTGTGCCGCAACCGGCGCCCACCAAAGCAAGAGCGCCAGCAAGGGCACAGCTCGGACGAGCCGCGGCGGACTCGACGCCGCTCGGAAATGAAGCCTCATCGTCCCTCCTACCAGATGCCTGTGGTCGTAACCGCCATTCCTTCCATCGCAGCTCGATGCTCGACTGCGGTACTCACGAGGAGTCCGTTGAGGAAGGGATCAGCAGGAGCCTCGCGGACTGCGGCTTCGGTCGCGGCAAGTACGTTCTCCAACGCGACGAAGCGACTCACCGGATCGCCCAGGACCGGCGTTGAGCCGGCTCTCCCGACCCGATCCCTGTAAGCGAGCAGGGCCTCGAAGTACGATCCTCGAGTGAGCCCAACGAGCTCCTCCGCCTCCTCTAGGGACAGATCGCCTCCGGCTCCTCCCTCTTCCCACGCCGCTCTTCTCTTTTCGACGCTTGGAGCGCCGTGTTTAAAGCAACGCGGTGGAGCCAGGTCGAGAAACGCGCTTCCCAGCGAAAGGAAGGAAGGGCGCGGATTACCCGTACGCATGCTTCCTGTGCATAGTCTCGGGCCAGCTCTTCGTCGCCCGCGATTCGGTAGACCACAGCAAGCACGCGTGAAGCCTAGCGGTCGTAGAGCTCTCGGACCGCCCAACTCTCTCCGTCGCGGGCCTTTTCGATCAGCTGAGCTTCGGTCATGCTTTACCGTACGGCGCTCGAAGGGCCGGGGATCCGGATCTTGTGTGCCATTCAATGAGACCGTATCGGGCCTGAGATGGTTGCACCCGGTGTGGGAGATGAAATTCCGACGGCGGAACGCCGTATGAGCGGGATCGTTGGGAAGGCAGTGCTGTCGACCGAACACCGAAACGTAAGGAGCTCACTTAGATGTCAGGCGATGCGCGTAGCTTGATCACCAGACGCTTTTTCCGCCCGATCCGCCCACTCATATGGGCCGGCACCTTGCTGGCGATGACCGTTGCGGGATGCCAAAGCATGAGCAGAACGCAGCGAGGTGGAGCCATCGGAGCCGCAGCGGGAGGAGTCCTCGGAGGTATTATCGACGACAACACCGCCCGGGGTGCGATTATCGGTGCCGTGATCGGGGGGACCGCTGGCGCCGTGATCGGCCGCGAGATGGATCAACAGGCCGAAGAGCTCGAGGCGAGCCTTCCGAATGCGCAGGTGGAGCGAATTGGGGAGGGTATCCGAGTCACCTTCGATTCCGGGATTCTCTTCGCCTTCGACTCGTCAGAGCTGCAGGCGGCGGCGCAACAGAACCTCCGAGATCTGGGCGAAAGCCTCACCGAGTTTTCCAATACCGAAGTTCTGATCGTCGGCCACACGGACTCGACGGGTTCGGACTCTTACAATCAGGGACTTTCTGAGCGGAGGGCCGATTCGGCGGCTGCCTATCTCAGGCAGCAGGGGATCCCCAGAGACCGGATCGCTGCTGAAGGGCGCGGAGAGTCTGAACCCGTGGCCTCCAACGACGATGAGGTCGGGCAGCAGCTAAACCGTCGAGTCGAAGTCGCGATCTTTGCAAGCGAGGAGTACCGTGAAGAGCTGGAGGAACGGTATGGAACGAACTGAGCCGTAGCCACAGAAGTAAGGGGCCCCGATGAAACCAATCGGTCAGGTCCAGCTAGTGATGCTGCTCATCCTCGTGGGTTGCAGCGGTGACGGCGGCACGACGGGAGTAGATGCTGGCGATGGGAATGGCGACTCAGGCGGGCTCATCCCCAGGGCCAACTAATTAGGTAAAATCCGCTGGATAGAGGGCGCTCTTGTTTTATCGTGGATATTCGGCTTATCTTCGACTTTCGGTATTTATTCGGGTATAAACCCTCTATGACTCATCGTCTCTCGATCTCGACCGGTCATGTCTACTCCTTCCTCGCGCACGTCTCTCTGTCTCTGGCTTCCCACCTTCGAGCTCCGGCTCGAGCTGGTCCGTGCCCCGGAGTTGGACACAACATCGGTTGCACTCCTGACTCCGGGCGATTTGAGAGAGCGCCGAGAGATCTGGCAGGTGTCGGAGCGGGCAGCGCAGGCGGGCGTTCGTCCGGGCATGCGAGTGTCTCGAGCTGTTTCCCTCTGCTCTTCCCTGACCCTCCTGGAACCCGATCCCACACATTACGGAGCTACCACACAGGAGGTCCTGGGAGTCCTCGAAACCGTGAGTCCAATCGTACAGACTGCGGGACGGCAAGGGGTTTTCCATGTGGGAATGGATGGACTGGAGCGTCTTTACGGCTCCCCCCGAACCCAGGTGGACCGGGTTCTTCACGCTGTTCTGGAGGTCCTTCCGCGCCCCCTCGTGGCAGCCATCCGGGCAGGGCGGGCTCCAGGGCTCTTCGGAGCGTGGGTCGCAGCTGTCTCGGCTCGCCCAGGAAGTCCGGTGTTGGTGGAAGTGGGCGAGTTGACTCGTTTTCTGGCTCCTCATCCAATCTCGGCACTTCCGGTCCCGGAGGAGATGCCTGAGGAAATGCTGGAACGACTGGAACGACTAGACATCCGCACGCTAGGAACTCTAGGAGAGCTTCCAGTCTCGGCTCTCATGCGTCACTTCGGCCCTGCCGGCCGGGAGGCTCGAGCCCTGGCCCGCGGGGAGCGCATCGATTCGGTGCGTCCTCTGCACCGCCCTCGACCCATCCGAGTTTCCCTGGATTTCCCCTCGCCGGTGGGTGAGCGCGAGGCGCTTCACAGAGGTCTAGATCGGCTTCTGGAGCGAGGATTGAACCGACCGGAGCGGCGCGACCGGAGCATCCGCGGTATTCGGGCGGGGGGGTATCTGGAAGAAGGAGGCTCCTGGGAAGTGGAGGTCACCCTCCGAGAGCCTTCAGCCCGACGCGAGACTCTGGCCTTCCCCTTACGCAATAGAGTGGCTCTCTCCCCTCCGCCACGATCGGTCGAGTCCCTCTTCGTCGAATTCTTCGACTTCGGAGCTCCAGCATTCCAGAGCGACCTCTTCAAACGAAACGAGGTGGGAAGCCGAACTACAGAAGACGGTTCCCTGGCCGTGGGGCGGATCTCCAAAAGCCTGAAAGAGGCAGTCCAGGAACTCACTCTGAAGCTAGGCCACTCTCCTTTGTATCGGGTCGTGGAAGTCGATCCCTGGTCCCGAATTCCTGAGCGCCGTCATGCTCTGCTGGCATTGGAGCCCTGAGATAGAGGGAATCTCGCGTATGAAGCCCGAGTCGAAACCCGACATCCGCCTGAGACCTCTGGGTTTGCCCTCTTCCATTCAGGTCCGAACGGATCGGGAGGGATACCCTGTAGAGGTACATTTACCGGGCCAGCGAGGAACCGGAAGCCCGCGTAGAGGTGGAAGCCGGCACAGGATCGAAACCGTGGCCTCCATCTACGAAATCTGGAGAATTGATGACGAGTGGTGGAGGCAGCCCATCTCACGCCTCTATCACCAGGTCGTTCTGGAAAGCGGGAAGATGATGACGCTTTACCGAGACCTGATTGACGGGAGCTGGTACGCGCAGTGATCGGGGGCCAGCTGCAGGACAACTAGTCGCCCGATGCCCACCCTCGCTCACGTACAAGGTCCACCAGTTCGCCGCGAGAGCTTACGCCCAGCTTCGCATAGATGTTCGTGAGATGGGTCGTCACCGTCCGGGGCGAAATCCCAAGCTCCTTAGCAATCGACTTGTTCGACTGACGGGCTGACACCAGTCGGGAGATCTCCAATTCTCTGCCTGTCAGCCCTCCAAGCCCCTGTGTCAACGACCGAGGGGGCGGGCGGGTCTCCAACTCCTTGAACATCCCGCGCGTTTTCTCGAGCTCTGGCTGAGCTCCCAGATCACGGAAGATAGAATGTGCCCTTCGGAGCTCGGAAAGGGCCTCGTCTGTATAACCCAACTCTGCCAGACGTCCCGCTAGTTGCCGACGTATGCGAGCTGCGTCGAACACCCATCGGGATACCCTCGAGCCGGTCCGCAGCGGCTCGCAGACGCACACTTCCGCCCTCGACATCCCCGGACAGCCACGTCACCAGAGCATCACAAGCGTCGGCCCAAGCGAGACCCAGGATGTGGTCCATACGCTTCGAGTCACGACGGAGCCGTAGCCCAACTCGCTGCGCCCCTTCCAAATCGCGAGCCAGCAGATAGGCCTCCGAGAGCAGGGGCCTCAGGTGGTGAAGGCTCCAGATCGCCGACCCACTCCGGTCTGCCATCTCTAGCCCCTGCTCGCCGACCGTGATCGCTGAAGCGATATCTCCCTCGGCCAGATGCAAGCTCACTTTCCCCGTGAACGCTGGAATCGCCGCATGGAGATCGAATCCGGGGTCTGGCTCTCCCGGTGCATCCAGCCCGGCCAGTGCCCACGCTTCCTCCACCAGAGCACGCCCGCGGGTGATGTCACCACGACCCAAGACCGGGAGCGCCGTCCACACGAGAAGCCGGGGAAGCAGCGAGCGCTGACCGAGTGCCCGTGCTCGGGAAATCGCCTGCTCCCCCATCATGACCGCTGTATCCCAGTCGCCCCTGGCATGCGCTTCCTGAAGCGAGAGCTCGTCGGTCCGTAATTCGAGAATGGGCGAGCGGAGCTCCTCGGCAAGACGCCGGGCTTCGGTAATCCGCTCTTTCATCTGCGCCAGGTTTCCGGTGAGCCCTTCAAGCACACCGAGTCCCCAATGAGTGCCCCACGCCCCGCTCAAATCCTGAGAGGCCTCAGCTCCTTCAATGGCTTTCCAGGCATGTTGGCGGGCCGTGGTCGGCCGACCCGTCCACATGTTATGGAGGGCGAGTAGCTGATGGGCTCGAATGCCGATTAGTGAATGGTCGTGCTGCTGAGCGAGTGCCAGAGCGGCATTCACATCGTCCGCCGCCTCATCCCACCGGGCAAGCTCCTGTAGACAGGCGCCTCGGGCCAGCTGAATCTGACCCTTCAAAAGGGGATGGGAGTCGGCAGCCAGGATCCCCGCCTCGTAGTGCGCCAGCGCCTCCGTGTACTGTCCATTCCGGAAGCAGGCAACCCCAAGGCGCCTCCGGAGCTCGGCAATGTTCGAACCTCCCTCGGGATCATCGATGTCCCGGAGCCCCCGCTTCAGGACCTCGATCGCCTCGTCGTATTGACCCGTGCGCTCGAGAGCCTTCGCGAAGTCCGTCAGGACACCCGATGGCTCTGGACCCGCAGCCTCCTCTGCTTTCCGGCGATCCATAAGCTCAAGAGCAGCCCCGAGATGCCGGGCAGCTTCCTGATCTGCGTGACGGTCCAGCGCCCGACGTCCAGCTACGAGTAAGTACTGGAACGCCTTTCCGGCCGGGGTGTGATCGCCCGAGCAGTGGAAGTGATAGGCGAGTTCCTCGGCACGATCGATGACCCTTTCCGGACCCTCCTTCTCGAGCGCATCTCCCACCTCCCTGTGAAGCATCCGCGTGCGAGGTCCCCCTAATCGGCTGTAGACACACTCACGGATCAGTGGATGCGTGAAGGCGAGCGACCCGGTCGAGTCTGCGGCGCCTCCCTCCACGATGCCCCTGACGCGAAGCTCATCGATCGCGTCAAGAGTCTCCTCGTCACGCAGACCGGCCACGGATGCGAGAATCGAGAACCGAATTCGATCTCCCATCGCGGACGCCACTTCGACAACTCGTTGAGCGGGTTGAGATAGTCGCGATAGCCTGCTGGCCACGAGATCCTGGACCCCTCTGGGTGGCTCGAACTCGTCGATCTCCCATCCGAGCCAGGTCTCGTTGCGAGGGTAGAGGTGCCCACTCTCGATCAGGGACCTCAACGTCTCCGTCGCGAACAGCGAGTTCCCGCCACTCCATTCGTGAAGCCTGGTCGCAAAATCTCGGCATACATCTATGGAGACCGAGAAAGTCTTCATCACCAGCTGTTGTATCTCGTCCTCCTCCAGCGGGTCCACAGCCAATGACTGCGCGAGTCCGGCTCCGCTGAGCGATGTCTCGAAGTCTAAGAGGGCCGAATTCTCCTCGCGCAGCCCTTCGGTCGAAGAGCACAGGAACCGCACCGGGTGACCTTCGAGCTGGCGGATGGCGAAATGCAGGAGCTGGATCGCAGAGGGGTCGGCCCAATGGAGATCCTCTGCCACGACAAGGAGAGGTTCTCGCCTTACCAGACCCCTTAGTAGCTCTGAAAAACTCCAAAACAGCGTGGTTCGCTTATCCTCGGGAGGACCCGCGACCGAGATATCGGGCAGTTCGCCCCCATCCGCGGCCGCGGGGAAAAGACTATACAACTCCGCAAGTCGGCCACGAGTGAGCGTCTGCAGCGTGTGCGGCTCCGCCTCCTGCAAGAAGGGAACGAACGCATCGGCGAGCACTGCATACGAAAGGCCATTGTCCAACGGAAAGGCACACCCATGAAACACCTTCATTCCCGCGTGCAGCGCCGCTTCCTTGGCAACGCGGATCAATCGAGTCTTCCCGACTCCGGTTACGCCCCGAACCAGGAGCGCCTCCGGACCCGATGGCTCGGCTACGGCAAGGTGCAGCTTGAGTCGCTGGATCTCTGAGGCCAGTCCTACCAGCGGAAACTCGGTCGGAGACTCAGGTAGGGCCGTCGGCTCGGAAGTGTGAGGCGAGCTCATGCCAAGCTCCGGTCTGCCGGGTGACGCACTCGCGCTTCGGTTCCCATTCGTCTTTGAACCTACGAGTACTCGGCTAGCGGGCACAAAGTCTGATCGGTTCATCGGTGACCTCGATAGGAGCGGTTTCTCTCCGCGAACCAGCATGACGATCTGCCCCCGAGCACGGCATACGTAGCTCTACGTAGTCGGGGAATGCCTACGTACATCTGTGCTGCTGAATACGTATTCATCCGTATGATCTCCGCCTGCCGGGCCAATCACCTTGAATCATGACCGCCACGATCTCGGGCCGCCGCGTAGGTGTCAGCGGGATCGGTCGCGATGTCTGCGGTCGGTCTACCGAGTTCAACGTGCCTGTTTCTGAAAGGAGATGATCATGTCACACAGAGCCGCAGTACTCGCCCTCCTGGTGCTCCCCGTTCTGGCCGCCGGATGTATCGAGCAGCCTGGGATAACGGATCCCTTGGTCCAGTCGGAAGACGCAGGAGAGTTTCCCGGCAGTTCCTCAGTGAGTACCGGAATCCCGCTTCGGGTCATGTCCCGAAACCTGTATCTGGGAGGAGACATCGGTCCGATCCTCGGAGCTTCCGACCCTGCTCAAATACCGCTTCGGGTCGCACAGACCTGGGCGACGATCCAGGCGACAGACTTCCCCGAGAGGGCCCGGTTAGTCGCCGCTGAGGTCGCGGCGTCTCGCCCAGATGTCATCGGTCTGCAGGAGGTCGCACTGTTTCGGACTCAGTCGCCGGGGGATTTCCTCGTTGGGAACCCACAATCGGCCGATCAGGTGGCGTTCGACTATCTCGAGATCCTGCTGAACGAATTCGCACGCCGCGGTCTCCGATACGAGGTCGCGACCTCCATTGAAAACGTCGACGTAGAGCTTCCGGCCGCGACCTCGCCGACCACCTTTGATGACATCCGTTATACGGACCGCGATGTGGTGTTGGTTCGTAGCCACGTCCAGATCGACGCGGCCAGCTCCGGACACTACAACGTCAACCTCTCCTTCCCGGTGGCGGGCGCGTTTCCGATAACCCTCTTCCGAGGCTGGAATCGCGTTGACCTGACCCACCGTGGAGCCAGCTATCATTTCGTGAACACCCACCTCGAGACCGATGAAAGCGGTCCGGTGGTTCAAGAGGTACAAGCTCAGGAATTGGTCGGAATGTTGGCCAGCGTCGCTGTTCCTACGTTTGTGGTGGGAGATCTAAATGGTACACCGCAAGGGGGAACGAACACCTACCAGACGCTGGTGGCGGCGGGGTTTGAGGACACCTGGACCTCTGCGCCTGCTTCGAGGGGTAATTCAGGCTTTACCTGCTGCTTCGATCCGGATCTCCTCGGTGGAGAGCTATTCGAGCGAATCGACTTCGTGTTCGCGCGTGGGTCGGGCGAGAAGCGGACACGGGTGCACAGCGCGCGGCTCGTAGGCGATGGCCCCTTCGCGCGGGTATCGTCGGTGCTTCGTCCATCCGACCACGCCGGGTTGGCGGCTAACGTAAGCTTTCCAGCTGCGATCTTGGCTGCATATTGAATCTGATCAACCTGGGGAGCTGTCGTTGATCCCTGAGCAGGCTCCCTTGCGGCGATCGAGACCCACTCGGTCGCCGCAAGGGCTGTTCGCCACAGTCCTACAGTTGTTCCGGACCCCGCTCCCAGCTCGTGGGTAGCCCTCGGCCAAACGGCGTGGCAACCTTGACCCCGAGGTACCCGATGTCGACCGATCTCCTCTCCCGCCACTGTAAACCGCTTGCCAAGGGCACTCCCCCTCTCCGTGCTAACGAGGCGGATGACCTTCGGGCTCAACTATCCGAGCGGTGGAGCGTCATAGACGAACACCACCTCGAGGGAAGCTTCGATTTCAGCGACTTCCTCGATGCTCTCACCTTCACAAACCGGGCGGGAGGAGCTGCCGAGGCCGAGGGCCACCACCCGGAGATCACCGTCACTTGGGGAGCCGCGACCGTGAGGATCTGGACCCACTCGATCGATGGGCTCAGCGAGAACGATTTTATCCTAGCGGCGCGGTTGGACGCCCTCGCCTGATTCGCAGAGCCGGCATTCGAGATGGACGTGGACCCCGAGCCCCCTTCCCTCACCGAACTCGAAGCGGAAATCACGCTGTGCGATGCCTGTCCAAGGCTCGTGTCATGGCGTGAGAAGGTGGCGCGGGACAAGCGCGCCGCATACCAAGACGAGGAGTACTGGGGTCGGCCAGTTCCGGGATTCGGGGATCCTCGGTCGCGCCTGCTGATCGTGGGGCTCGCCCCTGGGGCCCACGGCTCTAACCGGACCGGACGAATGTTTACCGGAGATCGCTCCGGAGACTGGCTCTATAGGTCGTTGTATCGGTTCGGGTTTGCCTCGCAGCCCGAGGCGACGTCGCGAAGTGACGGCCTTCGGCTCGACAACGTCTTCATCACCGCCGCCCTCCGTTGTGCTCCCCCCGAAAACCGGCCGCTCGCGGAGGAGTGTTCCCGTTGCCGCCCGTTCCTGGAGCGCGAGCTCGACCACTTTCTCCCTCGACTCCGATGCATCGTCACCCTCGGTCAGTACGCGTTCGATCACACGCTCCGGCTGCTCAGAGATCGAGGGGTCCGCGTGCCTTCGCCGAAGCCCCGTTTCGGGCATGGAGCCGAGGTCTCGCTGGCAGACGACCTTAGGGTGTTGGCCTCCTACCATCCGAGTCAACAGAACACTTTTACAGGCAAGCTCACTCGAGAGGCTTTCGATGAAATCTGGCGCTGTGCCCGAGCCTTTATGGACGAGGGAAGTGCCTCTCGCTGACCCCTCCGGCCATGGCGCTTCATGCCCGCGGTTCATAGGTTCCTATTCAACAGGACAGCCGCCAGGGGTACCCTGATACGGGGGTTGAGAGAGTCCCCTGGAACCTGATCCGGATCATCCCGGCGTAGGAAGCGCGGCACCTCCTCCCCCGCGGTGGCCGGATCGTACTGTCTCCCTCCAGATGCGAGAGAGCCACAATGACCCGTCCGCACGATTACGGCACCGCCTTTCCCAATTCGCGCAAGGTCTATCTTGAAGGGTCTCGGGGCGTGCGCGTCCCTCTGCGAGAGATCTCTCTTTCGGGCGACGAGCCGCCGCTAAGGGTTTCGGATACCAGCGGACCGAGCGGATATGACCCGCGAGAGGGTCTTCCGACAGTTCGAGGCGATTGGATCCACATTCGAAATGTGCAGCGCATCGACCAGACGAACGGGAGTGTCCCCGAAGGCGGGGCCAGGAAGGCCCCAGCGGCTCGGGATGCAGAGCGGTCGATCCCACCAGGTCTTTTCAGGCCGAGGTATCGGGGCTGCGGATCCGTTACCCAGATGCGCTACGCCCGTAAGGGCGACATCACACCTGAGATGGAGTTCGTCGCGCTTCGTGAAGGAATGGAGCCGGAGTTTGTGCGAAGCGAGGTCGAGCGTGGAAGGGCAATCATTCCCGCGAATATCAACCACCCGGAGCTAGAGCCCACCATCATCGGCCGGAACTTCCGGGTAAAGATCAACGCGAACATAGGCAACTCGGCCGTTCGAAGCTCGATCGATGATGAGGTGGAGAAGCTCCGTTGGGCCACCCTTTGGGGAGCCGACACCGTGATGGATCTCTCCACCGGGAAGGACATCCACGAAACTCGGGAGTGGATCATCCGGAACTCGCCCGTGCCGATCGGGACCGTGCCGATCTATCAGGCGTTGGAGCAGGTCGGCGGCGTTCCCGAGGAGCTCACTTGGGAGATCTACCGAGACACGCTCGTCGAGCAAGCTGAGCAGGGTGTGGACTATTTCACCGTTCACGCCGGAGTGCTCCTCCGCTATGTGCCGATGACCGCCAACAGGCTCACCGGGATTGTCTCGAGGGGAGGGAGCATCATGGCCAAGTGGTGTCTGGCCCATCACGAGGAAAGTTTCCTCTACACGAGATTCGGGGAGATTTGCGAGATCATGCGCGCCTACGACGTCTCCTTCTCCTTGGGAGACGGTCTCAGGCCCGGTTCCATCGCCGATGCAAACGACGTAGCGCAGTTCGCCGAGCTAAAGACACAGGGTGAACTCACGAGGTTCGCATGGACCTTGGATGTTCAGACGATGTGTGAGGGCCCCGGACATGTCCCAATGCACCTGATCCGGGAGAACATGGAGAATCAGCTCGACTGGTGCGACGAGGCCCCTTTCTACACCCTCGGTCCCCTGACTACGGACATCGCGCCGGGCTACGACCACATCACCAGCGCGATCGGGGCCGCACAGATCGGTTGGTATGGAACGGCGATGCTCTGCTACGTGACCCCGAAGGAGCATCTTGGCCTTCCGAATCGGGACGATGTGAAGGAAGGCGTGATCGCATATCGGATCGCCGCGCACGCGGCTGACCTTGCGAAGGGTCACCCCCGCGCCAAGGAGTGGGATGATGCTCTCTCCAAGGCCCGCTTCGAGTTCCGCTGGAGGGACCAATTCAATCTCGCGCTGGATCCGGAAACAGCCCTAGCCTTCCACGACGAGACGCTACCGGCAGAAGGAGCGAAGGTCGCGCACTTTTGCTCCATGTGTGGACCCAAATTCTGCAGCATGAAGATCACACAAGACGTGAGAGACTACGCAGCGCTCCATGGGCTCGCTGATGGAGAGGCGCTCGAGAGAGGAATGGAGGAGAAGTCTGTAGAGTTCCGAGAGAGAGGGGGTGACGTATACGTCCGCAAGGCTGGGGAGCCCGCATTCCCCTGATCCGAGAAACTCGAAGGTCACGTCCTCAGGAGTCTTGATGCCTTCGGAAGTTAGCTCGGATCAGATAGACCTCGGTGTTTGGGGGATGACCGACACCGGGCAGTTGCGTTCCGAGAATCAGGATGCGTTCTTCGCCCTGGAACTCGCTTCCCCCCCATCTGAGAAGAGTGTGCGTATGGGACCCGATTCCGATATCCGGGATGGGGAGGTGCACCGGCACGTGCCTCTGGGACCGAGGGGCGCACTCCTCCTGGTCGCCGATGGGATGGGAGGCGCGGCGGGCGGAGAGGTTGCGAGCCAACTGGCCGTCACTGCTGTACGCGAGGCCGTTGAGCGCATTTGGCGAAGCGATAGCAAGGCAACAGTACCTGAGTTCGCGGAGAGGATTCGGGACGCCGTCGTGGAAGCGCACGCACGGGTTCATGCGTACGCCGCTGAACGGCCCTGGCTTCGGGGGATGGGGACCACCATGACGGCGGCAGGAGTTTTGGACAACGCGGTGGTCTTTGCCCAGGTGGGCGATTCCCGCGCCTACGTGCTTCGGGAACAGCAGCTCGTCCAGACCACAAAAGACCAGACGTGGGTTCAGGAGATGATTGACGCGGGAACGATGACTCAGAATCAGGCCCGTACGAGTCCCCGGCGGAGCCTGCTCCTTCAGGCCCTCGGCACAACGCCCAACCTGCTGGCTCCAGTCTCGTTCTGCGAGTTCAAGCCTGGCGACATTCTTCTTCTCTGCTCGGACGGACTCTCGGGGGTTGTGGAGGAGGACACCCTCGCAAACGTGCTGCTCGAGGCGACGAACCTACGCGAGGCATGCGAGAGGCTGATCGGAAAAGCGAATGAGTCCGGCGGCCCGGACAACATTACTGCCCTCTTGGCGGAGCCTCTAGCTCGTTAGGACCCCAGTCCATCAGCCGCTTCACGAAATGTCCTAGATAGCTGGACATCCAGGGTGAAGTCGACGGCCGGACCCGTGGGTAGCAGGTCCTCGGAAAAGCTGACTTGCCATCCCCATCCGCTGGCGGACCGACCCGCAGCGCCTACCGTCAGGTTGAGGGGGATTCCATCCAGCTCTCCCCCCTCGAATCGCCTAAAGTAGCTGGTACTTCCGCTTACCTGCCCGATGACTGAAAGCCTTGGTCGCACGGCATACTCGATCGCGGTGGAAAAAAAAGCCGCCCGTTCGGCTGTGATTGGGGTCAGCTCCAATGGAGGGTTGGCCAGCGTCAGGCCTGCGGATCCGTGGAAGCGGAGCGGCTCGGCGGATAGCCTGCCGTACAGCGACACTGCGCCATCCATCCGCCCGGCGTCCAAGGGACCGCCGGCTCGCCTGAGGGCTCCGCCAAGACTCACCACGAGCGGATCCTCATGCTCGCCGAAGAAGCGCCACTTGGCCCTTAGCCGAATGTCCTCCACGGAGAAGGTGCGCCGTCTGGAGTCGAGTGCGACGCTACCCCCCCTGAGGTCCTCGTGCTCTAGCACCAGCTGGTACTGGTCTTCGGGCTGGTTCTCCCGGCCTGAGTTCGGAAGACCGAAGAGGTCGTGGAATCCTGTGATCACCGGATCTAGGAAACCTTCCCATCCCGTGTAGAGCCCAACTCGGCCGCCCACCTCGAACGAAGCGCCCAATCCGTATCGCAGGGTTAGGGAATTCGTCATCTGTTCGAGGTCGAAGAGATGGGCGTGGGCTCTGCGCTCGCTCGCTTCGAATACATTGGAATACGAGGTGGAGAACTCGATACGGAAGGTCCCCTCCGCCACGGGATCAGCGGACTCGACCCCTGGAACGAAAAGCAGGCGATAGAGAGGGTTCTGCTCGGACGTTGAGAGCGGGCCGATCGGTTTCTGGGCTAAGGCGAGAGTGGGGCTCAGCCCTCCGAAGGCCGTGAGGGGAACGAGCCTAAGGACGCGAGATCTTCGCACCCAATCCCCAAATACAGTTCGAGTCATGCTTTAGCGACCACCGGAATCAGCGCATAGGAATGGTCGGCGATGGGCACACGGACCCCTAGCGGCAGAAAGCTCGGCGGTTTGCATGGAATGGGTCAAGCCCAATTCAGGATGGCCCGTCATTGTGGGCCCCGTATCTGAATGCTATTTGTGTAGGGGAAGCAGGATTCCAGCGCAGAGGAGGTGCACCTAGAAGCGTTCTCTGACGGCAGCCATCGTAAGTCTGCTAGCGGCATCCGTCTTCGCAGTCGTGGCCGAAGCTCAACAGGGCACACAGTACGTACGTTACGAACAGGCCGGCCAGACCTCGTGGGGTATCTTCGAGGACGGCACGATCTTGCAGATTTCCGACGCACCATATCTAGGGGGTACCCCCACCGGGCACACGGTTGCGAAGTCGGCCGTCAAGCTGTTGGCACCGGTTGATCCGAAACAGATCTTCATGACGGCCCTCAACTTCCGCAGTCACATCAGTGGAGAACCTGCCGAGGAGCCTGGGCTGTTTCTCGTACCGGCCTCCTCGATCGTGGGGCCAGAGGATCCGATCGTTCGTCCTCCCGATTCCCAGAATCTCCATTACGAGGCCGAGATGGTAGCGGTCATCGGGTGGGAGGCGACAAACGTCTCCCTTGAGGACGCCCACAACTACGTCTTCGGGGTGTCGGCAGGCAACGACGTGACCGAGCGCGCCTGGCAAGGGGGGACATCCAGTGGGCGAGGGCGAAGGGGGCACGCACCTTCAACGCCGTCGGTCCCGTGCTGGCAACCGGCTTGGACTATGAGGACCTGGATATTGAGGGAAGCCTAAACGGCGAGGTTCGCCAAGGCGAGAACAGCTCCGACATGGTCTTTGGAATCAACCACATGGTCCACTACATCTCCCAGTACTTCACACTCTACCCTGGCGATCTCGTTTGGTCGGGAACTATGGGCAGCACGCGCGCCATGCAGCCGGGTGACGTCTACCTTTGAGGAGACCGAACCGTGCACTACCTACTCTTCTACGAGCTCGCCGACGACTACTTGGAGCGCCGGGCACCGTTCCGAAACAGCCATCTGTCGCTCGCCTGGCAGGCCCAAGAGGCTGGTGAACTCGTCCTTGCTGGTGCTCTTACCGAACCGTCCGATGGGGCGGTCTTCGTCTTCCAGGGACTCGGCCCGGAGGTCGCGGAGCGGTTCGTGCAAGCGGACCCCTACGTGGCTAACGGACTCGTAAGTTCTTGGCGGGTCCGCCCATGGACTACGGTGGTCGGTGAGCAAGCCGCGAGTCCAGTCCGCCCAGATCCTCAAGGGTAGTCGGGACGCTGTCCCCACCTGTCGCCGGCAACATATATTGGCCGAATCTTGGCCGAGTTGGTGCCGGAAAGATCTCCTCCCACCGGAGGTTCCCGATGCGATCAGTCAAACAAGTCCTGCACTCCGTCCTTCCCTCTCCGCTCTTCTTAGCAATCCTAATCGGCGCTCCGGGCCCTTACAGACTCGCTGCACAAGATCTGCCCGCCGGAGCCGAGGAAACTCTCGAGAGGCTGAACAGTTCGCCGCGGCACGGGGAATGGGTGACCGTGCCCGCTGGGGGAGGAGATGAGGTCAACGCCTGGGTGGTCTATCCTGAGCGCTCCGATCCCGCGCCCGTCATCCTCGTAATCCACGAGATCTTCGGGCTGACCGATTGGGTCCGCGCGGTGGCCGATCAGCTCGCCGCGGCCGGGTTCGTCGCCATCGCTCCCGATCTGTTGACTGGCAAGGGCCCCGGAGGCGGAGGGTCCGAGTCTGTGGACCAACAGGGGGGTGTGGCACTCGTCCGAGAGCTGGATCGCCGGGAGGTCAACCGCCGGTTGCAGGCCGCAGCGGAGTACGCGACCGCCTTGCCTGCCTCGACAGATGCCGTGGCCTCGATCGGGTTTTGCTGGGGAGGAGGTACGAGCTTCACCCTGGCAACCGTCTGGAGCGATCTGGACGCTGCCGTGGTCTACTATGGGACTTCGCCGACCGATGAGGAGGTCCGGCGTGTTGGTGTGCCGATCCTGGGTCTCTATGGTGAGGACGATGCCCGCGTGAACGCGACGATCGACCCGGCTCGCGCCGTGATCGACTCCCGGGGAGGCCGGTACGAGGTGGAGATTTACAATCGTGCGGGACACGGGTTTCTCCGCCAGCAGGACGGTCGAGAGGGAGCCAACCTGATGGCCAGTGAGAGTGCGTGGCCTCGCACCTTGGCCTTTTTTCGGGAGATATTGGGGAGCTAGCAGGTGGCTTAGCGAAGGGAAGCTTAGCGGCCCACGAGGGGAAGCCCCCGTCGGGCCGCTCGTCTCTTGGACCAGATTAAGGTCGGGACTCGCTAAACCACGGGGCGGGTCTGGGTTTGTGGCCTCAGCAAGCCTCCGCGGATCCGCCCCGCAGAATACCCTCCAGGGGCCTCCCTCCGTGGGCGCGTTTGCGTCAGTCCTTGCTTTCGGTTTATCTTCGGTATCCTAATGCCGATGCCACCTTACATCGAGTTGCATACCCACTCGGGCTACTCCTTCCTCAACGGAGCCTCTCACCCGGAGGAACTCGTAATCCGGGCCCACGAGCTGGGCTATCCAGCCCTTGCTCTGACGGATCACGATGGGTTGTACGGAAGCATGGAATTCGCGCGAGCCGCACGGGAAATGGCGATCCAGCCCATTACCGGAGCAGAGATCACAGTGCGCGGATGTGGCTTCTCGCGCGAAAATGGCTTCGTAGGATCCTCTCGCCCCGACGAACCTGCAGATTGCTGGCACCTCACTCTCCTGGCCGAGACCCCCCGAGGATACGCGAACCTCTGTCGCCTTCTTACCGAGGCACATCGGAGCAGCCCTCGTACCAACCCTTCCCTTCCCCTGGATACGCTGCTCGAGCGAACCGAGGGGCTCATCCTACTCACCGGATGTCGTAGAAGCCCCCTTCTCCAGGCCCTAGAGGATTCCACAGCCATGGGGGAGGCGTTTGCCAAGCGTCTCCTCCATGCGTTCGGGCCGAATAACGTCTTCGTAGAGCTTCAGGACAACCGCGTTCGTGGAGACCAGGATCGGATGCGACGTCTGGCTCGACTTGCCGACCAACTGGGACTTTCAGTCATCGCCACAGGAAACGTCTACTATCACCGCCCGAAACGGCATCCCCTCCAGGATGTCCTCACTGCGATCCGCCATCGCAGCACACTGGATGGTTCTCATGGACAACGCCGTCCGAACGCGAAGTTCTATCTGGCTTCTCCAAGTGAGATGGCGCATCGATTTGCTTCACGTCCCGACGCGCTGGCCAACACGCTCCGAATCGCTGAGCGCTGTGCTGTCTTCGACCTGACCGAGGACCTGGGCTACGTCTTCCCTGATTTCGAGGGGAATGAGCAAGGAACCGCTATGGAGGTCCTGACCGCAGTCACTCGAGCGGCGTTGAACGAGCGTTATCCGGAAGAACCGCAAGCGGCCTCCCCAGCACGGAAACGGAGGGCCGAGGCAGAGCACCGCTTGGAAGAAGAGTTACGTCTGGTGGAACGCCATGGCCTAGGAGGCTTCTTCCTGGTCTACCGGGATATCATGGAGCTGGCACAAGAAGTCGCGACTCGGGTTCGGGGAGCCGCGCCCAGGGCGAACTCTGGGCTTCCCCCCGGTCGAGGCCGGGGCTCGTCCGTCTCGTCCATCATCTGCTATCTCATCGGCCTTTCCCATGTGGATCCGGTCGAAGCCGATCTCTTTTTAGGACGATTCCTGAATGATGCCGTGGGATCGGTCCCCGATATCGATCTGGACTTTCCCCGGGAGATCCGCGAAGAGCTCATCCTGGCGGTTTATGATAAATACGGACACGACCACGCAGGCCTCGTGGCAATCTTCCCTACGTATCGCCTCCGCTCCGCCGTCCGTGAGGTAGGAAAGGCCCTCGATCTTCCCCCTGGTGATCTGGAGAAGGTGTCGAAGCTCGCCGAACATCGTTCCGCGGCTGGACTCCGAGAGGATCTGGCCCGATTCCCCGAGTTCCGAGAGAAGCTGAACAGCCGCCAGTGGAGTCTCTTCCTCGAACGGGTGGAGGAGATCGGCGGTCTTCCTCGGCACATCTCCCAGCATGTGGGAGGCATGATCATTTCCAGTCGTCCCCTCGTGGAACTGGTTCCCCTGGAGCCAGCAGCCATGGAGGGACGTTTCCTCTGTCAGTGGGACAAGGATTCTTGCAACGACGCCGGATTCGTCAAGATCGATTTCCTGGCTCTGGGCATGCTCTCTCTTGTGGAAGAGGCCGTGGACCTGATCGCGGAACGAAGCGGGAAGCTGGATCTGTCCCGCATCGACCTGAAAGACCCGGAGGTCTACCGACGCATCCAAGAAGGCGACACGGTCGGGATCTTCCAGGTGGAAAGCCGCGCCCAGATACAAATGCTCCGGCGTACCCTTCCCTCCAACATTGTAGAGTTGGCGGTCCAGGTGGCGATCGTTCGCCCCGGCCCCATCGTGGGTGGAGCAGTAAATCCGTACGTACGAAGAAGGGAAGCCCAGCGTGCAACCCCCGATTACCAGATTCCCTATGACCATCCTCTTCTGGAGAATGCGCTCGAGGAAACCCTGGGCATCATCATTTATCAGGACCAAGTGCTTCAGGTTTGCCGAGATCTGGCCGGTTTTACCGATGGTCAGGCGGAATCATTACGCCGGGCGATGAGCCGGAAGCGATCGAAGGACGCCATGCGATCACACTGGGAGGCGTTCCTCGAGGGGGCCATTGCCCGGGGTGTAGACGAAGAGACGGCAAGGGAGGTGTTCCGACAGGTAGTGGGGTTCTCCGAGTTTGGTTTCCCCAAGTCTCACGCCGCCGCCTTTGCGCTTCTCGCCTATCAGTCCGCTTGGCTCCGTAACTACTTCCCTACCGAGTACTACGTGGCGCTGTTCAACAATCAACCCATGGGGTTCTACTCCCTCGACGCCTTGGGAAGGGACGCGCGCCGAAACGGAATCAGGATCCGACTTCCGGACGTGAACCTGAGCAAGGTCATCTGTACAGCCGAGAAGAGTGATTTGAGGGTAGGGCTCGGATTTGTTCGGGGATGGGGCAGCGATATCGCCACCCAGGTGGTAGAGGAGCGAGAGCGTAGTGGGCCCTACGGCTCATTGGTGGATTTCCTCAGACGGACCCCAGCCGCACTTAAACGGCCCGCCGTGGAGAATCTCATCTGGGTGGGAGGACTGGACGGGCTTGGGCTCACGCGTCGAGAGCTCCTGTGGCAGACGGGGCTCTGGTTGGGACCGGACGAAGAACGTGTACGGGCCCAGGGAAGATCTGACGACCCCCAGTACTCCATTGGACTCACCGATAACGACACGGATCGATCTTTCCATGACCTAGATGAGGGCAAGCGGATCGTGGCTGAATACCGGATGCTCCGTTTCTCCACGGAGCTGCATCCCTTGAGCCTGGTTCGAGATCGGCTTCCTCCCTCGACGCTCTCTTCAGACCGACTGCCCGAGCTCTCTGAAGGATCAACAGTGACTCTGGCGGGCATCGTGATCGCCCGACAAAGACCACAAACCGCAAAGGGATATGTATTTGTTCTAATTGAAGATGAACACGGTCACATAAATGTGATCGTGAAGCCCAAAGTATATGACAGATGCCGGGCCGCAGTACGCATGGAGCCGTTCCTATTAGTTCGAGGAAAGCTCCGAAAGGACGGAGCCACTCTGAACATCATTGCACAAGAGGTACAAGCCCTGCGGGTAGGTGGGAATGCGGAAACTCCCCTTCCCTCGACGCTCGAATACTGGCCAGAGCGCGGGCCCAGCTCTCCCCCTTCAACCATCCCTGCTCAGAACGGGGATTCCTTTGACTACCTGAGATCCCTGAGAGAGCATCCCCCGGGGACGAAAAGCTTCGGATGAGCCGCACGGCTAGAACCGAGCGGTGGGGCGATCGCGCCCCACCGCTCGGAACCAATTCCTATTCCTACCCCCCGCCGCCAACCGTAAAGAAGATCGTATCCGTCACCGGGGGATCGAGCGGAATGTGGACACCATCGGCAACAACCGCGATCAAGCGGTGCCGGCCTGGCGCCACACCCTCGAGAGTGTGCACGCTGGTGCCGTCCCCCTTGTGAAAGATCCCATCGACGCCCGCCGGGATCACTTCACCCATGGGCGTGACGTCCGCATCGAGGAAGATGTGATGGTGTCCCGTCCCCGAATCCATAATGCCGGCTTCGACGATAGAAATGCCGGTGGTCTCGAGAACGACCTCAACGTTTGGGCCCGCGACTTCGGCACCATCCCCTGGTTGCGCAAATGATACCGCCCCTGCTCCCATGGGCTGTGCCATTTCCGCAGGCTCCCCCGGGGCCTGCCCATCGGGGGCCGTATCCCCGCATCCCGCGAGCATGAGTAGACCTACTGCCGGTAGCCATACGATCTGCCGTATCTCCATCGCACTGTCTCCCAAAGATTCGGTGTTGTGGTTTCCCGTTCCGGCCGCCGAACGAGGACTCGATCCGGAACTGGGTATTCTGACGAAGGTGAGCCGCGACGTAAACCCCCGCCAGGAGTCGGCCGAGGAGTCAGGGGCGTCCGGACAGAATCTGGACGCGACGAATTCCGGCTTGGCTCAGATCCGCCTGAAGGCCCCACCAATCATCGGTGTCAGTGGGGTTCGGAATAAGAATTCTTAGGGTGAATTGCTCGTCGGCCGCTCTGGCGTCTGCCAGAATTGCGACGCCTTGGTCTTCCGATCTGTCGTACCACGCAAGCCGGATCAGATCCTCCCCGGTGACCTGCACACCCACCGGCTCGAGCTCGGAGGGATCCTGGACTACCGTGACCCTCTCGATCCCCGGAAGCTGCGCGATCCGCACGCGTAGCTCCTCGTTCACTCCCGGCGAACCTTTACCCAGGAAGAAGACCTGTCTAGCCTGGCCGATCCGATTCCACAGGGCCTGAGGGACTGACTCAATCGTGGGCGCAAACACCGAGACGTTCACTCTGGCGTCCGGGAATCTTACGAGCTCTCCGCGGAGGGCCGGGTCGAGGGGTTGGCTCGATTGGGCCGAGAGCGGATAGGCCGCCGCGAAGAGTGCCAGGACAACCAGAGGTCGGTTAGCTCGCATCCGACGATCTCTGATACGCTCTCAACCCGAACTCCGGAATCATTGCCAAGATATGATCGAAGATGTCTGCCTGGATTCCCTCATAATACAGCCACTCTGTATCCGCCGTGAACACATAGATCTCGATCGGTAGCCCCTCGGGACCCGGGGCAAGCTGTCTAACCAGGAGGGTCATATCGCCATGCACACCCGGGTGTTGTTTGAGATACTGGAAGATGTACGCCCGAAGTGTGCCGACGTTGGTCAACCGCCGAGCGTTGGGCACGCGAATCTGCTCGTCTACCGGCTGCTCACGATCTTCGGACTCGATTTCCCCTTGCTTCCGTTGCATGTAGTCACTGAGCAACTCCCACTCGCCGAAGCGCTCGACCTCCTCGTCCGTGAGAAACCGGATCGTGGATTGATCGATGATAAACGCTCGTTTGATACGTCGGCCCCCGGACTCCTGCATCCCTCGCCAATTCCTGAAGGAGTGCTCCAGGAACTTGTGCGTTGGGATGACCGAAAAGGTGAGGTCCCAGTTCTGGACCTTGACGGAGTTGAGGGCGATATCCACCAACTCTCCATCCGCCTCGAATTGAGACATCTCGATCCAGTCGCCCACCCTCAGGAGATCGTTGGTCGTGATCTGGATGCCAGCGACCAGGGAGAGGAGGGTGTCACGGAAGACAAGTAACAGGACCGCGGTCAGGGCTCCCAAGCCGCTCAGGAAGATCACGGGAGACCGACCCATCACGATCGACACGACCAGAATCAATCCCGCCAGATAGGCAACGACGTTTGCCACCTGGAGGAACCCCTTGATGGGCCGCTCTCTGGCTTGAGGAAGCTGAGAGTAGACCTGCTGGACTCCCTCAAGAGCCGCATCGAACGCCCGCACGAGGACCACGACCATCGTGGCCAGTAGGAGGCGTTGAAGGATCGTCGTGACGCCCCCTGAGACCCCCGGGACGATCAGCACACCGTAGTACCACACGATGAGCGGCACCCCCCAGGTGAGGCGCTGAGGCATCTGCGCCTCGAACATGGCGTTGTCCCAATCGGTGGGGCTGTGCCGAGCGACGTGCTCCAGAAACCGAAGCACGTAGCGTCGCACCGATCGGTGAAGGAGCTCGCCGCAGACGACTACAATCGCTGCGATGGTCAGCCCACCCCAGACCGGGTTCGCGATCAGCCACCCTTCGATGGGGCTCAGGAGCGGATGGATCCCGATCTCCTCAGCGCCCAGAGGGGGTTGAGCAGCCCGAATCAAGAGAGCGACCGTCGCCAGATACATCGGGATTCCATTCCGGATCCGGGTTTGTTGGTGCCCAGAGGACTACCGGCCTCGGCAGGGAAACGCTAGCTCTGTTCAAGGACTATGACCCGATCTCCACGCCATGTCCAGGAGGTGAGCAGGATGCATCCTCACAAGTCGAGATCGCTGCCGATGATGCCAAAGGTCGGCACCGGGCGAGTGGACCGCGAGTGAATCTGCTGATAGCTTCCTCCGCATCGTTCTGAAAACTATCCACACCCGAGGGAACACATGGCAGACGGCAGAGCGTTGAAACGGGTCAGCATGCTTTTCACTTCCGCACTGGTGACGGGCTGCGCCAGCGCCGAGGCGCCTGCCGCAGCACCCGCGCCAGCCGCCGATGCCGGAGTCACCGCGACTCCGGCGATGGTCGCAGACGGCCAGCAGATCTTCGGCGGGGCGGGTCGCTGCTCTGTCTGCCACGGGGCCGGTGCGGTTGGTGGACGATTTGGCCCGAACCTCACGGACGATGATTGGGCGTGGATTGATCCCGGGAGTCCGACCGCGATGGGTGACCTCGCGAACCTGATCAGGACCGGAGTTCTAGAGCCGCGGATCTCCGACACCGGGATGCCGCCCATGGGCGGAGGCAACCTCTCCGACGACCAGCTCAACGCGCTCGCGGCCTATATCCTCTCTTTGTGATCAAGCTCTTGATCCCGCACACCGAACCGTAGGGGGCCGACGGGACGAAACGCTCGCAATCGAGTTGTCGAGCACACGAGCGTGTGGGCGGTTTGACAGCTGGGGCTTCGGACCTTACCCTACCGTGGGCGAAAATATGAAGGGCAGGAAGAATATCAGTGACATGAGGAGAGTTTAAGGATCTGAGACTCACGTGTTCTCGGGTCCTTCTTTTTTCTTCTGGTGTTTTTCTTCTCAGCCGGGCGCCTACGCAAAGTGCGGGAGCGGACAATCTCGCAGCTGACAGGTGAACCATCGGCACGGCCCGACCGTACCCCGATTTCACCAAAGACACGGAGTACGGAATGCGCACCACCGGAACGGTAAAGTGGTTCAACGACGCCAAGGGTTTTGGCTTCATCAC
Source organism: Longimicrobiales bacterium (assembly GCA_965197485.1). Taxonomy (GTDB): domain Bacteria; phylum Gemmatimonadota; class Gemmatimonadetes; order Longimicrobiales; family Gaopeijiaceae; genus JAAXGI01. The sequence continues at coordinate 187,231 of CBDANG010000009.1, forward strand.
TCCCGAGGATGGTTCGAAGGACTGCTTCGTCCACCACAGCGCGATTCAGCAAGAGGGCTTCAAATCCCTGTCCGAGGGCGAACGCGTCGAGTTCGACCGGGTCGAGGGGGAGAAGGGCCCAGCCGCGGAGAACGTGACCAAGACGGGCTGATCGCCACAGCTTCTTGCCTAGGCTCAGCGGAATGAAGGCCCCCCGGCTCCTTTCGGGGGGCCTTCGTCACGCCGGGGCTTAGAAGAGGCGCTGCCTCATTCGCGCCGCTCGGGTAGCCACTCCCCGTCCCAGATCCCCTCGTCGACCAGGAACTCCTGCAGCGACCCCACCCGGACATTGTGGTCCTGAACGAGAGAATCACATCGCGCGGTTAGCTCCGTGAGGCCTGCTGCTTGTCGCTCCCACTCGGGAATCGAGCCGTTGTACGCCTCGACGTCGCTCAGATAGCCCTCGTACGCCTCGGCGGGTACCCCGCGAGGATCGAGTGCTTCGAGTGAGTCGAGCTCGTCACGGAGCCGCCCCGCTTCGCCAGTGAGGGCTTGGAACCGGACCTCCGATTGATCGCGGATCGAGAGGCAGGCATCGATCCCGGCTCTCAGGTCGATCAAGTCATCACGCAGCCGCTCGGCAACGGCCACCGATGAGTTCTCCTGCATGATGCGCTTGAGCGTCGATGCGGTGACCGCCATCATGACCAGCGCCACCCCAACGATAACCCAACGTTTGGTTGCGCTGATCAAACTCTATCTCCTGGAATTGCTCGGTTCGCCTAGCCGCCAGGCGACGGTCCCTCCGAAAAGCCGTACTAGAAGCCGAATCGATCGCTCCCCATTCTGGCCAAATCGAGCTGTCTACTAAACTTTATCGAGACCGTGCGCTCCAACAGGGTACTGGTGAGCCCCGCCAGCCTCTCGCTTTGCCGCTCATTAAAGACGACGAACAGCCCTGTCCCGGCCGTATCGACCCAACCGAACCGCAGGTTGCCGGACCAAACCGCCGTCTGCGTATTGTATTGGATGAGCGACTGGACGAAGACGTTAGGGCTGAATGAGTAGCCGACTCGGGAGCTGAGCAATGTAGCGTCGAACTGTCCGCCTGGCCCGGGAAGCTCGATCCTGTTGTACTCCAGCCCGAGGGCTCCCGCCAGCGCCCCACCAAGCTGGAAAGAGAGCGACGTGTTCCCTCCCTTACGGGTTCCCGAGAAGAACTGTCCAAGTAAGAGATTCGTCCTCCAAACCACGGGCACCTGGCTACTCGTGCTGATCGATGGATTGAAGAGCCAACCGGAGTAATCCCCGGCCGGCACCTCGACGAAGGTGCCATCACCCTCGTCATCAACGCCCGTGGTCAGGCTCAGAGCCTCCGTGAGTCCGTCGAAGATCCAGTCGTTCGCATAGCTGAGCTGGCCGCCGTTTTGGAGGTTAGCCATCATATGGATGTGCCAGGTAGCGGTCTCCCTGACACCGCTCTCGAGTCCGTACGAGGTCGTGTAGCTCGTGTGCGGACTGAGCTGCCGAATCCAGTCACTGCTAGGAACTCGGACGTCGCGCCAGATCGTCCCGGAGACCTGTTGGAAGTCCGAGCGACGCAGGAAGCCGACCTCGGGATTGAAGTTCGCACCGATCCGATCGTACGAGCCTCTGAACTGCCAGTTCGGGTCTCGATAGACGGCCGTAAGGATCACCGCCTCGCGCTCGTCGGTCAGGGTTGGCTCATCCGGCCGATTCGCCGACGTCGCGCTCACCACGCCCGTGAAGTTGAAGAACTCTCCGATCCCGACGTTCGTATCCACCGCAAAGGTGCGCCCTCGGTCGTTGTCAAGACCGACCGCGGAGCGCTCCGTAAACATCACTCCCACACCGGAGCGATTCGGGAGCTCCTGAGCGAAACGAGCGACAGTGTATCCGTTCCCTGGCAAACCACCTTCGACTTCACCTGTTCGCATGTGAATCAGACCCACATCCAGGCCCCCCACCCGCCCACTCAAGCGGCTCCCCCACTCGATCGGGACCGGCGCTCCACTTTCCCCGATCCCAATCCTTCGACTGAAGAACATCTGGGCCGACTGGTTATTGCCAACCGCGAATCGTCCGGCGTTTTCGAGGAAGAAAGGTCGCTTCTCCGGGAAAAACAGGCTGAATCGGGTCAAATCGACCTGCTCGTCGTCAACCTCGACCTGCGCAAAGTCGGTGTTGACCGTCAGATCGAGTGAAAGGGCAGGCGTGATCCCAATCTTCGCATCTGCCCCCGCCTCGAAGGGATAGTCCACCCCCGGGCCCGCCGGCGGGACCTTCTGCGCCGAGCTGAGGGCGTAGGGAGTGAAGGTGATTTGGCGCTGTGCTGGGACTTCGAGCTGATCGAGAACCCCGGCGTACGAGACTCGATAGAGATTATCCTGACGAAGGAGAGGTGCCCAGTAGACCTGCTCGTTCTTCCGACCGATGAATCTGCCGAAGTTGATCCCCCACTCCGTCCCAGTCCCGTAGCGAAGCGTGGAGAACGGAATTCGGAAGAAGGCATACCAACCCTGATCGTCACGGTCGGTCGACACCGTCCAGCTACCATCCCAGTTGACGTTGAAGCCCCCTTGAGCGCCGCTCTGTTGGCGTCCCTGGTTCCCAAGCGCGCCACCTCTTCCTCGCCCCGTGTTTCGACCCTCGTCGATCACCTGACCGTCGTGTTCTATCCCCCCCGGGTTCGTTGCGAAAGCGAACCCGCTCTCCCGGTCATGATAGGTGTCCATGACCACGAGAAAGGCATCGAATCGGGTGAGGTTTGCGTCGCGCCGCTGCTCTCCGACGATGATTTGACTCGGATCCGAGTCAAAGAGCCACGCGCCTATGTAGACTGCCTCTGCGTCGAATGCGACCCGTACTTCGGTTCGCTCCGAGGCCGCTGACCCCTGGACCGGTTCGCTCTGGATGAAGTTGGTGGCGACCTGTGCGTCACCCCAGGCCAGCGGATCCCGCCAGTTCGTCTCGTTCAGTCCCAACGAAACCTGACCTGCCGACATCCGGAGAGCCCCTCCAACGGTGGGTGTCGACGCTGGGGGCAACAGCTCGGTCTGCGCCAAAACGGGACCGGCACCGAAGGCGAGCGATAGGAGTACGACCGGCGCCTTCCGGAGGCGGCGGATCGCTCGTGGAGTAGTAAGAGAGGTTGGGATCATCACTCTTCCGAATCGATTGTTCTTGGGCACCTAGAGGCCGAACCGATCCCGCCCCATTCCAGCCACATCGAGCTGTCGACTGAACTTGATCGAGAGCGTCCGCTCCAGCAGTGTGTTTGTGAGGCCGGCGAACCTCTCACTCTGCCGCTCGTTGAGGACGACGAACAGCCCGGTCCCGGCCGTATCGACCCAGCCGAACCGGAGGTTCCCTGACCAAACCTCCGTCTGGGTATTGTATTGGACGAGAGACTGGATATAGAGCGCGGGGGTGAACGAATAGCCCACCCGGCTGCTGAGCAAGGTGGCGTCGAACTCCCCTCCCGGCCCTGGAAGCTCGATCCTGTTGTACTCTAGCCCCAATGCTCCGGCGAGCGAGCCTCCGAGCTGAAACGACAGCGTCGTGTTCCCTCCCTTACGAGTCCCTGAGAGGAACTGTCCGAGCAGGAAATTCGCTCGCCACACGACCGGCACCTGGCTGCTCGTGCTGAACGTCGGGTTGTAGAACCAACCCGAGTACTCCCCAGGGGCCACCTCGGCGAAGGTTCGGTTGCCCTCGTCGTCCACACCCGTGGTGAGACTTAGCGGCTCGGCGAGTCCGTCGTAGACCCAGTCGGTGGCGTGGCTGATCCGGGCTCCGTTCTCCAGGGTGATCGGGAAATGCATGTGCCAGGTAGCAGTCTCCTTGATTCCCGTTTCGATCCCTAACGATGTCGTGTAACTGGTGTGGGGCTGAAGCTCTCGAAGCCACGTGACCGCGGGCACCCGAATGTAGCGCCACACCGTGCCTGAGACCTGTTGGAAGTCCGAGCGACGCAGGAAGCCGACCTCGGGATTGAAGTTTGCGCCGATTCGATCGTACGTCCCGGTGATCTGCCAATCGGAATCCCGGTAGGTGCCCGCGAGGATAACCGCTTCACGGGCGTCGGTCAGGGTTGACTCGCCGGGAGCACTGGATGAGGTCGCCCCCAACACGCCGGTGAAGTTGAAAAACTCGCCGATCCCGACATTGGCATCTACCGCGAAGGTGCGCCCATGATCGTTCGCGATCCCAAGGGCGGAGCGCTCCGTGAACATCACACCCAACCCGGAGCGATTCGGAAGCTCCTGAGCCAGTCGAGCGACCGTGTAGCCGTTTCCCGGCTGCCCTCCTTCGACCGCATCGGTGCGCATGTGTATCAGCCCCACATCGAGGCCCCCTACACGCCCGCTCAAGCGGCTACCCCACTCGATGGGGACCGGCGCGCCACCTTCTCCAATCCCGATCCTTCGACTGAAGAACATCTGAGCCGATTGGTTGTTGCCGACCGCGAACCGTCCGGCATTCTCGAGGAAGAATGGACGCTTCTCGGGAAAGAACAGGCTGAATCGGGTCAGATCCACCTGCTCATTGTCCACCTCCACTTGTGCGAAGTCGGTGTTCACCGTCAGGTCGAGCGAGAGGGCTGGAGTGATTCCGATTTTTGCGTCGGCACCGACCTCGAAAGGATAGTCCACTCCCGGACCGGCAGGGGGGACCTTCTGCGCCGAGCTGAGCGCGTAGGGAGTAAAGGTGATCGAACGCTGGGACGGCACATCGAGCTCCTCCAGAACCCCCGCATACGACACCCTGTAGAGATTGTCCTGACGGGAGAGAGGAGCCCAAAACACCTGCTCGTTCTTTCGCCCGATGTACCGGCCGAAGTTGATTCCCCACTCCGTTCCGGTGCCGTAACGAAGCGTCGAGAAGGGAATTCGGAAGAAGGCGTACCAGCCGCGATCGTCGCGGTCGGTCGATACTGTCCAGCTACCATCCCAATTGCGGTTGAAGCCTCCCTGCGCGCCGCCCTGTTGCCGCCCCTGGTTCCCTCGCGCGCCACCTCTGCCTCTTCCGGTATTTCGACCTTCGTCGATCACCTGTCCGTCGTGCTCGATCCCGCCCGGGTTCGTCGCAAATACGAAACCGTTTTCCCGATCATGGTACGTGTCGAAGATCACCAGAAAGGCATCGAATCGGGTGAGGTTCGCGTCGCGTCGCTGCTCACCCACGACGATCTCGCCAGGTTCCGAGTCATACAGCCATGCCCCCACGTAGATCGCCTCTTCGTCGAACGCGACCCTCACCTCTGTGCGCTCGGAGGCAAGGTGTCCCTGGAGCGGCTCTTTCTGGATGAAGTCGGTGATGACGTCGGTGCCCCCCCAGACCGAGGGATCCCGCCAGTTCGTCTCACTCAGGACCCCCGGGAGGCGGCCCGCCGAGGCTCGCATCGTTCCTTCCGTAGTCGGCGTCGGTAATTCGGGCAGCGCGAGTTGCAGCTCGTCCTGTTGCGCAGAGACTGGACCCGCCGTGAGGACAGAGAACACCGTTACCATGGCCACGGCCTGCAGGCGATTGATTCCCGCTTTGGGTCCATCGAACGCTGAAATCATCACTCTTCCGAATCCGACGGTGTCAGGGACACACGGACTTGGCGCGGCCCCGCGGCCTGGAAAGCCGCAGAGGCAGGGCAGAATCAGTACGCTCCAGGGCCCCTCCCGTCCGATCTCCGCCGCATCACGGCGGTCGGCAAAAGAAGCCCTGGAGCGCAGGTCACAAATCTATGTTAGGCGCCCGCGTCGCCGGCTGTCCCGATGGCGCTCACGGGCAACTCACTCAGCTCTATCAGCCTCCGTCTTCGACCTCAAAGATGCAAAAAGTCACTCCGATACATTCACACGTACGTAAGCGTTTGTCCAACAACAGTGGAACTCTATGGTCGGGATGCTCTCCACAGCCTTGACCCTCAACAGGTAGGCGCCCGGTCTCGAGAAGGTCGCCATCGTTGTCGCCCGGCCACCTTCCTGTCCCACCACCGATTCCCACTCGTCGAAAGTCACCTCCCCAGGACCTTGATGCTTGAACCACCACACTAGATTCTGAGGATTCGGGTCAGGATACACCCATACGCCGAGCTCAACGGGCTCTCCCACGCGTGCGGAAACCGGCCCTGTGACTTGTCCGTCGCGACCTCTCCACCCTTCATCACCCGGATCGAACTTCACCACGGGCGCGTGCGTATCGCGAGCGTCTGTGTCAACGGCATCCAGCAAATAGTGGGGCGACCGCAGGTTTCCGGGGATGGACCACTCGACGTCCCGGTGGTTGAGGTTCCAGACCACGTTTCTGTCCCCGAAGTCCGCAGGCACGACGACGGTGAAGACTCCCCAGTGCCGACGGGCCCCGTTGCTCGGGACCGGATCGAAGTGGGTAGGCTGCATGCCGTCGTACTGCCCAGGCTCGATAAAATTGTCTGGCCCAAGCGGAATTTCCACGACTTCGTCTGTGTTCAGATTGTGATATCCGAAGACGAGGGTGTGCGTCCCATCAGGGTTCGGGTAGTGTCCCTCGAAGACGGGGGCTACCAACTGACCGGATTCTCGGACCACCTCGACCGACCACTCAGACAACTCGATGGGGTGCTGCGCCTGAACCGCCGCCGCACCCGCGATAAGGACCAGGGTCGCGAAACCCCCAGCGGCCAAGAATCGCCTTTCCATCGACTCCCTCCTCGGATCGACTGACCCCTCGACCCCCTGCTACTGGGCAAGACCTTTGCCTACGGCGCTAAACGATGTGCTCGCGTCGGGACGACGTCAAGCTATCGGGACTGGCAGCGTGCCTCCTGTTGAATTCACTGCGGGACGAATCAGCTCCGCCCGGAAACTCCAGTGTCCATGGGCGAATACTAATACAGGATGTTGGGGCCGGCCGCGGGCAGATTCCGTGGGAATCCGCGGTTTCACGCACCAGGAGGGAATGCGGGCTTGGGACAACGAACCTCGGGATTGCTCTCGACGCCCAGGAGATCCCGGTCACCAACCGACCTTGGAGCGGGTCAGTGCTTACCCCCTCGGGAGGGCCGATCGTTCCCATATTCGACGGGTGGTATCCGAACCCGGACGGCACATCCACACTCTGCTTCGGCTACTATTCAGTAAATTACGAAGAGGATGTCGATATACCGTTAGAAAACAACAACTTCGTTGAGCCCAGACAGTACGACGGGAAGCAGCCGGATCACTTCGAACACATCCCGGAGCGTCCCTTCTCCTACAGGCGACGCTACTGCGTTTTCCCGCAAGTGCCCGCGGATTTCGGGCCGGACGACGAGTCGTGTGGACTCTGCAGAGGGGCCGGGAGGAGCCGCCGTCCGTCACGAGGTCGCTCAGGTCCGTTAGACCACCGTCCCGACAACAGAAGAGCATGCGATGCTCGACGAGAGAGGGCCTAGTTCCCGTTGAGCCGGACGAACTTCTGGACTCGATGCCCTGTCTGGACCTCACCGGTGTACAGATTGCCTTGAGAATCGAAGTCCATGTAGTGGAGCCAATCAAACTGTCCCGCCTGTATTCTGCCCCGCCCCCACGAGTACACGACCTCTAATGTCTGGCGGTCCAGAGCCCAGACCTTGTTGTTCGTGCCATCGGGAACGTAGATGAATCTCTGTTCAGTATCCAAGGGGTCGAACTCTACCTCCCACGTCGATCCCGGCCCATAGGTCTCGGGCGCGAGTATGCCCTCCATGACGTAGGTCCCGTCCTTCTGGAAGACCTGGATGCGGTTGCTCGGACGGTCGGTCACGTATACGAGCCCGTCATTGGAGATCGCCACACCGTGAACCGGTGTGCGCCAGGTGCGGCTCGGGGGCGCGTTGGGGTCCCACGGGCCCGGGTCTTCGTCAACCGGCACTTCACCATAGGCACCCCAGTGCCTGCGGTACTCCCCGGTCTCCGCGTCGAAAACCGCCATCCGCCGGTTTCCATATCCGTCCGCTACGTAGATCTCGTTGGTCTCCGGGTCCACCTCCATCACGGAGACCTGGTTCACCGAGTTGATATCGTTGCTCCCCTCGCTTATACCCACTGCACCAATTTGGAAGACGAACTCGCCCTCCATGGTGAACTTCATCATGTGGTGGTCGTTCGCCCCGTTCCCAGCGACCCATACGAAGTCGTTATGATCGACGTGGATCCCATGCTCGCTGTTGAACCACTGGAACTCGCCCGTGGGACTGTCTCCCCCCCACGCGTGAATCACGTTCCCAGCCGGGTCGAACGCGACCACGGGCGGAGCGGTCGTGCAGCATAGAGCTTGAAGCGGATCGTGGCCCCATGTTTGATCTCGGTGAGTCTGAAGCGGCGTAGAGCCCGCGTTCGTCCCCTGCACCGTCCACGGCCGGTGGATGACCCAGAGGTTGTCGTACTGATCGACCGCCGTACCGGCAATCTGCCCCAAGATCCAGTTGTTGGGCAGGGGCTGCGGCCAGAATGGGTCTACCGAGAATTGCGCCACCCCTTCCGGGACCTGAGGTCCGGATGCATCAGCCGGGTGATTCCCCATGCTCGACATCGTAGATGATCCTGGGGCATCTCCGGCATCGCCGGTTCCGCCGGCTTGACAACCCGAGAGGATCAGGCCGATGGCCAGCACCCCGACGACGATCCTCTTCTTCGGCACCTTCGTGTTCATGACGTTTCACCTCAACGAGGGAAAGGAGATCGGGAAGCGGTTACAAGCCAGAACCCCGAAGCCGACCGATAGGATATGGGGGGCTTCCCCGAATGGACAAGCTCTTCAAAAGTTGGTTCTAGCGTGCGAGCCACGACTGGCGGAGGGAGGTGGCGTGGACCATTATGTCCGGGCCTCTTCAGGATCGCCGACCTGCGCGATCGGCGCATGTACTCCGTTATAACTCCGCACCGACCAAGGAGAGGGAAATGACGCCCGTTCGTTCGGCGATGAGCAGTGTCGTTCTTGCGCTCACCCTAGGTGTGGCCGGCCTGAATGCGCAGGTAGCGAATTTCGAGCCGGTGACCGACGAGGTTCTGCGTAACCCCTCTGATGCTGACTGGCTTCAGTGGCGGCGGACCTACGACGGGTGGGCCTTCAGCCCGCTCGAGCAGATCAACCGCGACAATGTCCGGAGTCTTCAGCTCGTTTGGTCCAGAGCCTTGAATTCGGGACAGGTGGAGCTGATCCCACTCGTGTATGACGGCGTCATGTACCTTCCTCATCCTGGGGGCGTCGTCGAGGCTCTGGATGCCACCACGGGCGATCTGATCTGGGAGTACCGCCGCGAGCCCCCCGAAGGCCGTGCCAGCTCCTCGGGCACGCGCAACATCGCGATCTACGGCGACAAGATCTTCTACGCGGCGCCAGCAGACGGATTCGTGGTGGCGCTAGATGCGCGCACCGGATCGGTCGTCTGGGAAACGCAGGCACACGACCCTGAGAGGGACAGAGCGCGCCACTCCTCGGGTCCGATCGTGGTTCGGGGAAAGGTCCTCACGGGCCGTTCCTGCCAGCCCGGTGGTATTCCAGGGGGCTGTTTCATCGCAGCGCACGACGCGGAGACTGGAGAGGAGCTGTGGCGCAGGTTTACCGTGGCCCGTCCCGGCGAGCCTGGAGGCGATTCCTGGGGAGATCTTCCTCTGGAGGATCGTTGGCACGTATCGCCATGGATGCCCGGCACCTATGACCCGGAGCTCGACCTCGTGTATTGGGGCACTGGTGTCCCGGGTCCCTATACCGGGGTATCCCGCGGCTCAGTGGTCAGGGGGGACCTCCTATACTCCAATTCGACCCTGGCCCTCGACCCGGACAACGGAGAGATCGTCTGGTACTTTCAGCATCTGCCGGGTGACGAGCTCGATATGGACCACGTCCATGAGAGGATCCTAGTCGATACAACCTTCGAGCCGTCGGATGAGCTGGAGTGGTACAACCCCGATCTCGCTGGCGAGGAGCGTAAGGTGCTCTGGGTGGCCGGAAAGGCGGGCACGCAATTCGTGCTCGATCGCGAAACCGGGGAGTTCCTCTGGGCCCGCCCGATGCTAGACCAGAACGTCATCGTCGACATCGATCGGGCTGGCCGCGTCACTACGGATCCGGAGCTCGTCTTCCAGCAGTTGGGTGACGTGTTGGTCGCCGGACCTCGTGCCGGCAAGGATTGGTGGTATGGCACCTATAGTCCGATCACGAACGCCGTGTATCAGCCACTCCTAAACGCATGGGTTGAGCAGACAGCGCTCGAGTGGCCCGGGACCGGTAATGCGGCGATACGGAGGACGATCCCTTCGCCCGATCAGTCGGATATCACAGGAATGGTGAAGGGGTATAACGTCGCAACCGGCGATTTACTCTGGGAACACAAGCAGGCTGCCCCCTGGCTCGGTGGGCTGGTAGCCACCGGCGCGGGACTGCTCTTCGGCGGTGACATGAACCGACGATTCAGGGCGTTGGATCAGGAGACTGGAGAAGTGCTGTGGCAATCGATCCTAAACAGTCGGATCACAGGGGGTGCGATCAGCTACGGCGTGGATGGCCGGCAGTACATCGCGGTAGCCGCTGGAGGTGGAAGCTCGGGCTCCTACGAGACCTTCAATCTTACGCCCAACGTGAACCTGGAGGCGCCACGTGGCAGCCCCACGATCTTTGTCTTTGCCTTGCCGGAGCCCGAATAGACTCGAATACCGCTCTACGGCGTGACGGTGACGTCCACATACGCGTTAGTCCAGCAGCATTGATTGCTGAACCCCCCGTTCAGCACCTGCACGAGCAGCACGTAGTCGCCGGGTTCGCTAAAGGTCACCACTGTGGCCTGCTCCGTCGGCTCTAGCCCCACCTCGAACCGGATCCGTTGTGAGCTGAAGCTCACCTCACCAACGGGTCCCTTGAACTTGGTCCATTTCATCGACTGCTCGACCAGACCACTCTCTTCGTCCGGATTGAGCTCGTCGCCGAAAAGCGCCTCGTCGGCCGGGTGGACCACCGAGACTGTGAGCGGCAACGGAGTTCCAACCTGGGTTGTGATAGGCCCAGCCGTAACGCCCCCCTTTCCTCTTCCCTCCGGCCCCGACGGCTCGATGAACCGGACCACAGGTGCCACCAGCGAGCCCGATACTGCGGTTTCAGGTTCGAACTCCTCCATCGCCTCCCGACGGAATTCACGAGGTTGTCCACTCTCCAGGGTCGAGCCGTGATGTGGCCGGGAACCCTGTAGGGATGACCATCGATTCGTAGGTTCCACCAAACACGCTCGCTCCCAATATCCTCCGGCACATTCACCGTGAAGACGCAGTACTCTCGAACCAGCCGGCCACGACCAAGCTCTGCGGCTCGCAACGGAGAAAAGTGGGTCGGCTGGGCCCCGTTAAGGCGCTCCGGCTCGATGAAATTGTCCGGTCCCACCGGGATGTCCAGCGCCTCCTCCCGATTCAGGTTGAAGAATCCGAAGCAAAGATCGTATGTCCCGTCTTCGTTGGGGTACCATCCTTCGAAGATCGGTAGTACGGGCTGACCAGACGCACGCACAGTTCGTAGCTGCTGGTCCATCCAATCGGCCGGGATCGTCTCGCCCAGACACGTTCACCAACTCCCGCCGGGGAACGGCTCGTCCTCCCACCATTCGATGTCGGGCCGTTGGGACCACAGAAGCCCACGAACGAGGAGCTCGGTATCATCGGTGAGCCCTTCGAGGAGCGTCATCGCCATCTCTTCGGTCAGAGGGCCCGGGTCTCCTTTCGCCAGTGCCTCCCGGGCTCCCATGGTGGCGACGTTCGGGTCACTTCGGCTTTCGGACGGCGGAACGTCCTCGGGCTCGTCGGCGGCTTCCCCTTCCGCCGACTCCGACAGTTCGGCCTCCGTCTCCTGCTCCGAGGTCTCCAACTCCCCCCCCCCGCCATCCTCGACCGGCCCCTCCTCGAAGACCTGGGCTACCTCGCTATACGTCTGAAGAGCTAGCGCGAGGTTCCACCTCGCGTCCTGATCGCTCGGGTCGAGTCGCAATGCAGCCCGGTTGTGGTCGATCGCTCCCGTAAGAAGGGGCACCGCCGCGAACGGATCGCCGTTCGCATCGACATCGGACAGAAGACGGTATCCGAGATTGTAGTGACCCCGCTGGACGGCGGCCGAGTCCGTACCCTCGATGGCGCCGATCAGGTAGCGCTCGGCCTGCTCCGCTCCGAGCTGAATCAGAGCGGTCCCGAGATTGTAGGATGCCAGGGATCCAAACGCGGTGGTGTCGATTCGCACCGCATAGACGTCGGCGGCGGCTCGAGCATTTCCCGTTCGGTAGAGGCGGTTCCCTCTCTCCAAAGTCGTACGGGATTGCGACGCAATTAACGAAGCCACGATCACCACCATCGCGAGCGCGATGATCGCCGTCCTCGAGGCGGGGGGTGTACGGGATCGCGTCATACTCCCCTCTGCGCCGGCACCAGCCTCCGTCCCCGAGTCGGCACCTCCAACAGGCTGTCCAAGAGCAACAGGACCAGACCGGCGGTCGCGAGGACAGAGGTGAGATCGACGTGGCCCCGACCGACCCCCGGAATCCTGGTGCGCTCCTCCGGGGCGACGGCCCTATATATGGCGCGCATCCCACCGCCGTCTTCGGGGCGGGCGTACTGTCCTCCGCCGTCGCGGGCGATACTGCGAAGCACACGTTGCTGAAGTCGCGAGACACCACGTACACTGCGCACATCCAGCACCGGTCCTCCCATCTGGTAGGCCCCCGTGGGGAGGGACATCTCTCCCCCCCGTAGCGTGCCGACCCCAATCGTGTGCACCGCCACGGTCTCCACCGCCTCCCGGACAGCAGCCGCCACCTCCCCATCGGCCTCTCCCGCTTCCCCGTCGGTAAGCAAGACCAGCACCTTCGTGTCTGATTCTGCCTCTGCCGAGAGTAGCGCAGTTGCTTCTCGGATACCGACCGATAAGAGCGATCCAGGATCTCTTGCGCTAACGATCGTCGGGGTGACCCCTCGAAGGAGAAACCGCAGCGCCTGGATGTCTTCGGTCGGGGGCGCCAAGGTGTAGCCCTTTCCCGCGAAGAGGAGCAGACCGACCCTATTCCCCTCCGCCCTACCTAAGATCTCCCCGGCGATCCGCACAGCCTGGGCGAGCCGAGTGGGAGCGACGTCGGTCGCCTGCATCGATGCCGAAACATCGATCGCAAGAACCACGCTCTTGGTGGCGTCCATCGAGTGATCTCCCGCCTCACTCTCAAGGAGATTGGGCTCAGCCGCGGCACTGGCGAGCGCGAGCGCGGCCACAGCCACCAAGGCGATCCGCTCGGTACGCCGGCGATACAGATTCGCACCCGAGACCCGTCCAGCGCCGCGGGGTCCGCCCAAGAAATCCGCGAGACTCCTACGACGTCTCGCTTGTTTGACGAGGCCTACGACGACCAGAAGGGCCACGCCGAGGCCGACTTGTATGAAAACCGGGTATAGAAGCGTCATGGGATAACCCCCCAACGCGAACCTCGCAGAACGCTCGATACTCCCATCAGAAGGAGTGCCACCGCCAGCAGCCATACCCGCTGCGGCTCGCGCATCTCGAACTCGACGAGTCTCGGCACCACAGCCTCGATCCGGTCGATTTCCGAGTAGATCGAGTCAAGGGCAGCCGGGTTTGCGGCCTGGAAGTACCGACCTCCAGTCAGTGTGGACACCCCGGAAAGAACGGTCTCCAGATCCTCTGGGCTCTGATTCTGAACGCCGCCGACACGGGCTGTCCTGAAGAACCCCTCGGAAGGGACGATGCTGATGGAGTGAATCCTGATACCGACTGCTGCCGCAGCCCGGGCTGTCACGAGCGGGAGAACTCCGGCCGCATTGTGCGCCCCATCAGTGAGCAGAACGATCACCCGACCCTCACGTTCCGACTCCAGCAGCCGATGGATGGAGGTCAGAATGGCTCCCGAAATGTCCGTCCCATTCCGGACCAGTTCGACTTCGAGGGACTCGACCGCGGCGATGATCAGATTGGCGTCGGTCGTAGGGGGGATGCGTGTGAAGGCCTGACCACCAAATCCGACGAGCGTCAGCTCGTCGAACGGCCGCCGCTCGGCAAAGCGAATCGCAGCCTGGCGTGCCACTTCCAACCGGCTCTCGCCGTCCATGTCCTCGGCGAGCATCGAGGTTGAGAGATCCACCGCAAGTACGATCCCCTTCCCTACTCTGGCAGTCTCTTGGGCAACCGCGACACGCTGGGGACCGGCAAGAGCCACGACGACACAGGCCATCGTTGCCGCTTGGAGGAGTATGGGGAGAACGACGAGGAATCCCGAGCGCGCGGCCCACCTACCTTGGAGGAGTCTTGCGGATTCTCCCCGCGCGAAGAGCACTCCCCGGCCGGCCCGAGGCCAAACCACAAGGCTCCAAAGGGGAAGGAGTAGGAGCAGGTAGAGCAGATCGGGCCGCGCGAACTCGATTGGCATCCAGATTTACTAAGGCCCGGTCCTCGCGGAACCAGGTGGGGTGCTTGGGCCCCGCCTTCCGGATCCGGGTCCGATCCCGGTACTCCTAGGGGTCCCCCAACCGAAAGACGTAGAGGGCGTTGGCCTGCGGACGGCTCACGAACTCGGTCGCGAGGAATGTTGCGATCCGCCACGGACTCCCGCCTTGCCGCGCCGCAGTCATCGCAACGTACTGCACCCCGTCCACCTCAAACGTCATTGGGAAACCCTGGACCGACGTACCCAGCCGGGTCCGCCAAAGCACCTCTCCGGTTTCGATGTCGAAGGCTCTGAACCACCGGTCGTAATCTCCGGCGAACGCGAGGCCCCCCGCGGTTGTCAGGGTGGCGGTAAGGAAGGGGGCCCTTTGCTCGATGCTCCAGACCTCCTCCATGGTAGCGACATCGACGGCGGCAAGCTTCCCGAACATCCCTTCCGTGCCTGGCATCTCCTTCCAGGCCCGCTCTCCACCACTGCCTCCCGAGCCCGCCTCCAGTACGATCTCTCGGGCGGTCATCTCCATGCAGCTCTGGCTCAGTGGAAGAACCATCAGCCCGGTATCTGGCGAATAGCTCGTCGCCTGCCAGTTGTGCCCTCCCGCCGTGGAGGGGCAGACCGACACCCAGTCCCCTATCCCGGCATTCTGAATGTCTTCTCGATAGGTGACGTTCCCCGTCTCGGGATCAATCGAAAGAATATTCTGGAAGACCATCTCCCTCATCCCCAAGAAAGTCCCGTCGCGCCTGTCGAGCTTCCACAGGACGCCGTGTTTACCGATGGTGAGGAGGGACGGCCGACCCTCGATGTCCGCCAGGACCTGCTCGAATCCCTCATCCATGTCCAGGGACTCGGCCGGAACATGTTGCCGGTACCAGACCATGCGTCCAGTCTCCACGTCCAGAGCCAGGGTCGAGTTCGCGAATAGGGTGGAATCCGCCATCGTCTGTCCACGACTGACGGCCATCCATGGCTTCGCTTGTGCCGTACCGAAGTAAACCAGGCCCAGCTCCGGATCCCAGCTACCGCCGTTCCACATCTCCCCCCCGGCCCGCAACTCGTAAGGCATGTCCCCCCAGGTGTCGCCACCTGGCTCGCCGGGTCGAGGGATCACCGCAGTGCGCCACAGCTCCCTACCCGTGCCGGCATCGTGCGCACTGACGAAACACTTCTGGTCGACGAATCTCCCACACCCGTTGACCCCGTTGATCACCCTTCCCTCGGCAATGATCGGACCCGCTGTGTTCCCGAACCCGGTTTCCTCTTCCCAACGGACTCGTCCGGTTTGGGCCTCCAGCGCCACCATGGCCCCATCAGGAGTAGCCACGAGAACGAGGTCGTCCCAGAGGGCGACGCTCTGTACCCGCTGTCCGATGTTCGCGTCCTTCCGCCGATACTCCCAGAGGATGGTACCGGTTGCAGCCTCCAACGCCTGCACGGAGCCGCCCGCCGTCGTTATAAAGAGGATTCCATCCCTCTCTACCGCGGCCGTCCGGTAGCGGCTTCCATCAGGCAGCGCCCAGACCCACGCCAGCTGAAGTCGATTGACGTTCTCAGTGTTGATCTGGTCGAGGGGACTGAACCCATTGGACATCGGGGAACCCCTCCAATGCAGCCAATCCCCAGGGGGGGGAGAAGCGAGCTCGGCGTCAGACACCCGAGCATAGGACTCGGCGGCACGGAAGGTCTCGGTGATGCTCGTAGCCGTCTCTGACAGATCGCCCAGGAATTCGGGGGCCACCTGTCGGGTATCGGCCGATCGGACTGTCCCCGTGCGTCCAGGGACGGGCGGGATGCCCGCCACGTCCGACGTCGCGACCGGCTCCGTCCCAGGGATGACCGTCCCCGTCGTCGCCATGCTCAGTTCACCGCCCCCCGGTTCCACCGCGTTGGCCTGAAGGAGGTAGGCCACTATCGCGGCTACCTCTTCGTTCTCCAGGGATCCGACGGCCGTGGGCGGCATGGTTGTTTCGATCAGATTCAGCAGGTCGGAGACCGAGCGACTGCCCCAGATGTTGCGGAAATTGGGGCCCGCCAGTTCCGGTGCCTCGAAGGACCCTTGGAAGTTGGCCAGGTGGCAGACCGCACAGCGGGCTTCGTAAATCCCCGCTCCGGACTGGGCCTGAGCAGCCGTATAGGTTCCCTGCGCCTGGGCCAACGCTGGCTGCGGTTGGCTGACTAGGACCAGCGTCACGAAGGCCGCCATACCGCTGACGGCACCCGCCATCGCAATCGCTCCTCGCCCGACTTCGGCCCGAGTGGAGATCTTGCGCCTGTTTTGATCGATTTTCATATGTAGCAGCCAGGGTCTTGAGTTCAGCGGACGTGAGCGTGCGACTGCCCATCCCAGGGCACCAACCGCGCGGCCTTGATTCGAGTGAATCTGACGACAATAGCACGACATCGGTGTGACAGCCAGGCAAGCTCCTCAAGCTCCGGGAACCTCGCTGGCCAATGAAGATCGCGGGGGCGTGCAGAGGCCTGTGGCGAACTATCGCGGGCTCAAAGCTGGAGGACGAGAGCACACCGAAGGGCCGGGGCGACCCTGGGCATTCCGCGGCTTGACGCCAGCCCCGGTGCGCTCGCTAGAGCGAAGCGAAGGGGTCGCTTGGACTATCAGCCCAGCGGATCGCCTCAACCCAACGCTCCAGCTCCCTTTCCTCCCAGCTTCCGGCTTCAACGGGCGAACGGAGGTCAACAGGGGGATCATTAGGGTCGGGGAGTTCTGGTTTCTTCTGGGATTCCCTGTGAGGAACGCACCTCTCTAATCTTGACAGGTTCAACGCCTGAAGTGACTGGAGGGCGCGCCCTCGGCGCGGCCGCCCACGTGGACTAGTACACGGCCGATGCCGCGTTGTGTTCAATGGGCTTCACGCACTACGGCAGACCGTCGTTGAGGAGTGCGCGACCCTCATTCGCCGCCCCGACCGAGGTGCGGATGATCCTCCATCCCTCCCCCACCCGCCTCGCAACGTCAGCACCCGTGCTCGCGGAAATCGCGCAGGCAACGTTGTGTCTGTCGCAAGCCGCGAGGATCTGTTGGAAGGCATCCTCGAGCTCCGGTGCTCCTTGAGTGACTCCGAGGGAGCGACTGAGGTCACCACCGGCGCCCGGGAATAGGGCTCCTACGCCGGGGGTGGAAGCGATCCCATCGAGATTCTGCAAACCTTCGACCGACTCGATCATCATCACAGCCAAGAGGTCGCCGTCGGGATTGAGCGGCCATAAGTCGGCCCGCCGAGAATACTCTGCTGAGCTCACGCCCCAAGCCCACGCTGCGTTGCCGGCAGACACGCCTCGGATTCCGTTCGGCTCGGGATAACGCGAGTCCCGAAGCTGTGGATAGCGCATGGTCGTGACTGCGAACGCCGCCTCTTCTGGAGTGTCCACGCCGTTGAAGATGATTCCGTACAGCCCCATGTCCAAAGCCTGCTTCACGACCCACTCGGATTGGTAGGGTGGCGGAGCAAAGCGCGCGAACAGAGACACATCGGGCTGCACGCTGCCCTTCCTGAGGACCATCTGTTTATCCCCCATCGCCAAAAGGAAATTCCGCAGGGCGGGAAAATCCATCGGGCTGTGCTCCATATCCACATATATGAAGTCTGCAGCCGCGCGTGCGACTTCGCGCGCGTTGGAGTGGGAAAGGTCCTGTGTGCTGAGCCCGTACACGGTCTCACCGGCCTCGAGCTTGGCGATCACCGGATTCAGGTGAACGTCTTCTTGAGCCCGCAGACTGCACGGAATCAGGAGGAGGATCGTCAAATAGACGAGGTGCGAGTTTCTGAAAACGTCCCGAAGTCCGCCCCACTCATGTAGTAGCGAACGTTCGACGGATGAGCTCATCGCCTAGAGCCTATAGCGGTAGATACACCGCCTGTCCGCTCCGGGCGCTGAGAGAGACAGCCTCGGTCAACTCCATATAATGGACGCCCGTTTCAAAGGGGACCATCGTGATCTCCTCGATCCCCCGAATCGCGTTGATGAATTCCTCTTCGACACGCGAATGGGCCTGTTCTTCCGGGGGATTGGGAACTGGCGAGAGCTCGGAATCGCCGCGGCGTCCCGCGAAGACGTCTTGTCGGTTGTCCACGTGAACGGTCCCCTCGGTGCCGTAGATCCACGTCTGATTCCCGTTCGACAGGCCGGTGGTGGCGCTGAACCTCATGTGGACCTGAGCCCCGTTCATCAGCTCGTACATGACATCCACATGGTCGGGAATCGTGACGGAGGCCAGTTCACCGTTGGCGTATCGATAGGGTACATGGACTTTGGACATGGCCATGACCCGGGTACCGCGACCCAACCAGCGGATCATTGACTCCATGGTAGACCCGATGTTCAGGGTGTTGTATCCGCTGTACCGCCTATTGTGGCGCCAGGTCAGGTCGCCACCTACGTCCGCGAAACCCCCCGGCCCCGTTCGGTCGCCCGTTTGCAGCCGCTGTATCTCGACCGAGAGCACCTCCCCGAGGTAGCCCTCGCCGATCAGCCTCTTCAGTACATTGTCGATCCTATAGCTCGTCGAGGTCGGTACGAGCTGACTCACGAGGTCCGGGTGGCGGAGCGAGGCCTCAAGC
Source organism: Longimicrobiales bacterium (assembly GCA_965197485.1). GTDB lineage: Bacteria > Gemmatimonadota > Gemmatimonadetes > Longimicrobiales > Gaopeijiaceae > JAAXGI01. The sequence goes on from CBDANG010000009.1 coordinate 206,224, forward strand.
ATGTCTCGCGCCTCTTGTGCCGTGTTCGCCATGCGCGCCTGGCACAGCACATGTCTGCCTGCCTCCAGCGTGGCCAATGTCAGTGTGCGGTGCATATACGGCCAAGTGCCGATCAAGACCGCGTCGACTCCGTCGTCCTCGAGCAGCTGTTCCCACCCGCCGTAGGGCCTAGGAATGTCGAACTCGCTCGCGACTCGTTGGCTGGATTCGAGACTTCGATTCGCGACGGCCACGATCTCGACCCTCGGGATCCTCAGAAGGCTGGGAAGCATGACCCGACGGACGTTCGCCCCCGCTCCGATTATCCCGACCCGAATGATGTCCTGCGCAGAGGGCTTTCCGGCTAGCTCTCGTGCGACCAGGTCCGCTGGCGCCAACGCCGCTGCAAGAGGAAGCGCAGTAGCTGAGAGAAACTCTCTGCGTTTCAGCCCCCTTTTGGAAGGGCTATCGGATCCGTTGCTCATGTCTCTCATTCCTTTCATCAGGGCAACCGGAGCGCTGCTAGCGATCCAGGGAAGTCCGGACCGGCCACCTGCACCACCACGTACTGCTGCCCCCCGTGCATGTATCCCATCATTCCGTACTGGCCCGGCGCAGGCAGATCAACGGTGCCCAGGCGCTCGCCGGTCATCTTGTCTAGGGCATGGAGCACCGATGCGCCTCCCGAACCCTCGGCCGTGAGAAGCAACGTCGGCGTGACCATCGTGATCGCACGGGAGGTCTGGCCCGTGTTGGGCAGCTCGACCCCCCGAAGGGCCGGATGATTCCGGATCCGGTCGGGAGTGTCGCCGTTCGGGATCGCCCAAAGGTGATCCCCCGTGTTCATGTCGATCGCCACGATCCGGCTATAGGGAGGCTTGAAGATCGGGAGGCCCTGCGGACCTCGAAAATCCCCCCGGTCCAAGACTGCGAAGTCCGAGAACGTCGTGCCCGTCGTCTGAATGTCGTCCGGCACGTCGATTTCACGCCCGGGCACGAGCCTCTCCGATCGGCACCCCCTTCCTGTGGACACATAGAGGATCCCGGTCACGGGGTCTGCAGACGAGGGACCCGGGATGTTCGTCGCCCCGCTCGGACAGCTCACGAAGGAACGCAGCCCCGACGGATGATCCATCTGGATCGGGGGGTTGAAGATCGGTCCGATCTTGTAGTTCTGAATGATCTCGAGCGCCTCCGCCCTGAGCTCCGGGGTGTAGTCGATCAGATCGTCCTCGGTGAGCCCCTGCATCTCGTATGCCGCCGGCCTCGTGGGGAACGGCTGCGTAGGCGACAAATCCTCACCGGGCACGTCTGACTGTGGAACCGGACGCTCCTCGATGGGCCAGACCGGTTCGCCCGTCTCTCGGTTGAAGGTGTAGGCCCATCCTTGCTTCGTAGTCTGGACGACGATCGGGGTCGGCTCCCCGTCCACGACTACGTCAAGCGCAATCGGGGCGGTGGGATTGTCGAAGTTCCAGATGTCGTGATGGACGGTCTGGAAGTGCCACACCCGTTCGCCGGTGCGTACGTCCAGGGCGATCACGCTGGTACCAAAGAGTCCGTCGCCCGGCCGGAAGCCGCCAAAGAAATCGATCGTCGGGGGGTTGGTGGGGATATAGACGAGCCCCCTATCCGGATCAGCGGCCATGGGAGCCCACGAGGAGATATCCCCGGTCCACTCCCAGGCGTCACTCTCCCACGTCTCGTGCCCGAATTCTCCGGGCCTGGGGATCACATGAAACTTCCACAAGTGCTCCCCAGTTCGCGCGTCGTACCCGAGAATGTCTCCGGGAACCATCTCGATACGGGTCTGGTTATAACCCTGCTCGGCGGAGTTGCCCACGACAACGACCCCGTCCACCACGATGGGTGGCGAGGAAGCAGTGATGTATCCCAGCTCTCTGGGGATCCCGAAATCCGGATCGTACGGCTCGTCCCAACTCTCCCAAGGACCCCAGTCCCGGATGAGGTCCGAAACGAGATCCACAACCCCGGTCTGCGGGAAGTCAGGAAGGGGTACCTGTGTTCCCCAATTCTCTAATGGCCGGCCGGTCTTCGCATCGAGGGCATGAAGGAAGAAGGCCGGGGTCGTGATGTAGATGACGCCGCGTCCGTCAACCTCGGCATAGGCGACGCTCTTTCCGTATCCGTTCCGCATGCCCCGTTCGAAGCGCGTCGTGTGCGGCTCTCGGTGCGTCCAAATCGTCTCGCCCGTTTCCGGATCGATCGCGACTACAGCCCGTCGTTCCCCTGCCACTGTGTAGAGCAGTCCATCCACATAGAGCGGCGTAGATCGCGAGACACCGAGGGGAAAGGGCCCGAAGTTGTCGCCCCGCCATAGCCAGGCCAGCTCGAGATCCTCGAAGTTGCTCGCGTCGATCTGGTCGACGTCGGAATAACGCGTATGCCAAGCGTCGCCGCCCAGGTAGCGCCATTCGCCCTCCGGGTTACCGCGCTCTTGCGCAGCCGCCGCGCCCTGGGCCATCGAGCCGAAGCCTACCGCTAACACGGCGAGCCAGGAGAACAATCCGCCTTTCAGCGAAGTTAGCTGTACTGATCCAATCATCTACCGATCCTCCTTAGATATCTTCGGACCACCGACTGAAGGCCTGGCGAGAGTTATGGGTGATACTGCAACATGACTCCTTCCTCGAAAGCACAGGAGAGCAGACCAATGCCTATTCGAGCCTGACAGCTCGAAGCGCGTCTGCGTCCGCGGGCAACTCGACTTCGCCAGGCGGGTATCCGTTCTCGCTGAGCATGTAGGCCAGAACATCAGTATACTCGTCGGGGGTGAGGCTGCCAGGGTTGTCTTCCGGCATCATCATAGAGACGAGATCGAACACATCCCCCACCGTCTGACCGCGCCACCGGATTCTGAATCTGCCGCCCGAGAACTCGTTGATGCCATGACATGCTCCGCAGACCTGCTGAAACGTCCTTTGCCCGCGGGATGCCTGGCTTCGCGCGAACACCCCGTCCAGTACCGATCTCTCAACAGGCGACCGCGAAGCGGCCTCGGGGGAAACCACGGCTTCAGGGGCTGGTCCGCGGTCGGCGAGCGAGGAGGCGCCCTCCGGCTGGGGAGCTGAGGCGCAGGCCCCTACGGCCAAACTCAAGAACACGCTCACGAAAAGGATACGCGCAGATGCATTGGCTGCCTCCTGCCGCGGAGGCGCACCGCTCGTGCGTGCGCGTTCCATTTCGAATCTACCAGACACTGGCTCCGTCACTTTTCGAGGCATTACCTGCCCGACCGCAATCGCACAGGGCCGGTGTTCGGAGTGCAACATGCGGTGACCCTGTTAGTGACGACAAGGGGGTGGGATGCGATGTCCCGACCGCATCGCCGCGGGCGTCGGCGCCTGAGCCAACAGCAAGGTGCAACGAAGGAGGTCTTCGCTCGTCTTGCCTGACCTCGAGAGGCAACTCACTATGTCTCAGGGACACAGATCTGTTACCACGCTTCCGATTCCTATCCTTAGTAAGAGAGGACCACAATGTCAGTATTCGATCGGTTGAGAGTCACGACTCTCGTAGGCGCCATCGTGATCCCGTTAGCCGGATGCGGCGGTGGCGATGAGATGCCGGCGGATATGCCGGCGGACATGCCGGCCAGTAGTATGGGCGGGGGGTTCATGCCGCCGCCACCTGGCACCACTGGCACCGGAGCCGACAATGTCACGGATCCTGCGCTGAACAACCTCCCGAACCCCAATCCAATGGTCATGGAGGATTGGGGGAAGCTACCGGATGGTCGAGTGTGGGGATCAACGGCCGGTGCGGACATAGGCCCGGATGGCCACGTCTGGGCGTATGACCGTTGTGGCAACCTAGGTCTCGGCGGAGGCTGCGAGACCAACATCGTAGATCCGATCGTGAAATATGACCGAAACACCGGTGAGCTTCTAGCGAGTTTTGGGGCCGGACTGTTCGTGACCCCTCACGGCATTCACGTGGACGCCGACGGGAATGTCTGGGTGACCGACTTCTCGGCGAACGATGCCGGGACGATCGGACACCAGGTGATCAAATTCAGCCCCCAAGGCGAGGAACTCATGCGGTTGGGAACAGCGGGACAGGCGGGAAGCGGGCCTGATCACTTCAATCAACCTTGCGATGTGATTACAGCGGCCAACGGCGACATCTTTGTCGCCGACGGGCACAGCGGGCAGAACGCCGATATGGCTCCTCCCGGGTCCACAGGCAGGATCATGAAATTCTCGCCGGACGGCGAGTTCATCATGGAATGGGGGCAGATCGGGAACGGTATCGGTGAATTCCGCACTCCCCACGCGATGGCGTTCGACTCGCAGGGCCGGCTCTTCGTAGCCGATCGGGGGAACCATCGGATCCAGATCTTCGATCAGGACGGTAACTATATCGACTCGTACTACGAGTATAGCCGGATCAGCGACCTGTTCATCACGCCCGATGATATGTTGTACGCGATCGATTCCGAGACCAGGGAGACCAACCACCCGGGTTGGCGGACGGGCATCCGGATCGGAAGTGCGATGGAGGACCGGGTCACCGCGTTCATTCCCCCGCACCCCTGGGCCGACAGGGCCATGGGCGTAGCGGGTGAGGGCGTTGCGGTCGACGGCGAAGGAAACGTCTATGCAGCGGAGGGTCCAGGATCACGACCGGCGGTCGCGGGCGGACTGACCAAATACGCGACGGGGATGTAGCTAGCAAATCCTCCCGACGCTGGAGTGGTAGCCACAGGTCCCGGTGGGCAGCACGGCCCAGAGGTAGGATCGGGAGCGGGGGGTATCGAGGTGAGGGATCGTCGTGCGGGTGGGTCGAGCCGACCTGCCCGCTATCTGGGTACGACTACGGCGAGCTTCAGTGAACCGGGCGACTATGTCGTCATCGTTCAGGCTATCGAAAGCATCCCATCGTTCGAGCGCTTCTGCTGCGGGACCAACGGTTACATTCGGGTTTGGGTCGCCGATTGACGGGCCGAACGCCCTTAAAATGCGAACCGCCTGTCCGCAAAGCACCCTCTTTGCGCTACGTTGGCGGGTCGGTTAGAATACTAAAGATTGTGGTTGTAGGGCTTCCGCAGCCTTTTTTTGCGACGCGAAGCGCGCTTGACGAACAACGTAAGTGGGAGAAGAGATCAGGCCATGCAGCGAATCTTTTTTGTGGCGATAATCGTGGTTCTGGGTGCCACGTTCGGTGCAGGATCCTGGCAACCGCTCGAGGCTCAAGACACTCGCGGCCTGGGCGCTTACAACTGGGAGAACGCGGACTGGTCGCCGATGATGCTGCGGGATTCCGGCAGACCGATCGTTCCCGTGTTCGAAGGTTGGTTTCAGAACGAAGATAGCACGTACACGCTCGTCTTCGGCTACGCGAGCTTCAACCTGAGCCAGGCGTACGACATTCCTCTTGGGGAGGACAACTTCATCGAACCGAGTGAGTTCGATGGGGTTCAGCCTACGCACTTCCAGCCGGTGCATCCGGTCATTCGCCGGCCCTGGGGCGCGTTCACCATCACGGTTCCGGAGGACTTTGGAGACCAGCGGGTGGTGTGGACCATCAGGCACGAGGGAGTCACGTATTCCACTCCCGGCCACCTGATGGCCCCGGCTTACATAATCACGGACAAGATACACGATGCGAGATACCGGGCCGCCCTGTCTGGCGCGACTCAGGGAGACGTCATAGGGTCGTATGCCCCGGAAGTCCGTTTCGACTCCTCCGGACCTGGCGGAACAGGTCTCATGGGCCCTCGAACGGGCCCGTTGAGCGCAAGGGTCGGTGAATCCCTCCCGATCACGGTGTGGGTCGATATCGGAACTCGCCCGGATGCGTGGATCTGGTGGGTGCAATACTCGGGTCCGGGCGAGGTCACCTTCGACCCGGTGGAGAGTCAGGTTCCGCTGATGGATGGCCGGGGCGAGGTCACCACCAATATTCGGTTCGGCGAACCGGGGCGGTACGTTCTTCTAATGCAAGCGATCGAACATCTCCGAAACACTTTCGAATATCATTGTTGTTGGACCAACGGGTACGTGGAAGTCAACGTCACAAATTGACGGGAGAGTCTGATGGTCAAGTCGATGCGTCGTCAACAGATGTCAGGTGGGCTCAGCGGGATCGTGGTCGTGGTCCTATGGATGATGGTTTCTCCGCAGCTCCTGTCGGCCCAAGAGGTCACCTACGCGAAGGATGTGGCGCCGATCCTTCGGGAGAACTGTGAGACCTGTCATCGGCCGGGCACCGCTGCGCCGATGCACTTTCAGACCTACGAGCAGGCGAGGCCGTGGGCTCCGATGATCAAGGACCAGGTGGAGCGACATCTGATGCCGCCAGGCTGGTACATCGACCGGACCGTTGGGATTCAGGATTTCAAGAACGATCCCACCCTTTCGGACGAAGAGATCACGACGATCGTGCAGTGGGTGGATGCGGGTGCGCCAGAGGGTGAAGAGGCAGCGCCGCTTCCGCCCCTCGACACGCGCCTCGGGCACGAGTACTGGCAGGTCGAGGACCAGCTCGGCTGGGGACCACCGGACGTGATCATCGAATCGCCGCCGTATACGGTCGAGGCCAATGGGCAGGACCAATGGTGGATGCCGGACGCTGCCCTGCCGGAGATTACCGAGAGGCGGTGGATCAGGGCCGTGGAAACGAGGCCCGCCGACGCCGAGAGCGGGTACGTCTTCCACCATGCTAACACGAATCTCGTGCGGGCAGCCGAGAACCGGGATGACGATGGGGAGGGTGGAGGGCTCTCGTCGGCTGCGGTGGGGAAGAGAATGGACCTCTACCCCTCCGATGCTGGCAAGTTGATCATGCCCGGCGATCGGATCCGCTACCGCCTCCACCTCTTCCCCATTGGCGAGGAAGTGTCAGACGCTGGAATCCAGCTGGGGTTGTGGTTCTATCCCGAGGGGGAAGAGCCGAGATACGCGACGAATGACGAGACCGGATTCCAGACGGGCGAGAGCCGTGAGCTGGGACTTCCGCGATACACCGATTACCTCATCCCGCCTCACGGATACCAGCTGGTTCGCGGCATCCACATCCTCGAGCAGAATGCCCGAGTGCACAGCATCCGGGGTCACATGCACCTTCGGGGCGGATACCAGATGATGGAGGCGATCTATGCCGATGGTCGCCGGGAGGTCATCAACAAGATCGATTGGCACCACAGGTGGCACACAACCCACATCTACGAGGATTGGGCGGCGCCGTTGCTACCGAAGGGCACGATTATCATCGCTACCTCGTTATTCGACAACACGGCGGCCAATCCGTCCAATCCGGACCCCGACCAGTGGGTGGTGTACAACCGGCGGAGCGCGGGCGAGATGGGCCATATTCGTTTCGGCATCACTTGGATCCCGGATGAGGACTTCGAGGAGATGGTCGCTGAGCGGGAGCGACTCCTGAGGGACCGGCTCGCGGCCGAGGAGCAGGACGGCGGCCAGTGACCTTCGCGAAGCGGTAGACAGGTACGTGCACCGCCGGCCCGAAAAGGCGGGTAAAGCGTAAGGTCGAGAAGGAGAGCCCGGTGCGGATTCACCTCCGCGCCGGGCTCTCTTTATTTTTTTGGGAAACTTCAATAGCCCCGGCGAACCGTCTGTGGTATCATGCGAGGCGATAGAGCTTGCCCGGGGCTTGCGGTAGCCCCGAAATCCACTCCGAGAGCTAGCTCGGCAAGGAGGTGAAGGGTGGGAAACAAGAAACACACCACGACGGACATCAGTCGACGAGACTTCATCAGGAAGGGTGCCGTGGCGGGAGTGGGTGCGGCGGCGCTCGGCCAGGTGGACGCTCCGGTGTCCGAGGTCCCGCAGAACTGGGATCATGAGGCTGACCTGGTCACCATCGGAGCCGGCACCGCGGGGCTGGCTGCGGCCGTCTCGGCACTCGACCACGGCGCGTCGGTACTCATGGTGGAGGAGAACACGGATATCGGTGGCCATGGACTGTGCAGCGGTGGCCTCGTGCACCTCGGCGGCGGCACAAGTAATCAGCAGACGTTCGGCGTCGAAGACTCGGCGGACCTGGTCTTCGAGGACTGGATACGTCACGACCACATCCTGAGTCGGCACAGCGACAGGGACCTGGTGCGCGCCTTTGCCGACGAGAACGCGGCGACCTTCGAGTGGCTCCTCGAAAACGACGTCCAGTTTCATGACCAGCTGACGGGTCCGGACCGAGCTTCCACCGTCCGCCGCCAGCAGCGAACGGTACAGTGGCCCATCGCAGCCGAGCGGGTCACGCACCACCCCACGCGGATGGGCTCGGGACTCATCCGGCCGCTGGAGAAGAGTGCCCGGGTAAGGGGGGCCGAGGTCCTTCTAGAACACAGAGTGACGCGGATCATCCGCGAACACCCCTTCTCGGGAAGGGTGCTGGGCGTCACAGCAGAGCATCGTGGCATGACCGTCAACATCCGCGCCCTAAAGGGCGTTCTCGTCGCTACCGGCGGCCATACCAGCAACGTCACCCTACGGCGGACCTTCGATCCAAGACTCACTGAAGAGTACCAGACCGCGGGGGAGCCGTGGTCCGAGCAGAGCGGCGAGGGGGAGCTCGCGGCCATGAGAATCGGTGCCGCGCTTTGGGCAACTGCGAATCAGACTGTGGAGGACATCAGACTCATATCCAAGACCGTGCACATCGGGTGCCAGTGGGGCTACGGTAGCCTCATCTGGGAGCCTAGCACCCTAATCTTCGACCGGGCCCGCGCTTCAGGTCTCACGATGACGGATTGGCAAAGCGCGATCATGGTCAACCAGGCGGGCCTAAGATTTTGGGATGAGACAGATGGAGGACACGACTTTTACGCCGCTGCCATGGCCTACAACGGCGATACGTCCAAGCGGAATGGTGGAGGACCGATCTGGGCCATCTTCGACGCCGATACGGTGCAGCGGCTGGGTTGGGATCCGAACCCTCCGTACGTCGACCGGGACGGGTACTTCTTCAGCGGAGACACCGTGGCTGAGCTGGCACGCAACATCGACAACGAGTATCAGTCCGGGCCCATGCCGCCAGATGTCCTGGAGGAGACAGTCTCGAGGTACAACTCTTTCGTGGACCTCGGAAGCGATCCGGACTTCGCCAAGCCGACACCTATGCACAAGATCCAGACGCCGCCGTTCTATGCGGCCTGGACCACTCCCATCCTTCACGACTGTGTCTCGGGACTGAGGACGAACCCGAGAACTCAGGTCATGGACTATGACGGGCAGGTCATCCCCGGCCTCTACTGCGCGGGGGAGTCCCAAGGTGGATTTGCTCAACACGGCCTCGGCCGATGCCTCGTCTTCGGGCGCATCGCCGGTCGGGATGCGGCGGTCAACGGAGGAGAGGCCTGATCTTGGGGGGAAGTTCTCGTGCACGAACATCAAGAAGGGCCGCCCGTTCCCTATGGCGTTCCTCAATATCTCGCTCTAGCTTGCGTAAATCTCGACATTGACGATCGTGACCCGGGCCGCTCCATATCGGCGCGGCAGCTCCGGAAGTGCACGAATCTCTCGGTCATCAGCATTTTGAAGGAGGTCGTAATGTTGCGCTCCCTCACACTGGTTTGCGGTCTTGCCGTGTCCCTCCTAGTCCTGTCCGAGGGGCTCGATGGGCAGGCCGCCTTCAACCCATATCACGAGATTGAGCAATGGGACAAGCTCCCGGGCGGAACGGAGTTTGGGCCCCTGACGGGGGGATTCCCTGATCCTGACGGCAGGCACATGTGGCTATTGGGCCGGTGTGGAACAAACAACTGTGCTGATAGCGACCGGGACCCGATACTGAAGTTCGACCTCGAAGGGAACCTGGTCGACAGCTTCGGTGCCGGCCTGTTCGCGTTCACTCACGGCTTCTTCCTAGACCACGAGGGATATTTCTGGGTAACGGAAGGTGCACCTGACGGTGACAATCGGGCGGAGCCTGGATACGTACGAGGGTTGGGACACCAGGTTCACAAGGTGGACCAAGAGGGAAGGATCGTGATGAGCCTCGGCGAGGCCGGGGTCCATGGCTGTGATGGGACCCACTTCAATGGTCCTTCCGATGTAGTAGTGGCTCCCAATGGGGATATCTGGGTCGCAGACGGGCATCGCGGCGGCAACAATCGGCTCGTGAAATTCTCGCCCGACGGACGGTTTCTACTGGAAAGGGGTGGTTGTGTCGGGGACGAAAGCAAGGAGGCCGGCCAGTTCGATGATCCGCATGGAATCGCGATGGATTCGCAGGGGCGGGTCTTCGTTGCCGATCGGGGCAATAGCCGAATCCAGATCTTCGATCAGGAGGGCAATCTTCTGGCAATTTGGACGCAATTCGGCAAGCCGAGTGGCATCGTCATCGATCGCGACGACGTTCTGTACGCTGTAGATGGACTTTCCGGTTTGGAGCGCCCCGAGTGGCGTGACAACCCTGGATGGGAACAGGGCATCCGGATCGGAGACGCGCGAAGCGGTTGGGTGACGGCAGTCATTCCGAACCGTACGCGGGCGGGGGGAGCCGGGATCGAGTTTCTTGGCGTGGATTTCGAAGGCAACATGTACGCGAACGATCTCGCCCGGGAAAGTGTGTCGAAGTATGTGCGGTTCAAACCATAGGCGGAGCGGATATGTGGTGAGGCCGCTCGCGTCGCACCCTCGAGGCCCATAGTACGGTTGTCGCTCGTCACAGTCAGTTGCCTCGAAGCGTAGGCGTCGAAGGATCCCTTCGACGCCAGATTGTCACCCGTTCACCACCTCCGATCCCTCGATCCCGGCAGGCCCACGGCCGCCGGGGCCTGAACAAGGGAGGAACCGTGAACGTCCCCGTTGGAAGAGCCGTGCACTCTGGAAGCGGCGGCTTCCTCGGCCCCTTGCTGGGGCATGTTTGACCGACGAACCAACGAATCCCTTTGGCCACAGATGCTCCGCGGAGCTCGCTGCGGACCTTCGACGGGCACTCGATTGCAGATGGTGCCTGTCTTCGAAATGACGTGGGAGGGGTGGACCGATCTCCATCCCAATCATTGCTGTGGCGAGACGCCAAACGAAGCTCGAACGGGCAGGTTTCTACGAAGGGCGTGTCGGTTCCCGCCCAGTATGCGGCGAACACGACCTGTGGAGTCATCATGCTTTGGAGCCGTGATCCAGGCGCTACCGCGGGAGAACCGCTCAATTGGAAAGCGCATAGGCGCCGGGGTCGGACTTGCAGTTCTCGTCCTCCTCGGCACAAGATGAGTATGAACCACTCCAGGAGCCACCCACGATTGTAGTGTGCGAACGAAGTGTAGAAGTTCATGACCTGATCGGACGGAAGCTATCTCGAAGTGCTCGAAGCAATTGTCACGCCCAGAACCGGTGATCCCTGATCCACCTACGAGTGACGGAGGGACGAACATGAGCGAGGAGAGGCCGAATGACACGAACATCAGTAGGAGAGACTTCGTAAAGACCGGCGCAACTGCCGGCCTAGGTGCGACTGCTTTGGCGGGGCTGGTCAGCCCTGAGGCGAAGGCACAAGGTAGCGTACAAGATTGGGACCGGACGGCGGATTTCGTCATCGTCGGGGCAGGGACGGCGGGACTCGCTGGAGCTGTTTCGGCCCTGGACCATGGCCTCTCGGTGATCATGGTCGAGGAGAACTATGACATCGGTGGACACGGAATCGTGAGTGGGGGAAACGTAAACCTCGGTGGTGGAACGAGTAGACAGCGGAGGTACGGAGTAGAGGACTCGGCGGATCAGGTCTTTGAGGACTGGATAGACCACGAGCGCTCACAGAGCAGGTACAGTGATCGCGAGATGGTGCGCGCCTTTGCCGACGAGAACGCGGCCACCTTCGAATGGCTCGTGGAGAACGGGGTTGACTTTCAAGACCACGTGCTGGGTGGTGGTGACATGCCCCAAAGGCAGGGACGGACCGTCCAGTGGCCTATCTATGAGGAGCTGATTACGTCATACCCTACTAGGGTGGGTTCGGGGCTTGTTCGAGCGCTGGAGAAGAGCGCCAGGGAGAAGGGCGCGGAAATCCTGCTGCTTCACAAGATGACGACCCTTGTCCGCGAGACTCCCGCGTCCGGAAGGGTCCTCGGAATCGTCGCGGTCCACGAAGGTCAGGAGGTGAGGATCGAGGGAACCAGGGGCGTACTCCTCGCTAACGGGGGCCACACGAGCAACGTGCTCTTCCGGCGGATGTTCGATCCGAGGCTGACGGAGGAGTATCAGGTGGCTGGTGAGCCGTATTCCAAGCAGACTGGCGATGGAGAGCTTGCTGCCATGGCCATCGGAGCCTCGCTCTGGTCGACCGCGAATCAGAGCATGGAGGCGGGCAACTGGATATCCAAGGCGGCGCATATCGGGACCCCATGGGGTTATGGCAACCTAATCTGGCTGGCTGATAGCCCCATGTTCGATCAGACACCTGGTTCTGGCCTGACTGCGGTGGATTGGCAGAACGCGATCATGGTAACCGAGATGGGTCGGCGCTTTCACGATGAGATGGGTGGAGGCCATGATTTCTACAACGCGGCCTTGGCCTACCATGGGAATCCGAGTAGGCTGGACGGAGGAGGACCGATATGGGCCATCTTCGATGCAGAAGCGGTAACGCGCCAGCGCTGGGATCCCACGCCGCCGAACATTAAACCGGACAGTGACTGGTTCTTCCGTGCAGATACGATCGCCGAACTGGCCCGCAGCATCAGCAACCCGCATCAGACAGTGCCCATGCCAGCGGCCGCATTGGAAGAGACGCTGGCCAGGTATAACTCCTTTGTGGACTCGGGGACCGACGAAGACTTCGGGAAGCCTACTCCCATGCACAAGATCCAGACGCCTCCATTCTACGCGGCCTGGTCTACGCCCATCTTGCACGACTCACTGACGGGTCTCAGGACAAACCCGAAGGCACAGGTCATGGATGTGCATGGCGACGTCATAGAGGGCCTCTACTGTGCGGGCGAGACCCAAGGTGGCTTTGCTCAGCATGGGCTCGCGAGATGTCTCGTCTTTGGTCGCATCGCGGGAAGAGACGCAGCCCTGAATGGCGGGGAGGCCTGACTCCTGGAGGATGGCTAGCTCACTGGTACCTCCCCCGCGCCATCAGTCGTGCTAGTGTTGACTTGCCCATTCTCGGAGGACCGGAGCAGTAGTACGGACCGTGCCTGAAGGTGATGACAGGCGGTAAGGATATCTGTCCGCACCTCGGCCGCGGCGGAGGACGAAACGCGGATAACCGCCCGACCACACCTCCTACCGGTCTCTTCCCTCCACGGGCCTGGCCCTGACGTTGACGAACTTCTGAACGTGCTGTGTGCGCCGGAGGTCCACCGACGCTCGGGGCTCCGCCGTGTACACGTTGCCATGGACGTCGGCCGTGACGCCCTCCGGTCCCCCAGGGCCCTCGGCGGGTGATGGGCTCAGGATGAAGGCGTGCACCCAACCCGTTCTCGCGTCTCCGATACGGATACCCTGTTCCCAGCCCGTATTGGCCCCGGCTCGCGAGTTTGAGTCCGCAACATAGAGGACATTATTTGCGTCGATAAAAAGCCCGTCAGGATTACCGAACTGCGTCCACACGTCAAGAAGATTTCCCGCTTGATCGAAGATCTGAATTCGATAATTGTCGCGGTCAGCGACGAACAGCCGTCCCTGGGAATCCATCGCCAGGTCGTGGGGGTCCAAGAGCTGCCCGCGTGCTGTTCCGGTTTCCCCCCATTCCATGATATAGCTGCCGTCGCTAGAGAACTTGACGATGCGATTGTTCCCACCGTCACCGTGACCATCCACGACGAAGATCTCTCCGGTGGGGGAAACCAGGACGGAACTCGGCTGCCGGAAGTGATTTGGACCATCCCCGGGGACTCCCCCGGTACCGAGGCTCATCAAGAGCTCTCCGCCTGGACTGAATTTGTGTACCTGGTGCCCGATCCCCCTTCTTGTCATTTCGGCCCGCACCTCATCCTCTGTGTGTGGGTAGGCCTGGCCCGGCGAGTAATCCGTCACCCACACATTTCCGTCTCGATCCACATACATGCCGTGCGGCCGGACGAACAGCCCCTCGCCGAAGCTCTCTACTAAGTTGCCTTCCAGATCGAGCTTCAAAATCGGCGGGACGTCGGGCTTAAAAAGACAGCTCTCTTGCGTGCTAGAAGGCAGAGGGGTGCGACCACACCTGTCTGCGAACCAGATGTGACGGCCGTCGGGATCGGCAAAAATCCCATTCAGCGGTCCCCACTCCCTCCCGTCCGGAAGGTCCCCCCAAGCGACCGGGCGATAAGGATTGTGCGAGTTCAGCTGGGCATCCAGCTGCGGCACGAAAGTGGCGATACTCGCGATGATGGCCACCGCCGCCGTGAGTCGTGAGCGACTTGCGTACGACATACAATACCTCCCGTCATGGTCTAGAGACCGTTCCGGAAACGCGTATGCTCCCACACCGAGGCAAGCAGCAAGATGCCCGTGGGCCGGGTCGGGAGCAAGAAAGAGGGGAGTTTGTAGGGAGCGTAGAGGGATGAGTCAGGGTACGGACGAGCCTCTTGAAGCCCACCTGAAGGCGCATGGCGCTCGCTGGAGGTGTCAGGCAGGGGATGCCCTCGGGATCCAGCCATTATATAAGATTCGTCTGTTGCGACTGATGGATTCCGCCTTCCCGCATGACACACTGCTCCATCCCGTTGCCGATGGGGGCGTCGGATTCGGGCCTTGACCCCAACACGGCAGCACAGTACCGTTTCCGTCCTCCGTAGGTCTCGGTCGTACTTCTTGACGGCTGCCCGCTATGTCCTTCGTAAGCTTCGAACGGTCGGGGATTCTACTGGGCATCGCCACGATCCTCGCGGTCGGATGCAGCGCCCCGGCCAACCAGGACGTGCCCGCCGGTGGTAGCGATGGAATGCCGCCGTGGCACCCGCCACGGTCTGGCATGACCGGCACCCCTGCAGACGACGTCACCGACGCGGTGTTGGACGACAGCGGTCTGATCGCCCTCCTCGAGGAGCGGCCCGGGGCAAGCGAGGGACTTCGGGGGACCGGCATAGGAGAAGGCGGGACGATCATATACCATGCTGAAGACATATCTTTCCCGGGCTTACGAGGTCTCGACTTGCGTCCACGTGGGGGCATGTAGCAAGAGTGAGCAGTCGAGTGCCTTCCGAAGAAAACCGGATCGTTCGGCTGCCATCGTGCTCGTGATATGACCGACGCTGCCAACCGGCGGTGAGCGGGACAGCTTCGCATGGTGCTTGCGGGTCATTCCAGCTATAGCTAGCATTTCGGATATCGTAGATAGAGTAGATAGACAGGTCGAGGGGACGCTTCTTTCCTCTTTTCCTTTTGTTTCACGCTCTACAAAGGACAATTAAGCCATGTCAAATGCGATGTCAGATCTAGGAAGGCCGATCGCTCGGGGCCTTTGGAACGCTCTCGCGGCAAGTTGCATTCTCATAGCGGCGATCGCGGCGCCGGAGCGGGCAGCCTCACTGCAGTTGGGGACGATCACGGGCGAGGTGTTGAACGCTTCGACCCAACAGCCACTGTCGGCCGTACAGGTGTCTCTGGCGGGAAGCGACATGGGCACGCTAACGCGGTCCGATGGCACCTATACCGTGCCCGGGGTGCCGGTGGGCACGCACACAGTGGAAGCGCGTCAGATCGGCTATCAAGCAGTCACTCAGGAGGTGACGGTGAGCGCCGGGCAGACAGTGCAGGTGGATTTCGAGCTCACCCAGCAGGCCCTGGCGCTGGACGAGATCATCGTGACCGGCACGGCCGGCCAGGCGCGGCGTCGAGAGGTTGGGAATTCGATCGCGCAGATAAATCCCAGCCAACTTCCGGAGGTGGTGACGGGTATCGAGTCGATGCTTCAGGGAAGATCCGCGGGGATGTCCGTTGACTATCCGGGTCCTAACCCGGGAGAAGCGGCAATAATCCGGCTGCGAGGCATCACGAGTACCTCGCAAGGAAACGCGCCGCTCGTGTATGTGGATGGGGTCCGTGTGGCATCCTCGGGATTGCCACTCAATCAGGGCACAGATCGAGTTTTCCGATCTTCCAATTCCTTCCAGACGAGTTTCGGGGACATCAACCCCGCAGACATCGAGCGTATCGAGGTCATCAAGGGCCCAGCGGCGACGACATTGTACGGGACAGACGCCGCCAGTGGAGTGATCCAGATCTTCACAAAGCGTGGCACCCCAGGGTCGTCGAGCTGGACCTTTGAAACGCAGCAGGGCTTTGCAAAATCCGTGGAATTCTCCCCGGACCCGGAACCCTTCTACTACCTGGACCGGGTGATGCGGACGGGCCGCCGGCAGGAATACAACCTCTCGGTCAGTGGTGCGAGTGGTGGAGTCTCCTACTTCGTCTCGGGCAGCGCTGGTGAGAGCGAAGGGGTCATGCTCAACGATAAACTCGAGCACGGCGGGGCGCGCGGGAACTTCCGGTTTGAGCCGACTCCCACTCTAGCCGTGGAATTCAATACAGGGTACACCCGGAGGAATGTACAGGAGTCTCCAAGCGGACATAACTCTCAGGGCCTCGGGGCGAATACGACCCGATGCCCAGGGGGCTGTGCGCTGGGGGATACGTGGGAGGAACGGATACCGCAGCTCTTGGATTGGGAGATCCTCAGCCAGCAAAACCACGTCATATCGGGCCTGACCGCGAATTGGGCTCCAAGTTCGGCTTTCTCGCACCGCGCCACGGTCGGTGTTGATTATTTGGGTGCGGATATGACGAACAACCGGCCCTTCGGCTTCATCCTCGCCCCAAAAGGGCAGGTCGCGTCTTCCAAATATGTCGGACGGACTACGACGCTCGATTACGTGGGGAACTATATCGCCGACTTTAGCGACGATCTCCGCGTGACCTTCTCGGCAGGAGCTCAGTACCAGGACATTGAAACCTCTCTTACGCGCGTAGGCTCCAACCAACTTGCGGGGCCGGGTGTCCCTACGGCGAGCAGCGGAGCAAACATTGCGGGCTTTGACGAGAGAGCTCAGGTGATCAGCGGTGGGCTGTTTGGCCAAGCGTTAATCGGCTATCAAGATCGGTACTTCCTCACTGCGGGACTTCGCATGGACGGATACAGCGCGTTCGGCGAAAACCTGGGATTGGAGCCGTATCCCAAGGTCTCCCTGTCCTATGTGATGTCGGATGAGGACTGGTGGTCACCCAACTTGGGCTCGATGAAGCTGCGGGCTGCCTACGGCTGGGCCGGAAGGGCACCCGGAGCATTCGATGCCGTACGCACGTGGCAACCGGCAAATATCCTGGGAGAGGCTGGGTTCACCACCAACAATGTGGGGAATGCGGATCTCGGACCCGAGCGTTCGAGCGAGATTGAAGCCGGCTTTGACAGTGAGTGGGGGAACGGCAGGGTGGCGGTCGAGTTTACCTACTACCGTAGGACTACGGAGGACGCCCTCTTCTCCGTGCGGCAGGCGCCTTCCGGAGGGTGGGGTGGGAGTCAGCTCGAGAACGTCGGAAAGATACGGAACTCGGGAATCGAACTGGGCGTAAATGCCGACATTATACGCTCGAATCGACTGACCTGGAACGCCGGACTTCAACTCAGCACGAACGAGAGCGAGACGGTGAGCCTGGGAGGCGCTCCGAGCTTTTCGCTGGGTTCCTTCACGGAAATCATAGAGGGGTTGCCGGCGCCTGTGGTTATCGGCTCTCGCCTCATTAGTGATCGTAGCACGGTAGGCGTGCCCGAATATGAGGACGACTATGTCTGGGGTCCGAACTATCCTACGGAAATCCTCAGCGTGAGCACCTCATTTTCGTTACCGAGGGGCATAATCCTCTCCGCCCGCGGCGAATTTCAGGGTGGAGCCTACATGTGGAATCGGGGTCTCCAGGTCTCAGAAGTGCGCCACGGAACATGGTTCTGCCTTAGCAATGGGCCGCGCGGCGACCACCCCATCTATGGTGGTGCCTACGACCTGATCGACGCAGGACGCGTTGATGAGCTCACCGTGGATGTTAGGACAAGGTGCAACCCGGACGACATACCGAGGGATGCTGAAATTGTCAGCGCCGACTACTTCAAGGTGCGAGACATAAGCCTGCAGGTGCCGTTGCCAATGAACCGTCTCGGGATGGACGTCAGTGACGCGACCCTTACCATTAGCGCAGTTAACTATATCAGGTGGATCAACGACGACTTCTTCGCCTTTGAGCCCGAGATCGGTGATAGGGACGGTCCGGATAACGTGGCCCGGGCCACAACTGGAGATGTGCCGCCTCCCAAGTCGCTAACTGCGGCGATTCGATTCCGGTTCTGAAGAGCTGCCTTCCTGCGATCCGGATTGGTTCAGTGGATTGGTGGGAGAGAGGCCTAAAAGGGGATACCGATGCTTGACACTAGAATAGCGAGAAAAGCGGTGAAGCGACGTCGAAATGCGCATCCTTGGGGCGCGGCCTCGTCCGCGCCTAGGCTTGTGCTAGGCCTTTTCATACTCTTCGGCCTGTTCGGCTGTGACTTCGACGTTGTGAATCCAGGGGATACCGAAGATCAGTTTCTGGACGATGAAGACGCTCATGCCGCACTGGTTGTGGGAGTGAAACGGGTCTTTGGTACGGGAATGACTGACGCGGCCTGGCTCAGCGCGACGGTGGCCCGAGAGAACTTCGGCCCGAGGGAGCTCTCGAATGTTCGACTGGGTGATGTGCTTCCAGACGATGTCAACAACGAATGGACTAATTTGCACTCAGCGCGCTGGACTGCCGAGGATGCGATTCGTCGCATCACGGGAGTCAAAGGACAGGCAGCGGCCGCGTCAGACGAAAACGTGCTCAGGGCACACGTCTATGCGGGATTCGCCAATCGGATGCTGGGAGATCTGTTCTGCGATGCGGTTATCGACGAAGGGGACGTGCAGCCGCACACAGTTCACTGGACGCGTGCCGAACAGCACTTCACCGACGCCATTGCGATGGGGGGGGATGCCGAGTTCAGGTCGGCGGCATTCGCCGGCCGAGCGGGCACGCGGCTGATGATGGGCGCGTACAGCGGCGCTGCGGACGATGCCGGGCAAGTGCCCAGGGACTTTCAGTTTCAGCAGTTCTTTTCCGACGAGAATGCGAGTACCGTAAACAGGTTCGTCAACTTCAACGATCTTTCCCCGTATCGCCGTAGCACGGTGTTTGGGACGTACTTCGACGACTACTTCCTTCAGACGGGTGACCCACGGACTCCATGGGGGTCAGACCCCGCCTTTCCCGATACGGAGGTTGCGGATCTCCCCTGGCACTTCGAGATGAAGTACGGTAGAGGCCTGGAAAACCTGGGGCTGCCCATGATCATCACCTCAGGTCTCGAGATGCAGCTCATCATCGCCGAGAATCACTTGCGGAACGGAAACCGGGACCAGGCGCTTGCCATCATGAATGAGCGTAGGGCAGAGCTAGGTTTGCCGGATCTCGTCGCTGCGAGCGACGCGGAGGCGTGGACCGCTCTGAAGCTGGAGCGGTTCCGCGAGATGTGGCTCGAGGGAAGAGCGCAGCCGGATCACCGCCGTTATGCGGCAGACAATACGCCCGGGCCACTTCCAGAGTTGTTGGATCAGGCCGGCAGTGGTAGGGATCTCTGCTGGCCCATCGCTGAGGTGGAATCAGCCTCCAATCCAAACGTGCCTTAGCGTAGTAGCGCTGATGAGTTGAGCGGGGTCGGTGGCGTTCTTTAGTTCTTTAGAGGGGGCCTGGCAAGCGCCAGTCCCCCCTCTGGCATTTGACCATTCTCGCCGATGGTAATTGAGAGTGGGCCACGTATATCACGAGTGAGAATGCTGCTTCATTCGCATTCCTTCGGGCACACCTTTTGGAGGCTTACTGACAATGTCACTCCCTAATCGTTCCAGCCTGATGACTCTGCTGGGCCTCACCGCAATCCTGCAGGTAGGATGCGGCGCTCCCGAAGTGCCCGTAATAGAGGATGTGGCCGCTGATGTCGGCGACGGAATGCCACCGTGGACCCCCCCACGGTCCGGCATTACCGGCACCCCGGCGGACCAAGTCACCGACGCAGTGTTGGACGACCGTGGTCTTGTCATCCTCCCTAACCCCCGTCCGATCATGATCACGGACTGGCAACGGCTGCCCGCAGGCCGAACGTGGGGTGCCGGCCCCGCCGCCGGCTTTGGGCCCGATGGCCATTACTGGCAGTTGGACCGGTGCGGCTCCGATTCCTACGCTGGCTGCCTCGATAACCCCATCGACTTCATCCTGAAGTTTGACGTCAACACCGGGGAGCTGCTGACGAGCTTCGGTGCGGGGGACGTCGTGTTGCCCCACGGGATCGATGTGGACAGCGTCGGCAATATCTGGGTCGCTGATATGGAGGCGAGCCCGGACAGCACGCGCGGCCTACAGGTGCTCAAGTACAGCCCACAGGGGGAGATCCTGATGAGGCTGGGCACAGCCGGCACGCGAGGAACCGGTCCCGACCACTTCGAGAATCCTCAGATTGTGAAAATTGCGCCGAATGGTGACATCTTCATCACTGAGGGTGAATGCGGGTGTCCGGAGAATCCTGGACGGATCAAGAAGTACTCCGGCGACGGCACCTTCATCAGGGAGATAGGGCGGTACGGAAACGCCCCCGGCGAGTTCAAGAACCCTCACTCGATTGCCTTCGACGAGCAAGGGCGCCTGTTCGTCGCGGACCGCAGCAACCATCGCATCCAGATCTTCGACCAGGACCTCAACTACATCGACTCGTATTACTCGCACGGCCGGACCAGCGCCGTGGCCATCCATGACGGTATGTTGTACACGACCGACAGTACATCCTCATGGGCGAGTCATCCCGGTTGGTTGCCCGGTGTCCGGATCGGTCCCGTGAACGAGGACAGGGTCACTGGGTTCGTTCCCCCGCACGGCCACCCCACCAGGCCCCTAGGCGTGTCGGGTGGAGGGATAGCGGTTGACGCCAACGGGACCATCTATCTCCAAGAGGGGCCCGGGGCTCGCCAGGGACTTCGGGGGACCGGAATAGGAGAAGGCGGGACGATCATCTATCACAGTGAAGAAGTATCTTTCCCGGGCCTACGAGGTCTCGACTTGCGTCCACGTTGAAGACGTATCTCTCGATGGCGGCCTAACGAGGAGACCCAGTTGGCCGGCCTGGGCCCGATAGATGCCCAACCAGCCATTGTTGGAAGCGAGCTGTATTAGTCCCCCGACGTGGAGGGACTCGCCATTCCCCGGAAAGGGGGAATAGGGATCACTGGTTCTCGGCGGGCGTGAAAAAAATTGCATCGAGCACTTCAAGATCGGTCGGAAGCTCCCGTTGGTCGCCACCGGTGGGCACCTCCTGAAGGCTGAGCATATACGCTGCGACATCGGCGCACTCTTCCGCGACTAGTCGCCCTGGATCGTTCTGGGGCATGGTGCGGCAGATCCTCTCATACAGGTCTCCGAGCCGCCGTCCCTCCCACAGGCGGAGGAACCCCGGCCCTCTCCACTCATTCGCTGAGTGACAGTCGAAGCAGTTCGACAACGCGACCTGCTGCCCACGACCTGCCTGCTCGGTTGTGTACACGCCCTCCCAGATCGTCGCAGCCGCTGCTTCCGTTGGCTGATCCGCCGGAGCCGGCTCCGGGGCTTCAACCAAGGGGGGAGCGCTGGCACAACCTGCCACCAACCATACTGCCATCCAGGCGGATCCTCTTTCCATCATACGTTTCATTTCGTCTTTGTTCTTCTCGTGGGCTTCCTCGATCCGCACTCGTGTCCCCCCGAAACCATACCCGAGGCTTGCCTCTGGCCTAAGGGCTTCGTTCGACTCCTTAATTTCTTGGGGAACGGAAAAACGTGTGCGGGCCTCGGTGGCGGAACGGGCGTTCCTCGTACGATCTGTTCTCAGAAAGTGCGGCCCCGTTCTTCTGCCTCTGAGACGGCACCGTTTTCGATCAGAAGCGCAACGACGCGATCAAACGCGCCGTCCTGCGCAGCGTCGAGCGCAGTGCGACCCTCGGCATTGACGACGTTCGGATCGACCCCAAGTTCGAGCGCCACCTGGACGGTCTCAAGCGCCAAAGCCTCCATCCGCTCACGGTTCCGTGGCTGCTCAAAGGGGTAGCCTCGCCCTCTGGGCATTCCCAGCGCTGCCATGATAGCCGTCGTAACGCCCTCGGTCACCCGTGGCCATCCCAGCTCCCGGTTTCCTCCCCCCCAGTATTCGACATGGAGGCTGAAGAGCGGATCGGCTCCGTGATCCGCGAGCAGGCGCATGATGTTCGGTTGGTTGAAACGGGCGGCGAGCCAGAACGGCGTCGCTCCAATGAACGGTTGGTCAAAGTAGAAGTCGAAGGAATCGCGGCGCGTGGGGGTCGAAGTCTGAAGCACGGCGTTCGGATCTGCTCCGTGGGCGAGGAGAGCGCGCACGGATCTCTCGGTCCTCCGCAGAATCGCCGTATGCAGCGCGGTATAGCCGCCCTCATCGACGTTCGGGTCGGCACCCTGCTCGAGCAGAAATTCAACCAGCTCTTCCGCGTCGTTTGGCGGCCGCGCATGGGGCGACGCGAGGAGTCCGCCGATGGAGGCCCGGTTACCAACTCGACTTTGTTGTGGGAAATACCAATCACGCGCGAGGACGGAGTGAATCGCCATAATCGTGGCGCTGATCCCCCAGGCGGTTTGGTCGTTTACATCAGCACCTCCCGCCACGAGCCTCTCTGCCACGGCCAGATCTCCCGCACGTGCTGCGAACAGCAAGGGCGTAAAGCCCCCTTGCTCAATCCAGACAAGTAGATCCGGATGTTGGTCCGACCCACTCCCCCCCTGGAATCGTTGCGACCAGGTGTCCGAGCGGGCGTGCACGTCGGCACCGTTGGCGAGCAGCACCTGTACAACTTCCGGGTGGCCCTGCGCCGCCGCCCACATGAGCGCAGTCTGCCCCCGCGTAGCGCTCACGTTTGGGTCCGCGCCTCTGGCAAGCAGCAGCCTCACCAGCTCGACTTGGCCTGCGCGCGCCGCTGTCATCACGGATGTTTCGCCGGACAGGAGCGGAGCATTCGGGTCCGCGCCCGCGTCTAGCAGCTTCTGTGCTATGGCTACGCTTCCGCGCTCGGCAGTCGTCCAAAGGGGTGTGACGCCAAGATCGTCGGCCGCATTCGCATCGGCACCGGCACCAATCAAGAGGTCGACCGTTTTGGTGTGACCCCAGTGGCTCGCCCAATAAAGCGCCGTCATGCCTCCCCTGGCCTGATCTACGTCCTCTCCTTGCTCGACGAGAACGCGTACTGCCTCCCAATCGGCGGCCCTGGCCGCGTCAACGATGCCCGGATCAACTGCAGCGCTATTCGCCCCGATGAGACTCAGGGAAAGTCCGAGTACGACAATGCATTGCCACATGCACGTACCTATCCGCTGCGTGACTGCCTCCATCCCATTGCGACAGTTTTCTACTCGCATGGCCTCTTGATTACTAGGGCTTGCGCGGGGGAGCTTCTTCTCCGCCTAGAGCCGCCGTCCCTGTGCCTATACCCCGGAGAGCCCCTCGAACGAGCTCTCGCCCGTTCTCGCTCCGATAAAGTCACCCGGCTGGAGCGGGAGCTCGCCTGTGCTCGCTCCGACATGTTCAACCGGTACGTCGAACTTATCCATGAGCGAAACGAGCAGGTTTGCCAGCATAGGTCGGTCGGAATAACTGAGGTGCCGGCCGCCCTTGAGGCGTCCTGCTCCGCCACCCACCAACAGGACCGGCAGGTTATCGGGTGCGTGCCCATTGCTGTTCGAAATGCCTGCCCCATACAGAATCGACATGTTGTCCAAAATGGATCCGTCGACGTCCGGTGTAGCGGCGAGCTTCTGCAGATAGTTGCCGAACTTCGAGAGGTGATACCGGTTGATGATGGACAACCGATCAATCATCTCCGGAGCGTCATTGTGATGCGACAGCGGATGGTGCGCCTCGGACATGCCAGCTTGAGGGTACTGGCGGCCGCTCTGCTCCTTGGCGACCATGAATGTGATCACGCGTGTTAGGTCCGTCTGAAGCGCCAACACCATTAGGTCCTGCATCAGCTCCATGTGCTCGTCAAAGTCCGCTGGTGCACCCGGAGGCTGATCCATCACGGGTAGTTCGAGGTCGATCTGTGCTTCGGCCAACCCAATGCGCCGTTCGACGTCGCGTATGGCCTCCGTATACTGATCCAGCCTGACTTTGTCCTGCGCCCCGAGATCCCGGTTGAGGGAGCTCAGCTCTTCCCGCACGGAGTCCAGAATGCTGCTCTGCTGCTGCAGCCGCACTGCCCGTGCTGCCCGCTCCGTGCTCCCACTGTCACCGAACAGACGCTCGAACACAGACCGCGGGTTGTAATCCATCGGCAAGGGCTGCGTGGCGCTGCGCCAAGAGATCGTGCTCGTGTACGCACAGCTCAGCGCTCCCGTGCATGCCCCCGCCATGGCCGGAGCATCCATGGAGAGCTCAAGCGACGCTAGCTGCGTCTGCTGGCCCAACTCCCTCGCCAGCAGCTGATCTATCGACACGTCCGCGATAATCTCCACTTCATTTCGTCCCCCACGCGGCGTCCCCGTCAAGAACGATCCGGAGGCTCCTGCGTGCAGGGCGTTCCATGTCGAATAGAGGCCCGAAAACTGAATAATCTGATTCCGGAACGGCGCTAGTTCCTCGAGTAGGGGCGTGAGCTTCAGATCCTCTTCAAGCATACCCGTGTGCGGTGGGACGAAGTTGCGTCCCTGTCCCGATGGCGTCCAATACTCCATAGCCATCCCATTCGGCACGTAGAACGCTTGGAAGCGATGCGGACGCGGTGGAGCGCTCTGTCTGAGCACCCGGGCAGGGATCATGGCTTCAAGGAATGGCAGCGCGACTCCGGCACCCATGCCGCGTAGCAGAGTTCGCCGTGATATCGCTTTTCCGGTGATAATCTTCATGAATCCGCCCCCTGTTAGCCCCCGGTGCGAGTCACCTGACGCATGCATAGTACCGCACGATTAGCCTAACCTTCAGTTCGCCGTCTCTTCCGCCTTCCGCATAAGGAAAGCGGGACTCTCGACGATCCCAGCGACAATCGACGACCAGCGGTATTCATCGGCCTCCGCCACCCGCACGATTTGACGCACTGCCGACCGGTCGTAGTACTCGAGCCTGCGCCCAAGCGCGTAGGCCATGAGCTTCTCAGTCAGGTTGGTGACAAACTGTTCGCTCTCAAAATAATCCCGCAGCCCCACAAAACCGTCGAGTTCCTCGCCGCTCGGCATGCTACCAATAGCATCGACCGGATTGCCACGCTCGTCGGTCAAACGCCAACCGCCGATGACATCGAAATTCTCCAGCGGGAACCCCAGGGGATCGATCATCCCGTGACAAGAGTTACAGATCGGATTGGTCCGGTGCGTGGACAACCGCTCCTTTATCGATGGCCGTCTAAGGCCCTGTTCCACCTCCGGCAGGTTGGTGTCCACGCCGGGTGGGGGCGGCGGTGCCGGCATACCGAGTATGTTATCCATCAGCCACTTGCCACGCAGTACCGGCGATGTCCGGTCCGGATAGGACGACACCGACAGTATAGATCCCTGCGCCAGCAGTCCCCCCCGCTGATTCGGGTTGGGAAGGGTGACTCGCCGGAATTGCGAGCCGTAAACCCCCGGTATCCCGTAATGCCGCGCCAGTCGCTCGTTCACATACGTATAGTCCGCATTTATCAGCTCCAGCACGCTGCGATCCTCTCGGAGCGTACTGGCAACGAACATCTCCGTCTCCCGCTGGAACGCCCTCAGCAGATTCGCGTCATAGTGTGGGTAGTCGATCGGATCCACCACCACTTCCACGACCCGGCGCAGATTCAACCACTGGGCAGCGAAATCGTGCACGATCGCATCCTCGGATCGAGGGTCCGCCAACATTCGCTGCACTTCCTGCTCCAGGATCATCGGATCCGTGAGCTGTCCGCTCTCAGCTAGGTCGAGCAGACGCTCGTCGGGTATGCTGCTCCACAAGAAGAACGACAGGCGCGAGGCCAGTTCTAGATCGCTCAAACGATAGATCTCACCTGGAGCCAAATCTTCCGGGTCCCGATAGACGCGCAGCAAGAACGACGAGGATACAAGCAGTCTTTCCAGTGAGAATTGGATCCCCGCTTCAAAGCTGCCACCGTCCTCTCGGCCCGTACTGTAAAACTCAAGCAGGGTCTGTACCTCCGCGTCCGTCGCAGGTCGACGATACGCACGCCGTGCCAGCCTCCCTAGGATCTCCGTGGCGCACGCCTCCTCCTCTGCTCCTAGGTCCGGATGACATACGAAGATCTCTCGCCGGCTCGGCGTGTCCTCCGCAAACCCGGTGATCTCGAACGGCCCCTCAAGGTCGATGAATTGCACAGCCGAATACCCCATGTAAATCTCGTCATTCGCAATTACCCGTCCCCTCTGCTTCGGTTGGGGCAGATCCTGCTGCTCCCACAGGTCACGCACGTACGTAACTGACAACACGTGGGGTCCCGCCTCAACCGGGAAGCGGGCTTCCAGCTCATCGTCCGCAAACTGCATGTACTCTTCCCAATCGGGCGAGCCGAACGAGGTCGCGTTGCCGGCGTAACCTCCAGAGACAGCAGGGGTGCCTGGCGCTCCTCCAATCGTGAGCCGCTGCATCAGCTCGCCATCGATGCGGACGTCAATCTGCTGCGGCCACCCCATCCCCATCATGTACTCCTGATATTGCCGGCGAAGGTGAAGCCTGACGCGATACTCTCCGTCCGCGGGAAACTCATGCGCGAACGCTGTTCCCCCTCGCGACCCAAGCGGAGCATCGTCGCTCAGCCGCCCCAGATCAGCTCCTTGCTCCACGTGCAACGGAATCTCCACTACGCGACCCTCTGGACCCATGGGCGGTAGGCCCACGGCGAGGCGGGTTACCTGACGGGCTACAGACATGTATCGTTCCAGGTGTGCAGTCGTGAACGAGAGCGCCGCCGCGTAGTTGTCAAAGCTGCCGTCGGCTGTCTGGTCCCCAGGGAGAAGCTCCGCCACGTTCACATCGACGCTGAATAGATCGCGAACCGAATTTCTATACTCGGTTCGATTCAGGCGGTGGATTGCGCCGATCCTGCCTGGATCCGCATTCGCTGGCCATGCTGCGTCGAGCTCCGTCTCCAGATAGCTCGCTAGTTGGTCATAGGTGTGCGGATCGGGTCGGGGCACTCCGGCCGGAGGCATTGTACCCGTTCGTAGCCTCCGTATTACTCGCTCCCAAACCTCCGGACTCGTCTCCGGCGCTTCGACATTCGCCACATCAAGCGTCAGTCCTGCGGTGTTCAGGGCCTCGTTGTGGCACACGACACAATACGTGTCCAGAATCTCCCTCGGACTCTCCGGAACTGGCTGCGCCTCGGGCAACGTCGCCGTAGCTACCGCGCCCGGCGGCCCCTGTCGCGACAACGTCTGACTCTGACACCCTTGCAGTAGCGCGAGCCCTACCCCGATGATCAGCGCGAGGGATAACATCGGGGCCTGTCCAACGCCCGTCGATTTCATCTTAGCCATGTCCCGTCTCGGACCTCCACGCGCTATCCTCCCAATGAAGCCGCAAATCCTTTGATATTCTAGCATCCTGCTGATATTTTAGCGGTCTGGGCCGACACCACGCAACTTTCCCGCCCTTCCAGGAGGTGCAGCCCAAACCGGAGCCCGAACTCCTGGATCGCTTCCAAATCCCCCCTGGGCGGCAAGCTCAGGTCGACTTCGCGCGCGCGAACGACAAACGACGCCCGGGCAAGGGGTGCTCACCTCCTCGTACACACCGAAGATCGCGTCGTTGTTGCCCCCGTCCCGCTCCACTGCCCCAGCGCGTGGCTCCATTTCGGAACTCAATCGAGGAGACCGGAGTTAAGTACGATAGGTGCTCCACTGAACCGGTTGGAAACAGGGAGGAACTGTGAACGCTCGTGTTGGAAGAGCCGTGCACTCTGGAAGCGGCGGCCTCCTTGGCCCCTTGCTGGGGTTGCTCATGATCGGCTGTCAAGGGCCTCCCGCGTCCGCTCTCGGCCCTTCTGATCCTACGGACCCGGGCGCCGACGATCCCAGCTCGTCCTTCTGCACCATTCCAGAAGACCAGATCTTCCCCGGGGGGGTTGGGAAGGACGGGATCCCCGCACTGACGGACCCAGTGATGGCTGAAGCCGGCACCGAAGGGGCCGCTTATCTGACTCCCGAGGAGCGAGTGATCGGGTTAGTGATCGAAGGCCAGTCGTTTGCCATTCCCCATCGAGTTCTTTGGTTACACGAGATCGTAAACCTGAACGTCGGAGACGCGCAGATAGCGGTGACGTATTGCCCCCTGACCGGCTCGAGCATTGCTTTCGATCGCTCGACGATCGACGGCGCCGAGCTTGGGGTGTCCGGACTTCTGTTCCTGAACAACCTTCTCATGTTTGACCGACGAACCAACGAATCCCTTTGGCCACAGATGCTCCGCGGAGCTCGCTGCGGACCTTCGACGGGCACTCAATTGCAGATGGTGCCTGTCTTCGAAATGACGTGGGAGGGGTGGACCGATCTCCATCCCAATACGAAGGTGCCCGCGGAGGATGTTGAAAACCGCCTGCTCTTCGCCTCGTACCTGTATCCCTACGGAAACTACGAGGAGCTGAACAACCCTGGAACGCTGTTTCCCATGCAGACGATCGATCCCAGAAGACCGCCCAAAGAGCGGGTTCTAGGTATTCCGGGTCCCGTAGTTTCTGGCGGCGGGATTGCTTTCCCGTTCGACGAGTTGAAGGCTCTGGGGAGTGTCGGGGTGGCACCCGAGAGGGCCAATGGTCTCCCGGTAGTGGTGTTTTGGGATGAGCTCAGTCAGGGTGCGATGGCGTTCTATCCAGTCGCCAATGGCCAGGAGCTTAGCTTCAGAACCAGCGCAGGGTCGATCGTTGACGGAGAGACCGGGAGCACATGGACAATCGAAGGCTTCGCGGTCGATGGAGCGCTAGCTGGAGAGCAACTTGAGCCGGTGGCAGAAGCGTATGTCGCCTTCTGGTTCGCGTGGGCGGCGTTCCATCCCTTTACTCGGGTCTGGGGAACAGAGTAAGGGGGTTACGACTACGGGGGGCAGGTCACGGGAGCCGGAGCGCCACAAGCGAGTTCGGCAGGTCCGTGCTGTTCACCTGGACCACGATATGCTGCCGCCCCTCGTGCATGTAGGTGATGAGGCCGTACGAACCAGGCGCTGGAAGCTCGAGCCTTCCCAAGCGCCCCCCTGTCCTCTTGTCCAGGGCGTAGAGATACGGTTCACCGGTGTGGAAGAGCAGCGTCCGCGTGACCAGGGTCGGAGCCAGACTCCCCGCTCCCGTGTTGGGCAGGTCGACTCCCTGTAGTGAGGGGTGGTTCCGGATGCGATCAGGCGTATCACCGTTGGGCATCGACCACGCATGCTCGCCGGTGTTCATGTCTACGGCCACAATCCTGCTATAGGGCGGCCTCCAGAGCGGAAGCCCCTGGGGCCCGCCGCAGCCCGCATTCCCAAGGCCGCCCACCCAGTCCAGCGTGGTTTCGCCCGTGATGAAGGCCGGGGTCGTATTCGTGCCGCTAAAGATCGGGTCGTCGGGATCATCCAACTCGGACCCGGGTGGAATCTGGGGGCACCGGCAGTTCCGGGTCATGGAGATGTAGACGAACCCCGTCTCCGGGTCGGCGGACGGCTCAGCACCGGTGTTCGGGCTCCCGGACGGGCAGTTGATGGTCGCTCGCTTTCCGAGCTCGTTTCCTTCGTGGATCAACGGCGTGTACGGCTCCTGACCCCAGTCGAAGTCCTCCAGGATCTCGAGGGCCTGCTCTCGGAGCTCGGGCGTATAGTCGATTAGCTCCTCTTCAGGGAGCCCGAGGAAGCCGACCGGCTCGGGCAACGTGGGGAAGGGCTGGACCGGCGAGGCCTGCTCCCCGGGCACCTGGGACGGGGGCACCGCCCGGTACTCGATGGGCCAGACCGGCTCGCCCGTCACCCGGTTGAAGACGAAGGTGATCCCGTGCTTCCCATTGAGCACCACAGCGGGGACGTCCTCCCCGTTCACCGTCACGTCGATCAACAGGGGCGGAATCGAAGTGTCGTAGTCCCAGATGTCGTGCCGTACCATCTGAAAGTGCCACGCTCGCTCACCCGTCTGCACGTCCAGCGCGATCACGCTGTTTCCGAAGAGGCCGTCCCCCGGGCGGAACCCTCCCCAGAAGTCGTTCGTGGGAGGGTTCGTGCCGATGTAGACCATGCCCAGGGCCGGATCCGCCGACATGGGTGCCCAGGAGGAGACGTCTCCTGTCCAAGACCACGCGTCGTTCTCCCACGTCTCGTGGCCGAACTCGCCTGGACGAGGTATGACGTGGAACTTCCAGAGGTGCTGCCCCGTGCTCGCGTCATAGGCTAGAATGTCGCCCGGGATGTTCTCCTGCCGAAGCTGCTCATTTCCCGACTCGGCGGAGTTGCCGACCACGACCACGCCGTTCACCACAATTGGGGGCGAAGAGCTCGTGATGTGTCCGAGCTCCGCCGGCGCGCCCCAGTCCGGGTCGTAGGTCCCTCCCGCGGCTACGTAGTCTTCCCACCGCCCCCAGCCGTCCAGAACGTCGGCCAGCAGGTCGATCACCCCTGTGTCGGGAAAGCCGGGGAGCGGCACTTCCGCCCCCCAGTTCTCCAGGTGCTCGCCCGTCCTCGCGTCCAGGGCGTGCAGGAAGAAGGCCGGCGTCGAGACGAAGATCACGCCCCGGCCGTCCACCTCGCCGTAGGCGACTCCCTTGCCGTGGCCCCTCCTAGTGGAGCGCTCCCATCGGATTGTGTGCGGTTCCCGGTAGGTCCAGAGGGTCTCCCCCGTCCCCGCATCGACCGCGACCACCGTGCGGCGATTGCCCACCACGCTATAAACGACGCCGTCGACGAATAGGGGTTTGCCTCGAGGGGCTGTGGGATCGAAGTTGCTGCCTCTCCAGGTCCAGGCGATCTCCAGCTCCTCGAAGTTGCCAGCGTCGATCTGGTCCAGCGCGGAGTACCGCTGGTGGTAGGCGTCCCCGCCCACGTAATGCCACTGGCCCTGAAGTGTCGACCCGCCAGGCTGCTGCGCGCTACCCGACAGTGGCGTGGCGGCCAGAAGGCTCAGCGTGGCGACGAGATAGAAGGCCAATCCAGGCCACCGGAATCTCAAGTAGAGGGGGTGATCACCTGTGACTGGCTGCATCGGACTCTCCTTCAAGAAAAAGGCACGTCTATCTCTCGATCGGGGCTCCAGCCCAAGGATCCGGTCGGACGCGGTTCGCACCATCATGTTACTAGACGGCAGGAAGACACCCGCTGGCTTAAGTGTCTGGTGTATTGAGAGATACGACCATAAGCGGCTCGCGCCGCACTCAAGCCAGCGGGTGGAGGTTCAAGATCACTCAGAGATTCGGATTGTTGTCCGATTCTGAGAGAGGCAAGGGATAGCAGGTGCCCGCCCCGTATACTTGTCCTCGCTGGTTGAGGCCAGTCTCGAACGCGTAGCCCGGGATCACGGGAAGATCAGCCCGCTCCTGCACTCGCAGCATGTCTCCAAGCTTGGTCCCTTGCATCCACAGTTCCCGCCGCCGTTCCTCCAGGACCTGGGCCAAGATCTCATCCGGATCCGCGCTGCTAAATTCCGGTAGGACTGGATTCCCCGTGACAAACGGGAGGTCCCCGACTGTAGCACGCAGCGTGTTGATGATGTCCACCGCCGTCTGGCCCCCTTGCACTTCGGCCATCATCAGTTGGGCTTCTCGCCATGTTGAGAACGGTATATCGGAACCCAAGCTCGGATACTTCAGTTGAATATGCACATCCGTGACTGCGTCGAAGCCGACGAGCCCCATGCTCTGGTGCGGCACACGAGGGTCGGGCACCCCCTCGACCTCCAGAAACTGGTAGCTCGGATGAACGCTCACAGAGAGACCTCTGTTCACGTTCTCAAATACTCTGTTCGAACGACGCACGTTGATCTCATCCATTTGGGCGTAGCGAACGAAACCCACGTCTACCTGGCTGGCATCCTCAACGACCCCCCCGGCATCTCCCAAATGCAGACGTGATCTGGCTCGACCCACCAACGCCAAGTTGCGGACGGAGCTGACGGCCTCCCCTGACGGTGCGGACGAGGCTTGGGCGGCCAACTGGAGCGCGTCGGTGAAGTACCGTTCCGCTATCCCCCAACTCCCTTCCCGCGTCTCCCTAGGACCCCCGTCGAACGCAAGCTCGCACATGGTCTCGCCCGAGATCTGGTAGGCATATCCCGTGTAAGCGTGTGCCTTGGCAAGAAGAAAATTCCTATGGTCGACGGCTTCGTCAGCGAACCCTCCTATTAGCTCTATCGCCTGTTCTCCCTGTACTCGCGTCGTGTTCATGGGGAGCCAGATGGCAGCCGATCGAGTGGGCCCCTCTTGTCTACAGTCCACCTGCTCGAAGTCTAATACCTCATTGGTCCGCAGCTGGGTATAGATAAACCCACTACCATTAGCAGCGTAGTAGAAGTCCCCCGCCCACCGGCCGATCTCCTCGACATACGTCGACATCATACAGTCGAAGGCGGACTCCGCACTGACGACCAGTTCCGCTGCCAGCCTGGAGTCATTCAACGCATCTTCTGTGACGGCTCCCGGAACGTCTACCTCCAAGAGTTCATCGCAACCCGCGCCTGCTGAGAGCACCACAGCGATCGCAGCGATGGTTCCGGCCCGCGTCAACCGGGCTCCCTCATCCTGGCCGTCCCCCTTCTTCGTATGGGCATTCGCCCTTGTGCGACTCGACATTTTTTTTCCTCCGATTCATTCATTTATCATAAGGGGCGCTCGCGGGGAATGTTCGTGTCACCCGCTCACCAAAGCCCGTTATTCGTTGGTCAGAAACTCACCCTTACCGACAAAACCGCAGTCGTCGTCATAGGCAGCTGGGTCCCCTGCTGCCCAGCGAAGATGATGCTTCCCACAGTCACTCTCGGGTCCGGCTTCCCGTTCTTGGGCTCCAGGTTGCCGTCGTATGAGCCCTCGTCTTCCCGCCAAAGGAAACCGACGTTCCTGAAGGCCGCATTGATGGACGCGCGAGTCATGCCAAATCGGTCTACGAATTGCGTGGGGACCCTCCAACTGACACCCACTTCATCCAGGTTCACGTATCCCCCGCCGAAGTACCCCAGCGCCCCACGGTCCAGCTGGAGAACCGTCAGCATGATCGGGTCACGCTCCAATGTCGGCTGATTGACACCGTACGCATTGATCCACGCCGTGTGCCTCGAGCCGACTGAATCCTGGTGTTTCGTGGCCCCACCTCGAGCTTCGAGTGTGGTATACAGTCGCCAGTCCTCGAACAGCGTCCACGAGGACATCATGTTCCACGTCCACCTGTCGGTTGTGGAGCCATGGAATAGCCGCTGTGCTTCCGAACACGGAACCGCGGGACCACCGAACTCCAGGCCGCCCTTACCCGTCCCGCCATCGCACATCTGGTTGACGGGCTGCCCATCCTGATTGAGGTCTGCGGACAGAACTCGGAAGTTGAGCAGGGATGACAACGGGTACCCTTGGACGTGATAGGTGCTTCGGCGGATCGGTATTCGGTCAAACTCCCCACCGAGGCTCACGAGCTCGTTGTCCATCGTGGCGAATGCGGATACCACGTCCCAGCTGAGCCAGTCCCGGTCCAGGAGCCGGACATCCAGCTGGATCTCCGTTCCCCAGTTGTCGACCGTACCGACATTTTCGAACCGCCTGCCTGGGAAGCCCCTGGACGGAAGCGACGCCCGGTCCGTGATGAGGTCCTTCGTGGTCTTCCAATACCTCGTGACTTCCAGGTTTGCCCGCCCGTCGAAGAAGGACGCGTCGAATCCGATCTCGAGCTCTTCTCCTCGCTCCGGTCCCAGAAGCGGATTGCCAAAGCTTGATGGGGCAAACACGGGACTGTTGTTTGTTCCGGTCACTGGCTCGTAGAGCCTCGAGGCAGCAAGCGCATCCGGCTGGCGCCCCGCTGCGCCCCACGCGCCCCTCAGACGGAGTGTGTTCAGGAAGTCGAGGTTCCAGAATGACTCCTCACTGATCACCCACGTCGCACTCACCTTTGGATAGGTCTGAGAGCCATAGTCCACGCCGAAGGCGCTGTTCTCATCGAAGCGGACGGCGCCTGTCACAAAGATCCGTTGATCCCAGTCTACCTGCTCCTGGACATAGAATCCCACGGTCGTGTTCTCGACAATAAACTCCTCCGCCTGGGTACGTGCCGCGCTCGCCACGGTGGTCAGGGCCCGTGTGGCAAACTCGTCCCCCCTCATTTCCCTGTCCCACGCGCGCTTTGTGTAGTACTGGAAGCCCGCAGATGTTGTAAATCCTAAACGCTCATCATTTATTCTTTCCACTGATGACACACCATAATCGAGCGTTTTGGTCGTAAACTCCCTTCCGGCGACGTCCCGCCGTCCGAGGCTTCTGCTGCCCCAAGGGCGTTCCGGGCTGTTGTCCCTGAAATATGTTGTTGAATTGACCTCGTCGCTCCGGTCGATGCCCAGGGTCACTCGGTGCTGGAAGAATCGGCCCAGGTCCAATTGAGCACTGAAATTCGCATTCTCGCGGGCAACATCATAAATATCTTCCCGCTGATTCCTCTCGCGGTCAGGGCCCGTAGGATACGCCCATCCCTCACGGGGACTGTCGATCCCTCCAAAATCCGCTGCGGTACGGGGGGAACCTCTCAAGCCGTACCCCCAAATATCGCCCGGCAACCGCGTGTCGCTCCTCATTAACGAGCCGCCGACCCCAAGGGTTAGCCAATCAGCAGGCGTAATGTCGAGGTTCAGCCGCCCGGTCGTGCGGTCATCGTAGTTAAAGTCGACGACTCCGTCCTGAGTGCTGCGGTTAAACGAGGCATAGTACTGGGCTACCTCTTGTCCTCCGCGGACGGAAAGACTGTAGGTTTGCAAAGCACCGTACTCAAAGAGCGGGTCATTACCACGTGCTTCGTGAGCATCGAGGATGTTCATGCTTAGGAGCCGGCCCGCCGAGTCTTGGCCATAATTGACCGGCATCTTACCGTGTGGATCCCCGAGCCAGATCGCTCCTCCTGAGACCGCCACATCGAACCGCGGCGCGCCCTCGACACCCCGCTTAGTGATGATCTGGATTACGCCCGCTGAAGCTTCGGTCCCGTAGAGCGTAGCCGCGGCCGGTCCCTTGATGACCTCGATCGATTCGATCTCTTCCGGGCTAATGTCGTTGAGCCTCCCGGTCGCGACTCTACGGCTGTCTCTATGCTCTGCGTTTATCCGTACGCCGTCCACCACGATGAGCGGTTGATCTCCGAGAGCTACGCTGGAGACTCCGCGGATGTTGAGTCGGGCTCCACCACCGCCCGGGTGCCCCGAAACGGGTACCGAGAGGAGACCAGGGACCCGCGTGTTGAGCGCCTGGTCCAAAGTCACTACTGGAGCGAACTCCTGAATCTCGCCCACATCCAGGGACCCAACGACATTCCCCAAGGCACGCCGCTGCGTGCCGCCGGCCGTTCCAGTGACGACCACCGCGTCAAGCTGGAGCGCCGCCTCGACAAGGTCGAAGTCCAGCACCACCGTCGCACCGGCGCCCACCGTGACCTCTCGGGTCAGCGACTGGTAGCCAATTCGCTCCGCCATCACAGTGTGTGTGCCGGCAGGCACGTTCTGGAGTTGGTAGTTACCGCTGGCCTGCGAGAGCACTCCGATGTCGAGACCGGCGATGAAGACCTGTACGGAGGGCAAAGCCAGACCCGTCTGCGAGTCCTCAACGGTTCCCGTGATCGTGCCCGATTGCTGGCCGGCGACCGGCCCTACGGATATCCCAAGCGAAAAGACAAGGAAAAACGCAACAAGTCCAGCGGGTTGCGGACACTTGAAGGACGACATGTGGACCTCCTTCCGTTCGAGAGAAAGCGCGGATTCCGATCGATTCTTAACTCGCTCCGCAAGTTAACCGCCATTCGCACCGTCGAAAACCGCGCCATTAGTGACAGTCATACTAAATAGTATTACATCTAGGCGCAAAGAAAAAAAAGGCTGTAGTATTGAAACAGAAATGTCACGCCCCGGAGAGCTCGCGGTAAGGGAAACGGCTCTTATGGGGTGCGGAGATGGTGCCCTTCAGAGAGGACCTGGCCCGTTCCGCTCTCCATGGTCCTGACCTGACCCCCTGAAACGAGACCAGGTGCAATGTTAGGATCGACCTGGTTGCACTTGCCCCCAAAGCTGGTCCACTAGAAATGCAAGTTTTCGAGCTTCTCAGGCCCTGGGGTGAAGAGGGCGCCGGCCGCGAAGTCGGCCGGCGTAGAGCGGGCTAAGCTTCCGTGAGGACGAAAGTTGTTGTAGTCGGCCCGCCAGTGATCGAGGACCCGCTGGGAGTCCTCGAGATCGATGAACCAATGTTGCGATAGGCACTCACGCCGAAGCACCGAGTTAAACGCCTCGATGTGGGCGTTGTCGGTTGGCTT
This sequence comes from Longimicrobiales bacterium, assembly GCA_965197485.1. GTDB lineage: Bacteria > Gemmatimonadota > Gemmatimonadetes > Longimicrobiales > Gaopeijiaceae > JAAXGI01. Next base: position 242,623 of record CBDANG010000009.1, read on the forward strand.
GCCCGGCCGACTGAAATCGAGCCGTACTCGGTTCCAATACGCCCAGTGGTCCAGGCTTCTCGAGGTGAACTCCGTTCCATTGTCCACTGAGATCACTTCCGGCAGTGCGGCTCTCGCCGCTCCTGCTTTACCGCCCCCGATTTATCTGGACAGTAGATTGGCCACAAGAGTTGGGGTCCAGAGAGAGGGGGAGAGGATATGTCCCAGGAGAGTGGGGAGAGGGAAGCGACCGGAGGTCGTGGAGGGGAGGAGTTGCCGGAGCGATGGAGTGCACGGCGGAAGACGGATGCAGTGCTGCGGCTGCTTCGCGGAGAAGATCTGGGGGAAGTGAGCCGTGAGCTTCAGGTCTCGCCGGTGGATCTGGAAGAGTGGCGGCGAGTGTTCTTGGAGAGAGGCCAGCAGGGGCTGAAGAGCCGGAGGGGTGATGGGGCGGAGCGGGAGCTGATGCGTACGCGGGCGAAGTTGGGTGAGATGACGATGCGGATGGAGCTGGCGGCGGAACTCCTCGAAAAAAGGGGATTCGGGCAAGAGCTGAGGAAGCTCTTGAGGCGCGGGAGCGAGTGAGTTCGGGGACGGGACGACGCTACCCTCTGACGATGGTCTGCGAGGTGTGGCGGGTGGCGCGTTCGACGGTATACAGGATGCGGGCTCGAGGGCTGGGCTCTGAGGTTGGGGAGCCCGGGAAGCGGGGGCCGAAGACGGAGCTGAGCGATGAGGCCTTGGTCGAGAAGATCCGCGAGGTGCTCCGGGAGAGCGACTTCCTGGGTGAGGGGCACAGGAAGGTGAGAGCCCGCCTGAGGCCGAAAGGGATCGGAGTGGGCAAGAACCGCGTGCTGAGGCTGATGCGGGAGAACGGGCTGTTGGCGCCGGTGCGCCGCGGGCACCCGCGAGGAGACCGGAGCCACAGCGGCCGGATCACGACCGATGCGCCCAACGAACTGTGGGGCACCGATGCGACCCGGTTCTACACGAAGGCGGACGGCTGGTGCTGGTTGTTCATGGCAGTCGATCACTGTGTCAGCGACGTCGTGGGATGGCATGTGGCCAAGAAGGGAGACCGCTGGGCGGCCCTCGAGCCGGTCCGCCAGGGCGTGCGGACCCATATGGCCGGCTACGCGCCCAGGATCGCGCTCGGACTCGGGCTACGCCATGACTGGGGTCCGCAGTACACGGCCCACCAGTTCCAGGCAGAGCTCCGATGGCTCGGGATCCGGTCGACCGCGGCCTATGTGGGGGAGCCGGAGTGCAACGGTGTGGCGGAGCGCTTCATCCGCACGCTCAAGGAGGAGTGCCTCTACCTCCACGACTTCGAGACCCTCGAGGAAGCCAGACACGAGATCGGCCAGTTCATCGAATCCTACAACCACGGATGGCTCTTAGAGCGGCACGCCTACCGGACCCCGGCCCAGGCCCGCGAGGAGCTCACCCGCAAGGCGGTTTACCGCCCCCGATTTATCTGGACAGTAGATTGGCCACAAGAGTTGGGGTCCAGAGAGAGGGGGAGAGGATATGTCCCAGGAGAGTGGGGAGAGGGAAGCGACCGGAGGTCGTGGAGGGGAGGAGTTGCCGGAGCGATGGAGTGCACGGCGGAAGACGGATGCAGTGCTGCGGCTGCTTCGCGGAGAAGATCTGGGGGAAGTGAGCCGTGAGCTTCAGGTCTCGCCGGTGGATCTGGAAGAGTGGCGGCGAGTGTTCTTGGAGAGAGGCCAGCAGGGGCTGAAGAGCCGGAGGGGTGATGGGGCGGAGCGGGAGCTGATGCGTACGCGGGCGAAGTTGGGTGAGATGACGATGCGGATGGAGCTGGCGGCGGAACTCCTCGAAAAAAGGGGATTCGGGCAAGAGCTGAGGAAGCTCTTGAGGCGCGGGAGCGAGTGAGTTCGGGGACGGGACGACGCTACCCTCTGACGATGGTCTGCGAGGTGTGGCGGGTGGCGCGTTCGACGGTATACAGGATGCGGGCTCGAGGGCTGGGCTCTGAGGTTGGGGAGCCCGGGAAGCGGGGGCCGAAGACGGAGCTGAGCGATGAGGCCTTGGTCGAGAAGATCCGCGAGGTGCTCCGGGAGAGCGACTTCCTGGGTGAGGGGCACAGGAAGGTGAGAGCCCGCCTGAGGCCGAAAGGGATCGGAGTGGGCAAGAACCGCGTGCTGAGGCTGATGCGGGAGAACGGGCTGTTGGCGCCGGTGCGCCGCGGGCACCCGCGAGGAGACCGGAGCCACAGCGGCCGGATCACGACCGATGCGCCCAACGAACTGTGGGGCACCGATGCGACCCGGTTCTACACGAAGGCGGACGGCTGGTGCTGGTTGTTCATGGCAGTCGATCACTGTGTCAGCGACGTCGTGGGATGGCATGTGGCCAAGAAGGGAGACCGCTGGGCGGCCCTCGAGCCGGTCCGCCAGGGCGTGCGGACCCATATGGCCGGCTACGCGCCCAGGATCGCGCTCGGACTCGGGCTACGCCATGACTGGGGTCCGCAGTACACGGCCCACCAGTTCCAGGCCGAGCTCCGATGGCTCGGGATCCGGTCGACCGCGGCCTATGTGGGGGAGCCGGAGTGCAACGGTGTGGCGGAGCGCTTCATCCGCACGCTCAAGGAGGAGTGCCTCTACCTCCACGACTTCGAGACCCTCGAGGAAGCCAGACACGAGATCGGCCAGTTCATCGAATCCTACAACCACGGATGGCTCTTAGAGCGGCACGCCTACCGGACCCCGGCCCAGGCCCGCGAGGAGCTCACCCGCAAGGCGGCATGATTAAGCCGCCCCCTTGTCCAAGAAATCGGAACCGGTTCAGCGGCATGATTAAGCCGCCCCCTTGTCCAAGAAATCGGAACCGGTTCACCTGCCTCGCTGAGCGTTCCTGCCACATCTTCGCCCTTGAAGCTCCGTCCCGCTTTCAGCGCGATGCACTCGCGTGTATGTACGTCCAGTACCGTGAGCACCCGGAGCGTGCGTCCGCCCGAGAGCGTGTCATGCATGAAGTCCATCGCCCATCTCTCGTTTGGTCCGCTCGGAGCGCTCGGTCGCTCTCGTTGGACGGTTGCCCGCCGCCGCTTGGGGCGCCTGCGCCGCAGCGTGAGACCTTCCTCCCGGTAGAGCCGGTAGACCAGCTTGTGGTTCGCCGGCCAACCTTCTCGGCGAAGCAGCGTGTGCACTTGCCGGTATCCGTAGCTCACCCTGGCCCCGGCGATCTCTCGGATCCGTGCCCGGAGCGGCTCCCTCGCATTCCTCGTGCTCCGATACCGCACCGTGGACCTCCAGACTCCGAACACGCGACTCGCCCGACGCTCGGAGACTCGATAGGCCCGCCTTGCCCACAAGACCCCCTGCCTCCGCTGCGCCGGGCTTACCATTTTTTTCGGACGGCCTCCTGCAGGATCTCTCGGTCCAGGCTCAGATCCGCGACCAGCCCCTTCAGCCTCCGGTTCTCTTCGCGTAGCTGCCTCAGCTCCCTCAGCTCCGGCACCCCGAGGCCTCCGTACTTCCTCTTCCACCGGTAAAACGTCTGCTCCGTGACCTCTCGCTTCCGGCAGATCTCCTTGACCGGGCTCCCGGCTTCCGCTTGCCGAAGCGCCATCGCAATCTGCTCCTCCGTGAATCTCGACTTCCTCATCCAGGCCTCCTTCCCACCTCGCGGGACCGGGTTCGGCCCGAGTCTAGCTCGCTCGCTTTACGTTAGTCCAGCTGGATCAGATATCGGGGTCAAGAGCATGGTCTGAAGCTTTTCAGCGAGGAGGTCAGGATGGGAAGGAAGCGACACACTCCGGAGCAGATCATCACTGGACTGCGGGAGGCAGAGGTCGGTCTGGCCCGCGGCAAATCCGTGAAGCTGATCAGCCGGGAGCTCGGCATCACCGAGCAGACGTACTACCGGTGGAGGCGGGAGTACGGCGGGATGAAGGTAAGCCAGGCACGGCGCCTGAAGGAGCTCGAGCGCGAGAACGGGCGCTTGAAGCGAGCAGTGGCGGACTTGACACTGGACAAGCTGATCGTGGAGGAAGCGGCCCAGGGAAACTTCTGAGCCCCGAGCGCCGACGACGTTGTGTGGTGCGTGTACGTCAGCAGCTCGGGGCGTCGGAGAGGAGAGCGTGCCGGGTGCTCGGGCAGCCACGCACGACCCAGCGCCGGGCGAGGAAAGTGGCGAGTGACGAGGGGGCGCTCCGAGGTGATATCGTGCGACTCGCGAGTCGATTCGGCCGCTACGGCTACCGACGCGTCACGGACATGCTCCGCATCGAGGGCTGGGGGGTGAACCACAAGCGGGTGGAGCGGATCTGGAGGCAGGAGGGGCTGAAGGTCCCGGAGCGGCAGCCGAAGCGAGGTCGGCTGTGGCTCAACGACGGATCGTGCATCCGGCTGAGGCCGCTGTATCGGGGCCACGTCTGGTCGTACGACTTCGTGGCCTCGAGGACGCACGACGGGCGTGCGCTGAAGCTGCTGACAGTGCTGGACGAGCACACGAGGGAGTGCCTGGCGATCGTGGTGGCTCGCAAGATCCGCTCGCACGACGTGCTCGAGGTGCTGGCCGATCTGTTCGTCCGACACGGGCCTGCCGAGTATCTGAGGTCGGACAACGGACCGGAGTTCACCGCGAAGCTCGTGCGGCGGTGGTTGGGGCGCGTGGGCGTCGAGACGCTCTTTATCGAGCCGGGCAGCCCGTGGGAGAACGGCTACAACGAGAGCTTCAACGGCAAGCTCAGGGACGAGCTGTTGAACGGGGAGATCTTCTGCTCGTTGGCGCAGGCGGCCGTGCTGGTCGAGCAATGGAGGCGCGAGTACAATACCGTCCGACCCCACAGCGCCTGCGGCGGCTTTCCCCCGGCCCCTGAGGCGATTAAGCCGTCGCCCTGGTTCCTGAGGATGCCCGTCCTTCACGGCCCTCCACAGCTGCTGGGACTAACACTAGGATGTGGTACCGCTCTTCGGGGCAGGTCAGTCCTGGCCTCCTTGGTGTCCGACGCACGGTGCGACTCACCTTCAGACATTCAGTTATACACGCACCTATGTATATAGGACAAGATGCAGCGCCCGAACGACGGCACGGCGACTCAGCGCGCGGGCAACCGAAACACGTATAGGGCGTTGTTCTCACGCTCCCTCTGTCGCGTCGAGCGCTTGGACGACGTTTCGTGGGTTGCTCAGGAAGAGCACCCCATCCCGGGCCAAAGGCCCCTGCCAACCCCTCAGCTCGTCGACCTCCATCTGCCAGACCCAAGCGAGCTCGAGATCCTCGACACTATCGGTGTTGATCTGCTCTAGCGGGCTGTATCCCCAAGAACGTGTGTTTCCTCGCCAGTGAAGCCAATCGCCGGGCGGCGGGGAGAGGAGTTCCGCATCCGAAACCGAACCGAAACCGGTCAGTTCGGCGAAGGTCTCGGTTCGGGAGGTGGGGGTCTCATGAAGCTGCCCAATCACCTCGGGAGCTCGGGTCAGGCCCCGAGGCGAGGGCGTCGTGAACCCGCGGTTTCGGCTCTCGTGCCGGCGAGCGCATCCCCCTGTCCAACCGAAAAGGCCTGCGTGGAGAACGTCAAAGGTTGGTCCGCCTGCGGCGCTCCGTTCACCTGCATCACGTAGGCTATGACGGCGGCGTACGCCTCATCGCTGATAGACCCAGGGGCTGCCGGCGGCATTGTACGCCTGGCATACGTCAAGAGCTTTGACACCGCGCGGTTCCCCCACTGAAAGCGGAAATTCGGACCCGCAAGCTCAGGAGCCTCCGACGAACCTTGAAGGGAAGAAAGGTGGCAGGCTGCGCAGAATTCTGCGTAGACCTGGGCACCGGCCGCCGCCTGCGGCTCGCTTTAGGCGGCCTGCCCCCCGGGATCCACCCCCTGCGCCCAGGCGCCAGTCGAGGACATCAGGAAGAGCAAACAAATGAGGGCGCGGCGAACCCCTTCCCTGCCCGCGGCAGCCCATCTCGGCCGCTTCATACTGTCCGCCATCCCGCTCGTCTATTGGCCAAGGGGTAGCCCGCGCTCTTCGAAGACCCCTTCCGCAACCCGCGCCGCGTTGACTCCCGTGGGCCACCCCGCGTAGAAGGTCACGTGCGTGATGATCTCGGCGATCTCTTCCTGGCTCAGCCCGTTGTTGAGGGCCCGACCTACGTGCCCTCGCAACTGATCCGTCGCGTAGCCCGCCTGGGCCACCGACACCGTGATCAGGCTACGATCCCGTGGCGAGAGACCTGGACGAGTCCAAACGCCGTCCGATTCATCGAATAGCAGGCTCCTCGTCAGCGCGGAAAGATACGGAATGGCCGGATATCCCGGGTTCCCACCTCGCAGATCGATCTGCAGGTTCACGGGGTCTACCGGCGGGGGGAAGGACAGACCCCGCGCCTCGTAGACCCGGATCGCAACTCGAGACGCGTTGGATCCGGTCGGCCAGCCCGCGTACATGGTGACATGGGTCATTAACTCTGCGATCTCGTCCCGGGTCACACCATTGTCGAGTGCCTGGTCCAATGCCTCTCGCAGCTCTTCGGTTCGATAGAGAGCTTGAGTCACGGCTACTGTTATCAAACTGCGGTCGCGTGGGGACAGTCCCGGCCGCTCCCAGATGTCTCCGAAAAGGACGCTTCTCTCTAGCTCGGCCAGATAAGGCGCCGCCGGATATAGATTGCCCCCCGCCTCCTGCGCCGGCGGGGACTCGGGCGCCAGCTCGCTGCTGGCCTCAGCGAGGTTGGATGCTCCCTGTGTGCCGCATCCCGCGATCCATGCCATGCCCGCGAACGTGAGGGTCGATAGAATCGTGGCAGAGCGGTTCATGGTCTGCTCCTGGTCGTGGAGTTGCGGTTTGGGGGCGGCCCTGGGGGATCCGGCTGCCGAAAGGAAGTCGAACGCAAGGCAGGATAGCGTAGCGATTTGCGGTTCGCAATTGAAACCTTTCCGTCTCCGAGGGAGACCGGTATCATGCTAGTGAGAGTCCCTTCAGCCAAACCTATTTTCGCCTCTGGTTGACTGCGAGGTTGCCTTGAGACCGCGAATAACGGCAGCGGCCTTTCTTTCTACTCTCGTTCTCGCGGCCGCACTGACAGCCCAGGACACTGGTCTGACCCTGGAGGACGATGAAGGCGTTCGCGTCTACGGCTTCGTCTCGGACCTCAGGTCGGGCGAGCCGGTGCGCCTCAGGGGGGGGTGCACCCCCATCGTGGTCCTCGACGGGCTCCGGCTGGGCAACCCGATCCGGATCGACGACATCCTCACGGTAAACGAGGTAGAGGCGCTCGAGGTATACCAAGGGTCGGAGACTCCGATTCAATATACGAACATCACGACTTGTGGTGTCATCATGCTCTGGACTCGTGATCCGATCGCCGAGGAAGGAGCGGGATTCTCTTGGGGGCGAACGATCACCGTCGTCGCGATAGGCATCGCGATGATCTTCGGGCCGAGGTGACAAGAGGTGACTTTCGCGTAGGAAAGGTCACCGCGCTCGAGACGCTCGCGGCGGCCAAGCCGTTCCGTCGCGCCTGCTTCATCTCAAGCTCATCCTAGCATAGGGGGCCGCCTTGAAAAGTCGCATTGGGTTCGGCACCACAGGGGCTCTTTCCGTGGTGCTCGTGTTGACCGTTGTGAGTTGGGGCTCGGCCGCCGCACAGGAACGAGGAAACGAGGAAGGGGAGTGGCGCTACTGGGGCGGAGACGCCTGGAGCACCCGGTATTCACCGCTCGACCAAATCAACCGGGATAACTTCGACGAACTCGAGATCGCCTGGATCTGGCGGGGAGACAACTTCGGTCCGACTGTCGACTTCATCTCCCGAACGACGCCGATTTATGCCGATGGGATTCTCTACGGAGTGGCCGGCCGGAGCCGAACGGCCGTCGCCATCGATCCAGGAACCGGTGAGATGCTCTGGACCTACCGGGAGCCGCGCACGACGAGGTGGGAGCGGTCTTCCCGTCAGAGCCACGGAAAGGGAGTGGCCTACCACGAGATCGATGGCCAGGGTGTGATTTATCTCGTGACCCCCGCGTTCTTCCTACATGCCTTGGACGCCAAGACCGGTGTTCCCTTAGAGGGGTTTGGTAGCCCTGTGCCCGTCGAAGGGTTTGGCGAACATGGCACAGTGGACATGCTTGCGGACCTCGGCCATCCCTACGACCCGGATTACGGAATCCCCGAGACCGTCGGCTATATCACCAATACATCGCCGCCGGTCGTCGTGAACGGCGTGGTCGTCGTCGGCAACTCCAACCTGACAGGACGCCTCGACCCTCGGAGGGAGAATGTACCGGGCGACATCCTGGCATATGACGCGAGGACGGGGGCGCACCTGTGGAAGTTCAACGTGATCCCGCGGCCTGGGGAGTTCGGGCATGATACGTGGGAGAACGACGCGTGGGAGTGGAGCGGCAACATCAACACCTGGCCACCCCTATCCTCAGACCCGGAACGCGGGATCGTCTATGTAACGACTGACGCGCCTACGAACGACTACTTCGGCGGTCACCGGCCAGGGGACAACCTGTTCGGGAACAGTATCGTCGCTCTCGATGTCGAGACCGGCGAGCGCCTATGGCACTTCCAGGCGATCCACCACGACATCTGGGACCGCGACTTCCCGCTTCCTCCTCAGCTCTTGGACCTAACGGTCAACGGAGAAGAAATCCCGGCCCTCGTCCAGAGCTCGAAGCAGGCCTTTATCTATGCGTTTAATCGGGAGACTGGGGAGCCCATCTGGCCGATCGAGGAAAGGCCGGTTCCTCAGTCGCGAGTACCGGGAGAGCAGACCTCGCCTACCCAGCCGCACCCGACGAGGCCACTCCCCTATGAGATGCATGGGCTCACCGAGGACGACCTGGTCGACTTCACCCCCGAACTGCGGCGCAGGGCGCTGGAGATTCTGGACGACTGGGAGTATGGACCGTCCCTGTACCATTCCCCGCTGCACGCGGAGAACTCAGAGGGAAAGAAGGGAACTGTCTTCTGCCCATCGCCAGGCGGTGGCTCCAACATTTCGGGGGGCACAGCAGCGGACCCCGAGACCGGGATCATCTACGTGGCGTCCGTCAAATCCTGTGGCGCGTTCACCCTGATACCCGGTTTCGAGCGCGACGCTCAGCTGACCGGCCAGTCCGGAATCAATCCTGTCGAGTGGACGCACGCACCCGTTCCAGGGGGAGTCGGGAGCATCGAGGGTGTGCCCTTCTACAAGCCTCCCTACGGTAAGATCACCGCGATCGACATGAATACGGGGGAGGAGCTCTGGTGGATCCCGAACGGAGACACGCCGGACCGGTTTACGAACCATCGCCTTCTCCAGGGTGTGGATCTGCCGAACACCGGTCAGACCAGCCAAGCGACGGCGATGGTGACTGGGAGCCTCCTCATGTACGGCGAGGGGCGGGGTGGGCTGCCCCGGTTCCATGGGGTCGACAAGGTGACAGGAGAGCGGGTCGGAACCGTGGAGTTGCCCGCAACCACGGACACGGCTCCTATGACGTATATGCACGAAGGACGGCAATACATCGTTACCGCCGTATCGGGCTCGGGCCTGCCAGGGTCCCTGGTTGCACTGCGGCTTCCTTAGACCTCAGACCTCGGACATGGGGGCCTTCCGAACTATGAAGTCTCCAAGACGCAGCATCACGACGGCAGCTCTCACCACGCTCGCCCTTTCGCTGGCCTCGTGCGCGCCCGTGGAAGTGGCCAACGAGGCCGATTCCGACGTCCAGATTACGCCTTACGCCAGCGCAGGGGTTGCGCTCGAGTATGAAGGCACGGTCATCCATGTGGATCCGTTTAGCCGGGGCGACTACTCGAACGCCGCTCCGGCGGACCTAATCCTCATCACGGACACGGCAAACGACCACATCCAACCGGACCTCATCGCGCAGCTGCGCAAGCCTGGCGCGCCGGTTGTGGTCCCGTCCCTGCCCGAGGATGCTCGCGATGAGGCGGGACGGGAACGTCTTTTGGCGGTACCGGACCGAACGCTGATGAACAACGGTGACCAGATGACGCTCGCGGGCGTGGCCGTTCAGGCTGTCCCGATGTACGACCTGCTCCCAGGCGACCCGTTCCATGCTAGAGGAGAGGGGAACGGCTATGTCCTGACGCTCGGAGATACCCGTGTCTACCTCTCGGGGGTGACGGAGTGCGTGCCCGAGATCCAGAGGCTAACGAACATCGACATCGCATTCATTCCGCTGAACCTGCCGAATGGTCGGATGGAACCGCTCGTATCCGCGGAGTGCGTCAAGATCATACGGCCGGCAGTGGTGTATCCGTACCACTATAGAGAGCTACCGATCGATGAGTGGGTCGAGGCTCTGAGTGGGGAATCGGACATCGAGATTCGCCTCCACAACTGGTACCCTTAGCCCCAGGACCCACAGCGTCGCGCAGCGTTTCGACACTGACCAACATTTCGGGCGGAAACCGTGACCAAACGGTGTCTTCGTCGGAGCTTTGGGTCGCTGGTCCTCCTCCTGGGGCTGGCCTTTCTCTCAGCGGGCTGCTCCAGCGCCACTGGTTCCGGAGGGAGTGGTTCTCGTGGATCCTCTAACCTGATCACGGGAGAGCAACTCCGCGAGCAGAGTACCGCTAGGAACGTCTACGACGCTTTGTCTGGCATCCGGAACTAGTGGATTCGACCTCGGTCGAGACCATTGAGTACCTCGATCCCCGCGATGCATGATCACGCCGCCCGAGTGGCCCGTGCCAAAACGAGTTGTGGCGTCGTGCTGACGGGCTTCTGACGGAACTCAGGCGCCCAGCTCCTCCGCGAGGTCTGACCAGCCCCCAAGAGCGGTACCACCTACTGTGTTAGTCCAACCACCTCCTGGCGCCTGGGGAGAGGGCCTCGGAGCCTCGGGAGATTTAGGAAAGCCGGCTCAGGCCGGATCGCCTCCGGGGCCCGACCGGCCCAAATCCTAACACTGGACCTGGTCTCGTTTCAGGGGGCTAGGTCAGTATCGACCTCCCTGTCGGCACCTCGCTCGAACGGGCGCGCCACGAACGCCCCCTTGAATCCGACCGCCTGGGCCACCCTCAGGTCGATCTTGTGGGCCGCCACCATCATGATCCGAAGGGCCAACGCTAGTGTACCGCTAGAGAGTAACCAGGAGCCGACCGTAGGGCACCACAGCGGGGTAATCAGGTGGAATATTGCAGTGCTAGGAGCTATTATCGGGGTCGCGGAGGTCGGATTCCCGGCGGTCCTGAGCAGCGGCGCTCCGGGGTTATTTGGCCCGTGACATCTGACCGCGCCCGCATGGGCCGAACGGGCCCGTGTATCTCGTATGAGGTGAGCCGCAATGCCTATTTTCGAGTACCGATGCTCCGTCTGCGAAGATGAATTCGAGCACCTGGTGCTCAAGAAGTCACCGCCACCGACGTGCCCCGCATGCGGCGGCGAGGACCTCGAAAGGATCCTGTCGCTTGCAGCCGTTAGCTCTGATCACACTCGGGCGAGGGCCACTCGCGCCGTGAGAGCGCAGAATCGGGCGCTGAGGAAGGATCATGCCCACGAAGAGGTCAAGCGGATAGAGTCACATGCTAAGGACCACGAGGACTAGCCGGAAGCAGGCAAGGAGGAGGGTCTAGAATGCCGTTTTCTAGGCACCCATCGCGAAAGCTGACCGGACCAGGCTGGAGGGCCGGGCACGCTTCGGTGGCGACGCTCCTCCTCGGGGTTGGGGTCGCGATGGCGGTGATCGGTGCCCACACCTCCTCCGCAGGCCCAGCGTTCTCCGGTCCGGCTCCCCTAGCGTCGGATCGGGCGGATCCGACAGAGGTCCGAGAAATCCTCGATGCCTACTGCGTCGTGTGTCACAATGAGACACTTCTCACAGGCGGACTGGCGCTCGACGTGCTGGACGTGGAAGACCCGGGTGCCGACGCGGACCGGTGGGAAACCGTCATCCGAAAGCTGCGAACCGGTACAATGCCGCCTGGGGGGGTCCCCCGACCCGAACAGGCCGACTACGACCTCGTAGCGAGCTGGCTGGAGACGGAGATCGATCGGTCGGCGGCGTCAGCAGTCCCCGAGCCGGGCACGACGAATCCCATCCACCGTCTCAACCGCTTGGAGTACAACAACGCGATCAACGAACTATTCGCGCTGAACGTGGATGTGAGGTCGCTTCTTCCTGGAGACGAGACTGCGGACGGTAGCTTCGACAACTTCGCCAATTCACTATCGATCACGACCGCCCATATGGAGCGGTACATGTCGGTGGCGCGTCAGGTCACGCGCCTCGCTACCGGTCTTCCCCCGACGGCGCCAGGAGTCGAAACCTTCGACGTCCCTCTGCATGTGATCCAGGATCAACGCCAAAGTGAAGAGCTTCCTTTCGGATCTCGGGGGGGCATCGCTGTCCCGTACGACTTCCCGGCGGATGGTGAATACCTCATCAAGGTCCTGCTGAGGCGGCAGTACCAGGACTATCTGATGGGGATGGGATGGCCTCAGCAACTGGACCTCAGACTCGATGGGGAGCTGCTCGAGAGGTTCTCTGTTGGAGGAGGAGCTACCGAATTCCGGCCCGCAGCCGCCAGCTACGCCGGCTCCGGCGAACCAGGTTCTCCCGGCGCCCCCGAGTGGGAGGTGTACATGCAGTCCGCGGGAGACGCCCATCTGGAGGTCCGCCTGAAAGTCGAAGCGGGGCCCCACGTGATCGGCACCTCCTTCGTCAGGGAGCAGTGGGAGCCGGAGGGCCTGCCTCAGCCCCGCCAGAGAGGGCGTGTCCTGACGAACGATCAGATCTACATGGACTATGCGAGTGTCGCGTCAGTTCAAATCGGGGGGCCCTACGAGGTCACGGGAACAGGGAGGGACACTCCTAGCCGCAGAGAGATCTTCGTCTGCCAGCCCGAGCCGGGCACCGAAGAAGAGGCGTGTGCGGCCCAAATCCTGACGAGAATGGCCCGACGCGCGTATCGTCGCCCTGCCACGGAAGAGGACACCCGAGCCCTTCTGGAGTTCTTCCGGCAAGGTCGCGATGGCGGCGGAAGCTTCGATGCCGGAATCCAACTCGCGTTGGAACGAATCGTGGTGGACCCGGAGTTCTTGGTACGCGTTTATCGCGAGCCGACTGAGGTCGAGACTGGTGATATCTATGAGCTGGACGACCTTGAGGTTGCCTCCCGACTCTCGTTCTTCCTGTGGAGTAGTATTCCGGATGAGTCGCTCCTGCGGCAGGCCGAGGAGGGACAACTGACGGAGCCTGCCATCCTCGAGGAACAGGTTCGAAGGATGCTGGCGGATCCGCGTGCCAGAAGGGCGCTCGTGGAGGGCTTCGCCGCCCAATGGCTCAACCTGCGGCTTCTCCCGGAGCAACTCGCCGATCCAGATCTATATCCCGACTTCGACGACAGTCTCCTAGAGGCATTCCAGCAGGAAACTCAGCTGTTTATTGGTAACGCTCTCCTCGAGGACCGGAGCATCCTGGAGTTGCTGAACGCAGACTACACGTATGCGAATGAGAGGTTGGCAAGATTCTACGGAATTCCGGGGGTGTATGGCAGCCGCCCACGCCGAGTTGCACTTCCGAACCCCGAGCAGCGAGGAGGCCTCCTCGGGCACGGGGGGTTGATGGCGTTGACCTCGTACCCGGATCGAACGTCGCCCGTGTTGCGGGGCAAGTGGCTTTTGGACAACATCCTGGGTGCGGAACCCCCGCCGCCACCAGCGAACGTGGACACCAGTCTGGACCAGGGTGTCGAAGCTGTGACTTTGAACATTCGCGAGCGACTGGAGCGGCACCGGACCGACGCGCTATGCGCCAGCTGTCATGCGCTCATCGATCCGCTCGGGTTCGCTCTGGAGAACTTCGATGTCACTGGAGCGTGGCGGGACGTTGATCGGCAAGGAGATCCGATTGACAACCGGGGGACCTGGCCTAGCGGTGCTGAGTTAGACGGCATAGCGTCGTTGAGGACATTGTTACTCGAGTACGATGAGCAGTTCGTCCGGACCGTGACGGAAAAGCTCATGTCCTACGCTCTAGGACGTCCGCTCGAGCATTACGATCAACCGACGGTCCGACAGATCGTTCGCAACGCAGAGGACGGTGACTACCGCTGGTCATCGATCGTTCTCGGGATCGTCCAGAGCCCGGCCTTCCTCATGCGGCGGTCCGAGGAACCTAGCTAGATTAGCCTTACTGACACCTTTGGGAGAGAACAGATAACGACGATCTTGTCCGGGAAGTCCATCCCTCGGCGAGCCCTTCTCAAAGGGGCCGGCGCAAGCTTGGCCCTTCCGCTTCTGGACGCGATGTTTCCCGCTTTCCGGCTCCGCGGGCAGGAACCGCTCAACGGTGTCCATCGTTTCCAGGCCTTCTACGTGCCGAACGGGATGGCGATGGAATACTGGTCCCCGAAGGGCGAGGGTAGCGATTTCGAGCTCTCTCCGATCTTGGAACCGCTCGCGCCATTCCGGGACCAGATGATGGTCTTTTCGGGCATCAACGCAACCTGGAACCAGATACACGCGGGGGCCTCTGGATCGTTCCTGACCGGCGTCCCCAGAGGCGGCCGGACAGAGACTGAGATCGTCGCCGATGTATCCATGGACCAACTGCTCGCCCGGGAGTTTGGTCGTGAGACCCAGGTGGCGTCGTTGGAGCTCGCCATGGATGAGTCGGCGAATGCGGGCGCCTGCAGCAGCAACCTCAGCTGTGTCTACACCCATACTCTCTCGTGGCGGGGTCCTACGCAGCCCCTGCCAACCGAGTACAACCCACGGGCTATCTTCGAGAGACTGTTCGGCGACGCTGGCTCCACTGAACGCGCCGCTCGCGAGGCAAGGTTGAAGCAACAGAAGAGCATTCTCGACTCGGTGACGGACAAGCTGGGTGATTTGAGCCGCGAGATCGGGGCGCAGGACCAGATGAAGGTGGAGCAATACACCGAAGCCATCCGGGACGTCGAGCGGCGGATTCAAAGGGCGGAGGAGCAGATCGACATCGAACTGCCCGAGTTGGCACAACCGGAGGGCGCCCCGCAGTTGTTCGAAGACCACTTCGACCTCATGCTCGATCTGAAGCTTCTTGCTCTGCAAACTGACCTGACACGGGTCATCACCTTCATGATCGGCAAAGAGCAGAGCGCGCGCCCCTATCCACAGATCGATGTGCCCGATGCTCACCATCCGCTGTCGCATCACAACAACCGGCCCGAGCTGGTCGAGCGCATGTCGAGAATCAACCGCTATCACACGGAGCTGTTCTCACGCTACCTGACCAAGCTCAGGGAGACGCCCGATGGAGACGGTTCCCTGCTCGACAACATGACAATCCTCTACGGTGGGGGAATATCGAACAGCACTCAGCATTCCGGCCGGAACCTTCCCCTGTTGGTTATGGGAGGGGGCATGGGACGACTCCAGACCGGCCGACATCTCTCCTACTCGGATGGGCCGGGAATGGCGAACCTGCTCGTAACGCTCATGGACAAGATGGATGTGCCGATCGACCAGATTGGGGCGAGTACGGGGCCACTGCCGATCGATACCCTCTCTGGTATCTGACCTTGAATCCGCACGCATCCTGGAAGGTGCTCATGGAGTCCCGACGCCGAAGTTTGGTCTTGTTGGGCTTGGCCTGTGTTCTGGTCGGTGCGGGCCCCGCAGACTTGCCTCCCCTGATCGAGGCCGCGAAGAACACGGACTGGACCACGGTTCGAACGCTCCTGGAGGATGGAGCCGACCCCGCCGCCACCGCTCCTGACGGAGCGACCGCTCTTCATTGGGCGGCCTATTGGGACGACGTCGAGAGCGCCAGGCTCCTGATCCAGGCGGGCGCTAATGTGAATGCGGCCAACGACCTCGGTGCAACCGCGCTCTTTAACGCGAGCTTGAACGGCAGCGTCGTGATGGTTCAGACGCTCTTGAGCGCCGGGGCGAACCCCAATGCCCCTCTCCTATCCGGAGAGACGGCCGTCATGACCGCAGCCCGCACGGGCAACGCTGATGTCCTCGGGCTACTGCTCGCCGCAGGTGGGGATCCCAATGTCACCGGAGCGCGCAATCAGACGGCGCTGATGTGGGCGGTGGGCCAGAAGCACGCCGATGCGGCGCAGGTCCTGGTCGAGAACGGCGCTGACATCCACGCGCGCTCAGAGAGCTGGAGCCAGGTCATGGCTGTGCCCCCGCATACTGGGAATCAACAGCCCGTGCCCCACGGAGACAATACTGCGCTCATGTTTGCGGCTCGCGTGGGCGACCTTGCTTCAGCGAGGCTCCTCTTGGCGGCAGGAGCTGACGTAAAAGACACGAATGCATGGGGCGTGAGCGCCACGGTTATGGCGGCCCATTCGGGATTCAACGAGCTCGTAGAGTTCCTACTCGAGGAGGGCGCGGACCCCAGCGCGGATTCGGCGGGACTCTCCGCGCTCCATATGGCCATCATGCGGCGGGACGAAGACCTTGTCCGCACCCTTCTGGCCTATGGAGCAGATCCGAACGCCCGAATCGCGACCTGGACTCCTACGCGACGGGCGTCGCGCGATTGGCATTTTCACCCCGCGGTGGTCGGTGCGACACCGTTCTGGCTCGCGGCCCGGTTCAGTGAACCGGAGATCATGAGACTTCTAGCAGAGCACGGCGCGGATCCGCTTTTCGTCCACGAAGCGAACTACGTGAACGACCGACGCTCGGCAGGGACGTATGGAACCGACGGAATCGATGAGGTCACGACCACGCTGATGGCTGCCGTCGGGATGGGCGGTCCGCGACGGATGCGTGCCTTCGTGCCCGCGGATCCCGCTCAGCTGGAAGCCGACGCTCTGGCAGCGGTGAAGCTGGCCGTGGAGCTCGGGGTGGATGTCCACGCCACCGATCTGGAAGGTCAGACGGCGGCAGAACGGGCCGGATTTCTCTCGGTCCGCGAGTTCCTCCTCTCTACCGAGAGCGATCTCCCCTAGATCGCGGGTTCCCTTGCGCCCGGCCTCTTCTATGCAGGAAGTGGCTGCGAGGGCAATCCGGGTGAGCCGAAGTGGATCTCCGAGACGGCCTTGATCCAGCGAGCTCCGTAGCGGAACGGCATCACAAGTCGTAGTGGCGCACCGTGCTGGGGTGGGATCGGCTCGTCGTTGAGGAGCCAGGCCAGCATGACTTGCGGGTGCATGAGCTCCTGAACCTCCTCGTCGACATAGTATCGATCGGAAGCCACGAATCGGCAGTAGTGGGCATGCGGCGCCACCCCCAACAATTCCGCGACGTCGCTAAACCGAACACCCGTCCACTTCGCGATCCCCGTGGGCTCGGGAACGCCGCACTGAAGAAGATACACACCCGAGTGGCGCGGCAGTCCCTCCAGGTCCTCGAAGGTCAGGGTGCCACCTATCCTCGCCATCCCGCGGGGGTCGACTCTAATCCTCATACTGCGATAGTCGTATTCGCCCTCGGGCGTCTCGCCGCCGGTATAGCGCCATAGAACACCCCTGATTTCGCCGGCCTCATCGGCGCTGTGCTCGGGGGCAGAGCCATCTTGGTTCAGTGGGAGGAAGACCCTGTCGCGCATCTCCATCTCGACCAACGAGTCAGGCCAATCCTGGTCTTGCGCAGCTTCTCCCAGGAGGGTATCGCTGTTGAGAGAGCCAAGGGATAGACCCGCCAGAGTCGCACCAGACATCCGGATCGCTTCACGTCGGGAGATCTTCATGGTTCTACCCTATCCTTACGTCGTAGGGGAGAGGCATGCTTGCTTCCTAGTCGAAACCAGTAACGGCCGGATCCGAAATCGGCAAGGCAGCGCCTCTTTGACAGGACCTCTGTATGCCCCGCAGAATAGCTTGAACCGGGCGATCTATCCGGTGCCCTCGGTAGCTAACCCAGAAGTTGCGGTGAGACCCTTCCCGCCAGGAGAAGATGATGCGAAAGAGACTACCTGCTATCGGCATGCTCCTCTATGTGGTGCTACCGAGCATGGCCTCAGCACAGGAGTATCCGCCATCCTGCAACATGTGCGCTTCGACTTACATCCCGCTCGAGGAGTTTGAGGAATTCCTCGAAGTTGCAGCGGTGGACCAGCAGGTTCGGTCGCTGGACATCGGGAAGACTAACGCCCAGGTAGCGATCGCCCACCGAGGCAGGCTGGAGCAGCCCGGCGGGGTCGCCGAACACAGCCTTGTGACCGAGATCTACTACGTGATCAGTGGCTCTGGAACCAACACAACCGGTCCGGACCTGGTGAACTCAGTCCCGAGGCCGTCCACCAACAGGGCGGTCCAGCGCCTGAACGGGCCGGGTCATAACGCCGAAGCGATCCGAAATGGCCGAACTGTCCAGCTGAAGGCGGGTGATGTGCTGGTGATTCCAGCGGGAACAGGACACCAGTTTACGCGCATCGACGATCACATCACCTATCTGATGATACGGGTCGACCCCGACAGGGTTGTGCCACTCATGGATGAGGCGGACGCGAGAAGGTACCTGAACGACCGCTAGTCGAAACGGTTTCTAGTCGTCTTCCCAGCTGGACGTGTCGGGGAGGACGGCAGCCTCGACTCTGACGGTAAGATCCTTGGACACCACCAGAGTGCTGGGAGGGGCCTCGTATCCGACCTTCCAGACCGTGAGCCTATAGGTGCCGTCGGCCACTGCCACCGTCGCACGCCCGGAGTCGTCGGTGGAGGCGCGATAGACCCCAAGACTCACTTCTGCTCCCGAGACAGGGATGGTCGAGCTGGCTTCGACAACCTCGAGGGTGAGCTGATGCTCAGGGACTCTCGCGGTAGCGAAGCTGAAACTGGAGGAGGCCGATTGATGGGGGAGCTCAAGATCGGTCGTCGAAAGTCTGACCGACCACGAGACCACTCCCTCCCCCGGGGGAGCGCTCAGCTCCACATCGGCCCAATACAGTCCGTCCGACCCGGGCCAGTGCCCTTCCCCGAGCTCCGTACCCGAAAGCCTCTCGTCCGATTCGTCGTAGACCCCGACGCTCACCCCCTTAAAATCACATCCCTGTAGGCACTTAGCCCCTATCTTTATCGAAAAGGAATCGCTCACGACGACCGGGGTGGGGACGTCCCATACGGCGAGGCTGATCGGGTGGGCCTCAGTCCGGAAAGGCAGAGGGAGGGAGCACCCTGCATGCTCAGCGGACTGGTCATCGCTGGGCCTGAACCGCGCGCTCCAGTCGTGTTCGCCAACCTCCGAGGGCGCTAGCAGCGTAACCTCGCCCGTGCGATTGATCCCTTGGTCGTGAGAAACGAGCTCGCTCGTCACGATTGCGCCCTCGGGACCCATCACCGAGACCGAGGCGCCCTGAAGATCGCACCCGAACGGACACTGCACCTGGGCCGTGAGGGTTAGTACAACGCCGGCCCCCGTGGCAGGTGGAAACCACTGGCTGACTTCCAGGTGGGGTTCATGCAGCGTGCTCCCGTCCTGACCGGAGCGCGAGGGCCTACCGCCGCCCTCAGCCGTCTCCACCGTTCAACGCCGCGTCGATGCCGGCGATGCGTCCGAACACGAACGACCTCCCCAGCCCGTGTTGGCCGAAGCCGCCCGCCGACTCGCCCGCCGCGTAGAGCCCCGGGATCACCTCTCCCCTCGTATCTAGCACCTGCGCGCTCGTGTTGATGCGAACGCCCGCATAGGTATCGTGCACGCATGGGGTCGACCAGGCCGCATAGAACGGGGGCCGTTGGATCTTGTACAGCGGCCTCGGCTTGTCGAAATCTTCGTCCCCCGCACCGGAGTCGACGAAGGAGTTGTACCTTTCGACCGTCTCGCGAAGGACATGCGCCGGCATCGGACGCCACTGGTACTTGTTGTTGATGCTCGACGCCAATTCCTCGAGGGTATCGGCGCGGAAGAAGTAGCCATCGGGATCCACATAGGGCGGCTCCACCAACCATGCCTCTCGCTCGACGCCGTCCGCGTCGAAGATGGCCCAGATCGGGCCCCCGCCATTCAGCTTTTGCAGATCGCCGGTCCACTGCATGGCGGAGAAGAAGTACTCATAGTCTCGAATTCCTGCGGTTTCGTCATGAAACCTCAGCCCGTTCTCCTTCACCAGAATCACGTTCTGCCAATCCCTTACCCGTAGGCCCGTGGCCTTCTCGCGGAAGAAGTTCGGGGCGTCCGGGGTGAACTCCAGGCCGTGGTAGTTGGACCGAGTCGCTAACCGCCCCTTCGACAGCTGGGCATCCGCTTCGTTCGTCTGATTCGCTGCCCCCCACAAGGACGCCCCGATCGCCATCGCCGCCAGCTCTCCATCTGCGTTCTGGGGTGTCCATCCATCGCCGTGGACCTGATACTCTTCGGTCAATCTAGGGTCAAAGATTCGACGAAAATGAATGTTATTCGAGTGTCCGCCCGTTGCGAAGATCACACCGTTTCTCGCCCGAATCGAGAGCGTTCGCCCCGTCGGCTCATACCATTCGTCGACCTCATTGGCGGTGAGGCCCAACACCCTGCCCGAGGTTGGGCCTTCTCGAACGAAGGCCGTCATCCTATGCTGGAGAACGAATTCGACGCCCTTAGCCCTCGCGCTCTTCTCCAGCGGCCTCATCAGCCCCGAGCCCCTCTGGGTTGGTACGATGACCTCGCTGTCAATCGGCCATTGGCGAGGGGCCGGCCGTCTGAAAACCGAGTCGTTTCGGCTCGGCAAGCCGGGCGGCATCCACTCCACCCCGTTCTCGGTTAAGAAGTCAAAGGTTACAATGGTGTTTTCTACATATTTTCGAACGATTTCCCGATCGTTGTAGCGGTTCCTCGGTTGGTCTTGAAGCGTCCAATCATAGAAGACCTTCTCAGGCGAGTCCTCGATGCCGTATTCCTTCTGGTACGAGGTGCCACCCCCGAGGTAGCACGCGCCACCGCTCAGGATCGCCCGTCCGCCAATATCGAAGTTCTGCTCAACGACAAGGACGGAGGCGCCTTCATCCCGCGCCGCGATTGCCGCGGCCATCCCACCGGCCCCTGCGCCCACGACGACCACATCGACCTCTCGGTCCCACTGGATGTCTTGCTCATCAGCACGCAGGCCAAAGGGAGTCGAGCCGACACCGACAGCTGCGCCGGTACCCAGCGCGGCACTCTTCTTGAGGAATTCTCGCCTACTTTGCGCTCTCGGGGTCTTCTCGCTCATGCACGTATCCTCGCTTCGGGTCTAGGGGATGCGGTTTCAGGAGGGCCCACAGGCGCTCTTGTCAGAGACCCCGCAAAGCCACCTGACCCCGCCCACTACAGACGTCGGGGGTATCCGGCTCAAAGTGCCCCTGGCGGTTGGCTTTTGGCAACTTCTAGGAGGCTGCACGAGCGGGCTAGGGCGAAACGGTCACCGCAATGTACCCGTTGGTCCAGCAACATTGGTCGCCTGCGGAGCTGTCGACGGGGTTGAAGTTGTCCGCCCGGACGCGCAGGAGGTATTCGCCCGGTTCGGCGAAGGTCGCGGTCACGGCCGTGGTCGAGCCCACCGCCGCACCCTCATGATACCGGCCGCCTATGAGCGTACAAGTCAATGCAGTCGGGCCCGTCGGGTCACGATGGCAGTGACGAGGCAGATGAATACCAGGAGCAACGCGAGGTCCAACCGGGACGGGCTCAAGAGTCTCCTCGAAGGGACGGCCTTCTCTTCGTGGGCGGTGAGGCTTGGCCCTGAAGGAGCACCCGGATACTCCGCCGAGAAGAGGCCCAGGCCCGGGCGCAGGTCCAGCAGGTAGGTAAGGGGTTGCGTCATGTCCACAGCTCGGTCGAACAGGAGAACCCGCGAAAGGCCAACCTGACCGTCGAGCTTCCCAGCTCGAGGCGGGCCGAAGAGAAAAACCTCGTCCGGGCCAAGAGTCACGGTATCCGCGGCTTGGACGATCGATAGGCGTCCCAGGTTGAGGGCTCCTGCGAAGGGCCCGTCGACTCCCACCAGGACCAGATGCCGCTCCTGAGCGAGGGGCCCTGCCCTCTCGAGCACTTCTCTCAGCATCCCCGGACCGATCAGGATCTCCGCGACCGCCTGGTCCCGAAGATAGGCGAGGGAGAGGTCGGCCACCGTCCTCTCCTCATCCAGGACGAGGATTCGCTGCACCATCCCGCGAAGAGGCATTTCCGCCCATGACAATCGCTCGAGCTCGGCCGCGGCGACTGAGACGGGATGTAGGAGAGAGGCCTCGGAAGCGGCGGAGACCAGGCCCAGACCACGGGACACGGCAACCTCCCGAGCGGCGTTACGTATGCCGCGCGCCATCGCATCGACCGTGATCGTAGCTCCTGTGATGCCATCTACGTCTCGACGCACCTGGAATGCGTCTACGATGCTCTTTCCGCGAAACTGCTCCTGGAAGCCATCCGCCGCGAGAAAGTCACCGCGGCTTTGGCGAAGGGATTCGGTGTAGCGGGTCACCACGATCCCGGTGAGGACTCCCTCGAGGTCCATTCCGACGAGCACCTCGATGGGGCCGTCGAACCCCCTCTGTTCAGGGGGTAGGTCAGAGGTGAGGAAGCCATAGCCCGAGAGTGCGTCTCGTTCGCTGTCGGGATCCCGACGGTAGGCCTCGAAGGCCGGGGGTTCGCCCCGGCGATCCGTAAACCGATTGGCTCCAGGCACTACCTGCTCTAGCAACCCCCGCCATTCCTCCTGCACTTCCTGTGCAGAGGCCGACGCTGGCGCGGGCACTAATAGCACCGCGGCGACCGAAGCAGCCACCAACGGGAGACGCGATGGCGGGCCGTGGGCCTCAGGCCCACCGCCACCCACAGTGGTCAGAGAGGCTTGTCCGGGTTGGCGATCGTTCGCCACATGTGGGCGGACGGACTGTTGTCGTAGCCCAACCCTTCCGGCGGATTCCGGAAGTTTCTCTCGATGATCTCGATGAAGGGGTCGATGGTGATCTCGGCGTCTTCGTCGAAGGCGTACAGATCGTTCACCGTGACCAGACGAGCCTCCATGTACCATCGGTGGTTGCGGGCATACTCGTACGCCTGCTGGATGTATTCCGGGGGGACGTAGTCTTCACCGAAGATCCGGTTGTAGATCTCGTAGGGATACTCGTAGCCCACACTTTCATCGGGGTAGAAACGAAGCGCCTGGTGGTACTGAATGCCCCAACTCACTCGTTCGTCTACGTACGGTGCATAGATCTGCGCGCCCCAGTACCCGTGGTCGGCTTTGATGAGCTGTTGAACGGTGTCATGCAGCAGACCGGCCATCACGGTGCGTTCGGGCTGCCCCGTCTGGAGCGCATGGTTGGCACTTTGGAGGCAGTGCTGACTCGAGTTGAATCGAAGCTTGAAGAAATCGAGGAAGGTGGGCCTTTCGGGGAGCGATTCCAGCGCTGCCCTGCCGAGTAAAATATTGCCCGTTCCGCGAGGAGGGGTGTCCTGCTTTTCCTCGACTTCGTCCGGCACTTCCGCTTCGGATGGGGCAACCGACTCGTCGAGCTGGTCTAGCATATAATGCTCGAGCGCCTCCGCCTTGTCCTCCGAATTCATGAGCTCTAATGAGCCAACACCCATCGAGGCTAGGAAGCTTCGGCGATCGATCAGCATGGGGTCCCCCTGTAAGGCGAGGTCTAGAAATCTTTCGCGAACCCCCCGTGGTCCGGCGAACGAGATCCGCGTCCTCAACTCCCCCAAAGTACCCCAGGCGGGAGCGCCGTGTCAATCTGGTGTCGCGGCGGTGTCCACCGGCTTAAGTTCCCGCATTGACGCCGTTCCTGTGACCCTCCTAGGCTCCTCGAAACCGGCCGAGAGAACCCGTTCATCAGGCCCATACATCAGCGAGGAAAGTGAAATGCCGAACCGCGAATCGTCCTCCCATCCAAGGTTCTTCTTCGCGGTCTTGCTAGCGCTCCTACTGGTCATCCCCGCGGCCACGCTAGAGGCGCAGGCGAGTCTCGACATCTACCTGATCGACGTCGAAGGCGGGGGTGCAACTCTGTACGTGTCCTCCGAAGGGGGATCTCTGCTGATCGATACTGGGAATGGTGGAGCAAACGCCGGTCGTGATGCCGGGCGCATCATGGACGCGGTGGAGGATGCGGGGCTCAACGAGATCGACCACCTGATCACGACCCATTGGCACGGGGACCACTACGGTGCGATGGAGGAGCTGGCCAGCCGAGTCCCGATTCGACAGTACATCGATCACGGAGGAACCGTCGAGTCGAACGCGGCTGTGATTGAGTTCCTCGACACCACCTACCGCAGGCTCTACGAAAACGCTGAGCGATCTGTGGTCACCCCCGGGGATCGGATCGACCTGGCAGGTGTCGACGTCACGGTCCTCGCCTCCGGAAAGCGGGTCATTGATCGGGCCATCTCAGGGGGCGGCCGACCCAACCCCTACTGCGCCGACTTCGAGCCACAAGAGGAAGACAATGGGGAGAACGCGCAGTCCGTCGGAATAATCCTGCAATTGGGTGACTTACGGGTCCTTCACCTGGGTGACCTGACGGTCAACACCGAGTACGATCTCATGTGCCCGAACAACCCGATCGGCACCGTCGATCTATCCGTTGTCTCCCATCATGGACAGCCGTCCTCCAATGCACAGGTCCTGGTTCACGCCATTGAGGCGCGTGTCGGGATCATGAACAACGGAACGCGGAAAGGCGGACAGCCAGAAGCAATGCGGGTGATCCACTCAGCTCCCGGCCTGGAAGACCTGTGGCAACATCACTTCTCACTGCTGAGTGGACAGGAGTACACGGTGCCCGGCGTGTTCATAGCGAACCCGGTTGATGATCAGCAATCCATGATGCCGATCGCGCCGCTGACCAATCCCCCCCGGGGGCCAGGTGCCGCTCCCCCGCCGGTGCACAACGGCAGAGCGTTCTGGATCAAGGTGTCCGGGCAAAGCAACGGCTCCTTCACCGTAACGAACGGTCGGAACGGGTTCAGCAAGACCTACCGTTAGGGGTTCGGCAGGGCGAACACGAAGACCGTGTGACCCAGGCTCCTCAGGCGGATCGGTGCGCTCGAGGCTACCAGACCGACATGGCCCATGACCCCGGACGTTCCGCCCGGAGCGATGACTGCAAGGTACTGCCGGCCATCCACCGAGTAGGTGATCGGCGCCATGTTGCTTAGCCCGCTGAGAATGGTCTCCCAGAGGATATCTCCGGTCCGTTGATCGATCGCATAGAACCGCCGGCGGGTATCGGCGGCGAAGAGGAGACCACCGCCCGTGGTCAGCATCCCGTAGAGGGGTGCGTCACGCTCAAGGCGCCAGAGCGTCTCTCCTGTTGAGACCTCGATGGCCTCCGGCTGCCCGAAATGCGATACCGGGTTGGGGGCGGTGCCCACATTCGCGGTGTTGTAGCCCGTCTCCAGCGAGGGGGTGAGCGATGCCGCTCGAATCACGTTGCAGCGCCCATTCCAGGCCGGCACGTAGTAGGCATTCGTAAGGGGGCTATAGGCCCCCTGCGGGATCTGTCGGTTCTCCTTACAGACTGTGGCCTCTCGGTCCAGGTCGCCCGTCATTACCGCATCGGGATTCGTCGTGTAGGCACCTGTCCGCCCGTCGTAGCTCTGAATGACGTTCTGATAGCCGGTCGGTCGGGCATAGAGGAACGCGCCGTCGGTCCGGTCATACGCGTAGAAGATCCCGTCCTTCGAGAAGGCACCAATCACCAGCTCTCGCTCCTCGCCCGGAGTGATCTCGGGATCTACGCCGAGGGCATCCGGCGGATCGGGATCCAGGGGAGAATCGACCAGGATCCGATCGTATACCGAGTCGTTGTTCCACATGTCCGTGTGGTGTTGCGCCCACCAAACCAGCTCGCCTGTGCGGTAGTCGATCGCTCCTGTGGATCCCTGATAGAGGCGATCCGGCCATAGCCCGTCCGTTCCGGCGAGCTCGGGTTGCTGCGGCGCGCTCGAGCCGATCCCGAAAATGAACAGGCCCCGCTCTGTATCGACGGCCGGGGTCACCCACGGAGACATGTTCCGCCTGGACTCGAGCGGATACTCGTGGGGGTCGTCACCCCAGGTGTCGTGCATCGGATCGTCCCTCGTAGGACTCGTGTGCCACCGCCACATCATTTGGCCGGTCTCGGCCTCGTACGCGGACATGTGGCAGGAATCCGCGGCGGACCCGGCCGTACAGTTGTAGGGCACCGCGATCACCCCGTCGAACGCCACGGGCGCGCCGCTCGGCTGCTGTCCGCGTCGGTAGTCCATCATCTCGGCTTCCCAAAGGAGAACTCCCGTACGGGGGTCCAGCGCGAAGAGCATGCCGTCAGTGGAGTGACTGATGAGCTTGTCTTGATAAAGGAATACTCCACGACCCCGATGTACCGTGAGCCCGAGGAGCCCGGGCGCCTCGTTTCCGGCCTCCGTGATTTCGTCGGCGATCGGGCGGGTGTATTCCCAGATTAGATCTCCGGTGGCCGCATCATGCGCGCTGTATCGTTCGCTCGCGTGGCGGACGTACATGATCCCATCGTACACGGTCGGCTCGACTTGCATTCCCCCAGAGCCTGGACCGCCGGGATCGAAGGCGAACGACCAGGCCAGTTGGAGATCTTTCACGTTCTCGCGATCGATCTGATCGAGCGGGCTGTACCCCCAGTTGCGGTATCCCCCACGCCACATGAGCCAATCGGCTGGGTCCGGGTCGTTCAGCATCGCCTGTGTGATGGGACGGAATGATCTCTGCGCGTTCGCCTCCGCCGGTAAGACCCCGGCCAGGCCCGTCAGGAGAGCCGCGAGTGCCCACCTGATCGGGCGCACTCGGCTGCCCACCTTCGCGTCCGCTATCCTCATCAAGCCCTTCACATCCAGAGTCGGTCGTCGTCCGATTCGGGGTCGGGCGCCGCCGCCGCCTCGACCTTCACCGCAACATCATGTGACACTACGATCGTCTCGGCGGGCGTCTCGTAACCGATCTTCAGGACGTTGAGATCGTACCTTCCCTTGGGTACATCCAGCGACGCCAGTCCGCGCTCGTCGGTCCGGGCTCGATAGATCCCGAGTCTCACGTCGGCATGCTCGAGGGGGGTCTCCGTGTCCTCCGCAAACACGTTCACAGTCACGCGATGCTCAGGTGGAGTCACGACCCGGAGGCTGAACGCCGCAGATGCGCCGGAGTGCGGCAACTCCAACGCTTCCGCCGTACATCCTGCGGACCAGGAGATCATCCCTTCCGCTGTCGGGGCGGTGAGATCCACATCAGTCACGTAGAGCGCCGCGGTTCCGGGCCACGGGGCATCGGTGAGCCTTCCCTCTCCGATCGTACTCCCAGCCTCATCTCTTACTTCGACGACCTCCCCTGTCATCCGGCAGGCCGATGAACACTTGACCCCTACCTTGACGCGGAAGGGAGTGCCTAGGACGACCGGAGAGGGGACATCCCAAATCGCCATGCTGGCGGCATGGGGTTGGGTCGCGAACGGGAGGATGAGAGAGCACTCCTCGTGAACGACCTCTGCGCTCTGATGCTCGGGAACCACGATGCTCCAGGAATGCTCTGTGACCTGCGGAGGGGCCCTCACGCTGAAAGCCTCCGTTTCGTTCGCCCCACCATCGTATGTAGCCAGCTCGCTCGTGATCACGAGCCCGTCAGGCGACAAAACTTGGACCTTGTTTCCTCGCAGATCACAGCCTGAAGGACATGAGACCCGGAGCTGCAGGGTGAAGTCGCTACCGGCGTCGACCTCGGGCGGAATAGGGTGGCTCAGCTCCACCTCAGGCCGATGAATCGAAGTCACCTATCGCGTCTCCAGTCACTCCGGGAGGCCCGGCCTCCGATGAACAGGCCACGGCCAAGAGCAACAGACCGTATGGCAGCATCCTGAACCTTGGCATGGTACTCTCCCAGCGGATGGTGTTGGGGGGGTTGCCGGCAAAATACGCCCACATGTCTCAGTGCCACAACCGGCCTAACGGTGAATCTGGACGCTCACCGAGTCGTCGAAAAACAAACGGGGCGGAGGGCCGAAGCCCCCGCCCCGTCGTGCGACTCGGGCACCCCAAAAAGAGGGGGTCGGTCAGTACATTCCGCCCATTCCGCCCATTCCGCCCATTCCGCCAGCAGCAGCGCCCGCAGGTTCGTCCTCGAGTTGCTCGACCACCACGCACTCTGTGGTGAGCAACAGCCCGGCGATGGATGCCGCGTTCTGCAAGGCCGTGCGAACGACCTTCGTGGGGTCGATCACCCCGGCCTCGACGAGATCCTCGTACCCTTCCGTCATCACATTGAATCCGTAGTTCTGCTCCTTCGACTCTCGGACCTTCGCGACAACAATGGACCCCTCGACGCCCGCATTCTCCACAATCTGACGGATCGGCGACTCCAGCGCGCGCCGGAGGATGTCTACGCCGATCTGTTCCGCATGGCTTTCGAGGTTGTAGGAGCTGAGTGCGGCTTGAGCCCGAATCAGGGCCACTCCACCCCCAGCAACGATCCCCTCCTCGACCGCGGCCCGCGTCGCGTGCAGGGCGTCTTCAACTCGCGCCTTCTTTTCCTTCATCGCGGTCTCGGTAGCGGCGCCTACATTGATAACGGCCACTCCACCCGAGAGCTTTGCGAGGCGCTCCTGTAGCTTTTCCGAGTCGTAATCCGACGTCGATTTGTCAATCGCGGACCGGATCTCTTCGATCCGACCCTGGATCTTCTGTTCCTCACCGGCACCGTCGACGATCGTGGTGTTGTCCTTGTCGATGACGAGTCTCTTCGCCTCGCCGAGGTCAGACGCCACAGCGTTCTCGAGCTTGAATCCGAGCTCCTCCGAGATGACCTGTCCGCCGGTGAGCACGGCGATGTCCTGGAGCATCGCTTTCCTGCGGTCGCCGAATCCGGGAGCCTTCACGGAGCACACCTTTAGGGTCCCACGTAGCTTGTTCACGACCAGGGTCGCGAGCGCCTCACCTTCGACATCTTCCGCGATGATCGTGAGGGGTCGCCCCATCTGGGCCACCTTCTCGAGGATCGGCAAGAGATCCTTCATATTCGAGATCTTCTTGTCGTGAATCAGAATCATCGCGTCTTCAAGAATCGCTTCCATACGTTCCGGATCCGTCACGAAATACGGGGAGAGGTAGCCCCTATCGAACTGCATCCCCTCTACTGTTTCGAGCGTCGTGTCGAGCCCTTTGGCCTCTTCGACCGTGATGACGCCGTCCTTCCCCACCTTCTCCATCGCATCGGCGATCAGCTCTCCGACCTCAGGGTCAGAGTTCGCCGAGATGGTTCCAACCTGGGCGATCTCCTTCTTCCCCTTCGTCTCGACGGAGAGGTTCTCCAGGTCCCTCACCACCTCGTTTACTCCTTGGTCGATTCCGCGCTTGATTGCCATCGGGTCGCTTCCGGCCGTCACATTCTTCAGGCCTTCCCCAAAGATGGCTTGAGCTAACACGGTTGCCGTGGTCGTTCCGTCGCCTGCGATATCCGAGGTCTTCGTTGCGACCTCCTTCACCATCTGTGCGCCCATGTTCTCCACGGGATCCTCCAACTCGACTTCCTTCGCTACCGAGACGCCGTCCTTGGTCACGGTCGGTGCTCCGAACTTGCGGTCGAGCACCACGTTCCGACCCTTAGGGCCGAGCGTCACCTTCACGGCGTGACTCAGCTTGTCCACCCCTGCCTTGAGCTTCCGGCGAGCTTCACTGTCGAAACTAAGATCCTTCGCAGCCATCGGTGCTATCTCCTTACCATCGAGTGATCGAGCGTCAGCCGTCTAGGACGGCGAGAATATCCGACTCACGGAGGATGAGGTACTCCTCCTCGTCCACGGTGACCTCGGTGCCCGAGTACTTCCCATACAGGACCGTGTCTCCTTCCTTCACATCTGGAGCGAGGCGCTCGCCTTGCTCAGACAGCTTCCCGGGTCCGACAGCGATAACCTTGCCCTGCTGCGGCTTTTCTTTCGCTGTGTCCGGGATGTAAAGGCCGCCCCGGGTCTGCTCCGCCTCATCCAGGGCCTGCACCACGACCCGATCGGCAAGGGGCTGTACCTTCGTTCCAGTCTTATTCGCCATGCGATTCTCCTCCGTGCTCCACTGGTTTGGGGAAAAGGTGAGGATCCCTTTAGCACTCATCTCGTGAGAGTGCTAATAGCCCGACAAATGTACTCCGCAACTGCCCGGTGTCAACCGGTGTAAACCCCAGGATTTGCAACAGCTTCAGGAGGCCCAACGGTCGACTCCCTGCGGCTTGAGCGACTTGTTCCGGTCTGTCCCCATCCTTACGTTCTCGGCTCGAGATCGCCCCCTCACCAGGGGAGCCGTCAAAACCCGGGGAAGCCTTTATTTATGCAGGAATTCTACGAGCTACTCCGGGCCACCAGTCGGACCTTTGCCGTAGGGATCGAGGCCCTCCCAAGGCCCCTTCGCGACGCCGTCACGCTGGCGTATCTGGTGCTGCGTGTAGCGGACTATTTCGAGGACTCCCCCACGCTGAGCGACGATGAGAAGCGCCAAGCGTTGGATCGCTGGGCTCGGCTCGTCGAGCAAGCAGCCGACCTGGTGGACCCGGAGGAGCTTGCAACGCTGACCCGCGCGGTTGCGGCCCAGGATCATGGCCTGCCCGACCAGTTGGCTGCGCTCAAGGCCCCATCGATTCTCGAAGGCCTTTCCCATTTGGCCTCCGAATTGCTCGAGCCGATACAATCCCATACGGCAGGCACGGCTCGCGGGATGTCTCGGTGGACGCGTCGGGGAGCGGACTTCCCCGACGAAGCCGCCTTGGACGAGTACATGTTCGAGGTTGCGGGACGGGTCGGGCTCCTGCTAACGGACCTATTCTGCGCACACTCACCCGCTGTTATGCGGCGGCGAGACGCTCTCCTCGAGTCAGCCGTTCCCTTCGGCCTAGGACTTCAGACCGTGAATATCATTCGCGGTCTACACGAGGATCCTGAGCGGGGATGGGTCTACGTACCTCGCCAAATCCTACCCGCCCGGTTTACTCCAGAGGAATCCGCCTCAGACCTGCGAGGCCTGAAAAGCGATTGGCAGCTCTCGATCCTGGATTTCTTCGTGGCAAAGGCCGGAGGCCACATCGCCGACGCGCTTCACTACTGCCAGGCACTGCCGTCCAAGGCGCGGGGAATCCGCGTATTCTGCATCATTCCGGCTCTCCTCGCCCTCCGAACGGCCCGCGCGAGCCTTGGAAACGCCCAGGCCTTCCGGGCGCCGATCAAGGTCAGTCGAAGCGAGGTACGGCGCATCGTCTTATCGGCGAGAATCCTTTTCTTTTCGAACGCCTGGCTCGAGCGGGCAAGAAGGCGGGCCCTCCGACTGGCGCGAGAGACATCACCGAGTCGGGGGTCCTCCTGAGTCACACCCGGCTGGACAAATGCTCCCCCGCGATCTTCAGTCCTACCAGCGTCAGGTACGGATCTACCTTCTCGATGAGCCTCGAGTGCGCGGCCACCGTCGACGCATGTCCTCCCGTAGCCACTACCTGAGCCTGGGGTCGATCCCACTCTCCCATGACTCGCTCGATGAGGCCATCGAGGGCGTCCACGGCCGAATAGAAGATCCCGCTCTGGAGGCAGTCTTCGGTGCGGCGACCGATTACGCGTTCAGGCCGCCTAAAGGACACGCGCGGGAGCTTGGCGGTCCGCCCTGCCATCCATTCCTCGCCTGCCAACAAGCCTGGCGCGATGACCCCTCCGGAGAAGACCCCATCGGCAGTTACGCAGTCATAGGTTGTGGCGGTTCCTAGGTCCACGACGATCGTATCTCGCTGATAGAGATGTGCTGCGGCGAGGGTGTTCGCGATTCGGTCCGCGCCGACGCCTCGCGGGGGTTCCTCCACATCCAGACGAATCGGCAGACCTTCCACGCCGTCCACGACCACGACATTCCCCTGACCGACCGAGGCCAAGGCGGGGAGTAGGAGCTCAGTCTGGACGGGCACCACCGATCCCAGGACTGCTCGCTCCACATCTTCGTCTGAGTGCCCCGCGTCGCGTAGCGAACTTCGGATGAGGAGTAGAAGCTCATCCGAGGTGCGAGGGACCGCCGTTGCGTACCGTCGATGGACAGTCACTTTGAGGGAATCCGAGGCGAACAGCCCGATTACGGTCTCGGTGTTCCCTACGTCGACGACCAGGTGCATTATCGAACCCCCTCGTTCGAGCGGGGTCTTCCGGCGGCGTAGAGGGCCGCAGAGCCGCCTGATTCTTTGATTCGCACGCGTCCGGCCCGCACACGAAGCAGCGATCCGTCGGCTGCAGCAACCTCCAGGGCTCCCTCCGGAGACGTCCCCGTGGCGACGCCGACGATGCCCGACTCCAGACGCACCTGTCGGCCTTGGAGCCGGTCACGCGACTCCCATTCCATTCGCAGGCGACCGGAGAGGGTGTTGGGGATCGGCTGAGTCCACCTTCTGAGCTCTTCGATGACCTGCTTCGTCAGCTCAGGCTCTGTGGTGGACCGGCCGCCAACCTCATCCAGGAAGGCCACGGACGAAGCTAGCTGGGGCGGAAATCCCGCGGCCGGCCGTCGTAGGTTGACGCCAATCCCCACTGCGACGAGCTGCCCTGAGTCTCCGGCAGACTCACAGAGGATCCCCCCAACCTTTCGAGGGCCAACGAGGATATCGTTAGGCCACTTCAAGCCCACGCTCACCTTCGCTACCTTCTCGATGGCGATCGCGATCGCCACTCCTGCGGCAAGGGGAAGGACTCCTGCCGTGCCCTGGGACTCCAGGGCGAGAAGGACCGAGAGCCAGAGGCCGGTGTCGGAAGGCGAATGCCAGCCGCTCCCGTCTCGTCCTCGACCCGCGGTTTGCTCGTCCGCCACAATCGTTGTGAATGGGAGGGCACCGTCTGGGATCAGATCGCAGAGATAGGAATTAGTTGAAGGCAGTCGCCGATGTAGCTCCAGCCGGGGAACTCCGATCTGCCTCGCCCAGGCTTCGGCATCGCGACCCTTCCAGGGCCGAGGGATACCGGAGACGTCCGGCTCCAAGGCCGTTCGGTCGAGGTGAGGAGAGCTCAAGTTGTCGGTGACTCCCGGCCCGAGAATCCGGAAAGTTGCAGGGATAGATCCACCGATCGAGCAGAGTGCGTGAGCCCACCCACCGAGATCCAGTCGACCCCCGTCTGGGCCACGCGGCGCACACGTTCGAGTGTCATGTTTCCAGATGCCTCGAGCTCGGGCCGAGGCTCGGGCCACTGCGATACCTGAGCGGCAGCCTCACGGATCTCCTCATCCGACATGTTGTCGAGGAGGATCCTTTGGACCCCCAGTTCCCGGAGTCGGTCGAGCTGCCCCGGACGGGTCAACTCGACCTCGACGAGGAGACCGGGTTCGTTTCGCTGCTGCACCCTCTCTACCGCGTTGCGCACCCCCCCAGCCATAGCGATGTGGTTGTCTTTCACCAGGATCATGTCATCGAGGCCCATTCGGTGGTTCGCGCCTCCACCCACCCGGACCGCCCACTTCTCCAGCGCCCGCCAGCCCGGTGTCGTCTTTCTAGTGTCCATGATTTCGGCCAACTCGCCTTCCACCGCCTCGACGAAGCGGCGGGTCAGCGTCGCGACCCCCGATAACCGCGCGAGGAAATTGAGAGCCGTTCGCTCCGCAGTAAGGATCGAACGCCCCTCACCCCAAATCCTCAGGATTGGGGGTACCCGCCGCGACCTGGACACCGTCCGCCACGAGAGACTCGACTTCTAGATCTGGGTCGACTCCGAGGAAGGCTCTGCGCGCGACGCCACATCCGGCAACCACGAGATCCTCTTTGGCCACGATTAGGGCTTCGGCGGGTGTCCCGGGGTCGACAATCCAGAGGGTGGTCCAGTCCCCCTCTCCCACATCTTCGCCTAGTGCCAGCGAGACGAGTGCGTCGACCTCGGCGTCCAAGGTGGTGTTACCGTCTGCATCTCCCTGTTCCCACAGGGCTCGCTTCACCGGCTCGTTCCCACTGGATCAGGCCGAGCCCCTAGAGCAGTCGGGCCGAACGGAGTCGGCCTGGCCAGAACCTCCCGGTAGAAGGCCTCATAGATTCCGATGATCGCCGGTGCCGAGAAGCGAACCTCTGCGATCTCCCGACTGCGCTCACTCATCGCCCGCCACCGATCTTCTACGGATAGGATCTCCAAGGCGCCGCTTGCCATCGCCTGCGCGTCACCGACCGGAAAGAGGTACCCGCTTTCCCCATCCTCGACGACCTCGGGGAGTCCGCCAACACGCGACGCCACCACAGGCGTGCCGCACGCCATCGCCTCCAGCGCTGCCAAACCGAACGACTCGGTTTCGCTGGGGAGGAGAAACAAGTCGGCGCACGCGAGGATCTCGTCGACGGAAGTGTGTTTTCCGAGAAACTCGACTCGATCTGCGATGCCGAGATCATCCGCTAGTTGTTGTGCCCGGGGTCGATCCGGGCCATCACCGATCATGATCAGCCGGCTCGGAATCCTACGGGTGACTCGCGCGAAGATCTCGATCACATCGCCCACGCGTTTGACCGACCGGAAGTTCGATACATGCATCAGAATCTTTTCGTGGTCCGCCGCCAGCTTCGCCCGATGACAGGGCTCGCGTCCACGCCGGTAGAGCTCGGTGTCGACGAAGTTCGGGATCACCTGAATCGCCCTGCCATCGACTTCGAAATTCCGCTCAGTCTCCTCCTTCAGGTACTCGGATACCGCCGTAAGTCCGTCGGACTTGAGGATCGAGAACCGCGTGATCGATCGAAAGGAAGGATGTTTCCCTAGGAGGGTGATGTCGGTTCCATGAAGTGTGGTGATGATGCGGGGTCGCTCGTCCCCCTCGAACATCTGCCCCGCAATCCAGGCGGAAGTGGCGTGCGGGATTGCATAGTGGACGTGCACGACGTCCAGCCCATGGTCTTGAGCCACCTGATGGATTGCAACCGCCAGGGCGAGCGAGTAGGGAGGGTGCTCGAAAAGAGGGTAGTCTTCCATTTCCACTTCGTGGAAGTAAACCCGCTCGCGAAACCCCGCCAGGCGAAACGGCGGGGCGTAAGACATGAAATGCACTTCGTTGCCGCGTTCGGCCAAACCGAGGCCCAACTCGGTCGCTACCGCTCCCGACCCACCATATGTAGGGTAGCAGGCGATCCCAATCTTCACGTTGGCATGGCTCCTGGTGAGGGACCCTCCCTACCCCTGGCCAGCGGCTCCGGTCCCCTCCCACCACTGTACGACTTGGTCGGTCTGGTCGGCGAGCGGGATGGAGGCGTCCACCCGCAGCGCGGGCTCTGGCATCTGGTTCCTGAACCAGGTGAGTTGACGGCGGGCATACCCCCGAGTCGCCCTCTGCACGCGATCCACCCCCTCGGCCAGGCCGAGATCCCCGCAAACCACGGAGACCGCCTCCCGATAACCGGTCCCGGTCATGCCCGGATCTTGGGGGGTATAGCCCGCGTTCAGAAGCCGCTCCACCTCCTCCAGGAACCCGCTGTCGAACATCCGCTGGGTCCGCTCGTCGATGCGCTCGTAGAGCGCGGCCCGCGGAAGCTCAACGAGAACGACCTTCACGTCGATTGGCCGCGCCTCTGGGGACCCTTCCCGATGCCACCAGGAGAGCGGCTTTCCGGTGAGTAGAGGAATCTCGACGCTTCGCGACAGCCGCTGCGGCCCGCCCGCCCCGGCCAGCGCCGCGCGGTCAGGGTCGAGGACTCGGACCCACCGCTCAAGCTCCTGATTGGAGCGTTGAGAGAGCCATCCCCGCAGCCGCCCGCGACGTTCTTCGCTCATCTCGGGTTCCTGGAACAGGGGGGCCGTAATCGCTCGAAGAAAGAACCCGGTCCCGCCCACCAGGATGGAGAGGTGGCCCCGATCCTCGATCTCACGCATCCAGATTCGGGCATCACGGGCAAACCGGACCGCGGAGTAGGACTGGTTCGGATCGATGAGGTCCAACCCGTGATGGGGTACCAGGGAGCGAGACTCCCGATCGGCCTTCGCGATTCCGACATCCATCCCACGATAGACTTGCCTCGAGTCCATCGAGATGAGCTCGCCATTCAGCCGCTGCGCAACGCCCAGGGAGAGTGCGGTCTTGCCCACAGCGGTGGCTCCGACCAGGGCCGGAAGGGTCACCGCCCGAACTTCCTCTCAAGCTCGGCGCGCGACAGTCGGACGGTGGTAGGCCGCCCATGGACGTCGTGGTAGGGGAGTTCGGTGGCGAAGAGCTGATCAAACAGCTCTTGGATTTCCCGTTCGTCCAGCTCCTGCCCTGCCTTGATCGCAGCCTTGCAGGCAAAGCTCATGGCCACGCGTTCAAACTGGTTCCGGGCAGAGCGCATGAGCGTCGATCCATGCGTCAGCTCTTCGATCATCTCTCGAAAACACCGCTCTGCATCGAAATGAGCGTGCGGGGCCGGCACTCCGTGGACGATCACGGTGTCGCCTCCGAACCCCTCAACCTCGAATCCGGTTGTCCCGAGGAGCCCGGTAAGATCCTCGACGATCGCGTACTCCGGGGCAGTCAGGCGGATCGTGAGCGGGAAGAGGAGTCGCTGACTCGGCTCGGTGCGGTCATCGAAACGACTCATGATCCGCTCGAAGAGGACACGCTCGTGCGCTGCATGCTGATCGATAAGGAGGATTCCGTTGCGCGCCTCGGCCAGAATCCACGAGCGATGCACTTGCCAGAGTCGAGGGCTTCCAATCTCCTCCGCGGGCACATCGGGCGCTCCTGGCTCGCCATCGCCGGACGTTCCCGGATCTGCTTCAACCGGCCGCGGCTCCGGACCTTGGCCAGAGAGGAATAGAGCCATCTGAGGCTCGGGAAGAGCGGAGGCCGCCTCCCTATCCCCGAGAGAGACCCCGCTCGACTCTTCGGATCCGTTGGGGCCGGGCAGCTTAGGGCCTGACTCTCGGACGGTCAGGGCCGGTCTCTGTGGACTTCGGTCAAACGTCGCGGAGCTGGCTTCCCCCTCGAGTGCCGCCCTCACGCCTCTCTCGACCAAGTCCTCCACCGTTCCCAGGTGCTGAAAACGAACCTCCGATTTGGTGGGGTGCACGTTAAGGTCGACGCTCCCCTGCGGGGGCTCGATGAACAGGAAGAGCCAGGGGCGGTTCCCTTCGGGGATCGTGGTCCTGTATCCTCGCTCCACGGCCCTTACCAGAGCCCGCTCCCGGAACGGGCGATCCCCCACAAAGAGGCAGGCGCGTCGAAAACCGGCGCGGGTAGCATCGGGGCGCTGAATCAGCCCGCGAAGTCGGGTCTCATCGCTCTCGATCTCTACGGGAACCAGCTGTCTCGCCACGTCGTCGCCCCAAAGACCTGCGATCCGTTCCACCACGTCGGAGGCTTCGGGAAGTTCGACGAGGAGCCGGTCGTCTGAGGTGAGGGTGAACGCCACTCCAGGATGCGCTAGGGCCAGAGGCGAGATGGCCTCATGCACTGCGCGAGTCTCCGCGGAAGGCGCATTGAGGAAGGTTGCCCGGACTGGAGCGTTGAAGAAGAGGTTTTCGACCGCAACGGTCGTGCCTACGGTTCGGGTCACGTCTTCAACCGCTGTGATCGTCCCTCCCCGCACACGAATCCGGGTCCCGACGCTTTCGTCGGCTCTCCTGGTCTCCAAAGTGAAGCGAGAAACAGAAGCGATCGAAGGTAGGGCCTCTCCGCGGAAACCCAGGGTAGCGATGGCCCGAAGATCGGTCGCTTCGCGGATCTTGGACGTCGCGTGCCGGTCGAGCGACAGGATCGCATCCTCCCGCCCCATACCCCCGCCGTCGTCAGCTACCCGAATGACTCGTTTCCCTCCCTGCACGAGGTGGATGTCGATTCTCCTCGCCCCTGCGTCCAACGCGTTCTCGATCAGTTCCTTAACCACGGAGGCGGGACGCTCGACCACCTCTCCGGCGGCGATCTGATTCGCCACGCTATCGGGCAGAATCTGAACCGTCCGTGTCATGTCTCTAAGAGCCCGAAGAATCGGCGCGCATTGTCTGTCGTGTCGTTCTCCACGTCAGAACCACTCTCCCCCCTCAGCTCGGCGACTCGATCCCGGATGTGGGGAACCATGGCCGGTTCGTTTCGCCGCCCGCGGAAGGGCACGGGAGCCATGTAGGGACCATCCGTCTCCAGCATATAGCGGTCTCTGGGGACCCGTCGAACGGCCTCTTCTCCCTCAAAGGAGGCAAAGGTGACGAGACCCGTGAACGAGACCATCCAATCCGCCTCCAGCGCCGCATCGAGCAGATCTGGATCTCCTGGAAAGCAGTGCAGAACGCCTCGGGCGCGGGCACTCTGCGCTGCGCGAAGAGCGTCCTTCATATCGTCCTCGGCCGCTCGACAGTGCACCACGAGTGGAAGTCCCGTGTCCTGCGCCAGCTCTATGTGACCGTCGAACACTCGGCGCTGGACCCGACGCGGCGAATGGTCATAGTGGTAGTCCAACCCGCACTCTCCCAAAGCGATCACCCGTGAATCCGATTCCACAGCCTCGATCAAGCAGTCCCGGAGCCCAGACGGGGCGGCCGATGCCTCATGCGGGTGGACCCCCGCGGTCCCCCAGATCTCGAGTCCCGCTGAATCCGAGCTCTCGTCCTCCTCCCAGAGCTCCCGCACGGCGCGCGAGTCGTCGAGGTCCGAGGCGATCGCGATGATGGCTCCGACACCAGCTTGGCGTGCGTTCTCGAGAACCTCGGGGAGGTCCCCGTTGAATCGCTCATGAGTAAGGTGGCAGTGCGTGTCGATCAACATGCCGCGCCTCCCGCAGGATAACCTGTGGAGCCGTAAGACGAGCGAGTGTCAAAGAAAGGGGACCGTGGGGTCTTCCCCACGGCCCCTGCCCCGCCGCAGCCCCCAGAACCACTCTGGACTCAGACCGGAATCGCCTCCTTCCCACGGTCCTTCCGGCGCCTCTTCTTCCTATCGGTATCCTCCTCGGTCCCCCAGCGTGTCTGGATCTCAAGGAGGGCTGGGGAAGCAACGAATATGGAGGAATAGGTCCCGATCACCACACCCAGAATCAAGACGATCGTAAAGTCTCGAATCACCGGCCCCCCGAGGATCAGCAGGGCGAGCAAGACCACCAGCGTCGTACCGGAGGTCATCACCGTCCTGGGCAAGACCTCGTTGATCGATCGGTTCGTGAGTGCCTCGGGATCCTCTCGCCTCCCGCCTTTCCTGTTGAGGTTCTCGCGGATGCGGTCGAACACCACAATGGTATCGTTCAGCGAGTAACCGATGACCGTCAAGATCGCGGCCACGGTAGGAAGTGAGATCTCGATCCGAAAAAGCGCGAGAAACCCGAGTGTCAGCACGATATCGTGCACGGTGGCGATCACCGAGGCGAGCCCGAACCGGAATTCGAATCGGACGGCGAGATACATCAGCGTAGCAAAGAATGACACGAGCATGGCCAAAAGCGCCTGCCGCTGAAGCTCCCCGCCGATCGTGGGTCCCACAAACTCCCGCTCCCTGATCTCGAACTGGCCGACCTCAGAGCTGGCCTCCAACGCGGCGGCGAGCTCGTTCGCGACCTCTTCGGGCTCTTCTCCCCCAACCAAGGGGATTCGAACGGTATACTCGTTCTCGGCGCCGAACTGGCTAATCGGCGGCGCCTGCGCACCTCCAAGGGCCTCTCGGAGATCGGCGACTGTGGTTCCTTCCCCCACGAGCACCACAACGCGCGTCCCACCCGTAAAGTCGACGCCATAGTTCTGCCAATTGCCGATGGCAAACACGTTGAGGATCATGGCACCAATGCCGATGGAGAGCACCACCGCCGACACGACATATGCCTTCCTTCGTTTCTCGAGGAACGCAAAGCGTGCGTTACGAAAGATCCAGACCTGCATCGTCGCTCGACCTTAGATGCTGACCGTGTCGGTGGCCGCTTTCCCTCTCAGATAGATGAGGAAGAGCGTCCGCGTTACATACAGGGCGGTGAAGAACGAGGCGATGATCCCGATGGAGAGGGTCACCGCAAATCCACGGACGGGCCCGGTCCCGAACTGGAACAGGATGAGCGCGGTGATGAGCGTCGTGATGTTCGCGTCCACGATCGCCGAAAGCGCGTGCGCGAATCCCTCATCCACCGCGGTGCGCAGGGCTCTCGCCTCCGCGAGCTCCTCGCGGATCCGCTCGAAGATGAGGACATTGGCATCTACCGCCATGCCGATCGAGAGAATG
Source organism: Longimicrobiales bacterium (assembly GCA_965197485.1). Lineage (GTDB taxonomy): Bacteria > Gemmatimonadota > Gemmatimonadetes > Longimicrobiales > Gaopeijiaceae > JAAXGI01. The sequence continues at coordinate 282,586 of CBDANG010000009.1, forward strand.
AGCCCCGCGATTCCGGGGAGAGTCAGCGTCGCGTTGAGCGCGGCTAACCCACCGAGGACGAGCACTACGTAGACGGATAGCGCCATGACGGCCAAGAGGCCGGACACCCGGTAGTAGGCGATCATGATGAGCACGACGAAGATCAGACCGATGATCCCCGCCATCATCCCCTGATCGATCGAATCCTGGCCCAGCGAGGCCCCGACTGTGCGCTCCTCGATGATCTGGAGCGGCGCTGGCAAGGCCCCCGCCCGTAGCACCAGGGCCAGATCGGTTGCTTCTTCCATCGAGGACCCGCCGAGTTCGATCTGACCTCGGGCCCCGATGCGAGCCTGGACTACCGGGGCACTCACGACCTCACGGTCAAGCACGATCGCGATCCTCTCCCCGATGCTCCGTCCCGTCAGATCTGAGAAACGGCGTCCTCCGACGCGCGAGAGCTCGAACTGCACGACCGCCTGGTTGAACTGCTGGTCCCGCATCGCGGTTGCGTCCTCGAGCATGTCTCCGGTCAGGAAGGCCTGGTCCTCCAGAACGTAGAGCTGTCGGAAGGTCTGTGCGCCCGAGGCGATTGGCACCCAATGCCACTGAAGCGAGAGCTCCCTGGGCATGGCCGCCTGCACCACAGGCATGTCGAGAAACGCCTGCATGAGCTCGACGTCACCTGTCGCGACCAGGTACTCCCCATTCGCACCACCTTGGAGTAGGAGGGAGGTGAAGGGTCGATACCGCGACTCCTCATCCACCTCGTCGGGCGCACCCTCCGGATCCGTGGAATCCGGCTCGACAGCTTCGGCAACCACGTCCGGGTCGGCAGCCATCGCCGCCGAGTCCTCTTCAGCCTGCTGAGTTTCCTCCCCTCGGCCGAAGAGCAGGGCCTCCACTGATTCACCCTCCAGTGCTTCCTCAACAAACTCCGATTCGCTCCGGCTTCCAAGTGCGGCGATCGAATCCTCGCCGACGGTAGCGACGATCACCTGGTCGATTCGGAGCAGGGATGCATTCATCTCGGAGGTAGACCGGACCAGCTTCCACTCCAGCAGGGCGGTCTGACCCACGATCTCTTTGGCGCGCTCCTCATCAGCGATGCCGGCGAGTTCGACGATGAGACGATCCTGTCCGACCTTCTGGATCAGCGGCTCCTCCACTCCCAGCTCATCCACCCGATTTCGAATGATCCGTTCGGCCCGGTCGATCGCATCTGCACGTGCGTCGAGCGGCATCGTCTCCTCGGGATCGTCTACTTCGAGGGCCAGGTACATCCCGCCCTGTAGATCGAGGCCCAGCTTCACCAGACTCCCCGTCTCGGTATGGTTCTGGTAGAGGTAGACCCCGCACCCTACGATCGCGAGGAGAATCACGATGATCCGCGCTCGGAGTGACTTGAACATGGCGTCTTTGTTGAGCGTGGGACTGGTCTGAAACCGGTCGAGCCACGAAATCTGGGTAGCTCCTACGGGAGTGTCAATCTAGCGCCCGCAGGGGTTCGGGAGGTAGCGCTGCCTGGGCTCCGGCTTCTTCAGAGCACCATCTGATGGCGAGCGGCCTCTCAGCCAAGCGACGCGGGGCGCAACGAGTGTTACCAGCAACAGTGATCGCTGCATCCGAAACGCCGTCGGTTCCTCGCCACGATCTCGTAGGTGCGCTGGGCAAGCCAACGGACTCCTGGGATGCGAAAGAGGGGGCCGACCCGGCGGGTACTCGGAATGAGATTGAGGATCTCTTCGACTGCCCGAGCTCCCTCCAGCCGCCCCGCCTCCAACGAGATGAGTTGGATAGCAAGCCTTAGGTCCTCGGGTGGGATTCCAGGGAATCGCGCAGACACCGACAGGTCTTGATAGGGCAGCGTCTCGATCAGGCCGTCTGGATCTCTGCGACGGATCCATTCCACCGAGCTCCGGCACATCTTGCAGTCGCCGTCGAAGATCAGGACGTTCGACTTCGATCGCTCTGGTAAGCTCACGGGGTACCGTCCGTACGTGCAGGGCACCAAACGATGAGGAACACTCCCCGACCCGTTTGTACCCCGAGGATTCCATGCGGTACCTTGGTTCCGAGTCCTCAGCCCTGAGATTCCTTGATGATGACAACTGTCGAGAGCTACCCGATTTCGGCGCTGAGCGACCGATTGGAGGGCGCCACACTGGAGCGGGCTGTTCCCCTGGGACCGCTCACCACATTCCAGATCGGCGGACCCGCCGACCTCTACGTGGATGCGCAAACACCCGCTCAGTTGGCGGCGTCGATCTCAGCCGCGCGAGAGCTCGAGATCCCGTACTTCCTGCTCGGACGTGGAGCAAACATCCTGATCGCGGACGGCGGGTTCCGCGGTCTCGTCGTGCACTCGTCGGTCTCCGGCGTGCGCTTCGTAGACGAGGTTCGGGTCGAGGCCGGGGCAGGCGTACAGACCTTCCCAGATCTGATCCAAGCGAGCATTGCCCGGGAGCTCGGGGGCCTACATCACTTCGTGGGAATCCCGAGCACGGTGGGTGGAGCCCTATGGCAGAACCTTCATTTCCTCTCCCCTGCCCCGGCTCGGGAACGCACGGTCTTCATCGCCGAGGTGTTGGACTCGGCTGAGCTCCTCACCGAAGAAGGAGAGTTCAGGAGCGTGGGAGTGGACTACTTCGAGTTCGGCTACGACGAGTCAATCCTCCATCGCCGGGACGACGTCGTCCTGTCAGCCACCTTCCGCCTGGAGCCCACCCCGCGTGAGGAACTCCAACGGGTGATCAGAGAGAACCTGGCATGGCGAGCCGAGCGGCATCCTGATCTCTCGATCTACCCATGCGTCGGCTCGGTTTTCCAGAAGATCGAGGGGATCGGGGCCGGGCGTCTCATCGACGAATGCGGGCTGAAAGGGCACGTACACGGTCGCGCGAGAATTTTTCAGAAGCACGCGAATATTATCGTGAACCTGGGGGGCGCGACGGCGCGAGAGGTGCGTCACCTCATCGATCTCGCAAGGGAGACGGTCCTGCGCGAGACAGGCTACGAACTCGTTCCCGAGATCACTTTCGTAGGGGATTTCACCGCCCCCTAGCCCCTATTCGATAGCGAGACGACGCAGCTCGCCCCCGAGGTGACTGCGGACTCGCAGGAGAAGAAGGGTCGCTACCACGGCCAGGCCCGCCGCCAACCCCCACCAGAGTCCGGGAGGGCCCAGATCGAGGCGGAAGCCGAGCAGTAGCGACAGCGGGAGTCCAAGGGCCCAGAACCCCGCGATCATCGCCCACATGGGTGCCCGAGTGTCTCCGACGCCCCTGAGTACGCCTCCAGCGACAGCCTGTAGGCCGTCGAAAACCTGAAAAACGCCAGCGATCGGAAGGAGCACTACCACGACACCGACCACGCCCAGATCGTCGGTGAACATCCGCCCCAGCGCCGTTGGAAATGACAGGAACAGGATCGCGGTGCCAAGCATGCAGGTCAGCCCAATGGCCAGTGCACCGCCAGCCGCCCGACGGGCTCTTCCCGGGTCGCCGCCCCCCACCTCCTGACCCACCCGTACCGAGGCAGCCGCCCCTATCCCCATGGGAATCATGAAGGCAAAGGCAGCCAGATTGAGCGCAATCTGGTGCCCCGCCATCTCTTCCGTCCCGAGGAGCCCCATCAGGAGTCCGGTGACCGCAAACGCGCCCCACTCCAGCTGGTATTGGAAGCCGATGGGCACGCCCAGAAAGAGCATGCCGGCAAGAGGTCGGAGCTGGCCCACTCCACTCCGCCAAGGCTGCACCATCGGTCGGAGTAGCGGCCATGCCGCAGTAAGCAGCGCGATGGCCAGAAACCAGCGGGATATTGAGGTCGCCCAGGAAGACCCCACAGCGCCAAGCGGCGGCACGCCTAGATTCCCCCAAATCAGGACCCAGTTGAGACCGAAGTTCACGACGTTCGCAGCCAGGGCTGTCCAGAAGATGGGTGCGACGCGACCGATCGCCTGGAGCGACTGCCGCAGGACGACGAAAATGAAGAAGGCAGGCGCCCCGGGGATCAGACCGAGCACATACCCAACCGCAATTGGGATGACCTCCGTAGGCTGTCTGGCGGCCCGGAAGAACAGATCCGCCGGGAGGAGTACCAACGACGTCAGAGCGGCCAGCACCAGAGCGAGCAGGAGTCCTCGCTGAACACCCCGAGCGGCGGCCTCCTCATCTCTGGCCCCGACCGCCTGCGCCACCACAGGGTCCAAAGACAGCAATACACCCACCCCGAAGACGCCTGTGGCGAAAAAGAAGAGGTTCCCAAGGGCGACCGCGGCGAGATCGGGGGCTGAGACGCGCCCGACCATCATCGTGTCGACGAGACCCATCCCCATGAGCCCTACCTGGACCCCCACGACCGGCAGCGCGAGTCTCCCGACCTCGGTCAGGTCGGCTCTAGTCGGGCGAAACCTCCCCCCCCATCTCCCCGGCGAGGTCATCACTGAGGGGGCGGCGGCCGGCGTACCCTCCGTCAACTTCGTGCCAGCTTGCGATCGCACGTTCTCCCCGCTTCCAGCAGAGGTACACCGTCCGGCCCTGATACCGGGTCGGGAAATCGACGAGACCGTGCTCTAACCCACCCTGGGGGAAGCGAACCCCGAGTGTGAGTATCCGCTCGTCTACCATGCGGTCGATGCCTTGGATGGTCCGCCGCACCGCAGCCCGCTCCGACAGAAACTCGTCGCGATCCGGGTTGTTTGGCTCCCGTAGCGCAGGTCCCCATAGCGCATCGAGAATCTTGATCCGATCCATCCGCCGCTCGAGCTCTCGCCGCAGCTCGTCGATCTCCTCGAACGCCCGCTCGAGACCGGGCACGAGCGCCTGGGCTTCGGCCACGGTGAAGAATCGCTGATTCACCCGCCGCCGGAGTCATCTGAATTCGTCGGTGAAAGCGAGGCGGCACGCTGTGCGGATACGACGATCCCGCGCACGAGCGCCGAGGTGAAGCCGCGGTTCTCCATCTCGTTGAGGCCCGCAATCGTGCACCCGTTTGGAGTGGTGACCTGGTCGATCTCCACCTCGGGGTGGCTGTGATTCACCAGGAGGAGTTCGGCCGCACCTTTCGCGGTCTGCGCCGCCATTTGGATCGCCTCGTCGGCGTGGAAGCCGATCTCGATTCCGCCCTGCGCGGCCGCGCGGATCGCCCTGAGAAAGAAGGCGATACCGGATGCGCATAGGGCGGTCGCCGCGTCCATGTTCTCCTCTTTGATCCGAATCGTCTCGCCGAGGCCTCCGAAGAGCGTCTCGACCTCTGGAAGCGCCGGCTCCGAATCGGGTCCAAGCGCCAGGCACGTCATCGAGTTCCGCGTCTGGATTCCCAGGTTCGGCATCGCTCGAACCACAGGGACCGCGGCTCCCACGCTCTTGCGAAGCGACTCGAGTGTGACACCCGTCGCTGTCGACACAACGATGTGACGCGCCGGGTCGAGAGTCGGAGCGATCTCCGCCAAAAGACCCCCGACGTCCTGGGGCTGCACGGCGACGATCACGACGTGCGCGCCGTCTACCGCCGCGACGTTGTCTGCGCCCGTCGGATGACCCCGGCCTGCCAACTCCGCCAGCTCCTTTGGCTGAAGGTGGGTCAGGTGCACCTCGTCGGCGCGCAGTAGCCCGGAGCGAACAATCCCACGAGCGATCGCCGACCCCAGGTTCCCCGCGCCCAGGACTGCGATCGGTTGGCTGGAGTTCGGTGCGGTGTCAGTCATCGGCGTGCCCTCTCTAAGGAGTTATCTGAACCCCGGTCACACGGCCCTGCGCGACCGCGAGCTCAGCGCACAGGATCGCCCCTCCGGCTGCCCCACGCACCGTATTATGGGAGAGCACCGCCATCTTGGTGCCGAGGACCGGGCATTCGCGAATCCGGCCCACGGACACTGCCATTCCCCCCTCCAGATCTCGGTGCAAGCGGGGCTGGGGATGGTCGTTTTCCCACAGAACGTGGATCGGCTGCTTTGGCGCCGAAGGCAGTTCGCGCTCCTGGGGCTCCCCACGGAAGCTGGACAGCACTCCCTCGACCTCCTCGGGAGACGGCGACCCCTCAAGCGCAAGGGAAACCATCTCGAGGTGGCCGTCCAGCACCGGAACACGGGTGCATTGCGCGCTTACGGTCAGCTCGGCGGCCTCGATCCCGGTGCCACGGTGCTCACCCAGGATCTTCTGTGTCTCGCCCTCCAGCTTCTCCTCTTCTCCGCCGATGAACGGCACAACATTGTCCATGATCGCCATGGACGAAACACCGGGGATTCCCGCGCCGGAGATGGCCTGAAGGGTGACTACATTGACCTCTCGCACCCCGAAGGCCTGGTGGAGAGCCTGCAGCGGGATCACCAGCCCTATGGTGGAGCAGTTCGGGTTCGCAATGATTCCTCCGCCATCGGCGAAGCTCTGCTCCTCGAGCAGCCCCAGGTGAGCGGCGTTGACCTCGGGGACTAGCAGCGGAACGTCTGGGTCCATCCGGTGATTGCGCGCGTTCGTCACAACCATGACTCCGGCCGAGGCGAACGCTGTCTCCACTGATCCGGCCACACCCGCGTCCAAAGCCGAGAACACGAGTGGCACCTCAGGACCCACTTCCGTGGGAAGCACGGGTAGCTCCGCCACATCCTTGGGAATCGCCTCATCTTGCGCCCAGTGAACGGCCTCTGCGTAGGGGCGTCCCTCCGATCGCTCCGAAGCCGTCACTGCCGCGACTCGAAACCACGGGTGGTTGGCCAGCAGTCGAATGAACCGCTGACCTACACTTCCAGTTGCGCCCAGGACTCCGACCGGAGTCCTATCCTCCAGCGTCATCTCGCATTCTCCTTCCAGCCGCTGCTTTCACCGCTCCGTGTACCGGCCCCCCAGCCCGAGAGGAGATGTCCCCCCTTCGGACTGAACTTTTGGAGAGCTTCAAACTGTTGTAGTCAGGTGGGATCGCCAAGGGGGACCCGCTTGCCTGGTGGCTGGCCCTGGAGGATCTTCTCAGGATGGGAGATGCTGCAGCAGCGCCCGGCACCGGTCTCTTGGCCCTTTGGGAGAGACTCCGGCCCCTCCCCGGCGGCAAGGCCGTCTTCTCGTTCTTCATTGGAACACGGATCCCCTACACCGGTTCCATCGGCGCGCGAGTGGAGGAGCTCCAGGCGGGCCACGCGCGTGTCCGGCTGCGGGACCGGCGAAGGGTGAGAAACCACCTTGGCTCAATACACGCAGTCGCGCTGACCAACCTCGGGGAACTTGCGGGAGGGCTGGCGACCCTGACCGGAATCCCACCCGGAGTTCGCGGAATCGTCCTACGCCTGGAATCTCAATATCTGAAGAAGGCCAGGGGCACCCTGATCGCAGAGGCGCGATGGAAACGGGGTCCGTCGGTTGACTTGGACACCATGGCCCAGTCCGACGACGCGCCTGAATGTTGGGTGCAAGCCAACATCCAGGACCGCGACGGTGACGACGTAGCACGTGTACGAGCCCTTTGGCGTCTAGGGAGAGGCAGCTGACGGCCCGCGACCTCGAACGGGACCGGGTGGGTGTCGGCTCCGGCCGCCCGGCTGAGTCGACCTCCTTCGAAACCGGTCTCACGCGGGACGCGGGCTGCGAGGTCCCCCTCATCTGCGGGGCGATGTACCCTTGTTCGAATCCCGAGCTGGTCGCGGCGGTCAGCGAGGCTGGAGGCATCGGGATCGTCCAGCCGGTGAGCCTTACCTACGTCCACGGCCATGAGTTCCGAAAGGGTATTCGGCTGATTCGCACGCTGACTTCGCGAGCCGTAGGCATGAACGCGCTGATCGAGGCGTCGTCCCGCACGTACAGGCTCCGCATGGAGCGCTGGATCGATATCGCGCTCGAGGAGGGAATCCGGTTCTTCATTACCTCACTCGGAAAACCCGATTGGGTCGTGGATCGCGTCCACTCCCAGGGGGGCAAGGTCTATCATGACGTGACCGAGAGGAAATGGGCCGAAAAGGGCGCTGAGTCTGGAGTTGATGGATTGATCGCGGTAAACCTCCGAGCCGGAGGACACCCCGGTGATCGGACGCCCGCAGATCTCCTCGGCGAGGTAAAGGACTTCGGGCTTCCAGTGATTTGCGCGGGAGGGGTCGGGACCGAGTCCGATTTCGTAGAGGCGCTGGAGATGGGATACGACGGAGTCCAGATGGGGACCCGATTCATCGCCACCCCAGATTGTCGGGCGTCGGCCGAGTACAAAGCTGCGATCGTCGACTCCGGGGCCGGCGACATCGTGCGCACGGAGCGGCTGACTGGAGTCCCGCTTGCCGTGATCCGCACCCCATATATCGAAGCGATGGGGACAACGGTGGGTTCCATCACTCGCAGTCTTCTCCGGTGGCGGAGTACCAAGCATTGGGTCCGAAGTTGGTTCGCATTGAAGTCCTTGCGGAAGCTGAAGAGGTCGTCGCAAGACCCCGGAGACGCTCGTGGCTCCCGAGAATACTGGCAGGCCGGGCAGAGTCTGGCCGGGATCTCGAGGCTGACGCCAGCCGGTGAGATCGTGCGGGCTTTCGGAGAGGCAGCCGCCCACATATCGAGCGCCGGTTGAGAAACGCCGCTCGCGATCACTATCGGGCCGGAGAGGCCGAGGCCAACGCTGAAGCCAGCCAGCTCGAGCGCCATGTGCTGCGAGTGTCGCGGTTTCGGACCTTCGCGTTCTTCGTCATGGCCGCCCCCTTCCTCCTGCTCGAGACCACCTCCCGAGATCTGTGGCCACTATTGATTGGCGCGGGCTCTGTTGGAGTCGGAGTCTTTGTCGCTCTGATTCGGAGGCACGGCCGTCTCAAACGGGAGCTGCGACGCGCGCGTCTCAGAGAGATGCTGAACCGGGAGGCACAGGCTCGCCTGAATCGAGATTGGGGCCAGCTTCCGCCACCCCCGCTCGACTCGGCTCCAGTCAACCATCCCTCGGCGGGCGATCTCGACCTTGTGGGACGAGCCTCGCTTGCACACCTCATCGGCCGTGTGGTCACAGCCCCCGGTAGGGCGGTGCTGCAGCAGATCGTGTTGGACCCGCTCGCGCCGCTCCCTGCGAGTGGAGCCGAGCTGCTGGCCTGCATTCGGTCCGAGCCGCCAGACCCCACGCTGGGCCCAGGATCGCAGTGGAGGCCTGAGCTCCGCGAACGTCAGGAGGCGGTGCAGGTTCTAGCGCGAGAAACGGCACTCCGAGAGCAGCTCGAGCTCCTAGGTCGTGAGATCAGCCAGGGCGGGGCCCTGCACGATACAGCGGAATTCCTCGAGTGGCTCGAGAGACCCGAGTGGCTGAGAGATCACCGGGGTATCCTGCTCGCGGGCCGCTTCGTCTCGCTCTACACCCCGCTGACGATAGTGACCTGGCTCCTCGGCTGGACGCCCGGGCTGCTTCCGTTGCTCGGGGCATTGGGTTCCCTCGCCCTCCATAGGGTCGTCGCGCCACACGCGGCTGAGCGATTGGGGGCAGCGGAGGCTGGTGAGGGGGACCTCGCGGGCTGGTCGGCGATGCTCGCACTTGCCGAGCAAGCTCCGGTTGGATGCGTCCTGCTCGACGGGCTGCGCCGGAGTGTGCTGGAGCCTTCACCTGGTGGGGCGCGCGCGGTCCGCGCGCTGGTGCGGATCATCGACACAGCTGGTGCTCGGCGTTCTTCGCTCGCTCACTTCCCACTCGTGGCACTGTTCGCGTGGGACATCCACATGCTTGACTGGCTGGAACGCTGGCAGAGGAAGCACCGGGAAGCGGCGGGTCGCTGGGCTCGAAGCCTCGGAGAGCTGGAGGTGCTGTCCGCTTTGGGAGGGCTCCTTCACGACCACCCGGACTGGTCCTTCCCAGAGTTTTCAGACGAACCGGGTGAGGGGATTCAAGCGGCAGGGCTCGGGCATCCACTCCTGGATCCCAGCAGCTGCGTGCATAACGATGCTGAGGTTCCCCCACCGCACACGCTCCTTCTCGTCACTGGCTCGAACATGGCGGGAAAGACGACCCTCCTCCGCGCTATCGGGGTGAACCAGACCCTGGCCTTGGCCGGTGCTCCCGTCGCCGCCGCCGAGTTTCGAACCCGCACAATCCTGCCCTGGACGGCCATGCGGGTACAGGACAGCCTCGAAGGTGGAATTTCGTACTTCTTGGCCGAGCTCCAGCGGCTGAAGCGCGTGGTGGAAGCGGCCCGAGCGGAACCGAGTCTCTACCTGCTGGACGAGATTCTTCAGGGAACGAATTCCGGGGAGCGCCGAACCGCCGCCCGGATCGTGCTTCATCAGCTTCTGGAGACCGACTCGATCGGGGCGATCACGACCCACGACCTGACGCTCGCATCGACCGATGAGCTGGAGGCACGCTCGGTGAACGTGCACTTCCGGGAAGAGGTGCGCGAGGTAGACGGCCAGCGCAATCTCGAGTTCGACTACCGCCTACGCCCAGGCCCCGCCACATCTCGAAACGCCCTGCTGCTTTTGGAGTTTGTGGGGTTGAGTCCAAAGCCCCCGCCGGCTGATTCGCCGGGCTGATCCGGACACCGCCATCACACCTCGGCGGTCCAGGGTTCCCCTTCCCCGCGGACCATGGCCTCGAGCGCGTACTTCGGGCACACGTAGTCCTTGATGAACTCGAGCAGTGTACCGGCGAGCCCTCGTAGCGCGTCTTCGACCCCAGCATCGGTGCAGTTCCCGCGTTCGTCGAACGCCTGTTGCACTCCGGCGATCGAGACCGACGAGGGGAGGACGATGGCTCCGGTGTGGGCACACACGCCTCTCAACTGCTCGAGCGATTTGATCGCCCCGATCCGTCCAGCGGCCACCCCGAGCAGGGCCACGGCCTTTCCCTGAAGCGCAGAGGGGAAACCGAGGTTCTCGATCACCAACTTCGTCATCGCCGAAAATCCGCCGTGATACTCGGGCGTCGCGATCACGACACCCGATGCTTCGCGCACTGCATCCCTGAGCCGGCGGGCATCCGCTGTGCCCTCCGCCCCAGGGAACCCAAGGGTCATCCCACCTGCATCGAATGAGTCGAGCTCCAGATCGTGTTTTCCGAGCTCATTCTCGACAATGGCTAGCGCTCTTCCGGTGAAATTCCCCGGTCGGCTCGTTCCGCAGACGGTGACGATACGACGCATATGCGCCCCCCCGTTAGGTATTCAGGTCGACTCCAGATGTGATCGCCCTTCTGCCAACACGACGGTCAGCGTTCCACCCACCGCGAGCGAAAGGCTCGCCCAAGGCGGAAGGCTCGCCAGGACCACGATCCCAACGCCCGTGCCGAAGGCGAGCCCCAGTCTGATGATCGACAGGACTCCGACTGCGCGCCAAGCTGCGATGGACGAGCCCCCTAGAAACAGGAAGAGTCCAGCGGCCAGGGCCAGCCGACCCTCGATCGGGAGCGGATCCGCCGGATGTAGAATGGTCTCCTCGATGGCGGCCGCGATTGCCACGATGCCGCACAGCATTGGAAAGTGTGCGAGGGAGAATACGTCGCGAGCCAGAGGGCCCTGGCGGGCACGGTCAATGCGTTCCATCGCTCGCTCGAGGGTCGGCCGGACATAGGGGAAGTAGCTCCACCAAAGCCCACACGCGAGGCCCACCGCCAGCACTCCGACAGCGATCAGAGAGGAATCGGCCGGCGCCGCAGAAAGACCGGCTGCAGCAACGATCAAGGACTCACCGAGCACGATGATCACGATCAGGCCGTGACGCTCGACGAAGTGGGCTGGGTGGAGGTTCCAGGTCTCTTCGCCGCCCGCGAGCGCCGCGGCCGCGATGTCGAGAAGGACTGCAACTCCCCACAGCCAAAGTTGTGGGTCTCCACCCAGGATCGCACCGGCTAGGACCGCCACAAGCCCCCCCACCGATAGGGAGGCGAATCGCCCGATGACGGCCCGATGGGCGGCGTCGGAGGCTACCCACAGGTATACGACCAGACCGATGGTTCGGACCAAGACATAGGGGATCGCAAACCAGAGGGCTCCGCTCCCGAAGGCACCGGGAACGGCGACCGCCATGAAGAAAGCCACACCCGTGGCAATGAGGGTCTGGAGCTGGACATGAGTGTGATCGGTGTTGGCCGCGTTCAGAGCCCATGTGAACTGGGTCCAAGCCCACCAAACCAGCCAGAAGATCAGTACGGCACGGCCCACGGTCCCCCAGGTAATCCCCTCGTGAAGAATCCCGACGATCTGGGTCACGGAGAACACGAAGACCAGATCGAAGAAGAGCTCCACGAAGGTCACATTCTGGTCGTCCGGCGCTACGATACTCACTCTGTTCATGGCGTCGCTGTCATAGATCCATCGCGAGGGTGCGAGTGTGACACGGCATTATCCGCTCGAGAGGCCGAGCGCACAACGACGGATGAAGTCGGCGACCCGGTCGAAGTAGTTTTGCCCGCCCACCAGGTACACGTCGTTATGGCCCGCACCCTCCACAGGCAGCCAGGTGCGGGGTTCGGCAGCCGCGCGGTAGATTGCCTCTCCCATGCGAGTGGGCACGATCCGGTCCTGGGTCCCGTGGATCACGAGCACCGGTGCCGAAACTCTCGAGATCTCGGTAAGCGTGTCCAGCCTGCCCGCAAGTCCGCGGAAGAGGAATGAGGGGAGGAACGGGTAGACTGCGGCTGCGATTTCGTTTAGGGAGGTGAACGCGGCCTCCACCAATAGGCAGCGCACCTCTCTTCTGGCCGCAACGTGTGTCGCCACGGCAGCCCCGAGCGAGCGCCCGAAGAGAACGACCCGGCGGGCGTTCCCGACTCGACCGAGGGCAAAACTGTACGCGGCCTCGCCGTCCAGGTAGATCCCAGGCTCGTTGGGGCGGCCCCCGCTTTGGCCATAGCCTCGGTAGTCCACGAGCAAGACCGACAGTTGGCGGGAGGCGAGACCTGCAGCCAGTGGGATCCGGTGGCCGATGTGACCGGCATTCCCGTGAAACAGAATAACGATCGGTGCATCGCCCTGGACCTCGAAAAGCCAAGAGTGTATGCGAGTGCCATCCTTCGTCTCAAGCCAAATGTCCTCGCCCGGGGTCCCCGCCACGGCCGGCGGTGGGTCGGGGCCGCTGCGCTCCGGCAGAAAGAGAAGCCGTTCTGCAAGGGCGGGTATCACCATGATCGAGAGGACGGAGAGCGCTGAGAGGATCGAGAGAAGGAAGAGGACGAGGGCCCCGGCGGGCCTGCTTCCACCCAAAGGCATGATCGCAGTCTGAGTCGCAGGGATGCCCCGAGCAAGGGTGCGGGGAAGGTCAGAGGAGGAACCGCCCCGGGGCTCTGGTCGAAGCAGTTGTCCGATCGAGCTTTCTTCCGTCTGTTGGAAGCTGGATGCCGACACCAACCAGCTGAGGAGGCGACAGATGAGAATCAAATGGCCAGCCGTCCCCGGTCTCGCGTTCGTGGTGCTCTCCCCGACATTTCCCTCTGATGCCCTCGCTCAAGAGCCGGAGGAAGAGGACCCATCCTGGAGCTGGAGCGAGGATCGGGTCCTCACCGCGGTCGAAGCGGTGCGGGCTGGGCAGACGCTGAACCCGGCGAGTTGGCCGGGTGGATCTCGCGTCGCCGTCCTTCTGTCGTTCGATGTGGACAACGAGACGATCTGGCTGAGCAACGGGGACACCAACGCGGGCGGTCTCTCTCAGGGGGAGTACGGAGCCCGAGTGGGCCTGGGCCGAATCCTAGATCTCCTGCAGGA
>CBDANG010000010.1:0-454065 GCA_965197485.1 Longimicrobiales bacterium
CCGCGCCGGGCTCTCTTTATTTTTTTGGGAAACTTCAATAGCCCCGGCGAACCGTCTGTGGTATCATGCGAGGCGATAGAGCTTGCCCGGGGCTTGCGGTAGCCCCGAAATCCACTCCGAGAGCTAGCTCGGCAAGGAGGTGAAGGGTGGGAAACAAGAAACACACCACGACGGACATCAGTCGACGAGACTTCATCAGGAAGGGTGCCGTGGCGGGAGTGGGTGCGGCGGCGCTCGGCCAGGTGGACGCTCCGGTGTCCGAGGTCCCGCAGAACTGGGATCATGAGGCTGACCTGGTCACCATCGGAGCCGGCACCGCGGGGCTGGCTGCGGCCGTCTCGGCACTCGACCACGGCGCGTCGGTACTCATGGTGGAGGAGAACACGGATATCGGTGGCCATGGACTGTGCAGCGGTGGCCTCGTGCACCTCGGCGGCGGCACAAGTAATCAGCAGACGTTCGGCGTCGAAGACTCGGCGGACCTGGTCTTCGAGGACTGGATACGTCACGACCACATCCTGAGTCGGCACAGCGACAGGGACCTGGTGCGCGCCTTTGCCGACGAGAACGCGGCGACCTTCGAGTGGCTCCTCGAAAACGACGTCCAGTTTCATGACCAGCTGACGGGTCCGGACCGAGCTTCCACCGTCCGCCGCCAGCAGCGAACGGTACAGTGGCCCATCGCAGCCGAGCGGGTCACGCACCACCCCACGCGGATGGGCTCGGGACTCATCCGGCCGCTGGAGAAGAGTGCCCGGGTAAGGGGGGCCGAGGTCCTTCTAGAACACAGAGTGACGCGGATCATCCGCGAACACCCCTTCTCGGGAAGGGTGCTGGGCGTCACAGCAGAGCATCGTGGCATGACCGTCAACATCCGCGCCCTAAAGGGCGTTCTCGTCGCTACCGGCGGCCATACCAGCAACGTCACCCTACGGCGGACCTTCGATCCAAGACTCACTGAAGAGTACCAGACCGCGGGGGAGCCGTGGTCCGAGCAGAGCGGCGAGGGGGAGCTCGCGGCCATGAGAATCGGTGCCGCGCTTTGGGCAACTGCGAATCAGACTGTGGAGGACATCAGACTCATATCCAAGACCGTGCACATCGGGTGCCAGTGGGGCTACGGTAGCCTCATCTGGGAGCCTAGCACCCTAATCTTCGACCGGGCCCGCGCTTCAGGTCTCACGATGACGGATTGGCAAAGCGCGATCATGGTCAACCAGGCGGGCCTAAGATTTTGGGATGAGACAGATGGAGGACACGACTTTTACGCCGCTGCCATGGCCTACAACGGCGATACGTCCAAGCGGAATGGTGGAGGACCGATCTGGGCCATCTTCGACGCCGATACGGTGCAGCGGCTTGGCTGGGATCCCAACCCTCCGTATGTGGATCGGGACGGCTATTTCTTCAGTGGAGACAGTGTGGCTGAGCTGGCACGCAACATCGACAACGAGTATCAGTCCGGGCCCATGCCGCCAGATGTCCTGGAGGAGACAGTCTCGAGGTACAACTCTTTCGTAGACCTCGGAAGGGATCCCGACTTCGGCAAGCCGACACCTATGCACAAGTTCCAGACGCCGCCGTTCTATGCGGCCTGGACCACTCCCATCCTTCACGACTGTGTCTCGGGACTGAGGACGAACCCGAGAACTCAGGTCATGGACTACGACGGGCAGGTGATACCCGGGCTTTACTGCGCAGGGGAGTCCCAGGGTGGATTTGCTCAACACGGCCTCGGCCGATGCCTCGTCTTCGGGCGCATCGCCGGTCGGGATGCGGCGGTCAACGGAGGAGAGGCCTGATCCCGGAGCGGAAGTTCTCAAGCTTGGCATCAGGGTCGCGCCAGACGGATGTTCACGTACGTTATCGACCCGTTGATCTGACTGAACCAGTGTAAAGTTCCAGCCGGAATCACCACGAAATCATCTACGCCGATTTGGCGCGCCTCGCCGCCACGGGTGCCAGAAAACCGATCCTCGGGATCCACGCGTATGCCGCCCGTCATCAGCGTGCCGCTACCGTCAATGACTTGATAGATTTCGTCGCGGTCGGGGCGGAACACAAAAAGCGGCTGATTATTCTGGATAACGCCATCAAGCCCCCCTTTGAAGCCCCACCCGGAGTACAGGGCGCGGTCGAACCTGAGTGGGCTGTCGGCGCCGAGTCCGGCGAAACCCGGCGGTCCCGTTTGACAGATCCTTGACACGGACGCCCCGAACCTGACCGAAACGGGCCGAAAAACTTCGGGAGCCCGAAAACCCGAAAGGCCCCGTCTCCATAAAGGAAACGAGACCTTCCGAGTGATTCCAAAACGCCCGGCTCTTATCCAAAGACCGGTGTCCTGCCATTAGACGACGGGCCAGGGGTCCTGTTCCGAGAAGGTGAATGTACCCCATCGTGGTTACAAGATCCTCATGCCCTGTCGCTTCTTGGACGATTGATAGGCCCTTCCCTTCCACGAGCTAGGCGATGCCAGCCGTCGCGAGTTGTTCTATAGGAACGAGCGGTCCATGATACCGAAGTCCCAAACGAGCGGGCCGGCTGGGCGCCCTCAGGAACTCCTCCCAACCAGGAGCCCCGTGATGACTCCTCGTTTTGTCTTCACTCCTTCGTCAGCCTGACGGTCCTCGGGTCAGCCGCACCGGCCCTCGGGCAGCGCGCCGATGTTTCGCCAGTCACCGAGGCTTCACTGGCCGATCCGCCTTCGGACGACTGGCTGAACTGGCGCCGAACCGCGGACGGCTGGGGCTATAGCCCGCTCGACCAGATCACGCGTGAGAATGTCGGGCAGCTGCGGTTGGCGTGGTCGTGGGCGATGGAGCCGGGTCTGCAGCAGACGACACCGCTCGTGCACGACGGCATCATGTATCTCGCGAGTCCTGGAAACACGGTGCACGCGCTCGAAGCTGCGACTGGGGAGCTACTTTGGGAGTATCGCCGCGAGTTCCCGACGGAAGCGGGGACCCGGAGCGAGAACCGCAGCATCTCGATTTACGGCGAGAAGGTCTTTCTGAACACGACGGACGCTCATCTCGTGGCCCTCGACGCCAACACGGGTGACGTGGTCTGGGAGACCGAAGTCGCCGATGACGAGAAGGGGTTCACCTTTAGCAGCGGGTCGGTCATCGCGAACGGCAAGGTCATCTCGGGCATGACCGGGTGCCAGTGGTTCTGGGACGACGGTTGCTTCATTACCGCGCATGACCCAGAGACCGGACGTGAGCTTTGGCGCAGGTCGACCGTGGCTCGTCCGGGTGAGCCGGGAGGCGACACATGGGGTGATCTACCCATGGTGCTCAGAGGCGGTGGGGACGCTTGGATTACTGGCACCTACGATGCCGAACTTGGGCTCACATATTGGGGGGTGGCCCAGGCGAAGCCATGGGCGCAGGCGAGCCGAGAGACCGGTGGAGACGCGCTGTACACGAGCTCCACACTGGCACTCGACCCCGACACCGGGGAGATCCAGTGGTACTACCAGCACCTGCCCGGCGAAACTCACGACATGGACGAGGTTTTCGAGCGGGTCCTGGTCGATGTCGCAGGCCGCCCCTCGGTCTTCACGATGGGGAAGCTTGGCATCCTGTGGCAGCTCGATCGCGGGACGGGCGAGTTCGTTCGCGCGACCGACCTGGGTTATCAGAACCTGCTCAACATTGACCCTGGGACGGGGCAGGTCTCCTACAGACCTGGTGTGATGCCCGAGCTTGGCGTCGAGCTCGAGTTCTGCCCCAGTCATTCGGGAATGAAGAGCTGGCGGGCAATGGCGTATAGCCCGGAGACTGAGGCCTTCTACATCCCGCTGACGTTGAACTGTCAACGATCGGTGTACATTCCCGTCGAGCGGCGGGAGGGGGGTGGAGGCGAGGGCCTCGGACGGCGTGAGAACTTCCACCATCCGGACAGCGGCGAGAATCTGGGCGAATTCGTTGCGATGCACGTGAGTGGCGAGATCCTGTGGTCGCATCGGAAACGGACCCCCTATAACTCGGCCGCGCTGACGACGGCTGGGGGGCTGGCGTTCGTGGGAGACTGGGATCGTTTCGCCTACGCCTACGACGTCGAGACTGGCGAGTCACTTTGGGAGACTCGGCTGCCGACCTCGGTCCACGGGTTTCCGATCACCTACGCAGTTGATGGAAAGCAGTATGTGGCCATTTCGACAGGCACCGCCGGGGGTGGTAGCTGGTCGATGATTCCGCTGACGCTGACCCCGGAGAAGCGACGCCCCAATAACGGAAACGGACTGTTCGTTTTCGCCCTGCCCTAGAACGAAGTGCTCGCTTGCTTCGCGGTGGTGGCGAGCCCGGTCAGCCAACCGTCCGAGTTTTGATCGTCCGAACTCCCTCGACTGTGGCTCTGACCTCAGCCTCCGCGATCGCGACCGCGTCGCAAGTCTCGAAGATGCCGAAGACCGCAGAGCCGCTCCCGGAGAGTAGGGCAGGACGTCCGCCGGCCGTTTCGAGAGCTGCTTTGACCCGAGCCAGGTCGGGACGGAGGGGAAAAAGAGCCTCCTCGAAATCGTTCCGAGCCTTGGCTTCGATGTCCGACCACCCCTCTGGCACGGCAGAGTCCTGACTGCCGCCCAGTGCGCGAGCTCGTGTCCAGTTCTCGCGCTGGGCCGCGAGCACCCCATACGCCCACTGGGTTGCGATGGGTTCCGGCGGAACGACGAGGAGCACCTCCCGCACCGGAAGGGAGGCAACCGGCATAATCCGATCCCCTCGGCCCATCCCGAGTGCCCGTGGTGCTCCCGACACGAAGAATGGGACGTCAGAGCCCAACCGCGCTCCAAGCTTCATCAACTCATCCAACGTGAAAGGTCTGCCCAGGAGGTGGTTCAGGCCCCGTAGCACCGTGGCCGCGTCTGAAGAACCACCTCCGAGACCGGCCCCGTGGGGCACCGCCTTCTCTAGGACGATTCCGACCCCGGGACAGGGCGAGCCCATCGCTTCGAGCGCGCTTCTGAACGCCTTGGCTGCCCGCACCGCCAGATTCTCCTCTGTGGGCCCCAAGACCTCTGATGGCGCGATTCTCAGGTCGAGTTCGCCCTCTGCGTCCTTTCTGAGTGTGAGCCGAATTCGATCCCCCAACGCCAGCGCCTGGAAGACGGTCTCGATCTGGTGATAACCCGATGCCTCTTGAGCCAACACCTCGAGGCGGAGGTTCACCTTCGCGGGAGCCTCCCCGAGCCATTCGGTCTCACCACTCATGGGGCTTCCCCAGCTTCCCGATGGAGCTCCGACTGAACCGCGTCATCAGCATGACCCAGCTCAGAGAGCGACAGGCCCAATCGGCCCGCATACCACAGGCCCAACAGAGTCACTGGAAAGAATCCGCCTAGGTGGTATCCGAACGCAAAGGCGAGCGTCGCCCCCTCCCCCACCGCATACACTTCCTGAAGCGCGACCACGGCCGCGGCGTGGAAGGTCCCGAAATACCCCGGCGCGGACGGAATTGCCACCCCGAGCGCGATCACCGCCTGAACGAACAGTGCCGTCGCGTATCCTTGCTCGATTCCGAATGCCGAGAAGGCCAGCCAGAACGAGACCCCGTTCCACGCCCAGATACCCACCGACCATATCAGCCCCGCCACCAGCAATCTGAGGCTGCGAAGCGATCCGAGTCCCTCAAGGAAGGATTCCAGCAGATCCTTTAGGAATCGGCGAGGCCTCCCCGGAAGCAGGCTCAGGACACGATCAGTCAGGCGTAGAAACATCCGTGGAACTGCGATGAGAAAGACCAGGACCGTCAAGATGAGCACCAGCAGGACAAGCATTCCGATGAGAGTCGTCCGGAGTGGTTGACCTCCGAGCGTCGCATCCGACGGGAACATCGGGTGAAGGAGGGCCACCCCGAGAAGCAAGAAGATCGCGACCGCATCGAAGAACCGCTCGACCACGAGAGAGCCGAGGGCGCCGCTGACCGCAACCGGCTCGAGGCGGGAGATCGACCATGCCCTCGCGAACTCGCCCACACGTGCCGGAAGCAGGTTGTTCGCTGCGAACCCGATGTTTACGGCGGCGAATCTATTGGAGAGGCCGGTCGCCGGGTTGATCGGGTAGAGAAAGACCTTCCACCGAAGGGCCCGCGTCAGGAATCCGGACGTTGCCACCACCACCGCAGCGCCAAGCAGCCACCAGTTGGCCCCGCGGACCTCGAGCCAGACCTCAGCCGCGTCGACGTCTCGCAGGACCCACCAGATCAGGAAGAGGCTGATGGCAACTCCGAGGACCGCCTTCCAGTCCCATTTCACTGCGTCAATACCCGATAGGAGGGATCCAGCGCCCGGGCTCACCGATGCGAGAGGGGGCTTCCAGCACAAGGCGCCGCATCTCCTGAACTGCGGCGGTCATTCCGACCGCAAGTGCACGCGCCACGACAGAGTGCCCGATGTTTACCTCCTCGATCAACCGTAGGGCTGCCACCGGCGTCACGTTGGCATAGGTGAGCCCGTGTCCCGCATGCACTGAGAGCCCCAAGTCGTGGGCCATCTCTGCGGCTGCCCGGATTCGCTCTAACTCGCGCGCATGCCCGAGATCATCCACGGCGTTCGCATACTCCCCTGTATGGAGCTCTACTGCCTCCACTCCAAGCGCCTTCGACGCGCTCATGCTCGATTCGGTCGGATCGACGAAGAGCGAGACGCGGATCCCCGCCTCATGCAGGCGATCAACAGCCTGATCGACCCCCTCTCTCGTCTCCTGAGCGGCGAGATTGAGACCCCCCTCGGTGGTGACCTCCTCCCGCCGTTCCGGGACCAACGTCGCCTGCATTGGGCTCAGCTCACAGGCGATCGATACCACATCATCGGCCGCTGCCAGCTCGAGGTTCACCCCAGTCCGTACCGTCTCGACCAATAGGCGGACGTCTCGATCGCCGATGTGCCGTCGGTCCTCGCGTAGATGTACGGTGATCCCGTCCGCCCCCCCGAGCTCGGCCGCGAAGGCCGCGTGGACCGGATCCGGTTCGTTGGTCCCACGGGCCTCACGAACGGTCGCGACATGATCGACGTTCACATACAGTCTCATGAGTACCTCAGGAAGAGTTTGGCGAAGCTCTCAATGACGTCCGGTTCGAGGCGCGCACGAACGAGCGTGAGCGTCCGGCGCCCCAGCGCAGAGTAGAACGCGGCGTCCTCCCGGTCCATCGCTCTCAGATGAAGCTCCACCGTGTCGATATCACCGCGGACGAGGGGGCCGGTCAGGGCCTGCTCCGCACCCATCTCGTTCACGTTCTCCAGAGTTCCGCGGGCCAACGCGAGGAGCGCTGCCTCCGCATCCCCAGGGGATGCGCCGGCCTGACGAAACAACCTGGTCCCCGCATCTAAGAGGGTCACCAAGTAGTTCGAGACCATCACCGCCGCCGCATGATACAGGGGGCGTCCGCTCGTGGGAACCGCGATCGGGGCCGCGCCCAACAACGCGGTGATTCGCCGCGCCACCAAAAGGGCCTCAGGCTCCCCAGAAATCGCGAAGAAGGTGTCACTGAACCGGTCTCGCCCAGCAAGTGGGCTGGGGATGGACTGCAGAGGATGGAGGGTGCCAACCGAGTATCCCCGCCCATGCAGGGGTGAAAGAGCGTCCGCTCCAAAGGCACCCGAACAGTGCACTGCCGTGCACCCCACGGGCGGTTCACCCCTCTCCGCCAGCGCAACTGCGACCTCGTGCAGCATCGAATCTCCCACCGTGAGGACGACGGTGGTCCCGGGAGCCTCCGGAGGCTCGAGCCCCGGCCGATAGGCGGCCCGCGCCTCTAGGAATAGCGGGTGGACCGGTGGGTCGGGGCCTCGCCCATAATAGACCAAGGACACATGGGCCCCGAGAAAGGAGAGGGCGTGTCCGAGGGCCAGCCCGACGCGGCCGGGGCCGATGAACACGAGCCGTTCCATGGATTGGGTGCTGGCTATAGCTCGGCCAGATTCACCTGAGGCTCTCGGCGTAATCGACCGAGAAGGGACTGAGGCAGGCGCGCCGTCAGGCGGATGTGAGTCCCGTTCTCACTCTGCTCCAGGACCTCCCCCTCGCGGTGAACAGCCGCCAGAAGGGCGCCTGCCCCGGCAGGGATTTCCACTCTCACCTGGGGTAAGCGGCTTCGTATCCTAGCTCGGAGTGCCTCGATAAGCGGCTCCAAGCCACCGTCCTGCAGCGCCGAAGCAAAGACGGCGGGCGTTTCGTCCAAAGCCAGAACGCGTGCACGCACCACTTCCTCTTCGTCATGAGTGATTCGATCCACCTTGTTGAAGAGAAGGATCTGGGTCCGACCGGCCAGATCGAGGTCTTCGAGTACGTCTTCGACCACCCGCTTTTGCTCCTCCCATTCCGGGCGAGAGACGTCGACGACATGGACGAGGAGGTCTGCCTCCCTCGCCTCCTCCAGAGTGGACCTGAACGATGCAACGAGGTGGTGAGGGAGTTTCCGGATAAAACCAACGGTGTCGGTGAGGAGCGCCTCATACCCTGAGCCAAGAGGGACCTCTCGGGTCGCCGAATCGAGGGTGGCGAACAGTCGATCTTCCACCAGCAAGTCGTCGCCGGAGAGCGCCCGCAGCACGGACGACTTTCCTGCGTTCGTGTACCCAACCAGGGCCACCCGATACTGCCCACGGCGACGAATGCGCTGAGTTGCCCGAGCCTCTGCCACACGGGACAGCTTCTTTCGGAGCTTAGCGATACGGCGACTGATCAAGCGGCGGTCGGTCTCCAGCTGGGTTTCACCCGGACCCCTCAGCCCGATGCCCCCTCGGATCCGAGAAAGGTGGGTCCACATCCGTGCCAGCCGGGGCAGCAAGTACTGGAGCTGAGCCAACTCCACCTGCACTTTCGCTTCGCGGGTCCGAGCTCTCGACGCGAAGATGTCGAGGATCAGCTCCGAACGGTCCATCACCCGCGCATCGAGGGCAACCTCCAGGTTCTGTGCCTGGTCGGGCTTCAGCTCCTCATCGAAGATCACCAAGTCGGCCTCTGCCGCGACGACCAGCTCCCTCAGCTCCTTGACCTTTCCACTCCCCAGGTACGTGCGAGGCCTAGGAGAGTCCAGCCGTTGGATCAGAGTACCGACGACTTCGCCCCCGGCCGTGGTCGTCAGTTGACGAAGCTCCTCCATGTGCTCGTCCACGGTTCGCTCGTCCTCTGTCCGCTTCGGAGCGCCCACGAGAACGGCCCGTTCGACCGGGTGTCGGTTGTCCAGGAGCTGAGTTGGGATGGTGAGTGCTCTCCGCCAATGTCCGGCTCTAGTGCCGAGAGGCTAGTGCTATGACTTGAAGCCTACCCCGTTCCCTCGGATTCGTCCCCGGGCCCTAGTCCGCCCCCATCGGTCCCCGCGGCCTTAGACCGCCTACTCTCCCACCACTCCAGGCGTTTCGCGATCGCTTTCTCGAAACCGAACACACCGGGTTCATAGAACCGCGTACCGACCATGGAGTCGGGCAGGCAATGTTGGATGGCAAGCCCCTCGGCCTCGTCCGGATCGTAGCGATATCCGGATCCGTAGCCCCACTCCTTCATTTCTCGAGTTGGAGCGTTCCGAAGGTGCATGGGCACCGGTTCGGAGGCAGACTCCTCGGCGGCGGCCAGCGCATCCTTCCACGCCACATACAGGCGGTTCGACTTCGGTGCGGTGGCCAGGAACACGGCAGCCTCAGCCAGAGAGAGCTCGCCTTCCGGCGAACCGAGAAAGTGGTAGGACTGCCAAGCCGCGACCGCGGTCGTCAACGCAGTGGGGTCCGCGAGTCCGATGTCCTCGACCGCCATCCTGATCAGCCGCCGCGCGAGGTACAGCGGATCCTCACCCCCGCGAATCATTCGGGCAAGCCAATAGAGCGCCCCCTGAGGATCGCTTCCTCGGATCGATTTATGGAGCGCCGAGATTAGGTTGAAGTGCTCCTCGCCGGACTTGTCATACAACGCGAATCGATGCTGAAGTGCTTCTCCCGCAAGTGGACCGTCGACGACTCCCCCGCGGCCAGCTAGGTCTACTGCGATTTCGATCGCGCCCAGCGCTCTCCTCGCATCGCCGTCAGCCCCGCGGGCCAACACCGATATCGCCTCCTCTTCCACCTCTACTCGGGCGGCTCCTAGGCCACGGCCCCGGTCGGCGACAGCATCTCGAACGATTCCGCTCAGATCCTCCTCCGAGAGTGGCTCCAGAATGAAGACCGGCGCTCGAGAGAGGAGAGGCCGGTTCACCTCGAAGGAGGGGTTTTCCGTCGTGGCTCCCACCAGGATGATCGTTCCCTCCTCGACGTGCGGCAGAAACGCGTCCTGCTGTCCCTTGTTGAACCGGTGAATCTCGTCGCAAAAGAGGATCGTTCTACGACCCGTGCCCGCGAGTCGGGTCTTGGCCTCCGCGATGACCTCCCTGACCCGCGCAACTCCTTCCGTCACCGCCGAGAAAGAGACGAACGCGGCATCCGATCGTTCGGCGAGAAGCCGGGCCAGGGTGGTCTTTCCACTCCCCGGAGGACCCCACAGGATACAACTCGATAGGGCGCCACCCTCGAGCATCCTCCGAAGCGGCTTCCCCGACCCCAGCAGGTGTTCCTGACCTCGAAACTCTTCCACACCCCTTGGTCGCATCCGCGCGGCGAGAGGTAGGTGCCCCGCGCGCTCGGCAGGCCTGCCCCCTCGTTGAGGCGGTTGAACCGGGCCGAAGAGCTCTAGATCGTCCGATTCTGCATCCACCGTCGAGCCTCTTCCTGAAGCGGTTCGAGCTGATTCATCGTGGGATCTTCCAGAGTGCGGTCGAGGAGATGCTCCAGAACCTCGCCAAAATGAGGGCCGGGGGTGTAGCCCATCCTGATGAGGTCTCGCCCCGAGAGATCGAGCTCCCCGACGGCGAGAGGTGCATCGGACCGAGCAATGGTTCGAAGGCGTCGGCAGAGCTTCCCGAACCGAGAACGAGACCAGGGCCCCCCCCTCGCTTCGTCGGCCCGGAGACAGGCGATCCAGATCCGGAGCCGGGAATTGAGGGTGTTTCGGCCCGCGTGCGAAAGCCACCGACGAAGCCCTTCATCGGAGGCGTCTTGACTCGGAGGCCGTGCGATCCCTTCGGCAAGCTGTGCAACGTCGCGTATCATCGCGTTGGAGGAACGAAGCCGCTCGAGAACAGCAGTCGAACGCCGACGGGTGCGCTCGCCACCCTCCATCTCCTCTTCCTCCGCTTCCTTGGCGCCGCCGGCCTCACCCATCCCTTGGAAGAGGGCAGCCCATCGAAGGGCTGGGCGGTGCCGGGGCAGGACATCGATGGTCCGCAGCGAGTGCGCGAACCAGTCCCCCCCGGATCCACGCGGGGAACCTACGAGCGCCTGTAGCTCGGGGTAGAGAAAAGCTAGCACGCCCGAAGCCGCATAAAGAGCGACAGACCGGGAAGGCGGGGGCTCACCCCCGAGGATCCTCTCCATCTCCTCCCGAATTCGCTCCGCTGACAGGATACCCACGCGGCTCACCCCTGCGGTAAGCGCTCGCCAGGTCTCCGCCTCGATCGCGAGCCCGTACGTACCAGCGAACCGGAGGCCCCGTAGGATCCGGAGGTAGTCTTCGGCGAAGCGCTCCGCAGCGTCCCCCACGGTCCGCAGAATGCGGCGCGCGAGATCCGCTTGACCCTCAAAGGGATCGTGGAGCACCTCCTTGAGAGGATGCCAGGCCACTGCGTTGATCGTGAAGTCCCGGCGCGCGAGGTCCTCGTCGAGACTATCAGAGAACTCGACGATGGCGTGTCGCCCCGTCGTCTCGATGTCCCTGCGGAAGGTGGTGACCTCGTAGAGCACTCCTTCTCGCGAAAGAACGCCGAGCGTCCCGTGCTCGATCCCTATGGGAATCGTGCGTTTGAACAGACCCTGAACCTCGGTCGGAGTCGCGCGTGTGGTGAGATCCCAGTCACCTGAGGGGGTGCCAAGGAGTGCGTCTCGCACCGCACCTCCCACCGCCCAGGTCTCGAATCCCTCCCCTTCCAGCTTCTGGGCGATCCAACGGACCGCCCTTGGTACCTCGAGCTTGGTCATCCGCGAAAGAGTGACCGGATTCGATCTACCAGGCGGCGGCTTCCCTCGACGGGGGGAACGGGTAAGGGGTTCTCGCCACGGGTGATTCTCTCGGGGTTGACCTGGGTGAGGAGCGCCCAGGATTGCTCCGCGCCGAGCCGCTCGAAGACGTCACGCGCGCCTTCCAGGTGGAGCCGCAGGTGCGGGCGACCGTGGAAGTCACTGGCTAGGCAGTCGACCCAGCCTCGCTCGAGTAGACGAAATGCCAGGGACCGCGCCTCCGGCCCATAGCGGTTGACCAAGGATCCATAGTTCACCTGGAGAAACGCGCCCTCCTGTCGCCATCTCTGAACGAGCGACAGACCAGAATCGTACCCTCGATACCGCTCGGGATGGGCGATCAGCAGCCGGTATCCTAGCGCGGTGAGTTTGCGTAGGACCGGTGGAGTCTCGGGTGGAATGCGAAGGCGAGGCCATTCGATCAGCACAGAGTTTGAGTCGCCGAGACGAACTCGCGGATCAGAGAGGTCAGGGTCTGGCAGATCCAGCGCCACCTCGTGCCCACACATGAAAGAGACATCCGGATACCGCTGGCTTACGAGCGCATGCACTCGCTGAAAGGCTTCGTCGACCACCGCCAGGCGAGCCCCCAGGGCCTTCGGCTCCCGGGTCAGGCTCCCATCCAAATGCGGAGTCGTAACGATGGTTCGGATCCCCTTCTCAACCATCCGTCCCACACCCTCCAACGCATCGTCCACCGAGATGGCGCCGTCATCGACCCCTGGGACAAGGTGGGAGTGCAGGTCGACGAGGGGCCGTTCACTCCCGGCCAGGCTCACTCGCGACCTCCGACGGAGCCCGATCTCATCGACTCAATCAACGCACGGAGTCCTGCTTCCGGATCCGCAGCCAGGGCCAACTGCTCCACGGCGCGGGTCATTAGGCCGTCGGCGGCCAAGAGGGCAAAGGCAGCGTCTCGGTTTCTACCTGGTTGGCTCAGTGCGGCCTCGAGGGCTCTGAGCGCCTCCTTGGCGAGAGCCTCGGGTTCGGCATCTCCCACGCTGCCGCCGAATCTCTCCATCCACTTGATGAGCTCGGGAGGAGCGTCTTGCGGCGCGGATGGGTCGGGGGTCATCGTGGCGCCGTTTTCAGAGCGTCGCGAAGCGCCGCCTCACCTGCCCGGAGCGCCTCATCCAACCGATCCGGGTCCTCGACCCCTCCTTGCGCCATGTGCGGCCGTCCGCCACCACGTCCGCCCGCGATCGACGCAATTTGGCCGACCAGTGAGCCCGCCTTCACTCCGCGACCAATCAGGTCGTCGGTCACGAATACGAAGAGGCTCAGCTTTCCATCGGAGGCCTCTGTCGCGAGCGCCGCTACGGCGCCCGATTCACGTTCCCGAAAGGCATCTCCGAAGGCGCGTGCGTCGTCTGCGTCCTTTACCCTCATCCGGACGGCTTCGTATCGAACGAGCCTCCCGTCAGTCAGCGGAACCTCTGCTTCATGAACGCGGGTCTGACTGCCACTTCCTCCCTTCCGCAATTCAACCAGGAGGCCTTCCATCTCGGACTGTGACCGGAGGAGGTCGTCTAATCGCCTCTCGATCAAATCCTTTGATGTCTTTATTTTACGTGAAATAATCTCTAGCGTATTATCGGAGGATTTTAGGTGGCCGAAAGCTGCCGGTCCGGTTAGCGCCTCGATCCGCCGCACGCCGGCCGCCACGCCGCTCTCGCGCGTCAACACGAAGAGGCCCGCCCCTCCGGTGTGTCGAAGGTGATTTCCCCCACAGAGCTCCAGGCTCACACCCGGAATCTCTACGAGTCTTACTTCCGACCCGTATCTCTCGCCAAAGAGCGCCATGGCTCCTCGCGAGGTGGCTTCCTCTCGAGAGGTGATCTCCCACCGCACCGGATGATCGGCCCAGATTGCCTCGTTCACCTCGCGCTCGACGGCCGAGATCTCATCGGCTGCGAGGGGCTTAGGATGCGAGAAGTCAAAGCGGAGGCGGTCAGGCGCGACGAGTGACCCGCGCTGCTCTACATGGTTTCCCAGGATGGTTCGCAAGGCGGCGTGGAGCAGGTGAGTTGCCGTATGGTTCCGTTCGACGTCGTGTCGAAAGCTCGCCTGCGCTCGCGCACTGACCGGGATCCCCTCCACTCCCTCCTCGATGGCACCGGGAATCTCACCGTCGAGCTCTCCGATGACGGCGATCCGGCCCGAGACTTTCCGGACCTCATCCACTCGGACCTTCCACCCTTCGCCTTCCACTTCGCCGATGTCCGAGACCTGCCCCCCCGCCTCTCGGTAGAAGGGGTTATCGCGGAGGATCAAGCCGACCCGCTCGTTCTGGCGGATTATGGCGACCACATGCGTATCGGCATGCGTCGAATCCCACCCCACCCATCCCTGCTCGGCATCGGGGTCCAACACCGTCCAATCCTTGAGCTCGGCCCCCTCCATCGGTAAGGGGTCAGCCTCTGCTCGATCGGCCCGGCTCCGAGCCCGCTGCTCCTCAAGGGCTTGTTCAAACCCTTCCTCATCCACCTCGTACCCGCGCTCGCTCGCGATGACCTGGGTCAGATCAAGCGGGAAGCCGAACGTGTCGTACAGTTTGAAAGCTTCTCTTCCCGCGATTGAGAGCCGGGCCTCTTCCTCCGGCCTCTCCCCTGAGGAACCGTCGACCCCGGAGCCAGCGGCAGCCACCCGTGGCGCGATCTCCTCGATCCGCTCCATGCCATCTTCGATCGTCACTAGGAAGCGCTCCTCCTCCTGCCGCGTCACCTCGATTATGTCTGCCTCGCGGTCACGTAGCTCTGGGTACTGATCCGCCATGAGCGTGACAACCTCACTCGCCACCTGGGCGAGCACCGGCTCTCTCATTCCGAGCAGCCAGGCATGCCGTACCCCGCGTCGGAGGATACGGCGAAGGACATATCCACGACCTTCATTCGAGGGGAGAACCCCATCCGCAAGGAGAAAGGCGACCGCACGACCGTGATCTGCCAGGACACGATAGCTCACGCTCCCTTCCCCTTCGGGCTCGTACGCCCGCCCTACGATGTGCGCGACGCGTTCGAGTAGAGGCCGAAAGAGATCGGTGTGGTAGTTGGAGTTCACACCCTGTAGAACAGCTGCCAGCCGTTCCAATCCAGCTCCAGTATCGATGGATGGAGCTGGCAAGGGACTCAGGACCCCATCCGCATCCCTGTTGAACTGCATGAACACCAGGTTCCAGAGCTCGATGAACTCGCCGGCCTCGCCAAGAGCTTCGAACTCTTCGGTCGTTGGGAGGGTTCTCCGGGCCCCAGGGCGGACGTCGTAGTGTAGCTCTGAGCATGGCCCACACGGGCCGGTGTCGGCCATCTGCCAGAAATTCTCCTCGTCACCCAGTCGAAACACCCGATCGGGTTCCAGGCCGGCTATTTCCTGCCAGAGCTCGTAGGCCTGATCATCCCTGTGGTGCACGCTGGCGAAGATCCGGGAAGGCTCCAGCCCCAGCTCACTCGTCAGGAAATCCCAGGCGTACTCGACAGCATCGCGCTTGAAATAGTCTCCGAACGAGAAGTTCCCCAGCATCTCGAAGAAGGTTTGATGTCGGGCGGTAATCCCGACTTGCTCCAGATCGTTGTGCTTTCCCCCCGCCCGCACGCACTTCTGCGCTGTAACAGCTCGCTTGAAGGAAAGCTGATCGACCCCAAGGAACACCTTCTTGAACTGAACCATGCCTGCGTTCGTGAACAGAAGGGTCGGGTCATCAGCCGGGACGAGGGAGGCGCTGGGAACGCACTCATGGCCCCGTGCCTGGAAGTACTCCAGAAAGCACCGTCGAATCTCGGAAGCCTTCATAGGGTCCCACGTGCCGGAGCGGCAACCGCTGGAGGGTCCCTCCCGACTCGCGTGAGGCTCCGCGGAAGAGGACGATTTCTCGGGGTGCGCCTAGAGCCGTGGAGGAGTATAACGCGGGCGCCGGAAGCACCTCAACCGAAGGGCGCGCCCGGAGACTTTCTTGCGTAGAGGAAGGGTCGTGGAGGTCTAGTTAGCCAGGCTCTCCACTGCAGGAGCCTCTTCACTCTCGCCCTCGGCCCCATTCGAGACACCTAGAGTCTCACGCAGCCGCGTCTCGATCTCCTCCAACACATCTGGGTTCTCGATGAGGAACTGGCGGGCGTTTTCCTTCCCCTGACCTAGGCGAAGCTCCCCGTACGAATACCAAGCCCCGGACTTCTGCACGAGATCGAGCTCTGAACCGAGATCGATCAGGAGCGCGGTGTGAGAGATCCCCTCGTTGTACATGATATCGAATTCAGCCTGCTTGAACGGCGGCGCGCACTTATTCTTGACGACCTTGACCCGAGTCCGGTTCCCCACGAGGTCTTGTCCGTCCTTGATGGCACCGATCCTCCGGATGTCCAGGCGAAGTGACGCATAGAACTTGAGCGCCCTTCCGCCAGACGTCGTCTCGGGATTCCCGAACATCACCCCGACCTTCTCCCTGATCTGGTTGGTGAAGATCACCGAGGTGTGTGATCGACTCACCGCCCCGGTGAGCTTCCGCAAGGCCTGGCTCATCAACCTGGCTTGAAGCCCAACATGGGTATCGCCCATTTCTCCCTCGATCTCCGCCCGGGGCACGAGCGCGGCGACCGAGTCGACGACGACGACATCCACAGCATTAGACCTGATGAGCACCTCCGCGATCTCGAGTGCTTGCTCACCCGTATCGGGTTGCGAGACAAGGAGGTTGTCCACATCGACCCCTAGCTTTCGGGCATATTGGATGTCGAGGGCATGCTCGGCGTCGATGAACGCCGCGACACCACCCTTCCCCTGCGCGTTCGCGATCACATGGAGACAGAGTGTCGTCTTTCCGGACGACTCTGGACCGTAGACCTCAGCGATACGACCCCTGGGAATTCCTCCGATCCCGATCGCGGCGTCCAGGTTGATCGCGCCTGTCGGAATCGCCTCGATCTGCACGCGGGCGCCGTCCACGCCCATTCGCATGATCGCTCCCTTCCCGTACGATCGTTCGATCTGATTCAGGGCCGTCGCCAGATCCTTCTTCTTCTGATCACTCAACTCCACAGTGGCCATCGCCATGTTTCTCCCCGTCGGGCGGTGTCCCGCCCTGTCCTCAGGCCCCAGGTCTGGTTCGGCCCGTGTTTGTCCGCGGATCGCCTCGAATAACTGGCTTACCACCCCGTTCCGGACCGAAAGTACCCAACCCGAAGATAAAGCGAAAGAGCTCCGATCCGAGGGCCTCAATCTTATGCTCTGCAGGGGGTCATCGAAATGGCCTGATGGGACCCCGGAGCCATCCGCGAGAGGAACCTCCTAAGCAGCGGTCGGGTTGGGAGGTTGTCGAAGCTGGATGACCGAATGCCGACACCTACGAACCCGCGTGCGATAGGGCCTATGCCTCCTAAGGAATACGATCTGATTGCAATCGGCGGAGGAACGGCCGGACTTGTCTCTGCGTCGGGCGGTGCCTACCTGGGTGCTAAGGTCGCGCTCGTAGAGAAGAGTGCACTCGGGGGCGATTGCCTCTGGACGGGGTGTGTCCCCTCCAAGGCGATGCTCGCGGCCGCACACTCGGTCGAGCGAACGCGATCGGGAAAGCGGCTCGGGCTCCCCGCAATCGAGGTCACTCCCGACTTTCGAGCGGTGATGAATAGGGTGCGCGCTGCCCGCGCCCGGGTTGCGGTTCATGACGATCCGGACCGGATCCGGGCCCGCGGGATCGATGTTCAATTCGGATCAGCGCGGTTTGTCGGGCCGGAACAGCTGGAAGTCGAGGGTGTGGGCACTCTCCGATCCAAGCGGATCGTGATCGCGACGGGGGCCCGGCCTGCGGCGCCGTCGATCCCTGGCCTGGATGAGGCCGGCTATCTCACCCACGAGCAGGCCTTCGAGGAGAGCGAGTTGCCGGCTTCAGTGCTGATGCTTGGCGCAGGACCGATCGGCCTCGAGCTCGCGCAAGCCTATGTTCGGCTCGGCTCGTCCGTAACGGTCCTGGAACTCTTCCCCAGCTGCCTCCCCGGCGAGGATGCGGAGGCTGCAGCGGTACTTCATTCGTCTCTGGAGGCCGAGGGCGTGACCTTCGCGCTCGAAACCAGGACTTCGAGATTTGAATTGGATGGAGGGCGGCGAGTAGCGGTGACGGAGGACGGCCGTCGGTTCTCCGGCGAGCTCCTCTTCATAGCCACGGGCCGACTACCCAATGTCGAGGGACTGGAACTAGACCGCGCTGGGGTTGGAATGGACGGCGCCGCAGTCGGCGTCGACCGGCGTCTGAGGACTACCTCGAGGGGAGTCTGGGCCGCGGGGGACGTGACGGGCGGTCCGCAATTCACGCATGCGGCCGACGCCATGGCCAAGACCGTCGTGAGGAACGCTCTTCTGCCCTTTTCCTCGAATGTGGACCTATCGAACGTGCCGCGCGTGACATACACCGACCCGGAGCTCGCCCATGTAGGCCTCTCGCACACACAGTCGCAGGAGCACGGTGGGGTCACTTACCGATACGACTTCTCGGATCTGGATCGAGCGATTGCCTATGAGACTACCACCGGATTCACCAAGATCACGGCGGACCGGAAGGGTCGGATCCTCGCGGCCACGATCGTCGCGAGGGGAGCGGGAGAGTTGCTCATGCCTCTCGTGCTCGCCCGGGGCAAGGACCTCTCCCTGGCAGACATCTCGGGGACCATCTTCCCGTACCCAACCATGGCCGAGGGCGTGAAGCGAACCGCCGACGCCTATCAGAGAGCCCGCTTGGATGGCCGCGCTGGACACCTCCTTCGCCGAGTCGTTCGATGGCTGGCATGAGCCGGGCTCAGGCGTGGATCCGTCTCGTCGGCCTGGGTCTCCTCCTCGCGGCCGGGTTCTTCGCCTTGCGACTGACGCCCGCCGGAGAGCTCCTTTCTCGACAGGGTGCGCTGGATGTGATCGAGTCCCTGAGAGCTTCCGCCTGGGCACCGGTCCTCTTCGTGATCCTGTACACCGGTGCCGTCGCACTGGCCCTTCCCGGCACGATTCTCACATTGACCGGGGGCGCCGTCTTCGGCTTCTGGGGTGGTGTATTGTTCAATTCGATCGGCGCGAACCTTGGGGCCAATCTGGCCTTCCTCCTCTCCCGCGCCCTCGGCCGCAACGGCGTGCGCCACCTGCTGCGCGGGGAAAACATTCAGAGGCACATGCGCCGGCTGGATGAGATCTCCGAAAGACACGGATTCAGGGGCCTTCTCGTGCTTAGGCTGATCCCCGCAGTCCCCTTCAACGTCCTCAATTTCGGGCCTGGCTTGACCGCCATGAGCTGGCGAGCGTATGCCGGAGCGACGGTCATCGGAATCCTGCCCGGTACCGCAGTGTACACCCTATTCGCCGACGCGCTCTTGCAAGGCTCGCAGGAGGCCTCTCGCGAGGCGTTCATCCGGGTTCTGATCGCTGGAGTGCTATTGGCAGCGCTCTCATTCATTCCCGTCGTGCTGAAGAGGATGAAGATCTCACTCCCAGGGGCCGCGGGGGCCCTGACCGTCATAGCCGTGCACTCCTGCCCGGCGCTTGCCGTGGCACAGGTGGTTCCCGACCATGAGGCCTTTGATCGGGTGCTCGAGCAGGTGGTAGACCCTCCGGTCGTGGATTACGAGGCGCTCATTGAGATCCGCGATGAGCTGGAAGGATACATCGAATCGTTGGGCTCCACCGACCCTGAGATCCTCCAGCGCTCCACCCGCGAAGAGCAGCTGGCGTTCTGGATCAATGCGTACAACGCGTGCATGCTCAAGATAGTGGCCGATCACTATCCGATCCGCCGTGGCGGGCTAGGGCTCATTGGAAGGATCCGCAACCAGCTAGCGGGCTATCCTTCGAACTCGGTGTGGCAGATCGCGGATGCCTTCAGCAGAGAGCACTGCGGCGTCGCGGGGAAGGACCGCTCCCAGGACGAGATCGAGCATACGATCATTCGGCCTACCTTCGCGGAGCCTAGGATTCATTTCGCGGTGAATTGTGCGGCCCGTAGCTGTCCGGTTCTTCGTCGAGAGGCGTACAAGGCAGACCGTCTCGATGCTCAGCTGGATTTGGCGGTGGAGAACTTCATCGCCACTCGATCCCAGTTCAGCTTCGAATCGGGAGAGCATACGACTCTTTACCTGAATAGGGTGCTGAACTGGTACCAGGACGATTTCGGAGGAGTCTCGGGCCTCAGGGACTTCTTCTCACGCTACCTCGAAGGGGATCAACTGCGTCTGCTGCAGTCCGGTGACACCGAGGTGGACTTCTTCGACTACGATTGGACCTTGAACGACAGACCCCGGTGACGGGATCTCCTCGGGGAACCCGGCCGCGGTTGGGAGTCGTAATCCCGACCCTCGACGAAGCGGATACTCTCCCTCTCCTCTTGGGCGATCTCGATGCCTTGCAGCACCCTCTCGAAATCATGGTGGTCGATGGAGGGTCCAAGGACCGAACGTTGGACGCGGCGCGGATCGGAGGTGCGCGAATCCTGAGGACCCAACCCGGGCGGGGCAGGCAGATGAACGCTGGGGCCCGTGCCCTGGAGACTCCCTGGGTACTCTTCCTCCACGCGGACTCGAGGCTTCCTCAGGAAACAAGGGAGGCGCTTCGTCGCTGGCTCGACGCTCCCCCAAGCTGCGGCGCCGCACATTTCGGCTTCCGTCTAGACCGCAAGGGCTTTTGGTGGACTTTGATCGAGCGAGGCCAGCGCATCCGTGAGCGCTTGACCGGACTTACCTATGGGGACCAGGGACTCCTTCTTTCCCGCGGCTTCTACGAGGATCTGGAGGGAATCCCCGAGCTACCCTTGATGGAAGACGTCGAGATCGTTCGTCGGCTACGTCGCAACGGAGGACTTGACCGCATTGACGCCCCTGTGATCACGAGCGCTCGACGATACGAGCGCGAGGGACCGTTCCGTGCGTGGATGCGGAACGCGGTCCTGATCTCTCTCTACTCGCTCGGTGTCTCTCCGCTCGTTCTGTCACGCTGGTACAGGCCTCACGGGCAGCCCTGAGGGCGATCCGCAACATCCTCCCTCGACCGAATGACACCTCAAGAGCCTCGCCGTGTCCTGCTGGTCTTCGTGAAAGCGCCTGCTCCTGGGCGAGTCAAGACTCGTCTCGCAAAAGAGCTCGGCGAAGTCGAGGCGGCCGAGATCTACCGCCAGCTCGGCCACAGGATCGTGACACGGCTGCAGGGTGGCGACTACCGGACCGTTATCTACTACGATCCCCCCGACTCCGAGCACGAGATCCGGGAGTGGTTGGGAGATGGGGAGCAGGAGTACCTTCCGCAACCGCACGGAGATTTGGGCGAGCGGTTGTGCTACGCCTTCGAGTGGGGGTTCTCGGAGGCGGATCTGGTCTGCGTTGTCGGCACCGATATCCCAGGCCTCGACCGTGGGGAGGTGGAGAGTGCGTTCTCTTGGCTCTTGGGTGCCGAGGGCGTGGATGCGGTCTTCGGACCCGCGCTAGATGGAGGGTACTATCTACTGAGCTTGAGACGACCGGCACCGAGCCTCTTCGAGGGGATCCCCTGGAGCACCGATCGGGTTTTGGAGGAGAGCATGAAACGCGCGGACGACCTCAGCCTCGAGGTAAGGTCTTTGTCGACTCTCGCAGACGTGGACCGCGTCGAGGACCTTCCCGACGACTTCCGACATAACCGGAACGTGAGATGAACACCTCCGACTGGAGTAGACCTCGCCAGCGAGTTCGCTGCCTCTCGGTTCAAACGGATGCGACCCCCGATTCACGGTGCCGGGTGCGGGTCGAGGTAGAATGGGTAGGAGGCACACGAATCGGAGGCACCGGAAGAGGAAATGCCACCCGACAGGGCATGCTCATGGCCGGGTCGCTGGCCGCCTTGGATGCCATCAGGCAGGTGGCCGGCGGTCGCCTGAACCTGGAATTTCGAGGAGCGAAGGCCGTTCGAGCCTTCGACTCGCTCGTGGTTGTCGTTGCGGTGAGGGGTCAGGCTCGAGGAAGGCGCTATGACCTACTCGGATGCTGTGCGACACCGGAGGACGAGGTGGCCAAGGGGGCGGTGATCGCCACGCTGGATGCGACGAATCGTGTGCTCGAACGCTACGCCTACGCCTCGAAGCCTTCTCCAGATCCCGAGGGCCCCGGCTCCTGACCCTGGACAACTAGTTGAGCTTGTCTTCGACGCGGCGTAAACAGCGGACAATCGACCAGACCCACCCAAGAATCAAGATCCAGGCCGCCGCATAGGCCACGAAGACGTGCCAGAAATGCCTCATCTCTCTGGCACCGGCCTCGGCCGTCGCCTGCGCTGAGAGACCGTCGGGCGTGGCCGATGCGACGAACAGGGCGACGAGAAGAACGAGGGTCGCAGCCAGTGCGCGTCGGAATCGAACGGAGCGAGGCACCATCAGGTCAGGGCCCCTTCATCGGCAAGTTGTGAAGCTGTAAGGGATTCTGCTCGAGCCTCGAGACGCGCGGTTCCATATCTGAGCAGGAAGAGAGAGAAAAAAAGGAGCGTCCAAGCCAGCAACGCAGTCATGAGGGTGCCGAGCATGTCTCCGGGAAGGCTGGGACCGTCGGTTCGGGCGACCACCGGCTGCGGGTGCAGCGACCGGAACCAAAGTACGCTGACATGGATGAGCGGGATGTTGAGTGCACCCACAATCCCCACCACCGCAGAGTACTTCTTGCCCTGCTCTGAGTTCTCCGTGGCGTTTCGTACCATGAAATACCCGACGTAGATGAAGAAGAGGAGCAGGGTCAGTGTGAGTCGGGGCTCCCAGGTCCACCATGTCCCCCAAGAGAGCCGCGCCCAAAGGGGACCCGTAATGAGAACGATCGCCGTGAACACGATCCCGCCCTCGGCAGCCGACTTGGCGACCTGATCTAACTTTTCGTCGCCCAGCCACAGATAGACCGCACCGCAAAGAGCGACGATTCCAAACGCCAGGAAGGCGACCCAAGCCGAGGGGACGTGGATGTAGAAGATCCGCTGGACGATCCCAAGCGTGGCCTCAGTCGAAACCCAGAAGAAGACCATCCAATGGAAAACCAATGTCAGCCCGATGCCAAACACACCGAGTGTCAGAGCCCCCCATCGGATCGAGTTTAGCGACATCAGTCCTCCACGATGAATCGAAACAGCAGCACTCCGGCCACCAATGCCACGAGGGAAAACGCCGCAAGAAGCCTCAAATTGCCATACACGCCCGAAGGAGGAAACCCCGCCAGCAGGGTCGTGGTCGATGATACCCCGAACACGACGAGCGGAACCAGCAGGGGAAAGAGAAGGACCGGAAGCAGCGTCTCCCCTATCCGCGTGCCCGCAGTGATCCCACTGAAGAGCGTCCCCAGGGCCACGAAACCCACGGTTCCCGTGGAAAGGACTCCCGCCAACGCGAGCCAATTCACAGTGGCGTCAACCTGGAAGAAGAGCGCGATCACAAGGATGGTCAGCACGACCACCACCCCGAGGAGAACGCTGTTCGAAAGCACCTTCCCCAAGAAGAGGGCGTCACGCGGGACGGGGGCCACGATAAGGCCCTCCATCGCCCCCTCCTCTTTTTCCAGCTCGAAGGTTCGGCCCAACCCCAGCAGGCCACCAAGAATGATGATCATCCAGATCAGTCCAGACGCGATCTCTCGCGGTTGTACCACGGTGCGATCCACCGCATAGTTGAAGAGAACGGCGGTGAGCACTACAAATGCCCCCATGGCTGCGAACCGCTCTCGGGTCCGGAGCTCCACGCGCAGGTCCTTGGCCGCGAGTGCCCAAACCTGTCTCAGATAGCGGCTCACGGACCCTCTCCCCTACCCTCAACGCGTTCCCTGTAGAACCTCTCCTCAGCCCCATCGGGGATCTCACCTCGCCGTCCGAGAAAGGCGAAACGCCCTTGAGCCTGGATCGCGACCCGATCCGCTAGAGCCAGACCTTCGGAAAGGTTGTGCGTGACGAGAATCACCGTTCTTTGACCGTCTTTGAGGCGTCCCAGAACCTCACGAAGGAGTGCCGATGCGTGCACGTCCAACCCGGTGAAGGGCTCGTCCAGAAGGACGAGCGAGGGATCGTGGAGGAGGGTCCGGGCAAGCGCTAGACGCTGTCGCATCCCGCGGGAGAACCCCCGAACTCGGCGGTTCGCCTGTTCGCTCAGACCCACCTCGGCTAGTCGGGCAGGTACGCGTTCATCTAGATCCTCCAGGTCGTAGAGGGAACCGTAAAATGCGAGGTTCTCGCGTGCAGAGAGAGCACCATACAGGAAGGTCCGGTGAGAAAGAACGCCGATCTCGCGCCGCCACTCCGTCGCGACGGGATCTCGGGGCTCACCTCTGAATCGGATCTCTCCCGAGTGGGGCCGGAGCGAACCTCCGAGAAGGCCAAGGAGCGTGCTCTTACCCGCACCGTTGGGGCCGAGGAGGGTGAGCAGCTCACCTTCGGCGAGTTCGAAGGTGATCCCGTCCACGGCTCGGATCGGCCCGTACCTCCGTACCAGATCCCGACCCTCCAGGACTGACGCCAAACTCCTACGATTCCCCGGCCGCGCGCTTCAGGATCGGAAGTGCAGATCCACAGTCACCACAGAACCGGCTCCCCTGTGGGTTAGGATGCCCACACTGAGGGCAAACGACTCCTTCACGGATCGACGTCCGGAGCGCTGCGATCTCGGCCTCGAGGTCATCGCGTGCCAGTGCTGGTGCGACGGATCCCAACTCCGCCGCTCTCGCCGTCTCCCGCGCGAGCCACTCCGCCTCTTCCTCGTCGATCGCCTGAAGAGCCTCGGAGGAGATCTCCTGTTTCAGCTTGCGGTAATCCGCCTCATCCAACTTCCCGGCATGGAAGTCGTACTCGACGTCGCGAAGTGCCAGGAGAGCAACATTTCTCCGATGCTGGGCTTCGGTGAGCTCTTCCTCGTCCCACTCCATCGACGCTTCACGACCCGCGATGACTGGATACAACACGAAGAAGACCGCCGCGAGGGCGAGGAGAATTCCAGGGACGAGGGCGCTCATCCCACCGTCGGTGTGGCGCTCGTCGGCGAGTTCGGAGTAGAGGCTTCGGTTTCCTTCCAGCTGGTTCCTCGGGCGGTCGCGCCTATCCCCGAGCCCGGGGGTCGGGTGCGGGTCGGCACACCAGCGCCGGGCCAGAGGCCGATCAAGGCCCCCGCAGCGAGGATCAACCCCCCGTACCAGATCCATGGAACCAGAGGGTTCACGAGCACCTGGAAAGTGGCCTGCTGGAACTGAGGATCGTTGCTGCCTAGCAGCATCTCGTCGTCGACGGTTGCGAGAATCACGTACAGGTCCTCGACCAAGGTCGACCGGATTCCCACTTCGCTGATCGGTTGCGGTGGGGACACCGCGAGGACCAACTGGCGCTCCGTGGTGATCGAACCGATGTCGACGCCGTCCTTCTGTACCGAGAACAAGGCAATGACCTGCCTCATGCTCGGGACCAGGGTGGTGGATAGGCCCTGGTAGGTGAGGGTGTATTCGTGACCAAAGGGAGACTCGATCGAGACGGTCTCACCAGGAGTCATGCTCTGACGAACCTCCTGGTTGAAGGCTGTCCCGGCAAAGCCCATGAACATGATCACGACGCCAACGTGGACGATGTACCCGCCCCACCGGCGCCGATTCCTCCGCACGAGATGAACGAAAGCTGTAAACGGGTTCTCCGCCTCGATGCGAGCCCGCGCGCGGGTCCCCTTCCAGAACTCGACGACGATGATCGTCAGCACGAAGGCGCCGATCGAGAAGGTTAGAAGGGCATATACGTGCTGGACGCCAGCCGAGAAGAGGATGGCCGCTGTGGAGACGAACACGGCCGCCGGAAAGAGGAAGTTCCGCTCGAGATTCCGTGGACTGGCCTTTCGCCAGGCGATCACCGGGCCGATCCCCATCATCGCGAGCAGAAAGAGGCCGATCGGGATGTTGACTTGGTTGAAGAAGGGCGGGCCAACCGAAACCTTCGACCCCGTGAGCCCCTCGGTGAGGAGAGGGAACATCGTGCCCCAGATCACCGCGAACGTAACGCCCAGGAGAATGAGGTTGTTTAGGAGAAACGCAGACTCCCGCGAGAGTATCGACTCGAATTGTCGCTCACTCGTGAGGAGCGGGAGCCGCCATATGATGAGGATCAGCGCGACCGACCCCGTCACGCCCATGCAGCCGAGGAAGATCCACGCGATCGTAAGGTTCTGGGCAAACGAGTGGACCGACTCGATCAGTCCGGATCGTGTGAGGAAGGTGGCGAAGATCGTCATGAGGAAGGTGAGCACGACGAGCCCCATATTCCAAACCTTCAGCATGCCGCGGCTTTCCTGGATCATGACCGAATGCAGGAAGGCCGTCGCCACGAGCCAAGGTAGGAGGGACGCGTTCTCGACCGGGTCCCAGAACCAGAAGCCGCCCCATCCGAGCTCCTCGTACGCCCAGCGCATGCCGAAAATGATCGCGAGCGCGAGGAAGAACCAGCTCATCAGGATCCACTTGCGCGTGGCCTGAATCCACCGAGCATCTAAACGGCCCACCACGAGTGCGCCGATGGCGAAAGCGAACGGAATGTTGAACGAAGTGAACCCCAGATACATCGTCGGCGGATGAATCGTCATCCAGTAGTTCTGGAGCTGTGGATTGAGACCCCTTCCCTCCGCCGGAGCGAAGCCCAACTGCTCGAAGGGCGGCGTCACGAAGAGCGAGATGGAGATAAAGAAGGCCAAGAAGACCAGAAGCACACAGTTCACATACGGCATGAACTCGCGGTTCTTCGACCGATTCAGCCACACTGCGAGAGATGAGAATAAACTTAGGTTCAGGCCCCAGAAGAGGAGGGATCCTCTTTGCCCGGCCCACAGGCCCGAGAACTTGAAGAACGGGTGGAGATTCGTGCTGGAGTAGTTGTATACGTACCAGTACTGGAACTGGTCGCCCATGAAGGCCGTGACGATCCCAACCGAGGCGACGATTAGAAGGACGGTGACCGCATAGGTGCTGCGCTCGGCGGAAAGGACGAGGTCACCTCTCGCCCACCGGCCGCCCAGAAACGCCAGCGCGCATCCCCAGACTGAAATGGGCAGGGCGATCCACAGAGCGAACTCGCCCAGGGCGGGGATCACCCGATCACCCCTCCACTCCCCGGGGCCTCCTCAGCCTGCTGTGGCATCTCCGGCATGGCCTCGTACCGGCTGCCGCACTTCGTCAGAACCTCGGTGGCCTCGAACACCCCGTCGTCACGGTAGCGTCCCTGCATCACGACCTCGACGTCCAACTCGCCTGAGTCGTTGAAGGTGTCAGGGAGGGGGTGACGGAACTCCACGTTCAGGCGCACCGAGACGTCGTTGGGATCCTCGACGACGAAGCTGTGAAGAAGCTCCTGAGTGGAGTGCGCATAGCTCCCTGGAACCAACATCCCGCTGACTTTCACCCCCTGGTCTCTGGTCTCCGGACTCGCCTCGATCCGCGCGAGCAGCTCAGACGGAGTCAGGTAGTAGACCATTGTATCCGATATCCCCGTGTAGATCAGGTAGCTGACCACCGCGGCTACACCGACCAGCCCGGCGAAGAATCGTCGATCTCTATGCATGGGAGACTCCGGGGAAAAGTCCGAACACTATCGGGTTCCAGAAACTGAACATACGCCAACTTCTGCCAGCACTCAAGCCAAATGAGGCGCCGACGACGGAGATCAAAGGCTCACACGGAAAAGCCCCGAGCTGCACGCAGCGCCCGGGCCCATCCGGCTCTGAGTGACGACCTCTCGTTGTTCCCCATTTGGGGATGAAAGATCCTCGCATCTCCCTGCGCGGCTAGGAACTCCTCACCGGTCGCCCATAGGCCTACCTTAAGGCCCGCGAGGCCGGCGGCTCCGAGGGCTGTGGTCTGGACGACCGCGGGACGTCGTACCGGCACATCCAGGATCCCGGCCTGGAAAGACATCAACCAATCGTTCTGGGAAGCTCCCCCATCGACTCGAAGCTCCGTCGTGTCGAGGCTGGCATCCGCTTCCATCGACTCGAGAACATCCGCCGTACCGTAAGCCATGGCTTCGAGGGCTGCTCGCACGATGTGAGCTCGGCTCGTTCCTCTGGTGAGTCCGAGGATCGAGCCCCTCACCTCCGGGTCCCAGTGCGGCGCACCCAGGCCCACGAACGCCGGCACGAAGTATACTCCGTCGTTGCCTTTCACCGACCGCGCCATTTCCTCGGACTCTGAGGCGGAAGCAAGCAGGCCAAGTCCGTCGCGTAGCCACTGAATCGCCGCACCCGCGATGAAAATCGATCCCTCCAGCGCGAACGCGCGCTCCCCTCTTTCACCACAGGCCGCGGTAGTGAGCAGTCCGTGGTCCGAGCGCACGAGTTGTTCACCCGTATGGAGGAGGAGGAAAGCACCCGTTCCGTACGTGTTCTTGGCAAGGCCTGGACTCCAACATCCTTGCCCGAATAGCGCCGCCTGCTGGTCGCCCGCCACCCCCGCGATGGGCGCTTCGATCCCGAGAAGGTCTCCTGCGGCAGTCCCGAAATCCTCAGCGCTCGGTCGGATCTCGGCAAGGAGGCTGCGCGGCACCCCGAAGAGTTCCAGCAGATCGTCCTCCCACTGGCCAGAATCGAGGTCGTAGAGCAGCGTTCGGGAGGCGTTCGTGGGATCGGTCGCGTGGACCGAACCTAAGGTCAGAGAGTAGACGAGCCAGGTGTCGATCGTGCCACAGGCCAGCTCACCTGCCTCGGCACGTCTCCGGAGCTCCGGTCGGTCCTCGAGCAGCCACCAAATCTTGGTTGCGGAGAAGTAGGGGTCGAGGACGAGACCGGTACGGGCGCGCACCTTGGATTCATGACCCGCCTCTTTCAGGCGCGTGCAATACTCAGAAGTGCGTCTATCCTGCCAAACGATTGCGGCATGAACTGGTGTTCCCGTCTCCCTGTCCCAGAGGACCACCGTCTCTCTCTGGTTGGTGATGCCAATCCCCTCGATTCGAGTCCCCTGCCGCGTGCCAGGATTCGATCCGGACAGGGCACCGGCAGCCGCCAGCGCCTCTCCCGCGACGCGAATGGTGACATCCCGGATCTCCTCCGCATCGTGCTCCACCCAACCGGGCCGAGGGAAGTGCTGTGTGAACTCGGAGTAGGCCCGGCCTAGGATCCGGCCGTCCTGAGAGATGACAAGCGCGGTGCTTCCCGTCGTACCTTGGTCGAGGGCAAGGATCGCTCCGACGGGCATCGAGGGCTCCGGGTTCGCGGTTCTAGCTCGACTCAATCTGGAAAGCGATACGGCGTCCCAGACCGTTCCAGCAGTTGGAGGAGGAGGGACACCGGTAGGCCGACCACGCCAGTGTAATCCCCGTCAATGCATTCGACCAGCGCCGCTCCGCGACCCTGGATTCCGTAGGCCCCTGCCTTGTCTCGGGGCTCCGAGGTCTTTGCATAGGCGAGCGCGGTCTCTCGTCCGAAGCGCTTGAAGGTGACTGCGGTCATTCTGACGTCACTCAAGACCTCCAGGCTCGTCGACGGATCTCCTTGGATCGCCAGAGCCAGGCCCGAGACGACATGGTGCGTTCGACCCTGCAGGCTCAGCAGCATCTGTACGGCGTGATCCTGATCCTCAGGCTTGCCAAGTATCGCTGCATCGATTGCGACAACGGTGTCTCCGCCCAAGACCCAATCTCCTGGGTGCAGAAGTGCTACGGCGGCGGCCTTCTCCTCGGCCAGCCGCAGAGCATGTGCCTCCGGAGACTCCCCCGGGAGGCTTGTCTCCGATATGTCTGCAGGATGGACCTCGAACGGAATCCCCAGTCCTTCCAAGATTGCGGCCCGGCGCGGGGAGGCCGACGCAAGA
Organism: Longimicrobiales bacterium; assembly: GCA_965197485.1. Taxonomy (GTDB): domain Bacteria; phylum Gemmatimonadota; class Gemmatimonadetes; order Longimicrobiales; family Gaopeijiaceae; genus JAAXGI01. The sequence goes on from CBDANG010000010.1 coordinate 29,815, forward strand.
ATCACTTCGGGTCACGCTCCAAGACCAGCGTCACCGGACCCTCGTTCAAGAGCGATACCCCCATCATCGCGCCGAACTCTCCCTCTTCCACGGGGCCGGATGACAACTCCCTTAGCACGGCCACGAACCGGTTGTAGAGGCGCTCCGCGACCGCGGGGTGGGCCGCTCGGACGAAGGAAGGTCTTCGTCCCTTTCGGGCATCCCCGTAGAGGGTGAACTGGCTCACGACGAGGATCCCTCCCCTGACGTCCCCCAGGGACAGGTTCATCTTTCCCTTGGGATCGCTGAAGATCCTTAGACCGAGGACCTTGCTCGCCATCCACTCCACCTCTATCTCCCCGTCGCCCTCGGTAAACCCTACGAGCAGCAACAGTCCGTGACCAATCGAGGCCACTTCCCGGCCTTCCACGCTCACCGAGGCTTCGGAGACGCGCTGAAGGACGAGCCTCATTCCACCGTTACAGACTTGGCGAGGTTTCTGGGCTGATCGACATCGCAATGTCTGAGGACGGCGATGTGATATGCCAACAGTTGCAGGGGGACCACCGTAAGGATAGGCAGAAGCCCGGGGTGGGTCTTCGGCACGGAGATGAAGTGGTCGACTTTGCCATCTAGCTGTTCGACACCGTCATTCACAACTGCGATGACGCGACCCGACCGAGCCTTCACCTCTTCGATGTTTGAGATGACCTTGGGGTACACTGAATCGCGCGGTGCGAGGAATACGACGGGCATCTGCTCGTCGATCAACGCAATCGGGCCATGTTTCATTTCTGCAGCCGGATAACCCTCTGCGTGGATGTAGCTTACCTCCTTTAACTTCAGAGCTCCCTCGAGTGCCACTGGGAACTGAACGCCTCGGCCCAGATACAGGAAGTTCGGTGCGTCCTTGTACTCCCGAGCCAGGGCCCGGATCTCGTCGTTTCGTTCCAAGATCTCGGCCACCTGGCCAGGAATAGCCTGAAGCGCCTTCACGAGCTTCCGCCCCTCCAGAATCGGAAGATTCCGGAGACGGGCTAGATAGAGGGTGAAGAGTGCTAGTGCGGCGACCTGGCTGGTAAAGGCCTTCGTCGAGGCAACACCGATCTCGGGACCAGCATGGAGATACATGCCGAAATCGGTCTCCCGGGCAATCGACGACCCGACCACGTTCACGATTCCCATGACCCTCGCGCCACGCCGCTTCGCCTCGCGCAGGGCAGCCAGGGTGTCAGCGGTCTCGCCAGACTGGCTAATCGCGATTACCAGCGTGTTTCCGTCTACCACGGGGTTCTTGTATCTGAACTCGGACGCGTAGCTGACCTTGGTAGGGATGCGCGCAAGCTCTTCGAGCATGTATTCGCCGATCAGGGCCGCATGCCATGAGGTTCCGCACGCCGAGATGATGATCTGGTCAACAGCGAGGAGTTCCTCATCCGAGATGGTGATCCCACCCAGCTTCGCATCCCCCTCCTCTTCCATCAGTCTCCCCCGCGTCACGTCCCGCAGGGTCTCCGGCTGTTCGAAGATCTCCTTCAACATGAAGTGATCGAACCCGCCCTTTTCGATGGCCCCAATATCCCAGGTTACTTCGTGGACCGGACGCTGGACCGTTCCGTAATGGAGCTGCCGCACTCGGTAGGCATCGGGCGTGACGACCACATAGTCCCCGTCGTCTAGGTAGACGATGTTACGGGTTTGGGCGATCACCGCTGCCGCGTCGGAGCCCACCATCATCTCGCCATCCTCGCCCACTCCGAGAAGGAGGGGCGACCCGTGCCGCGCGACCACGATCTTGTTTGGATCTCGGGAGCTGACGACCGCGATACCGTATGCGCCGATGACCTGCTCGAGGGCTGCCACAACGGCGTCTTCGAGCTTGCCCCCCTTCGGCCAGAGATGGTCGATCAGGTGGACGACGACCTCGGTATCGGTCTCACTCTGAAACTCCACCCCCTGGGCCTGGAGTCTCTTCCTCAATGCACCGGCGTTCTCGATGATTCCGTTATGGACCAGCGAGATGGTACCGTCGTTCGAGGTGTGCGGATGGGCGTTGGAATGATTGGGGGACCCATGCGTGGCCCATCGGGTGTGTCCTATCCCGCAGGCGCCTTCCAGAGGTTGCCGGTTCAGGACCTCTTCAAGCATGGCCAGCTTCCCAGGCGACTTCACTGTGTGCAGCGAGCCGTCCCCGGCCTCGACGGTGATGCCGGCGGAATCATACCCACGGTACTCGAGCCTACGTAGTCCCTCGATCAGAATCGGGACTGCGGCATTAGGCCCTACGTATCCCACGATCCCGCACATATGAGACGGCTCCCCCAGCTGTCAGTTGGCTCCCATCGAGGTCAAGTCCATCCACTGCCTGAAAGCAAGTCCTGTGCCTGGGAGACGATCTGGTAAGCACGGGCTTCGCTTCGAGCCTCCGCGATCAGGCGTACGATCGGCTCGGTGCCTGAGGGCCTTACGTGCAGCCATTTCCGCTCCGAAGGCCAGTCCAGGCGGAGCCCATCCTCCATGTTGATCTCCGGCGCGTTCAAGCCTTCCGAAAGGACTGAATAGGCCTCTTCGACCCGCTCTCGAGGGACATCCGCTCTCTCCTTTACGATCACATAACCGGGCCATCTGTCGGCTGCCTCCCGCAATCCAGTGCCTTCGTCCAACAAGTGCTGGAGAATCAACGCACATCCCAGGGGCGCATCTCGTGTCAGGTGTAGGTCCGGGAGAATCACCCCCCCGTTTCCCTCGCCGCCTATGACGGCACCCTCGCTGCGCATCCTCCGTGATACGTTCACCTCGCCCACGGGAGCCCGGATCAGGGGGCTGTTACCCTCTTGCGCCACATCCTCTACGACTCTCGAGGTGGAGAGGTTCGTGACGACCGGCCCCTTCCTGCGTCTGAGCACTGTAGCTGCGCAGAGCGCCAGCGTCAGGTCCTCCCCCAGGGGCACTCCGCCTTCGTCGACCAACGAGAGTCGATCGACATCGGGATCGACCGCTAGTCCCAGATCGCTTCCAGACGCCCGAACCAGGGCACCGAGATCTCCCAGATTCGACGCCGTCGGCTCTGGGTCACGCGGGAAGTTTCCGTCAGGATCGAGATCCATCCCGACCACTGTACACCCAAGCGCCTCGAGAAGCTGCGGAAGCATGAGTCCCCCGGCACCCCGAACGCAGTCCAGGGCCACATGGAAACGTCGCTCACGGATTCGGTCAACCTCGAGCACGGGAAGCTCGAGGATCCTTCGCACGTGGCGCTGGATGGCCTCCCGATCCTCCGTCACGGTGCCGAGTCCGTCCCAATCCGAACGGGACAACAATCCTTCCCTGAGGAACCCTCGGAATCGATCCATCTGATCGGGGTCGAGGAAGGCGCCACCCGGACCCGCGAACTTGAGCGCATTCCATTCGGCGGGGTTATGGCTGGCAGTGACTCCGAGCGCACCAGCGGCCCCTGCATCCTCCGCCGCCAAGAGTATCGTGGGCGTGGGAGCGATCCCTAGATCGACCACGTCCGCTCCAACAGACATCAGGCCCGCCCGCGCCGCGTCCGAGAGCATCTTCCCGGAGGTGCGCGAGTCACGGCCCAGGTACATAGGACCGCGGCCATCCCCAGCGCCTAGAAACCTCCCGAACGCAGCGGCGATCGCAGCGATCAGGTCGGGAGTCAGACACGAGCCGACCTTCCCCCGAAATCCGGAGACGCTCACCATCAGGTCTCCCGGAAGTGTGACGGGCATGCCAGTGAACCTCTTGGGACGGAGCGTGCTGGTCAGGTCCAACCGACCTGTGGGCGGGAGGGCCGGTTCAAGGTCCGTGGGTGGTGAGTTCATGTCAACGCCGGTCCCCCGTGGCGTCGTCCCGGACCCTTCGAATACCTTTCGCACCAAACCCACGAGATCCCCTCTAAGAGCGACTCGACGACTACGCAACCCATGGTCAAAGTTACCGACTCCGACGGCTTCGGGACCCGCGCGGTCCACGCAGGACAGACTCCGGATCCTACAACGGGGGCGATCATGCCTCCGGTTTACCAGACATCCACCTACGTTCAGCCAGAACTCGGCCGGCACTTAGGGTATGAATACGCGCGAGTTCAGAATCCGACTCGAGAGGCGTTAGAGGGGAATCTGGCCTCCCTGGAAGGGGGCAAGCACGGCATTGTCTTCGCGAGCGGGCTCGCCGCCATAGAGGCGGTCATCAAGACTCTGTCGGCGGGCGATCACGTGGTGAGCGAGGAGAACACCTACGGGGGCACGACGCGAATGTTCAGCAAGGTGTTTGCTCGCCTTGGCATCGACTTCAGCTTCGTAGACAGCCGTAGCAAGGATGAGGTGCGGAGCGCCTTCCGACCCGAGACGAGACTGCTCCTGATCGAGCCCCCAACGAACCCCATGATGCGTCTGTGCGACCTCCACCTCATGGCCGAGGTTGCCCACGAGCACGAGGCGCTCCTCCTCGTAGACAACACCTTCGCGACGCCCTTCAACCAGCGTCCCTTCGAGTTCGGAGCGGACATCGTGGTGCACTCGACGACGAAGTATCTGAACGGTCACTCGGATGTGATCGGCGGAGCCGTGATCGTCAACGACGATGCGTTGGCGGAGGAGATCCATTTCATCCGGAAGTCAACCGGCGGCGTGCCAGGTCCCATGGATGCCTGGCTGGTACTCCGGGGGACAAAGACCCTGCACCTTCGCATGCGCGCGCACAACAAGAACGGTCTCGCGGTGGCCAGATTCCTCGCCGCGCACCCTGCCGTCCGAGAAACCCACTACCCAGGACTGGAGTCTCACCCACAGCACGAGCTGGCAGCCGGCCAGATGGATGGGTTCGGCGGGATGGTGGCCGTAGAGATGGGGAACGCAGAGCGAGCCAAGCGCTTCGTCGAGGGGACGCGGCTCTTTGCGCTGGCGGAGTCGCTCGGTGGCGTGGAGTCACTGATCGGGCTCCCCGCGCTTATGACGCACGCGTCGGTCGCCCCCGAGCGGAGGATTCAGATGGGCGTCACCGACGGCCTGGTACGGCTCTCAGTCGGAATCGAGGACGAAGCTGACCTTCTGGCCGACCTGGATCAGGCCCTCGCGGGCCCCTGAGCGCTACTCGATCGCCGCAAGCATCCGGAAGATCACCTCGTCCCAATTGCCCACCCACCTGGTGACCACGACCAGATCGTTGGCCGGGTCCACGTAGATCCTGTTGGGACCAGCCCCGCTGTGATAGAAGGCTGACTCTCCACACGCAACCGAACAGACCTCTGGCTCGCCGTAGAGATTCCAATTCATGAACCCATAGCCGTGGCGGACGGGAGTCGATTGCACGAGCCGTCCATCCATGACCACCCAGGAGTTGTCGTAGCCCAGCCACCGCCAGTCGGTCGCACCGATCGGGTCCATGACGTACTCCTTGAGGACCTCCGGGAGGGGCCTTCTCCATACGTTGAGGGCCGCCAGCGCGAGCAAGTTTACCCTGACGTCATTGTACATCCAGTACGTTCCCGGCTCGTGGCGGTCACGGGTTCGCCACCCACGAGGTCGCCTTGGGGCCGGTCAGCCCAGTCGGGCTCGCCCCACAGGGTGCCCTGCCAGTCGCTGGTCTGCCGAAGCATGTGGTCCCATGTGATCCTTCGGTTGTGCTCGGACTCAAAGGGCATGGGCACTTCGAAAGCGTCGTACGCTCTACCCGCCTCCAGCTCTCCATCCCAGGCCATTGCGTTCCCAGGGGGGCCTTAGAGAGCCACCACCGGAGCGAAGTAGTCGCGAACTCGGTCGTGGACATCCCGAATCAGCCCGCGGTCGTGCGCCAAACCGACCGTGGTCGAGAGGAAACTGTTGCTTACGCTGAACGTCGGGTTGATGCGATTGGGCTCACCCCACTCGGCAACGATATAGCCATGACGAACGACAACTCCCGTGGCAGGACCGCGCTCCTTGAAAGGGCCGGTCGCCTCGCCCATCGGCTCCCGACCGAACCCGCTTATGTGATTCTCGAGCAGATCGCGCGGGGCGTTGGACTCGCTTGCTATCGCAAACTCGATGGCTTCCTGGAGTGCGGCGCCGTTCGGTCGCTCTCACAAAAAAAAAAAACGGTACGCTAGGGGACGGATCGGGGGAAGAAAGAGGCGCTCTTTCTCCCATTGCGCGAGGCGCAAATGAAACTTCCCTTCTACGAACACGTAGGGTAGCCGAAGCGCCACATGTCCTCGGAGTGCCCCAGCCACTCCCTATCAACCCACGCCGGAGTGCCTCCAATGACGCCCCAAGGATCCCCCCCCGATGAAGAAGCTGAGCGTGACGGCCCCGACGATGGCGAGCGACGCGACCCCGGAGTGAACGGGGGTGACCCGGCTGAGGACTCACCCGGCGGCGTGCGCGATGCCTCTAGCGCGCGAGCCAGGAGGGTCCTGAGCGACATTTCGCCCCGCTCTTGGGAGCATCCTGCCGACCGCGCGGCGCTACAGGCGCTTCGCGCGATCCCGATCTTCGACGAGGTCTTGAGGAAGCTGTTCGGGTTCTTTGGAGAGAAGCCGATACGACTGGCGTTTCAGGCGAACGCCGTGAGGGTCTCCGAGCGGCAATTCGGACGTGTCCACAAGTTGTACGGCGAGCTCTTGAAGACCCTTGATGCGCCCGAGGCCTATCCTGTGTACGTCTCCCAAACTCCCCTCGTGAACGCAGGTGCCTATGGGATGAACAAGCCGTTCATCATCCTGAACTCAGGCACCTTGCAGCTCCTCGACGACGACGAGCTCCAGTACGTGATGGCGCACGAGGTCGGGCACATTCTGAGCGGCCACGTCTTGTACCGGACGATGCTCGTCATTCTGATCCAACTAGCGGAACGCGGCTTCCCGTTGGTCGGGCTGGCCGCGCGAGCTGTCCTGGTCGGGCTGCTGGAATGGTACCGGAAGAGCGAGCTCTCATCGGACCGGGCAGGATTGCTCGGAGTGCAGGATCCGAAAGTGGTCTTCGGAGCGATGCTGAAGATGGCGGGAGGTGGAGATCCGACCGAGACAAGCGTGACGGCCTTCCTCGAGCAGGCCGAGGCCTACCGTGAGAGTGAGGACATTGCCGACTCCGTCTTTAAGGTACTAAACCTGCTGGGGGCCACGCACCCCTTCTATGTGCTCCGTGTCTCAGAGCTTCGGAGCTGGATCGAAAACGGGGACTACGACCGGGTTCTGCGGGGAGAGTATCCACGTAGAGAGGACCCAGAGCCCGCCTACCTCGAGGATCTGTCGGCGGCAGCAGCCTCCTACAGGGAGGATGCCAGCGATTTCGTCGACGATATCGCCTCGGCCGCGAGGAAGATGCGGGACAGCCTCTTCGAGAATCTGCGCGGGGCGGGCGGCGGAGCGTAGCGGGGCGCTGTGGCAGCACGGCTTGCTGTCCGAGGCCCGGGTGAGCATCGTAATCGGATCACCCCGAGAAGGCGACAGCGAACCGAATATCATTGAGACAAAGAGAAATGAAGAAACCGTGGGGTGTGGGCCGCGGGGGCCTCGCCGTCTCGATCGCGAGCGCGGTGTGTCTGTTGGGTATGATCGCGGGGCAAACTCAGCAGTCGACCGTGCGTGTCGAGCGCCTCCTGGATCGGCCGATCATCACCGCCGATCTGCATCCGAGTATCGGCATGAACATCCAGGGCCCGTCACTGATCAGAGTTCCGGATTGGGTCGAGTCACCACTGGGCACCTACTACCTCTACTTCGCGGACCATAAGGGCCGCTACATCCGTCTCGCCTACGCGGACGACCTGTTGGGACCGTGGACGATTCACGCACCAGGCAGTTTGCAGATCGCCGAGTCCCACTTCCTGACCGAGCCCCCTGAGGTCTCGCCCGAGGAGTTCGAGCGGATCCGCGCGGCCCGTGGAGCGAGGACAGGCACAGGGTTGTCGCACGACCTGTTGACCGAGATCACGACTCCCCACATCGCTTCACCCGATGTGCACGTCGACGACGTCAATCAGCGAATCTTGATGTACTTCCATGGGCTCGACGGCGTGAGTCGACAGGTGACGCGGCTGGCACTTTCCGAGGATGGCATCCACTTCGTGGGGCGTCCAGAGACTCTCGGACGAACCTACATGAGGACCTTCCCACACGAGGGCGCCACCTATGCGATGTCCATGCCCGGCCAGTTCTATCGCTCCGATAACGGGCTGACCGGCTTCGAGGAAGGACCTTTGTTGTTCAGCCGGAACATGCGGCACGCGGCGCTCTTGAGGCGTGGTGATCTCATGCACGTCTTCTGGACGCAGGTCGGTCATGTCCCTGAGCGGATCATGGTCAGCGTGATTGACCTCTCCGGCGATTGGATGACCTGGGAGGAGACCGCCCCGGTAGAGGTCCTGCGACCCGAGCGTGATTGGGAGGGTGCAGATGCCCCACTCGAACCCTCCGTGCGCAGTACGGCTTACGGGCACGTGAACCAGCTGCGTGACCCGGCGATCTACGAGGAAGGCGACCGGACCTATCTCCTCTATTCCGTGGCCGGCGAGAGTGGGATCGCCATCGCCGAGGTCCACATCGACGACTGACATGACGGTTTTGATCGCATCCTACGTTGCGATGTCCCTGAGCTTCGTGGCGCTTGCGCTGTTCGCCGTGATCCATGTAATACCCTGGATGGAGTCTCGCTCATCCTACCAGGCGCTCACTCCGCTGCTCTGGGTCCACGCCGGGCGACATATTGCGCTACAGCTCTTCAGCTCCCAATCGGCAGGATTAGCGGTGTCCGACTCGGTGAGAGACCAGATCGTGTACGGCGACCTGGCGGGGATGGTTCTATCCCTGACTGCGATCGTGGCCCTTCACCGGCGCGCACGTTTCGCGACGAATCTCGTGTGGCTTTTTGTTGTCGTTACGGTGGCGGACCTCGGTAACGCGTTGGTGGGCGGGGCTCGCGAGGGGCTACTCGGGCTCGCCACGGACGTGAGCTGGATGATCCTCAACTTCTACGTTCCGGCGCTCTGGGTAAGCCTCGCTCTGATCGTTTGGCAGCTTCTGCGGACCCGCGGCCAGAAACGAGTCGAGGACGGCGCTTGAAGGCAGGTAGGTTGCTCGGCCACGTGAGACCCGACAGCGAGTGAACACCCTCCCTATGTTGATCGATGCACTGGCCCGGGCCCCCGATCTGGTGATTCCGATGGTCCGCGAAGCCGCGCCCGAGATCGTGAAGAGACGACCGGCGGAGGGTCGGTGGTCCATTCACGAGCACGCGTGTCACCTAGCCGAAGTGCAGCCGATGATCACCGAGCGCCTAGAGCTCATGCTTAGCCTGGATGATCCGGAAATCCAGGCCTACGATCCGGGGCGAGAGCATCCGCCTGACGGGCTCCTGGAAGTAGAGCTCGAGGGTGCACTCGAGCGGTTCCGCGTCGAGAGAAATGAGCTTGTGGAGCGGCTCCGGATGCTGGACCCGTCGGATTGGTCTAGAACGGCCCGACACGCGGAGTACAACGCTTATTCTCCGTTCATCATATTTCGGCACCTGGCGCTACACGATTTCTTTCACGCGTATCGCATCGAGGAGATGCTGCTGTACCAGGGATGGCCTGAACGCGACTGACTGCGGGCGACCGACTGATTTCTTGGTCTAGCAGTCGCGCGGCCAACCCTTGGCTTACATCTTGGGGGTTCGAAAAACGACAGATCTCGTCGAGAGGAGAGGGTAGGGTCAGGCGGAAGAAGGCCCCCTATTCCTGTAGACAACCGGACGTCCTAACACGGATCGGAGATGGACACGGAGGAATTCAGGACGGCCGGACACCGCGTGATCGATCAGCTCGCGGACTACTTCGATTCGATCGAGGAGAGGGCCGTATTCCCCGACGTAGAGCCTTCAACGCTCGAGTCTCTCTTCGATGAGCGGATACCCCGGATCGCTGCGTCCGCGAAGGAGGTCCTCTCCGAACTCGACAAGAAGCTCTTTCCATACTGTGTGCACACTGGACACGGCGGCTATATGGGGCTCATCACTGCCAGCCCGCTCCCCATTGGAGTGCTCGGGGATCTGATTGCGTCGGCTGTGAATCAGAACCTAGGAGCCTACTCGATCGGTCCGAGCGCAATCGCGATGGAGCGGAGGACGGTGCGCTGGCTATGTGATCTTGTGGGCTACCCGGATACGGCAGGAGGGAACCTTACCAGTGGGGGGATGACCGCCAATCTGATAGGACTGAAGCTGGCTCGAGACCATGCGAGCGCGCAGCGAGCACAGGAGTGCGGGATCGAAGGCCGTTGGGCCGTCTACACGAGCGAGGAGCGTCACGTCTCGGTGGACAAGGCGGCGGACGTGGTTGGGCTCGGGCGAGAGAGCATCCGACCGATCCCAACGAACGAGGCGTTCCAGATCCGATTGGATGAGCTCGAAGGAGCGATCCGCGCGGACCTTCAAGCCGGCGTACGTCCCGCGTGTCTCGTCGCCCTGGCGGGATCCACGAACACGGGGGCCATCGACAACCTTGCAGCTCTTCGCCGGATCGCGGATGCGCACGGAATGTGGCTGCATGCGGATGCTGCCTATGGAGGCGGCTTGCTTTTGTCGCGCTCCTGGTCCCAGCTCTTGGCCGGAATCGAACTCGCAGACTCCGTCACGATCGACCCGCATAAGTGGTTCTTCGCCCCAGTCGACGCCGGTGCGCTGTTGGTGAGAAATGAGAGCCTACTCAGGGAGTCGTTTGGACTCCGGCCTCCGTATCTCACCGATGAGTTCGACGCCGGTGGCGAGCGCTACCAGTACTACGTTCACGGTCTCGAGCAGAGTCGGCGGTTCAGGGCACTCAAGGTCTGGATGAGTTTCAAGCGGTACGGGACCGATAAGATCGGTCGGTGGGTCGACGCGAACGTCCGGCATGCCCGCAGCATGCACGAGCTTGCCGTCGCCAGTCCCTACTTTGACTCCGCCGTATCGCCCCCGATGAGCGCTGCCTGCGTACGGTACCTTCCAGAAAGAGCGCTCGATCGGGATACGGTCGACGCGGTTCATCACCGGGTCGTGGAACGAATCGAGCAGAGCGGGGAGTTCTGGATAGGCACCACCCGCCTTAAAGGCAAGACCTGGTTTCGGGCATGTCCCGTCAACTTCCGTACGACAGACGCCCACATCCAGCGACTCATGGAGCTACTCGAGCAGGAGTGTGGCTCCGTCGAAGCCGAGTTTTAGGTGACGCGCCCGCGCGCGATAGCCGGGAGATCCTCATGTGCAGAAACATACGCCCCCTGTTCAACTACGATCCGCCGACAACGGACGATGAGATTCGTGCATCGGCGCTTCAATACGTGCGCAAGGTGAGTGGTTTCACAAGGCCCTCGAAGGTAAACGAAGAGACCTTCAACCATGCGGTTAACGGAATCACGGAGGTAACGAAGGAGCTTGTGGGTTCGCTCGTAACGAGCGCCGCGACCAGGAATCGGGAGGCCGAAATAGAGAAGGCACGCGAGAGAGCCCGGCAGCGCTACGGATAGAGCATGACCTCCGCCGAATTCCCCACCGAGGGAGTCGAGCTGACTCTGCTCCTTGTCGTCGCTGATGTTGACCGAGCCACGAGGTTCTATGTGGATGTGTTAGGCGCCAGTCTCTTTCGGCAATACGGGGGAACATCCGCCGTCCTGGAGTTCCAGGGCAACTGGCTCTTGCTCGTCACCGGAGGCGGACCCACTCCCGGAAAGCCCGATGTTGTGTTCACTCCGCCTGACGACCCGAACCGAGTGAGTCACCAGCTGACCATGCGAGTGCCTGACTGCCAGGGGGCATATGAGGCGTTGAGGTCGCGCGGCGCGGAGTTCCTTACACCTCCGGTGGACCGCGGCGGCGAAATCAGGTGCTTCTTCCGCGATCTAGACGGACACCTGCTGGAAATCAGTGAACTGACCTGAGGGCGCGTGTGGACCGAGCCTACACATTCGAGTGGAAGAGGAAAGAACATGCGCGCGTAACACGGCTGCTCGTAGAGGAGTGGTATCGGCGTGGCCCTTTCCGTCTGCTGAGGGGGGCGGTCTGGCTAGTCGTGGTCCTTTCGTTGGTGATCTCACTGACCGGGATCATTACCGGGGACAGGCAACTTGTGATCCCACTCCTGCCCCTGGCGATGGTGGTCGGGCTGCTCACCGTTGGATTCTCGAGGATCACAGGGTGGCTGCAGGCCTGGCAGATCGGGCGCACAGATCCGAATACGTCCCACCCCATCACATTCCGCTTCGCCGAGTCCGGGTTACAGATCTCGATGCGGACCGTTGATGCAGAGCTGCGATGGTCGGGGGTGCCCTGAGTGCGGGAGACCGGCGACCTCTTCCTCATCCACTATAGCCGCAGGCGGGCCTACTTCCTCCCCAAGCGTACGGTTTCATCTCCGGAAGAAGTCGTCGATCTCGCCGACTGGATACGTGGGCAGCTTCCGGAAGACTCCGAATACGTGCTGGATCCATGAAAGTTGACACCCGGCCGATCTCAACCCGGTTCTTGGAGATACAGCCCGAAAACAGCGCGCTGGATATCGGCTGGACCCGGATCGCACCGGACGCTCAGCGCAGCCCGATCAATTCTGAGTGCAAGTTCCTTCTGCTGAGTCACGCATTCGAGGTTATGGGCGCCAGCCGGGTCCAGCTGAAGACCGACGGCCGAAATGAGCAGTCTCAGACCGCCATCGAACGCGTAGGAGCCACGCGCGAGGGTACGCTCCGGAGAAGCCGACGAATGTGGGATGGCTTTGTCAGGGATACCGTGTATTTCAGCGTCATCCAGTCAGAATGGCCCGCCGTCAAGAAACATCTCAACGCATTGATGAGGTGACACTCCGGACGGTGGTCCAGATGGGCAGCGCGCAGGTCGATGGCGTCGCGAGTGTCCTCTACGACGCATTCTTCTCCTACCCGGTCATGCGATTCGTCCTACAGAACAGTGGGGATCGCTATGAGTCCCACCTGCATGCGCTGATTAAGTTCTTCGTTGACTCGCGACACTGGCGAGCCGATCATCGGGATCACCGAGGACCGAACCATTTCAGCTGTTGCGCTCGTCTCCTTTCCCGATCACCAGGTGGATAGAGCTTCGATGACGGCCTCCCGCGAAAGGCTCTGGAAGAACCTCGGCCCATCGGCGCGTCGCAGATACGAGGCTTTATCAAGAGCCTGTGCTCCGATTTTCGCCGGGATTCCGCACATTCACCTGAACATGATCGGCGTCCTCCAATCCAAGCAGGGCAGCGGCCTCGGTGGTATGCTCTTGCAGCGTGTGCACACGCTGTCACGTGAGACTCACGGCTCCCGTGGCGTATCGCTGACCACGGAGACCCTGGAAAACGTGCGCCTGTACAAACGGTTCGGCTACGAGGTCATCGCCCATGCGAGAGTCGCTCCGGAGCTCGAGACGTGGGGGATGTTCAGACCGAAGGATGCTGATGGCGATTCGCCAAGAGATTGATCCGCGTGTCGACATCGGACACGTTCATCTCAAGGTGGCCGATCTGGATCGGGCTCTGGCCTTCTACGAAGGCGTTCTTGGGTTCTCCATCACACAGCGGATGGCGAATGGAGCCGCGTTCCTGAGTGCGGGCGGGTATCACCACCACATAGGATTGAACACCTGGGAGAGTTCAGGTGGAGGGCCGCCCCCGAAGGGCGCCACAGGCCTATATCACCTGGCGATCCGTTACCCCGAGCGGTCTCTTCTCGCCGATGCGTTGCGGCGCCTTCAATCTGCGGGAATCGAGCTCGATGGAGCCGCCAACCACGGCGTGAGCGAAGCCCTCTACCTGAGGGATCCCGACGGAAACGGCGTGGAACTCTATTGGGATCGGCCTGGGGAGGAATGGCCTCTGGACCCCGACGGCGGTCTTCAGATGTTCGCGAGGCCTCTGGACATGCCATCTCTTCTCAGCGAGCCGGCGCTACTGGACGGATGAGCTCGCCGCCCGAGTGCTCAAGCATACGGCATCGCCGGGACCTTCCCGACTAGTCTCGCGTAGACCGCCAGCGCACCCCTATGATGGGCCGTATGATCGGTGATCGCAGCGACGATCGCAGCTCTGGGGGCGCCTCCCATGATTCGCTCGTCAGGAATGGGCTCGGAGAGAGCCTCCTTGGAGGCGGCACCGACGATCGCGATCGCGTTCCCAAACGCCCGATCGAGCCAGGTCTTCGCATCGTCCAGCGAGGCCACGGCCTTGGCTCGGGCGATCAAAGCCTCGAAGTCCATGTCCCACCCCTCTCCGAACGCGCCGTCTACGAACCAATCCACGGAGTCTGCAGCGTGCGCCACGTGCCCCGCAACCGTATAGAGCTCCCGGTTGGGTGCAAACTAGTAGGCGACTTGTTGCAAGGCGTCTCAAACCGTCTCATTTGACACCGTAAATCATTGCAATATAGGGAGTAGAACAAGACTCACTCCTCCGATACTGTCTCATGGGCTTGCGCCGTGTATCAGTCCATGTCACCATAAAAAGGATACACAAACTAATACATATCCTTTCGGTTCTTGTATGGAATGACACGGGAGGCCGAAAATGCAACGGCGAAGCGGACCCTTGAGTGCGACGTTTGTACGCCAGGTGAAGGCCCCTGGGCGCTACGGAGACGGCCGAGGCTCCTATGGCCTGTACCTGAGGGTCCACGCGAGCCGTAACGGCCGGATAACGAAATCCTGGGGCCAGCGGCTACGGATCAACGGCCGGGAAACGTCTCTCGGCCTGGGCGGCTACCCGGTGGTGAGCTTGAAGCGAGCACGGGATAAGGCGCTGGCGAATCGGCGGGAGGTCGAGGAAGGCCGGGACCCGAGAGGCGGTGGGATCCCGACCTTCGCGGAGCTGGCCGAGCAAGTGATCCGCATACACGCCAAGACCTGGAAACGTGACTCGGGCCTCCCGAGCCAGTGGAAGCAGACCTTCCGGGACTATGTGGACCCGGTGATCGGAGCCAAGCGCGTGAACACAATTACCCGCGCGGACGTGCTCGCCATCGTACGGCCCTACTGGAGCACGAGACCCACCGCCGCCGCGAAGGCGCTCCGCCGTGTCGGGACCGTAATGAAGTACGCGGTGGCCGAGGGGCACGTTCCGCACAACGTGGCCGAGCCGTCCGCGATCCGGGCAGCTCTCCCGCAAGCAAACGGGACCCGGAAGCACCACAAGGCGCTTCCTCACGGCGAGGTCCGGGAGGCGCTACAGAAGGTCCGGGCCCGCCGAGCGCCGGACGCCGCAAAGCTGGCACTGGAGTTTCTTGTCCTGACGGCGGCGCGACCCGGTGAGGTCCGCGGAGCGACCTGGAGCGAGATCGACCTGGAGGCGTCAACGTGGACGATCCCGCCCGAGCGGATGAAGGCGAAGCGCCAGCACCGTGTCCCGCTCTCGGGGCGGGCTCTGGAGGTCCTGGAGGAAGCCCGAGGGCTCTCTGACGGCTCAGGGTTCCTCTTCCCTTCCCCGGCAAAGACGGGTGGGCCGGTGTCTCTCTGGACGCTTCGGAACGCGCTTGTCCGGAACGGCCTGGAGAGTACTGTCCACGGACTCCGCGCCAGCTTCAGGAATTGGGCGGCAGAGGTGGCGACGGATTGTCCGCGCGAGGTAGCAGAGGCCGCGCTGGCGCATGTGGTGAAGAACGCGACCGAGGCCGCGTACATGCGTTCCGATCTCCTGGAGCGCCGCCGCGAGGTCATGGAGAAGTGGGCTGATTATGTAGCGTAGAGTGGACAGTAGCAGGGACAAACGCGCTCCCACCTTTGGGGTGAGGGCGCGTTTTTCGTTGGCCGCCTGGGGGGGCTATCTCGCCGAGTATTGACAAGGGAATTCGTTATCCGTTATGCTTCGCATCATCAATAACGGCCCTCAGTCAACAGGAGGTGGTCTGTGGTAGACGTGACGAAGCTGCCGGGTCAGGGCCTGAATAATCTGGATTCGCTGAAGCGGCAGGCGCTTCGGAACGCCGCTCTCTTGGTCGCGAGCCTTGAGCCGGGTGAGACAATCACTCGAGAGTGGCTGATCGAAGAACTGCGCAGGCCCGTCCCTCCCGCTAGCGCTCGCGAATCCGACGCCGTAATCCGGCATTCCTATCGACACTACGTGCTCAACGCCGGGGTCTCCAACGCCACGCAGATCGTGAGCTACAGCGAGGCGGCCGCACTCACCGGCAAGTCGGTCGAGGCCATCCGGCAGGCCGCGTACCGCGGATCCCTGAAGAAGATGACCGAATACCGGGACGGACGGGAGCGTTCCGGGGTCGTGCTGCAAAGTCTGGCCGACTGGTGCAACTGGCCGGTGGAGCATTTCGAGGAGAGCGCCCGCCTGGCCGCCGAGTGGCGCGAGGCCGAGCGATGAAGCCGGAGCCTCATGAGATCGTCATCGGTGTCAAGGGGGTCATGCGTGCCACGTCGCTATCAAGGACTTCTATCTGGCGGCTTGCTCGCAGTCCTAGCAGCGGATTTCCGCGCCCGATCCAGCTCGGCCCGAACCGGATCGGCTGGCTCACTTCCGAGATCGAGGAGTGGCTGGCGACGCGGCCCAGGACCGTCCCGTCCGAATGACCTCGACCCGCAACGGGGCCGGGGACACTCGCGAGCTGGAGGCCCTCGGGTTTGCACGGAGCGGCCCGGAAGGCGACCCCGACGCCTTGTGGGGCCGTTGCCCGAGCTGCGGGCTCAAGGCTCTCAAGGTGGAAACGACGCGGACTCCTTACACGGCCCGGTGTCTGCGTTGTAAGCACCGCCACACCTTCACCCAGCTATTACCCGAGAGCCAGCCGGAGAAGCGGGAGGCCGAGGAACCCTGGCTCATGACCTGGGCCGAGGCCGAGCCCGAGCCGGAAGCCAACTGGCTCCTAGAAGGGCTACTCCCGGCCGATGGGATCTCGCTGCTCGCGGCCCCTCCGAAGGTCGGGAAAAGTACGTTGGGGCGCTGCCTCGCCGTGGCCGTGGCGGCCGGACATACGGAATTGCTCGGAAGGCCGCTCAACCGACACGGCCCCGTGGTCCTCCTATCGCTGGAGGAGCGGCCCGCCACAGTGCGCGGCCACCTGGAGCGACTGGACGCCGACCTGGAACGGATCTACAGGGTGAGGCCGGGCCAATTGCCCACCCCGACGGACCGGCTCCGCAAGCTGCAGGACGCGGTGAAGGAGCTGCAACCCGCGCTGGTGATCATCGATCCGGTGATGCGGTGGCTACCGGTCCAAGATGTCAGTGCATACGCCGAGGCAACCAACGCGTTAACCCCTTTGATCGGGCTGACGCGGAAATACCGGATCCATCTGATGCTGATTCATCACAGTCGGAAAAGCGGTGGCGAGCACGGGCAGGAAATTCTGGGGTCCACGGCCTTCACCGGATCCGTGGACACCTTCATGTCTATCCGACGCCGGGACAACACCCGCACAATCGAGGCCGAGGGCCGCGACGGCGTGAAGCTGGAGGAAACCGTGCTCAGGCTGGAAGAGGACGGATGGGTGACGGCGGCGGGGACTAGGGCCGACACCTCCGAGGCCGCGCTGGACGCTCGCGTGGTGGAGTACCTAGAGGGACGGGCCGAGCCCGCAAGCCTGGATGGGGTCCGGGAAGGGACGAAAATGGGCCGGACGGTCGCCTCGGACGCTCTACGGCGGCTGGAAGCAAGCGGGGCCGTGTTGGTTTCCGGGAAGGGAAAGAGGGGGAATCCGTTTCTATACTCCATACCGACCTCTATAGCGGGAGTATAGAGTACAGAAGACTCTGGAGGGGTGGAATGGACCCCGAACCCCGACCCCCGGATGGCACCGCCTGAACGGTCGCGACGGGCCTCTGCCGATGTGGTGGTCACGGTTCGGCACACTATGCAAACGCTAATCCAGTACATCGAGGGCCTGACGCTGGTCGGGGGAGACGGTGACGGTGAGCCGTTCCGGGTCCTGCCCTGGGAGCGGCGGTTCATTGCGCGGACGTTTTCGCAGGACGGGGACGCGGCTCTGACAGTCGGCCGAGGCAACGGAAAATCCGCGCTCCTGGGTGCGGTCGCTTGTGCGGTCCTAGATCCGGAGGGGCCGCTACACGGTCGACGGCGCGAGGTTGTGTGCTGCGCTTCGAGCTTCTCCCAAGGCCGGGTGATCTACGAGGACGTGGGGGCTCTGTTGCGGGCTCGATACGGCAATCTCCCGAGGACCGTGTGGCGGTGGCAGGACTCGCAGAACGCGGCGATCCTGGAGCATCGGGAGACGGGCTCGCGGGTGCGCTGCATTGGCTCGGATCCGAAGCGGGCTCACGGCTTGCGGCCGTTCTTGGTCCTAGCGGATGAGCCCGCGCAATGGCCGGTGGCGACTAGCGACAAGATGCTGGCGGCGCTTCGGACGGGGCTCGGCAAGGTCGCGGGCTCGCGTTTGGTGGCTCTCGGGACGCGGCCCGAGAGTGAGGACCACTGGTTTGCGCGGATGCTCGCGGGTGAGGCGGCATACGCTCAGGTTCACGCGGCCCGTCCTGGGGACGCGCCTTTCCAGCTCCGCACGATCAAGCGGGCTAACCCTTCCTGGGATGTGCTCCCGAGCCTTCGGACGCGGCTCCTACAGGAGCGGGAGGAAGCGCGGGTGTCCCCGGACGCTCTAGCGAGCTGGCGGGCCTTGCGGCTCAATCTGGGGGAGCCCGAGACGTTCCGGGCACTGATCCTATCGGCGGACTTGTGGCAGTCGATTGAAGGTGAGGCCGAGGCATCCGGGCCGTGCGTGTGGGGGATCGATCTCGGGGCTAGCTCCGCACAGAGCGCCGTAGCGAGCTACTGGCCGTCCACGGGGCGGCTGGAGTGCGTGGCGGCCTTGCCGACGATCCCGGACTTATCCGAGCGAGCCGTTAAGGACGGCGTGGGGCGGCTCTATCACGCTTGCCGCGACCGTGGGGAGCTGATCCTGACGGACGGCCGCGTATCGGATATTGAGGTGCTCCTGGCGGAAGCCTGGGAGCGCTTCGGGAGCCCGTCGGGGATCGTGGCGGGTCGCTGGCGGGAGGCCGAGCTGCGGGACGCGCTGGACGGTTCCGGGATCCCCGCGTGCGAGCTGGAGGTCCGGGGCATGGGCTACAAGGACGGCGCGGAGGACCTGCGGGCCTTCCGGCGGGCTTGCGAGACGCGGGAGGTGACGCCGGTCCCGTCTCTCCTGCTTCGCAGTGCGCTCGCGGAGGCGAGGGCCGTCACGGACCCAGCGGGAAACTCCAAGCTCGCCAAGAACGCGGAAGGGGGGCGGCGGCTACGTGCGAAGGACGATGCGCTGGCCGCCGCGATCCTGGGTGTGGCGGCGGGCTCCAGGCATGGCGGGCGGCCGAAGCGCCCGAGCTGGCGCTATGCGGGCGTGGCGTGAGTCAGGACGCAAAGGAGGGGGGCTTTCCCTTAGATGACGCCGTACCGCTTGAGTTCCTCCCGCACGATCCTGCTCACTGACTCTAGGGAGACCTGCCCGTCGCCGGGGAGAGCGCTCTTGTTGCGGAGGTTCATTGCCTCGCTCTTAGCTAGGATGGGAGCAGCAAGATCGGCTACGACCTCGCTGACAGAGACCCCAGCGGCAATCCTCTGGCGGGCTATCTCGGCTTCAAAGGGCATAAGGTCCCGACCCCCGTCGATAACTCCCGACATGGGCTGCGTGAAGTGATCTTCTCGGTCGGCGCGGGTCTGGTCGGCCATGCGATCTTCCTCCGTCTAGCCTTTCCTCGGGGGCTGCATCCCTATTCTAACCGGTTTCCCAGGGAACTGCCGTGGATGTGTTCCTCCTCGCTAGTGGACTCAAGTGAGCCTGAATCATCTGCGGTTGAATGCCCGACTGTGGGAGCGGACCCGCCGCGCCGCCTTCGAGCGGGACGGCTGGCGATGCGTTGACTGCGGCCGTCCCGGCCGCCTGGAGGTCCACCATACCGTCCCGCTCCGCCGGGGCGGCGCTCTCTACGACCTGGACAACCTAGAGACGCTCTGTCGAGGGTGTCATATCGAGCGGCACCGCCGGAAGCTCATCCCCGGTGAGGCCGCATGGCGGGCTTTGGTAGACGATCTAATGCGCGTGAAGTAGATTCAGTAAGTGATTGATTATACATCAGTTACATACTGTATCAAGAGGTTTCGGGAATGACTAACGCGCAGAAGATCCGGCTCCGGTTGTCCCAGGTCCGCCAGCGGCTCAACGAGATCTCAGGGCTTGAGGGAGACGACTTTACGGACGATATCCGGGCCGAGGCCGGGAGCCTACAGAGCGAATACGCGGACCTGGAGACCCGCCACCAAGCCCCCATCGTGGCCGAAGGCGAAAGCGAGACGCGGGCGAACCGTGAGGACGCGGAAGCCCGCGAGCGTCTGGAGCTGCGGTCCCGTGCGAGCCTGACGGCCTACCTCCGGGCCGCGCTTGCGGGCCGCCAGGTGGACGGTCCCGAGGCCGAGCTACGATCCGCCGCAGGTGTCGGGGACGGGATCCCGCTCGAATTGTGGGATACGGCCCCGAGCGAAAACGGGGACCGGGAGACGCGCCAGGACGCCACCACGGGAACGCCGGGAACCGTGGGGGTGAACCTGGACCGGATCCGACCCGCCGTGTTCGCGGCCAGTATTGCGCCACGGCTCGGTATCGAGATGCCCCGCATACAGAGCGGGACCTACGCAAGCGCGACGATCACGACGTCCCTCACGGCGGCCGCGAAGGCGAAGGGAACGGCTGCGGAGGCCACGGCTGCGGCCTTCACGGTCACGTCCGTCATTCCCAAGCGGATCTCCGCTCGCCTCGGGATCCGGATTGAGGACGTGGCGGCGGTGGGGCAGGCAAACTTCGAGAGCATCCTACGCGAGAACCTGTCTCTGGTTCTGTCCGATGCGCTGGACGATCAAGCGATCAACGGGGACGGCTCGGCCCCGAACCTCGCGGGGATCCTCCATGCACTCACGGACCCATCGGCCCCCGCGTCCGTTGCGGACTTCGACGCCTTCGCAGCGGCTCACGCGGGTGGGATTGATGGCTTGTGGGCGAACACGATGAAGGACGTCTCAATCGTGTGCGGACCCGAGACGATGGCCTTGAGCGCCCGCACCTTCCAAGCGGCCACGAACTACAAAGGCGAGCTATCCGCCGCCGCGTATGCGACGGCGAACACGGGCGGATGGTGGACAAACGAGCGGATGCCGGACCCCGCGAGCGACGTGCAGCAAGCGATCCTCTACCGGATGGGCCGCTCCATGCGGACGGCCGTCTGCCCGCATTGGAACGAGATCTCGATTGACGACATCTACAGCGGCTCGGCCAAAGGGGAGCGGTATTTCACGATGCACGTCCTCCTCGGGGACGTGATCCTGGTACAGCCCGCCGCATACGCGCAGGTCGCTTACAAGCTCGCCTGACCCGGATGCACGAGATCCACGTCACTTCGACCCCGCTGGATCTCGGGGCCGCTCTCGGGCTTGCCGCCAGCGGGGGCGTGGCTTCGCGCTGGCGCGTCCAGAATCGAGGCCCCTCCACAGTCTACAGGACAGAAGGCACGACGGCTCCGGACCCCGCGACCGTGCGGGGCTTCCGTCACGGCTCGGGGTCTGTCCTGGAGGTCCGGATCATCGAGGGGACCCCGTGTTGGGTCTGGACGGCCACGGCGACGGCGGACCTGGTTGTGGAGCCCGCGTGAGCGACTGGCCGATCCTGGACGGCTTCCTGGAGATCCGGGCTCGGGGGGACCGGCGGATGCTGAAAAGGCCGGTTTCCCTACAACCGGAGCGCAACCGTCCGCAACGCGGGCCGGACCCGGAAGGAACGCTTCGCGTCCGGGTCGATGACTTGGCAGGTGCGGGAGTTTCGGAAGCTCATGGACGAATACTCGAAACTCATGGAGGAGACGGCAGACCAAGTGCGCCGCGAGCTTCTGGAGGACGCGCTGGAGCGCCGGAATACGCATCTCCTGATCGGTCACTCCTACGACAAGGCAATCGCAGATATGCGCTCGGGGACTCTCGCGGTGACGCACACAAGGGCGACCGTTGAGCTGGAGGCCGAGCTTCCGGCCGATGAGGATATGCCCTCCTGGGTCCGGGACGCCGTGCTGGCCGTGAAGGGTGGCCAGCTCCGGGGGATTTCTCCGGGCTTTCAGGTCCCGGCGAAGGGAGGGGAGCGCCTAGTCCCCGAGGACGGCAACCCCGGCGTGATGGTCCGCGAGATCACGGACGCCGTTGTATTCGAGTATTCGCTGGTGGCTCGGCCCGCTTACTCCGGGACAGACGTGGACGCGAGGGCCCGGGATCCGGCACTCACGGCCCCGAGGCGGCGCGTATGGCTGTAACGCTCACGGAAACCGATCTCATGGCGGTGCTGGCCGTGAATCAGAATCTCGCGACCCGCGTGCACGGCGTGGCTGTGGCGCTTGTCGAACGGTATGCCCCCGAGGCCCCCGAGGCTGTCCAGAACGAGGCGGTAATCCGGTGCGCGGGGTGGCTGCATGGCCAGCCCGCAGCCGGGATCCGCTCGGAAACGGCGGGACCCATGACGGTCGACTACGCCTCCTCGATGGTGAGCGCCCTGAGGCACTCGGGCGCAATGGCTCTGCTTTCACCCTGGAAGGTGAGAAGGGCCGGGACGATAGGCTGATATGTGGCCTTTCCGCAGGCGGGAGAAGCGCGACTCAGGCGGCGACTTCTCGGACGCCGTTGTCCGGCTTATCGAAGCTCAGGCGGCGGGGACGGCAGCCGATGCTTCGAGCACGGCGGCCGTAGAGGCTGCGGCTGGCGCTCTGAGCCGCGCCTTCGCAGCCGCACGGGTCGAAGGTCCCCCGCACGTCCTGGAGGCCGTCACGCCTGTTTTCTTGGCTCAGGCGGGCCGGGATCTGGTGAGGTCGGGCGACTCCATGCACGTTATCGACGTGGACCGCATGGGCCAGGTCTCGCTTCTACCGTGCTCTTCCTGGCACTTCGAGGGGGACGCGCATCCGCGAAGCTGGACCGTCCGGGCGACCTACTACGGGCCGTCCACGTCTACCACGCGCCACGTCCCCTGGGAGGGTGTCGTATTCGTCCGTTGGGGATCGACGCCTGGGCAACCCTATGTCGGGACCGGGCCGCTCTCCTGGGCGCACACTACGGCCCGCCTACAGAGCGAGGCCGAGCGCTCCCTGGCGGACGAGGCGGGCGGGCCGCTCGCTCAGCTCCTGCCCGTTCCGCAGGACGGGGGAGACAACTCCGGGGACGATCCCCTGGCCGCTCTGAAAGCGGACGTGCGGACGGCTCGGGGTCGGGCGCTTCTCCTGGAGACCACGGCGGCCGGATGGGGTGAGGGCCGATCCGCCGCGCCTCAAAGGGACTGGCAAGTGTCGCGCCTAGGGCCGAATCCCCCCGAGACCCTGGCCACGATACGGCGTGACGCCTTCGAGGCCATCCTCGCGGCCACCGGAACCCCTCCGAGCCTATTCACGGACGCGGACGGGACCGCGCAACGCGAGGCCGTCCGCCGCTGGCACCTCGGGACTGTGCTTCCCCTGGCGCGGGTCCTGGAAGCTGAGCTCTCAGGAAAGCTGGAGGCCCAGGTCCGCCTCGCGTTCGATAACTACCCGCTAGATCTTGCGGGCCGTGCTCAAGCGTTCCAGAAACTCGTAGCGGGCGGCGTCCCCGTGAACGAGGCGCTAGCAACGTCGGGGCTCCTGAAAGACGAACCCGCGTGATCTCCTGGCGCTGGATCTACCAGGGCCCCTGGGGGCAACGTCTCCCACCTCTCCCCCGGCGTCCGGGGAGCCTCCAACGATGAGCGGCTGGCATTGCTCCGAGTGCGGAAAGCGGTTCCGACCGACCGAGAGCCGGACCGAGCGGTGCTACAGTTGCCAGTCCATCCGCGATAAGCGATCTCGGCCAGGAGGTCCTCACTACGATCCGATCCTATCCGGTGCTCGGCCGAGGCCCTGCGCCACTTGCGGGGAGACGTTCCGTCCGACACAGAGACGGTGCATGACGTGCCTTCTCTGCTTCCGAGTGTCCGATCGGGCGGCCGAGATCCGCAAAGATCGGGCCCGAGCCAAGGGGGATGATCCTCTGGCGCATCCGTACCTGGGGCGGTAGCCTCTATCCGCGTCCCCCCTTCTCCTGGACCGCTTGGTATCGGGGAATTTAAGTAATGCAACTGATACACGGCTTTTTCTAATCCTCACAAGTCATTGACTATGAATGGGTTAGGGAAAGGGCGTCTAGACGGGTGCAAACCCGGCGTCGCCCGACTCAAAGATCGAAAGGGTCGCTTTGAAGAACTTTAGCGTGTTCTCTAGCTCTCGGACCAGCTGTTCTGACTCAGGCATGAAGCTCCTTCCCCTTCGCTCTGAAGATTCGGGCTTTATTCGGTTATCATGCCACTCGGGGAAGGCGATGTCAATCTCTGGTGAATGATAATCCCTTCGGACTTCGGACGGTGACCCCGTACCTGGTGGTTCACGATGTGGAAGAGGTGCTCGTGTTCGCTCGTGAAGTGTTCGATGCAGAGCCGAGAGGTGCCCCGCAGTACCGCGATGACGGCAAGATCATGCATGCTGAAATCACGATCGGCGACTGCGTGATCATGCTCGGGGAACCCATGGAGGGAAACGATCCGATGCCCGGAATGCTCTACGTATATGTCCCCGATTGCGATGACACCTATTCCCGAGCGCTGGCCGCCGGAGCGACCTCGGTTGCCGAGCCGTCCGATCACCCGCATGGGGATCGATACGGCGGCGTGCAGGACTCGGGTGGCAACATCTGGTGGCCAGTCACCCACATCGGGAAGACAGCGCGGTGAGACTCCCGATCTTTCAGGTGGACGCATTTACGAGTCGGCTTTTCTCCGGAAACCCCGCCGCAGTGTTGGTCCTGGAGGAGTGGTTGGCGGACGCCACCCTGCAAGCGATCGCAGGCGAGAACAACCTCTCAGAGACCGCCTTCGTAATCCCGCGTGACGGGGAGTTCGATCTCCGTTGGTTCAGCCCGACGAGTGAGGTCCAGCTTTGCGGTCACGGGACTCTTGCCACCGCACATGTGCTATTCAACCACGGATACGCGAACGGACCCGAGGTGGTCTTTCGGTATGGGGGGGGGATCCTCACGGTCGGTCAACGGGATGATCTCCTCTTCATGGACTTTCCCTCGGTACCTCCCGAACCGATCGAAGACGACCCCCTCGTGGGCATCGCGTTGGGAGCGGCTCCAGTCGAGTTGCACCGATCCACGAATCTCCTCGCAGTCTTCGAATACCACAGCCAGATCGAGGAGCTACGACCAGACTTCGTAGCGATGGGCGACCTGAACACATTCGCAGTGATCGCATCGGCCCCAGGCCGGGACTGTGACTTCGTCTCGCGTTTCTTCGCGCCCAGCGTCGGAATCCCTGAGGATCCCGTCACCGGCTCGGCGCACTGTACGCTGATCCCTTACTGGAGTCGACGACTGGGAAAAGACGCGCTACGCGCGCGTCAGATTTCCCAGCGGGGTGGGGAGCTCCTCTGCGAGAATCAGGGCGACCGGGTAACGATCGGAGGGAGGGCACGCGAGTACATGGCCGGTGAGATTTACCTCGACGCCGAAGGCCGGGAGTGAAGCCCCCAACTTGCACTTCTAGTGGACCAGCTTTGGGGGCAAGTGCACCTTCGGCTCACACCC
The DNA here is from genome assembly GCA_965197485.1 of Longimicrobiales bacterium. GTDB lineage: Bacteria > Gemmatimonadota > Gemmatimonadetes > Longimicrobiales > Gaopeijiaceae > JAAXGI01. The sequence continues at coordinate 55,360 of CBDANG010000010.1, forward strand.
AGGACTTCCGCCCCCCCTGTTACCGTCACACCTCTGTCCGCCACCTGTCGTACGACCACCAGTTTGTCCCGCTCCTTCACGCTCACTGAAAGCATCTTCACGCCCCCTCAGAGCCGTTTGCCCTACCGCGAGCTCACATACTCCTGAGTGTGACATTTATGTTTCAACGAAGTGGGACATTTCTGTTTCAATCCTACAGCCATCAACCGAGCGACCGTCGTTCAGACCGAAGGAGTTCGATCAGCTTCCGTTACTAGCGGCAGGCTCTTCCTCTTCGTATCCTGGAGACATGCGCCGCGCATTAGAGACGGCTCCGCGAAGCTAGATGGAGCCCGGCGTGGTTCTGGAGGGACATGCCCAGAGGTGAGCTATAGCGACGCGACCGGCGACAAGCCGGTAGAGTGCAACGTGCTCGGGACTGGGCCGACGCACCAGAAAGGAGGTATCCGTGAAGGGGTCTAGGATCGGGCTAGCGGTATTGCTTCTTGGTCTCACTGGGACAGTCGGCCTGGGAGCCACGCTCGAGATCCGGCGCGACGTCGAGCAGATGGCCGACGCCGCCCGCAGCTTTCTCGCGTCGCTCTCCGATGAGCAGCAGGCGCGGGCGACGTTCGCCTTCGATTCAGATGAGCGCGGGAGGTTTAGCTACGTTTCGGCCGAGATGTTCCAGCGCCATGGTGTCATGTTGAAGGAAATGAACTCCGAGCAGAGGGATCGGGCCCATGAATTGCTCAGGGCTGGCTTGAGTCAGCGGGGGTACATGACTGCCAATGAGATCCGAGAGGTCGAAGGGATCCTGAGGGACATGGAGGCCCGAGGGTACCCCCCACCTTGCCCGGGTTGCGGCGGTCGTCGTCGCGACCCGGATGAGTATTTCCTCGCCGTGTTTGGGACGCCGTCGACCGATGGCACGTGGGGCTGGCAGTTCGAGGGGCACCACCTCTCGCTGATCTTCACGATCGTCGAGGGAAATATCACTGTCAGCACGCCCACGTTCTTGGGCGCCCATCCCGCGGAGGTACCAGAAGGTCCGAGAAGGGGGCTTCGCCCCCTGGGAGACCAGGAAGACGCGGCTCGCGCTTTGCTTGCATCGCTGGATGCGGAGCAGCGGGACGTCGCGATCCTCGAAGAGGTGGTGCCGACGAGCGTCGTCACCGGAACAGCGCTCGAGGTCGACCCGCTCTCCCCCGTCGGGATCCAGGCTTCAGCGCTTTCTAATGAGCAGCGGGGTCTGCTGATGGCTCTGATCGAGTCGTACACATCGGTAATGGCTGTCGACATCGCCGCACTCCGCATGGTCAAGGTGCGTGAGGGGGGAGTCGAGAACATCGCCTTCGCTTGGATCGGTGGGACCGAGCGGGGCGAGGTGGCCTACTACCGTGTGCAAGGACCGACCTTCGTGATCGAGTTCGACAACGCCCTGAACGAGCCGAATCACGTCCACACCGTGTGGCGTGACTTCGACGGAGACCTCGGCCGCGACCTGCTGAGGGAGCACCTAGAGAGGGACCACTAGTAGCCAGGGGCGTCGTTGAGATCGTTTCCGGAGGGCAATCCATCGCTCTGCTCGGACGGGAATCCGCTTCGGCGTAGCTTGGCGGAGTGAAAGTAAGACTCGGGCGGATGGTTTCGTAGCTCTGCGTCTGGGCCGCCCCCGTGGGTCTTCGGATCGCCAACGAAAGAGGAGAAAAAATGATGAAAAGAGAGACGCACGGTCTCAGACTCCCCTTGCTCGGAGCCTGGCTCGCCGTGGCTCTCGGCATCCTCGTCGCCCTCCCAACGGCTGTCCAGAGTTCCCAAACCCTGCCGGGGACCGAGGGGGGAGAGTGGCGCTACATCGGCGGGAACGCCGGGCACACCCGATCCTCGCCGCTAAACCAGATCAACGCCTCGAATTTCGATAACCTCGAGGTCGAGTGGATCTGGAGAGGGGACAGCTTTGGGCAGCTCATGACCCGCCCCACGCCCATCCATGTAGACGGGGTTCTCTACACCGTGGCCGGGAATCGCCGGAACGTGGTGGCCATAGATGCCGGCACGGGTGCCATTATGTGGAGCTTCCGGGAGCCGGACACCTTCCGGTGGGAGCATTCCATGCGGGCCAACAACGGAAAGGGTGTTGCTTACGCTGAGTTGGACGGTAGGGGCGTGATCTTCATCACCAGCCCGGCCCGCTTCGTTTGGGCGCTGGACGCTAAGACGGGCCGCCCCCTGGAGAACTGGGGGAGACCGGTGGCGATCGAGGGCTTCCCCCAGACTGGCGTGGTGGACGCCCTTGAAGATCAAGCCCGGGGTTGGGGTCCCTGGGAAAACCTCAACCGGCCGTGGGATGCGTACCAGGGGATCCCGCTCGAGATCGGCTATGCGACCGCCTCTTCCCCCCCGATCGTGGTCAACGACGTAGTGATCGTGGGGACCTCCCACGAAAACGGTCAGAACCAGAGCCGGATCGAGAACATCCCCGGTGACATCGTGGCCTATGACGCCCGGACCGGCGAGTACCTCTGGAAATTCCACGTGATCCCACGGCCCGGCGAGTTCGGCCATGAGACCTGGGAGAGCGATGCGTGGACCTTCTCGGGTAACATCGGCTCGTGGGCGCCGATGTCCGCCGATCCGGAGCGTGGGATCGTCTACATCCCGACGAAGGGCGGTACGATAGACTACTCTGCCGGCTATCGTCCTGGAGCCAACCTATTCGGCTCGAGCGTGATCGCGCTCGACGTCCAAACGGGTGAGCGGGTGTGGCACTTCCAGTACGTCCATCACGACATCTGGAATTACGATACACCCACTGCACCAATTCTGATGGACGTAACAGTGGACGGTGAGAGGGTTCCGGGGTTGTTCCAGCCCACCAAGCAATCTTGGCTTTACGCCTTCAACAGGGAGACCGGCGAGCCGATTTGGCCCATTGAGGAGCGCCAGGTGCCCGAGACCGAGATCCCCGGAGACTGGCTATCTCCTACCCAGCCGTTCCCCACGAGACCCGCGCCGTACGATATGCATGGGATCACCGTGGACGACCTTATTGATTTCACGCCCCAGCTGCGGCAGGAGGCGCTGGACATCGTCGCTAATTATAGGCTGGGACCGATCTTCAACGCGCCCATGCAGGGGGACAACCCCGAGGGGTTGATCGGGTCGATCTGGTGCCCCGGGGAGCTAGGCGGCACGAACATCGGTGGTCCTGGCGCAGCCGACCCCCAAACTGGAATCGTGTATGTCGTCTCACGAACCAACTGCGGACATCGGACCGTCGCACCGGGAGAGGAGGTGGACGGCCAGCTGACGCCTTGGCAGTCGACGGGAAGCACAATAGCAGAGTACGCATGGGGGAGCGGCACCGCATCCGGCATTTCCGGCCCCCAGGGCCTACCTCTAACGAAGCCACCGTACAGTCGAATTACCGCGATCGACGTGAATACCGGCGAGCACTTGTGGTGGATTCCGAATGGGGGCACACCGCGGTTCGTTCAGGACCACCCGGCGTTGCGGGGGTTGGACATCCCTCCCACGGGGAATCTAACCCACTCTGCTATGTTGGTGATGCCGACCATGCTCCTCCACACCGCTATTGGTGACGACGGGACTACACCGTTCCTCTATGCTGTGGACAAGGCGACGGGCGAGCGTCTGGGAGGCTTGGAGATGCCGGGCCTTGGAATGCACGGGATGATGTCCTATATGCACCAGGGTCGGCAGCGGATCATCGTGCCGGTGCCAGGCGCGGTGGTGGCGCTCAGCCTTCCTTCTGCGCCTCCCATTCCTGGTCGAGGAAACTCCCCAGATTGATGGAGAAGACATTGAGCGCTGGCCTCCTAGGCCGCCTTCTTCTTGCTGGCAGGTGGTGCCCGAATTGAGGGTTCCCTGCCTGAGACAGTAGGCCAACTATCAGTATGAACAGGGTTTGTTCACTTCCCAGGAGTTCGAGGCGCGGGTCGCCAGTTGGAGAAGAGGCATGCAGAACCAGGGCTTCCGTCAAGTCTGGGCGGGCTCCCGTGAGCAGTTCGCCCCCAGCTTCAGAGCAGAGATCGACGATCTCTGCTCCTACCTGGGGGGTTCGTCCGAAGAAGCGGAATACCCCGTGGGGTCGCATACCGAGATGAACCGGACAGGGTGGATCGTGGCACATCGAGGCCACCGAGGATCGCGTTCCTCAAGGTGAATACGCCGGGCTGGAACCGTGGCCTCGGTTTCAGTATTACAATGGAAGAAGCGGCGTTTGTGGAGAGAGCCCTAGCAGCCTGTGGAAAAATTCTCATCGGCGGCATCTATGGGAGTGATATAGATTTGGGGGTTACCGGGGTCTTTGCCATGGAGGGCGGGGATGGCGCTAGGCAAGCGGGGCAAGGGGCGGCAGCAGGAGTTGTTCGTGGCGGCGAGCGAGATTCGGGCGTTGGGCAACCCATTCTACCGTGCACTGAACAGGCTGCTTGAGGAGCAGGGTTTCGACGAGTTCGCGGAGGAGACGTGCCGCGAGTTCTATTCGCAGAAGCGGGGTCGGCCGGGCATCCCGCCCGGGGTGTATTTTCGGATGCTGCTGGTGGGGTATCTGGAAGGGATCGGGTCGGAGCGGGGGATTGCGTGGCGGTGTGGGGACTCGATTTCACTGCGTGAGTTCCTGGGATACGGGCTGGAGAGGAACCCGCCGGAGCATTCGGGGCTGTCGAAGACGAGGAAGCGGCTGAGCGTGGAAGCGCACGCGGCGGTGTTCAGCCGGGTGCTGGAGGTGCTGCGGGGGTCGGGTCTGTTGAGCGGCAAGACGCTGGGCGTGGACGCGACGACGCTGGAGGCGAACGCGGTGATGCGCTCGATCGTGCGGCGCGACGACGGAACCGGCTACGAGGAGTGGCTGGAGGAGGTGGCGCGGGCGTCGGGGATCGAGACGCCGACGCGGCAAGATCTCGCGAAGCTGGACCGGAAGCGACCGAAGAAGGGCTCGAACAAGGAGTGGGTGCATCCGCACGACCCGGAGGCGCGGGTCACGAAGATGAAGGACGGCAGGACCGGCCTGGCGCACAAGTTCGAGCAGGCGGTCGACATGGAGACCGGGGCGGTGGTCGCGGTGACGGTTCAGACGATGGATGGGGGAGACACGGCCTCGCTGCCCAGAACGCTGGACGAGGCGCAGCGGCAGCTGGCGGAGATGGAGGTGGAGCCCAGGGAAGTGGTGGCCGACAAGGGCTACCACTCGAACCAGACGATGACGGGCGTGGGGGACCGCGGGCTGCGGAGCTACGTGAGCGAGCCCAACCGTGGCCGCCGGAAGTGGAAGCGGAACCGGGACGCGCAGAAGCCGACCTACGCCAACCGCCGGCGGATCCACGGCGACCGGGGAAAGCGGCTACTGCGCCAGCGCGGGGAGTAAGGTGGAGCGGGGATTCGCGCACATGCTCCTGACCGGAGGACTGCGCCGCGTCCACGTTCGCGGGCAGGAGGAGATTCGAAAACGGATCCTGATTCAGGCCGCCGCCTTCAACCTCGGGCTTCTCATGCGCAAGCGTTTCGGCTTCGGCACCCCGCGAGGCCTGCAGGGCCTCGCCGCGGCGCAAGCCGCACTCGCATGCCACATAAGCACCGCCGTCTTGCACACTCTTCGCCACTATTGCAGCTATCTTGGCCTTTGGCGCCCCATTGTCGGGTCTCTAAGCCAAGAGATCGGCCCTTGGCACAAGTTCAGCCCCGACTCGGTGCTGACACCCCTCATACACCCGGCGGGCCTGGAAACCCCTTTCTTCCACGGCCTGCTAGCCGCTTCGGCAAGTGTCGGATTGGGGTCGATAGGTTGCTGGAGCTGCCAAACGAGATAGGCATGAGCAGACCGCGCCATTCGATTTCACGAGTGGAACGGTGCTACGCAGAGCCGGCCACCGGGTGGTAAGGAACGCTCACGGCGGTCGACAGCGCGATGATCCCGCGTCACCGATCGGGAATCTACCAAGATGGTGCGGGTGAATTCGGAGAGGACACTATGCGATCGACGATCTTGCTACTCCTGGTCCTGTCACCCACGCGCGTACTGGCACAATCCACGGATGTGCAAGCGTTTTTCGACCTCCTGCGTCCGGACGTGGAGCGGGCGGCGACCGCAGAGCAGGAAATCCTGGAAGGGTGGGACGACTCGCATGCGGTTATGCTTGTCGAGCTGCTCCGTTTCGCCGAGGGGATCGATCAGCTTCGCCTCTTGGCGTTGTTGGAGCGCGCCACCGGACAGTCCTTCGGGCAGAGCATAGGGCAGAACATAGATCAATGGTGGTATTGGATCTGGAGAACGAATTCCGGTACGCATCCCGACTACTCGTCATTCAAGGCGGAGCTGTACGCGCTCGTCGACGCAAGCTTCCGTGACTATTTCGACGACAGCCCCGCGGCGAACATCCGTCTCGACGAGATCCGGTGGGGAGGCGTGTTGCGCGACGGGATTCCTCCGCTCGACCTACCCGCCTTCACTAATGCGCGTAGTGCCCGGTACCTGGACGATGACAATATCGTGTTCGGCATTGCGATCAACGGCGATGTGCGAGCGTACCCAAAGCGCATCCTGGCCTGGCACGAGATGTTCAAGGACACGATCGGGGGTGAGCACTTCACCGGCGTGTACTGCACACTCTGTGGCTCAATGATCCTCTACCGATCCAGAATCGACGGCGAACATCACGAGCTCGGCACGAGTGGATTCCTCTTCCGTTCCAATAAACTGATGTACGACCACGCCACTCGCTCGCTTTGGTCTACCCTGACCGGCGGGCCAGTCGTCGGTCCACTCGCGGAGCGAGACATCGCGTTGGAGCCCCTCTTCGTCGTCACTACCACCTGGGGCGAGTGGCGGCGGCGCCATCCAGGCACGAAGGTGCTGTCCATCGATACCGGCTATGAGCGTGACTACGGCGAGGGGGTGGCGTACCGCGATTACTTCGGCACCGACGAACTCATGTTCGCGGTGCCCGAGTTGGATACTCGGCTCAGAAACAAGGACGAGGTTCTCGCGCTGAGGTTCCCTATGATTCCTACGGAGCAGCTGGCCATCGCCGTCGAATTCCTTGCCGAGCGGACCGTGTATCACGATTCCCTCGGTCCCATTGAACTCGTCGTTTTGACCGACCAGAGTGGTGCAAGTCGAGTGTATGAAACGCGTGGCCGGCGGTTTTCACGTTGGGACGGCCAAGACGGCGTCTGGGACGAGAACGGCGGGCGTTGGACGCTGGATGAAGCGGGGCTCTCGAGTCCGGACCAGACCTCACTGCGACGGCTACCGGCGCACCGGGCGTTCTGGTTCGGGTGGTACGCGCAGTATCCCGACACGCGCCTCGTGCACTGAAGCGGCCGATTTCACATCGCCTATCGGCCACGCGCGTCGGGCAACGCCACTCCCAAACCTTGCAGACCCCACACTGCCTCATCCGCCGAATCCGAAAGGGCGAGAGTAGCGAACCAAGAGCTAGCGCAAGAGCTTACTCAGGTCTTCCCCGAAGCCCCTTTCTTCGAGGAGCTCGCCCGCGAGTTCCATCCGCATCGGCATTTCTCCCAGCTTTGCCCGCGTCCGGATCAGCTCCCGCTCCGTTGGATCCCCGCTCCGGCGCTTCAGACCTTGCTGGCCACTATCCAGGAACACTCGTCGCCATTCTTCAGCTCCGCGGGCGAAATCTGGATCTCCCGGCTTACCTCCCTCCTAGCTCACTGTCTGTGCGAGGATGGTCTCTTCCTTGCCGCCCGCGAGCCTCGGCCGTAGATACAAGAGGTTCCGGGCCTCACCGGGCAACCGCAGTGGACGAAGCCACTCAAGGCATTAGGAAACTGGCCATGGATAGAGCGACGTTGTGCTCTGTGATCCGAAGCATGCCGGTCATGGTGACCAGGGCCGGGGTCACCCACTCCCTTCCTGGTTTTATCGTCGCTTCGATGGTGCTGGCGTTGGCCGGATTTGGCCAACCAGCCTCAGCCGACACGAACCTGCCGAGTCCGTCGGACACGGTGACCTTCAACAAAGACATCGCTCCCATCGTGTTTGAGCATTGCGCCTCGTGTCATCGCCCGGGCGAGGTGGCACCATTCAGTTTGCTGACCTATGAGGATGTGAAGAGTCGTGCCTCGATGGTTGCGGCGGTGACGGCGGAGCGGATCATGCCACCGTGGCTTCCTGAACCGGGCTACGGTGAATTCTCAGGGAACCGAAGACTCATGGACGAACAGATCGACGTGATCCAGCGCTGGGTGGAGGAGGGCGCTGTGGAAGGCGATCCGTCGGACCGACCGCCGGCGCCCGAATGGCCCGAGGGGTGGCAACTCGGCGAACCGGACATGGTTATCGAGATGCAGGAGCCCTACACACTACGGGCCGATGTCGGCGAAAAGTTTCGGAATTTCGTGATGCCGAATCCAGTGCAGACCGCTCGTTATGTGCGAGCGGTAGAACTGCGGCCCGGCAATCCGAGGATTGTCCATCACGCCCAGATGCTGATCGATCGAACACCGTCGTCACGAGAGCTTGACGAAGACGATCGCGAGCCAGGTTACGAGGGCATGTTCACGGCGAGTCAGGCCCACAGTCCCAACGGCTTCTTCCTGGGCTGGACGCCAGGAAAGGTGTCCTTTGGAGGAGTTGAGGGAAATTCCTGGCGCCTGGAACCCAATACTGATCTCGTCCTTGAGTTGCACCTGCGGCCTACCAGCCAGCCAGAGGTGATTGGCGCTACCGTAGGACTTTACTTCACTGCTCAGCCGCCCACGCGCAGCCCTTTCTTGCTCCGGCTGGGCTCGAATACGATCGACATTCCGGCCGGGAAAAAGGATTACACGATCCAAGACACCTACGTACTGCCGGTGGACGTGGACGTGTTCAGTGTGTATCCGCACGCGCATTACCTGGCCAAGGAAATGCTGGGCTATGCCACCCTTCCCGATGGTACGACCAAGTGGCTGATCCGCATCAACGAGTGGGATTTCAATTGGCAGGACGCGTATCGGTTTGCCGAGCCGATGTTCCTCCCAAAGGGCACAACCCTGGTGATGCAATACACGTACGACAACTCGGTCGACAACGTGCGCAACCCACACCGTCCCCCCCAACACGTGCTCTACGGTCCGAAATCGTCGGATGAGATGGGTGACCTGTGGATTCAAGTCTTCCTGCGGAACCGTAGTGACCGGGCGGTCCTCGCCAGCGATTTTGGGCGCAAGAATCTGCAACTTCAGATCGCCGGGTACCAACAGATGGTGAGGATCGACCCCGATTTTGCCGCGGCGCACCAGAATCTCGGTGCCGCCTATCAATCACTGGGCAGGTTGGACCAAGCGATTAACCACTATCGTCAGGCACTGCGGGTCGAGCCCGATAACGCCGGAGCGCACAACAACCTGGCTAGCGCGCTTCAAACAATGGACGAGCTCGACGAGGCGATGAGCCACTATGGCGAGGCGTTGCGGGTGAACCCTGACAATGCCGAGGCCCACAACAACCTGGGCACCTTGCTTGCCGCGCAGGGCAAGCTGGACGAGGCAGTCACCCAGTATCGTGAGGCACTCCGAGTCAACAAAGACTTTGCCGACGCGCACTTCAACCTGGGCACCGGCCTCGTCGTACAGGGAAAGCTGGACGAGGCGATTAACCACTATGGTCAGGCACTGCGGGTAGACCCTGACCAACCCCAAGCGCACAACAACCTGGGGAGCGCGCTTCAAGCACAAGGGCGGCTGGGCGAGGCGGTCAGCCACTATCGTCGGGCTGTGCAGCTCGACGGCGACTTGGCCGCGGGGCACTACAACTTGGGCAGCGCGCTGCAGGCGCAGGGGAGGCTGGACGAGGCCATTAGTCATTATCGTCGGGCATTGCAGCTCAACGACGAGTTGACCGCGGCGCACAACAGCCTGGGCACCGCCCTTGCCACGCAAGGCAAGCTGGATGAGGCCATCAGCGGTTATCTCCGGGTGCTAGAGCTCAAGCCCGACGACGCCAGAGCGCGCTACAATCTGGGTGTCGCGCTTCGATCACAGCTCGAGATGGCCTGGACTCTGGCCACCCACCCGATTGCCGAGGCCCGCGACCCGGACGCGGCGGTTCGGCTTGCCGAACGCGTGGTCGGGTTGACCGGATCCCGAGATCCGGCGGTTCTGGACGTGTTGGCTGCGGCCTACGCGGCGGCGGGCCGATTCGAGCTTGCCGAAGCCACGGTGCAAACAGCCATCGGGTTGGCCACCGCCGCCCGCGCGGACCAACTGGCCGGAGAGCTGAGGGCACGGCTGGACCTCTACAAACAAGCCAAGCCCTATCGGGAGACTGCGCCGAGCGATGTCAAGTAGGGGTCCAGATCGGTTGCCGGTGCCATTGCGATGACGAACAGAGTGGGGGTCCCGGATCCCAAGCCGGTCCTGTAGCTCACGAGGGGACGGGTGAGCCCACCATGACCCCCTTTTGTGGGCGGTTCTGACGGCGACGTGCTAGTAGGCGCGGTCGTCGTCGTTGGTCGGTGGTCGCCTCTGTATCGCAGCTCCGCCGACCAGATAGTTATCTCCGCGGAAAAAACTTGCTGCGAACTGACATGAGGGGATCCTTCAGGTTATCTGGAGCCTCGAGCTCTCCGGGTATGGTGGACCCGAAGTATAGACCGCGCCTGACCCCCCTAGGCTAGGTGCGGATCGGCTCACTAGCGAGCAACGTCACCAGCCTGCCGTCGCCTGCGGCGACTGGGGACGCGGAATTCCGTTTGTGTGCTTCAGGAAGAATCTACTACCTTGCGCGTTGAGCGTTTTTGCGGAGCGCCAAGAAACTGTGCGGAGAGTTGCAGAGTCGGACGCATTCAGCGATGCGATCCCTCACAGGCAGGTATTTCGGGAAGTGGCAGACCGTCCACGTATGATTGACAGGAGATCCAACCATGACGACCCGGGCCCCAATCTTCCGAATCCTGCTCCCCACGGCCTTCGCCGCCGTCTTCCTCGCGGCCGGGACCGAGGGGACCGCGCAGACTGGGACCACGGGAGGTGAGTGGCCGGTTTACGGAGGGGATCTCGGGAGCACCCGGTATTCTCCGCTGGATCAGATCGATGCCTCCAACGTGGGTGAGCTGGAGGTCGCGTGGCGGTGGTCGGCCCGGAACTTCGGGCCCAGGCCCGAAACCAACTACCGGGTCACCCCCCTCATGGTCGACGGCGTCCTCTTTTCCACCGCCGGCTCCCGTCGATCCGCAGTGGCCATTGACGCCGCCACCGGAGAGACCCTCTGGGTCCACCGGATGGACGAGGGTGAGCGGGGAAGGCGAGCACCCCGCATCAGCTCCGGGCGGGGCCTGGCCTACTGGGATCCCGGCGACGGAGGCGAGTCCCGGATCTTCTACATATCCCCAGGCTATCACCTGATTGCCCTGGACGCGGCCACGGGACGACCGGTGCCCGATTTCGCCGAGGACGGGGTGGTCGACCTGATGGAGAGCGTCCGAATCCCGGAGGGTGTCGATCCCATCGGTGCCATCGGCTCGTCCTCGCCGCCGCTGATCGTCGGGCACGTGGTCGTCGTGGGATCCGCCCAGATCACCGGCCGCCGCCAGCCGTCGCGCGCCAATGTTCCGGGTGACGTCCGGGGCTTTGACGCCCGGACGGGCGAGCTGCTCTGGACCTTCCACGTCGTGCCCGAAGACGGGGAGCCAGGTGCAGAGACGTGGGAGGATGGCTCGAATAGGTACACGGGGAACGCCGGTGTCTGGACCACTTTCTCAGCGGACCCGGAGCTGGGTCTCGTCTACCTGCCCACCGAGACGGCCACCCATGACTGGTACGGAGGGCATCGCCTGGGCGACAACCTCTACTCCAACAGTCTGGTCGCGCTGGACGTTGAAACCGGAGAGCGGGTCTGGCACTTCCAGCTCGTGCACCACGACATCTGGGACCTAGACAATCCGGCGGCGCCGATCCCGGTGGATATCGAGGTCGAGGGCCGACCGATCAAGGCGGTGGTGCAGATCACCAAACAGGCTTGGGCCTTCGTTTTCGACCGAGAGACAGGCGAGCCGGTTTGGCCCATCGAGGAGCGCCAGGTTCCCCAGTCCAACGTCCCCGGAGAGCAGATCTCGCCCACGCAACCTTTCCCCACGAAGCCTCCAGCGTTCAGCCGTCAGGGGTTAACCGAGGATGACCTGATCGACTTCACCCCCGATCTGCGGGAGCAGGCACTGGCGACGGTGGCGAGCTTTCGGTTCGGCCCACTCTTCACTCCGATCGAAATATCCGGCCCGGAAAGCGGATATCGGGGAACAGTCACGATTCCGCGGTCCAGCGGTGGAGGCAACTGGGAGGGCGGCGCCGTCGATCCGGAGACCGGGATCCTGTACGTGACCTCTGCGATGAGCCCGCAGGTGGAAGGGTTGCTGCCGGCGCTGGAGGGGATGGACGTTGACTACATGCTCATGCCGGGCGAACCCCTGATTGTCGATGGCCTGCCCGCTGTCAAGCCTCCGTACGGTCAGATCAGCGCCATCGACCTGAACCGGGGGGAGATGCTCTGGCAGATTCCGAATGCGGATACGCCTGAGGAGATCACGAACCATCCTGCCCTCGGGGGAATCGAGCTGCCTCGGACCGGGCGTCCGGCCCGGGTAGGGCTCCTGGCTACCCGCACCCTGCTCTTCGCCGGAGAGGGTGTAGGTGGAGAGCCGATCCTCCGGGCCCACGACAAGGCCACCGGCGAGATCTTAGCCGAGATCGATCTCCCCGCCACGCAGACGGGTCACCCCATGTCGTACATGTTGGATGGGATCCAGTACGTGGTGGTAGCCGTCGGGGACCAGAGCACACCAGCCGAGTTTGTGGCATTGACGCTTCCATAGGCTGACGCCCCCACGGAAGGTCGAAGAAGTCTCACGCCGGAGAGGACGGGCTGATCTTCACGATCAACCGTGAGGTCGCGGGTGGGGCAGCGTCGAACTCACCATTCATCAGCTAGTTCGGCTCTGGACGACGGTTATGGTCCGAGTCCCAGTGAAAACTGCACGTCCCTGACACCAGGAATGGCCCGCAGAACGGAGCCGATGGTTTGCTGAACGGTCCCGAGACGGCCCGGCGTCGAACGGCCCGGGCACTCCTCCTGGTCCTGACATAGATTCGAGGCGGTCAGCATCACGACGCCTTCGTCGACTTCGACAAGAATGTCTTCTCCAGGAATGTCGGACGAGTTCATCAGAGCTCTCTCCACCCGCTCCTTTAGCATCTCATCGGGGGGACTCTACCTGTGCCACCTTGGAGGCTTCGCAGCCGAGAACCATCACGAAAATGACACTGATCCACAGCGCTGGGTCGAACCTCGATCTCCTCTTCTTCGTGATCTTCTTCACGGATCCTCGCCATATGCTAAAGATGAGAATTCTCCTCTGCCGCTGATCCCGAGGGGAGAACACCCTTTGCGCCTCACGATCGGTCCCGCCCGAGCCGTGCCGCAATCAGTGCACAGCTTTTCTCGAAAAGCGGAAGAAATGTCAAGGTCGCGGTTTTGGAGCTTCGCCGGGGCTGGAGGCAGTAGGGCGAGAGAACTCGACGCGCCCGCCCCGGGCTCGAAAGGATGCTAGCAGCGCTTCGACTTCGTGTCGGAACTCTTCGCTCACCAACCAGTCGCTGTCAAGCACCCGGACAACGTCGGCGTCCGACAACTCACGCTCCAAGTCCCGGAAGAGTTCTTCGGAGGTTGGCTCCCTGATAACCGTCGGCGGCTCCCCGCCGAACCATGGCCATGGCACCAATTCGTCAGCGCTCGACTGTTCATCCCGCCGAGTGACGCTCGTCTGAGCATCGACGTATCGCATGTACAGCCGCTCACAGGACAACTCGGCGATGCGTTTCTTGCCTTTGGTTCTGAGCCGGAGAAAATCACGCCGATTCATGGAGCGACCCGATCGAGATCTCCGTGACCCTCAGGCGAACGGCGACCGTGTTCAGGCGGACGCGGCGAGCGTGAGGACGGTACGCTCGACCACCCCTCTGGTGAGCGGCACCTTGTAGGCGTTCTTCGACAGGGGGCTCGCCTCTTCCACGGCAGCTTCCCCAACCCGACTGGCGAGCTCGGGCGTGACGCGCTGGCCGGCCAGTAACCTCTCGGCCTCCGGTACCCGCCAGGGAATGGGCGCCACGCCGCCCAGCACGATCTGTGCCTCCTGGCAGACGTCTCCGTTCATCTCCAGCACCACGGCCGCACTGACCAGGGCATGGGTCCATGCCTCGCGATCCATGATCTTGTGATACGTGCTCCGCACACCGTCTCTGGGTGTGGGAAGTTCGACGGACGCCAGCACCTCGTCGTCTCCCAGAACGTTCTCGTGTTCCGGGTCCTGGCTCGGGAGGACGAAGAATTCCGACGCAGACAGGGTGCGCTCGCCGTCGGGGCCCACGATTTCGAACCTCGCGTCGAGCGCCACCAGCGCTGGCGCGGTGTCAGACGGATGCACGATGAAGCTGGGGCCGCCGCCGAAAATCGCATGGAGCTGATTCTCGCCGACGAAGGAAAAGCACTGGTTACCTCCCGCCTTGTAGCACGGGAAGCCGTTGCGATAGTACCAGCACCAGGGCCGCTGGCAGACGTTGCCGGCCAGGGTGCCGACGTTGCGGATCTGGGGGCTCGCGACGCTCTCCGCCGCTTCCGCCAACACCGTGAACTGAGCGCGGATGAGCGGGTGCCGGCTCAGCGCGTCGAGCGTGGTCAGCCCGCCTATGCTCACGCCGTCCCCCCCCGACGTCACCTCATCGAGCCCACTGACGGTCTTCAGATTCACCAGCACGTCCGGTACGCCGGATCCCGGCCGGTTTACCGTCTTGTCTTTCACCAGCTGCAGTAGATCGGTACCTCCACCGGCGAACGAGACCGCCTGGCCCTCCCGGCGCGCCTCCTGCGCCAGCGCCACCGCCTCCTGAAGATTACGAGCATTTGCGTTGGCAAGAGTCTTCATGTGAGCGCCCCCAGAATCTTTTCCCGCGTGATAGGCAGGTCCTTCATGCGGTGCCCGATGGCGTTGAAGATCGCGTTTCCTACCGCCGCCGGAGCCAGGACGATGCCGGATTCGCCGACCGTCTTCGCGCCGTAGGGGCCGTAGCCGTCGTCTGTCTCGATGAAGGTGACCTCGATTTCCGGTGCATCCAGATGCGTCAGATGGCGCGCTCCGTAATAGCCCGCCGTGAGCGGCTGTCCATTCCGAGGATCATACAAGAGATCCTCGTGCAGGGCCTGTCCGATTCCTTGCAACGTCGCGCCGCGGATCTGGTCCTTTGCTGGCAGCGGGTTGATGATGCGGCCCGACTCGTGGACCGTCGTATACTTGGTGATGCGTACATGGCCTAGCTGAACATCCGCTTCCACCTCCACGAAGTGCGCGCCAAAGCACATGCGCAGCTTCCCGTCCGTGCTCGGATTCGGGGTCGCTGAGGCGATCAGCACCTCATCTCCCCGAGGCATCCCCTTCTCGGCAATCTGGCGTTTCAGATCCCGCGCCGCCTGAACAACGGCATAGCCGGTCATATTCGTGGTCCGGCTCCCCGACTCGCCCACCGAGTAGGGACAGCGGTCGGTATCGCCCGAGACGACCTCCACCTCCGAGAGCGGCACACCCAGCTCCTCGGCCGCAATCATGGCCATCGTCGTCTTCGCCCCAGGGCCGATGTCCGTGACGCCGACGAAGAGCGTGTACCGCTCCTCGGAATCCACTCGCACAATCGCGCTGCTGGTGCCCACACGTGACCGGAACATCGCGATGGCCATGCCTGCACCGCGCTTAATGGGCCCCAGATCCGAACCGGGCGCCGGACGCCAGCGGCTCTTCCAGTCGAAGAGCTCTGCACCCCGCTGGACGCACTCCTCAAGTGTGTGGTTCGTGAACTGGACCTCGTCGGTCGGTCTTCGCATATTTTTCATCGCGAAATCCACCGGGTCCATGCCCCGCTCGTACGCGATGTGGTCCATCATCGATTGAACGGCGAAATAGCCCTGCGGGTCCGACGGCGCCCGGAAATTCCCCGACACCGTCCGGTTCGTGTGCACCGGGTAGACCACACTCTCGATATTGGGGCACCCGTAGACCTCAATACCGCTGATGCCCCCGGAGCTCTTTCGGTACGGACCCATGCCGCTGTAGCCGCGCAGCTGAATTGCCGTCACCGTGCCGTCCTGCTTCACGCCCACCCTGAAGTCCTGCACGGTGTGCCAGCGGCCATGCACGCCCAGCCAGTCTTCCCTCCTCGAGAGCTCGAGTAACACCGGCGCCCCCGCCTCCTTCGCCAGCATCGCCGCGATCAGATCCGCATCCTGATTCTGGTTCTTGTTGCCGAATCCCCCGCCCATGTACTGGCAGATGATCTGGACCTGATGGTCGGCCAGACCCAGATCCCGCGCGTTGTCGTGGCGGCAGTTCGAGATGCCCTGCGTAGGCGTGTACAGGGTGAGCTTGTCGCCTTCCCAGTGCGCGAGGGCGCAACGGGGTTCCATCTGCGCGTCGTGTACGAAGGCGGTCGTATACCGATCCTCGAATACCTGATCGGCCGCCTGGAAGCCCACCTCGACATCGCCCTCCCGCAGCTCCATCGGCCTCGGCTCACTCTGAGCATTGAGCGCGAGGTTGCCCTCCGGCCAGATCGGCGGCGCCCCCGGCTCCAGCGCTTCCTCAGGATCGACCACAAACGGCAGCTCCTCGTAGTCGACCTCGATGAGCTCTAGCGCCTCTTCGGCCACGTACCGGTTCACCGCAGCCACCGCCGCCACCGGCTGACCCACAAAGCGCACCGGGTTGTCGAAGATGTACCGACGATGTTTCGTGATCGCCTTCATGTCGTCGCTGTATTGTTGCGGGACTGAGCCCGCACCCCAGACCACCCGGGCGTTCTCGTCTGTGATGACCGCCCTCACTCCCGGCAAGGCCGCCGCCTTCGTTACGTCGATCCCGCGAATGCGCGCATGCGGATGCGGGCTCCGGAGGACCCGGGCGTACAGCATGCCCGGCAGCCGCACGTCGCGCGTATAGTTAGCCCTCCCTGTCACTCGCTCATAGGCATCGATGCGCGGGACGTTGCGCCCCACGGTGTCCATCGGCCCGACTGCCCCGGTCGCTTGCTGCGTCCTCATTACGCACCTCCGTTCGTCGAGCCGGCAGCCGCTAGCACGGCCTCTACAATCGCATTGTAATTCGAACACCGGCAAAGATTGCCCGACATCGCCCCACGCACCTCCTCCGCCGTCGGCCGTGGGTTATGCTCCAGCAGCGCCGTCGCCGCCATCAGCTGACCCGGCGTACAGAACCCACATTGTGGGCCGTTATGATCCATGAACGCCTGCTGCACCGGCGAGAGCTCACCGTCGCGCTCCAGTCCCTCCACCGTCACAACCGTCCGACCATCCGCCCAGACCGCAAGTTGGCTGCATGAGTAGACTGGCCTGCCATCCATCAGCACCGTGCACGCACCACATTCGCCACGGTTGCACCCGATCTTGGAACCCGTCAGCCCGATGTGATCCCGAAGTAGCTCGTTGAGCGTCCACCGGTCTTCCACCTCGATCCGGTGCTCGCTCCCGTTGACCACGACACGGATCGCCGTCCGTGGAACCGCCGCTGGCTCCTGGGCCACCCTCTCCTCTGCCACACCCGCTGCCCCAAGCTTGGGTACAGCGGTCGCGACCACCAACGCAGCCCCCGTGCCTTCCAGAAACTCGCGCCGGCTGAGACCGCTGCTCTCCGCCTTTCCACTTCGGGAGATGTCGCCGTTACCGCGCTTCCCTTCCATGGATACCTGCCCTCCTGAAGAGTTGACTGAATCTCACCAGACGGTGTACAACTGCGAATATCCTTCGAACCCTTGTCGCCGATTCACGATCCGACATCACCAGCCGGACCGTTACCCTAACCCTCGCTTTCCAGCCATGTCAAGAAACTCGAGTTTCCCCTTTTCTTGGGGGCCTGCAAACCGTTTTCCCCTTCCACAAACCCCGCCTCTGTTGCTCTAAGCATCGAGCTTGGCTTGGGCGTCCGCCATGGACCGGAACTGATGCACGTTCAGGCACTCGTCCCGCTGTCGCCCCGCAGCGCGTTGGCCACTGCTCCTGCGACGACCTCGACCGCATCATCGTCTGCATCGCCTTCCGGTGGCGGACCCACGAAGTGAATCTACTCTAGTTTTGACCTGTTAGCTATTTCGGGGAGAACGCCAGCTGTCGGCCTTTTCGATACGCCGGAGTAGCGGTGGATCCTTATGACGCCGACCGGCTGACCATCCCGAGTTCCGGGAGATGGCGAAGAAGACCTCCCTGCGAACAGGACACAGCGGTGACACCTGCAGAATCCCTACCGTCTCTCCTCCACGACGACAGTTACCCCTGCAAACTTCAACCCCGTATAGAGTCCGTCGTCCGCGTAAGCACGGACCTCGTACGTGCCAGCCTCAGGGAAGCGCGCCGTCGTTGTGGCTCTGCCTCCGGCATTATCGAGGGGCACCACCGTGGGGGCGAAGGTCACCCCACTTGGGCCTCGATAGTGAAGCCAGGTGACCGCCATCCCGGTCTCCCGCGCCGCTCCGGGTGACAGGGCGGGCGCAAAGACTGTCGACCGGTAGATGTTCGTGGGAAGGTCATTCGCAAGTGGAGCGAGGCCCAGGGGGCGCATGGCACTCTGCTCCATCTCACCCTCTGGTACTTCGGGGAGTCCGTCGTCTCGCACCGAGACGGTCAGGACCACGGACTCTCCCACCGCGACCGTCACCCTGTCTTCCCCAACGACCTCGACCGCTGGAGGCTGGTTTGAGGATTCTGGATCGACAATACCCCGCCAGATGTACGGATTCACGTGCCACACCCAGTCGGGCCGGAGTTTCCCGATGGCGGTGAGCACCTCGTCTTTGCGCCTAAGGGTCCAGACGAGCCACCGCTCGCCAAGATCCGCGGGGACCGTAACCCCAAAGACGAACTTCTGCCTTCGAGTATAGAAGTGGGTCGGCTGTCCCCGGTCGATCATGCCGGAAGCTCGCCACCCTTCCTCGCCTTCCACGAGTTGCGTGATCTGCTCGAGCGTGGCACCCGCATCCACCACCGAGAAGAAATTGTCCGGCCCTATGGGAATGTGTGGCTGTTCTTCATAGTTCCGGTTCATGTACCCGAACCACATCGTGTAGCTGCCGTCCCGATGGTCGTCGTACCCTTCGAAACTAGGATGTACGCTCTGGCCCTCTAGGTACATGACCTGGCTCTGAGTCCTCTGCGGCACCGCCACCAGGAACAGTCCTACTACCGTTAACAGAAAGAAAACGGATCTCATCGGTCCCTCCCAACAGCCTTTCCTTCGAGTGTGGACACCCCGCACGATCACCTTTCCCGCTACGAAGGGGGCCCCGCAGGTCCTGCGGGGCCCCCCAAAGAGCGGAGATACGAGAGAGCGGCTAACCACCACCGTCACCGCCCTCTTCCTCCTCGGCCGCCATGTGCTTCTCCTGCAGCAGCCTGAGGCGCTCCTGGACGTGCCGCTCGAATTCCTCGTCGGAAAGCTTGTAGTTGCTCATGTGGGAGTGTCCCATATCGTCTGTCGAGCGTCCTCCCCACCCCACCCAGTTGTCAGGATCCCCCGCCCACGGATTGCTTTCCGAATTGTTATGCCAATGAGTCAGGTGAATGACGGATCCCTTCGGGAGGAGCGGCTGCACGTCGTCGGCGTAGTTGTAAGTGACATGCCAGCCGAAATCCCACGACACGCAGTTCAGCGTCTGCCGGCTACTGTCTGGATAGATGACTTCCAGGCACTGCCGGTCGCCTAGATTGTGCATATGCGGCTGATAGGCCGTGAGACGCACGTTTTGATCCAAGACCGTGAAGCCATCGGACCGCACGCTCTCTTCGCCGGGAGGGATATCCAGCTCCCCCATCCAGCCCCAACGGTCTCGGTGAAGTCGATGCTCTGGCTCGACACCCTCCGGATAGTACCACAGTGCAAGACGGGACTGATCTGTATGGTCCTTGCCGTCGGGGCTTCCCGAGTAATGCGAGCTCCACCGGATCTTTGTCCCCGCAGGAATGAACCGGCCCGTCCCTTCCGGGAAGATGTCGCCGGTCTTTCCGAGGGCGTACTCCCCGAACTCTTCCTCCGTTCCGTCCGGGTAGATGAAGGTGGTCCCGTTGTGATGCACGACGGGGAAGCCATCGATTGAAGGCTTAGTCTCGTACGCCCGGATCCAGCGGTCCTCCTCGAGACTGGGATCGCTGATGTGCCGCGGGTACAAGTTTCCACTATTCCCAGGAATGGTGAAAGGCTCCGGCATCGCCACGATGTGATCCGGTGGACGACCCATCTGGTCCGCCAGCGTCCACTCGTAGACGTCCGCCGGGAACTCGGGCAGCGGAGGCATGGCGGCTGGGTTGCCCTCGGGAGCGCCGCCGTCTACCCACATGGCGATCGTCGCAATCTCCTCATCGCTCAACGACCGGTCATCCTTGAAGCTCTGGACACCCACCGTCTTATCTACGAACCAGGGAGGCATCCTGCGCTCGCTGACCATCTCTTTGATGAGCGGAGCGTACGGCCGCGCCGCTTCGTAGGTCAGCAACGACATGGGCGCGATCGAACCGGGCCGATGGCACGATACACAGGTCTCATAAAGGATCGGCGCCACATCTTCCGTGAACGTCACCTGCCCGTCGCCTCTGTCTTGCGCCTCCCCGGGGGCGGCGGCAGTCATCAGGAGTAGAAGCGTGACAACCGCTGACAGTCCGCACCAAGGCGAGCTCAAGGTCCAAGACTTTTCTCTTCCTCTCATGGTTGATAACCTCCAATCAAGTGTCAGAGACGGCGGACCGAGCGATCTCAAATCCAACAATAAATATAGCCACCGGGCCCATCGAAGCTAAGTGCACCCGCAACAGACCATGTGGTAGCGCGTTAGTCAAGACACCTGCGCCATGGGTGCCAGAGAGAGCCCCCCCTACCACACGATCTTCGTTACTTCTGGCCTCCTGTCACGGTATCGCATACGCTGCCAGCCCGTCGGGAAGCTGAACGAGTAAGTATTGCTTTCCTTCGTGCATCCAAGTGGACATTCCGTATCGGCTGTTCCCGGGAATCTCCATGCTCCCGAGCCGCTTTCCGGTCCCCTTGTCGATGAAATAGAGATACGGTGTTCCGTCGCTCCCCTCTCCCGTGTGGAAGAGAAGGGTGCCCGTGACAATCATGGCTCCGACGCCCCCGGTGCCCGTGTTGGGGATATCCAACCCCCGCAGGGCCGGATGGTTCAGGATGCGATCCGGCGTGTCACCCACCGGGATCGACCAGAGGTGCTCCCCTGAATTCATGTCGATTGAGGTGACCTTGCTGTAGGGAGGCTTCATGAGGGGTAGGCCCTGCGGACCCCCCGGGCCAGGGACGTCAACCACGGCCCACCGGGCAATGGTGCGTCCCGTGGGCTGCTCCAGATAGGCGTCCTTCTCACTTCCGGGGATGAGGATCCGGCTACCGCTGCAGCTGTTTCTTGAGATCACGTAGAGGATTCCGCGGACGGGATCAGCCGCCGCGGGCCCGTCGATGTTTACACCGCCTCCGTCCCCCGGGCAGAAGTACGCTGCGACCTTGCCCAGGTCGTTGTCTATGTGGATGGGAGGATTGAACATTGGGCCTATCGAATAGTCCTCTAGGATCTCTAGAGCCTCCCGCCGGAGCTCAGGCGTGAACTCGATGAGGTCATCCTCATTTACACCTTGGTAGGCGTAGGGCGCCGGGCGAGTGGGAAACGGCTGAGTGGGCGAGAGCTGCTCGCCCGGGACGATGGATTGGGGAACGGGCCGCTCCTCCATAGGCCAGAGGGGCTCACCCGTCGCCCGGTTGAAGGCGTAGGCGAATCCCTGCTTGGTCACCTGGACGACGGCAGGCACCCTCTGTCCGTCCATGGTGACGTCCAGAAGGACAGGAGCGGTGGACGTATCGTAGTTCCAGATGTCGTGATGAACCATCTGGAAATGCCACCTGCGTTCGCCGGTTCGCACGTCCAGGGCGATGAGACTGGCGGCGAAGAGATTGTCTCCGGGGCGCTCCCCCCCGTAGAAGTCGATAGTGGCCGAGTTCGTCGGAATGTAGACGAGACCGAGCTCTGGGTCGGCCGACATGGGAGCCCAGGAGGAGATGTCTCCCGTCCACCGCCACGCGTCGGTCTCCCAGGTATCATGACCCAACTCGGCCGGGCGGGGGATCACGTGAAACTTCCAGAGGAACTCACCGGTCCGGGCGTCGAAGCCAATTATGTCGCCCGGAACGTTCTCCGGTCGGGACTGGAGGTATCCCTGCTCCGCTGAGTTCCCCACGACCACGACGTCGTTTACCACGATGGGAGGCGAGGATGCGGTGATGAATCCGAGCTCCAGGGGAATTCCCAAGTCCGGATCGTAGGGCCTATTCAGGTCCTCCCACGGACCCCAGTCCTGAATCAAGGTTTCCACCAGATCTACGACTCCGGTTCGACCGAACCCCTCCAGCGGTACCGGCCTCCCCCAGTTCTCAAGGGGTCGTCCGGTCTCCGCATCCAGAGCCCAGAGGAAGAAAGCGGGCGTCGAAATGTAGATTACCCCCCTTCCGTCGATCTCGGCGTAGGCCACCCCCTTTCCGTAGCCCTGTCGCATCGAGTACTCCCACCGGAAGGTATTGGGCTCCCGGAAGGTCCAGAGTGTCTCACCCGTGGAGGGATCGATGGCGACCACGTGCCGGCGCGGTCCGGCGACTGTGATGAGCCTTCCGTCTATGTAGCTCGGGGTGGCTCGCGCGGTGCTGGGCCCGAAGCTGGCCGCGTTCCAACTCCACGCGAGCTCAAGATCCTGGACGTTAGACGCGCCGATCTGATCCAACGGGGAGTAGCGGGTGTGCCACGCGTCGCCACCCAAGTAGGTCCAGTTTCCGGTCTCGGTCCCGGGTCCTTGGGCCCGTATCGGGCCCGGCAACATGAAAAAGGCAGCGCCAAGGATCCAGGCGAGGGACGCGGGACCGGCAAACCGAATCACGTCAGAGGTTCTCATCCGGATCTCCTTTCAGAAGAAGAGTTGCCGTTCATCCCTCTGCTCGAAGGGGTCGGCCTGGGAGGCGCCGGCTCTCAAGGAAGGCTGAGCGCCACCACCGCGCCTGGCACGGGCACGATGATCCGCTGCCGACCCTCGTGCATATAAGACATCATGCCGTGCATTCCAAGGCCCGGCATCTCCAGGCTTCCCAGACGCTCGCCCGTCGCCTTGTCCACAGCGTAGAGGAACGGGGTAGCCCCATCGTCACCAATAGCGGTGTGGAGGAGCATGGTCGGCGTCACCAACATAGCGGAGTGGGTTAGATTCCCCGTGGGAGGGATGTCCAACCCCCGCAACGCCGGGTGGTCCTGAACGAACCGCGGTGTGCCCCCATTCGGAATCCACCACAGGTGCTCGCCGGTCTTGAGGTCGATCGCGGTGATTCGGCTGTACGGCGGCTTTATCAGCGGTAGGCCCTGGGGACCGGTAATACCGGCTGAAGTGCCCCTCCAGAGGGCATAATCCGCGATGGTCCTCCCCGTTGGTTGCCAGCTCGTCCACGTGCCATCCACCTCCTCTCCCGGTCCGGCGGTCCGCTGCCCACAGTTCGTTCGTGAGACGACGTAGATGATTCCCGTTTCGGGGTCGGCTGCGGCGGGGCCGCCGATGTTCGTACCACCCAGCTCACCGGGGCACCAGATCGAGCCAATCAACCCCTGGGGGTTATCCCGATGCATGGGCGGATTGAAGATCGGCCCTAGCCGATAATCCGACACGATCTCCAGTGCCTCTTGCCGGAGCTCGGGCGTGTAGTCGATCAGGTCGTCCACGGTGATCCCATGCATATCGTACGGCGCTGGCTTGGTGGGAAACGGTTGGGTGGGAGATAACCAGTCGCCAGGAATCTCGGTCGGGGGCACCGGCCGCTCCTCAATGGGCCAGATGGGCTCGCCCGTCTCCCGGTTGAAGGCGTAGAGGAAGGCTTGCTTGGTAGCCTGGAACAGCCCCGGTATCCTCTGCCCATCTACTGTGACATCCATGAGAACTGGAGCCGTGGGCGTGTCGTAGTTCCAGATGTCGTGATGGACGAACTGGAAGTGCCAGACGCGTTCGCCCGTTTGCACGTCCAGCGCGATGACGCTGGTGCCGAACAGAAGGTCCCCGGGACGATAGCCGGCAGAGTAGTCTATCGTACCGCCCTTCGTCGGGATGTAGACGATCCCGCGCTCCGGATCGGCGGACATCGGCGCCCACGAGCCGATGTTGCCCGACCAGGCCCACGCTTCGCTCTCCCAGGTCTCGTGGCCGAACTCGCCGGGGCGTGGGATCACGTGGAATTTCCAGAGGTACTCGCCGGTCCGGGCGTCATAGGCCACGATGTCACCCGGGATGTTCTCAATCCGGGTCTGGTTCTGACCGTTTTCGTGGGAGGTCCCCACAATCACCACGCCGTTGACCACGATCGGAGGAGATGACGCGGTGGCGTAGCCGATCTCGAGCGGGATCCCCTGGTAGGGATCCCACGGCCGGTTGAGGCTCTCCCAGGGGCCCCAGCCCCGGGCTTGATCTTCCAGGGCGTCCACCACGCCGGTCTGGGGGAAGCCCTCGATTGCCACCGGCCTCCCCCAGTTCTCCAGGGGGCGGCCCGTGTTGGCGTCCAGCGCCCAAACGAAGCGCGCCGGGCTGGTGATGAAGATTACGCCCCTGCCGTCCACTTCAGCGTAAGCAACACCCTTTCCGTTGTTGGACCGCATGGAATGCTCCCACCGGAAGGTGTCCGGTTCCCGGAAGCTCCACATAATGACACCCGTGCCGGCATCGATGGCTATCACGCTCCGGCGATCCCCGGCCACGGTGTAGAGCACTCCGTCTACATGGATGGGCGTGGGGCGGGTCATCAGCTGCCCAAAGCTGTCCCCTCTCCAGATCCACTCGACCTCGAGGTTCTCGAAATTCGAGGCGTTGATCTGGTTTAGCGGCGAGGATCGCGTGTGCCCGGCGTTCCCGCCAATGTAGCGCCACTCTCCCCGCTCGGTCCCCGGCAGGGCTTGGGAACTCTGGGCAGCCGTTGGCAGGACGAGGAGGATGCCGAGAGCCACGGCCTGCCAGGCTCCGAGCATGGGGAGTCTGAAACTGTGCTCTCTTTTCATCATTTCTTCTCCTCTTTCGTTGGCGATCCGAAGACCCACGGGGGCGGCCCAGACGCAGAGCTACGAAACCACGCCCGAGTCTTAGTTTCACTCCGCCAAGCCACGCCGAAGCGGATTCCAGACAAATTGCGCCTTGGCGGCTGCTAATGCCAGAGTTGGCCCGGCACCTCCTGCCTCGCAACTAACGGAGCGCGCACCCTCATCATAGGGGCATGGGGGGCGGTAGGTCCGAGCGGAAAGCGGATGGGCTCACACGTGGTGGAGTCGAACGCGCGGGCGATGATGGAGGCGCTTCTCACTTCCCCTCTTCTTGCGTCGTTGCCCGATGTCCCGCGGCGCCCCATTTTGTCGATGGTACGCGCGGTTCCCGAATCAACGACTCAAGCCCTGATCCAGAAAGGAGGACTACCATGTCACTGCTCGATCGCTCGAGAGTCGTGACTCTCCTTGGCATTACTCTGACGATGCTAGGGGGCTGTGGCGCGCCGGCCGAGGATGACATGTCGGCGGACATGCCGGCCAGTAGTGGTATGTTCGTGCCACCACCGTCTGGCACCACCAACACCCCGGCGGATGACGTCACCGACCCCGCGCTGGGCAACCTCTCGAACCCAAATTCCACGGTGATCACGAATTGGGGACCTCTCCCCGACGGCCGGATCTGGGGATCGACAGCGGGCGTCGACGTCGGGCCCGACGGACATGTTTGGGCCTATGATCGGTGCGGCGGCACGGGTTTCGGACCTGGCGGCAACTGCGACAGCAACCTCGTCGACCCGATCGTCAAGTATGACCATAGCACAGGGGAGCTGCTGACCAGCTTTGGTGCCGGCCTGTTCGTAGTCCCCCACGGGATTCACGTGGACAGCGAGGGCAACGTCTGGGTGACCGACTTCGCGGCGAACGAGGCGGGAACGAAGGGTCACCAGGTTATCAAGTTCAGCCCCGAGGGTGAAGTCCTGATGCGGCTCGGTCAGGCGGGGGTGGCCGGAGACGGTCCCGATCACTTCAACCAACCCTGCGATGTCATCACGGCGCCCAACGGGGACATCTTCGTCGCCGACGGGCACAGCGGGCAGAACGTCGATCCTGCTCCTCCGGGCTCCACGGGCAGGATCATGAAGTTCTCGCCGGACGGCGAGTTCATCATGGAGTGGGGGCAGATCGGGAACGGTATTGGTGAATTCCGCACTCCGCATGCCTTGGCATTCGACTCGCAGGGCAGGCTCTTCGTAGCCGACCGGGGAAACCATCGCATCCAGATCTTCGACCAAGACGGTAACTACATCGATTCCTACTACGAGTACAGTCGGATCAGCGACCTGTTCATCACTCCGGATGACATGCTCTACACGATCGACTCCGAAACGGGGGAGACCAACCATCCGGGCTGGGTGACCGGTATTCGCATCGGAAGCGCTCTCGAGGACCGGGTCACAGCATTCATCCCTCCACACGCCTCTGACACGAGGCCCGGGGGGGTGGCGGGCGAGGGTGTGGCAGTGGACGCCAATGGCAACGTGTATGCTGCGGAGGGACCGGGCTCCCGGCCGGTGGTCGACGGGGGGCTGACGAAGTTCATGGTCGGGATGTAACTACGCGGATCAAGCGCCCACATCAGCTGCTTCCGCCGAGGACGCGAGGACCATAGGCTCTGTAGGCGAGAGCGGAGCCCACCGGGCTCCGCTCTCGTTAGGATCGATACCTATAGTGCGCGTGTATTATTACAATATGCGAACACGCGCCCCACGTCGCGATAGACCGCCCTCCGCGATGGAGCCCAACAAGATGTCGAATACGGGTCGAGTAGGATCTATCGGGATTCGGGCACTGATGATCGTGACCTCCCTGTTGCTCTTCGGCTCCTCCATCACGGCACAGACTAGCGCCTACTTGGTAGGCACCGTGATGGACGCCTCGAGCGGA
Source organism: Longimicrobiales bacterium (assembly GCA_965197485.1). Classification (GTDB taxonomy): domain Bacteria; phylum Gemmatimonadota; class Gemmatimonadetes; order Longimicrobiales; family Gaopeijiaceae; genus JAAXGI01. Next base: position 82,411 of record CBDANG010000010.1, read on the forward strand.
GCCGTGCTCGAGGGGGCCACGGTCTCCGTCGTCGGCATGGGAATCGACGATGCTGCCACCGACACCGATGGGCGGTTCCTGCTGCCCCGCCTCCCCGCCGGGCAGATCAACCTGAGGATCGCCCTTTCCGGTTACTCGTCGGTCGTGGAGTCGATCGACGTTTCCTCGACGGAGGTGGCTCTAGTTCAAATCCTGCTCCCCAGGGTCGATGCAACACTGGACGAGCTTCTGGTGATCGGCAGAGGGGAGGGGTCGCGCACGGGGACGGCTATCGCCGAGGTCCCGCGCCGCGACGACGACTCCGCGCGAACCGCGATGGATCTTCTGGAGCATGAAGTACCCGGCATGCTTCTCGACCGGAGTGGGGGGGACCTGGGTGGCGGAGCCAGGATTCGGATCCGCGGCTCGAGCTCCTTCCGGAACAACGATCCCGCGATCTACCTCGACGGGGTCCGAGTCGATGACGGCGGCCTGGCAGGGTCAGTCGGGATCCACGTCCTTGAGCTGATTCCCGCCGACCAGGTGGAGCGCATCCGGATCCTGCGGGGACCTTCTGCTGAGGCTGCATACGCGGACGCCGCGAACGGGGTGATCCTGATTGAGACCCGGCGTTTGGGAGGAGAGAGGTCAGGCCGGTGAGGCGCGGGGCGGCAACTGAGACTCCCGGTACGTCCCCTGTTCGACTGGCGCTCGGGACTCTCGCAAGCGCCAGATTCGAGTGTGGAGGGCCCGAAAGTTCATTGTCCATCTCGCGGATCGCAGACAGAGACCCCAAACTAGCCCTCTGAGCCCTCACCGGACGACCAACGTCTGCTCGGAGATCCGATTAGGCGCTTTCTGCCAGGATCTCCTCCCCGGATCCGTCCACGCGCTCCACCTCGAGTGACCAGATGGCCGAAGGAGGACATTTCTATTTCAACGGGCTACCCCCGCCGTGCCTGCTCTCTTACCGCACCTTGGCCCGGTCATACACCACCTTCATTGGTCGGCGGTCTCCGGCACGGCGGCTCCGGCGGAAAGCGAGCACCTCATAGCTCTTCATTGCGGGGGCGTGAGGGCGACGAGGGATCCAGGATGCCGATCCTGGCCTCCGCCAATCGGCACAACGATGTACTGGCGGCCCTGATGCATGAACGTCATGGGCGGTGCGCTCGTAGGTGCCGGAAGCTGGACGGTCGCAAGCCGCTCTCCCGTACGCTTGTCCACGGCGTGGAAGCGGGGCTCGCCGCCTGAGCCCTCTCCGTACATGAGGAGGCTCTGAGTCACCAGGGCGGTGGCGTGGCTCGGCTGACCCGTGTTCGGAAGGTTCACTCCCCTGAGCATCGGGTGGTCCCGGATGCGTTGGGGGGTGTCCCCATTGTGGATCCACCAGAGGTGCTCGCCCGTGTTCATGTCGATGGCGGTGATCCGGCCATACGGAGGACTCCAAATAGGCAGACCCTCCGGCCCCGCGAAGCCACCCGAACCTCCGAAGTGCCAATCCACCGTCCTCACTCCCGATATGAGACCGCCGGGAACTACGATTCCCTCTTCGGCCTCAACCCCGGGAATCAGGAGTCTCGAGTCGCACCTCTTCACCGAGGCCACGTACATGATTCCCGTCTCCGGGTCCGTGACGGTCCCACCCCCAATGTTCGTCCCGCCGGTCGTGCTCGGGCACATGATCGAACCCCGGTATCCTTCCGAGTTCTCGCGATGGACCGGGGGGTTGAACATGGGACCCAGCTTAAAGTCCGCCAGGATCTCCAGGGCCATCTCCCGGAGCTCCGGAGTGAAATCGATGATGTGGTCCTCTGTTAATTCTGAAGGCTCATAGGCCAAAGGTCTCGTGGGGAAGGGTTGTGTCGGCGAGTACCACTCCCCAGGCACGTTGCCGGCCTGCACGGGCCGTTCCTCGATGGGCCAGAGGGGCTGCCCGGTCACCCGATTGAACGCATAGACGTTCGCCTGCTTGCCGGTCTGCACGACTGCGGGGATCCGCTCTCCATCCACCGTGACGTCCATGAGGCTGGGCGCCGTCGGGTTGTCCCAGTCCCAGATGTCGTGGTGTATCATCTGGAAGTGCCAGACTCGCTCCCCGGTTCGGACGTCCAACGCGAGAATGCTGTTGGCGAACAGATTCGCCCCCGGTCGGAATCCACCGAAATAGTCGTTGGTCGGCGCGTCCGTAGGGATATAGACGATCCCGAGTTCCGGATCCGCCGACAGCGGTGCCCAGGCGTTCGCGTTCCCGCTGAACGACCAGGCGTCGTCTTCCCACGTCTCGTGTCCGAACTCTCCAGGACGGGGGATGACGTGGAACGTCCACAGGTGTTCGCCCGTGCGGGCGTCGTAGGCTAGGATATCGCCCGGAACGTTCTCCATCCGAGGCTCGAGACGCCCCGTCAAGTTGGAATTTCCCACCACCACGACGCCGTTCACCACAATGGGGGGCGAAGAGTTCGTGATGCTGCCCACAGATGGATCGACGCCGGTATCCGGGTCGTAGGGGTGACCAAGGTCTGCCAGCATGTCCACCGTCCCATTCTCGCCGAATCCCTCGAGAGGCACAGAGCTTCCGAAACCCTCCAGCGGAATCCCCGTCGCGGCGTCCAGGGCGTGGAGGAAGAACGCCGGGCTCACGGTGTAGATGACCCCTCGGCCGTCCACCTCGGCAAAGGCCACGCCCTTGCCGGAGAACTGCCGATAGGAACGCTCCCAACGGGTGGTGTGAGGTTCCCGGAATGTCCAGAGAGTCTCCCCCGTAGCAGGGTCGATGGCCACTACCTGCCGGCTCCGGCCGGCCACCGTGAAGAGCCTGCCATCGGCGTAGATCGGCGTCGCTCGGACGGAGTAGTCGACGGTGGGGCCGAAGTTGTCCACCCTCCAGATCCAGGCCACCTCCAGTTCCTCGAAGTTGTCGGCGCTTATCTCATCCAACGGCGAGTAGCGGGTGCTCCACGCGTCCCCTCCCCAGTAACGCCACTCGCCAGGAGGATTGCCACGCTCCTGCGCAGCAGCGCCCGCCGCAATAACGACACCGCAAAGCGCTGGTAGTAAGAAGCGGCGACCGGCCACGAAAGCCTTGAGCGGGAAATTTTCTCGTGTCGTATTCATTTGTGGCACTCTCCGTTGTGCAGAGGGGAGCCCGACTGCCCGCTCCTGGCTCCCGCAAGTAGCGTCAGGGTTCGTCGGGGCTCGGGTGGCTCAAACCCGAACGCTCGAAGCTGTCCCAGGAGGACGAGGGATCGTCGCCGGGAGCGGAACGTGGTGGGATGTGGAGACCGCCGGGTAGTCCGAAAAGGAGGGCGGAGGCGCCGCTTCCGTGGGCTGCCCATCGGGAGCCGGCCGGTGTGGACCCTATTGGAGGCCCCGCGCCTGGGGTGCACTCAGTGCGGGTCGGCAGGCGGAAATCCGACTTGCCCCACAGTAATCCCGGTATACGAAGCGGTTCGCCTGTTATGTGACGTGCCCGATCCGGATTCCGGTCTTGCGGCATAGATTCGAGGCAGTCACCAACACGACGCCTCGACGGACCTCAACAAGAATGGCATCTCCAGAAACAACCGAACTCAATTCAAGATATTCGGATTGTTTACCTCCTCTCTCTCCTCAAGCGGCACGCAGGTAAAAGGCCCGTACACCTCGCCCTTCGGCGTGGTGCCCGCCACAAAGGGAATGTCGTTCCGAAGCATGTCGCCGATCCGGATTCCCTGCAACCACAGCTCCCGCCGCCGCTCCTCGATCACCGTGTCGCGGATCTCGGCTGGGTCGTTACTGGCGAATTGCGGAAGAGGCCAGGCGCTCGCGTCGATGTTGGCTGGGAGCCCAGCCGTATTCGTGCGCAACTGGTTGATGATGTCCACGGCCGCCTGCCCGCCTTCCGCTTCCGCAATCGAGATCTGGAGCTCCCGCCAAGTGGCAAACGGGATGTCGTCACTCTGGGAAGTGTACTTCAACTGGGTCCGCAGGGGCGAGATATTATCACTCGCCGTCCTGCCTTCATCTCGGACTGGTACGCGCGGGTCCGGGACCCCCTCCACCTCGAGATTGAGGAGGTCATCGTACACCGAAATTGTTGCGGACCCGGTATAGAAGCCGACCCAATTCCGAGTCTGGGTAGAGGCCGTGGAGCGGTCCGCGAACCGCACGAAACCCTCCGGCACGTCGTTCCGAAACCTGACCACCCCGGCGGCGTCGCCCAGCTGCAGGCTCGCCCGGGCGTATCCTATCTTTGCCATGTTCTCCACCGACCGGGCCTCGCTGACATTCGGCCCTGAGGTTACCCGGCCCAAGAAATCGATCGCCTCGAGGAAGTGACCCCGGGCGAGGTCGAATCCTTGCTCCCGGGTCATAATCGGCCCCGAGTCGAAGGTCACGGCACAGAAGGCTTCCGATAGGAGCTCCACGCTGTATCCCCGGTACGCGTACGCCACCCCTATGTTGAAGTTCTTCTCGGGAACTTCCGCCTCGTCAAATCCCGAGATGATCTCGACTGCATTCTTCCCCTGAACCCGCGCAATGTGGAGTGCCGAGGCCAGGGGTGGTGGGTTCGACTCCCGGCAGTTCGGCTGAGCCGACGCCGAGCCCAGCGAGGACACCGACTTCACCGCAGTATCCCTTAATGAAACGACATTCTGGGTGCGGGTTTGGTTGGAATTATAGAATTCGAGGGTCCAGATCCCCATCGACCAGATGTGGTTGGACAAGGCACACTCGAAGTCGCCCCGTGCGCTCAACATGAGTGTGGTGGCAAAGGTCGGATTCACTAGATCCTCCGCCTGCACCCGGCCCGGAAGCTCCACCTCCAGGAGATCGTCAATCGAGTTGCAGGCCCCCAAGGCGAAGAGGAGAGGAGGCAGCAAGAGGCCACCAAGAACGTTGTCGAGGAAACGCCGCGGACACGTGGCCGCGCGCCCGAATGTCTTATGAAACGTCTTATATATCGTCGTCATAGTGATTTCTCGAGAATCTAGTTCACGTTTGGAATCGATCTTTCTGTCCACAAACGCGGCCCCATCAAAAGCTGACCCGCGTGGTCAAGGTCATTGAACTCAGCGGAGGAATGATGGCTGAAGCCTCCCCGCTGAACCGCTCCGATGGGAGGTTCATCTCCGGATCGGGCATCCTCTCGCAGTACTTCATGCCGCCGATTTCTCCAGCACATTTCCCTGGGAACCAGAAGACCCAGACGTTTCTCCAGCCCAGCGTCACCGAGGCCCGGTCCAACCTGAGCCTGTCGACCATCCCCTCGGGAAGGGTATAGCGAAGGGACAGCTCGCGGAGCCTGGCGAAATCGCCATCGGCTATCCCTATGGGAGTGCGGCGTTTAACCCTCTGGCCCATGAAAATCGGGTCGTCCTGGAAGTTGGCCCCTCGGGTACTCCGGAAGCTCGTGCTCTGCGCACCGATACCGTCGTTGTAAACATTGAAACCGCCCATAGCGTCGACCTGGGCATAGAGCGTCCAGTCTGTAAAGAGCGTCCACGTAGAAGCTACGGAGCTGGTCCAGGTCGGTTCCGTCCTGCCGAACCAGAGAACGGGTGCCGACTCGCCAGTGATTGGGTCGTCACACAAAATCGGAGTCCCCCCGAACCGGCGCCCGTCCGCACCGGCACCGCCGTCGCACATAACGGTCGCTCTGTCAATTTCACCCCTACTTCCCGACAGGAAGGTCGCCCCGACGACTTTCTCGCTAAAAATATTCGCCAGGGGATAGCCCTCGATGTGGAATCTGCCCCGACGGACGGGAATCGATGTCACGCCTCCCAGATCGGTGATCTCGTTGTCCAATGTTGCGAACGTAACCGAAAGATCCCATCGCAACGGATCCTCGGTCAGGACCTGAACACTCAGCTCCGTCTCCGTCCCCCAGTTCTTGATCTCTCCGATATTCACCAACTGGTTGCTCGGAAAGCCAAGCGATGGGGGAATGGGCTGTTCGACGATCGCATCCTTCGTGGTCCGCCAGTAAGCAGTAAAGTTCAGGCCCAACCGCTCGCCCCAGAGCGATGCGTCGAATCCCACCTCGAGTTCCTCGCCCCTCTCCGGCGCCAGATCGGCGTTTCCAAAGTCGGACGGTGTGAGGATGGACACGCCTCCTGGACCCGTCACGGCCTGATAGAGCCGCGAGGCGGCGAAGGTGTCCGGCTGCTGTCCTGCGGCTCCCCACGCTCCCCGTACCCGGAACTCGTCGACGGAGTCGAAATTCCAGAACTCTTCCTCGCTCATGACCCAGGTCGAGCTCACCTTCGGATAGTACGCGGCGTCGTAGTCGATACCAAACGCGCTGTTGTCGTCTCCGCGAATCGCGCCGGTCACGAAAAACCGCTCCTGCCAGTCGAACTGTTGCTGCACGTAGAGGCCCACCGTGGCATTCTCAATGATGTCTTCGTCCCATTCGGTGATCTGCGCAGCGGCACCCACCGTGCTCAGTGACGACGTGGCGAAGCCTATTCCCTCCAGCCTGGCAAGGGTGAACAACCGATTGTAGTACTGAAGTCCGACCGACGTGGTGCCTCCGAGCCGGTCGCCCATAAGGCGAAAATTAGCTGACGCGCTGTAGTCCAGGGAGACGAGCCTCGTCTCGTTAACGCCGGTTTCTTTTTCACCCGTCCTGGCGCGGCGGCCGAACCACTCGAACTCGCGGTCCAGCGGGTAGAAGTTGGTCCGTCGGTTGTTGGTGACGTCAACCCCCGTTATGAACCTGTTACTTAACCACTGCGTGGGGGTGTAGTTCAGCGTGAGGCTCGCGGTTCGTCGGTCCACCTCTTCCTCGACGAAATGGAAGTTCCTCTTGGCCTCGGGCGGCTGGCCCGAGAACCCTCGCCTCTGATCGTCCCGGCCTCCGACGTCCAACGCTGTGAGCGGTTGCCCCCAGTTGAGCGCCCTCCACCAGCCATCGTCCTCTCGCATGGCTCTCTCCGTGAAGGACATGTTGAGGTCGATGTTGAGGTTATCCGTCGCGGAGAGGCCGAGGTTGAGCCGCCCCGTCGTCCTTTCGTCCGTGTTCCAGTCGACGATCCCTTCCTGATCCTGACGGTTTATCGAGCCGAAGTAGCGGATCAGGTCCGTCCCCCCGCGGACCGAAAGGTTGAAGTTCGTCAGCGGCCCGTACTGGTGGACGGGCTCCCCGAAGCGCGCAATCTCCTGATCGTAAAGGTTCATGCCGAAGACCTCGCCCGTCGTCGGGCTTATCGCAAATATCGAATCAACTTTCGCCGAGGGATCCGCCAACCACGAGGCCCCGTACTCGACGGACGCGTCGAACAGCGGCGCCCCCTGGGACCCGCGCTTGGTGATGATCTGGACGACGCCGTTGGACGCTTCGGTGCCGTACAGGGTGGCCGCCGCCGGCCCTTTGATGATCTCGATGCTCTCGATGTCGTCGGGGTTGATGTCGTTGAGCCGGGACGGCCTCACCGCGTACCCCCTCACTTCGGGGGCCAGGCTGTTCATCCTGATGCCATCAATGTAGACGATGGGATCGTTGGTGAGCGCAGCACTGGAGTTGCCCCGGATCCGGATGGACTGCGTATCGAAACCCACGCTCCCCGAACCGGGCACGAGCGTGACTCCGGCCACCCTCGAGCCGAGCAACTGCTCCATGTTCGTCGCCGGGACAACCTCCGCCAGGGTCGCTGCGTCGAGCTGCGAGACGACGTTTCCGATCGCACGCCTCTGCGTTCCGCCTGCCGTGCCGGTGACGATGATCTCGTCGAGCCCGAGGACTTCCCGGATAAGGTCAAAGTTCAGCTCCACGGTCGCACCGGCCGCCATCGTCACCTCAAGGACGACTGTCTGAAAACCGATCCGCCCTGCTGACACCTGGTGCGTCCCCGCCGGAACGTTCTGCAGCGCATAGCGGCCGTTCGACTCCGACAGCACGCCGATGTCCAGGGTCTCGATGAAGACCTGGACCGACGCCAGGGGCAGACCGGTCTGCCCGTCTTCCACTAGACCAACGATGGCCTGACCCTTCACCGCAGAGGGACCCATCAACAAAAGAAACACGGGGAGCATGATAGCTACGCACTTCGAACAAGCTAACGGCTTCATCTGACCCTCCAGTGCGAAAAACGCGCGAACAAGGTGAAGACAACTACAGCCGCACCTTAACCTGCAGATTGACCTTACAAGTGCGGTCGCAGACACTACCTTACGGCTCAAACCTCACTCCCGCAAGCCCGTATCGTTAGGATCACAAGGGGTCGGATCACCAACCATGATATAGCTACTCTGGATGCCCCCTACCATTGAACACGGGGGCGGTGGTGGATGCTGATGCCCCTACGGTCTGATCCGGATGTACTTCTGGAGCGCCTGAGAGCGGCGCACATCCTTCGCGGTCCGGGTTTCCGCTCCGTACACGTTGCCCTCGGCATCTGCGGCAACTCCTTCGGCGCCGCCCGGCTCATTCGGCGGATTCGGATTCGGGATGAAGGCCGTGACCCATCCCGTACTCGCGTCACCGATGCGGATCCCCTGCTCCCATCCTGGATTCGAGGTCGGATTGGAAGTAGCGTCCGCCACGTAGATGAGGTCGTTGGCATCGATGTAGATCCCGCTCGGCGAGCCGAACTGGTTCCACACCGCCAAGAAATTCCCCTCCTGGTCGAAGATCTGGATCCGGTGGTTGCCCCGATCCCCGACGAAGAGGCGACCCTGCGAGTCCATCGCCAGCGCATGCGGCCCGATGAACTCACCCCGCGCGCTCCCCAACGAACCCCAGGTCATCAAGAGTTTGCCTTCGCTATCGAACTTCAAGATCCGCGCGGGCGGCTGGCTCTCGTGACCCTCGGCGACGAAGATGTCGCCGCTGGGCGCGACGACGACGTCATTGGGCTGGAAGAAGTACCCCGGCTCCCGCGCTCCCCCCGCCTGCCCGAGGGTCATGAGAATCTTTCCGTCCGGGCTGAACTTTACGACTTGGTGCCCCATGCCCCGGCGACCCCCTTCGTCCGAAAGTTCACCGGAAGGAGTGTCGGCCACCCACACGTTCCCTTCCCGATCCACGTGGATCCCGTGGGGCCGGACAAAGAGCCCCTCGCCAAAGCTCTTAACGACCTTTCCCTCCGGACTAAACTTCAGGATGGGGGGGACGTCTTTGTCGAGACAGCTCTCTCCCGTGTTGAACGGACGATCGGTCGGTCCGCACCGTTCGGCAACCCAAATGTGCGTCCCGTCGGCATCTGGATACACTGCGCCCGTCGGGCCCCATTCCCTCCCTCCCGGGAGCTCACCCCAGGCCACCGGCCGATACGGATTGAGTCCGATCTGAGCCTCCAATTCTCCCCCGAACCCCGTGACCACGACCGCCATCGCCGTCCACAATGTAGAGCCCCACGCGACATGTTTAGGCATGAATCCTATCCAGGTTGGAAAACTCCGTCCCCTCTCCTTCGTGCATGGATCCGGAGCCGGCGTGGCCGGATTAGAACGTACGACGTAAGGAAAGGATCGTCCGACAGCACGGGCAATCGAGGCGGCGCACTTTCACTTTCTACCGCGGATCTTCCCGCGGTGAACATTCTCAGCGGAACCCCTACCGTGGATCCTCCGTCACCAACACAGTCACCCCTGCGAACGTCAACCCCGTGTAGAGTCCGTCGTCCGCGTAAGCACGGACCTCGTACGTGCCAGCCTCAGGGAAGCGCGCCGTCGTTGTGGCACTGCCTCCGGCATTATCGAGGGGCACCAACGTCGGGGCGAAGGTCACCCCATCTGGACCTCGATAGTTGAGCCAGGTGACCGCCATCCCAGCTTCCCGTGCCGCAGCTGGGGATAGCACGGCTTGACGACCGGGCTCGCCCGCAGAGCCACGGATGGAAGGGAGCTCGTTAGGAAGTAGATTGGAGGAAACGGCTCGGTTCCCCCCGCTCCTCAACCCTCGGGGGGCATTAGGGTCTACCGGTTCGGGGAGTCCATCGTCTTCCACCGAAACGGTCAGAACGACGGGCTCTCCCACCGCGACAGTCACCCTTTCTGCCCCAACGACTTCGATCGTTGGAGGCAGGTTTGGGGATTCTGGATCGATGATACCATCCCATATGTACGGGTTCAGTAGCCACACCCAGTCGGGCTCAAGCTTTCCAACGGCGGTGAGCGCCTCGCCGTTACGCGTCAGGGTCCACACGAGCCGCTGGTCGCCAAAATTCTCAGGAACCGTAACCGAGAAAACGAACTTCTGCCGCCGAGGATAGAAGTGCGTCGGCTGTCCCCGGTCGTTCACGGGGGAAGCTTGCCATCCTTCCTGGCTTCCCACTGTCGCTCCTGCATCCACCACCGAGAAGAAGTTATCCGGCCCTATCGGAATGTGCGGCTGTTCTTCGTGGTTCCGGTTCATGTACCCGAACAACATCCTGTAGCTGCCATCCGGATTGCGCTCGTACCCTTCATAAGTAGGGTGTACGGCCTGCCCGCTCAGGTACATCACCTGGCTCTGTGTCCCCTCCGGAGCCGCGGCTAAGAACAGTCCTGCTAGTGCCAATGCACAGAAAAGGGATCTCATCGGTTCCTCTCTCCCCAGAGCGGGTCTCTTGATCACGACAAGAGGGCCCCGCAGGCGTCTAGGCCGGCGGGGACCCCCTAGGAACGGCGGATGATGGCAGATATGAGGTAGCAGCTATCCCTGCCTCTACCGCGCGCGCGCCTCCTGCCTCCTAACCACCACCACCGCCCTCCTCCACCATTTCTTTCTTCTCCTGCAGCAGCATAAGGCGCTCCTGAACGTCCCGCTCAAATTCCTCGTCGGAGAGGTAGTAGTTGCTCATGTGAGCGAACGCCATATCGTCTGTGGAGCGCGATCCGTATCCTACCCAGTTCTCAGGATCTCCGGCCCACGAATTGCTTTCCGAATTGTTATGCCAATGGGTTAGGTGAATGACCGATCCCTTCGGGATGAGCGGCTGTTCGTCGTCGAGGTAATTGTAGGTCATATGCCAGCCAAAATCCCAGCCCACGCAGTTCAGCGTCTGCCGTCTGCTGTCTGGATAGATGACCTCCAGGCACTGCCGGTCGCCGAGATAGTGCATATGTGGCTGATAGGCCGTGAGACGCACGTTTTGATCCAGGACCGTGTAGCCATCGGACCGCACGCTCTCCGTATTTGGAGGGATATCGAGGTCCGAGATAGCTCCCCAACGGTCCCGGTTAATTCTATGCTCCGGCTCGACACCCTCCGGATAGTACCACAGTGCAAGACGGGACTGATCTGTATGGTCCACGCCGTCGCGGCTTCCCGAGTAATGGGAGCTCCAGCGGATCTTCGTCCCAGCGGGAATGAACCGGCCGGTCCCCTCCGGAAAGATGTCGCCGGTCTTTCCGAGGGCATACTCGCCGAACTCTTCCTCCCTTCCGTCCGGATAGATGAAGGTGGTCCCGTTGTGATGCACGACTGCGAAGCCATCGAGCGAAGGCTTGGTCTCGTACGCCATGATCCAGCGGTCCTCCTCGAGACCGGGATCGCTAAGGTGCCTCGGGAACAAGTTCCCACTGTTCCCGGGAATGGTGAAGGGCTCCGGCATCGCCACGATGTGATCCGGTGGACGACCCATCTCGTCTTCAAGCGTCCACTGGTAGATGACATCCTCGAACTCGGGCAGCGGAGGCATGGCGGCCGGGTCGCCCTGCGGAGTGCCACTGTCCACCCAGCTGACGATCGTGGCGATCTGTTCATCGCTCAACGACCGGTCATCCTTGAAGCTCTGGATACCAACGTTTTGTTCGATGTACCAGGGAGGCATCTTACGCTCGCTGACCCTCTCCTTGATGAGCGGAGCGTAGGGCCGCGCCAATTCGTACGTCTCCAACGACATGGGGGCGATCGAACCGGGCCGATGGCACGACACGCAGCTCTCATAAACGATCGGCGCCACGTCTTCCGTCCACGTCACCTGCCCGTCGCCGCTGTCTTGCGCCTCCCCGGGTGCGGCGGCCGTCATCAGGAGTAGAAGGGCGACAACCGCTGAGAGTCCGCACCAAGGCGAGCTCAAGGTCCAAGACTTCTCTCTTCCTCTCATGGTAGATAACCTCCAATCCTGTATCAGTGACGGCTGACCGAGGGACGCGCCTGGTCATCGACCCAACATCTGGTCGCAATGAAAAAAAGACCATCTGGTAGCGAGCCAGTCAAGAGGACCTAGTTCGAGCTCGACGGTAAATTTCGGTAAGTTATTGGCCTACCGGCACTTCTCCTGTAGGTGATTGCCGGCCTGTCACCACCCCGGAATGGTGGTGGCGTCAGGCCCGCATCTGGACGCCGGCCGTCGGCGGGGATCCACGGTTGCGTTTGGCAGAGTTTCAGAGGGAGATCCGTGAGGCCGCTTGCCGGACCGCGCGGGACGCCAGCATGTTTCTCTTGGGGCGCGTCCCTTACCTCTTTAACCTTTCGGAGTTGAAATAGCATTCTTACAGCGGGGCCGAGGCTGCTCTCAGGATCCGTTTCGGGTGAAACCGGGCTCGCTCGGTAATCATTCCCCTCAGAAGGAGCGGCCCGGAGGCGCTTTGCGAGATGTCGGGGCACCAACCTGTCCACCGGCCAGTCGCGAAGAGGTCGCTGGGAGCAGGCGCAGGCCAGGAATCGCCCAGCAGGTCCCTGGGCAGGCGGACGCGGGAGCGTCTCAGTTGCGAGCCGCTACCCGGAGAAGGCCTGACGGCCGGCAGAGAGCAGAGCTTCGCTTTCTAGCGCCTCTCTTCCTGATGGCCACCTTGACCACCTGCGCCTCCCAAGCCGGTGGGAACATCATGCAGACCGCCGGAACGACAAGAAATGTCCTTATCACTGTACTGAACGACAATTATTGGGACGCGACGATCTATGCTAACTGGGGCGGTACACGGGAGCGTTTGGGGCTCGTGATCGGAAAGACCACCGAGACGTTCACCTTCAATTGGCGGAGGGAGGATGTTCAGTTCGACGTCAGATTCATCGGGGATGGAGGATGGCGAACAGAGCCCATCGTTATTTACCCGGGCGAACACTTGGACCTCCAGATTCTGCCCGGACCGACCGGCCGAACCGCGCCTGTATTTCCTTGAGTGAAGCCATCGGTGAGCTGGATTATCTCGAAACCAAGAAGCTCGGCCCGATCGCGCCAATCCGGCATCGGAACTACGGCGAATTGCAGGTGCCTCCGATGCCCTGGCTTCCGTATCGCGGAGCATCATCGCGTCTTCTCGAATCATGAACCGTCTTCCCGCATCGCAGCTCACCGTTACTTTTTGCGCGTGTTTAGACCCTCACATAACTTAAGTAGTTGGCCGGTCGGTCGGCTCAGATAGAGGCTGGCGCCCGGAGAAGACGTCGCTACGTCTTAGGCATCGGGAAGGCCTTGGTTTTCCACCATTAGCTGGGGAAGGGATCATGAGCGATAAACCCGAAAGGGGCGATGATTCCCGGAGCGAGAAAGGGACGAGGGGTGAACTGTCTCGGCGCGAGTTTCTGGAAGGCACGGGGGCTGCGTTGGTGGTCGCGACCGCTGTACCCAAGCTTGGGGCAGCGGGTGTGGCAGAGGAGAGGGTGGCCCAGGAGCCAGCGGCGGTTCCACGGACGGCGATCCGTGTCGTGGTCAACGGGAGCGAGCACCGGATCGAGGTGGAAGACCGGTGGACGCTCAACGAGCTACTTCGGGATCACATCGGGCTGACGGGTTCCAAGATCGGGTGCAACCGTGGCGAATGTGGTGCGTGCACGGTGCTGATGGATGGCAGGCCAGTCTACTCATGCAGCCAACTTGCGGTCTGGGCGGATGGTCGGACGGTTGTGACGGTGGAGGGACTGGAGCGCGACGGTGAGCTCTCGCCGGTGCAGCAGGCGTTCATGGATCATAACGGCCCACAATGTGGGTTCTGTACGCCGGGTCAGCTGATGGCGGCGACGGCGCTGCTGGAGCATAACCCACGGCCGACGGCGGAGGAGGTGCGTGGGGCGATGTCGGGCAATCTTTGCCGGTGTTCGAATTACAATGCGATTGTAGAGGCCGTGCTAGCGGCTGCCGGCTCGACGAACGGAGGTGCGTAATGAGGACGCAGCAAGCGACCGGGGCAGTCGGGCCGATGGACACCGTGGGGCGCAACGTCCCGCGGATCGATGCCTACGAGCGAGTGACAGGGAGGGCTAACTATACGCGTGACGTGCGGCTGCCGGGCATGCTGTACGCCCGGGTCCTCCGGAGCCCGCATCCGCATGCGCGCATTCGCGGGATCGACGTAACGAAGGCAGCGGCTTTGCCGGGAGTGAGGGCGGTCATCACGGACGAGAACGCCCGGTTGGTCTACGGTTCGGGTTCGATCGCAGGGGGACGGCAGTACAGCGACGACATGAAGGCGATCACGAAACATCGTCGATACATCTTCGACAACCCGGTGCGCTTTGTGGGTCAGCCGGTGGCGGCGGTGGCTGCGGTGAACCGGTACGTGGCCGAAGAGGCGCTCGAGCTCATCGAGGTCGACTACGAGGAGCTGCCGTTTGTGGTCGATCCTGAGGAAGCGCTGGAGCCGGGGGCGCCGCCGATCTGGCCGGAGGGCAACCTCGCGCTCGATGCCGAGAACGAGCCGAGGCCGAGGACGCGGCGGGAAGGAAATGTCGAGGTGGGCTTCCAGGCGGCCGATCAGGTATTCGAGGATCGGTATGAGACCGGTTTCGTGCATGACGCCCCGATGGAGCCTCGTTCCTGTGTGGCGCACTGGGAAGGCGACAAGCTCACCCTGTACACGCCTACGCAGGGCATCTCGAACTGCCGCCACGACAACGCGCGGGATCTGGGTCTGGCCGACCATCAGGTCCAGATCATCTGCCAGTACATGGGCGGTGGGTTCGGCGACAAGAACGGAAGTTACTACTTCGATCTGATCGCGGCGATGCTAGCGAAGGAGGCGGAGGCGCCCGTACTGCTCGAGCTCTCAAGGAAGGACGACTGGCTGGGCACGCATGGCCGCTGGCACACCGTGCAGTATTACAAGGTGGGCGTGAAGCAGGACGGCACGGTGACGGCGATTCAGCTGCGCGGCTACAGCGGCATGGGTCCGTACCTGAGGAGATCCGGGGGCATCGGCGGTATCGACGTCTATGGGTGCCCCAATATCGAGAGTGTGGTCTACCCGGTACACACGAACCGGATGGTGTCGGGGAATTTCCGGGCGCCGCCGGACCCGCAGGGTTATTTCGGCGTCCAGTCGATGATGGACCACATCGCGTACGAGCTGGGGATGGACCCGGTGGATTTCGCGCTGAAGAACATGCAGAAGCCGACCGACGAGGTCCAGTTCACGAACCACACACTTGAGGAGTGCATCCAGCGGGGTGCAGAGCTCTTCGACTGGAAGAGCCGCTGGCGTCCGGCGCCCGGTTCGGATCCGGGGCCCATCAAGCGCGGGGCGGGCATGGCGATCTCGATGCGCGGGTCGCGTGTCGGCATCAGCAGCGCGATTGTGCGAGTGGATTCCGAGGAGCGGTACACGCTCTTCGTCGGTGTCACGGACATCGGCCCTGGGGCGAAGACGACGATGGCCATGATTGCGGCCGAGGAGCTGGGTGTGCCGCTCTCGGAGGTGGAGGTCGTCTGGGGCGATACCGACCGCTGCCCCTACTCGGTGGGCGAGTCGGGGAGCCGGACCACGACCATGACTGGCTATGCCGTCCTTCAGGCGGCACGAGATCTCAAGCGCCAGATCGCCGACAAGGGGATGCCTCGGGGAGATGAGGTGCTGATCGCCTCAGCGACCCCGAATCCGAGCACGGACGGGAAGCTGCGCATGTGCTTTGGCGCGCACTTCGTGGAGGTGGAAGCGGATGTTCAGCTAGGCCATGTACGCATCACCAAGTATACGACGGTCCACGAGTCGGGCCGCATCATCAACCCGCTGCCAGCAAAGGACCAGATCCGCGGCGCGACGTTGCAAGGAATCGGACAGGCCCTGCACGAGGATCTCTTGTATGATCCTCGGAATGGACAGCCGCTCACGGCGGGCTATTACGGAGCGCGCCATCTGACGCATCTGGATGCACCGGAAATCGAGGTCACCTTCATCGAGACAGACGACGGCTACGGCCCCTACGGCGCGAAGACGGTCGGCGAATCCGGCATCGTCCTGGCTCCGGCGGCGGTAGGAAACGCGATCTTCAACGCCATCGGGCACCGCATGAAGGACCTGCCTATCACGCGGGAAAAGATTCTGGGGGCGCTCACATGAAGACTCTTGCCAACGCAAATGCTCGTAATCTTCAGGAGGCGGTGGCGCTGGCGCAGGAGGCGCGCCGGGAGGGCCAGGCGGTCTCGTTCGCCGGTGGAGGTACCGATCTACTGCAGCTGGTGAAAGACAAGACGGTAAACCGGCCGGGATCCGGCGTACCGGACGTGCTGGTGAATCTGAAGACCGTCAGTGGGCTCGATGAGGTGACGTCGGGGGGGGACGGCGTGAGCATAGGCGGGCTGACCACGCTCGACGCGCTGAGCCGGCACCCGCTCATCCGCGCTCAGTTCACGGTGTTGGCGGAAGCGGCGGAGAGCGTCGCGAGCCCCCAGATCCGCAACGTCGGCACCCTGGCCGGCAACGTCTGCCAGCGGCCCTGGTGCTGGTACTATCGCAACGGCTTCCCGTGCTACAAGGCGGGAGGTAACCAGTGCTTTTCCTTCGTCGGCGAGAATCAGCTCCATGCGATTTTCGGCGGCGGCCCCAGCTTCATCGTGCATCCGTCTGACACCGCGCCAGCGCTGGTGGCGCTCGACGCGAGGTTCGAAATCGTGGGCCCCGACGGCGAGCGCACCCTGTCTGCGTCGGAATTCTTCGTCCTCCCGAGCCAGGACCCGGAACACGAGAACGTTCTGGGAGACGACGAGGTGCTGGCGTCCGTCGAACTTCCCACACCCAGAGACGGTGTGCGGAGCACGTATCACAAGATCATGGATCGCGAGGCATGGACCCATGCCCTGGTCAGTGCGGCCGTGGTGCTGGAGATGAACGGAGACGTCTGCCAGGAGGCACAGATCGTGCTGGGCGGCGTGGCGCCCATTCCCTGGCGGGTACCGGAGGCCGAGAGGTTACTGGCCGGCCAGCGCGTCACGCCCGAGCTCGCCAGTCGGGTTGGGGAAGCTGCCGTGGAAGAGGCGAGCCCCCTGTCGAAGAACGCCTACAAGGTGCCGCTCACCAGAGGGGTGGTCGAGCGTACCGTCCTCACGCTCGCCGCGTCCGCCTGAACACGGTCGCCGTTCGCCTGAGGGTCACGGAGATCTCGATCGGGTCGCTCCATGAATCGGCGTGATTTTCTCCGGCTCAGAACCAAAGGCAAGAAACGCATCGCCGAGTTGTCCTGTGAGCGGCTGTACATGCGATACGTCGATGCTCAGACGAGCGTCACTCGGCGGGATGAACAGTCGAGCGCTGACGAATTGGTGCCATGGCCATGGTTCGGCGGGGAGCCGCCGACGGTTATCAGGGAGCCAACCTCCGAAGAACTCTTCCGGGACTTGGAGCGTGAGTTGTCGGACGCCGACGTTGTCCGGGTGCTTGACAGCGACTGGTTGGTGAGCGAAGAGTTCCGACACGAGGGGTGCTTGCTCGCAGAGTTCTGGGACGACGGCGAATTGCAGGTGCCTCCGATGCCCTGGCTTCCGTATCGCGGAGCATCATCGCGTCTTCTCGAATCATGAACCGTCTTCCCGCATCGCAGCTCACCGTATCTTTGCGCGTGTTTAGACCCTCACATATGTTGAGTGGTTGGCCGGTCGACCGGGTCCAGTAGAGGCTGGCGCCCGGAAAAGACGTCGCTACGTCTTAGGCATCGGGAAGGCCTTGGTTTTCCACCATTAGCTGGGGAAGGGATCATGAGCGATAAACCCGAAAGGGGCGATGATTCCCAGAGCGAGAAAGGGACGAGGGGTGAACTGTCCCGGCGCGAGTTTCTGGAAGGCACGGGGGCTGCGTTGGTGGTCGCGACCGCTGTACCCAAGCTTGGGGCAGCGGGTGTGGCAGAGGAGAGGGTGGCCCAGGAGCCAGCGGCGGTTCCACGGACGGCGATCCGTGTCGTGGTCAACGGGAGCGAGCACCGGATCGAGGTGGAAGACCGGTGGACGCTCAACGAGCTACTTCGGGATCACATCGGGCTGACGGGTTCCAAGATCGGGTGCAACCGTGGCGAATGTGGTGCGTGCACGGTGCTGATGGATGGCAGGCCAGTCTACTCATGCAGCCAACTTGCGGTCTGGGCGGATGGTCGGACGGTTGTGACGGTAGAGGGACTGGAGCGCGACGGTGAGCTCTCGCCGGTGCAGCAGGCGTTCATGGATCATAACGGCCCACAATGTGGGTTCTGTACGCCGGGTCAGCTGATGGCGGCGACGGCGCTGCTGGAGCATAACCCACGGCCGACGGCGGAGGAGGTGCGTGGGGCGATGTCGGGCAATCTTTGCCGGTGTTCGAATTACAATGCGATTGTAGAGGCCGTGCTAGCGGCTGCCGGCTCGACGAACGGAGGTGCGTAATGAGGACGCAGCAAGCGACCGGGGCAGTCGGGCCGATGGACACCGTGGGGCGCAACGTCCCGCGGATCGATGCCTACGAGCGAGTGACAGGGAGGGCTAACTATACGCGTGACGTGCGGCTGCCGGGCATGCTGTACGCCCGGGTCCTCCGGAGCCCGCATCCGCATGCGCGCATTCGCGGGATCGACGTAACGAAGGCAGCGGCCTTGCCGGGCGTGAGGGCGGTCGCCACCCACGAGAACGCCCGGGTGGTCTACGGTTCGGGCTCGATTGCGGGTGGACGGCAGTACAGCGACGACATGAAGGCGATCACGAAACATCGCCGGTACACGTTCGAGGACGTGGTGCGCTTTGTGGGTCAGCCGGTGGCGGCGGTAGCTGCGGTGAACCGGTACGTGGCCGAAGAGGCGCTAGAGCTCATCGAGGTCGACTACGAGGAACTGCCGTTTGTGATCGATCCTGAGGAAGCGCTGGAGCCGAGTGCTCCTCTCATCTGGCCGGAGGGCAACCTCGCGCTCGATGCCGAGAACGAAGCGAAGCCGGGGACGCGGCGGGAGGGCGATGTCGAGGTGGGCTTCCAGGCGGCCGATCAGGTATTCGAGGATCGGTATGAGACCGGTTTCGTGCATGACGCCCCGATGGAGCCTCGTTCCTGTGTGGCGCACTGGGAAGGCGACAAGCTCACCCTGTACACGCCTACGCAGGGCATCTCGAACTGCCGTCACGACAACGCGCGGGATCTGGGCCTGGCCGACCATCAGGTACAGATCATCTGCCAGTACATGGGCGGGGGGTTCGGCGACAAGAACGGAAGTTACTACTTCGATCTGATCGCGGCGATGCTGGCGAAGGAGGCGGGGGCGCCGGTGTTGCTGGAGCTCTCGAGGAAGGACGACTGGCTGGGCACGCATGGCCGTTGGCACACCGTACAGGATTACAAGGTGGGCGTGAAGCAGGACGGCACGGTGACGGCGATCCAGCTGCGCGGCTACAGCGGCATGGGTCCGTTCCTGAGGAGATCCGGGGGCATCGGCGGTATCGACGTCTACGGGTGCCCCAATATCGAGAGTGTGGTCTACCCGGTGCACACGAACCGGATGGTGTCGGGCAATTTCCGGGCGCCGTCGGACCCGCAGGGTTATTTCGGCGTCCAGTCGATGATGGACGACATCGCGTACGAGCTGGGCATGGACCCGGTGGATTTCGCGCTGAAAAATATGCGAAGACCGACCGACGAGGTCCAGTTCACGAACCACACACTTGAGGAGTGCATCCAGCGGGGTGCAGAGCTCTTCGACTGGAAGAGCCGCTGGCGTCCGGCGCCCGGTTCGGATCCGGGGCCCATCAAGCGCGGTGCAGGCATGGCCATCTCGATGTTCCGGTCGGGTGTGGGCGCCAGCAGCGCGATTGTGCGGGTAGATTCCGAGGAGCGGTACACGCTGTTCGTCGGCGTCACGGACGTCGGCCCTGGGGCGAAGACGACCCTGGCCATGATTGCGGCCGAGGAGCTGGGTGTGCTGCTCTCGGAGGTGGAGGTCGTCTGGGGCGACACCGACCGCTGCCCCTACTCGGTGGGCGAGTCGGGGAGCCGGACCACGACCATGACTGGCTATGCCGTCATTCAGGCGGCACGAGATCTCAAGCGCCAGATCGCCGACAAGGGGATGCCTCAGGGAGATGAGGTGCTGATCGCCTCAGCGACCCCGAATCCGAGCACGGAAGGGAAGCTGCGCATGTGCTTTGGCGCGCACTTCGTGGAGGTGGAAGCGGATGTTCAGCTAGGCCATGTACGCATCACCAAGTATACGACGGTCCACGAGTCGGGCCGCATCATCAACCCGCTGCCAGCAAAGGACCAGATCCGCGGCGCGACGTTGCAAGGAATCGGACAGGCCCTGCACGAGGATCTCTTGTATGATCCTCGGAATGGACAGCCGCTCACGGCAGGCTATTACGGAGCGCGCCATCTGACGCATCTGGATGCACCGGAAATCGAGGTCACCTTCATTGAGACAGACGACGGCTACGGGGCGTACGGGTCGAAGACGGTCGGCGAATCCGGCATTGTTACGGGTCCGGCGGCGGTAGGCAACGCGATCTTCAACGCCATCGGGCACCGCATGAAGGACCTGCCTATCACGCGGGAAAAGATTCTGGGGGCGCTCACATGAAGACTCTTGCCAACGCAAATGCTCGCAATCTGGAGGAGGCGGTGGCGCTGGCGCAGGAGGCGCGCCGGGAGGGCCAGGCGGTCTCGTTCGCCGGTGGAGGTACCGATCTACTGCAGCTGGTGAAAGACAAGACGGTAAACCGGCCGGGATCCGGCGTACCGGACGTGCTGGTGAATCTGAAGACCGTCAGTGGGCTCGATGAGGTGACGTCGGGGGGGGACGGCGTGAGCATAGGCGGGCTGACCACGCTCGACGCGCTGAGCCGGCACCCGCTCATCCGCGCTCAGTTCACGGTGTTGGCGGAAGCGGCGGAGAGCGTCGCGAGCCCCCAGATCCGCAACGTCGGCACCCTGGCCGGCAACGTCTGCCAGCGGCCCTGGTGCTGGTACTATCGCAACGGCTTCCCGTGCTACAAGGCGGGAGGTAACCAGTGCTTTTCCTTCGTCGGCGAGAATCAGCTCCATGCGATTTTCGGCGGCGGCCCCAGCTTCATCGTGCATCCGTCTGACACCGCGCCAGCGCTGGTGGCGCTCGACGCGAGGTTCGAAATCGTGGGCCCCGACGGCGAGCGCACCCTGTCTGCGTCGGAATTCTTCGTCCTCCCGAGCCAGGACCCGGAACACGAGAACGTTCTGGGAGACGACGAGGTGCTGGCGTCCGTCGAACTTCCCACACCCAGAGACGGTGTGCGGAGCACGTATCACAAGATCATGGATCGCGAGGCATGGACCCATGCCCTGGTCAGTGCGGCCGTGGTGCTGGAGATGAACGGAGACGTCTGCCAGGAGGCACAGATCGTGCTGGGCGGCGTGGCGCCCATTCCCTGGCGGGTACCGGAGGCCGAGAGGTTACTGGCCGGCCAGCGCGTCACGCCCGAGCTCGCCAGTCGGGTTGGGGAAGCTGCCGTGGAAGAGGCGAGCCCCCTGTCGAAGAACGCCTACAAGGTGCCGCTCACCAGAGGGGTGGTCGAGCGTACCGTCCTCACGCTCGCCGCGTCCGCCTGAACACGGTCGCCGTTCGCCTGAGGGTCACGGAGATCTCGATCGGGTCGCTCCATGAATCGGCGTGATTTTCTCCGGCTCAGAACCAAAGGCAAGAACCAGAGGTAAGAAACGCGCACCCTTTCCCGCCCGCGGAGGGTTCGTTCAGTTCTCCACCTAAGACATGGGAAGACGACCGTGAGAAGGAAAGCATCGATCTTCCGGCTAGCGCTCGCTATCGGACTCGTTTTTGCAGTGGCTCTCGTCAGCTGTAGGCCGCGAGGCCCTTCCGACGAAGTGCTGAGGGAGCGTGTCGAAGCAGTGCTGGCCAACGCATCTGACGTCCCCGGAGATATCCAGGTCGAAGTGAGTGACGGAGTGGTGACGCTGACCGGCTCGCTCCTCTGTGAGGAGTGCGGGGGGCTACAGACCCCTGGCCGCTTCGGGACGATCCAACAGAGCATCGGCGCCGTGGTTCGCGCTATTCCTGGGGTCGAGACCGTGCAGTTCTTGCTGGAAGCAGAACCCTAGAGCGGTCGAAGCATCGACTACACCTACTCTGGATTCTGCCCGTCCTCCTAGTACCGGTTGCCGCAGTGGCGGGCCGCTGGACCTTGCGAGCACTCCTGAGTGGCGTCCGGCGGCCTGTCCGCGGATCCGCAACGGTGCTGCTCAGAAAAACCGAATCGATAAGAATCAACTACCGGCTCGCTCGAGGGCCTGGTGAGGGCGGATGACCCGACTGAGCCAGAAGGCTAGCTGCACTCGGTCCCAACTTTGGTCGTGCTACAGAATCGCCAACGTTGGGTGAAACCTCTGATCGGCAGGTGGGGATGGACTCGTGTTGTTTCCGCAAGACCTTGGCATTGGTGCATATGGCGTTGTTTCCGCTCGTTGCCCTCAGCGCCTGCCGGGTTACGGGGTCGAATCGCATCTCTCCGATCCAGTTCGATACGGCCACAGCCTGGCTCCACCACAACTCTGATTCCACCCGGCTTCTCGTCGAGATCGCTAGGTCCGAGGATCAGCATGAGCTCGGCCTGTCTGGACGGCCGTCCTTGCACGCAGAGTCGGGCATGATGTTTCAGTTTGACAGCGTCAGATCGGGGGACGACGGTTTCTGGATGTCGGGCACCAAGGTCCCTCTCGACATCGCGTTCATCGACCAGGCTGGCGTGATCCGCCGCATTCTGAGGATGGACGTATGCGAGAGCGAGGTCTACGCGCAGTCGTGTCCTGGATATTTCCCAGGCGTCGAATACGTTTCTGCGCTCGAAACCAACCGCGGATGGTTCGCCAGGAAGGGGATCGAGGTGGGCGCACGAGTGATCGTAGTCACTAGGTAGAGACGGCGGATATATGGTGACGGAGGGCGTATCGCAGGAGACTACGGCATGGGGTCAGGGAGTGACGCGCACCCTGACGTACCCGTTAGTCCAGCAGCACTGGTTGCCAAATGACCCCTGGAGCACCTGCACAAACACCACATAGTCCCCGGGCTCGCTGAACGTCACTTCTGCCGACTGCGTGATTCCCGAGCCCGCGGAGTAACGACTCGTTTCCGCCCTGAACGTCACCTCGCCAGCCGGCCCTTGGAGCTTGCCCCACCGCACCGACCCGTCGTTGGACAACCCACCCCCGTCCGGTCCGGTCACCCTGATCGCGAGCGCCAGCGGATTCCCGACCCTGGTCGGAACGGGTCCAGCCGTCATCCCGCTCTTGCCCCTTCCTTCCGGTCCGGCCGGCTCCACAAACCGGACCACCGGTGCAACGCCGGGCGGCGTTGCACCGACTCGCTCGGACTGCATCCGAAGGTCGCCAAAGGTGGCGATCTGCTCCTCCTCGATCAGGGGCGGAAAGCTGGCGGCCAGATTCTCTATCATGTAGCCGCGGGATGTGACGTGGCCAGGAACCCTGTAGGTTTGGCCATCGATCCGCAGGTTCCACCAGACCCGCTCGCTACCGATGTCCTCCGGCACGTTCACGGTGAAGATACACGTCAGCCGTGTGGCGTCGTCCATGAAGTGTGTCGGCTGACCGCCATTGAAGCGCTCGGGCTCGATGAAGTTGTCCGGCCCCAGCGGGATCTCCAACGCCTCCTCCCGGTTCAGGTTCAAGTATCCGAAGCACAGGTCGTATGAGCCGTCTAGATTCCGGTACCATCCCTCGAAGATGGGAAGTACCGGCTGACCGGATGCGCGCACATTTCGTACCTTCAAGTCAATCTCGGATACAGCGTGCTGCGCCTTCAACGGTGCCGGGCTCACTGCAAAAAGAAGCCCGGAGGTTAGAACGCCCAGTGTGGCCACGTAGCGAGACCTCATGATCCATCTCTCCTGACTCGTCCGCACTCCTGTTGTCATCTTGCTGCCGGTCGCTCACTCTCCTCGGGTCGCTGCGCTGCCTTCCTATCTGCCGGGCTCGGCCGGAGCTACCGCTCGGCCGTCATCTTGGCGCCCCCTCTCGGCGACCAGGCGCTGGAACTCCTCTTCGCCAAAGAACGTCACCCCGAGCCGCATGTTATGCATCTCGTCGACGGTGCGCGACCCTCCTACCACCCACTGATATGGATCAGGGTTGTATGGGTTGTCCGCCGTGTTGTCGTGCACCGACGTGAGGATGACCCTCGTGCCCTTCGGCAGCAGCGGCATCACGTCGTCCTCGTAAAGGAACTGCGTGTGCCAGCCATGATCCCAGTTGAGCTTGCTGAGCAGCTCGTAACGCCCGTCGGGATAGATCACCTCAATCATCTGGTATTTGCCCCGCATGTGCATGTGCCCCCGGAACCCGTAGAGCCGCGCATTCCCATCCAGGACGAAGGAACCCCGGTACACCGCCTGGCTATTCGGCGGAATGATGAGCGGATTCTCCTCCATCCCAGCGAGCCCACGCCATCCCATGATCAGCCAGCCGTCGCTCGGATACGGCACCTCGTTCTCCGGGTAAAGCCACAGGCCGATCTGCATGGCGGCTTCCACGTCTCGGTCGACCGGATAATAGTGAAACTCGAAGTGGACCAGGTCTCCTTCCTTGATCAGCCTACCGGTACCCTCCGGGTAGATCTCACCTTCCGCTCCCAGCGCGAAGTTCGCGATATAGCTCCGCTGATCCCCTTGTATCGAATTTCGCTGGGGGACTAATTGAGTCCTCTGGATATCCTCTGGCGTACGGTTCGCAGCGCGGGCGTTGGCATGGTGGAAGACATATCGGCTATCGGGGGTTGCGGGCCTGATCTCCACGGCCCTGATCCACCGCTCCCCGTCGATCCCCATCTCCTTCCTCACCTCGACGAACGCAGCCGGCCACTGGTCCATTCCGTCTGAGACTACCGTGTATGGGGGCGAGGTGAGCACGGCATCCGGCGGGCGGCCGAAGACTTCCTCGTATCTCCAGGAGTTCGCCCAATCCGGCCACTCCCGAGGCTCCGGCAGGTCCGCCGGATCACCCAGCTGCGCGCCCGAATCCACCCACCTCACAATCGTCGCGATCTCATGATCGCTCAGGGAGACGTCGTTCTTGAACCGTTGGATCCCCACAGTTTGATCCAGGGGCCACGGCGGCATCTGCCGGTTCGTCACCCGCTCCTTAATGAGAGGCGCCCACTGGCGTGATTCCTCATACGTCTCCAACGTCATCGGCGCCGCGGTGCCGGCGCGATGACACCTCACACAGTTCTCCTGAAGGATCGGCGCAACGTCACGCGCGAAAGTGACCTGGTCGGCGGTCTGAGCGCCAGCCACTGCCGGCATCACCGGGACCGCGATCAACCCCCACAGCAATAGCTCGAGCTTCGTTGGGATCGTCAGGTTCCCATCCATGATGCGCTTCTCCTTACGAGATGACTGCTCTCAAACGGGTGGATCGGGCGGCATCCAATGCCATGAAATCACCAGGAGCGCGGCGATGCCCGATTTCCGGCCAGATGCGCTTCTCGCTTGAAATCCTCACGGTTAAGCCCCCTCAAATAGGTGTAAGACGGTGATCTCTCGAAAGCAAGAGGGACAGACTTCAGGATCGTCGGGTATCCCAGGGAATCGGAGGTCCCCGCCACCGGAACGACCAAGGACTGCACGATACCCGCAGGGCTCGAATATCTCGAAGACCAGACCTTGACCAGCATCGATAGGGCGAATTCTGTGAACTTCCATCTAGCACGAAGTCTCGGTTCGCATTTCGCGACGGGAGCGCGTTGGGACCTATGGACCTCCACGTTCTCAAACATCGATTTGAGCGGGCGGTATGCGTGGGCCCTCGAGTACATGTCTTCCCCTACTCACAGTCAACGCGCCGAGAGTTCACCTTCATGTCGAGGGCGTTTGCGTTCCCAGCTGGTCGATACCCCAGATAGCGAAGCCTATCGATTCTTCTGGACCGTCGCCCGGGCTCAGTTCGCCCCCAGATTCAGAGCCGAGATCGACCGCATCGTGGCGGAGGTGGGTGGCTACGGTCCCGGAGGGTGGTTCGATCCCGTTCCCCGCGCCTGCACCGTCACGCTAGCGATCTGGGCCGCAGGGTAAATCGTGAACGATCCATCCCTGTGCTTTTCTGACGCACCACGGTCCAGGAGGCCCTTCCCCAGGGTGGCTGCATCAGATCCCTCCCGGATCTCCACCACAAAAACGTGGGGATTGTCGCCCACCAGCGTAACCTTCAGTTCCTGCGGTTCCTGGGATTCTTCAGACATGGGTGCTCCTCCCTGCTGGTGACTCTACGGTGACTCTTCCCACATCCAAAACTGTGCCAAAAACTACGCGAATGGCGAACGACTCTAGTGGGCCAATGGTGTGCCAAGTACGCCATAGTGCGACAAGAGATGGAGGTGGATCGTGGCATCCAGAAACGCGGAAACGTTTCGTGCACCCCACCAGGCCGGAGGCAGATCACTGAAGATCGTGCGAATGACCGCACCCTCCGGGAAGGAGACCTGCCGCGCTGCGGACACTGCACGTCTCGGCGCCGCGAGGAGACCTCCGGCAGTTCTTCCCGCTGCAAGGAGACCGAGATCCTCCGGCTGCGATCAGGCGGACGGCTTGCCGACGATTCACTAGGTGGAAGGTCGAGTCTTCCATCGTCGCGGCTCCTCTCGTCTGTTGTGGATCGGGGTGATACCGGGGCAACGCACCGCCCCCCACCTTTGTGGACCGGATCGTCCCTTCCCAGTGGAATGCACGAGCCCGTTCTCATCCCTACGCGGGGGGATGGAGCGAGGCCAGGGTTTCGGCCAAATTGTAGTGGTCCGAACCAAGCGGCAAGCGAGGCACGCGATCTGAGCAGGGCGAAGCTGAGGTGGACGCTGATGACTTAGAGTGGGAGTAGTGTTTCACACCTTCTGAGCGTTCACGAATAGCTGTGGCCCGAGTCCGTCCCGAAAAGCGGCGAAACGGGGGGAGACACGCCTTCAAGTCGGCGGAATCGCTCCTAAGAACGGCTTAACTAGGCGAAATTCGCCGAATATAGAGGTATCCCCTATCTTCGTGACGAACGTCTACAGCAGCTTGGCTCCAGAGTGAGGGATTGCTCCGTCCCCCAGCCGCGAATAGGATTGGCGCCATGAGAATCCTGATGGTTGGAAACGGGGGGAGAGAGCATTCCCTTCTCTGGAAGCTGAGGCAGGATGCGCCAGCCGCAGAGCTCTTCGCGACCCGTCCCAATCCGGGGATGGCGCCTCTGGTCACCCCCCTCGACCTAGCACTAGACGACATCGATGGCCTGACCGCGTGGGCCGAAGGTAATGAGCCCACGCTCACCGTGATCGGCCCGGAGGCCCCGCTCGCGCTGGGCCTCGCGGATGCCTTCCGGAAGAGGAGCCTGCCGGTATTCGGGCCCACGGCGGCGGCAGCCCGCATCGAATCATCGAAGGCGTTCGCCAAGGAGCTCATGGTCAGGGTCGGTGTGCCGACCGCGACCCACCGTACTTTCACGCGGTGGCCTGTTGCCGAATCCTATATTTCAGACTTGGGCGGACCACTCGTCGTAAAGGCGTCTGGACTTGCGGCAGGGAAAGGGGCGATCATCTGCCCTTCGACGGAGGATGCGCTGGACGCCGCGCGAGAGATGCTCACGGGCGACTCGTTCGGAGATGCGGGCGCTGAGATTGTCGTGGAGGACTTCATGGAGGGCCAGGAGCTCTCGGTGTTCGGGATCACCGACGGGCGGCACGTGGTCCTTCTTCCGGCATCGCAGGACTACAAGCGCATCGGCGAGGGTGATATCGGTCCAAATACTGGTGGTATGGGAGCTTATACACCGGTACCTCTTGTTACTCATGAGATGATTGATGAGGTGCGCGACGGGATCTTCTTGCCAGTTCTCGACGGGTTGGAGCGGGCCGCGACTCCATTCCGTGGCCTCCTCTATGCGGGGCTTATGGTCACCGAGGAGGGACTCAAGGTGGTCGAGTTCAACTGTCGATTTGGAGACCCCGAAACGCAGGCGCTCCTTCCGTTGATGGCAAGTTCACTCCTCGACCTCATGCTGCCGGTAGCGCGTGGGGGAAGCATCGAAGGGGCTCGCTGCGAGTGGCGGGCGAGCTCAGCCCTGAACACGGTCCTAGCCTCAGGCGGCTATCCCGAGAGCTATGAGAAGGGGAAGGAGATCTCCATTCCAGACGAGCTATGCGATCGCGAGGGAATCCTGATCTTCCACGCTGGGACGCGGGGGGATGGAGGTCGGCTCTTCACGAATGGCGGGAGAGTTCTCTCGGTGGTGGGACTCGGCGAAGACCTAGAGCAGGCGCGCGAGCGGAGCCTCGCGGGGGCCGACCTGGTGGAGTTCGAGGGCAAGACCCTGCGGCGGGACATCGGCTGGCGAGCGTTCGCTTCGCGTGCCAGAGCTACCCGAAGCTGAAACGATCGCCCGGGGACTGCGCGGTCCCGTCATTGGCCGATCCTTTTCGTGGGTCGAGGTGCTCCGCGAGGATCTCCTCAACACATCGGCTGCAGACTTCGCTCGAAGCCTTAGCGGTGGAACGGTTCGGGAGATTCTGCGGCGGGGGAAGAACCTGGTTCTGCGGACCGAGCTGGATTCCGTTGCGCGGCCGGCCACTCTCTTCCTCGTAGTCAACCTGGGAATGTCGGGAAGGCTGCTCCATCGGAGGCCTGACGATTCCTCGGAACCGCCCTCGCATCCCGGGGTCCGCTTCCACCTCGACGATCATTCGCTGATGGTCTACCACGATATCCGGCGGTTCGGGCGGCTTATTGCCATGAAGCCCGTCGATTACCGGGGCTGGTCACGAGCGATCGGGCCCGAACCACTTTCAACCGGCTTCACCGGGTCGGATCTCGTACGAGCCTTGACCCAATCCGCCTCTCCGATCCGCTCGTGGCTTCTGGATCAAAGGCGGATCGCGGGGGTGGGGAACATCTACGCGAACGAGGCGCTTTCGAGGGCTGGAATCCACCCTGGAACGCTGGCCGCCGTGCTGACGCCGGAGGAGGGCCGTCGCCTCTATCGGGCCCTGCGGAAGGTGCTCCGCGAAGCGGTCGCGGCACGCGGCACGACCTTGCGAGACTACCGCACGGCCGAGGGGTGGGAGGGGAGCTATGCGAACGAGCTCCGTGTATACGGCAAGCAGGGCAGCCCGTGTCAACGATGCGGTGACACGATCGAGCGGACCAGCTTCGGAGGCCGCTCCGCGTTCTACTGCCCCTCATGTCAGCCTGCGACGGGACAGACACGTGAACGGAAGACCTCTCGCTAGACCCCGGGCACGGTCCCGCCTTTCCCGCCTGTGCCCAGCCGTGCTGATACCTCTTGCGGTCGCGACGCCGGCCATTGTCTCCGCTCAGACGCCCGCGGCTGACGACCCGACAGCACGGATGTCGGACGGGCGCGATCTTCCGGTTCGCGAGCATGTTCTCCAAAACGGGATGCGCTTCCTCCTGCTTGAGAAACCAGGGGCCCCCACCGTGTCCTTCGTCGTACACGTTGCCGTCGGTAGCGTGAACGAGTCGTTGGGAAGCACAGGGACCAGCCACTTTCTCGAGCATCTACTCTTCAAGGGCACGACCACGATCGGCACACGCGACCTGGCGGCGGAGAGAGTCCTCTTCCGAGGGATGGATGCTGCGCTAGACTCCCTGACCCGGCTCAGAGCCGCGATTCGAGGAGAGAATTCAGGCGAAGTGGAAAGGCTCGAGGCTCGCATCGCTGCACTCGAGGATGTTGCTCGCAGCTTTGTGGTCCCAAACGAGTACGACCAGATTTTCTCGCGAAACGGCGCCCGTGGACCGAATGCGACCACGAGCTACGAGGCCACGCAATACTTTGTGTCGCTTCCTGCGAACCGGGCGAAGCTCTGGTTCGTAATGGAGGCGGACCGCATGCGAAACCCGGTGTTCCGCGAATTCTTCACCGAAAGAGATGTGATCGCGGAAGAGCGGCGCACTCGGACGGACACGTCGCCTTCGGGGCTTCTGTACGCGGCCCACGTGGCCGCGGCCTTCCAGGTACACCCCTACGGCGTGCCGCCGATCGGTCACACTGAAGACATCCTCTCGGTGTCGCGCGCTGAGGTCGAGGCTCATTATGACACCTACTACGGACCCGAGAATACCACTGTAGCGATCGTTGGCCAGTTCGACCCCGACTCGGCTATCGGTTGGGCGGAAGAGTATTTCGGGCCACTGGAACGAGGCGAGGCAATTCCTCCTCTCGTCACCCGCGAACCTCCTCAGCTCGGTGAACGTCGGATAGAGGTCCATTACGAAGCCGAACCTCAGATTCGGATCGGCTGGAAGATTCCATCGTCCACCGATCCAGAGGCGCCGGCGCTCGCCATACTGGCCAACATCCTCGTGGGGGGGAACGACGCCCGGCTGCACCGACGCCTGGTTCGCGACGATCGCAACGCCAGCGCGGTCTTCGTAGGGGCGGGACCCGGCAGCCTCTACCCGGGGCTTTTCACGATCCAAGCCACGCCGCTCGCCCCGCACACACCGGAGGAGGTAGAGGCCGCGATTTATGACGAGCTTGACCGGCTTCGGGCCGAGCCTCCGACGGAGGATGAGATCGCTCGCGTGAGAACCGGGCTCGAGGCGGCGCGCGTTAGGCGCCTCACCTCGACGCAGGGCCTGGCATTTCAACTCGTCTCCTCTCAGGCGATTTGGGGAGATTGGCGAGAGACCTTCCGCCTGCAGGAACGCATGCGAGAGGTGCGCGCCGAGGATGTGGTCGATGTTCTAACCCGCTTCCTCCGCCGGGAGACGCGCACTGTCGCGATACTTCGACGCTCGGGTGGGTCCTAGGAGTGGGCTCGCTCCTCCTCTTGGCTGCGGCGGTGGGATACTCCCCACAGTCCACCCCTCCGGATACCTTGAGTGCCTACGGAGATGTGGGGCGCAATGTTGTTCAGGCGCTTGAGTTTCCACCGCTAGAGTTCAGCGCTCTCGAGGCAGAAGAGCATGAGGTCGCTGGGGTTCCGGTGTTCTATCTCCACAACCCCACGCTGCCGCTCGTCGATGTGCGACTTCATCTGGTCGGCGGAACCTCTCATTTCCGACGGGAAGAGCTGGCCGCGGTCTCTGCCTTTCCTTTCATGCTCCGGTCCGGCGGGACTCTAGGCCTTCCGCCGGATTCGATCGACCGTCGAGTCGATCTCCTAGCACTCCAGCTTTCGTTCGCGGCGAGCGGGAACGGGACCTCAGTCGGATTGAACTCACTCACCGAGACTGTGGAACCAGCGTTGGAACTCCTGCAGGAGATTCTGCTCGAACCCGGGTTCGATTCTGAGGCACTGGAGGTCTGGCGGGGCCAGGCGTTGGAGAGAATCCGGCGCAGGGAGGACAATCCGTCTGGCCTAGCGTTCTCGGAGTTTAACCGGTTGATGTATGGGAGCCATCCGGTCGGATGGGTCATGGGGCAGGAGGATCTGGCTCCTGAACGGTTGTCGGAGACGGGGCTCCGAGCCTTGCATGATGTGCTCATCTGCCGGGATCGCCTCATCCTTGGCGTGTCCGGAGACCTCCCCTGGGAGCAGGCGGAGCCACTCCTCCAGCGCTTCCTCGGGTCGTGGCCTCCATGTTCGAATGAGCTGTCCCGGCCCCCGGAGGCCAGGGTCCGACGAGACCCGGCTCTCTTCATCCTCAGGAAGGAGATCGACCAAAGCACGGTAGTCATGGCAGGAATCGGAAGTATTCGTCAGGAGGACTCCCCCGACTACTTTGCTTCGCAGATCGCAAACTACCTGCTCGGCGCGAGCGGCTTTACTTCCCGAATACTCTCCCGGGTCCGAACCGAAGAGGGGCTCGCATACGGAGCATCATCGATCTGGACGACTCCGATTCGTTATGACGGGATCGTAGGGGCTCTCACGGCAACCAGGGCCGAGACGACCCTGGAGGCCACCAGGCTGCTTCTCGATGTCTTACAGGATTTCAGGGACGCGCCACCATCGGCCGAGGAAGTGCGAAATGCAGTCGACGAGATCGCAGCGGGCTACGTCTTCGCCTTCGAGATGCCGGCTCAGATCGTCGCCCGGCAAATGCTCTACCGTGCTCAGGGGCTCTCGGATGGGTGGCTGACTCGCTACTTCGCGGGGTTGCGAGAGGTCACCGCCGAGCGGGTCGCAGCAGTGGCAGCGGACAACCTGAATCCGGATCGCATGACGATCCTCCTCCTGGGTGACCCGACCCGGTTCGGCGCGAGGCTGGAGGATTTCGATCCCGTCTACGAATTGCTTTCAGACGGCACCTTTCGGCCCTGGGTCAGCGCTTCCGACGAGCCTGATGGAGTGCGGCGATCCCCCCCGTGAGGTAGCGCCACTCCACGCCCTCGAAGCCTACGCCGCGAAGTTTCTCCGCCAGTGTCTCTGGGCCAGGGAATCCTCGCACAGATTGGGGAAGATATGAGTAGGCCCACGGGTGGCCCGACACGAGTCGTCCGATCACCGGTAGGACTCGATGAAAGTAGAAGAGAAACGAGTGCTTCAGCGCCGGATTCGGCGGCGTTGTGAATTCTAGGATTACCAGTTTACCCCCGGGCCGGAGGACCCGGAAAAGCTCCCGAAAGCCGGCGTCCACATCCGAGATATTCCGAATACCGAAAGCCACCATCGCCGAGTGAAAGGTCGCATCAGCAAAGGGCAACCCGAGGCTATCGCCGCAAACGGGGCAGACGGCGTGCCCCGATAGCTTCCCGAGTCCTTCGATCAGCATGGGGCGCGCGAAGTCCAAAGCCACTACGTGACCGTGGAATCGGGGGCGAGTAGCGAGCTCGAGGCTCAGATCAAAGGTACCGGCGCAGGCATCCAACACCCTCCACGGTTCACCTCCCCCGAACCCATTTAGAGCATCCACCGCCTGCCGCCGCCAACGTCGATCGACATTCATACTCAGCAGGTGGTTCAGGAGGTCGTACCGGGGAGCGATCTCCGAGAAGATCCTGCGAACCTGCCGCCCCTTCCCCTCCTGCTCATCCGGAGAGGCATCGGGTGTCCTCGCCATAGGACGATCGCTCGCGTTACAGTAGACCAGAACGCTGACGGTGAAACCTCAACCGAGTTCGGCTCGTAAGGAAGTGGGACGTCAGAACCCATCGGGAGGAGACCCGACGTTGGATCTGAGCACCTTATCAGATCATGAGCTCGCCACGCAGGCATGCGACGGGCGAGAGCGCGCATACCGTGAGCTTCTCGAGCGCTATGAGAGGCCGGTTTTCTCCTTCATTTACCGGATGGTCGGCGATCGGACCACCGCGGAGGATCTCGCCCAAGAGGCCTTCGTGCGCGCGTTTCAGGCCATTCGGAGTTACGACCCCTCCTACAGGTTTTCCAGTTGGCTTTTCAAGGTTGCCAACAACCTCACGATCGATCACCTGCGGAAGCAAAAGCTGGAAACGATCTCCATTCACGGATCACCGCACGCCCAAACGGCCGAGGCCGAGCAGCGAACCCGAGTCACACTCCGATCGCGCGGCGAGAATCCGGAGGAGTTCACCGAGAACCGGGAGCTGGGCGGTCAGATCGAACAAGCGATCGCGGGACTGCGTCACGAGTACCGCACCGCAGTTCTGCTCCGACACGTCGAGGGATACGCCTACGAGGAGGTCGCTGAGATCATGGACGTACCGCTAGGGACAGCGAAGACGTACATCCACAGGGGCCGAGCGCAGTTGAAGGAAACGCTGGCGGGCGTCGCCACATGAGCTCGTCGAAACCCGCGTCCGTGTTCCTCCGTAGGGTTGGGTGTCACGCCACTTGGAGGCCAGTGTGAGTGAACAGTTGGACCACGTCGATGACGGCACCTTCCAGACCTATCTGGAAGGGGAGCTGGACCGGGCGGTCCGAGCAGACGTCGAGGCGCACCTGGCCGCCTGCGAGCGTTGCTCCGCTCGACTTGAGGGTTGGCGCATGCTTCTCGAGGAGTTAGAGGAGCTTCCCGCCTTGGAACCATCCGTCGGATTCCGAAGCCGAGTGCTTGCGAGGCTTCCCTTGCGGGCCACGACGCCCCGGCTCTGGAGCAGACTCCGCGGGGCATTGGCGTTCGGTCGCCGTCAACCCGGCTATCATCTGACCTCCGAAGCCATTCAGAATCTGCTCGATGGTGCCGCCGGCCCTCTCGCGCCTGCCCAGATCCCCGCCCATCTCGCGACGTGCCGACAGTGTGAGCAGGAATACGCCCGCTGGGAGAGGCTCTATCTCTCGCTCGATGAGCTAGAACGGCTACGGCCGTCCCCCGGATTCGCGCGGGCCGTCATGATGCGGATCGACGTTGGAGCGGTGCCTGGCGCGGGGCCCTCCACAGCCTCCCGGCTCTTGGCGGCTGCACGTGCAATCTTACCGTCCACACGCAGGGCCTGGACCTTGGCGAGCGCCATGGTTGCCGCCCCGGCAGTGGGCGTGACAGGGCTTCTCGGCCTGGTGGTCTTGCACCCGCTCCTGACCCTGCCGGATCTGCTTGCCTTCATCACGTGGCGAGCGACTGACCTCGGGCAGTTGGGATTCTCATGGGTGATCCAACAGGTGACGGACAGCTCGCTGCCTCTCCAGGGTCTGGCTCTGGTCCAGGCACTTCTGTCGTCGCCGGGAACGACGTTGGCCGGAATAGTGGGGATTTGGACTACCCTGATCACCGCGGGATGGATTCTGTATCGGAACGTTGTCATACCTTCTTCTATTGCGAGTCGTCATGGCTAGGATTCTTCGCAGGGGCATCCCTATGGCTGCCGGCCTGCTGGCGCTTGGCTGGCTGCTCTCCCCAGGATTAGGAGCGTCTCAGGAGCGGCAGGTAGTGTTCAGCGAGGTCACCGTGTCTGGAGACGAGGCGAGTCTTCAGATGGAGTTGAGCGATGGGGAGGAGATCTCGGCTACGATCGCCGAAGGCGTTGTCCTACTGAATGGCGAGGTGGTCGGTGAGTACACTGCGGAAGATGAGCTAGAAGCTTCTTGGCGGGCGCTGCTCGGCCAGGCGGTCACCCTCGATCACGCAGATCTACCCGCGCTGATAGAGGATTGGACCCTCCCCGAAGGGCTGCGGGACGGCGTCCGAGCATCGGCCGAAGTGGTCAGGAATCGGTTGACCGGCGCCTTCGAGGCCGCGGCTCTGTCAACGTCCTCCGCTGAGCCGCTGCTCAACTCGAACACCGAGGCTCGCACAGCGCTTCGAGGGTTGATCCAGCGATCGGACCGGCTGCGCGACCTCGCTGCCGCAATCGAGGATGTTGACTCGGATGAATTGGAGATCCACATCGGCGAAACAGTCGAAGTCCAGGAGGGGGAGACCGTGGATGGATCTCTCCTCATTGTCGACGGAAGCTTGCAGCTCGACGGGATGGTGGATGGTGACGTGATCCTCGTTGGTGGAAGCGTGGATCTCGGTACAGATAGCCGGATCGCAGGAAGCCTCCGGACTGCCGACGGCGAGATCTCTGGCGATCGGGAACGGGTCGCGGGTGGGATCACTGAGGTCGAAGCAGTCGCGGCGGCCGTCGCGCGGGATGTGGAGGAGGGGATTCGGGAGGGGGTAAGAGAGGCCACCGCCAACGCGCGTGGAGGCCGGCGCAATCCATGGGACTCGGCAAGATCCCCGTTCAGGTGGCTCGGTCGAGGAATCGCGGGACTCTTTCAGACACTGATCACCTTTGGGATCGTGTTCGGGTCTGGCCTCGGCGTCCTCTACTTCTTTCCACGGCATCTTGAGGTCGTCTCGCAGACGGCAAACGGAGCCCGAGGGCGGTCCTTTCTGGTAGGGTTGGCTGGCCTCGTGCTGGCCGTTCCACTCTGGGTCGTAGGAATCGCCCTCCTGGCAATCTCGATTATTGGAATTCCACTTCTCCTGATCTGGATACCTGCCTTCCCGGTAGTCCTCGCGGTTGCGGTCGGATTGGGATACCTGGGCATTGCGCGCAACTTGGGCGAGTGGTTCTCGAGCAAGGAGCTGCGTGGGTTCGATGGGTTCGATGCCAGCCGACCAGCGGTTCAGATCGGAGCCGGCCTCGTGGTCCTACTGGCTGCCTTCGCCCTCGCGAATGTGTTCGAGATGGGTGGGCCGCTGTTCGGAGTCTTCGAGGGTCTGCTCCTCTTCGCCGCCATCGCGGGGACCATGATCGCGGTCTGCATGGGGTTGGGTGCGGTTATCCTTTCCCGCGCAGGGCGGGACGCTGAATTCTTGAATCGCCCGTGGGGTACCTCGGGTTCCAGTGATATCGAGCAAGACGAGGGCTCGGTCAGTGGCTGAGCGTAGAGCCTTCTTGATTGTTGGACTCCTGCTCGCCGGGCTCTGGACTCTGATGGCTCCGACCTCCGCATTCGCCCAGAGCTGGAGCACGATCCGAGCTTCTCGTCAGCGTACCGGGGAAACGGAACTCGACGTCCTGGTGCGGTACGGGTCTGGCCGATTCACCCTATCGGCGGCGGACGCTCCTCGGTTGTATGAGGCGCAGCTGCGCTACGATGAGGATTCCTTCGAACCCTTGCATCGGTTCGAGAATGACCGGCTCGTGATCGGGGTCGACGGGAGCGGGAGCGGAGTCTTCCGACGTGGCTCGTCCAACGGTGAGCTGGATCTCACTCTCACCGACCAGGTCCCGATGGATCTCGAGCTGGAATTCGGGGCGGTGCGTGCCGATATGGACTTGGGTGGCCTCCGGCTGCGCGCACTGAACCTCGCGACTGGAGCGTCCGAGGCGGAGCTGAGAGTGTCCGCGGCGAATCCGGAGACCATGGAATCGGTCCGATTCGCCGTAGGAGCCGCGTCACTGCGCGCGAGGGAGCTGGGACGGCTGAATGCCGACGAGATTACCCTGGAGGCCGGTGTGGGGGATGTCCGCTTGGATTTTTCCGGACTTCGGCGGGACGACACGCGGATCCGGGCCGAGATGGGAGTAGGGAATCTGGAGATCCGGATCCCGAGCGAAGCGGGGATCCGCCTGACTCGGCAGTCTTTTCTGACCTCATTGGATGCACCCGAGCTAGTACGTCGAGATGACGCCTTCTTTTCCTCGAACTGGGAGGCAAGTACGATGCGGGTCACCATCGAGGTCGATGCGGCGTTCGGGAAGGTCTCGGTCCTCCGAACGGACCGATGATCGGCGTGAATCTTTCTCCAGCCCGAGACGTAATGTTGGGTACGCAACTACGACAGCGACGAGCTTTCCTGGGACCCGAACCCCGGGTCCCTTCAGATCGGAGGGAAATATGGTGAGCACACTACTGACACTCTTCATGGCCGGCCTCGTCACCATTCTGGTAGTGGGGGTGATCCTTTCGGTCATCGGAGCCATGTTCTCGCTCACCCTAGGGCTCGCGTCCTTCCTCTTGTTCAAGGTCGCGCCCATCGTGCTCGTGGGCTGGGTCATCCTGAAGATTTTCGATCGCAGGAAATCCCGGGGCAAATTGTCTGCAGCGGATCGCGCGTGGCTGGAGGGCCGAAAGTAGAGGTCCTTCAGGGTAACGGGAGGCGGGGAATCCTCACCTGGGTTCCGACCTCGGCGTTGAGTAGCTCCGCCGCCGATTTGTCGCGAGCTGCAACTTCAACCTGACCGTCTGAATTCACGATAGCCGCCAGCGAGTGAGATGGTACATCGCCGTACGTCCGCACCACTGGTATCTTTCGCCCCTCAATTTCCAATCCCGACCCCTCCTCGAGGCTAGCACCGGGGAGGTTCGTGACCAGGTTTCCGAACCGGTCGAGCGAAACGACCTCGCCCACGATCGCCCCGCCCTCTTCCACAACCCCTGGTTCCGGCAATCTCAGCGGATCTTGAACGGGAGGCCCGAGCCGTCCCAGATGGAGCCCTCGAGCCAGGAAAGCCGCCGCCGGAGCGAACACGTCTCTCCCGTGAAAGGTCGAGCTCGTCTTGGGAAGCGTGAAGTCGCGATTCTCGATGCTCACCATCTTTACCTGAATCGCGTCGTCCAAAACCCTGCTCAGTAGACCGTTGTCCGGGGCGACGAGGAACCTGCGGTCCGCCTCGACTGCCAAGGCACGCCGCTCGGTCCCAACGCCGGGATCGACGACGGCGAGATGGGTCGTTCCCGTTGGGTAGCGATTCCAATATCGGGATAACGCCTGTCCCGCAGCCCGTACGTCGCCGAAGCCAATGGCATGGCTGACATCGTCTATGATGACGCCCGGGAAGATGGACGTGATGACTCCCTTCATCGCGCCCACATATCCGTCGCGGGTCCCAAAGTCGGTGAGAAGCGTGACATGAGCCATGAGTCTGTGATTCCCTACGCAGAGGCTGACCGTGGCCGCCAGGCCGTTGAAGCCTCTAGATCGTCTAGGATCGAACTGGGGTTCTCCAACTCCTGGAGCGTGCGGTCTCCGAACTCCTCGAGCGATACGCCGTGCGCATGAAACTCCTCGAGGGTCTCGGGAAAATCCCTGGCGATGAGGTGCAGAGGGCTGGTGAAGAGCTCTTCCCTGGAGGGCCGTGGCTGGAACGGAACCTTCATCTTGCATCTCCAGCCGCGGGAAGGCGCACGGACCTGAGCAGTTGGCCCGCGAGATCCGTGAGCGCCCTGCCCGCCGGGGAGTCTGGAGCGGAGGTGACGGTAGGCGTTCCTGCGTCGCCTGCTCTCCGGACCGAAGGATCCAGCGGCACGCTTCCTAGGAAAGGGAGGCCCATCTCGCGCGAAAGGCGCTCACCCCCAGAA
Source organism: Longimicrobiales bacterium (assembly GCA_965197485.1). Lineage (GTDB taxonomy): Bacteria > Gemmatimonadota > Gemmatimonadetes > Longimicrobiales > Gaopeijiaceae > JAAXGI01. Next base: position 121,118 of record CBDANG010000010.1, read on the forward strand.
CTCCCGAACACGTCGATGAGTTCTCCGCAGTGGGGACAGACCAGACCACCCATGTTCTCGATGATTCCAAGAATCCGAGTGTTCACTCTCTCGAACATCTTCACTCCACGGCGGACATCACCCACCGAAACGGCTTGAGGCGTCGTAACCATCACGGCCCCGTCGATATCGATGGTCTGGACCAACGAGAGCTGAGCATCACCGGTGCCAGGAGGCATATCAACGACCATGAGTTGAAGGGAACCCCAAGACACTTGCCCGAGGAACTGCTTTAGAACTCCGGAGATCAGTGGCCCACGCATGATCGCGGGCTGTTCCTCTTCCAACAGGAAGCCCAGGCTCATGAGGAGCACACCGTGAGCTTCGAGCGGCTCGATCATCTCGCTCCCCTTGTCCCCGGTCACACGCGGACGTCGGGTCTCTCCGAACATCCTGGGGATGTTGGGCCCATAGATATCCGCGTCGAGAAGCCCCACTCGCAGGCCTTCCTTCGCTAAGGCCACGGCCAAGTTAGTGGCAACCATGGACTTGCCCACGCCTCCCTTCCCCGAGGAGACCGCAATGACGTGATCCACGTCCGAGAGCAGGCCGGGTTTGGGAGTCGGCGCGGGCACCGAGCCGGGCTGGAGTCCGCCCGCGGGTCGACTGGGCGGGGATGGAGTCGCCTGTTCTGCTGCCGATTGGGGGAGCTGAAGGTTAACTCTCACCGAAGTCACGCCCTCCAACGTCTCCACCGCAGACCGCGCGGTCTTCACCAGGCTCCCTGGGTCCTTCGTACCCAGACGAAAAGAAAAGCGGACGTTCCCATCCTCGTCCGCGTGGAGGTCCTCGACCTGTCCCCCACTCACGATGCTCTCGCCCGTGTCTGGGTGGAGAATCCCGGTTAGGGCTGCCGTTACGGAACGCTTCAGCTGGTCCGACATCGTCTCATTTGCCCACGAAAAAGGGCGCCTCCCTCAAGAAGAAGCGCCACTCTGGCGGGCACCGGAGCGGGCATGGTCACCGCTCTATCGACGCCCGTCCGTTCAGATGGCCGTCACTTCGGTGACCTCAGGAACCGTGCTACGGATGCGTCGCTCGATCCCCTCTTTGAGCGTCAGCATCGAGATTGGGCACGATTCGCAGGCACCCATCAGCCGAAGGTGCACGACGCCTTCGACTTCGTCGTAACCGAGGAACTCGACGTCCCCTCCATCTGCGTGGAGCGCAGGACGGATCTGGTCAAGGACCTCTAGGATCTGATGCTCTTTGGACAAGAGCGGCTCCCTATCTCATCAACGTACGTCGCTACCGCCGAAGGGCAGAGCGATTAGAATATCCGCGCTATGCGCTCAAACCCCCGGAGGGAGAGATCGGTTCCACCGGAGGGCACGGACACGAGTCAAGCCGGCCGCTGGATCAACGTACTCAGCGCGTGCAGATCCCCGAGGAGGGGGTTGCGAAAGAGGAGGCGGCGCTCGATCAGCACATCCAATTGGGCCTGCCCCCCCGTTTCTTCGAGTAACAGCGCGATCTCTGCAGCCTTGACCCCCCCTGCCTTCTCGACCTTCATCCAGAGTTCTCGCTCACCGTCCGATCCGGCGCCGATCGGCTCGAAGTGATCCCGTGCGGTCTCTGCGACCACTGCGAGATCATGCCGTTCCAGCACTGCCTCGATCGGATTCCGATGATGCGCTTGGACACCCCGTAGCACGAAGTAGGTCCCGGGACGGCGGTCGCCACCGCCCAACAGTAGCTTGGCAACCACCTCGTCCGCACAGGAATAGTCCAGAATCGCCACAGAAGACAGGTCTACGAGCGAGAGGGCCGGAGTCCCGAGCTCCTCCAGCTGGCTCTCGATCGCCAGTCGTACAGCGCGCCCCGTCGGTCGAGTGACCAAGTGTGAGTATAGGTTTGCAACGTTCCGCTCCAGGAGGACCCGCACATCGATCGCAAAGGCATCCATCTGAGGATCGTCGAGGCGTCTCATCCCATCTCTTCCCGTATTCTGGCGGGTAAGATCATGGTAATCTGTGCTCCGGGGAACGGCGCGAGACCCTCTTCGAGGGGGAGCGCATCCTCCCAATCGGGCACGTCCGCGATTCGGGCGGTTCCACTGCGGATCGAGATGGCCCCGTCCCACCGCCGAACCTGCTTGCGGATCTGCTGAATCCCGTGCCCTCTACCCTGATCGGGAAAGCGAGTCAGACCGTGGATGAAGGCTGCTTCCAACGCGGCTGCGTCACCCCATCGGTCGGCAAACCGACCCGAAAACTCCCCTTCCAGTGACCCCCGGAAGCCTCTTCCAACATCGCTAACGCCAATGACGAGGACCTGGCGGCCCATCCGTCTCTTCCAGAGGTAACTCTGCGCCGCCACCCAGCCGGTCGCGCCAGCATGCTCCAGGATGTTCTGACACACCTCGGAGAGGATGACCGAGAATTGAACGACGGCCGTGGGAGGGTAACAAAGCGTCCGGGAAAGGATTGCACCAGCTCGATCGTGCACTCTCTCAACGACCTCGTGCACATCCTGGTTCTGCTCTACCGAGGTCAACTCGAGTAGCACGTCTGAAGACGTCCCCGCCCGTTTGGATAAGGGGAACTTCTCACCGAATACATCCCTTGCCGCGTCTCCAAACCCCATTCGGGCAAGGTAGGCGAGCACCTCGCCTCCATCGGGCAATTGGAGCGACGGAACGTGGCCGGTTCGGTCCGCAACGACCCTTCCAAGAGCAAGCAGGCCGATCATTCCCACGGGATCGACCCAGCGAAGATGCCGCGCATCGAAGAGGGTCTTGGAGTCGGCGAGGCCAGCTGAATTCTCGACGAGCTGGTCCAAGGTCCGGTAGTCCAGCGAGTTCGGAACCGAGACGACTTTCACGCCCGACCCGGCTTCGGATCGACGCGGCCGCTCAGGTGAATCCCCAGTCCACGCGCCCCGCGATGCCTGACATTCCGAGCCGCCAGTCTGTTGGCTTCCGACATGGCCCTCTCGAGGGGCTGACCCGCAAGCAGACGGCCGAAGCATGACGCCCCCCAAACATCCCCACAGCCCGTCGGGTCTCCGTCCGAACCGGCGATCCCCTCTCCACCTAGCTTCGCACTCCGAACGGGCCCCGGTGCCGCCAGCCGGCCACGGAGCCGGGCCCAGGTGAACGGATCTGGGCTGAAGCCTGAGCTCGCCATGTAGGCAGCCCCCCGGCTCCCCAGCGTAACAGCAATAAGCTTGAGGTCGGTCCCGACGACATCCGCTGCCAGCTTCCAGGGGTCTCCATGCGCCCGTCCAAGAAGCTCGAACTCGTCTTCGTTCATCTGGACAGCATCAAAGGCGGTGATCCACTCGGCCCAATGGGGAAGCGGGCGCGGAATGCGATCGCCCTGCCGGCCAATTCCCAAGAAGAGCGAGTGCAGGTCCGCGTAGATAGGCCCTCGGAATCCGGCACGCAGGCTTTGCGCAGTCTCAAGCTCCATCTCGAATCCAGAAATGAAGTTGATGTAGAGCGCGTCACAGAGTCCCGCGAGGGGGCGCAGCTCGTGCCATCCCCACGGGGGAACCCCGCCGGTCAGGCGCTCGGCCAGCCGGACCTGGCCCTCGTAGCGCATCTCAACCCGGTTATTGGGCTCAGGCACCACCTTCACGCCTGGGTCGGACCGGACCCTGGGGAGCCCGCGGAGAAAGTGGAAGGCTTCTTCCGAAAGGTCCCTTCCCACCTTTATCAACGGGAGGATCTCCCAGTGCTCGGGAAGCACCACTGTGAGGGCTTCGAGGGCATACCCGATTCCACCCCACTCGGTCAGTGGCTCCGCGCGCCCGTCCCGGTGAAGGATCGTGTCCCAGACTAGGGTGCCCACTACGCCAAGGGTGCGAGTCTCGCCGGGCCCGGCAGGGAGATCACTCATCCAGGGACAGAACGGCCAGAAACGCCTCCTGTGGGATCTCCACCGCACCGACCTGCTTCATCCGCTTCTTCCCTTCCTTTTGCTTCTCTAGCAGCTTTCGCTTTCGGGTGATATCTCCGCCGTAGCACTTGGCCGTGACATTCTTTCGAACTGGACGGATGCTCTGGCGCGCCACGACCCGGCCTCCTATCGCAGCCTGAAGCGCTACCTCGTACTGTTGGCGAGGAATCAGCTCTCGAAGTCGGGTGACCAGGTCCCTCCCATAGGCCTCGGCCTTCTCCCGATGGATGATCACAGAGAAGGCATCGACCGGATCCCCGTTTACGAGAATGTCGAGGCGGACTAGATCGCCCTGCCGATACTCGAGAAAATCGTAGTCAAAGGCGGCGTATCCACGAGTCCCGCCCTTCAGCCGGTCGTAGAAGTCAAGTACGATCTCGGCAAGCGGCAGCTCGTATTCGATCTCCACGCGCTCCTCGTCCAGATACTGCATTCCGCGAAAGACCCCTCTGCGATCGTGCGCCAGTTTCTGCACATTTCCAATGTACTCTGCCGGGCAGACGATCCGGGCGCTGACAATCGGCTCAGCAATTCGGTCTGCCACGCCGCGATCCGGCAGCTTGGTCGGAGTCTCAACCGGGAGCATGCCCCCGTCCGTAAGGTGCACGTGGTATTCGACGTTTGGCACGGTGGTGATGAGCTCCACCCCGAACTCTCGATCCAATCGCTCCTGGATGATCTCCATGTGGAGGAGTCCTAGAAATCCACAGCGAAATCCGAATCCGAGTGCAGCGGAGGTCTCCGGATCGAATTGCAGCGCGGCATCGTTGAGCTTAAGGCGATCCAGAGCATCCCGGAGCTCTTCGTAGTCATCCGAGTTCGTCGGATAGAGGCCGGCGAACACCATCGGTCGCGCTCTCTGGTACCCTGGGAGGAGTTCGCCTGCGGGGCATCCAGAGTCCAGGATCGTGTCGCCTACCGGCGTGTGTGACACCTCTTTGATGGCCGCTACGATGTATCCGACGTCGCCGGGACCCAGGCCGGGCTTCGGGACGCGTTTCAGCTGCTGCACCCCGACCTCGGTGACCTCGTAGCTCTCGTCGTGCGACCCGAAAGCAACCACCATCCCCGGCTCGAGCATGCCGTCCACGACCCTGATAGAAGGGACTGCGCCGAGGTACTGATCGTAGTAGGAATCGAAAATCAATGCCCGGAGGGGCGCCTCAGGGTCTCCTTCCGGTGGAGGTACCCGTTGAACGACAGCCTCCAGCATCGGGTCGATTCCCACACCCTCCTTCGCCGAAACCGCCAGGATGGTGCTCGGATCGACTCCCAGGAGATCCACGAGTTCGGCTCGGCGTCGCTCTGTTTCGGCCCCTGGAAGGTCGATCTTGTTCAACACCGGAATGATCTCGAGACCGGCATCTACGGCCAGGAAAAGGTTTGAAAGGGTTTGCGCCTCGATACCCTGGCTGGCGTCCACCACGAGGATCGCGCCTTCGCAGGCCGCGAGCGACCTCGACACTTCGTACGTGAAATCCACGTGACCTGGGGTGTCGATCAAGTTCAGGGCATAGGGCTGTCCATCGGACGCGACGTAGTCCATTCGGACGGCGTGCAGCTTGATCGTGATACCGCGCTCGCGCTCGAGCTCGTTGGAGTCCAGGACCTGTGCGCGCATGGCCCTCGAGTCAAGCGTCGAAGTGGCCTCGAGAAGCCGGTCAGCGAGCGTCGACTTCCCATGGTCGATGTGCGCCACGATACAGAAATTGCGGATGTTCGAGATGCGCACGCGGGTCCCAGGGTCGGGTTGAAGGAGGGAAAAAGTTAACCCGGCGCCAGGGGGGGATCAATCGAAATTGGGGCCGGTTTCCCCCTGTCCGGAAGGGTTCGCTGGCGCATCTCTGCCAGCCCGTGTACCGTTGCGAGTATGAGTCATCGGCATCGCAACGACCTTCCGGTGCTCGGCCTCTCCTGTCTGTTGATGGTCAGCCCTCATCTAGAGGCGCAGGGCACGATCGAGGCGGACCTGGAGGGTCTCGACCCCGGGAACGCGCAACCCTTCGTTGAGCCCCTGGCGAAGGGGCTCATTCTCGCTATGGGAGGAGGTCTCTTCGATGGAGCGGTGCCCCTTGAGGCACTCGGTTTCGAAGTCGGAGTCCGGGTCTCGGGGGCTCTGCCTCCCAACGAGGCGGAGACGTTCCAGGCCGCACTTCCGATGAGTGTTTCTTGGGGAGGTTCGACCTTCGAGAACCCCTACCGTCCGCTTGACGGGAGCCGGGAGACTCCGACGTTGGTCGGCGAGGGATCTGGGGTTGTTCTGGAGCCCGATGGAACGTTCCGGGATGCGCTCCTGGGCTCGGGTGAAGACCCGCTGGACTTCGTGCTTGCCCTCCCCAGGGGCCGGGATGTCCCGGCCGTGCCCCACCCCGTTTTTCACGCCTCGATCGGCGTGGGCGTGGGGACGGAGGTGAGCGTCCGGTTCATCCCGGAGATCGATGTGAACGAAGAGGTCGGGCGCGTCAAAGGGTTGGGGTTCGCGGTGCGCCATGCGCTCACGCACTGGTTTGCGTCACCCATCGACCTTTCGGTTCTTGTCGGCAGGCAAGGCCTGGACGTGGGGACGTACCTGGACTCGTCTTCGACGCAGTACGGGATGATGGCGAGTCGGCGGTGGGGGCCGCTCTCATTGTTCGTGTCGGGCCTACTGCGAAGCGGAACGGCGGATGTCTCTTACGAAGCGGCCAACCCGGACAATGCCAATCCTATTCTCCCGGAGGATGGCACTCCCATCCGATTCTCAGAGGAGGTTGAGTCCGGCGCCACCTTCGGCGTTGGTGCCCGACTCCAGCTCCTCGTTTTGAACCTGGCTGGCCAATTCACGTTCGACGATTACCCGCTACTTACGCTGAAAGTGGGGTTCGGCACCCCCTAAGCTCCACGCTCTCCCCCGCGCTCAGCGGGGGACAGGTAGCGGGTCGTCTCCGTTGCGGCGCCTGAGGGTCGGTCCCGGAATTCCTCTCTGGTCAATACTCCTTAGGAACTCCGACCGATCTACGCCTGCGGCCCTTCTCGGCGGAAACGCCCGGCTGGGGCTAGCACCGCGCGCAGCCACTCGACTTTGGACGAGAGGCGTTCCCGCTTCTCCAAGGAGTCGCCGTCTGAAGGCGAACTGGGGGAGCCCCGGCTCCGGCGGGCGAGCGTACACCACCCTTTCACCTTGATATCGCGTCGCCGGGTAGTAGTAGGGGTCATTGTAGATTACGACGCGGACGTCGAGGCAGGTTTGATGGTAGGGGTTCCATTCCTCGAACGGTTGTTCAACGTGGCATCGATAGCACAAGAACCGCGGATAGGAGTAAGACTGCCCTACGTGGTAAGCGCTGAAATCTATGGCGTATCCTTCATCCCCTCCATCCGGGAGAAGGGCCCTCCGGAACTCGTCCACAGTTACGTACGGATCGGTTCGAATTCGGCTGCCTTCTGGAGTGGAACTCCAACCCCCAGCGTCGGCAACCCGGTCAAGTCGCTCGAAGGCAAAGGGCTCCTCCGACGCAAGGACGAAGAAGTAACCCACTCCGGGCGACTCATCGACCAGCCACTCATCGGAGTCTGGGAACAGTAGCCGGTAGTCGCGACCACCTCGTGCGCGATGCGCTTCCTCCGTGCCGCCCGGAAACAAGAGCCTCAGGACGCCATCTGTATTCACATGGAAGAGCAGCATGTACGCATCATCGGAGGCCCTGTAGTAGACCCTTGCCTGGTCTCCACGCTGCATCACAGGGTCTACGCCGCGGTCGAGCCAGATCCTGGCCTCGATCGATCCACTCGAGGTCCCCGAGACTTCTTGTGTCCGCACAGGGTAGGGCAACGACGCTGTCAGCGTCGCTGCGATCAGGGCGGTGAGTGAGACGACTTTCATCACGCGGGTCCGCAAAGGGATACCAATATCGACATCAGCACCGGGCTTTTTGCAGGGATTGTGCCAGCCAACCGCGAATCCGGGGCAATCCCCTCATCTGGCTCTCCCAGTCGGGCCCGTCGGCGTTTAGCCCACCGCTCCATCCGACCGGGTGTCCCCTAGCGAGGACGCCACTTCGCCACCTCTGGGGTACACGATTGGTCTCACCGGCGCGGGCGGCGGGTTTCGGATCCGCGACGCAGCCACCTTCTCTACTCGTGTAGCCGATTGCAACGAAAACGTTCCCCGGGTAGCTTCGGCCCCCCAATGAACCGATCAGCAACCACCTCGCCCCAAACACCTCGGGCCGAGCTGCTCGACCCCGAGGATCTCGCGGCGCTAGGAGGCCTCGAGATTCGCACGAAGGCCGTGGTCGAAGGGTTCTTCATGGGCCTGCATCGGTCCCCGCACCGAGGCTTCTCTGCGGAGTTCGCGGAGCTTCGGGGTTATCGACCCGGCGATGACGTGCGCCACATCGATTGGCGAATGTACGCGCGCTCGGATCGCTTCTACGTGAAGCAGTTCGAGGAGGAAACGAACCTTCGCGCACACCTCCTCCTCGACGTCAGCGCCTCGATGGGATGGACCTCCCGGCCGACTGCCCTCCCTACGAAGCTTTGGTATGGATCCATGGTCGCGGCCGCCGTCGCGATGATCCTCCTTCGGCAGGGCGACCGAACTGGACTCGCGGTATTCGACGATCAGATCCGCGGTTGGCTATCGGCGCGAGGGGGACGTCGGCAGTGGGTGGAGTTCGTGCGGAACCTCGATGGCCTCGAAGCCTCCGGATCGACCGACGCCTCGACCGCTGTCCGAGAGGTCGCCCTTCGCCTACACAGGCGGGGGCTCGTCGTGCTTGTGTCAGACCTCCTCGTGGATCCAGATGAGACTGCCCGCGCCCTCCGTTATCTCGCGCATCGGAATCACCAGGTGATGGTGTTCCACCTCCTCGATCCGGGAGAACGAGACCTCTCGGGCTCCGGCGACGCGCGCTTCCGCGATCCGGAGACAGGTGAGGAGCTGCTGGTCGACGTCTCGGAGGTTCGCCAGGACTATCGCGACGCCGTCGAACGAGCGGTCGGCGAGTGGCGTAGGGCGCTGCGCCCTTCCGGCATCGACTATGTGCTCGTCGATACATCCACACCGCTCGCGGGGGTGCTTCGAGAGTTCCTGAGAAAGAGAGAGAGGCTCGGATAGGCGTATGACGGTTCTCACGCCCCTATTCCTCGTCGGCCTCGCGGCGCTCGCCATCCCGATTCTTCTTCATCTGCTCAGGCGGCGAGAACGGCGGACGTTGGTCTTTCCTGCGCTCCGGTATCTCAAGAGAACAACGCAGGAACACGCGCGGATCGTCCGTCTTCGACAGCTGCTCCTTCTGGCGCTGCGTCTTGCCGCGGTCTCGCTGATCGCGCTTGCCGGGGCTCGGCTCGTACTGCCACTCGGCGGCAGCGACGATCCTCCGGCAGGTCTCGCAATCGTGGTTGACAACGGGCTTACCTCCGCCACGGTGGTAGGAGAGGGTCGAGTGCTCGACTCCTTGACGTTCAGGGCGCTGCAGGCTCTGGATCGGACCGGTCCCAGGGACCAGGTCTGGGTCGTACCCGCGGGGTCCCCGTCGCAGCCGGCAATACCCCTGTCGCCTGAGCAGGCTCGGCGCGAGATCGAGTTCCTGAACCCGACGCACGTCACCCCGAGCCTTTACTCGGTACTGGGACGGGCCGGGGCTCTCCTCGAGGCGGCAGCCCCGAATCTTCGCGAGACGGTGATCGTGTCAGATCTTCGGCCCGAGGCGCTCGAACCTGTGAGACCCGGCGAGTCGGGGGCTCGAGTTCGGTCGGACCGGGTAGTGATCGCGCCAGCACCCGCCCCACCGCCGCCGAACCGAGGGATCGGAGGGCTTCTGGTCTCGGGAGGCCTGACCCCGCGCGCGGGGGAGCTCGGGGAAATCGAGGTTACGATCGTGGGGGCGGATGTTGGAGGGTCGACGGTTCGAGGGTATGTGGATGGACGCCTGATCGGAACGGTCAGTGCTGCGCTCGACGGCACGGCGGTCCTTCCGCTTCCCCCTCTTCCGGCTGGCTGGATCAGGGGACGAGTGGAAGTAGAGCCTGACGGTCTCCGTGGCGACGACGTGCTCTACTTCGCCTTTCGTGCCATTCCTCCGCCGGTGGTCCAAGTGCTCGGTCCGATCGCCCCCTTTCTCGATGAAGCTCTGTCAGTCCTCGACGAAGCTGGTCGGGTCCAGCTCATCCAGGATGGGCTAGCGACCGTTCAGGTGATGAGCACCGGGTCGACCGACCGACCCTCCCCCGATGCCACCGTCATCGTCGTCCCCCCGAATGAAGAAGCACTCCTTACCTCACTCAACCAAGAGCTCAACCAACTTCAGTCAGGTTGGCGCCTCGAGGCCGCCCCCAGCGGAGCCGGATCGGGAGTTGAACTCCTACTGGATGGAGGACTTCTGATCGATTTCCTCCCTTCTCGAGCGACCGTTCGACGGGCGTACACCATCCAGCCGGACTCACCAGAAGCTCAATTTTCGGAGCTCCTGAGTCTGTCCGACGGACGACCGTGGGTCGTTGAGTCGGTGTCCTCAGGGAGGTCGGTGATCGTTGTGGCCTCGCCGATGACGATCGAGGCAACTGACCTTCCGGCGTCCGCTTCCATGCTCCCCCTTGTCGAACTTCTGACCAGTCGCTCGGTGGATTCCATGGCGGAGACGCGCGTACACGCGGGGCAACCATTCTCTTTTCCCGATGGAGCGGCATCTGTGGGGCTCCCAGACGGAACCAGGCGCGCTCTGCTGGGTCAGGGGGCTTTTCACGAAACCGAGCTCGCGGGAATTTACGAGATCTTGGATGCTGATGACCAGATCCTCAGCCTGGTCGCCGTGAACCCGATTTCGCCGGCTTCGGCGCAAGGGGTCACCGCAGCGGAAGCGGCATCTCGGCTGAGAGCGGGGTGGAGCGAGGTTACGGCCGGAGAGCCATGGCCCCAGTCGGTTCTCCTAGACCGTCGCGGAAGGGAAGTTGCGCAACCGTTGCTGATGGCCCTCCTCCTGCTACTGTTCGGAGAGTGCTGGCTCGCCTCCGTCGACCGCCAGAGTGTACGACAGTCGGAGGAACACCAGGCGGGGGGCGCGGGTGCTGGGGGACGAAACGCGATTCGTGTCTAGCAGAGCGCACGCCATAGTCGAGGCGATAAACGGCACGCCCCTCGCTCAGAAGCTCGGTGATGCTCTTCCGCGGGCGGGCGACCGCCTCACGATCGGAGGGATCGTAGGCGGGGCTGGGTCAGCGCTCGTGGCCGCGATGCACGAGGCACATCCGACGAGGATACTCGTCGCAGTATCCCCGGATCCAGAGCGAGCCAACCGAGTGGAAGTGGATCTCGAATCGTTGCTTGGCGCTGATGTTCCCCACCTCTATCCCCAGTATGAGACGCGTCTCTACTCGAGAGGAGATGCGGATCCTCGGATTGATGCCCTGCGCGTCGAGGCCGTCGAGGCCCTCCTAGGCGGGAGTGGCCGCATCTTCGTGACGACTCCCCGCTCCCTTCAGGAGAGGATGGCGATGCCGGACCGGCTCGCCCAGCTTCACGTAGCGCTGAGTGTGGGAGAGGAAATCGGCCTGTCCCTTCTCGTAGAGGAACTCGAAGCCATGCTGTATGAACGAGTTTCGCTCGTCGAGGAAGTCGGCCAATTCGCTGTACGTGGTGGCCTGGTAGACATCTTTTCTTTGGGGCTATCCGATCCGATTCGGGTCGAGTTCTGGGGAGACGATGTCTCTTCGATTCGAGCGTTCGACGTCACCGACCAGCGGTCGACTGGGGAGATGAACACTGTCCGACTCCTCCCGGCCGCCTTTCGAGCGGGGGGTGAGATCGAAGGGACTGAAGGATCCTCGCTCCGGAGCTTCCTGGAGGTACTGCCCTCGGAGACCGTGATGGTGGGAATCGGTGGCACTCATTGGGAGGAAGAGTTCCGGAAGAACTGGTCGCACGTCAGATCGATTCCATCGGAAGAAGCCGATGAGCCGGAGGCTCCACGAGACGCGGAGGGTGTTCTCCTCCCGCCTGGGGATGCCTCGGCCATACTCAGGGAACTCCCGGTGGTGCGAATGACAAACGAAGAGGGGCACGCGTACACGCTCGATTCGACTCTACCACCCGTTTTCGAGCGTAGGGTCGAGCGCCTCACGGCATTCCTGAGGGAGGAGGCGGCTGGAGGTGCAAATACCCTCGTTCTCTGCGACAACGAGGGGCAGGTCGAGCGGCTCGAAGAGATTCTGAAGGAATCGGGCAGCCCGATCCCAGGTGTGCAGGTCGGCTTGGGAACCGTCGACGCCGGATTCCGGATTCCTTCATCGCCCCCCCTCAACGTGTTGACAGACCACGAGATCTTCCGTCGCCGCCGGCGGCTGCGGTCAGGGCGGCGGTTTCGGGGTGCAATGGCGCTAGAGAGCATCGCCCAGCTTTCATCGGGCGACTACGTCGTCCACTTGGATCACGGAATCGGCCAGTTTCGAGGGCTGGAGCGAATCGAAGTCGGCGGCGATAACCTGGAGGTTCTCGTGATCGGATATGCCGATGAAGAGACACTCCGGGTACCGGTATATCGGTTGGACTTGGTTGAGCGGTGGGTTGGATCGGCAGACGATTCCGAGCCGCCGGCCGTTCACCGGATCGGCGGAAAGCGCTGGAAGACCCTCAGGAAGAGGACCGAGGCAGCGATCGAGAAGATGACTCAGGAGCTTCTCGAGTTGTACGCGGAACGTGAGATCTCTGAGGGATTCGCCTTCTCGGCAGACTCAAAGTGGCAGACAGAAATGGAGGCGGCGTTTCTCTATGAGGACACTCCTGATCAGGGCAGAGCCACTCGAGAAGTCAAGAGGGACATGCAGTCAGCTCGGCCGATGGACCGGCTCATCTGTGGAGATGTCGGTTTCGGGAAGACGGAAGTAGCTATCCGTGCGGCATTCAAGGCTGTGCAGGATGGGAAACAGGTGGCGGTCCTAGCGCCAACGACCATCCTCGTGGAGCAGCATCGGCGGACCTTCGAAGAGCGACTTGCGGAGTTCCCCGTGCGCGTTGCCTCACTTTCGCGCTTTCGAACGCCAACGGAGCAGGAAGAGATCCGTCTCAGTTTGGAGCGTGGGGCAGTCGACGTGATCATCGGGACTCACAGGCTGCTTTCCGGCGACGTTCGCTTTCATGAGCTGGGGCTCCTGATCATCGACGAAGAGCAGCGTTTCGGGGTGAAGCACAAGGAGGCGTTAAAGCAACTCCGCTCCAGCGTGGACGTACTCACGCTGACAGCCACGCCGATCCCACGGACCTTGCAGCTATCGCTCGCGAGAGTGCGGAGCCTCTCTCTCATCCGCAGCCCTCCGAGGGACCGGCTCGCCGTGAGCACTCAGTCGATCCCGTGGAGCGACGGCCTCGTCTCCGAGATCCTCCTGCAGGAGCTCGACCGACGGGGGCAGACGTTCTTCTTGCACAACCGCGTAGATACGATCCAAGCCATGGCCGAGCGAGTCCAAAGGCTGGTCGCCGAGGCGCGAGTCGAAGTGGCCCACGGGCAGATGAGAGCCGCCGAGCTGGATGACGTTATGAAGGCGTTCATCGACGGCGAGGTCGATGTGCTGGTCTGCTCCTCGATCATCGAGAACGGGCTCGACGTACCGAACGCCAACACTTTGATCGTCGATCGAGCCGATCGATTCGGCCTCGCTCAGCTTTACCAAATCCGGGGGAGGGTTGGCCGATCAAATCGCCGCGCCTACTGCTACCTAATCGTTCCCGAGGCGCTCACCGAGGAGGCCAGAAAGCGAATTCGGCTCTTGGAGTTGCATACCGAGCTCGGAAGCGGCTATCAGATCGCGCTTCGGGACCTCGAGCTCCGTGGGGCGGGCAACCTGCTTGGCGCTGACCAGTCGGGCTACGCCCACGCCGTCGGCATAGATACATACCTACGCCTTCTAGAGGATGCGGTGCGAAGAGTACGGAGCAGCCCTGAGACCCAGAGCGAGTTCTCCGAGCCGGACGTCTCACTGCCCGGATCGGCCTACGTCCCCGACGCCTATGTTTCGGATTCCGGCCAAAAACTGCATCTTTACCGACGACTTTCGAAGCTTGACGACCGGTCCGAGGTGGTCGGTTTACGCGAGGAGATCAGGGATCGATTCGGCCCGCTTCCTGAAGAGGTTGAGCGGCTTCTGGACGCCCGTCTCCTTCGACTTCTGGGCAAACGCCTCGGAATCGAGAGAATACTGGTGAAAGGCCGCGAGGGAAGGATCACTTTTCGGGCCGCGGCAAGCCCGAGGCTGACCACGCTGGAACCCCCATTCAAGGACCGACAAGTAGAAGTCAAGGTGAAGCGCATGGCCCCGCTCTCCCTTTCCTTGAAACAAGTTGGAACAGAGCCTCTCACCCGGACCCTGATCCGAGCGCTTGACGCGATGGTGATGATGAGAGCTCGTGCCGCCTGATAGGCGAGCCCGTGGTGCCGGCCTCACCGACTGTTCCACGATCTGTGATATCCCATAGGGAAACCATATGCGTAGTCTCACCTCGTTCTGGCTCGCTTCCACTCTCCCTATTCTCACGGGCTGTGATCGGGCCCTGGGGCCGGACATAGCAGCCGTCGCCGCCAGCTTTGAGCTGGGGATCGAGGATGCGGCACAGATTGTGGCACCGGTCTCCGCCCTCCCGAATGACCCCGGGGTGATAGAGACGACCCTCGACTTCTGGATCGACTATACGCTCCTCGCATGGACCGTGAATGAGGAGGGAGCGCTGGACGCGTTGGACATCTCGGACATGGTGAACCAAGAGTTGGAGCGATCGCTGGTGCTGCATCTTCGAGGCGAGGTGATCCAGGTGGACACGTCGATAACGGAGGAAGAGCTAGAGGCATCTTTCGATGAAGAGCGACCAGGGGACGAGGTGCGCGCCCGTCATGTTCTTCTGACGATGGGGCCGGCCATCTCGGAAGCGCAGCGAGACTCACTGCAGGCGCTAGCCGAGGAGATCCGAGATCGTGCGCGGGCGGGCGAGGACTTCGGGGCGCTAGCCGAGCAGTATTCTGAGGATCCCGGGTCCGCGGCCTCAGGCGGTGACCTCGGTTTCTTCGCGCGAGGCGTGATGGTGCCACCTTTCGAGGAAGCCGCATTCGGGCTCCAGCCCGGTGAGGTGAGCGATGTAGTACAGAGCCAGTTCGGCCTCCACGTGATCCAGGTCGCGGAGCGTCGGGGACCATCCTTCGCGGAGATCGCGGTTCAGTACCGTGCACAGCTGCAATCGGAACGCACGACGGTGGCGGAATCGATTTACCTGGCCGAGCTCGAGGGTCCGGCGAACGTTCAGATCGGAGCCGAGGCAGTCGAGCTCCTTCGTCGGATCACGGCCGCTCCGGCGGATCGCCTTTCCACAGATGAGACCGCCAGCCAGCTCACTCGCTGGGAGGGTGGTGAGTACCTCGCGGGGGAGTACCAAGAATTCCTCTCCATGCAGCCAACGGAGATCCGACAGCAGATCACCCAAGCTCAAGATGAGCAGCTCGAGACTCTGCTACGGGATCTGACGAGAGACCGAATCCTCGTGGCGGAGGCAGAGCGTCTAGGGATTGAGCTGACGGCGGAAGAGGCGGAGGAGATCGTCTCTCAGGTCCAAGGCCAATACCTGCTCATTGCCGACTTCCTGGGAGTGGATTCGCTCCAGGTCGAGGAGGGGGCGACGCTTTCCGCAACCGTTGAGGGCGAGATCCGGGATCTTATGTCGCGCCTCGTCACAAACGAGCAGGACGTCGTTCCGCTGGGTGCGTTAGCCCTTCCACTCCGAGCCCGGTACGAGCCACGGGTGGCAGAAGACGCTGTGGAGCGGATTGTCGCGCGGGTGGAGGAGATCCGGAGCGGAGGGGCTGCTTCTGCGCCCACGAACGGGGGGTCGCCTGAGGAGGCGGAGCCGGGTCCCTGAGAGGGTGCGAGCTTGGAACCCGCCTTCCGGGTCTTGGTTAGGAGTGGTCGTACATCGTCGCGGAGATGAGAATGCTGCTACACCCCCGTCGTCTCGCAGCTTGGGTTTTCCTCCTGCTGCTGCAACTGGCTCCGTCCCTGACAGCCTTCAATGCGGCTCTCGCTCAGGCCCCACCACCGGTGGGTGGAGATGCCTCTATCGAGGGCGATCTTATCGACAGGGTTGTGGCCATCGTCGGCGACTCGGCGGTCTTCAACTCGCAGGTTCAGGAGGAAATGCTTCGACTTCGGGCGTCAGGAGCGCCTATGCCGGAGGATTCGACCGAGCTGAGAGACCTTGAACGAACCGTTCTCGACGGGATCGTGGATCAGATGTTGGTGTTAAATGCCGCGTTGGAGGACTCCCTCCTCACCGTCCCCGACGGTGTTCTAGATGAACAAGCCGAGGGTGCCTGGCAGGAGGCCATTGGTCGTTTCGGCTCGGAGGCCGGCCTCTCGCAGAGTCTCGGGGAAGTCGGTCTCACGCTGCCAGAGTATCGTGCGAACCTGCGCGAGGAGATACGACGGTCCCTCCTTATCGAGCGGTACATCCAAACACAGAGGAGTGACGCACGAGCGGTCCCGATCGAGGAGGCTCAGATCCGGGAATTCTTCGAACGCGAAGAGGAAAACCTAGGCGATCGGCCAGAGAGCCTGACGTTTTCACAGGTAGTCTTGGCCGCCAAGCCGTCGGAGTCGGTCCGGGCCGTGTCAAGAGAGGAAGCGGAAGGTATTCTCGCCCGTCTGGACGACGGGGGCGACTTCGCGGACTTCGCGCAGAGATTCTCGGACGATCCTGGTTCGGCACCTCGCGGAGGGGAGTTGGGATGGGTGCGACTGGGAACGATGGTTGCTGAGTTCGAGGAGGCTGCATTCAGCCTGGACAGAGGAGACATGAGTGAGGTCGTGGAGACGCAGTTCGGTGCCCACATCATCCTTGTGGAGCGAATCAGGGGACCGGAGCGGATGCTACGCCACATCCTGATCGGCACGGTACCGACACCGGCCGACGTTGAAGCCGCGGCCGAGCGCGCCCGCGAGATTCGCGACGCGGTAGTCGGCGGGGTCCCGATATCTGAATTCCTCGACGAGGGTGAGGAAACCGGCCTCCCAAACCCGATGACCGTTACCCGCGACCAGGTCGGGCGGCTTCCGGCCGGCATAGCACAAGAGCTCGGCTCAGCGGAGGAGGGGGCCGTCCTCGGCCCGATCGAGGTTCAGCCGCTGCCCGGGCAACCTGCGTATGCCATCGTTGAATTGCAGGAGATCCGTGAGGCGGGGCAACTCACGTATGAAGACGTTCGAGACGAGATTCGAGGGATCCTTCAGGGTGAGCAGTTCCAGAATCAGCTTATGGAGCGGTTGCGCTCTCAAACCTACGTCGAGGTTCGCTGGTGAGACCGCGCCGATCCGACGGTGCCAGCTGACCCCCCCGCTCAGATCGAACCGGTCCGGCTTGCTGTTACGCTAGGCGATCCGAGAGGGGTCGGGCCCGAGATCCTGACGAAGGCACTCCCTCACTTCTGGCAGGATGAGCCCAAATCCCAGATCGTCGTTCTCGGGGATGAGGAGAGTCTTCCGCGAGAATCTGGCCGTCTCCGCTCCTGCTCAGTAGGAGTCTTTGACGGTTCCCCCTATAGCGCGGGTGTCATCTCCCTTCAGGCCATCGAGGAAGGAGTCCGGATGGCGCTCCAGGGAGAGGTGAACGCCCTGGTGACGGGGCCAGTCCACAAGCCCGCCCTCCACGAAGCGGGCCTCCGGCATCCCGGCCAGACGGAGCTACTCAGGGAGCTCAGTCAGGCCGACGCGGTCGGGATGTTGATGTGTTCGGAGTCGACGAGACTAGGTGGCCCTTTTCGCGTCCTCCTGGCTACCACCCATCTTCCACTGAGGGAGCTGCCTTCGCACCTGACCTCCGCCCGAATCGAGGAGCAAGTTTCCCTTCTTTGGTTCAGTCTTCAGGAACACTGGAAGATCGCCAAACCCAGGATCGCGGTCTGCGCGGTGAACCCGCACGCCTCGGACGGAGGGCTGTTCGGAGACGAGGAGACCACGATCCTCATGCCAGCGATTCACACGCTGAGAGAGTCTGGTATGGACATCTCGGATCCACTCTCGGCGGACACCGTGTTTCTTCGAATGGTCGAGGGTGTCGTCGATGCCGTAGTCGCACCGTATCACGACGTCGGAATGGCTGTGTTCAAGACGCTCGCCTTCGGCCGGGGAGTGAATATGACGCTCGGCCTCCCCTTCCCACGGACCTCCCCCGATCACGGAACGGCGTTCGATCGAGTGGGGACTGGCAAGGTAGATCATACATCTTTCCTAGAGGCTCTTAGACTCGCCGCCAGGATTGCGGGCACCACGGTCGGGCTCCGCTTTGACACGTCCGTCCCACGCCAAATATAATTCCCGTCGCCGGGCTCCCCAGCGGTGTCCAAACCTCCCCTTAGGCGCAAGCTCCACTGGTGATCAGGCTCGCAAAAGTCTCCAAGGACTACCCTCCGCGGGGACTGGCTCTCGATGAGGTCTCCTTCCATATCCGGAAGGGAGAGCTGACCTTCCTGACCGGACACTCCGGCTCGGGTAAATCGACGACCCTCCGACTGATTCACATGTCGGAGCGCCCCTCACAGGGCGAAGTTAGGGTCAGCGGATTCTCATCTGAATTGGTCTCTCAGCGGGAGATCTGGAAGCTGCGCCGGCGGGTTGGATTCGTGTTTCAGGACTTCCGATTGCTGCCGGGCCGGACGGCGGTCGAAAATGTCGCGTTCGCCCTCGAGGTCACTGGGACCCAGCGCCAAGAGATTCTCCCTCGCGCCAACCGGCTGCTGGCGAAGGTCGGCCTCTCGGCCAAATCCGGAGCGGTGGTCCATGAACTCTCGGGCGGTGAGCAGCAGCGGGTGGGAACCGCCAGGGCACTCGCGAGCCAACCTCTCGTACTCCTCGCCGACGAGCCCACCCGGGCTGGTGACGTACAACGTGCACCAGGCGCTTGCTCGGGTGGAGGAGCGGGTGGAGGTCATCGCCTACATGCGCGATGATGCAGAGGCAGCGGAGATCACCGTGGCGCAGGAGGTCCTCCTCGAGATGGAAGAGGTGCGCGCGGTCAGGCATATATCAAAGGAAGAGGCCCTGAGGCAGGCTCGCGAGGAGCTCCCCGAGTTCCAGGAGATCTTCAGAGGACTCGAGGTGAACCCGTTGCCGGCATCTCTCGAGGTGGAGCTCCACCCCGGGTTTCGGACACCGGAGTCGGTGGCTCGGGTAGCGGGAATCGCCTCGCTCTATGCCGCCTTTGAGGAAGTCGCGTACGGGCAGGAGTGGGTCAACCGGGTGTATCTGCTACGGAGCGTGGGGGCAGTCGCAACCTCGATACTGGGGACGGCTTTCGCGGTAGTGGCTGCGCTCATCATCGCGACCGCGGTCCGGATAGCGATCTTCGCTCGTGGAGACGAGATCCGCATCATGCGTTTGGTGGGTGCTACGAACGGGTTCATCCGTCGGCCTTTCTTGCTCGAAGGCTTTGTCACGGGGGCCCTTGGGGGGGGTCCTCGCCATCGTCTTGACGTATTCGGCCTACCTTGCCGGTTACCGGCTCCTCTTCCCCCTTGAGTGGATCCCAGCGGGGTGGGCCCTCGGGGGGATGGTGGCTGGGGGATTCTTCGGGATCGTTGCAAGCGCCTTCGCTATAAGGAAGTACCTCCAGGAGGTGTGAATGCTGAAAGAGCGAATCCAGTGTGGACCGGTACGGTGAGGGGATCGCGCCTGCCGTTGTTCTCAGGGGTGCTGGTGGCCACTTGGCTTGGCTGTGCTCCTCCGCCGGTGCTAGCTCAGCAGCAACCTGAGGATATTCGGCGTGAGATCCAGAACAGCCAACTGCGGCTCGAGGAGATCAGGGAGGAACGGGCTCAGCTACAGACGGAGATGACGAGCCTACGTTCGAGAGTGCAGAACGTCTCGGGTGAGCTCCAAAACATCGAGCGTCAGCTCACTGCGTCCAGATCCGTCCTGACGGAAATCGACTTCCAAGTGGCGGGAACCGCCGAACGGGTCCGGCTCACCACCGCCGACCTCCTTCGAACCCGGGAACAACTCCGGGAGCGGCAGGCCATCCTGAATCGACGGGTACGCGACATCTACAAGCGTGGGCCGCTGCACACCGCGCGAGTTCTCCTCGGGGCAGAGTCTTTCTCGGACCTCCTGAACCGGTACCACTATCTGCACCTTGTCGCGTCCTACGATCGCGCCTTGCTGAATACGGTCGGCGAACTCGACCCCTTCGGGGTGCAGCGACGTGCAAACGGGACGGTCCTCCGATGGAACGGAATCGGGATCGGGGCGCCGGTGGGCACGCCAGTGAGGGCAGTCCGTGAGGGCACTGTCGCGCTGTCCGGCCCGTTCGAAGGGTATGGTCCATCGGTGATCGTGAGCCACGGTGAGGGTTACTACACCCTCTATCTCTACCTGGAGGACGTTGGGGTCGTTCAGGGCCGTATGATCGAGGCGGGGCAGGTCGTAGGAACCGTGGGCGGCGCGGGAACGCCTGAGGGCTCTAGGGTCGAATTCCAGGTAAGAGTCCCGATCAACGGAGGCTCCCCTCAGGCGGTCGACCCGCGCCCCTGGCTTCGGGCACGCGATTACAACCGGTGACCCTTCCTTCGCTAGAGGGCCACGAACGGCTGAGCAGGATCCTCGCACGGGCCTTCCTGGAGTCGCAGCTCCCCATGGTGCTCCTGCTCCACGGGCCGCGGGGCGTCGGAAAGCAGCGACTCGCCCTCTGGACCGGTCAACTGCTCCTCTGCGAGGCCGTCGCGTCCTCGGGGCCCTGCGGAGACTGCCGCGGATGCCGGTTGTCGCTGCGGATCGAACACCCGGACCTGCTTTGGTACTTCCCGATCAAGCGCCCGCTCTCCAAGGGGTCCCGCAACCGCGACCAGGAGGCCCTCGAGGCAGCGCGTGCGGATGTCATTGCGGAGGCTCGCGAGAGACCTATTCGCCCCTCCTACTCGGAAGACCCTGTAGGACTTCACCTCGGCACAGTCCGAAACCTGAGGCGAGAGGCGGCCAGAGGATCGGGGATGGCGCCGAGGCGCCTGTTCGTTCTGGCAGAGGCCCAAGAGCTGGTAGCACAGGACGCCAGTCCGGAAGCCGCGAACGCGCTGCTGAAACTCTTGGAGGAGCCTCCGTTGGACTGCTGGTTCATCCTGACGTCGTCGGAGCCGGGACGACTCCTTCCCACCATCCGATCTAGGACGACCGCGCTGCACGTGCCGGTGCTCTCAGCGGAGCACGTGTGCAGATTCCTCAACAAGCATAGCGATGCCTCTGAGGACGAGATCGAGAAGGCGGCGAGCCTCGCGGGCGGCTCGATCGGAAGGTCCCTGGGCTATCTCCCCTCCGATGGAGAGCCCGGCCCGCTGGAGCGAATTCGGCAGGAGGCGTTCCACCTCCTTCGGGCCGCCCTCAGCCCACAGCCCACTGACCGATTCACTGGAGCACTCTCCTACTCCCCGGTCGGGGCTCGTGGTCTCCATGAGCTCCTCTCCTCGCTGGAGTCGTGGCTGCGCGACCTGGCCGCTCTCAGCTCGTGTGACGATTTGTCCGTTCTGAATCGGGACGCAATCAAATGGCTGCGGAAGACAGTCGCGGACGGCTCCATCGATCCTGTGCGCGTGTCACGCTGCATCCGACATGCCGAGGACGCCCGCCGTCTGGCTGCCGGGAACGTCAATCCTCAACTCATTTTGACCCAGATGCTTGCCGATCTTCACGCGGAGCTTTCGCGTCCCGGCACCTTAGTCGCAGACGAGGCCTCATGACCGCTGACGCGAAGAACCCGAGCTCCCTTACGCATCTGGATGCAGAGGGCCGGCCCAAGATGGTTGACGTTTCCGAGAAGGCGGTCACGACCCGATGGGCCGTGGCGGAGGGTTCGATCCTGATGGCGCCGAGTACTCTCGAGAGGATGCTCGCTGGCGGTCCAAAAGGAGATGCGCTCCGAGTCGCCGAGCTCGGAGGGATCCAGGCGGCAAAGCGCGCCGGGGAGCTCATCCCGCTGTGCCATGTGCTTCCGGCGGTATCGGTGGGGGTCGAGGTGACGCCCGATTCCGAGCTGCCAGGACTGAGAGTCCGCGCCGTCGCCAGAGTTCAGGGCTCGACAGGAGTGGAGATGGAGGCGCTAGCGGCTGTCTCCGTCACCCTGCTTACCCTCTACGACATGGGCAAAGCCATCGATCGGGAGATGACCATCTCAGATATTCGGCTGACCGAAAAAGCGGGAGGCCGGAGCGGAGTCTGGAAGGCGGAGAACGGCTGATCGACTGAAGCCCGACGCGGCGCCTGGGATACAACCGGCCAGCCCGCTACGGCTGCCCGTCCCCGTCAAGCCGTTCGCTGCGACGAGACGACGAGGCAAGAGGAACGATCACCCCCATCCCTATCTGAAGCCGTCGTGGTTCGACCTGCCGATTCGCGTCAGTGAGCTCGGACACTGCAACTCCATATCGACGCGCGATGTGGCTGAAGGTCTCACCCGCGGCGACGACGTGCTCCAGGAAGCTGAGGCGGTCTTCAGGGGGGATGGCGGCGAAGTTTCTCTCGAACGTAGCGCTCAAACCAACGGGCACTCGTACGATTCGAGGCTCACCTACGGGGGTGTATCCGCGAAGATAATGGGGATTCAGCCGGCGAATCCTCTCCTCGGGAACCTGCGCGGCCGTCGCGATGACGTCGAGTGACGTGGCGTCGGGGACCCTGATCTCGTCGAAGGCCATCGGGTCCGGCTCTCTCATCCGGAACCCGTATTTCTCGGGGTCTTCGGCCAGAGCCGCCGCCGCGAAGAAACGAGGGATAAACTCCCTCGTCTCGCGGGGAAGGTAGCGTCGGACTGCAATGAACCGCTCATCATCGAATGGGGCTGTGCTCGGACCGTAACGGTCGAGGACACGCCGAATCCGCCCAGGACCGCCGTTGTAAGCGGCAAGGGCGAGGAGCCAGGACCCGAATTCGGCGTGGAGCTCCTCCGGGTAGTCGAGCGCGGCCGCTGTGGATGCGACCGGGTCCCGTCGATCATCGACGATCGAATTCACCATCAGCCCGAGCTCCCGAGCCGTAGGACGCATGAGCTGCCACAGGCCGGTCGCCCCCGCCCGACTCACGGCTCGAGGCGAGTAACCGCTTTCGACGAGTGGGAGATAGCGTAGGCTTGCGGGCAGATCGCGCTCGTCAAGTTCGCGCTGGACCAACTGATCGTATCGGCCCATCCGTTCCAAGTACTGCGCGAAGGTCTCCGACAGTTGGCCCGTCCAACGGCTCCTCCATGCGCTTGCAGCCTCACGGAGCGCAGTATCCACAGAAGCCGGTGAGTGAAGGATCTCGTCGATCCCGTCGACTTCGAAGTCTGGCAGGGGAGCGGCCGTCTCCGGTCCGAGAGGCCGAGGCTGACTAGCCGAGTCGTCGAGTGCGATATCCAGAGGTCGTGATCCGCCCGGCGTCAAGGCGGGTTCATGTACGCCCACCGTCCGGCAAGCCGAAAGCACAAGTGCAGTCAGGGCTATTGCTGAGGTTAGGGCTGGGGATGTGTCGCGTCGCGACGCTTTCCCGTGCCCTGCGAACCAATCTGACATGCATATACCTTTAGAGGGGCTTGGCCGCTCAGGCAGCTTCGAAACGACACTCCATGGCCAGCAAATTAGCGTAGGCCTCTCTGTGGACAGGGCAAGCTAGGACCCCGGGACAAGGTTCGACGCCGAGGTCGCGGATCGGAACCCGCACTCGCGAGGCCCGCTACAGCCGGTAGTTAGGGGCCTCTCTGGTGATGGTCACGTCGTGCGGGTGTGACTCGCGCAGTCCGACGGGTGTGACTCGGCAGAACCTTGCCTTCGCGGCCAGCTCCGGAAGGGATTCGGCACCGCAGTACCCCATTCCACTCTGCAATCCACCCACTAGCTGGAAGACCGTATCCGAGACCGGCCCTTTGTAGGGTACGCGGGCCTCGATGCCCTCCGGGACGAGCTTTCGGACCTCCGGTCGGTCCTCCTGAAAATAGCGGTCGGCCGAGCCCTCTTCCATGGCGGATAACGAGCCCATACCGCGGATGAGCTTGTACCGCCGGCCCTCCAGAAGGAAGCTCTCTCCGGGCGATTCCTCCGTTCCAGCGAACATCGAGCCCATCATGACCGCGCTGGCCCCTGCGGCCAGTGCCTTTACCAGGTCCCCTGAGAATCTGATGCCACCATCGGAGATGATGGGGACTTGCCCCTGCGTCCCTTCGACCCCCTCCATGATCGCGGTCAACTGCGGAACTCCGACCCCCGTTACGATTCGCGTGGTGCAGATCGAACCAGGCCCGACTCCGACCTTTACTGCATCGACACCTCGATCCATGAGATCTCGTGCACCCTCCGCGGTGGCCACGTTTCCCGCAATCAGCTGCACTTCTGGGAACTCGGTGCGGGTGCGCACCACAGCTTCCAAAACCCCTTCGGAGTGCCCATGCGCGGTATCGATAACGACTAGGTCGACTCCGGCGTCGATCACGGCCCGGGCTCGCTCCAGATCCACAACGGAAGCGCCGATAGCAGCGCCTACCCGTAACCGACCTTGCTCGTCTTTGCAGGCGTTCGGGAACTGTCGTCGCTTGACTATATCCTTCACGGTGATGAGGCCGGCCAACATCCCCTCTTCATCGACGACCGGCAGCTTCTCGATGCGGTGCCGATGAAGTACGACTTCGGCCTCCTCGAGGGTGGTCCCGACTGGGGCCGTAATGAGCTCCTTGGAGGTCATGACGTCGCGCACCGATTGGTCCAGGTTCGTCTCGAACTGCAGATCGCGGTTCGTGACGATTCCAACGAGTCGGCCGTCGGCCTCGACGATCGGCACACCGGAGATCGAGAAGCGTGACATGAGGTCGTGGGCATCGCGGAGTGTTGCACCCGGCCGCAGAGTGATCGGCTTCAGGATCATCCCGCTCTCCGACCGTTTTACCCGATCCACCTCTTCGGCTTGCTGGTCCACCGACATGTTTTTATGGATGATCCCGAGACCCCCCTCTCTAGCCATCGCGATCGCCATCCCCGATTCAGTGACCGTATCCATCGCGGCGCTGACGAGCGGCATGGAGAGCTGGATTCCCCTCGTGAGCAGGGTGTCTACCCTGGTGTCCCTGGGGTGGACCTTCGATCGGCCTGGATAGAGCAAGACGTCGTCGAAGGTCAGTCCTTCGACGATGGAGTCCTCATCTCGGCGGGCGTCCGGCATGTGCGCTTCTCGAGCGGGATTAAGAGGAGAACGTCGCGCGCCCGCCGGAAGCGAGACCCGCACAAGCGGGACGCGACCAGCGGGCGCGAATGACGGTCAGACGGCATGTAGCAGCTCGTACCATGGGGCAGCTTATCGGCCCTTGACGGAGGTGTCAACCCCGAGGGCCGTCGCCTTCCAACTCGCCCACTGAGTCGGTCGAAGGAAGGCCTTCCTCGCTATCCGGATCCTGCGAGACTAGTTCTGGGCTCTGCTCTGCCTCCCCCAGAGCCTGTAAGTCGGATAGAATCTCTCGCCCGGCCTCCGAGACCGAGCCCAGCACGCGATCGGCTGCCGAAATGAGCTGAAATGCCTCGCGCAGCCTCGAGGGGCTTAGCGTTCTGTTCCGGAGCTCATCCTCCAGACGCTCCGCAAGCTTCTGCAGACCAGACGTTTCCTCTTGAGCTCCGGTAGAGTATTGAGATTCAAGGAACTCGATGTAGTCCAACACCTGATAGAGTTTAGGCTCCGGGAGGGTCTCCAACCTCCGAAGGATCCGGCGCCTCAGCGTTTCATGCATTACGCACCCCCTCTACGCCTTCAACACTTCACGCATCCGCGACAATATAGAGAAAGCATGGCGAATCATTGCCGGGATCCCTTGGTCTAGGCCCGGGTAGCCCTTTACCCCAAGGCCCTGCGCAACCTTTCGGAGCGCGGGTAGAGTCTCGCCCCAAGATCGATCAAACAGGTCATGCCCTACTACCCCCTAAGGGAGGTCGAGCTTCCCACCCTAGCCCGTCGGGCCTATGACGATTGGCTCTCGGCCATCGACGCGGAGTTAGAACGCCCTGACTGTGACCGGAACGAGCTGTGCCGCACGATTCTTACCGATCTCTTCTATCCGGGACTGGCTGCGTCGGATGGGGCGGGGCTGACCCAATCAACCCGCATCGCACTCATGCAAATGGACCCGAGGAATGTCACCCTCGAACCTGAGTATTACCACGAAATTGATGAGGAGAAGTACGCTCGGATAAAGCCGCTCATCTGGCTCTGGGAGATGTTCGACAAGAGCCCTCTCGGGGAAAACATTGATCTCGGAATCCGCTTCCGGCGGTTACTCGCCAAGCGCATCTTCAAAAAGTGCGGAAAGAACTTCAAGGCGTTCCACTTCGTGAAGCTCTCGTTCGGATACAATCTAGAGGTCGGTGACGGAGTAGTCGTCCACCGTCACGTCCTGTTGGACGATAGGGGCGGGATCCGTCTCGGAAGCGGGGCGAGCGTCTCTGACTTCGCGAACGTCTATTCACACAGACACGACATTCAGGAGTCTGCGCTGGTGAGCACCCCAGCAACGATTATCGGCAACGGAGTGCGCATCACCTACCACGCCACGATCCTGGCAGGGGTCCATGTCGCGGACGACTCCATGGTTGGCGCCATGGCGCTAGCAACCCGAGACACCGAAGCGCATCAGGTCCACGTCGGGATTCCTGCTAAGCCGGTCAAAAAGAAGGACATGAGCATCGAGCGGCGCACCTTCGGCAAGGATCCGCTTGCCGGTTGAAAGGTCAGAAGTCAGCTTTCGCCCTCCTCATACTGCTCCTTAAGGCGGCGCACGACTTCCGGGTCTGCGAGAGTCGTGGTGTCGCCTAACGCCTTACCTTCCGCGATGTCTCGTAAGAGCCGGCGCATGATCTTGCCCGAGCGCGTCTTGGGAAGATCGGCCGAGAACAGGATGTCGTCTGGGCGAGCGATCGGCCCGATCTTCCGAGCGACATGCGCCCGGAGCTCTTCCCCCAAGGGCGCAGACGGCTCCCGATTCTCCTTCAGGGTAACAAACGCGGCGATCGCCTGGCCTTTCACATCGTGCGTCTTCCCGACCACGGCGGCCTCGGCTACCGATGTGTGATCCACCAGCGCGCTCTCGACCTCCATCGTCCCGATCCGATGACCTGCGACATTCAGGACGTCGTCGACTCTCCCGAGCACCCAGAAGTATCCGTTCTCTCCTCGTTTCGCTCCGTCGCCCGGAAAATAGATCCCATCCCATTTCGACCAGTAGGTCTCGCGGTATCGATCATCATCTCCGTAGATGGTGCGGAGCATGGAAGGCCAGGGGCGGGTCAAGGCCAGATACCCTGCATCGACCTCCTCACCAGCATCATTCAAGATCGTCGCTTCGACACCGGGGAAAGTCAGCGTTGTGCTGCCCGGGCGAGTTTCTGTGACGCCAGGCAGAGGGGTGATCATGATGGCTCCCGTCTCCGTTTGCCACCACGTATCGACGATCGGACAGTGCTCATTCCCGATGTGGCTATGGTACCACATCCAGGCCTCGGGGTTGATCGGTTCTCCCACCGTTCCCAACAGGCGGAGCTTGGAGAGATCGTACTTGGCCGGCCAATCATCGCCCCACTTCATAAAAGCCCGTATCGCGGTTGGTGCGGTGTAGAACACGGTCACCCCGTAGTGTTCGCAGAGCTGCCAAAACCTCCCACGGTCCGGCGAATCGGGTGCGCCCTCGTACATGAGCATGGTGGCCCCGTTCGCGAGGGGACCGTAGACGATGTACGAGTGACCGGTAATCCAGCCCACATCGGCTGTGCACCAGTAGACATCGTCCTCCTTGAGGTCGAACACCCACCGAGTGGTGGCGTAAGTCTGGGTGAGATAACCTCCCGTCGTGTGAACCACGCCCTTGGGCTTTCCGGTTGTACCCGAGGTGTACAGGATGAACAGTACATCCTCGGCCTCCATGACCTCTGCCTCACAGCCTCCCTCCGCCGCGGCCATGAGATCGTGGTACCAGAGGTCTCGCCCGGGACTCATCGAGGCGGAGACTCCTTCCGAAAGATCGCTCCCGCGTGCCACTACGATCACGTGCTCGATGGTCGGGCATCGAGCCACGGCTGTGTCCGCATTGTCCTTGAGGGGAACCACCTTGCCCCGACGGTATCCCCCGTCGGCGGTGATCAGGATCTTGGCCTCCGCGTCATTGATGCGGTCGGCCAGCGATTCTGGGGAGAATCCTCCGAAGACCACCGAGTGAGGAGCTCCGATCCTTGCGCAGGCCAGCATCGCTATGGCGGCCTCCGGAACCATCGGGAGGTATATCGCGACACGATCCCCGCGCTGGACCCCGAGCTCTCTCAGCACCTGCCCGAATTGGGCCACTTCGTTGTGCAGTTCCTCGTAAGTGTACCGCCTCACATCCCCCGGCTCACCTTCCCAGATCAGGGCGACCTTATCACGGCGCGGTCCACTCAGATGACGGTCGAGGCAGTTGTACGCCGCATTGATTTGACCGCCGTCGAACCACTTGGCGTACGGCGGATCCCAGTCCAGGACTCGGTCCCACTTTCGGAACCAATGGAGCTCTTCCGCCCACCCCGCCCAGTACTGCTCTGGATCGCGCGCGGCCGTTTCGCGCGCGGCGTCGTCAGACACGTGAGCCACACTCCTGAAGCCCTCCGGTGGCGGGAAGGTCCGTTCTTCTTGAAGGAGGTCGTCCAGCGTGCCTTCGGAGGGGGTCATTCCATTACTCCTATTCGCTAAACGGTCAGTCGATCACGGGCGGTAGCATCTCTGCCACCTCTGGTCGCTCGAGAAGGGCCTCGAACGCCGCCACAGTCGCCGACGAGAGAGCCGAGACCGCAGACGCACCCGCGCACATCGCCGCCCCGGGGATGGTGAGCTTGATCCGAAACTGAACCTCGGCCTGGTCCGCCGGTGTGACACCGTCTGGAACCGAGAGGCGGAGCGCTACGGGACTGCGGTAGCCCTCCGGTAGGGTCTCTCCAGTTGCCCCCGCCACCCGCTCCAGTACCGCGGATACACCGCCGAGCCTACCCAGCGGGGGCCCATCGAGGACGAGAGCTAGGTTTCCGCGGAGACCGTCGGAGGTCTCGTCTAGGAAGGCCTCCATCCCTACACTCTCGGGAAGATCGGCGCGATGGAAGAAAAGATAGGCGCTGCGGGTCGATTCTCCGGCCCACTTCCCCTCGAACTCGTGGCTGGTGGTCTTCTGGAGGCCAGAGAGCAGCCAACCGGCATCCTCGACTCCCGTTCTGACCGCCTCCAACAGCGGTTCGAGAGTAAGGAGGTCGGCCGCTCCCCCCCGTGCACTCATCGGAGGCTACCGCCGCTGTTGGTCAAGGGACCTCCACACTCGGGTAAAGAGCGTCGACCGGCAGGGTTCAGAAGATTGGAAAGTTGACACACTTTTTCACGACGCCTTAACTTTTTCGGTAGTTGGTTCGATTCGGTCACCATCCACAGGCTGGGCGCACCATGCCAGTTCAGGAACGGCCCCCGGATCAGGTACTCCGGGAGGCCCTCGAGACAAACGGCCACCGTTTTACCGACCAGCGTGCTGCGGTCTACCGCTTTCTATCCTCCACGGACAAGCACCCGACCGCCGACGAGGTGTTCCGCGCGGTGCATTCCGAGGTGCCCGTTATCTCCCTCGCCACGGTCTATAAGAGTCTGGAGACCTTGGTGGGCTGCGGCCTCGCTGTGAAGCTCGGCTACGCGAACGGCTCGGCCAGGTACGACGGCCGCACCGATCCGCACCATCACGCTCGCTGTCTAGCGTGCTCACGAATGTTCGATCTTCCTGCCAACCTCTCTTCCCGTGAGGCCACGGCGTTCGGCGAGAACGTGGATGGCTTCCAGGTGACCGGATACCGACTCGAGTTGACCGGGTACTGTGAGAGTTGCGCCAGCTCCCACGCCGGGGCGCAGCTGGAGCCGGCCTGAAGCCGACGTCGCTAGCGAGATCCGACCTTCCTCCGGACTTCGACGGGTCCATACTCCGCGGTGCTGAAGCCGCGCGACGGGCCTCTACGGTGTCGGGTCCGTTCGAAGCGTCCCCCTCCGCCTACCTGATCCCCCGGAACGAGGCTTGCCTCGGGCAGCTTCTGAGCTGGGCTTGGGCAAATGAAATTCCGCTGATCCCACGGGGTGCCGGTACGGGGATGCCTGGAGGCAACCTCGGCCCGGAGATCGTTGTCGAGATCGGGGCCGCCTTCGGGGGAATAGAGGTCTTGGATAAACGGTCGGGCCGGATCCGAGCCGGAGCCGGAGTGATTGCGGCCGAGGCCGATCGCGTTGCACGCGAGCACGGAGGCTTTCTGCCCTTTCTTCCTTCATCAGGGCGTTGGTGCCGAGTGGGAGGAATGGTAGCGAACAACGCTGCGGGAGCCAGAAGCTTTCGACACGGCTCCATTTCGGCCTCAGTGGAAGCGCTGGAGGGGTACTACGCTTGGGGTGAGCGTTTCCGGGTCGGCGAAGAGGAGCCGTCGCCCAAGCTTTTTGCCCACCTCCATTCGTCACTCAAGGACCAACTGCACCGATCCTCCGAGGCCACGCCGGCAGGATGGCCGTCGGTGCGGAAGAACTCGTCCGGCTATGGGCTGGACAGGTTCCTCCAAGCCGGTGACCCCGCCCAGCTCCTCGTGGGGAGTGAAGGGACCCTAGCCTTCATTACCCGAGCCGACCTCCGGTTCAACCCACTTCCCGAAGATCGTGGTCTGGCCGTGCTCCGGGCAGATTCGTCCGAAGCTCTCACAGAGCTCGCACTGCGGTCAGAGGACTTGGGGGCGACGGCGTGCGAGTTTCTTGGCAGACGATTCTTGGAGCTCGTCCAGGCAAGCCTGGACCACCAGCTCCGAGTGTTGTCCCAAGGGGCGTTCGCCCTCGTGATCATCGAAGTGGCAGGGACGCCGGACGAGGTCGGAGGAGGGATACAAGAGCTGGAGCGGCTCGCGGCCTCCAGCTTTCAGCCACCCCTCGTAACCCGAGATCCGGAGACGGTTGACCGACTCTGGAACCTCCGCCATGCGGTCAGCCTGATCATCGCAAGGGAGTCTGGTCGCGGTCGGATCTCAACCCAGTTCATCGAGGACTCGGTCGTGCCCCCGTCTTCGCTGGGCGATTACCTGGACGGGCTTGACACCATCCTAGCGGATGTAGGCCTTGACGCGGTCGTGTTCGGTCACGCCGGCGACGCGAACGTGCATGTGAACCCTCTCTTGGAGCTGACCGACCCAGACAGAACGGTCCGAGTCGAGCGCGCGCTGGACCAGGTGACAGAGCTGGTAGCAGCTCTCGGGGGCACCCTTACGGGTGAGCACGGGGATGGTCGACTTCGCACCCCGCTCCTCTCAAGGATCTGGCCCCCCGATCTCCTTGAGGGATTCCGAAGAGTAAAGGAGGCCCTGGACCCGAAGGGGATCCTCAACCCCGGTGTCATCGTGCCGCAGCCCGGAAGACATCCGCTTGAAGCTTTCACTCCACGTTTACAACCGTACCCCGCCTGACCGGGGTCATTGGTACCGATCCTTGCACCACGCACGGGTTTTCGCCCATTTTTCGATTCGTTGTACGCGATCGCACTGGCTCGGGAGGACTGGTTGAAACCGATATTTGGAGCACTGAGCCTCACCTCGCTCACTCTCGTCCTATGGGCATCTGGCTCGGACGCGGCGGTCGCTACGCGTGCGCGCACTCTCGACTTGGCCGCTCTCAGGGCGGAGGTGCTTGGGCTAATCCGGGGCACGGGTTGGACGAACAGTGAGTGGGGTGTGCTGGCAGTATCGCTGGAGCACGGGGATACGCTGATCGCTTTGGATCCGGACCGCCCGCTGGCTCCGGCCTCCAACCAGAAGCTGTTCACGAGTGCGGCCGCGCTTCATCATCTTGGGCCAGACTATCGCTTTCCGACCTTCCTCCTTACCGATGGAGCAATCCGCGCGGGCGTTCTCGAAGGCGACCTGATCCTCTACGGCACGGGGGATCCAGCGATCTCTGACCAACTGTTGGATTCGCCAACGGACCCATGGCGGGACTTTGCGGACGCTCTCCAAGAGGCGGGCGTCCACACTGTTACCGGAGACATCATCGGAGATGCGAGCTTCTTCCGCGGTCCGGGTCGGAGCCCGTCTTGGAGCCCGAGGTACCTCGACCACTGGTATGCGGCACCCGTCTCGGCCCTGACCTTCGCGGAGAATGTCGTGACGCTCCACATTCGGGGCGGCCCTCAGGGGGCTCCGGCTCGCATACGCATGGTTCCCGAGGGGGCGGGGCTCCCACTGCTCAACACGAGCAGCACCGTCCCTGGCAATTCCCGAAGATCTCTTTTTCTGGTCCGGGAGCATCCCGACGACGTGATCGAGATCCGGGGCCAGATTGGATCCGGTTCCGGAGAGCTGTCCAGGAGGCTCACGGTCTCCGACCCACCGAGTTACGCCGCAGCGGTATTCAGATCAGTCCTCGAGGAGGAGGGAATCAGGGTTGCAGGCTCCGTGTCACAGGTTCGCTCCGGCGCCGAGTCCCCGTTGACTCGGAACCAGATCATAGCGCCCGCGTTCCGAAGAGACTCTGCCCCAGAGCTTCGGAGCCTTGGCGTCCATTATTCCCCACCGCTTCGCGATCTGATCCAGGTTCAGAACAAGGAGAGCCACAACCTTTATGCCGAGATTCTCCTCTTCACAATCGGAAGGGTCACCTCGGGGGACGGCTCATTCCGCGGGGGTGGAGAGGCCTTACGCGATTACCTGACCGGTGTTGTCGGCGTGAGCCCGGAGGAGTTCCGAATTGAGGATGGATCGGGACTCTCCAACCTGAATCGGGCTACACCATCGGCCTTCGTGCACTTGCTGCGCCATGTGGCGACTTCGGACTACGCGGACTCCTTCTGGGCGTCGCTCCCTGAGGCGGGAAACCGTAGTGAGCTTCGTCGAATGTACCGGACCGCCGCGGCGGGGAACTTAAGGGCCAAGACTGGAACGATCAGACGAGTCTCCGCACTCTCCGGAATCGTGCGAAGCGCAGACGGCGAGCAGATCCTCTTTAGCATCCTGTCGAACAACGTCCCCTCTGCAGGGCGTGCGAAGCGAATCGAGGACGAGATCGGCATCGAACTCGCATCCTTCTCGCGGCCAGCTAATAGCCTAACCAGCGACTAAATATCGCGAAGGTGGGGCTCCGTCACACGTCGTCCCCTGGCCGCGCGGAGGCGCCTCCTCAACTCGACTCCGGACATCGTCTCCAATGTACGTCGAGCGGTTTGTTCGCTGTTCCACCGGACGTCCTCCAACCACACCTCGTCGGAAGCGTCTCCTCCTCTTAGACTTACGACGAAGAAGAAGCGGCCCTTGAAGTCCAAGCCCGGACGGGCCCTCACCCCCGCCAACCACATCTTTCCCTCGTCGTCTTGGAACTCTCTCAAGAGATGGGGCTCCCCTTTCAAGCGATCGGTCTCGGACAACCAATCCTCCCTAACTCAGCTTAGGTCGACGCAGTTGGCGAGCCCTCTCCTTCCGAGAGGCGCCGCACCTGAATCTCTGGAAAGTCAAACACTAACAGGCCCTCGTCGGTCACGTCTGACCGAACTCGGAAGCCGTCGTCCATGGAGAAGAGAACCCTTTCTGCCGCCGGGAGAGTCACTTCCAGGCCAGCTGCTACGTCTGTCGCCGTGAGCCTGCCGCCGTGAGCCGAGGCAACCTTTAGGACCTGGGTTTGAAGTGACTCTAAGAGGCCCTCTCGCCGCCTCTGGAGCGCACGCCAGCCCCAAGCGAAGGAGGTGCCACCAACGAGCCCCACAGAGATGCCGGTCACTAAGGCAGCGGCCGCGGTTTCGACGATTCCGATCCCCAGAAGGAAGACTGCCAGGATCCCTAAGATCACCCCTGCGGTCCGACGGACCAGTCCCCCGCGGGGAAGCTCCGCCTCTGCGACCCCCATCGGCCTCAACCAAAGCCCGGGCTCAGACGCGGCTTCCCCTGTTGAGGAGACGCTTGCGAGTTGGCGTGCTCGATCCCAGGAGAGCCCACAGGAAGGGCACACGAGCGCATCCCGCTTCACCAGCCAGTAGACGAGCCCACCGAACCCGTAGGTGAGAATGGCGGCTCCCACCAGAAGGACCGCGTGGGAAGACCGTCTGAAGTAGGGCATCCCCTCCCCGAGATAACCGCACCCAGGGCACATTCGGACCGTGTGACGGGGACCCGTCTGAGCCCTTGGCTCCATCGTGGCCGATATGGCAGTGGTAGTGCCGCAGGACGAACAACGATCGCCGCCCGGGTCCAGCTGTTCACCGCATGACCAACAGAACATCGTGGCGGATCCCTAGAGTCCACGGATTGAGGGGAGCATGATCCAAGCCCCAGATGTCTCTACGGCATGACACTGCGGAAGATTCACCACCCCTCAGGGCCTTCTCTCGATCTCGACCAGATCCAGGATGGGATTCCCGGTGAAAGCGGCCGCGACGGATCGGACCCGTCCGACCACACGGATCTCCTGCAAGGGAGCGATGCCCTCCACCTGCGAGAGCCGCTCCGGTGGCACGGTGACATACACGAAAGTCCGGTTCCCCTCACGAGACCGGGTCAACAGAAATGGTTCACCCTCGATGAAGTCGGTCCGAAGCCGCTCCGCCCGCTCGAGCGAGATGAACTGAAGGTCTAGCTCCAC
Organism: Longimicrobiales bacterium; assembly: GCA_965197485.1. Taxonomy (GTDB): domain Bacteria; phylum Gemmatimonadota; class Gemmatimonadetes; order Longimicrobiales; family Gaopeijiaceae; genus JAAXGI01. The sequence goes on from CBDANG010000010.1 coordinate 155,695, forward strand.
GACTCGGCCCTCGTAGCTTGCAGCGTCCATTGAAAGATCTGCCACGCGGACCCCCGAGAGAACGGCTAGCTCGCCGCCTGTTCCGTCCCCGCCGCCGTCGTCTACGAGGCCTGGCACCCAGACCCAGCCCTCCATCTGGACTCTCGCCCAGCTCCCCTCCCGGCCCAGGACGCGGAGCTCCGACCCCGGCTCGGCGTGGCCCAACGTGTCGCCCTCCGGGGTCGCGAGGATAGGGGCCGCCCGGGATCCCCCGGCGAGCCACCCTTCGGTCATCCCCGCGGATTCCGACAACACGATGGGTTCCGCTACTTGGGCGGACACTCCGGGCTCACCGCGAACGGCCGCGACCGCGGCGGGAGCCTCGTCCAGGGAGGAGGTGAAGATCCAGGCGACTCGTCGGACTTCGATCCACTCGGAGAACCGCTCCACTTCCTCGAGCAGAGTATCGGTGTTGAGTCGTCCCAAGACCCGGCCGGACGGCGCATCTCGGAGGTTCTCTCCATCAGGCGAAGAAACGACCAGGTCGAGCGGCCCCTCAGTCCAGACTTGCAGAGAGGGCATAAACACGAAACCGCGGACCGTAACCTCCGACCAGTCGCCTTGCTGACCCTCCACCGAGACTGGTGTGCCAGGGCCAAGCTGCCCCAGAATCGCTCCATTCGGATCGGCACGTAGATTCTCGTCGACCCTGACGACCGCGTCCTGAGCCTGCGCCTGTGGGCAGGCGATTACAAGGCTAGAGAACGCAAAGGAAAGTCGGACGACGATGCTGTGGGCAGGCGTTAATGAATGTCCTAGGAACATCGACGAAAACGAGCCGGGGGTGCCTGGGATAATGAGCGGCGTCCATGAGAAACTTATAGGGTGGTCGTACCTCGGCAAAGGCAGTGCCAATATGGGTTGCAGTGCTCCAGGGGCTCCCGGTAGCTTCCGACGACTTCTCGTTCGCCCGGACCGGACTCGCATGGGAATCTCTCTTCTTCGAGGTCTCGGACTATTCACGGCGGTCGCCTCGTCGGGGCTTGTCGGGCCTGCTCTTGCCCACGCACAGACGATCCCGTCCTCGTATCGATTTATCGATCATTCTCACGACAGTGGGATGATCTTCGGTTTGGCCCAAGATAGGCGTGGGCAGGTCGGGATCGGTCCGGGAGGGGGGCCGCTGATCGGTGGGCACTACACGATCGAGCTTCGAGGACCCCTCGCCGCGGAGGTCAGAGGTTATCTGATGCAGACCGACCGAGTCGTATTGGAGGCAGTTTCCGGTGCGGGACTGCAGCCCCTTGGGGATGCCGACGCGCTGGTCGCGGCGATGGACGCCCGGATGCGATTCACCCTGACCGGGGCGCGAACCTGGCACGGGCTCGCTCCGTTCGTGTTGCTTGGCGGCGGAATCGTGGGAGACCTGGCTGGGCCCTCCCCGCTGGAAGCAAGCCTCGCCGCCGGAGAGCGGTTCAGTTTCGGACCCTCGTTTCTGGGAACCTTCGGGGCCGGGACTCGGTGGATTCCGGGTGAGCGCGTCACGCTTCGATTTGAATCCACACTGCAAATATGGAAGTTGAGCACACCGGCTGGATTCATGGACGTGGAGGGGGAGGCGAGAGATCTGGTCGACGAGCAATGGCTCGGAGCTGGAGCCTTCACCCTTGGCGTCTCCTACCGATTCTGACTGCGGCGGGCTATGGCCGAATTCGAGACTCGAGAGCCCGATTGGCTTTCGTTCCCGGAGGCGCTTCGACGAATCGAATCGATCCGACCCGCCGGTACGGCGGGTCCGCGACCGCTTGAGGGTACTCTGGGCCTGGCGATCGGTGACGAAGTAAGGAGCCGACTGACTCTTCCCCCGGGGACAACCTCTCACATGGACGGATACGCTCTTCGCGCAGCGGATGTTGTCGCGTCGGAGGAAGGCGGGCTTTCCAGGCCCGTCCCGGTGGTCGGAGCGAGTCGGCCCGGCGCCCCCTGGCCACATGACCTTGAGAGGGGCATGTCGGTCCGCATCATGACCGGTGCACTCTTGCCCTCCGGCGCAGACACCGTCATTCCTGTGGAGAGTACCGACCGCGAGGCGGAGTCGTCCGGAGCCGTGCGGATCTCGTGGAATCCCTCCGACGGTGGCGGATTCGCGACGCCGGGCCGCTACGTTCGCCCGGCTGGGGAGGAGCTCCGCCAGGGAGAACGCCTGGCATCCGCGGGTGACACTGTGACTCCCGGGCTTCTCTCGCTTCTCGCCGCGACCGGGGAGCCCACCGTCTCTGTGCATCGAGCCCCTAAGGTCGCGCTCCTTGTCACAGGAGATGAGCTCGTCCCTACGGGCGACACGGCTGCCCTTGCGGGCGGGGTCTTTCGCGCCGATGTGCTCTCTCCATCTCTTCCTCCTCTAATCGTCCACTCCGGAGGACTTCCCCTCACTCCGAGAAGAGTTGGGGACGATCGCGGGGCCCTCGAGCAGGCCTTGCGCGCGGCCGCTGCCGAGGCGGATCTCATTATTACGACTGGGGGCGCTTCGATGGGGGAAGCCGATTTGGTCAAAGCGGTACTGGACGACATGGGCTTCCAGCTGGACTTCTGGCGTGTCCTGATGCGGCCCGGGAGCCCAGTGAGCCTGGGCTGGCTTCCTGAATCGGACGGCCACGGACAGGTGCCTGTGCTGGGCCTCCCCGGAAACCCTGTCTCTGCGCTGGTCACCTTTCTCACCCTCGGTTTGCCGACGATCCGGGCGCTGGGAGGACATGCGCATCGCTGCCTCCGCACGATCCCGGCGGCGGCCCGGGAACGGTTGGCCGGCCCGCCTCGGCTCACTCGATTCTTTCGGGTCCGGCTCGAAGCGGACGCATCTGGAGAGCTCGGGGCGCACCTCTCGGAGGCGCAGGGATCCGGGGTGATTCGCAGTATGGCCTCGGCAGATGGGCTTGCCGTTATCCCCAAGGGGGTCGAGGCGCTCGAGAAGGGTGACGCCGCTCAAGTGCTTCTTCTCCCTTATGCTGGGTGGGCACGCGCCGAGTGGGGGCCAAGATGATCGCCCGAAAGGCGATCGTCAGATGCCTGCTGGCAGCTGCTCTAACGGGCTGCTCCGTGCCCAACTGGCCGATCCGCAACTCCATGACCTCCCCGTTTGGGATGAGGTTGGATGGCCTGGTTCCCAATGTCCATCGAGGTGTGGATATCCAAGCAGCGGAAGGCACCCCGGTTCGGACGATGGCACCGGGGCGGGTCCGATTCGCCGGATGGATGAATGGGTTCGGGAATGTGGTTTGGATCGATCATCCAGGAGAGGTGATTTCGGTGTATGCCCACCTATCGGAGATCGACGTCTTGGTAGGGCGGTCGATCAGCGGTGGGGGCTTGGTGGGTGCGAGCGGGAGCACCGGGACGGCTTCCGGACCCCACCTTCACTTCGAGGTATGGAAGAGCGGGAGGCAGGTCGATCCGGTCGTCTACCTAGCGGGCCCCCCTTAACATCCAGCCGCCGGCTTCACATGGTGAACCCCAGGACGGCGAACCCGACGCTCGCAGCAACCGCCGCAATCGTGGCATAGGGAAGTTGGGTCCTGACATGATCGATGTGATCGGTGGCCGCTGCCATCGAGGAGACGATCGTGGTGTCTGAAATGGGTGAGGCGTGATCGCCGAATATCCCTCCTGAGAGCACCGCGGCAACGAAAGGGGACAGCGAAAGCTCGAGAGTCATTGCCGCTGGGACTACGATGGGGAGCATGATCGCGAAGGTGCCCCAACTCGTCCCTGTCGCAAACGCGATGGCTGATGAAACAAGGAAGATGAGGGGGAGAAAGAGGGGTGGGGGAAGGATGCCCACCGTTTTCTCGGCCACGTAGATCCCCGTCCCCAGCTCTTTCGCAACATTACTGAGCGCCAGGGCCAAGAGGAGGACCAGTGCGAGAGGCACCAGTCCTCCTGCGCCTTTGAGAGCCGTTCCGGTCAGGTCATCGAGGGACGCTCCCCGCTGGACCAGGAGAAGGATCCATGCGGAAGCGAGGGCGGCAAGCACCGCCCACAGCACCGACGTCGCTCCCACCCCTTCAGCGAGATTCCCCTCGCCGGTGATCCAAAGCCCGATCGGCATCATGCCGACCATTACCGCGATGGGAAGGATCATGTTGACCGCTCGAGGGGGGATGCGGTCGTTCGTCTCGGCCGTGAGGATCCTCTCGTCGATCATCGGACGCGATGAGGGCCAGTGTCGGATGCCCTCCCTGGTCCGCGCCTCTGCCCGCTTCATGGGGCCGAGGTCCAACCTCCCAACGACCGCTACCGCCGCGAGGACTATGGCCGCGATCGCATAGAAGTTGAGCGGAATCGCGCCGGCGAATACCCCGAGAGGGTCGCCCACGTTCAAGTTCGCGAGGATGCCCAGATTGTACGCGCCCCACGCGTTCAGCGGGATCATGATGCAGACGGCCGCCGATGTAGAGTCGATGAGGTACGCGAGCTTCTCACGGGAGACGCGGTACCGATCGAAGAGCGGCCGGGCGACCGCACCGGCAACGAGGACCGTGATGTTCGACTCGATGAAGATGATGACGCCGATTACCCACGCCAGAGCCCGTGCCTTACGAGCGGTATCCACCCACTTTCGCATCTCGAGATAGCGGACGAATCCAAGCACACCTGCCGAACTCTCGAGTGTCGCTATCACAGACCCGATCACGAGTGTGAACAGGAGCACACTCGCGTTAGCGGCGTCGGCGAGAACCCCAACGCACGCCTCGATCGACCGGCCGAGGCCCACCACCGGATTCCATCCACCGAGGATCGTCCACCCCATCCAGATTCCGGCAGCAAGCGAGAGGTAGACCTGGCGGGTCCCGACTGCTAGAACGATGGCGATGATCGGTGGGAGAACCGAAACCCACGTAGGGTCGGTCACGGCAGGATCGATCGATGGGCGGCCACAGCTGGCTTAGCGCGAGACACGTCCGGGTGTCCTCTCAGAAAGAAGCGGAGCGGCCAGTCATCCGCCTGCCGGACCCCAACCCGCCCCGAGACCCCGATCTCCTCGTCGGCGGGCGGTTTCCCCGCGAGGAGAAGTAGGGGCTCCTGCCCGAGTGAGTGTCCGTCCAGCGACCCCTCGATCCCGAACGCCTGACAAAGGCGCGCAGGCCCGTTTGTAAGGTCCTGATCGCGCCCACGACGGCGACGGATCGTATCGTGTCCGAACTGCGGTTCGATCGCGCGGACCAGTACCGCTTGAGGGTCACCTTCTGCGTCGGACACCACATTAAAGCACCAGTGCATGCCGTAGATGAGATAGACGTAGGCGGTCCCCGCAGGCCCGAACATCGTGGCGTTTCTCATCGTCCGGCCGATGCGCTCGGCCGCGTGAGATGCGGGATCCTTCAGCCCCAGGTACGCCTCGGTCTCAACGATCCTCCCACCCACGACCTCGCCTTTGATGTTTGACACCAGGAAGCACCCGAGAAGATCACGAGCCGCACCCTCCGCTCCATTCAGGAGCCGGGTGGGAGCCAGCACTGAAGCTCCAGGAGCGGAGACCCGAATATCAGCTTTCTGGAACCGCACCACCGCGGGTCCTGCGCCCCCGCCTTGCACGGGGCTCAGCCGGCCTGTCCCCGTCGGCGGATAGACCCGCCGACACCGTCGTCACCCCGGCGGAGTTGGCTCCCTCTCCTTCTCCCCCGCGCGCGTGTCGTTCACTCCGGCGCTTGAAGTCCGCCTTCCAGCCCGCGAGCACTCTCTCTGCTCTCTGCGGAGGGAGGAGTTGCTCCACCTTGGAAGGTTCGCTGTGCAGGACCCGAAAGAGTTGATCTCCCAAGGCGTCGACGAGCGCTTCGGCCGTCCTCTTCCCTACACCTCCATACGAGTTGCTGAGGTACTTGACCACGCTTTCTCGACCCGTCGGTAGGTGCAGTCGCTCAGGAATCAAAGTGTCGGCGTCGGTCGGCGTCGCAATCTGTACCGCCAGGGGTCTCTGGGATCCTCCCTCCCCAAGGGCGACCTGATAATTCCCGGTTTCCGTCTTGCGTAAGTCGACGATCCCATCGTCGTGCGCCTGTTGGAGGAAGAGGGAGAATTTCGCAAACCCGAGCACGGTCTCGTCGAAACCGTGCTGTAACGCCAGCATTCGGCGCTTCACATCGGAGTCACGCACGGAGTCCGCGTCCATGTCTGTGAGGAGGTCAGTGACCGCCCGCTGGAGGAGCGCATAGGCGGGTTCGAGGGCGCCGCTGTCCGCGCTCCGCGCGGGCCTCTTTTGATCGCGTCCCTGCGAAGCAGTACTTCGATCCGAAGACCTCTTCGCACGCGAGGACTTAAGGATCTCGTACTGTCCGTTTTCCATCCTTCTGATCTCGATCCGCCCCTTTCGAGAGGCCTCCGAGAGGAATCGCGAGAACTTGTTGAAGCCGAAGCCCTTTTCGTCAAACCCGGGATCGATCTCCAACATCACCTGTTTCAGCCGATCCGACCGCATGACGTCGCCACGCCGCCCCATCTGCTCCACGGCCCTCTCCACCAGACCCCACGGATCGGAGGGTGCCGCGTCCTCCTCGTCGCTCTTCCTCAACCCCGACAGAGACGTGTAAGAGTAGTACTCGTCACAGTTCTGGACGAGAATATCTGACGACGATTCCTGGATCCCTACCCCGATCACGTATTTACCGTATTCCTTTAACTTCAGCACGAGAGAGGAGAAATCGGAGTCGCCGGTAAGGAGGATGTACGTGCCAATCTCGGGCCTCGTGAAGACTAGCTCGACGCCATCGATGGCCATCCGAATATCGGTAGCGTTCTTCTTACTGCTTCCGTATGCCGGTGCGAAAATCAGGTCGATGGACGCCTCGGATAGCGGCACGATGTACTGGGGGTAACGACGCCAGTCTGCATACGCCCTTTGGACCGTGACCTTTCCCTTGATCACGTCGGAGTCGAGAAGCGTCTTCAGCTCCTTTGAAAGGTCGCTTCGCATCCCCATCGTGACGTTATCAAAGTCGATCAGGAGCGCAGCGTTCGGAGAATGCACGGAGGCGTTGGCCCCCTCCATATGGGGAGCCCTGGAAGATTGAGTACTCATCTGTTTGGCTTTAACTCTCGCAGCATAGAAACGATTGTGCCGCGAAACCTCCCCACCTGCCCCCCCACCGCACCCGTTGCCCGGGCTGTGATGACCGAGGGATAGGTCGGGGAAGTCTCCCGGAGCGTCTAACTCGACGTGGTCCGGCGGGCCTCCTCCAGGAGGCGAGCCAGTTCCACCGGTCGAACCTTCCCGGTTCTCGTCATCAGGAGCTCGCTAAGAAACGCTCCTGAAAGACTTCCTGGAACCACCAGCATGATAGCGGCTTTGCTCCGACCCACCAAATGGACGGTTGGGGGCAGAGGGGGAGCGGGCATACCGCGGACGCAGGTCAACCGGACTTCGAGCCCTCTTCTGCGAGGAAGTCTTGGACCGCTGTCGGATCCAGCTCATGGCTCCATCCATCTCCACGATCGACCTCCCCAATGCGAGCCAGAAGGATGTATCGGGAGGCGCCGCCCCGTGCCTTCTTGTCTCTCGAGGCAAGTCTGATCAACCTCCCTGTATCTGGGAAGCCGCCGAGCCTCGTAGGCAGCTCTAACCTCTCGAGCGTTCCTGCCAACCGGTCTGCCACACCGTGTGATGTGACACCGAGCCGCTCTCCAAGGCGGGCCTCGAGCACCATTCCGAGGGCAATGGCACTTCCATGCGCCATCTCGAAATTCGACGCTGATTCCAACGCGTGCCCGAGGGTGTGTCCGAAATTTAGGATTTGGCGCAGCCCAACCTCTTTCTCATCCTCGCTGACCACCTGGGCCTTGAGCTGAACGGATCTGGCAACTAGCGAAGCGGTGTCGTCGGGGTCGCCGTCGAGAAGACATTCGACGTGTTCCTCGATCCATTGGAAGTAGGCGGAGTCCAGGATCGCACCATGCTTGACGGCCTCCGCCAGACCCTGACTGCGTTCCAGCCTCGGAAGTGTTTCGCACAGCAAGGTGTCTGCGAGCACGAACTGTGGGGGGTGGAAGGCGCCAACGAGATTCTTCCCCAGGGGTACGTCGACTGCCGTCTTTCCCCCCACAGAGGCATCTACCATCGCAACGAGAGAGGTCGGGAGCTGGACCACAGGGATTCCTCGCATGTAGGTCGATGCAACGAAGCCTGCAAGGTCTCCAGCTACCCCCCCCCCGAGCGCGATCACACAGCCATCCCGACCGACCCCCTCGGAAAGGAGGTCATCCGTCAAACGGGCCCACTCCGCCCGACCCTTGCTCATCTCCCCCGGGGGAAAGGTGTGTACGCTGAGGGGTCGGGGCATTCCAGAACACAGGTCGGTAATGCGCTCTCCATGAAGCTCGAAGACACGCTGATCCGCGATCAGGGCGTAGCCATGGGCGGGGCTCAATTCCTCAAGCAGCGGCACAAGTTGATCCAAGATCCCTCGGCCGACCTTGATCGGATATCCGAACCCCGTGGAGGTCGTCACCTGGACCTCCCATCCACTCTCCATTAGGCGCCGCCGGCGAAAGTGAGAGAGGAGAGCGGTGAGACGACCCGCATTCCGTCTGGGAGAGCGTCCTGCCACGACAGATCCTTAAGGGGACTCCCTGATTCAGGGTCGAACATGTCCCCCGCCACCTCGGGGATCAGTCGGCTCACGAAGGGACGCTCGGCCCACTTCGGATGAGGAAGGCGTAACTCGGGGGATCGGATCTGTAGCGACCCGAAGAAGATCAGATCGACATCGAGGGTCCGAGGCCCTTGGGGCACCGATCGGATCCGGCCCGCCTTAGCCTCCGCGCGATGTGCGAGCCGAAGGAGATCGAAGGCGTCCCCCTTCGTACTCCCGCGCACCACCACGTTTAGAAACTTGGGTTGGGGCTGCACAGGGCCCCACGCTGGAGATTCGACGACCCTCGACACCGCCTCAATCGCCACATACTGGCCTAGAAACTCAAGTCCTCCCGCCAGATAGGCTCTTCGGTCACCGAGGTTGGATCCCAGCGCAAGAACGAAAGGGGTCACTGCGAGCCGTCCTTCGGCAGCGCCGCGCGACCGTACCGGTCGCGAACGCGTATGATGTCGTCCAGCTCCGGTGTGGAAGCCTCCAGAATCTCCGCCTCCGTCAGAGCTACGATCTGATGGAAAACTCCCGGACGGACTCTGAAGCCCTGCCCTTCCACGACGGTGACCGAATGGAGTGAGCTCAGACCAGCACCGAGTTCGAGAGTGACCTTCCCACGCAGGAGAAACAGCGTCTTGTCCTTCTCTTCGTGGAAGTGCAGGGAGAGGGCCTCTCCCTCCCTCACATGCACGAACTTCCCTACGTAGTCGTCGGTCTCCGCCCAAATAACCTCATGCCCCCAAGGCTTCTCGACACGCCGGGGCGAGACCAGGGGCGTTTCGCGAGAGTCTCTCCCCGTCCGCTGGGCATGCTCTGGAGTGCCTAGGTGGCCCCCTGCACCCGGGTGGGAGCGCCCCGATCCGTCTGACTCGATCGACATGAGGGAACCGGTACCCCATCCTCTCTAAAGCGCTCCAGCGAGAGAGGCTCTGGCCGTACTTGGGATCGATGGGAGACGCCTTAGGGAGCGGAACCGGCGGTCATCGCCAGGACCCAACTGCCTGTCCTGCAGGGCAGGCGTGACCGACACCGAGGTTCGGGTTGTTGTCCAGTTCCAGTTGCGCGATGGGGAATGCGATGTCGTCTCCACCTCCGATAAGGACTTTGGAGGGAAAGAGATCGATGTCGGCCTGAGGATCCCGTCGCAACCTCCTCGCCGTCGTATGACGGTCGCCCGTCAGCCACAACTCCCTGGCTCGCTCATCAGCGACCGTCTTGAGGTCGGAGTTCAGGTCTCCCGACAGCTGAATTCCTGCTAACGGATTCCCGGCTGCGGGAGGGTCGACTCCCCATTCGAGCGTTGCCCTCAGACTGTAGTCCGAGCGAAGGTCATTGAGAAGAGCCTCGGCGAAGGCCGTTTGGCCGCTCCGTACCGCCACCTCGGCAACGATGAGCGCCGCTTCAACCCACGATGCCATCAGCATGTCACTTCCGCGGTCACTGTAGAGCGTCTGGAGCACCACAGGCACGGCTTGTGAGAGTGCCGTGAAGCCAAAGGGCCGGTCGCGGAGCAGGTTCAGAGCGAGAAAATCTTCGAGATGCTCCCATCTTTCGCCCGCGCTCGAACCAGCCGTCCCGTCGCCAACCGTCCAGCGGATTGACTCGGCATCTCCCCATGTGAAGCTGTACATCCCGTTGTATTGGTCTGGGTTATTGGCCGAGTACTCTGCACGGTAAACGAAGCCGCGGGGCACCTGGACCGCGGCGGCCCCGGCTGCGGCAAAGTTGCCAAGCCACAGGTGCGCACGCGCTTGCCCAACTATTGCGGCGAACTGAACCGGGAAGAGTCCGAGCGCTGCGGCCCTGGCTTCAGCCTCCTGAAGCCTTTCTAGCGCCTCTAGGATCCGGTTGTCCGGCATGACCGGCGAAACCTCCGGAAACATGCCCGTGAGGATGCTCCAACAGTACGACTCCCCTAGCCAAAGCCGGGTATAGCCTGAATAGAGTGTCGCGATCGCGATCCCCTGCAGAAGGAGATCCTCGGAGTCCGCAAATACCGGATCGCCCACCCTCGCCTCGAGCAAGAAGACCGTGGTGTCAGCCTGTAGCCTAGCCCGATGCAGCGGCGTGTACATCTCGTCGGTGAGCGTGCTATTGCTCGGCTGGATACGGCGCCCGTCGACCTGGAACCTGGTCGGGAACGTTCCCGCGAGGATCATCTCGTCGGTGAGCATGGCCGAGTAGCGCACGACCCCATTTGCCGCTTGATGATAGGAGCCGACGACCCCGTTTACGAGCGTAGGTATCGCCGCGGGACCAGCATCCTCCAGGTCGGTCGGGACGATGATCCCCGAGTCGTCCACATCCAGGATTCCTCCGTCACATCCAGTGAGCCCGAAGGTCCCCGCAATCGACAGGAGTATGACCGTCGACCCGATGTTCGCCCCGAACCACCTGGGTATGCTCATGACTCCATATGCGCGGGTACGCTCGTTGAGTTTTAGAAGGTGATCGAAAGGCGACCGGTGACTCGCCTCGCCGGCGGTAAGGTCAGGAACTCTGCACGAGCGGAAGGGTCGGCACCTGCGAAATTGATCTCTGGGTCCAGGCCCGAATAGCCGGTCCAGAGAGCGAGATTCTCTGCAGTCATGGTGAAATCTGCCCGACTCGCCCCCAGTCGAGCCACCCAATCAATCGGAAGGTCGAATCTCGCCCCGATGACACGTAGACGCGCGACATCAGCGTCCTCGACCCAGGGTGAGTACTCGGAATCCGCTGTGGCCGCGGCTTTGATTCGGGCCGCATCAGTCGGCTGACCCTCAGCATCACGCTCGAAGATGGCTGGACAGGTCCCGCCGTTGGGGCCCCCCCCGAGGAGCCCGCATCGGGACTCTTCGGTACCGTTGAATTGTTGGTGCCCACCGGCAAACCCCAGGTTCGCTTAGAGGGTCACCCGGTTAAAGAGCCTTACCGTGGTCAAAAAGGAGCCCTCCCACTCCGGAGTGGGATGCCCAAGAAACACCGGTCGGGCGGTGGACTCGACGCTGCCGCTGGATCCGATGCTGTACCGTCGACCGAAGTAAGCCCCGAACGGATACGCCCGCTGATGTCGCTGGGTGTTGCCGTTGAGACCGAAGACGATGGGTTCATCGAGCTTGGTGACCTCCCCTTTCCTCGTCGCACCCACCAGCTGCACGGTCCAGAAGAGGTCCGGGCGGTTCACGGCGACCCCCGTGATCCCGAGCTCGACACCCGAGTTTTCAACTCTCCCAATGTTTTCGAATACTGCGTCCGGAAACCCGGTTGATGGAGCGACCCTTCTCGCAACGATTGCGTCCTTGGTGACCTGGTCGTACCAGGTGAAGTCCACCGCCACAAGGCCACCGAGCAGCTCCGCATCGAACCCGAGTTCGAGCTCCTGTCCCCGTTCGGGCTTCAACGAAGGGTTTCCCGGCTGTAGAACCGCGACTCCTGCCACGTCCTGTCCGCGGAACGCCACCCGCTCCGCCTCGAGGAGCTGGAGTGCCGCAAAACTCGTCGGCTGTTTACCCGACTCCCCCCAAGCCGCCCTAACCCGTACGGACTGGAGCCACGAGCTGGGGAACCACAACTCCTCGCTCACCACCCACGAGGCCATGACCCGAGGATAGGCCTGCCTTCCTAGGTTCATTCCGAAGGCACTGTTCTCGTCCAGCCGGACAGCCGGAGTGAGGAATAGCCTGTCCCAAAACGCCAACTGCTGTTCCAGGAAGACGCCGAGAGTACGGGTCTCCGTAACTCCCTCGAAGCCTTCGGTCGTCACCGCGTTCGAGACGGTGCTCGTTCCTGCTGGAAGGGTCCGGCCCACCGAGCTAGAGGACTCGAGCTTTTCTCCGAAGAACTGTCCTCCCAGGGCTGTGGTCGAGGTAACCGTAGGAGACAGCCGGAATGAGCCGGCTACGTTCCCTTCGACCGTGACGTTGCGGCTGACGAAGTGGTGGAGTTGACGAAATCCCTCCGAGAGACTCCCGAAGACCAGGGACGGATCGACGGGTATGAATGTCCCCGTCTGATCGGAGAACTGATCGTATCCGATCGTTCCCTGGGCTGTAATCGACTCCATCGGCCGGTAGTTAACCGCCGCGCTTCCTGTGAAGCGCTCGATCTTCTGGGTGTTTGAGATCGTGGCGACATCTTCGAAGGTTCGGCCCGAGAAGAACGCATCGCCCCTGCAGCCGAAGCTGCCGAGAGGCACGCCGAACCCGAGAGCGGCCTCGAAGTCGATGGCGCAGGTCTCTACGTCTGGCTCCCCGGTGACGGGATCCGTCCGAACGAGCGGCAACTCCCAGGGGGATCCGCTAAGGGCGACGCCGAGATACCCCAATGTCGTATTGTCGTTGTTGGGAAGAGACAGGTGGGTGCTGCCGAATCCGGTTGAGATGGCGACGTCGGTGTTGTCCGATGGTACGAGGTTGAGGTTGGCTCTCAGGGTGCGATGGTCTGCGTGGTTGTTCGGCAAACTCCCCTCGCGATCCCCCAACTCCCCCGAAACGAAGTAGGTCACGTCCTCGGCTCCCCCTCTCAGGGAAACGCCATATCCTTGCTCGAGGCCTGTGCGCCACGGGTTCTGATCGGTGCCCAACCCTTGGAGGAGGTTGGTCGTATAGACGGTGTCCCGTGCCGCCGCACCAAGTAGGAACGGCGATCTCAGGTCGACTGCGTTGTCGGGCCACGCCGTCGCATCCCAGTTCGCGCCGAGGGACGCGCGATAAGTCCACTCTGCAGGACCGGTCCTGCCACGTCGCGTGGTGATCCGAATCACACCGGCCGCAGCCTCAGTCCCGTACAGTGTAGCTGCGGAAGGGCCCTTCACGATCTCGATCGTCTCTATGTCGAACGGATTCAAGTCGTTCAACCGACTGGCATTCTGGCCCCCCACACCGGGTCCCGACCGGATATCGTTCGAAATCCGAGAACCGTCAACATATATGAGAGGCGTGTTGTCGAGGCTGATCGAACTATTCCCGCGGATCTTGATCGTGGACGAGGTCCCCACCGTTCCGGAGGACTGAGCCACCTGAACCCCGGGTGCTTTCCCTTGAATCAAGTCGGGGAAGGTCAAAGGGGTCGAGGTCTCTAGCTCCTGCGACACCTCTACCGTCGCAGCAGAATTGCCAAGCTCTCGCCGTCGCCGAGGACCCGTGGCGGTCGCGACTACGGCGTCGGGCGCGACCGCCGAAACGGCTATGCTGAAGTCCGCGGTCACGGTTTCGCCGCTTCCGACGGCGATCAGCCGCGTCAGCGGAAGATATCCCAAACGCTCTACGCCGACCTCGACAACGCCCGCAGGTACGCGGGGAAACCGATAGACACCATCCGCATCTGTTAGGGCGATCAGTTGCGTTCCCGAGACGATCACCTCGGCGGAGACCACTGGCTGCACGCCAGAGGCGTCCGTCACTCGCCCGGTGAGCACCCCGGCCTCCTGCGCATGCAGAATCCATCCAGGCCAGAGCTGAAGTGCTAGAGCCGCTGTCAATGCCACACGGCGGCAGATCCGAGTAAGCGAATCGGCTCGGGCGATAGGCCAACCCGGATCTGGAGACTGAGTAGCGACGGGAGAGTGTTTGGGGGGAACCGTGAAGACTGCCGCGGCAGAGTTCATGGACGGATCGCCAAGGGGAACCTCCGTTAGACGCCGGTCGCCCCGCCCCAAGAAATAGGGCCTCCCACAGATTATGGCCGATAGTATCAGGGAATCGTGTTAACCTTGTCAACGGGATCAGCGCGGCCGGGAACATCCGGCGGACCCGGTGACAGATCCTGGGTGTAATCCAGGGCGCAAGAGCTATCCGGACGCGAGACGGGAAGGCATGTGAACGACAGAGTCCGCAATATCATCAGGGCGGCTGGCGTGGCCCTTAGGCAGGCTCCAGAGTTCCTGAGTAGGACGTCGGTCTGGGTTCCCCTGGTGTTTCTCGGTGCGGGGGGGCTGGGATTCACTCTTGGAGCTTGGCGAAACCTCTGTGCGGACTGCCCGTCCATAGCACAGATCCGCACCTGGGAACCTCAGCAGACGTCCAAGGTGCTCAGCCACGACGGTCAGCTTCTGGGAGAGCTCGGAATCGAGCGCCGCACTCCCGTCTCTATCCAGTCGCTCCCTCCCCACGTCTCTCAAGCGTTTATCGCGATCGAGGATCGCCGGTTCTATCGCCATCGTGGCTTCGATCCGAGGGGGCTCACCCGCGCCGTCGTCGCTCGGTTCATACCGGGACCAGTCTTTCAGCTTTTCCTGGGAACGTCCCTGCGCGCCGGGGGAGCGAGCACCATCACTCAGCAGCTTGCGAGAAACATGTTCGACGCCATCGGCTTCGAGGTGAGCCTCGAGCGCAAAGCCAAAGAACTCCAGGTGGCGTTGGAGTTGGAGCGCGCCTATTCGAAGGATGAAATCCTCGAAGCCTACATGAACGAGATTTACCTTGGGCCGGGATGGTGGGGGGTTCAGACGGCGGCCCGCAACTACTTCGGGAAGGACGCGGTCGATCTGAACCCCGCGGAGGGCGCACTTCTCGCCGCGGTAGCAAACAATGCTGGAGTCTATTCCCCCTTCGGCTATCCTGAGCGGTCGCTTTCTCGCCGAAACCTCGTACTCGATCGTATGGCGCTGGAGGGGTTCCTCTCAGAAGAGGATGCCGAGTATTGGATGACTCACCCCCTTCCTTCGGCCCGAGCGCGAGCGTCAGATGGATCGGCACCCTACTTCGTGGAGTGGGTTCGACAGCTGGTCCAGGAGAGGTTTGGCACCCAGCTCTATACCGGCGGATTCCAGATCATCACGACGCTCGACGTCGACATGCAGCGCGCAGGCGAGTTCGCACTCTCGCGTGGGTTCGAGCGCATTGAGAGCCGCCCTGGGTTCCCGCATGTCACGTACGATGAGTTCGTCGAGCAGGCCGAGGGACAGCCCCTTGTGGACGTCGAAACCCCATACGTCCAGGGGATGTTCGTCGCGATGGATCCTCTCACTGGAGGGGTCAGGGCACTCATCGGTGGAAGAGACTTCACCCATTCCAAATTCAACCGGGCCCTGCAGGCGATGCGGCAGCCCGGATCGTCGTTCAAGCCGTTCGTCTATGGGTCGGCGATCGCGAGTGGGATCCCGCCATCTCGGATCATCGCGGACCGCGCGTTCGTGCAGGAGCAGGTGAGCGGAGAGCTGTGGACGCCGGAGAACTTTTCGAGAGAGTTCGAGGGCGATATGACGCTCCGGCAAGCGCTGCGGAACTCGGTCAATACCGTCGCTATCAGACTTGCCTTCGAGGAGGTGGGGCTCGAGACCGTTGCCCAGACGGCTCGACAGCTTGGCATCCGGACTCCCATCCCTCGAGTCCCGTCTATCGCGATCGGCTCGGCAGAGGTCCTCCCGATCCAGATGACCGAGGCGTACTCCACATTCGCTACGCTCGGAACGAAGGTGCAGCCTTTCCCAATCCTGCGGGTGGAGAACGATGAGGGCGAAATCATTTGGGAGCCCGAGCCGGAACGTGTCCAGGTCATGAACCCGGCTGCCGCACGGCTCACCGTGACCCTCTTGGAGGACGTCGTGGCACGGGGAACCGGAGCCCGGATCCGAGGTGCGATCGGGCTCCCCTACGAAGTGCCCGCGGCGGGCAAGACGGGCACAACGAACGAGTCGACGGATCTCTGGTTCAATGGGTTCACGCCGAACCTCCAGGCGACGGTCTGGTTCGGAATGGACCAGCCACAGCCTCTGTACGCGGGGGCGACTAGCGGCGAAGCCACACCTGTGTGGGGTGAATTCATGCGCCTGGTATACGTCGGGGAGCTCGTGGACGGCGCTGCTCCCTGGGAGATCACGCCTGATTCGATCGGGAAGGAATTCCCGGCCGACGGCGAATCGTTGGCGCGTCGCCCGATACTACCGATTCCCCAACCGTGGCCTCTCGACGGACTCGTCAGCCTCTTGGTGGATAGCGAGACTGGACTTCTGGCCTCTCCTTGGTGCCCAGTGGAGCGTCGGTACGTCGAGTACTACCTCCCTGGGACGGAGCCCACCGAGGAGTGCGACGACACCGCTCCGGGGCGGTCCATCCTGCGGTGGCCGTGGTAAGGCCGGCGAGCCAAGTCTGCCGCGAGCTATTCACCGTCTGGGACTTCGTCAAGAGAGCCGACTGCGAGCGCCCTCGAGCGCCTCCTCGACGCGGTCCCTGACTTCTTCCGCGATCTCATCCCACCGGTCAGCGGCAGTTTCCCTCAGGTCCCCTGCTACTCTGTGAATGCGTCGCCTCGTCTTCTTTCCGGAGCCCGGAGCCAGCACCAGGGCGATCCCAGCACCGATGGCTGCACCACAGACCAAGCCGGCGAGGAAATTGAAAAGGCGCGCTTCGTCGTCGTATTCCATAGTCCGTCCATCTCCCTCTGAGCTCTCGTGCTTGGCTCCACCGTGGTGCCTTCGATACCACGGGCGCGCTCGAGAAGGTCCAGACCAGAGGGCAGTCGTAGTCCGCCTATCCTCGGGGAGGGTTACCTTCGCGCCTGACGGATTACTCGCGTGGGTGTGGCCCTTTCGTGGACCACCTATATTGATAGAGATCTACCCCTCAAAGGAGCCTGGTCAAAGGAGACTGCATTGACGAGTGGAGATACGAGCGCACGCGGGCTGACGATTCTTGGCTCGACGCTCCATCATATCCGACGGGTTCTCAGCGATGAGGTCGATGCCGCTACGGTGACGCGGGTCCTCCACGATGCGGGATTTTCCGCGGGGGAGTCTGCGTTCGACGATCTTACCGCGAGCACCGGGGGCAATCTCGAAGCGCTCGACCAGGAACGGTTTTGGAGCGAGTTTGAGCACTTCCTCGGGACGCAAGGATGGGGAGAGTTTTCGCACGAGCGTATACACCCGGGCCTCGGTGTAGTCCGAGCCGAGCATGGTGGAGAGAGTGATCCGGCAGCCGAGGCCAGCGAGCCAAGCTGCGGGTTCACCTCGGGTATGATCTCGCAGATCTTCACGCGAGTCGCGGGATCGAACATTGGCGTTCAGGAAGTCTCATGCCGAAGCCGTGGGGATGACGAATGCGCCTTCGTATTCGGATCGGAGCCGGCGGTTCATCGGCTCAGAGACCTGTTGCCCCAGGTTGGCACCCTGGACGCCGCCCTCGACAGCCTCTGAACAAGGTGCACGTTTGCCCTCCAAGATCGGCGTGAGAGCGCTGGGTGTCGACTTTGGGGCGGTCCGAATTGGGCTCGCACTGTCGGACGAAACAGGTACCATTGCATCCCCGCTGACCACGATCCGTCGGCGTCAAGGCAAGCGGGTCCCTTACGCGCAGATAGCTGAGATCGCCGGGCGATACGCGGTCCGATTCTTGGTGGTCGGTCTGCCCTTGGATCTCTCGGGTCAGGAGTCGGGTTGGAGCCACGAGGTGAGAGAGTTCGCGCGTGAGCTCCAGGACCGACTTGCCCTCCCCGTCCACCTTGTGGACGAACGGATGAGCTCGGTCCGTGCCGAGAGAACGGTTCGCGGGATCGGGCTCCCCAAACGGAAGAGAGAGGAAAGGGAGCGAGTGGACTCGGCGGCCGCCGCAATCATTCTGCAGAGCTGGCTCGACCGCAGGAGCGTCGTAGGGTGAGGCTGCGGCGTCGTCCCAGGTTTCGCGTGTGGGCAGGCCTCGTCGGCCTGGCATGGGTGGGCGGCTGTTCCCCGGGCACCCCCAATGCCCCCGCCGTTACCTTCGCGGTTCCAAGCGGTGCGGCGTTCGATCAGGTCACCGATACCCTGGTCGCACGCAAACTGGTCGGTTTCCCGGCCGGGTTCAAGGTGCTCGCCCGCCTGCGAGGTGATGACCGGGGCGTCCGCGCCGGAGGGTACCGGGTCCCCGCAGATATCGGCTGGTTACCCCTGCTCGATCACCTGGTGGCCGGCAGGGTGGTCACGGTGCCCATTACGATCCCCGAAGGCTTCACCCTTCCCCAGATCGCGCCTAGGATAGCCGAGGTGACGCAGGTCGCTCTGGAAGACATCGAGCGTCGGTTGCAGGACCCCGGAGCGGCGGGGGAGTGGGCGGTGCCGGGGCCCACTCTTGAAGGCTACCTATTTCCCGATACCTATCGGTTTGCCCCGGGAGTCCCAATGGACTCGGTCATTCAAGTGATGGTCAACCGCTATCGCAGCTTTTGGACGCAAGAGCGGAGGGCAAGGGCGGAGGCGCTCGGGTTGTCGGAGCAAGATGTGACGACACTCGCATCCATCATCCAGGGCGAGGCGAGGCGGACTGAGGAGATGTCCGCGATCTCGGGTGTATTTCATAACCGCTTGGAGATAGGCTATTTACTCCAGGCTGACCCCACAGTCCAATACGCGCTCGGCTCGCGCCGCGACCGCCTGCTCTTTTCCGATATCGAGTCTGTGGCCGAGCACCCCTACAACACCTATACCCAACCAGGACTTCCTCCGGGGCCCATCGGAGCACCGGGCGAAGCGGCGCTCAACGCCGCGCTCGATCCAGCCGACGTCGAGTATCTATACTTCGTGGCCCGCCCCGATGGGTCACACATCTTCACTCGCACCCTTCAGCAACACAATCGGGCACGCATCGACACCCGCAGGGAGTGGGATCAGTTGGAGAGAGGGAGTCAGGACGGAGGATAATCCGTTTCGTGCCGCGCCTCTCCTCAAATCGTATTCGTCTGATCGTCATCACTGATTTGGACCGGGCAGCCCCGCGAGACATCGGGACCCTCGTTGAAGAAGCGCTACTCGCGGGTGCCCCGTCGATTCAGCTCAGAGACAAGGAGCGTACGGTTCGGGAGCTGCTCCCCGTGGCGCAGGACCTCCGACAGCTGACCCGCGAGCACGACGCGCTCCTCTTCATCAACGACCGCTTGGATCTCGCCTTGGCGGTGGAGGCAGACGGCGTACATCTGGGTCCGGACGACATCCCGGTCTCCGCCGTGCGGCCCGTGGTCCCGGCGGGGTTGTTCATCGGCTTCTCTGCCGACGACCCTGATGCCGCTCGACGTGCGGTCCGCGAAGGTGCGGACTACCTCGGGTGCGGCACTGTCTGGCCCACGTCCTCGAAGAAGGACGCCGGGACCGCTATCGGCCTCGACGGACTGCGGCAGGTCGTGGAGGCAGTCCCCGTTCCAGTGGTCGCGATCGGGGGAGTGTCGGTAGAGAATGCCAGCCTCCTTGCACAGACTGGGGCGGCGGGCGCGGCTGTTCTGAGCGCCGTGATGTCGGCTCGAAACCCGGCCAAGGTGGTGCGTCAGCTCTTGAGCCAGCTTGACAGTCTGCCGAACGACAACGGCCCCTCTGTCCGCGCCTAGGCGAATCGAGGGGCCGTCGTAGAAGGGAAGGTCGGCAGCGACGTACTCTCCCACCGGGTCGCCCCGGCAGTACCATCCGCGCTGCAGGGCTTAACTGCCGTGTTCGGGATGGGAACGGGTGTGTCCCCTGCGCTACAGCCACCGACCGTCGCTGTGGGTGAAGTCAGCACTGGAGAGAGCGCACGTCGGGCTGGTGTCCCAGCTGCGTTTTCTTGCTGAACGAGACCGGCGAAAGGCGCCGGTCAAGCCTCTCGGGGGATTAGTACGGCTCGGCTGAACATGTCACCATGCGTACACCTACCGCCTATCAACGTGATCGTCTCTCACGCCCCTTCTGGGGCCCGAAGGCCCGGGAGTGCTCATCTTGGGGTGGGCTTCCCACTTAGATGCTTTCAGCGGTTATCCCGTCCCGACGTCGCTACCCGGCGATGCCGCTGGCGCGACAACCGGTACACGAGCGGTCAGTCCATCCCGGTCCTCTCGTACTAGGGACGGCTCCCCTCAACACTCCAACGCCCACGACGGATACAGACCGAACTGTCTCACGACGTTCTGAACCCAGCTCATGTACCGCTTTAACGGGCGAACAGCCCGACCCTTGGGACCTTCTCCAGCCCCAGGATGCGATAAGCCGACATCGAGGTGCCAAACCGCCCCGTCGATGTGAACTCTCGGGGGCGATAAGCCTGTTATCCCCGGCGTACCTTTTATCCGTTGAGCGACGGCCCTTCCATACGGAACCGCCGGATCACTAAGGCCTACTTTCGTACCTGCTCGACGTGTCCGTCTCGCAGTCAAGCTCCCTTGTGCCTTTACACTCTTCGCGCGATTGCCGACCGCGCTGAGGGAACCTTTGCGCGCCTCCGTTACCTTTTGGGAGGCGACCGCCCCAGTCAAACTACCCGCCTGCCACGGTCCCCGAGGAGGATTCACTCCCCTGGGTTAGAGCCTCGACACTGTAAGGGTGGTATTTCACCGGCGGCTCCCCACCTCCTGGCGAAGATGGTTCCTAGCCTCCCACCTATCCTACACATGCAGAGCCCAGACCCAATGGCAGGTTATAGTAAAGGTGCACGGGGTCTTTTTGTCCTGTCGCGGGTAATCGGTATCCTCACCGATACTCCAATTTCACCGAGCTCGCGGAGGAGACAGCGCCCAAGTCGTTACGCCATTCGTGCAGGTCGGAACTTCGTGTTACCCCACGGTTCTCCCGTGGGCACAGACTATACCTTCACCTGATCGAAGCGAGCTGAGTATCTCGTCTTCTGAATACTTTCGCCTACCGGATGAATTCATGCGCACCGCAGCCTTCACGATCTCTGCGAACCCGTCCTGAATTCGGTGTCGGCCATCTCCGATGGCACTGCACACGAACCCAAACAGCTCAAGGTCCTTACACTTTGAGGATAACAGCGGGTGCCGTTCGAAGTGCGGTAGCACTGACTCCATCAGCGCTCCGACACTGCGTACCTCGTACTTCAGCGTGTTATCGGATCGATCCGGCCGGATGTGCCCGCATCCCCAATTCTCCTGAATCACCTACAGCAGCTCGGCGCGATCTGCGTTCTGACTGACCGAGAAACTCGGTCTGACCTCCCAACCAAATCGATGTCGTCGACTCGGCTGAAAAGAAACACAGAAACACCCCTCACCGTCTACGAATCCGGAGATGTAGGGACCAATATCCATCGGCAGAGATCAGGGCCGGCGTATTATGGATCGGCGGCTTTCGCCACCCCACCATCCAAGGATCTCACCCTTGAGTCGTTACGGGGATAGCTCGATGAGCCATCTTACCCTCGGTATTGCCCACGACCCCTGCACAGGGCCGCTAGGGTTTCACCGATTTGAGCCGGTTTGCTGAGCAGGATCGCTCCCGCTCGGGGCAGTTTGATCTACCCGACAAGGAATTTCGCTCAGTCGCTCCGTGCGTCGCCGCACGGCCTGGACCATCTCTTCATCTCGTCCGTCGGTGACGAGAGGGCTGGCGTATGGCCTCTGAGGATTCCATAGGTCAAGCACGTCGTTGGTTTCTGCATCCGACAAAACCAATGGCTCGACTACGGCCTTTCCTGCTGATTGTCCGCACCGGTCGCATTGTCACCGCTCGGTTCTCCCGAGCTGGTAGCGCCGGATACACGGGTTTTCCAGCATATAGCCAGCTGCAGCGCACGGGATCGCTCCCGCACCGGGCAGCCCTGGGTTCCTTGCTTCCCAGGTTTTCTACCTTAGGACCGTTATAGTTACGGCCGCCGTTTACCGGGGCTTCAGTTGGGAGCTTCGGATCCGAAGATCCTAACCCCTCCCTTTAACCTTCCGGCACCGGGCAGGCGTCAGTGCCTATACGTCGTCTTGGACGACTTCGCAGACACCTATGTTTTTGATAAACAGTCGCTTGGGCCGATTCTCTGCGGCCCGCTTCGGCTCCCCACGCATCGTGGTTCACCTACCACGGGCTCCCCTTCTCCCGAAGTTACGGGGACAATTTGCCGAGTTCCTTCTCCGCGGATCACTCGAGCACCTTAGGCTTCTCGCCTCGCCTACCTGTGTCGGTTTACGGTACGGTCAAAGAGACGAACTCCCCCGCGAGGCTTTTCTTGGCGGTCGGATTATGAACCCTTTGCGGGGCCCGAGGGCCCCTTCGGCATCGGCGCTCGGCTAACCAGGGGGATTTGCCTCCCCGGCATCGCCTACCACCTTACATCGGATATTCCACCACCCGACGGTCCGTTCACTCCCGCGTCCCCCCTCGGGGTCGAACGCTCGCTCCTTGGTACAGGAATGTTGACCTGTTTCCCATCGACTACGCCCTTCGGCCTCGTCTTAGGGGCCGACTGACCCGGAGCGGATGAGCCTGGCTCCGGAACCCTTAGGCTTTCGGTGACAGGGATTCTCACCCTGTTTATCGTGTACTCATTCCGGCATACTCGCTTCCCTGCGCTCCACCCCTGCTCTTACGAGGAGGCTTCAGTGCCCAGGGAACGCTCCCCTACCATGTTCGGATCCGAAGATCCTCTCCATCCGTAGCTTCGGCGGCGGGCTTGAGTCCCGACCATTATCGGCGCAAATCCACTTGACTAGTGAGCTGTTACGCACTCTTTAAAGGAATGGCTGCTTCTAAGCCAACCTCCTAGTTGTCTCAGCAAATTCACATCCTTTCTCACTTAGCCCACACTTAGGGGCCTTAGCTGACGGTCTGGGTTGTTCCCCTCTCGCGGACGGACATTATCGCTCGCCCACTGACTCCTGAGATCCGTCTGTCAGGTATTCGGAGTTTGCTTGGGGTTGGTAACCCGGTAAGGCCCCTAGCCCATGCAGTGCTCTACCCCCTGCAGATAATCCTCAAGGCTATACCTAAATATATTTCGGGGAGAACCAGCTATCTCCGAGCTTGATTGGCCTTTCACCCCTATCCACAGCTCATCCGAGCAGTTTTCAACCCACAACGGTTCGGGCCTCCACCAGGTGTTACCCCGGCTTCACCCTGGCCATGGATAGATCGCTTCGGTTTCGGGTCTGCCTCCACGCACTCAATCGCCCATTTCAGACTCGCTTTCGCTCCGGCTCCAGCCCTGAAGGCCTTAACCTCGCGCGTGAAGAGCAACTCGCCGGATCATAATGCAAAAGGCACGCAGTCACCCCTCATCGGACCGAAGTCCGACGACAGGCTCCTACCGCTTGTATGCACGTGGTTTCAGGTTCTATTTCACTCGCCGTCAGGCGTTCTTTTCACCGTTCCCTCACGGTACTATTCGCTATCGGTCACAGGCTCGTCTTTAGCCTTGGAGGATGGTCCCCCCAGATTCAACCGGGATTTCCCGTGTCCCGGCCTACTCGGGTGCCCGACCCCTCAAATACTCAGATTTCGCCTACGGGACTCTCACCCTCTTCGGTCCGCCGTTCCAGGCGCGTTCAGCTATCCTTTCTCATCAGTCCTGTCGGGTCCCACAACCCCGCAGCATCGCAAGACGCCGCGGTTTGGGCTCTTCCCCGTTCGCTCGCCGCTACTGAGGGAATCTCTGGTTTGATTTCTCTTCCTCCGGGTACTTAGATGTTTCAGTTCCCCGAGTTCGCCTCTCCCTAAGGAGATGGCGGGATCGCTCCCGCCGGGTTGCCCCATTCGGAAATCTCCGGATCTAAGCTTGCTTGCAGCTCCCCGAAGCTTTTCGCAGCTTGCCACGTCCTTCATCGCCGGCCTGTGCCTAGGCATCCACCACGCGCACTTAATCGCTTGACCAGCAGCCGCTTCGCCTAATCGCAAAGTCTCGCTCTGATTCTCGTTCAGTACACGTTCCCAAAAGCCAGAACACCTTGTCATTCAAGCGTTCCACCTTCGGTGCACTCTCTCCCACTTCACCCATCTCCCCGGAAACACCCGACACACCTGGCTCGGGTCATCACTGTTTCGGAGAGTCTGTCAAAAAGCCTGTCCGCACGTCATCGTCAACCGAACTCGACAGGGTATTGCCAAGGGTGTAACGAGGCCTGTTACGGAGCCAATTAAGCTAAGCCTAGACGGAGGGTCCGTCAACGTCGAAAGAGGGCGAAAACGGCAGCCAAGACCAAGGTGGTTCAGACCCTACATCCCGCCCTCGGCGAGGAGGGCGGAGACCTCGGATGCCTGAATCCGAAACTCTCCCAGGGGCCCATGTTCGGGACCGTGCCAATCGGACCCGCCGGACACGAGGAGTCCCCTCTCACGGGCGATCTGCTCCAGAAGCAACACCCGGTTCCGTGAGCTCCTCGGACGATAGACTTCGATCCCCCTCAGACCGCTGGCGCAAAGGCCCGGGAGGAGTTCCTCAAGGTAGCGCATCGGGGGATGGGCCCAGACAGCTACTCCATCCGCCTTCTGGATCAGTCTTATTGCCTCGGTGGGATCGAGCAATCGCGTCGGTATGTATGCCGGGTGTGCATTGCCGATGTAGCGGTCGAAGGCCTCCGCGGGAGTATCGACGTACCCTCCGTCGACCAGCGCACGTGCGAGATGAGGCCGTCCCAGAGTCCCTCGTCCCGGGGAGGCCGAGGAGACTGCGTCGAAGGAAACTTCGACCCCGTCTTCAGCGAGGCGCGTCACCATGTTACGAAGTCGCGTTTCGCGCCGAACACCGGCTTCCTCGACATGTCCCAAGAGCTCGGTGTTCGTGGGATCCACGAAGTATCCGAGGATATGGAGCTCGACCTCGTCGGCCGTCGCGCTGATTTCGATGGCGGGGACGACTTCGATGCGATATTCCTGCGCGACCCTGACCGCCTCGGCAACCCCGTGTACCGTATCGTGGTCCGCAAGAGCGATCGCATCCAGACGGGCATCCGCGGCTGCAGAGACCACTGCGCTCGGCGGCAGAGAGCCATCGGAAACATTGGAGTGAATGTGTAAGTCGACGTCCATGGACCAGGGTTCAGGGGGACCCGCCGTAACCTCTATAGTCAGTTTCCGATTGACTCCGCCAGTCGCGGTGTCAGGGAGGGTGTTCCTCCTCCGGCAAGCTATCAGGAGGGAGCCATTCGACCCCGGAGAGAAAACCGTCGGGAGCCTCCGGGGAAGCGTACTCCGACAGGACGGTGACGCGATCTCCTTCGACCTTCACGACCCCTCGTCGAATGAAGAAACTCTCGCTTCCTCCATCGGGCAGATCTGCTTCCAACATTCCTGCGCCGAGCAATGCGACGTAGGGTGCATGGCGTGGGAGAATACCCACCTTCCCGTCCCAGGCGGGAAGAACTAGCGAGGTCACCTCGCCATCGAAGACGGTCTCAGCGGGCGAGACCAAGCGAAGGTCCAGCTTTGCCACGGCCATCTCAGCCGTCTTCCCTCTCCATCCGCTCCGCCTCGGCTATGACTCCCTCTATTCCCCCCTGCATATAGAATGCCTGCTCGGGGAGCTGATCGAATTCGCCCGAGGCCACGCGACCGAAGGACCCGACGGTATCCTCGAGCTTGACATAGACCCCTGCTCGGCCAGTGAACTGTTCCGCCACGAAGAAGGGTTGCGACAGGAAGCGCTGAATGCGGCGCGCGCGGCTGACGAGAATCTTGTCTTCCTCGCTCAACTCGTCCATCCCCAGGATGGCGATGATGTCCTGGAGTTCCCGGTACCGTTGAAGGATTCTTTGGACGTCTCGAGCTACATCGTAGTGGCGCTGACCGAGGAACTGCGGATCTAGAATCCGAGATGAAGAGTCTAGCGGATCGACCGCAGGATAGATCCCCAGCTCGGCGATCCCCCTGGACAACACCGTCTGCGCGTCCAGGTGTGCGAACGCCGTCGCGGGAGCCGGATCCGTGAGGTCGTCCGCAGGCACATAGATCGCCTGGACAGAGGTGATCGAGCCCTCATGGGTCGAGGTGATCCGCTCCTGAAGCTCACCCATCTCGGTGCCCAGTGTGGGCTGGTACCCAACAGCGGAAGGCATGCGGCCCAGGAGCGCCGAGACCTCGGATCCGGCCTGAGTGAACCGAAAGATGTTGTCGATGAAGAGCAGAACGTCCTGCTGCTCTACGTCGCGGAAGTACTCGGCGATCGTGAGACCCGAAAGACCCACCCTCATCCTCGCGCCAGGCGGCTCGTTCATCTGACCAAAGACGAGCGAAGTCGCCTCCAGCACCCCGGCCTCTTTCATCTCGAGCCAGAGATCGTTCCCCTCACGGGTTCGCTCTCCCACCCCGCAGAAGACCGAACGCCCTCCGTGCTCAGTCGCGATGTTATTGATCAGCTCCTGTATGATGACGGTCTTCCCGACCCCGGCTCCCCCGAACAGACCCGTCTTTCCACCCTTTACGTACGGAGCCAAAAGGTCGATCACCTTGATCCCCGTCTCGAAGATCTCAGTCTTGGGCTCCAGATTCTCGAACCTTGGCGCCTCGCGGTGGATCGGCCAGCGCTCCACGCTCTCCGCGTCTTCACCGCCCACCGGTCCTTGAGCATCTACCGGATCCCCGAGGACATTCAAGATGCGGCCCAGCGCCGGCTCGCCGACCGGCACAGCGATCGGTTGTCCAGTATCCTCCACGTCCATTCCGCGAACGAGCCCATCCGTAGCTGACATCGCGACAGCACGAACCTGTCCCCGCCCGATGTGCTGCTGAACCTCTGCGACCAGGCTCACATCCCGCCCTTCGGACGGGCTCCCCTCGATCCGGAGCGCGTTGTAGATGCGAGGCAAGTTCTCGGGATCGAACGCGACATCCACAACGGGCCCGATCACCTGCACCACGGTCCCTATATTGCTCTCAGTCATGGCACTCCTTCCGGATCAGTCGAAGGCGGCAGCGCCTCCAACGATCTCGGCGATCTCCTGAGTGATCTGGCCCTGACGGGCCCGGTTAAAGGTTCTCTGCAGCGTCTCCAGCATGTCGGAGGCATTGTCGGTCGCGTTCTTCATCGCCGTCCGTCTTGAGCCTTGCTCCGCTGCGGCATTCTCCACGAGCGCCCGATAGACGACGTTTCGCACGTACAGCGGAAGTAGATCGTTGAGGATGGCGTCCGCCGATGGCGACAAGATGAAGCAGTCCGGGGAAGCCCCACCTCCACCCCGCCGAATCGGAAGCATCTGTTTGGCGATCGGTGGAGTTGAGAGGGCCGATCGGTACTCGGAGGCCACAATCCAGATCGAGTCGAGCGCGCCGCTCTCAAAGCGCTCCTGAAGGCTCTCGACGAGCCTCCCGGCGTCTTTCGGTGAGGGGGCATCTCCGATGTCCGTCCACATAGCCGACAACGCCTCTCCCTGAAAACGGAAGAAGGCGATTCCCTTCTTTCCGGCGACGTGAAGCTCAGTGTCCACTCCATCCGACCGGAACCCGACCAAGAGCTCTCGCGCCCTCCGGATGAGGTTGACGTTGAACCCTCCCGCAAGTCCTCGGTCTGCCGTCAGGAGGAGGATCGCGGCCCTTTTGGTTTCATCGGGCACCCGGAGGAGCGGGAATCGATCGGCCAGATCGGAGCTGTGGAGACTTGCGACAAGGTCTTCGAGGGCGTCGCCATAGGGGCGCGAGGCATGGACCCGGTCCGAGGCACGCTTCAATTTGGAGGTGGCAACCATCTCCATCGTACGGGTGATCTGGCGGGTGTTTTCTACCGACCGGATCCGCCGTTTGACCTCTCGGGCCCTGGACACCTTTTGTCTCTCCTCCTCGCGCTCTCTACCCGCTGCCGAAGCTAGGCGACTCGGGCCTCAGGCAGGAATAGACTCCTCGAGCTCTGCCATGAAGCGGGGGTTGAAGTCATCGAGCGCTTCCTTGAGATCCGCTTCGAGTTCGCCGGTCAAGGTCTTCTCAGATGCCACACCCTCCAGAACGTCGGACCGCTCAGCCACCAGAAAGTCGAGGAACTCACGTTCCCACTGCCTCACCCTTTCCACTGGAAACTCGTCGAGGAAGCCATTGGTGACGGCATAGATGACCACCACCTGGCGCTCTACGGGCACCGGGTCGTACTGAGGCTGCTTGAGGATCTCGACGGTACGGACCCCCCGGGCCAGCTGCCTCTGCGTAGCCGCATCGAGGTCTGACCCGAACTGTGCGAACGCCTCCATCTCCCGGTACTGTGCGAGGTCCAGGCGCAGCCTGCCCGCAACCGTCTTCATCGCCTTCACCTGAGCGGCCCCTCCCACTCGCGACACCGAAATCCCAACGTTGACGGCCGGGCGGACGCCGGCGTAGAAGAGATCTGGCTCTAGGAAGATCTGACCATCGGTGATCGAGATCACGTTAGTCGGGATGTACGCCGTGACGTCTCCTGCCTGGGTCTCGATGATCGGGAGCGCTGTGAGCGATCCGCCTCCCTGCTCGTCGGATAGCTTCGCGGCCCTCTCCAGAAGGCGGGAGTGAAGGTAGAAGACGTCTCCGGGATAGGCCTCTCTTCCCGGAGGACGGCGAAGCACGAGAGAGAGTTGCCGATACGCCTGTGCCTGCTTGGAAAGATCGTCGTAGATCACCAGGGTGTGCTTGCCCTGCCACATGAAGTGCTCGGCGAGTGCCGTCGCGGTGTAAGGGGCGATGAATTGCATGGGCGCCGGGTCCGACGCGTTGGCTGCCACGACGATCGTGTAGTCCAAGGCTCCGTGTTCCCTGAGGGTCTCCACGACGCTCGCGACCTTTCCGGCACGCTGACCGATCGCGCAGTAGACACAGAGGACGTCTGTGTCACGCTGATTGATGATCGTGTCGACGGTAATCGCGGTCTTTCCAGTCGACCGATCCCCAATGATGAGCTCCCGCTGGCCTCGGCCGATCGGGATCATGGAGTCGATCGCCTTGACTCCAGTCTGGAGGGGCTCCTCCACCGGCTTTCTCAGAACAATCCCCGGGGCCACGATATCGATCATTCGCGATCCCTCGAGGGCGGCGACCGCCCCCTTACCATCTACAGGAGCACCGAGCGCATCGACGACCCTCCCGAGGTATCCTTCGCCGACAGGGACCTCGAGTACGCGCCCCGTGCACCGAACCTCGTCGCCCTCGTGGAGCGTGGTCCAATCTCCCAGGACGACCGCACCGATGTTGTCCTCCTCGAGATTCAAGGCCAGCGCGGTGACCGCTGCCTCCCCCTCGGAAGGCGTGATCTCCAGCATCTCGCTGGCCATTGCATTGGTGAGTCCGTAGATGCGGGCAATCCCGTCCTTCACCTCCAGGAGCTCACCCACTTCATCGGCATGAAGGTCTTCCTGGTAGTGTTCGATCGCCTGGAGGAGAACGCCCTTAATCTCGCTTGCGCGGAGTCCAGAATTGTTAGCCACGGCCTTTGCCTATGATCCCATATTGAAGGTCGGCGTCATCCGGCATCATTCTGATCACCACGACCGCCCCTCAGCAGAAAGGTCGGCGGTCAGCAAATCCCGGCGCATTCCATTCAGCCTGCGCCGCAGCGACCCATCGTAAACCGTGTCGCCAGCCCGAACGACGATGCCCCCCAGAATCCCGGGCTTCACCCTCACCTGCGGGATGGCCTCATGACCGATAAGGGTCGTCAATCGTTTCTGAAGCTCGGACATCGAGGCCGCGTCGATGTCGCGCGCAAGTGTGACCTCGACGCGTTCGCGATCGAGGCGCTCATCGAGAAGACTGTGATACTCCTGCGCGATCTCCCTCAGGAGCCGCTGTCTCCTCTTGTCGAGTGCGACGAACAGAAAATTGATCAGAGTCGCCGGAAGCGAATGCTTGAAAACGCTTCGGATCAGCTGCTTCTTCTTCTCGGGCGCGATCCGCGGCGTCTCCAGGAAGACCCGAAAGCTGGGGTTCTCGTCGAGAAGGCGTGCCACCACCTCCACGCCCTCTCCGAATGCCTCGGGTCCTTCGTGGCGATCCGCCACTTCCAAGAGGGTCTCCGCGTAGCTCCGGGCTACCGTTTCGTCTCTCACGCCTGGGCCCCGCTGCCCCGCTCACTGAGCTCTTCGATATATCCCATGATCAGCTCTCGATCCTTCGCATCGTCGAGACCGTCCTGCATCAGCCTCGCTGCGGCGGCGAGCGCGAGGTCCACGGACTCCCGCCTCAGCGCCTCGAGGGCGGCGTCCTTCTCGCGCTCGATGGTGTCCCGGGCCCGCTCGATGAGGGCCTGGCCCTCGACTCTGGCCTTCTCCTCGATGTCCCGGCGCACGTTCTCGGCCGCCTCCCTTCCTTCTGCGATCAACCTTTGCGTTCGACGTCGGGCGTCGGCCATCTGCTGCTTATGCTCCGCTAGCAGCTTCGCGGCCTCCTCCCTCTCGTCAGCGGCTTGATCCAGGGTGCCCTGAATGCGCCTCTCCCGCGCTTCGACGGCAGCGAGAACAGGCCCCCACGCGAACTTCCACAGGATGCCGAGCAGGGCCAAGAAGACGAGGGTCGTCCAAACGGTAAGTCCGGGGTTTAGGTCGAACATCCCGCCTCCTTATGACCCATCGGAATGACTCATCGGACCTTCCGACACACTGCAGGCCTCCGGACCCGCTAGGCGGGACCGCCCCGGGATTAGAGGAGGGGCCACGATCAGTTGAACAATAGGAATACGAGACCCAAGCCGAAGAGCGCGGTGCCTTCCACTAGGGCTGCAAAGATGATCGCCGCCGTCTGAATCTGAGCGGTGGACTCCGGCTGACGGGCGATTCCCGACGCCGCCGCGGAGCCAATCGGTCCGATTCCGAGTCCGGCACCGATCACGGCGCCGCCGATGGCCAATCCTGCACCGATGAGGCCGGTGCCTCCTCCACCCGCAGCCTCTTGGAGAGCGGTAGGCAAGAGCATCTTTTTTCCCTTTTCTGTTGTCTATCTGGGTGGTTAGTGAGCGTGCCGAATCAGTCCGATGAACACCGACGTGAGCATTGCGAAGATGTAGGCCTGTAGGAAGGCCACGAACAACTCTAGGATCATGAGGACGCTTGCCATCGTCACGTACGCAGCGCCCATGAGGTAGCTCTGGACCACGAAGATCATTCCCATGATAGACAGGATCAGCATATGGCCTGCCGTCATGTTGGCCAGGAGCCGCACCGCGAGGGCGAACGGCTTGGCGAGCTTGCCCAGGAGTTCCACTGGGGTCAGGATGGCCAACATGATCGGCTTCATGAGCGTCGGAATCCCGGCGGGAAGGAAAAAAATCGTCTTGGCGTATCCGGCGGGGCCAAGCGCCCGGAATCCAGAGACCTCGATCACTATGAAGCTGATAACGGCCAGCGCCGCGGTCACGGACAGATTTGCCGTCGGCGTGATCCCGAGGGGTGTGAGCCCGACTAGGTTCATCCCGAGGACGAAGAAGAAGATCGTCAGGATGAACGGCGTGTAAGCGTCCGCACCGTGGCCGATGTTGGGCCGCACCACCTCGTCGCGGAAGTAGATGATCAAGGCTTCCATCGTGTTCGCGAATCCAGCAGGCGCCTTTTCCACGCCCTTTGACCGAATTACGCGGGCCACAGGGATGAAGATCAGCGGCAGCAGGACCGCCACGAGGAGCATCACCACCAGCTGGCGGGTGGGTGACAGGTCGATGGCGACGGACCCTATCTGGATGGGGTCCACGCTCAGGGACTCGAGGCTGAAGTGCGCCCCTGCGAACTCGATTTCCTTGGCGTCCTCGATGTGGTGGGAGATCCACTCGGGGAGCCCCTCCATCGAAAGATCCTCAGCGGCCCCAGCGCCGTGCCCCGGCTCCTGCCCCGCCTGCACGCCATGCTCCTGCGTCGATCGGAGCAGCTTCATACCGCGGTCCGTGGGTCCTTCCGATCCATCTTGAGGAAAGCCGGCTCCATCAACAACAAGACAAAGAAGAAGGCGACCAGCGACAGCAGAAGCGCTGCCGGATCCGGCGACTCAAAGCGTAAGGACGCGATACCGACTGCCACGACTGCCGCAGCCCGTAGCGCAATCCCGGCTCCCAACCACACGAAGAACTGGGCAGGCTCGCGTCGCCCGCGGAGGAGCAGACTGAATGCCATGACTTGCACTGAGTAGGCGATCAGGCCTCCAAGCAGTATCCCACCTCTTCTCGCTTCATCCAGAAAAACGCAGAGTACGCCAGCCCCCAATCCGACAACCAGGAGCGCGGTGGCCGCGTAGCGCCCCAGGGCGCTCAATCCTCCTCACTCCCCTCGGAGTCACGCTCCTGTCGGGGCCGTATCACCAACTGGACGTAGATACCGTAGAACCCGGCCGCACCCCCCGCGAAGATGCCGAGAAGCGTGAGTAACGCCTGAGATCCGACTCGCTCCCCGATTTCCGACCCTGCCCATCCGAAAAGCGCCGCCGAGGTCGCCAAGGCCAGTCCATGTCCGAGGTAGCGGGAGGAGGCACGAACCACTTCCCCTCCTCGATTTCCGTCTGGATCCACTGACCTCGGCATCGGCTTGAACTCCCATCAAATAGACCGAAGCCAGCAAAATATAGGAGCTTGTGAAAAATTTCTCAAGCGTTCTCCCCGCCTGTTTGGAGTGCCAGGTCACCTCTTGGCGGGGCCGGGTAAAGAGGGGTATCCTTCCCCTTCGGGCTGTGGGGAAGGAGATGGCACGGGACGCGACGGCAGAGGGGGATTGGGACCTCGCCAACGCGACTTGTGTAGCCTTCCCGGTACCCGGAGTCGGCTCAGCAGCGGAGCTCCACGGGAGGACGGATTTGACGGCGGGAATTGCAGTCAAGGACCTGGATCTCGAACTCCTCGACGAGGCCGCAAGGGTAGCGGGGGAGCTCCGCGCTGAGGTGGGGAAGCGCATCGTGGGTCAGCGCCAAATAATCGATGGGCTGCTGCTGGCGCTGCTTGCGAACGGACACGTGCTCCTGGTCGGCGTTCCCGGTCTCGCCAAGACCCTACTGGTCTCCACCCTCGCCAGCGCCCTTGATCTTCAATTCCAGAGGATCCAGTTCACCCCGGATCTGATGCCCACCGATATTACCGGGACCGAGGTCATCGAGGAGGACCGGACGACGGGACGAAGAGTCTTCCGATTCGTCCGAGGCCCGGTCTTCGCAAACATCGTCCTCGCAGACGAGATCAACCGTACGCCGCCGAAAACTCAGGCGGCGCTGTTGCAAGCCATGCAGGAGCGTGTGGTGACGGCCGCCGGTGAAACCTATGCCCTGCCTGCCCCATTTTTCGTCCTCGCTACACAGAATCCGATCGAGCAAGAAGGCACATACCCGCTCCCTGAGGCCCAGCTGGATCGGTTCATGTTCGAGCTCCAGATCACCTATCCCTCCCGAGACGAAGAGGAGGCGGTGGCGCTCCAAACCACAGGCGAGTCGCTCTCAGAGATCCATCCGGTCGTGATGGCAGACCGACTCCTCGAACTCCAGCAGTTAGTCCGTAGAGTACCGGTCGCCCCGTCGGTCGCCGCCTACGCGGTTCACCTCGCCCGGGCCACGAGACCCCAAGCCGAGGAGGCACCGCCGCATGTCCGCAATTATGTTTCGTGGGGGGCAGGCCCCAGGGCCTCCCAGTACCTCGTGTTGGGCGCCAAGGCCGGCGCAGCTCTCCGGGGCGAGCCAGTACCCAACCTGGAGGATGTAAGAGCTGTGGCACATGCCGTTCTCGCTCACCGGATCGTACCCAACTTCGAGGCGGAGGCGGACGGGGTTGCCGCGCGACAAATCATCGACGAGCTCCTGCAGGAGAGTCGGGCATGGACCTGAGTCTGGGCGATCCAGGAGAGGACCACCCTCCGAGTAGAAGGATTCTGCGCGGGAGAGCCTCGTGACAGGCGTCCTGCTCCTATTCGTCGGTCTGATCCTCCTCTGTTCCGCGACCCTTTCCGCGACCGAGTCGGCCGCCTACTCCCTCAGTGCGTCTCGAGTGCGCACGCTGGTTGAGGAGGGGTTCCGCGGGGCCGATCGCCTGAATCAAGTCCGCCAGGAAGCCCCGTCGATCCGAGCCGCGGTATTCGTGGTCAACGCCGTCCTTACCTTCTCCTCGGTCGGGCTTCTCGTAGGGGGAGCCGTCCAACGCTGGGGTAGCCTCGCTCTCCCCGTAGCCGCTCCGGCAGCAGCCGTGGCCGTGCTGCTGATCTCACAGGGCGTGCCGAGGTTGATCGCGGCAAGACAGTCCATCCGACTCGCGCTTATGTCCGCGCCTTTTCTCCTCCGTCTGGAGCGGTGGGTGAGGCCCCTCATGGCTCCCTTCACCCGTCTGGAGGAGATTGTCAGGCGACGAAACGGGCATGACGACGCCACCGCGGACCAACGTGAGCTGCGCGAGCTGACTGAATTGGGCCGGCGCGAGGGGGTGGTGGAGGAGGAGGAGCACGAGTTAGTAGAGCGCGCCTTCAGAATGGACGAGCTCTCCGCGTGGGACATCATGACACCCCGCGTGGACGTTTTCGCGTGGCGCGACTCGCTCACCTTGGAAGAGATCATTTCTCAGCTCCAGAGCGTCCCATTCTCTCGGGTCCCCGTCTATGGAGATAGTATCGATGACATTACGGGAATTCTGTACGTGCGAGAGGCCTACGACGCGTATGTCCGAGGCCATCCCAAATTGCCGCTCCACCAGCTCTCCCGCGATCCGTTCTTTGTGCCCGGCTCGCTGTCGCTCCCTCATCTATTACGTGATTTCCAGGTGAGGAGGATTCATATGGGCGTTGTCGCGGACGAGTTCGGAGGGACGGACGGGCTGGTCACGCTCGAGGACGTGATCGAGGAGCTCGTCGGGGAGATCGAGGACGAGACGGACATAGCTGAGGAGTCCATTCATCGGATCTCTAGGAACGAGCTCGAGGTCGAAGGGGGCGTTGAGCTCCGAGAGGTGAACTATGCCTTCAACGTATCCTTGCCCCATCTGGATCACCGATCGCTGAACGGATTCATCCTCGAAGAGTTTGGCCGAGTGCCGGATGAGGGGGAGAGGATCGAGCTTCCGGGATTGGAGATCAAGGTCCTTGACGCCACCGACACTCAGGTGGTCCGCGCCCGACTGACCAGAACCCACCCAGCGACAGCGGAAGACGGCTGAGTGGGCATCATTCTTCCGCTTAACGGGAGAACCCCTCAGATCGCGGACGACGTCTTCGTCGCTGCTACTGCCGTCGTGATCGGAGATGTCCGTATCGAGTCGGGGGCCAACATCTGGTTCGGGGCTGTGATAAGGGGAGACGACCCCACGCATCCCATCGTCATCGGCGCTGAGGCCAACGTGCAGGACGGAGCCATCGTGCATGTGGGCGACTGGGGCCCGACAATCATCGGAGAGCGGGTCACCGTTGGGCATGGCGCAGTCATGGAATCGTGCGAGATCGGAGACGGCTCCCTGATCGGGATGCGTGCCGTCGTACTACAGAACGCCATCGTGGGAAAGGAGTGTCTCGTAGCAGCCGGCGCGGTGATCCTGGAGGGAGCCCGGATTCCGGATCGAAGCTTGGTCGCCGGGGTGCCCGCCTCGGTCCGACGGACCCACGACGGGCCTCCCCCGGAGTGGATCACCCGAAGTTGGCGCCACTATTCGATGCTCTCCAAGCAGTACCTGGAGGAGGGGCTAGGAGATGGCTGACACGCCGGAAACCCCCGGTGGTCCCAAACGCTCCGACGTCGCTGACCGAGGAAGGATCCGGAGGGAGGAGCGTACGGGATACAGGAGCGGAGACCGATCCGCCCGGGCACCCGTTGGCGAAGGATCTGCCGAGCCAGAGCACGAAGGGGCGGTTCTCTGCGACATCTGCGGTTCACCCATGCTGGATCGTCACTGCAAGTTAGTGTGCTTGGCTTGCGGCTATCAAAGGGACTGCTCCGACCCCTGACCTGGATCCGTTAGGGGCTAAAGGCCCATCCGAGGTACCACGCCACCAAAGCATCCCCCCAGACGTACGTCGCAGCCGCCCCCGCTGCGAGGAACACTCCAAATGGGACCAATTTCCCCGTCTTGTACGAGATGGGACCGAAGATTATGGCTCCCAGGAAGGCCCCGATGAAGAGTGACAGCAAGACTCCCTGAATTCCAAGGAACGCTCCGATCATGGCCATCATCTTGATGTCCCCCCCTCCCATCGCCTCCTTCTTGAAGACCTTCTCCCCGGCCCATGCGATGAACCAGAGGAGCATGAACCCGGCTATACCCCCCAGGAGGGATTGGACGATGGTTAGGGCCGGAGTAACCAAAGCGAACCCCAGGCCCGCCACCGTTCCCCCGATCGAGAACTGGTCCGGAATGATGTAGAAACGCGCGTCACTTACGGCGATCCCCAACAGGATGCTCAGAAGGACGGCACCGCGCAGAGCCTCCATCTCGAGCCCATGGGTCCAAACCATCCAGCCCCATATGAGGCCCATCGCAGTTTCGACAAGAGGATACTGGACCGAGATCCAGGCTGCACAGTGCCGGCAGCGCCCTCGGAGCAGAATCCAACTCAGCACCGGCACATTGTCGTAAGGCCGGACTCGCTCACCGCATGCCGGGCAACTGGACGGAGGGCGAACCACCGACCGGTCCGTCGGCCACCGTAGGGCGCAGACGTTCAGGAAGGAGCCGAGAATCAGGCCTAGCACGCCCGCCAAGCCCGACCACATCCACAGCTCAGTCAAGCTAGGCTCTCCGGCTTCCGTTCCGTCGCGGGCCCGAGCACCCACAGGAGGATCGCGCCAGCCGCGGCCACGTTCAGCGAATCGACCCCAGGCGATAGGGGAATCGACAGTTGTGCCGCGGCCACGGCAAGCGCTTCGTGTCTGGGCCCCGCCGCCTCATTTCCCACGAGGAGTGCCCACCCGTGGGCGGCCTGACCCGCACCATCCGAACGAAGCCAATCCCGGACATCCTGACCCTGCGGATGGGCAACGAGTAGCGGGAATTGAGCGGCCGCCAACCAATCCCAGGCGCGGGCCCAGTCGAGCGAGTGGATGCGTACCCCGAAGACGAGGCCAGCTGACGCGCGGACGGCCTTCGGACTCCAGAGATCGACGGTCCCGTCCAGAGCCAGGACCTGGCCGACCCCTAGTGCGGCCGCGGCTCGGACGAGGGTGCCCGCGTTCCCCGGATCCTGGACTCCATCCAGGACGAGGGTATAGGAGGACGTCGACCTGCCCGCGACTGGCCCGGGCGGCAGCAGGTCCGTCCGCGGCTCCCGCGCCACCGCCAGGATGCCCTGAGGATGGTCGGTCACGGCGAATTCGTTCAGCCCGCCGGTCGGAACCTCCACGATCTCGGTTCCGGCGTCCGAGAGTGGGTTGACCTGGGCGGCCGTGGGCCAGGGTCGGCGGCCCTCTTCCCGGACAACAAAGAGGAGTTCCGCGTCATGTCGGAGGGCGGTCTCCACGACACGGGCACCCTCCAGGAGAACCACTTCTTCGGCCTCCCTTCCCCTCCGCGTAGAGGCTCTCCGAAGGAGGCGCTGCCGCGACCGACTCAGCGCCACGACGGGTGCGGTCCTCGGGATGCAACAGCTATCTTGCCGCTTGCCGGCCTTACGCCCCCGCTCAGCAACCGTGCTGCCATGCACAGCTCAACTCAGCCCGTCGCTCTCACCATCGCAGGAAGCGATAGCGGTGGCGGTGCGGGCATCCAGGCGGACATCAAGACCTTCCACGCGTTTGGTGTGTTCGGCACGAGCGCAATAACTGCGGTCACGGCTCAAAATACGGTCGGCGTGACTGCGGTGCATCGGGTACCCCTCGATGTGGTTCAGGCTCAGATCGACGCTATCGTTGAAGATCTCGCACCGTCTGCGGTCAAGTCCGGCATGTTGGCGACCGCCGAGCTTGTCGAGAGCGTTGCCGACATCGTAACTGAGCACCTCCTCACGCCATATGTCCTCGATCCGGTCATGGTGGCTTCTAGCGGAGATCGACTGCTCGACCGCGACGCAGTCGAAGCCGTGATTCATCGACTTCTCCCGCAGGCGACTCTCGTGACCCCCAATCTCGATGAGGCCCAGATCCTCACTTCCGTCCCGGTGTCCAGGGAGGATGGTCAACGCGAAGCGGCGCGCATGCTGGTGGAGATGGGCGCGAGCGCTGCCCTCGTAACCGGCGGTGATGGGACGGGCGTTGAGGTCGTGAATGTCCTGTGGGACGGCGAACAGGAGCGTGTCTGGAGGCGTCCCCGGATCAAGACAAGAGGCACCCATGGGACGGGGTGCACGCTGTCCGCCGCGATCACCGCCGGTCTTTCACACGGCGATCCGTTGATCCCCGCGATTGAGGCGGCATTGACTTTCGTAGAGCAGGCGATTCTTGACGCGCCAAACCTCGGTCGGGGACACGGGCCACTGAGCCACTTCGCATCTCCGGCTCGCGAGGACCGTTCGGAATCCAAACCCTGATGACATGATGGGCGGCCGCTAGACCCGAACCCTGGGTCAGGCGACCGTTCATGCCTGCCACTTTGGCTGATCAGAAGGTGCAAACCGCCGATTTGGCTGGGTTTAGGCGCTGTCTGGAGGCATGGAGATTGCTACGACCGCCTAGGGGAAGTCTCGCAGAAATGAACCCGAGGAGAGCAAATGGCCAAGGTCATCGGCATCGATCTAGGAACCACGAACTCGGTCGTCGCCGTCATGGAGGGCGGAGAGCCCGTCGTGATTCCGAACGCCGAAGGAGGTCGAACCACTCCGTCCGTCGTGGGTTTCGCCAAGGACGGGGAACGGTTGGTTGGCCAGGTCGCTCGCCGTCAGGCGATTACCAACCCCACGAACACGGTGTTCTCGGTCAAACGTTTCATGGGTCGTGGCTATAGCGAGGTCGAGGCCGAGCGAAAGCTCGTGCCGTACGAGATCGTGCGCGATTCGGAGGACCGGGTTCAGGTCAAGATCCCCAACGCAGACAAGCCGTTCAATCCGCCCGAGATCTCGGCCATCATTCTTCAGAAGATGCGCCAGACCGCCGAGGACTACCTGGGTCAGAAGGTGGAACAGGCCGTGATCACTGTGCCCGCCTACTTCAACGACTCTCAACGGCAAGCAACCAAAGACGCTGGAAAGATCGCCGGACTAGACGTGCTTCGAATCATCAACGAGCCCACCGCCGCGGCCCTTGCCTACGGGCTCGATAAGAAGAAGGACGAGAAGGTTGCTGTCTTCGACCTCGGCGGTGGGACCTACGACATCTCAGTCCTGGAGCTGGGCGACGGAGTCTTTGAAGTAAAAGCCACGAACGGAGACACACACCTTGGTGGTGACGACTTCGACCAGCGCATCATCGACTGGCTCGTTGAGGAGTTCAAGAAGGACCAAGGGATCGACCTCTCCGAAGACGCGATGGCGCTGCAACGGCTGAAAGAGGCCTCCGAGAAGGCGAAGATGGAGCTGTCGTCGACGATGCAGACGGACATCAACCTCCCCTTTATCACTGCGACCCAGGAGGGCCCTAAGCATCTGAATATGACGCTCTCGAGGGCCAAGTTCGAGCAGCTTGTGGGAGATCTCATCGAGCGGACCATTCCGCCGATGAAGGCCGCCCTCGAGGATGCTGGCCTCGATCCGTCCGCCGTGGACGAAATCATCCTCGTCGGCGGGTCCACGCGAATTCCGAAGATCCAGGCGGTCGTTGAGGGGTTCTTCGGGAGGGATCCCCATAAGGGTGTGAACCCCGATGAGGTCGTCGGGATCGGGGCTGCGATTCAGGGAGGAGTGCTCGCCGGTGACGTCAAGGATGTGTTGCTTCTAGATGTAATCCCGCTCTCCCTCGGCATCGAGACCTTAGGGGGAGTGATGACTCCCCTGATCGACCGGAACACGACAATCCCTACCAAGAAGACAGAGGTGTTCTCAACCGCCGAGGACAATCAAACGACCGTGGAGATTCACGTCCTCCAGGGTGAACGTAAGATGGCGCTTGACAATAAGACGATCGGAAAGTTCCAGCTCACCGGTATTCCTCCGGCTCCCAGAGGTGTCCCGCAGGTCGAAGTGACCTTCGACATCGACGCCAACGGAATCTTGAACGTGTCAGCTAAGGATCGGGCGACAGGGAAGGAACAAAAGATCCGAATTGAGGCCTCGTCGGGCCTCTCCGACTCGGAGATCGATCGGATGGTCAAGGACGCGGAAGCCCATGCCGCAGACGACGAGGAACGTCAGAAGAAGGTGGAGGCCCGTAATACGCTTGATTCACTCATCTACCAAGTCGAGAAGGACTCCGAAGAGTGGGGAGACAAGGTCGGTGAGGCCGAGAAGGAACGCCTCGAGAAGGCGGTCGTGGCGGGCAAGGAAGCGCTCAAATCCGATGATCCTGCGAAAATGAATGAAGCCCGAGACGAACTCATGCAAGCCTTCAGCGCAGCTGGTCAGCAGGTCTACCAGGGCCAGGCAGCCGACAGCGAAAGCGCGGGAGCAACCGTCGACGAAGAGCCGCCGCCAGAGGAGGATGAGGAGGAAGACGTGGTCGAGGCCGACTTCGAGATCGTAGACGAAGAGAAGGCTTGATTTTGGGGCGAGCGTCGGTGTTCTCGGGCGGACCTCAGTCCTTCAGCCTCGTGTACTAGTGCGTGGGAATTCAGATCAGGAGCCGCGGACACGGACTCCTGACAGAGAAGACTCGCCAGTAACGACGGAGGGAGTTGCGAACATGTTCGATCCGCTACGGTCTAAGACCCGAATTGTGATCTACACTGTCACAGCCTTCGTACTTGGAATCGGTGGCGCTTCCGCCTTGGGATGGACGGCTCCGGCCGCGACGCCCGTAGTCACTCAGGCTCCTCAGATTTCGGATACAGAGATTCAGCCGGCGCTGGATCTGAGCGACGCGTTCGTGAACATAGCTGAGGCCGTGACCCCGGCAGTCGTACGGATCGAGGCCGAGCGGCCGGCAACGCTGGCTTCTCGGGGCCAGCTCCCCATGCCGCTGCCAGAAGAGTTTCGCCAGTTCTTCGACGGCCCCAACCAGGTACCGCCGGGCGAGCTTCCTCCTCAGACCGCGGGTGGCAGCGGCTTCATCGTCACCCCCGACGGCTACATCCTGACGAATGACCACGTCGTCGGAGACGCGACTCGAATCCGCGTCATCCTTCCCAACCGGCGAGAATATACGGCCGAGCTTATCGGGACCGATCCAACGACCGATGTGGCAGTCATCAAGATCGAAGACGCGGACCTGCCCGTTTTGAGCCTTGGGTCCTCCGGCGACCTGAGGGTCGGAGAGTTTGTCCTGGCCGTGGGCAACCCAGGGTTGGGGGGGGGATCGGGAACGTTGGACTATACCGTAACATCGGGAATCGTGAGCGCGATCGGCCGAGGTCTCCGGCTCATTCAAAGGGAACTTCAGCAGGAGGAGGGATCGAGGGGGCGCGCTCCCTTCGCAATCGAGGATTTCATTCAGACGGACGCCGTTATCAACCCGGGCAATTCCGGGGGGCCGATGGTGAACCTCCGAGGCCAGGTGGTCGGGATCAACTCAGCGATCGCGTCTCGGACCGGCTACTACCAGGGGTATGGGTTCGCCATCCCAATGGACCTCGCCCGAAGAATCATGGAGGACCTGATCGCCTTCGGAGAGGTACGGCGGGCTTACCTCGGTGTTTCGATGGGCGAGGTATCTACGGTTGACTCCGAGCTCTATGGTCTGCCCCGGACGATGGGGGCTTTAGTCCAGAGTGCGGTCCCCGGCAGTCCGGCGGCAGCGGCGGGACTTCGCCAAGAGGATGTGATCGTAGCTGTCGAAGGCGTGGACATCGAACGGCCCAGCCAGCTCCAAGTCCTGATCGCCCAACGGCGTCCTGGAGACGAAGTCACGGTGCGATTCTACCGGAACGGCGAACCGCAGGAGGTTAGTGTTCGGCTCGGTACGGCTCCGCTAGGCGTGACGCCCGTCGAGGAACCTCCTCGAACGGTGAGCTCTCAGGATCTGATCGGGATCGACGTGATGCCCCTCGATGAACCCACCGCTCAACAGTTGGGATACGACTCCCCGGGCGGCGTCGTAATCGGCGGAGTCACCCCCGCTGGCCCGGCTTCGCGGGCGGGCGTAAACACGGGTCTACGGCTCGAAGCTATCAACCGCCAGCCGGTGGACTCGGTCGAGGATGTCGAGGCGCTGCTCGGAGAGGTCGAAGCGGGTTCCATCGTCTCCCTGCGATTGAGTAGACCCAATGGCGCATCCAATGTTGTGAACCTCCGGGTGCCTCAGTAATCAGGACTTCGGGCGCCTAGGGCCAAGGGACCCAATTGGTCGCGGGACCCTGAGATTTGGGCCCGGAAACGGCTTGTTGATGCCCCTTCCGGCCACGGTTATGTTTTTTTCCGGAGTGAGGACCCCACACTGCGAGCTCCACGCGGATCGAGCGTGGACCGAGCCGCGAAAGTGGCGGAATTGGTAGACGCGCGAGATTTAGGATCTCGTGGCCCATGGCCGTGGGGGTTCGAGTCCCCCCTTTCGCACTTCCCCGCTACTCTTCAACGGCCTTCCCATGCCTCTGGACGTTTCCAAGCTCGAGGTATCGATAGCGGAGGGAGAGCGATGGCGCCGCACACTCAGCATTACGGTGCCCTCGACCATGGTCCGGGAGGAGCGGAAGGCGGCGGTTAGGCAGCTCTCCTCCAAACTCAAGCTTCCGGGCTTCCGGGCAGGAAAGATCCCGCCCGCCATGGTCGAGAAGCGATTCGGTTCGGCCCTTGAGAAAGAGGTGTTGGATCGAGTGATCGGGGAGGCATATCGCGGTGCACTTGCAGAGCGCTCTCTCCGGCCGATCAGCGAGGGGGAGGTCGGCGAGATCGACTATGAGCCTGAATCCGATCTGAAGTTCGACATCTCATTCGATGTGGCGCCTCAGGTTGAACTCGCCAGAGTGGGTGGCTTCCAGGTGAGACGGTCGACGATCCAGGTCTCCGATGAGCAGGTCGACGAAGTCCTGAATCGCGTGAGAGAACAGGAGGGAACCTGGGTACCAGTAGAGAGCGGCGCGCCTGAGCACGGTGATCTGGTCGCTGTCCGAATCCAAAGGTTGGCCGACGAGGAAGACGAACCTCGCCCCTACGAATTTGCGCTCGGTCGGGACCAGGCGATCCCGGACGTGGAAGCGTCGATCCGCACACTCGAGGTCGGTGGCTCAGAGGAGTTCACGATACGATTCCCGGAGGACGTGGCAGACGAAGAGCGTCAGGGGACGGAGCAAAGCGTGAGGATCTTTCTCGACAGTCGGAAGCGACTCGAACTCCCGGAGCTCGACGATTCCCTGGCCGCATCCGTCGGGAAGTTCGAGACGCTGGAGGAGCTGGTGGGGCAGATCCGTGAGGATCTGACGCAAGAGGCGGAGCGCGAGGCAGAGGCAGGGCTCCGAGAGGCCCTCATCGGCCAGATCCTCTCGGCCAACCCATTCGACATTCCCGAATCCATGGTCGATCAGTATGTTCGCTCGGCCCTCGGTGATCCGAAGGACATCCCCGAGGAACAGTTTGCCGAAGCTAAGAAACAGCTCCAGCCGCAAGCTATTCGCACGGTCAAGCGACACATCGTGATCTCCCGCATCGCTGAAGCCGAGGGGCTGGCCGCGTCTGGGGAGGAGGTGGATGCGCGGATCGAGGAAATCGCCGAGGGGACCCAGGCGACGCTTGCCGAAGTGTACTCGCGTCTACAGAAGTCGGGCCAACTCGACCATCTTGAGAGAGAGATCACCGAGGGGAAGGTCTTCGACTTCCTGGAGACGCAGTCCGAGATTACGGAGCCGGCGTGAAGCAGTCGGCCTGACCCCGAAAGGGACGACGGATCGAACGCGATGCCCATCTACCCCCCGTATGTCATTGAGCGTACGAGCCGAGGGGAGCGGAGTTACGACATTTTCTCCCGCCTCCTTATGGATCGGATCATATTTCTCGGGAGCGCCGTTGACGACACGGTCGCAAACATCATCGTGGCCCAACTACTCTTCCTGGATGCCGACGATCCGGAGCGCGACATTTATCTGTATATCAATTCCCCAGGTGGCAGTGTCTACGCCGGCCTCGCAATCTATGACACGATGCAGCACCTTCGAGCGCCGGTATCCACGTTCTGCGTTGGGATGGCAGCTTCCATGGGTGCGGTCCTCCTCGCAGGTGGCACCGAAGGAAAGCGGAGCGCCCTACCTAACTCCCGGATCTTGATCCACCAACCGTCCTCTGGATACCAGGGAACGGCAGCAGATATCGAGATCGCTGCCAAGGAGGTCCTCGGGATCCGGGAGCGGCTGAACAGTATCCTCTCCACACACACGGGCCAGCCGCTGGAGAAGGTGTCGGAGGACGTGGACCGGGATTACTTCATGA
The DNA here is from genome assembly GCA_965197485.1 of Longimicrobiales bacterium. GTDB lineage: Bacteria > Gemmatimonadota > Gemmatimonadetes > Longimicrobiales > Gaopeijiaceae > JAAXGI01. The sequence continues at coordinate 200,196 of CBDANG010000010.1, forward strand.
GCCCGGAAGAGGCACAGGCATACGGACTGATCGACCGAGTCCTATCTCACCGCGACGCGGTCGAGAAGCCGAAGGACTCGGAAGGGGCTGAGCCCGCATGAACCGTCAGGAACCAGCGGCCTCCGCAGACTACGGGGCGTGACCATGTCGACGGACAAGCATCTTCGCTGCAGCTTCTGCGGAAAGTCTAAGGACTCGGTCCGGAAATTCATCTCTGGGCCCAGTGTCTACATCTGCAATGAGTGCGTGGCTCTGTGCAACGAGATCTTGGCCGAGGATGAGGACCGCACTCATCCGGAAACCACAGTCCCACCGCTCACACCCCGAGAGATCAAGGAAACCCTCGACCTATACGTGATCGGCCAGGAAGAGGCGAAGAAGGCGCTCTCGGTCGCGGTCTACAATCACTATAAGCGGGTGAACCACCAGGGCGTTCTGGACGACGTCGAGGTGGAGAAGGCCAATATCCTGTTGATGGGGTCGACCGGAGTCGGGAAGACACTTCTGGCTCAGACGTTGGCCCGAATGCTGAACGTCCCCTTCACGATCGCCGATGCCACCACGCTGACCGAAGCAGGCTATGTGGGCGAGGATGTCGAGAACATTCTTGTCCGGCTACTACAGTCGGCGGACTACAACGTGACCGACTGCCAGCGGGGCATCATCTACATCGATGAGTTGGACAAGATCTCTAGGAAATCAGAGAACCCATCGATCACGAGGGACGTGTCCGGAGAAGGCGTCCAGCAGGCGCTGCTCAAGATCCTGGAGGGAACGATCGCGTCCGTCCCACCGCAGGGAGGCCGAAAACACCCTCAGCAGGAATACATACAGATCGATACTCGCAACATCCTCTTTATTTGTGGCGGCGCCTTCGACGGATTGGAAAAGATCGTCGAGTCGCGACTTGGTCAGCGCCGGATCGGATTCGGTGATGAGGATCTCGAGAGCGATGAGGCAGAGCGCACTCAGCTTCTCTCTCGAGCCGAGCCGGACGATCTCCAACGGTTTGGCCTCATCCCCGAGCTCGTCGGTCGGCTACCTGTCACGGTTAGTCTCGAGGAGCTCGACGAGGACGCCCTGATCCGGATTCTACAGGAGCCGAAGAACGCGCTGGTGAAACAGTATAAGAAGATGCTAGAGTTGGAAGGCATCGGGCTGACCTTCGATCCCGACGCGATCCGCGCGGTCGCGCAGAAGGCCCTCGACCGCGGCACCGGAGCCAGAGGTCTCAGGGCCGTCATCGAGGCGGTCATGCGGGACGTAATGTTCGACCTGCCCTCGAGAAGTGACATTCGGGAGGTGGTCGTCACCTCTGAAGCCGTAGAGGGTGGAGTGGCTCCGCTTCTCGTATTCCACAACGAGGCGCGAAAGAAGGAGGCTTAGAAGGCCGCTGAGGAAGCACGGCGGGCCGCGCGCGCGCATCGCTGACGACGAGAGACGTCGTATCGGGCGGCAATCCCCTTATCCCCCGCGGAGGCATGCATGGAGGAGGTGAAATCCTCTCCCACTCCCCCTGTGGTCCCGGACCGTTTGCCCACGGTGGCTCTCCGAGACCTGGTATTCTTTCCGGCGATGGCGCTCCCGCTGCTAGTAGGCCGCCCTCGCTCGGTCGCGGCGCTCAAAGAAGCAACTGAAGAGGGAGCCGAAGGCTACCTCCTCCTGCTTGCCCAGAGGGACGGAGGCTCGGATGAACCGTCCGCCGGGGATCTGCATCGGGTCGGAACTGTCGCACGTATTCTCCAGTCGACTCGGTTGGCCGACGGCACCTTCCGGGTCGTGTTCGAGGGAATCGAACGTGTCCGTGTGCGTCGCTTCCTCCCCGGCCCTGGGCCCTTCCGTACAGAAGTCACTCCCCTTACTTACCCCGATCTGAAGGACGAGACCGCGGACGCGGGGTTCAGGGCAGTCGTTCGCCGCGCAGAGCGTGGGTTTCGCGACTACGTCCATCTCCATCCGGATCTCCCACCCGAACTCGCCGCCGGGCTCTCCGAGGTCCACTCCACTGAGCGCCTCGCCCACCTGATCGGAGGCCATCTCCTCGTAGGTGCCGCGGAAAAGCAGGTGTTGCTGGAGACCCCCACACTAGAGGCGGCCTATAGGGACCTGCTGGAGATACTGGATCGGGAACTCGAGATTCTCCAGATCGAGGATGATCTCGATCGGGAAATGCGCCAAAAGATGGACGATGATCGTCGGCAGCACTATCTGCAGGAGCAGCTCAAGGCTATCCAGAAAGAGCTCGGTGGCGAAGCATCGGAGTGGGGAGACCTCGAGAGCCGACTGAACGTTCTCTCACTGCCGGAAGCTGCTCAGGAGAGAGCCGAACGGGAGCTGGGTCGGCTCAAGCAGATGAGTCCGCTCGCCCCGGAGGCGGGTGTTATTCGCGGTTACCTAGAGTGGATTCTCACACTTCCGTGGTCCGAGAAGACCACGGACAACGCCGCAATCTCGCATGCACGATCGATCCTGGAAGAGGCTCACTTCGGTCTCGAGGAAGTCAAGGATCGAGTCCTGGATCACATCGCGGTCATCTCGCTGGTTGGGCAGCTTCAGGGTCCGATCCTCTGTCTCGTCGGACCACCGGGCGTTGGGAAGACCTCTCTCGGGCGAAGCATCGCGCGCGCTTTGGACCGCCGGTTCGTGCGAGTGGCCCTTGGAGGGGTCCGCGACGAGGCGGAGATCCGTGGACACAGGCGAACCTACGTCGGGAGTCTCCCCGGCCGGATCCTGCAGGGAATCAAGAGGGCGGGAACGCCAAATCCGGTCTTCTTGCTGGATGAGGTCGACAAGCTCACGAGGGACGGGCTTGGTGATCCCTCCGCGGCCCTGCTTGAGGTCCTGGATCCGGAGCAGAATCGGACTTTTGAGGATCACTACTTGGAGCTGGAGTTCGACCTTTCGGACACCTTGTTCATCGCAACAGCAAACACCCTGTCTGGGATTCCGGATGCTCTGCGCGATCGGATGGAGGTGATCCGCATACCCGGCTATCTGGATACCGAGAAGCGGAGCATCGCCGAGGACTTTCTGGTCCCGGAGCAGCTCCGGCGGCACGGGCTTTCAGATACACAGCTTCGGGTCTCCTCAGGGGTCGTGGACGAGATCGTCGCCGACTATACGCGTGAGGCCGGAGTCCGAGAGCTGGATCGCATGCTCGCGACGGTCGCCCGCAAGATGGCGCGTCGCGTCGCGGAAGGAGGCCAAAGCGATCGCGCCCGAGCCGAGGTTCGATCGGAAGACCTCGTCGAGCTTCTCGGCCCCAGGAGGCATCATCACACGTCACCAGAGGAAGGCCCAGATCGTGTGGGGATGGCAACCGGACTCGCTTGGACCATGGTGGGAGGCGAGGTCCTCGAGGTTGAGGTCTTGGTGGTGCCAGGGAGCGGAGCGATACAGCTGACAGGGACCTTGGGGGACGTCATGAAGGAGTCGGCTGTCGCCGCCGTGACCTTCTCTCGGGCTCGGGCGAGGGGAGCTTGGACTCAGGACCCAGTTCCACCGGGAGGTAGACCTCCACATCCACATTCCGGAGGGCGCGACACCGAAGGACGGGCCTTCGGCTGGAATCACGATCGCCGCTGCACTGGTATCGGCGCTAACTGGGACGCCGACCCGTCAGCACGTCGCGATGACTGGAGAGATCACGCTGCGCGGCCGGGTCTTGCCGGTAGGCGGGATCAAGGAAAAGGCCGTCGCGGCGTTGCGAAACCGCATTCGGACGGTCATCCTCCCGGCCGGAAATGCAGCTGAATTGGACCGGCTCCCCGCTGAGGTCCGAGACCGAGTCTCCTTTCACCCCGTCGAGCGAATGGACCAGGTGCTGGATTTCGTCCTGGCAACCCCGCCCGGGCTGGGCACACGGCCGGACTCTACGATGAGGGAGCTCATGTCGGGACCCTTGGACTCGCCCTCACCTCAGGTGTCCTGATGAGGATCATGGGCGTGGAGTTCTCGGGCACGCTCGTGGACCCCAACGCCCCGTTTCCGGAGAATCTCCCGCAGATCGCCTTCTCCGGTCGCTCGAATGTGGGCAAGTCCTCGCTCATCAATACGATACTGGGCCGGACGAGGAAGAGGATCGCCCATGTGTCGGGAACCCCGGGGAAGACCCAGGGCCTGAATTTCTATCGGATCAATCGTCAGTTCTTCCTGGTCGACCTTCCAGGCTTCGGTTTTGCGAGGGTTCCTGATGACGTCCGACGGGCGTGGAAGCCCCTTGTGGAGGGTTATCTGGCCAGAAGCGATGGACCCTCAGCCGTGGTCCATTTGATCGACGCGCGGCGAGAGCCGGCCGACGACGACCTTAGGATGTTCGACTACCTCGCCGGGATCGGGCTTCCGGTGATCGTTGGAGTGACGAAGATCGACAAGCTGTCGTGGGAGAAGCGGACCAAGGCGATCCCGGGGTTGATCCACTCGCTGGAGTTGGATCCGGATCAGGTCATTCCCTTCTCCTCCAAGACCGGCGAGGGAAGGGCCGAACTCTTGGAAGCCATCTTCGGTCTGTTAGAGGGAGAGCAGGTTTCGGCATCCGACCGAGCGCGAAATGAAGTCTGATCGAATTCGCGTCGCTGCGACAGTCCTCCCGCTCTCGCTTGTCGGCTGCGGGTTGCTCTTTCCGGGAGGGCCCCAGGGCGCAGCGCGCGTCAGCCCGCAGCTGACAGAGGACTCAGCGGTAAGCCAACCGGCCGGCGACCTTCCCCAGGGACTCGGAACCCTCCGACAGAACGAGGTCTCGGTCACCCTACGGCGGGGCGAGCTCCAGATCCGGGTGACACCGCTCGATGAGTCCGTGATTAGAGTCACCGCCCCCGACACCTATGAGCGCCTCTCTGCACTCGGACGAGGTCATCAGGAAATCTTCACGGAACGTACAGGAGCCGCGGTTCCGTTTCAGCTTTTCCTCGTATCACTCTTCTCAGAGTCGACCGAGGTGGCCTTCGAGCCGGAGGCGCTCACGTTGGTCAACAGGGGCCTACGCTACCGTCCAACCGAGATCCGGGCTCTCACACCCGGCTGGGATTCTCGCCTCATCATCCCAAGACAGGCCCTTATGGCTGTTTACGCCTTCCCGCACGATCTCGACCTGGAGCAGGAAGTCGAGGTTGAGTATCAAGAGATCCGCAGTCGAGCTTGGCAGGAGATCCTTCCCGTCCTCCAGCGAGAACGGGCCCGTCTGCGCACCCGCACCAGCCCCTTGCGCTAGCGTCTCCTAGTCCTCGATTCCGTACTTCTGGATTTTCCGGTACAGAGTCCGCTCCCCGATCCCGAGACTCTCGGCCGCCTTTCGCCGATTCCCATCGACCTCCTGAAGCATCGCCTGGATGACCTCCCTTTCCATGTCATCCATCGTCATTCCTGGGCGAAAAACGACGGATCCAGACTCCGGCGCCGCGGTCGGAGCCGACAGATCACTCCTTTGGGGTGAGGAAGATATAGGAGCCAAGGGAGGCTGATTCTGCCTACCTACCGATCTTACCCCCACCTCTACATCGCCCCTCGAGAAGGAGGGTATGGCAAGGGGCGCCACCGCGGGTTCCTCCAGCCGATCGCCGACCTCCTTCCGGTAAACCTCGAACTCTCGGCGTAGCTGGTCCATATCGACTCGGAGCTCGACGAGCGTTCGAAAGATGAATTCTAGCTCCGGTCGGACCCGGCGTGTCACTTCGCCATCCGGGATCTCCGTATCAAAGGCGCCGTCGGGCGGAGCGACGGACACGGGAACGAGGGCTCGGTCTCGGCCCGGGAACCGCATCTCTTGAGGAATATCCTGAGGTCCGATCGGCTCTCGCGGCGCCAGCACGACCATGCTCTCGATGAGGTTTCGCAACTCTCTCACGTTCCCCGGCCAGTCGTACCGAACGAGCAGCTCCATGGCCTCCTCAGAGATCCCTGGAAACGGCCGCTCCAGCCGGTGAGTCAACTCTCGGACGAAATGGCTTACGAGAAGACGCACATCTTCCCGCCTCCGCCGGAGCGGGGGCAGTTCGATGCCGAGGATGTTCAAGCGGTAGAAGAGATCTCGACGAAACCGCCCCGCCGGTACCAGATCACGGAGCTCCTGATTCGTCGCCGCGATGATACGTACATCGACCCGGATCGACTGCTGCCCCCCCACTCGCAGGAATTCGCGCTGCTCGAGAACGCGGAGCAACTTCGTCTGAGTGGCTCGCGGCATCTCGCCGATCTCGTCGAGCAATAGGGTCCCCTGGTGCGCCAGCTCGAAAAAGCCCTTCCGGGAGTCGATCGCCCCGGTGAAAGCCCCCTTCTCGTGACCGAAGAGCTCCGATTCGAGCAGCGTCTCAGAGAGCGCTGCTACATTGATAGCCAGAAAGGCCCTGTGGCGCCGCGGAGAGAGCGCGTGGATCCCCCGTGCGACCAACTCCTTTCCCGTCCCGGACTCCCCGGTGATTAGGACCGTGGAATCCACGGGAGCGATCTGAACGACGCGCTCGAGCACCTCCCGCATCGCGTCTGACTCACCAACCACACCGGTGATGCGCCGCAGTCTCCGGCGCTGGACGCTTCTCTGTGCCAGAAGAACGACCTCGTCGGGATCCGGATCCGAGCCGAACACCTCTTCGGCCCCTAGCTGCCGGCCCTCAACTCGCGCGTTCTCCCCAGGAAAGATCGTAAAGACGGGGATCTCGAGCCCTCCACGCGCCTCTCGGACCCACTGTTCGGCATCGGAATTGCCGGTCAGCACGAGGAGCTGGGCCTCGTCCTCGCCTTCTAACTGCGAGGGATCAGGAACGAAATCTACCTCAAATCCTTCTCCAGCGAAGGCCTCGCGGAGCCGACCCGCGATCGGGAGCCGGTGGGTACTAATCAGGATCGTCACGGGCCCGCGTGCGGCGGATGCGGATCGTGCCGCCCCTGTATTAGGGCTGTGCCATGCGCGAGGAGGGGCGCGAGAGCCTCGAGTCCATCCCGAACGCCTCCTGGGCTACCTGGGAGGTTGACGATTAGACACTGGCCCCGAAGACCCACCTCTCCCCTGGAAAGGACCGAGAATAGAGTCGACGCCTCCCCCCTCCGGCGAAGCAACTCAGCCATCCCTAAGGCGGGTCGATCCGTGACCGCCCGGGTCGACTCGGGTGTGCAATCGCGTCTTGTGAAACCGGTTCCACCGGTCGTGAGCAGAAGATCCACCTCGCCCGAATCCGCCCACTCCAGCAGAACCGGAACAACGTTTGAGGTTCCGTCTGCAACCACCCCTCTCCGGGTAATGGCGTATCCACACCGGCTACACCACTCCGCAATGAGCTCACCGCTTCCGTCCGCCCCCTCGCCGCGGGCCAATCGATCGCTAACGGTCAACACTCCCGCGCGCAACGCATTCTCCGGGTGCGTAGTCACCGTTTCCGTGAACCCTCTTTGTAGAACGGGAAGCTAACGACGCTCCCCGAGATCTCCCGCCCTCTGATCCTGATGCTCACAGCCGTGCCTGGCTCCGCTAGGTCGATGGGGACGTAGGCCATCGCGATCCCCGTACCCAGGGAAGGGCTCATAGTCCCCGAGGCGACAGACCCCACGACCTCATTCTGCCCGATCACCGGATACCCCGGGCGCGGGAACCCCTTCGCCGACATTTGGATCCCGACCAGCTTTGTGGGTGGACCGGTCTTGCGCTGCTGTGTGAGAACTGGCCGACCGACGAATGGTCCCTTCCCCAGTTTCACCACCCACCCGAGCCCTGCTTCGAGCGCCGTGTGGGTCTCATCGAGATCAGCACCGTAGAGCGGATAGCCCATTTCGAGGCGGAGGATGTCCCGCGCACCAAGGCCCGCTGGCCTTAAACCGAGATCGGATCCGGCCTGGAGCAGATTCACCCACACCTCCCGCGACCGGTCCCCCTCAAGGTACAGTTCGAAGCCATCCTCACCCGTATATCCGGTTCGAGCCAGGATAGCGTCGACGCCCGAAAGCTGAGCTCGCACGAAGTGAAACGGTTCGACGCTCTCGACGTCCGCATCGGTCAGCCGACTCAGAATCGGGGCGGCCTGCGGTCCCTGGAGGGCCAGGAGTGCGTAATGTGCCGAGTAATCCACGAGGCTAACATCGAAGTCCCCCCGATGGGAATGAATCCACGCGAGATCCTTCTCGCGGGTGGCCGCGTTCACCACGAGAAGGTAGACGCGCTCGTCCAGGCGATAGACGAGCAGGTCATCAATGATACCTCCGTCCTCGGCACACATGAGCGAGTATTGCGCCTGTCCGATCTCGAGTGCCGCGGCGTCGTTCACTGTCAGGAATTGGAGCAGCTCGAGAGCCTCTGGGCCCGAGATCTCGAACTCACCCATGTGGCTCACATCGAATAGACCGGCCGCGTCCCTCACCGCCCTGTGCTCGGCCCGGATCCCTCGGCTGTATTGGACCGGCAGGCTGAACCCGGCAAAGTCCACCATCTTCCCGCCGAGTCGTAGGTGCTCTTGGTGTAGGGGTGTGGCTCGTAACCGGTCGGTCATCCCCGGCCTCTGAGCGGGAAGCGAGCTGGCGGGTTGGCAGGCCAGACCAGTGGGATCACCCCATCAACATGAGTAGAAGCGCCTTCTGCGCATGGAGGCGATTCTCGGCCTCCTCGAAGACGCGCGATTGGGCACCTTCCATCACATCGATGGTCACCTCCTTCCCTCGGTGAACAGGGAGACAGTGGAGGAAGACGGCTTCGGGACGCGCCTCTCGCATGAGCGGGGCCGTCACCCTGTAGGCGACTAGCGCCTCGGCGCGGCTCCTCGACCCGCTTTCCTGGCCCATCGACGCCCAGGTGTCTGTGCAGACGGCATGGGCGCCGGCAACCGCCTCCAGGGGGTCACGCACGAGGTTTACTGTGGATTCGGCCTGCGCTCGCGCGATGATCTCGGCGCTCGGATCATAGCCTTCGGGAACCGCCAGATTCAATTCGAAACCCAGGATGCCTGCAGCGTTGATCCAGGAGTTCGCCATGTTGTTGCCATCACCGACCCAGGCAACAGCCAGCTCGCCCAGGCTTGGGCCGAACTCCTCTCTCAGAGTGAGGAGATCGGCGATCAATTGACAGGGATGCAACAGATCGGTGAGACCGTTGATGACTGGCACCGTCGCATGCTGAGCCAGCTCTTCCACTTCCTCCTGTGCAAAGGTCCTCATCAACAAGCCATCGACATACCCAGACAACACCCGCGCCGTGTCAGCCAAGCTCTCCCCGTGCTCCCCCCGCCCCAGGTGGGTCTCGCCGGCCGGAAGGAAGATCGCATGGCCTCCCAGCTGGAACATCCCCGTCTCGAACGAGACCCGTGTCCGAGTAGAGTGCTTCCGGAAGATCATCCCCAAGGTCTTGCCGCCCAGCCGACGATCCCACTCTCTCTCCCCCGCCTTCAGCCGCAGCGCCTCCTCGAGGAGGTGACTGAGCTCATTCGCAGATAAGTCTCTCAGCGTCAGGAAATGACGGATCGGCTTGTCCAAAGAGCCTGTCTCCGAGTCTAGAGGATGTATCTCCGGAGGTCCTCATCCTCGACGATCGAGGCGAGATTCTGCAGCACGAAGGCTCGGTCAACGACGAAATCCGTCTCGCTGGCGTCATCGGGCAACTCGAACAGCACGGTCTCTAGCAGGGTGGTCATCACCGTTTGCAGCCTGCGAGCTCCGATGTTCTCCATGCGTTCGTTCAACTCGAAGGCGATACGAGCGACCTCTTCCACGCCGTCTTGCAAGAACTCGATCTTGGCTCCCTCTGCTTCCACCAGCGCGCCGTATTGGTGGACGAGTGCGTTTTGCGGCTCCGTAAGGATGCGGACGAAATCGGCCTCCTCAAGAGGCCTTAGTTCCACCCTGATCGGGAATCGCCCCTGAAGCTCCGGGACCAGATCAGAGGGCTTGGAGACGTGGAAGGCCCCGGCAGCGATGAAGAGAATGTGGTCCGTCCTGACCAGCCCGTATTTGGTCTGGACATTCGAACCTTCGACGACGGGAAGAAGATCTCGCTGGACGCCCTCGCGACTCACATCGGGCCCGGCTCCCCCCCGTTCCCCTGCCACCTTGTCGATCTCGTCCAGGAATACGATTCCCGTCTCCTCTGTTCTGTCGAGCGCCTCGTTCACAACCTCATCCATGTCGACGAGGCGATCCAACTCCTCTTGAACGAGGATCCGTCGAGCCTCCGACACCTTCACCGAGCGCTTCTTGCTCCGTTTTGGCAACATGTCCTGGAGCATTTCCGTGAAGTTGTGATCCATCCCCTCCGCTCCCATGGGAACCATCATCCCTTCCAGGTTCGCAGTCTGCTGAACCTCAACCTCAACGACCCGTTCATCCAGCTCGCCCGCCTGCAGGAGGGTACGCAGCTTCTCTCGGGTTCTCTTCCTGCGGTCTTCCAGAGAAAGGGTTCCGTCGCCCGGTGCCTCTCGAGTCGACCCCGCTGTCGCGTCTGGACTCAGGGCGGTCGGCGAGTCTTCAGTCAGCTCCAGCAAGGCCGACTCGTCGTCGGAGTCCGAAGCGGTATCCGAGGTCGGGCTCTCAACCCCGGAGGGCCCCGCAACAAAGACCGGCGTCCCAGACCCCATCTCAATGCCACCCGCTGCCACCGGATCAGCCGAAGGCCGGCGAGCCGTCTCCACTCGCACTCCTTTCTCGGGCTTCAGAGGAGGCAGCAAGAGGTCGAGGAGGCGCTCCTCCGCGGCCCTTTCCGCCAGCTCCTCCACCTCCTCCTCTCGCTCGGCTCGAACGAGGTTCACTGCGGTGTCGACAAGGTCGCGTATCATAGACTCGACGTCGCGACCGACGTAGCCCACTTCCGTGAACTTCGACGCCTCCACCTTCACGAAGGGAGCACCCGCGAGGCGAGCGAGTCGCCGCGAAATCTCCGTCTTGCCGACTCCGGTCGGGCCGATCAGGATCAGGTTGTTCGGGAGGATCTCGTCTCGCAAATCATCGGGAACCCGCTGTCTCCTCCAGCGGTTTCGTAGCGCGATCGCGACCGCCTTCTTGGCCTCTCCCTGACCGATGATGTATCGGTCCAGCTCGGCCACGATCTGGCGAGGCGTGAGCTCATCCATCCACCGCCTCTCGGCGGATTCCTCCGTGGGCACAGCAGCCCCTACCTGCTTTGTCGTCACGGCTCTGTTCCGTCTTCGGATGACGGCTCACCCTCGACCCCAGCTGACTCGTCGCCATTTTCGGCCGCATCACCGAGACCCATGACCGTGATCTGGTTATTCGTGTAGATGCAGATCTGCGCGGCGATCTCGAGCGCGTCCGTCACGATCTCCTTGGGCACGAGTTCGGTTCTCGAGCGTAGAGCCCGGGCCGCAGCCAAGGCGTAGGATCCGCCTGAGCCGATGGCTGCGACGTCCTCATCGGGCTCGAGCACGTTACCGTCCCCGCTAACCAGGAAGAGGTGCTCGCTGTCTGCGACGAGGAGGAGCGCATCGAGTCGTCTCAGGTAGCGGTCGGTTCGCCACTCCTTGGCGAGCTCCACACACGCTCGGGTCAGGTTCCCGGGGTATCGCTCGAGTTTCTCCTCAAGCTTCTCGAAGAGGGTGAAGGCGTCTGCAACCCCACCCGCAAACCCCGCCAGAATACGCCCATTCCTGAGGGTCCGCACCTTTGTGGCCGTGCCCTTCACGACAGTATCCCCCATCGTGACCTGGCCGTCGGCGCCCATCGCAACGGCACCGTCTCGCCGAACTGCAAGAACCGTAGTTGCGTGAGTACTGCGATCACTCATCGCCATTCGCGTCCCATATCTGGCGGGTCTTGTGTGTGTGCCTCAGGCGCGGGGGTGTGCGGCTTGGTACACCCGACTCAGGCGCTCCTTCGAGGTGTGCGTGTAGATCTGTGTTGTGGACAGGGATGCATGTCCGAGCAGCTCCTTGACGGCCATCAAATCCGCGCCAGCGTCCAATAGATGAGTCGCAAATGAGTGGCGAAGCGAGTGCACCGACAGGCTTTGCTGGCTTCCTACGCCGTCGATCAGCCGACGCACGCACCTCTGGATCGAGCGACGAGAGAGTCGCCTCCCGCTTCGGTTCACAAGGAGAGGCCCTCGCTCAGAAGAACGGACGACCTTGCCTCGTCTCGGGACATATCGTCCCAACGCCCGCAGAGCCGACGCCGTGAGGGGGACGACACGCTCCTTCCGTCCCTTTCCGCGAACTGCTACTTGGCCGCCCGAAAGGTCGATCTCCTCGCAGTCCATCCCGTGCAACTCGGAGAGCCGGAGCCCGCTCCCATAGAGGAGCTCAAGGATGAGCAGGTTTCGCGCTCCTTCCAGAGTATTCTCCTCGGCCTTTCGTTCGGCCAACGAAAAGAGCTGATCGACTCCCCGTCGGGCCAGATGGTCTGGCAAATGTTGGTCGCCGCGCGGCGATCGGATCCCACGAGCCGGGTTGACCGGGATCCCTCCCTCCTGATGAAGGAAACGGAAGAATGTCCTGAGTGCGGAGAGCTTTCGGGCCATCGTCCGCTTCGAGAGGGCCTTCCCCTGGCACCACCCGAGAAAGCTTCGGAGGGTCAAGCGGTCCACCCCGGTCCAGCCCCACTCGGGGGTCCCGACGTACTCGGTGACGAAGCCCTCGAGGTCTCCAAGGTCCCGCCGGTAGGCGGACACGGTGTTGGGAGAGAGCTGACGCTCCTCGCCGAGGTGCCGGAGGAAGGCTCCGATCTCGTCCCTCATCTGGAGCCTTCCGATACCGTTGCAGCGCCTACACTTGCAGCGCTATTGGAATGTGTGTACCACGGGGTATCAGAGTCCGGTCCGCCGTCTCCATCAGGCTGATTGAACCCCAGCTGCTGCGTCCAAACGCCAAAGTCGGTCGCAGCCCGCAGTGCCAATCGCTCTCGCTTTACGCGCTTGTCCCGAACCCGTTCGTTGAGCGGATCGACAAGTCCCCAGTTGGAATTCATGGGCTGGAAGTGCTCCGGTGCGCTTTCCGACAGATACCGAAACAGGCCTCCCAACATCGTGGTGGGCGGAGGGATCACTGCGTCGCCCCCTCGAAGAATCCTGTCCAGGTTGATTCCCGCCATGATTCCGGACGCAGCCGATTCCGTATAGCCCTCTACCCCAGTCAGCTGACCCGCAAAAATGAGGTCCGGACGCTCCATGAGCGAGCCGTACTCCGTGAGTCGCCCCGGGAAGTTGAGATAGGAGTTCCGATGGATCGAGCCGAAGCGCAGAAACTCCGCCTCGCCCAGTCCAGGAATCGTTCTGAACACGCGCTCTTGCTCTCCGAATCGCAACCGCGTCTGGAATCCCACGAGGTTCCACATCTGTCCCGATCGGTCCTCTCGTCGAAGTTGCGCGACGGCATAGGGACGCCTGCCAGTTCGAGGATCCGTTAGCCCGAGCGGCCTCATCGGACCGAACCGGAGCGTCTCCGGCCCGCGAGCCGCCATCACCTCGATGGGAAGGCAACCCTCGAAGTAGGGGACCCTGTCCCAGTCGTGCCCAGCTTCGTGCACATCTGCCTGTTTGACGGCCTCCACGAAGGCCTCGTATTCCTCTTTCGAGAACGGGCAATTCAGATAGTCCGGATCCTGCTCCCATCGGCCCTGCGCGAAAACCAGGTCTGGATCCAGAGAATCGACATCCACGATCGGGGCGATGGCATCGAAGAACGAGAGTCCATCGTCCCCGAGCTCGGTTCGAATCGCGGCCGAGAGCGAGTCTGAGGTAAGAGGGCCGGTCGCGATGATCGTCGGTCCGTCCGGGATCGCCTCGACTTCGGCGCGCTGGACGCCGATGCTCGGATGCGTCTCCACTCGTCGGGTCATCTCGGCCGAGAAGAGTTTCCGATCGACGGCAAGGGCGGCCCCGGCGGGAACACGGGCTTCCCGGGCCGACTCGAGAAGAACCGACCCGAGCGCGGCCATCTCCCTCTTCAGCTGGCCGTGAGCGTTACGCGGATCCTCACTCTTGAAGGAGTTCGTGCAGACCAGCTCCCCGAGGGCCTCAGATTGGTGGGCGGGTGTCGTCACGGAAGGTCGCATCTCGACAAGCCGAACTCTCCAACCTCGCCCGGCCAGCTGTACCGCCGCTTCGCACCCTGCGAGTCCACCCCCTACCACTATCACTTCGGCGTCAGCCACTTCCGCCCTTCGCGCCTCGCGGCTTTCCCTTGGTAGAGGACCTCCGCTTCTTCCCCCGCTTCGCCGCCTCGGTCAGAAGGCGAACACCCTCCTCGAGAGTCACCCCCTGCGGGTCGTCCCCCTTCGGTAAGCTTGCATTCACGCTGCCATCTGTCACGTAGGGGCCGTAGCGGCCATCGAGAACCCTGAGAGAAGCACCTGAGTCTGGATGATCTCCCAGTTCCTTGAGCACCGCCTTCCCAGCCTTCTGAGCCAGCAGCTCCAGCGCTTCTTCGAGGGTAACCGTGAAGAGCCTCTCGGGATCCTTCAGACTCCGATACGTCCGATTCCGCTCCACGTAGGGGCCGTACCGACCCAGGCCGGCTGTCACCGAACTGCCGGTCGCGGAATCGATCCCTAGCGTTCGGGGAAGGGATAGCAACTTCAGGGCGTAGGCCAGATCTACGGAGGCGGGGTCACGCCCCTTGGGCAGACTCACCCTTCGGGGCCTGGTCTGACCATCTTCGCCCTTCTCACCCAGCTGCACGTAAGGGCCGTAGGGGCCGTCCTTCACATACACGGCGGCCTGAGTGTCCGGATCCGGCCCCAGCACCAGGTCCTCCGGTCGGTCCTCGGGACCCTCTAGGGAGCGCGTGTTTTCGCACTCGGGGTAGGCCGAGCAGCCCAAGAAGCGGCCGTAGCGGTTCCACTTGACGAGCATCGGACTCCCGCACTTCTCGCAAGTCTCGCCCTCCGCCGCCAGGATCTCCTTGACCATATCCTCGGAGGTGGCCTTGCCCCTCTCGAGTCTTTCCTGGAATTGGGGATAGAATTCCGTCAGGACTTCCCTCCAGTCCACTTCACCCACCTCGACCCGATCGAGCTCGCCCTCCATGCGGGAGGTGAACTCGAGGTCGAATACGTCGGGAAAGGCGCGGATGAGAAGCTTGGCGACGGTATCTCCGAGCGGTGTCGGGACGAACCTTCGCTCTTCCATATCCACGTACCCGCGATCTCGGATGGTAGAGAGGATCTGCGCGTAGGTGGAGGGACGGCCAATCCCCTGCTTCTCGAGCTCCCGCACGAGACTGGCCTCAGAAAACCTCGGGGGGGGCTGAGTAAAGTGCTGCTTCGGCTTGAGGCTGTCGAGCGTGGCCGAATCGCCCTTCGAGAGCTGGGGAAGGGGCTCCAGATCACCGAGCGTCCTGTGATCGCCCGCCTCGGTCGCCTCTTGGTAAAGACGGGTGAAGCCGTCGAACTTCACCACGGATCCTGTGGCCCGGAATCGATAGATAGTTCCACTCGTGCCGGCGAGGTCGAAATCCGCAGTCGTGGTATCGTATACCGTGGGTGGCATCTGCCCCGCCACGAATCGGAGCCAAATCAGCTCGTAGAGAGCGGCCTCCGGATCATCGAGGTGCGCCCGTGCCTCGTCGGGATGCAATGACGGATCCGTCGGTCGGATCGCCTCGTGGGCCTCCTGCGCCCCCTTTTGTTGTTTTCCGGTCCAAAGCCGGGGCGCGGCAGGCACATACGAGCTTCCAAATTCGGCTTCAACCCAGCGACGAGCTCCGTTCGCCGCCTCCGTCGACACCCGTGTGGAGTCGGTCCTCATGTAGGTAATCAGTCCGACTGCACCCCGGCTGCCGATCTCGACACCTTCGTAGAGGCGCTGAGCGGATCCTATCGTCCGACGGGCCGAGAACCTCAGGCGCTTCGCGGCCTCTTGCTGCAAAGTGGAGGTCGTGAAGGGAGGAGGGGGGTTCTTTCGTCGTTCTCTACGCTTCACCTCCGTGGCGTTGAACGGCACCCCATCGATGTCGGCCAGGACCGCGGACGCCTGCGACTCGGTGGACAAGGTGAAGGTCTTACCGGAGATCGTGTGCAGTTTGGCGTCGAAAGCCTGATCGTCTTTGTGCAAGCGCGCCGTTATAGACCAGTACTCTCTGGCCTGGAAGCGCCGGATCTGGTCTTCTCGTTCACAGACCAGACGAAGGGCGACGGTCTGAACCCGGCCGGCCGAGAGACCGGGCCGAATCGGCTTCCACAGAAATGGGGAGACTTGATATCCGACGAGTCGGTCGAGGATCCGTCGCGCCTGCTGGGCTTCGACCTTCCTCATATCGAGCGACCCGGGCGCCTGCAGCGCGCTCGAGATCGCCGACTTCGTGATCTCTCGGAACTCGACTCGTTGGAATCGGTCCGGGTGCTTTGCGAGCCCGAGGTGATCCGCCACGTGGAAGGCGATCGCCTCTCCTTCCCGGTCGGGGTCCGTGGCCAGGATCACGGTGTCGACGTCGCGCGCCCTTCGCCTGAGTTCGCTGAGCACCTTCGCTTTTCCGCGGATCGTCACGTACTGGGGTTCAAACCCCTTCTCGACGTCTACGCCCAGCTCCTTCTTGGGGAGGTCCCGCACATGCCCGATCGACGCGGCCACATCGAAACCACGTCCGAGATAGCGACTGATTGTCCTGGCCTTTGCGGGCGACTCCACTACAACCAGGTGGCGCTCACTGTTTCCGTTCCCCTTCGGCATTCGACCCCAGTAGCGAAATGGAAGGCGGCCTCCGCCCTCAGGCTTTAAGAGGCCGCTCAGGATCCGTCCGCAGACGGTCAGTCACACGTCGAACGATGTCCCGGGGAGGGTGGAGATCTGTGTCCACCCACCACCCCGCCTTACGGTAGTAGGGCTCGCGAGCTTCTAAAAGCTCTCGGATCCGCGCGAGCGGTTCAGGCACCTCCAGTAGCGGTCTCCGAGTCCCTTGCCGACGGATTCGAGCCAGCGCTTTCTCCGACGAAACCCTCAGCCAGATCGAGAGCGTGTCTGCAGGCGCTCCCTCCAGCCGACCGTTCTGACACGGCCACCCGCCTCCGGGGGCCAACACGATCTGATCATCACCCAGCAGTCGCTGCACCAAAGCGTGCTCGATCTCTCGGAACCTGTCCTCCCCATCCTCCAAGAAAATCTGTGGTATCTCCCTCCCTTCATCCAACTCGATAGCCTCGTCGAGGTCCACGAACCTCCATCCCACTTTCCCAGCCAGGGTGCGGCCCACCGTGGACTTCCCGCTTCCCATGAAACCCACGAGGAGGATCCGCTGAAACGGGGAATACGACAGACTCCCGGCGGCACCGCCCCGGCGGTCATCGGGACCGGTCAGCGTTCGCCCCACCCGCGCTCGGAGAGGTACGCGAGGTACCCGTCGAAGTTCCGGCGTAGCTCAGACATTGAATCACCTCCGAACTTGTCCAAGAAAGCATCGGCAACGGTAAGCGCGACCATCGCTTCACCGACCACCGCAGCCGCGGGCACGGCGCAGACATCGCTCCGCTCGGTTGCCGCAGACTGGGCGCTTCCGTCTCTCAGGTCAACGGAAGGAAGCCGTTGCTTCATCAGAGTCGAGATCGGCTTCATCGCCCCTCGGACCACGAGTGGCTCCCCTGTGGTTACCCCTCCCTCCAACCCTCCCGCACCGTTGGAGGAACGGGCGAAGCCCCCCGATCGGTTGGCGGCATCATCGAACACGATCGGATCGTGCACGCGCGATCCCCTTCGGCGGGCACCCTCGAAGCCCAGACCGATCTCCACCCCTTTCAACGCTTGAATCGACATGACGGCCCCAGCAAGACGGCCGTCCAGCTTGCAATCCCAGGATACATGGCTACCCAGACCGACCGGGACCCCGGTCGCAACCACCTCAAAGACTCCGCCCAACGTGTCTCCCTCCTCCTTGGCCCGATCGATTGCTTCCACCATGCGCGCCCCGGCCTCCCCGTCCAGGGTTCTCACTGGGGAAGCGTCTGCGGCCGCATTCAGGTCTTCCGGAAGGGACCCGGGAGCGGGGGCCTCAACATCGCCGATGGATCGCACGTAACTCCCGACCTCGATCCCGAATTCGGAGAGCAGACGCCGGACTACGGCAGCACACGCGACGCGCGCTGCGGTCTCCCTCGCGCTGGCCCGTTCGAGGATGTCCCTCGTGTCTCGGCGATCGTACTTCAGCACGCCAACGAGGTCCGCATGACCTGGCCGAGGAAGGTACATGGGCCTAAGGGCCTTCGGACTCTCCTGGGGTTCGGGGGGCAACGGACTCATCGCCACGGTCCAGTTCTCCCAGTCCCGGTTCCAGATCAGCATGCTGATAGGAGACCCAAGGGTCTCACCGAGGCGAACTCCCGAGAGGATCTCTGCCCGATCGGACTCGATTTGCATCCGCCGCCCTCGCCCGTAACCCCCCTGCCGCCTGAGAAGATGAGGATCGACATCCCTCTCCATCTCCAAGGAAAGCCCGGACGGGATCCCTTCCAACATTGCGATCAGCCCCCGGCCGTGGGACTCACCAGCGGTTCGGAACGAGAGGGGCGGCATAGGAACGCTCCTGCCGAGGAATGAAAAAACCCGGCGCGTGCCGGGTGCGAGTCCCTAGAGGTCTTATCGGTCCACGGGGCATCAGACCTCACACAGGAACAAGGTGCCAGCGATCCCTGATCCTGTCCAGAGCCGGATCCAGGGGCGCATCGTCCCTCCCTGGAATCCTTCGTCGCCCTGCGACGGCCTCCGTCCCTCCCGATGACGGGACGCCCCTAACCCAAAGTTCCAGTTCCGCACGCGAGCGAGCGAAGAGGCTCCGATCGGACGGTCTGCCCTCGCGTGATTCCTGCGCGCCGGGGAGTAGGCCGAGCGAGGGAGGCGGGGGCGGCGGGGGCGCAGGCGGTGGAGGCGTGAGGGTGATCATGATCGAATCGGGTGTCATGTTCCCGGCCACATCCTCAGCAGTCACCTGGATCCAGACGGTCTCGAGGGTGGTGTCCCCTGTCGGATGAATCCAGACGTTCAGTAAGGCCTGAGTCAGGGGCGGGGAGTACCCCACTTGCTGCTCGGTGAACTTGAGAATCTGGGCGGGCCGGTACGATACCCCGTCCACCTTCATCAGGGAAACACCGCTCTGGTTCGGCTCGCCCGTGGGCTCGGCCCCGAACGCCTGCACCAATATCGAGTCGCCCGCGGGCCAGGCGCTTCCGCCGACGGGGAACACAATGTTTACTGCAGGAGCGATCGTGTCGGGAGCCAGCTGGATACTCACAGTGTCCGCACTTTCGTTCCCCCACGCATCGATAGCCGTGGCAATCACGAATACCGGCTCCTCGGTCATGTCACTGGTGGCGGGGAGGGACCGGCTTATGGCGAGACCGTCGAGGACCGGGGGATCGAAGGTGACTGTGCGGGTGAGGAATCTGGGCACGACCTGATCCGTTCCGAGCTCAGGGTCGCCGCGGAACGCCAAACCCTCGAGACGAAGCGTCGTAATGCCCGACCTGAACGGCGCGGGGAGCTCTTCTATGAAGGTATCCACGAGGAGCGGAGTGCCGATCGCGGCGGAACCCCCCTGAGACGGTGTGTCGATCCGGACCAGGGGTGCCACGTCATCGGCCAGCAGGGAGACCTCGACCGAGTCTCTCAGGACATTCCCCTGCCGGTCGTATGCGGCAATACGAATGAACGCGTTCTCGCCCGTGCTGTCCGCGGCGGGCACCAGGTCACGCTGAAGGACCGTGTCGGTGACCGGCGGAATGAAGTTGACCAGGCGGGGGAGGAAGCGTACGACGACCTCGTCCGTCCCCAAGCTGGCGTCACCCCGGTGCGAGACTCCGTCTATCCTCACGCTGTCCACGGCATCATTGTCGACGAGCCGGACGAGGATGCTGAGTGGGTCCTGCGCGGGCTCCTGCGCACCAGAAGCCGGTGTAAGGATCTCGATCTCTGGCAAATCGACATCGACGACCCTGGCCGGGATCGGCAGACCCACGCCCGCGTTCCCTGCATGATCGACTGCGAGACCGACGATCACGACGTCGCCCAGCGCCAGATCATCGGGAACCGAGTAGGTGACCAGTTGTTCGGCCGTCGTGCCGCTCTGATCCACGAGCACCTCTGCGATGAGATCTCCAGCCAGGTCCAATATCTGAAAACCGATCTGACTCAGGCCGATGTTGTCCTGAGCGCTGATCGTGACATCGAAGTCGGTGCCAAGACCGATATTGGGGCTCTGCAACGAGAGGCTTACGGTAGGTGCAGCGGTGTCGATGAGGCGGACCGTCACGTTGGCGGTCGGCCCGATACTGGCTCGCCCATCCACTGCATAGGCCTCGATGGTTCCGAGCGTGTCTGCAACCGCTATCGGGATCCCAAAGTCGAATGCGGTCGAGAAATCCGAAAGGATACCTAGCTGCGCGGCTACCTGCGATTGCTCGTACGCGCCGATCCTGACAGTCGCAACGATCGAGTCCACCCGCACAGATCCCAGGGCACGAACTCTCACAATTAGTGAGTCTCCGGACTGGGCCGAAGCTGGGGCCGTCAGCTCCGTGATCTGGGGGCCTATGGTCAACGGCGCGAAGAGATGCGACCCCTCGCAGCCCCAGACGGCCGAGGTGAGGAGCGCCGCCCAAAGCATCAGCACTCTTCCCCTGATCGTCTGCCCCCTTCCCAAGCGCATCATCGGCCCTCTGCTCCCCGGATCCGTGCCTAGCTCCGCTGGATCTGCGGTGTGACAAGGATTATGAGGTCCCGCTGACTCGTCTCCTCCCGTGTGACTCGGAAGAAGCGGCCTAGGAGTGGGAGATCCTGAAGGAGGGGTACTCCGGCGCTGGTCTCTGTCGTCTCGGTGACGGTCATCCCTCCGATCACGGCGGTCTCACCGTCCTCCACGAGCATACTGGTTTCCGCCTCCTGCACGTTGAAGTTGACCCCGAGGTCTGAGTCGAGGAGCTGGAGCCCCGATCGCTCCGCTCGGATCTGCATCCGGATGAGGTTTCCGGCAGTCAGGTGAGGCGTGACCTCCAGGATGAGCCCGGTCTCCTCGATTTGGACTGTTGCCTGTGGGAACCCCCCACCTCCCGCCTGTCCGCCTGCTGCACCAGCACCTCCGGACGGCCGCATCGATCACACGGATCGGCGTCCGCTCACCCACCAGGATTCTGGCCGTCTCGTTGTCGAGGGTCGTGATCTGCGGCGCCGCCTGAACGTCGCTCAGGTTCACCGACCGAAGCGCCTCGACGAAGGTGATCAGGGTGTGGCGTCCCATGATCAGAGAGGTCAGGAATTGAATGGAGGGATTGACCACGCGTGAGTTCGCGTTTCCGAGCGCAGAGATCGAGTTTCCACCGAGCGAAATGACGTTCGTGCCGATGTCGACCTGCTCCTCCTCCGAGATCAGGCCGTCGTTGTCTCGATCGATCGCCCCCGGGGTGATCTGGTTGAGCTGGTTCCCGCGGGAATCCTTTAGATCGTAGACGACACCGAATTCCTCGAGATCGGTGCGATCAATGAAGATGATTCGCGAAGAGATCGTGATCTGGGGTCTCCGTATGTCCAGGCCCTCGATGAGCTGGCCCACGGCGTCGAGCACCCGAGGCACGTCCGTCACGATGAGGGAGTTGGCGGAGCTGCTCACGGAAACGTCTCCGCGGTCACTGAGCAGCGTCTCGATGGAGGCCTCGAGGTCCACGGCGTCCACGAAATTCACACGAAAAGCTTGAGTCTGTGGTGGCTCGACCACCTCTCGGTCCTGTAGCTCCTCCAATGTGTTCACGTGAATGATGCCGGTGTCCGCCTCTCGTGCCGCCAGGCTATGCTGCTCGAGGATCGCATGCAGAGCGATATCCCAAGGTTGACTCTGGATGTCAGCATACACGGTTCCAGAGACCTCAGCACTCGGCACGATCGACCGACCCGAGAAGTCCGCGAAGGTCGAAAGAACCTCACGGATTTCCATCCCTGAGAAATTGAAGGTGATGGCATCGGCAAAGTCCTGGCTTGCCAACCGCGCAGTGGCGGAGCCGATCGGCACGAAAGAGGCCGGCCCGAAGCCTTGGCTCGGGAGCGCCACGTCCAATGGAAAATCCGCCAGATCTGTGGGGACTGACTGCATCTCCCACGGCTCAAAGTCACCCTCAGCATTCGCGATCGAGATCCGGACGTACCCAACTCCCGAGCTCAGCGAGTAGCCGACTGGGCCTGTCACGTCCAGTACGACGCGAACCACCTCTTCCGAGTATTGAGACGCGTGCAGCCCGAGCAGACCTCCTCGAGCCGCACCCGTCAGTGACTCCGGCGGGAACGCGAATCTGGCACCAATAAGGTCGACGACGATGCGCTCCGGCCCCTCCATCGTGAAGTCGCGGGTCTCTACCGCACCCTCCACGGAGATGACGACCTCGGTCCTCCAGACCGAAGGGAGGAGTTCCGAGGGCAGGATTTCGAGTCCCGTCACGTCGCCCGGGTCTGCGGTCGAAACCGCACCAGCTGAAAGCGCCAGGCTCAGCAGGGTCCACGAAACCAAAGAGGAGATCATGACCGGCCTCCGTTACCGTTTGCTTCGTCATCCGCGAGGGCACCGGACGGACCGCTCCGTTAACCGCGGCCGGTCGGCCCGAGCCGAACGGTTGGGGCCGTCGCCGTATCCGTCGCTGGGTCATCCTCACTCGCCGGCGGTATTTCGTCGCTTGGCTCCTCGGGTCGGATCTCGCCGGCGGGCGGGAACGGTGGGGGCTCGTCTCGACGCATCGTCAGGATCCGGGTTTCGCGAATCCCGAAATCTTCAACTGAGAAGAGCACGTCTCTCCGCCGGATCTCCAGAACGCGGACATTCCCCAGGGACTCACCCGAGCGTAGACGAAAGATCCGGGTGGCCGGCTGGTCGCTTGTGGAGCCCGGAGGCCTCGCACC
This sequence comes from Longimicrobiales bacterium, assembly GCA_965197485.1. Classification (GTDB taxonomy): domain Bacteria; phylum Gemmatimonadota; class Gemmatimonadetes; order Longimicrobiales; family Gaopeijiaceae; genus JAAXGI01. The sequence goes on from CBDANG010000010.1 coordinate 222,973, forward strand.
GAGAACCGCGATCGACGTTTCCGTTCGGGACGAAAGAACGACGCCTAGCAGCACCATGTCCTCAAAACGCGGGAGCGATCCTTCCTCCCCGGTCAGCGCTCGAAACGGGTTCCGTCGCTCGAAGTCGGGGTAGGTGAACACCTCTCTCTCGAACACCAGTTGGATGCTGTCCGAGGCTGGCATTGAGCCCTGGTCGGCGGGTGCGTCGATCGGAGCGTCCCCCTGCTGTGCGGACGCGGATCTCGAGAGCAGGCCCATAGGGAGTAGCACCGCGGCCAGGGTCAGGCGGAGGGACACGGGCATTCTCAGACACCCTCCTCGATCGAGGGTGACCGTTCGGGGGGGCCGATCCCAGCCAGCACGTAGGTTTCGACGCGGAAACGAGCCGTCACCGGCGCAACCATTTCGCTTCGAACCACGCCTCCTTCGAAGGTCTCCAGCTCGAGGTCTACCGGGGTGATAATCCGCGGTAGAGAAGCCACGGCTGTGAGGAACTGTCCCACGGCGTGGTAATCTCCAACCACCCCGATTTCGTAGCTCTGGAGGGTGTACAGCTCACTCGGGTCAGACGCCTCAGGGTTCAGACCGGTCAGATCGACTCCGGCACGCTGGGCCTCGATCGTGATCGAGTTCATCAGAGCAGGGACCTCTTCGCTCTCGGGAATTAGCTGCTCGAGGCGATCCACGTGTCGCTCATAGACCGCGAGCCGCTCCTCCAGTCCCCCCCCACCTCTAGCCGCAACAACCTGTGCCTGTAGGTTCCGCGACTCGAGCTGTGCGAGACGGGACTGGAGCACCTCGATCTCGATCACCCGCGGTGTATACCAGTAGGTTTGGACCAAATAGAGGGCCGCCACGGCTCCGATCCCGATAAGCAGCGCAATCTGCTTGGGTCTTTCTTGAGGCAAGAGCGCCATGGATCAGCCTCCCTGCTCTGCTTCCGGAGGCGAGACGGACGGGCCGAACAAGGGGGTGGTCTCTACAAGCTCGGGCGGCGCAGGTTGACTCTCGGCCTCGAGGACGAACTCATAAAGCAGCCTATCCCCTCCGGAGTCGTCTGTTGCGAGAGCAACTTGCTGGGAAGCGATGAGCTGGACCCCACCGATAAAGGGTGACGCCTCGAGGTTCTCCATTAAGCTCGTGAGGGCGAAATAGGTGCCAGCCAGCCCCTCGATCTGAAACACGGGTGCGTCCTCGGTGCTCAGCTGAAAAAGGCGGGTTAGCCACGCATACTCGGGCATCGCACGGGCTACCTCGTCCATGAGATGCGGCCATACGTATCGTCCCTGGTCGATCTCCTGGATGACGGCGACTCGCTCCGCAATGGAGTCGGCGCGCGCCTGCAGCATGCCCGACTGGGCGATGACGTCCGCGAAACGGATCGAGTCACGCACCGCAGCCTCTGTGCTGACCTCTAGCTCCTCCACCTCGCCCGCAACTAATGTAAACAGCCACCCCGATCCGATGATGGCGACCGCCACGGCGGCCGCGGCACCCAGAGACCACCGATCCCCTGTGGGCAGCCGGCCTCGGAAGTTCGGGATGCGAATGGACAGCCTCGCCCGCCTGGATGTCCTCTTGCCTCCCCCAGGAAGCAGGTTGACTTCGATCAAATCACATTCCTCGAGTCGCTCACACTCAGGGCATTCGCAACGCGAGCCCAAGAGGGAGGAGGAGCATGGGCCCCGCCTCGTCGACGACCATGTTCAGGGGTGCGTCCGGCCGAATAGGAACCCGCTCGAACGGGTTGATCACCTGGGTTTCGACCCCCATCCGTCTTCCCAGCGCCTCCGGCATCCCGGGAACGCGCGAACCACCCCCGGAGAGATAGATCCGGCCTAATCCAGCGTCCGCCTGTTGCGTCATGAGAAAGGCGGAAGCTCGCTCGATTCCCACGGCCACCTCAGCGGCTCCTGTCTCTACAAAAGCAGAAAGAGAGTCCAAGTTAGTACGGCCCTGGACAACCTCTTCCGCCTCTTCCGCGGTGAGGCTTCTCTCTCTCTGAAGGTCTTCCCGGATCTTCCGAGAGCCGAACGGAATGTCACGAGTAAGGATGGGGATCCCATCTTCGAGGATGTTCACGTTCGTCATGTCGTGACCGATGTTCACGAGCGCGACGATACCCTCCATCCCCTCGGGGTAGTTGTATTCGAATGCGTTGTGGAGCGCGAAGGCATCGACGTCTATGGCAGTCGGTTGGAGGCCCGCGTCCATGAGGAGTGACACCTTATTCTCAACCAACTCTCTCTTCGCGGCAACCAGCAGAACCTGCATCTGGAGACCCTCTGCCTCAGGATCCAAGATCTGGAAATCGAGCTCGACGCTTCTAATGTCAAACGGGACATGCTGCTCCGCTTCCCAGCGGATCACTTCCTTGGCGTCGGTCTCTTTCATGCGGTCCATTTCGATCTTCTTGATGATCACGTCGTGTCCACCGACGGCCGTGATGATGTTGTCCACCTTCATCCCGACTTCGGTCACCAGATCGCGAACGGTGTCGGCCACGAGCCCTGGGTCCATGACTTCACCCTCGACGATCGCATCGGGGAGAAGTGGGCGAACCGCGATGCGAGTTACCTCTGGCTGATCGCCGGAGTGGTCCACCTCAATGAGCTTGACGAAGCCGCTGCCAATGTCGAGGCCCACCGAGCTTTTCTTTTGGCCGAATAAGGCCATGTCAATCCCCCATCATCAACGGGAAGGAAAAATGGTTGGCCCGAGGAGACACCCCCCTTCCCGGGGTGCCACGGGCTCTCGCCTTTACAGCTACAATTCGACCCCGATACCGCCGGGGTCCTCGGGTCAAAACGACGCTCCTATGAGATCCACCCACCCACGTTCCACGAGCGGACGCACGCGCGTGAGGCTCTCGTTACTCGCAATCGCTCGGCGAACGGCGCACCGTGAGTTCTGTAGCACTGCTTCGCCGGTGAATTGTTGCCTAGCTTGCTCAGGGTTTTTCGTACTCACGGCTCCGAACACGGAGGGTCCATCCCCACTCCCACCTTTGAAGTCGATTGAGCCCTGAGCGATCACTAAACCGAAGAAGTGAAACCCACCACCGAGGTCTAGATTCCCGTCCGCGAGGAGGATCCCCTGGCCCCATCCGTTGGAACGAATCGTTGCATCTCCACGAAGGTGTACGATGGGAAAGTAATCTCCACAAGGAGCGGTCGGACTTTCGGGATCACCCCAGTTCAACGGGTCTGTGTAATCACACTGGTTTTCGGTCAAAGTGGGGCCCATTCCCTCGATGATTCCGCCGGAGAGGCTCACCGATGCGAGCGAGGTCAAGTCCTCCCAGCTCATTCCCCCGAACCGATCGAATTCCGTCATCGACAGGAGCGGATCGCGAATGTGCGGGGCCGGCGCTCCCGCCGCAGACAGGGTCTTTTCAAGCCCTTCTACCGCGACGCCCTCGGGGGTCACCACAGCGGGAAGATCCTGACGGGGGGCGGAGCAGACACGAGGCCCCCACTGTTCGGGGACCTGGTCTTCTCCCACGATGCGCGCCGAACCCGAGAGTTGGACCGGACCCAAGGTCTGAAGAGCGGCCGGGACCTCGAAGTGAGCGGCCTCGGCTCGTGCGGCTATGCCTACGGCTCGCTTCGCTGGGCCGCCGCCAGCTCCCTGACCGACCCTGCCGGTCGAGCGAACAAAGAAGAGTCGCTCACCGACTCGCCGGATCTCCGCTTCCCACTCGCCTTGGCCCGTAGTTCCTACCCTCACCTCTGGCGGTCCCCATACCCTGAGGCTGTTGCGTCCGGTGCTCCAGTTCGCGAGGACAGTGTTCATGCCGCTCTCTGCAACGTAGAAGGCCTGGGTTGCCCTATGTGTCGATGGCCCCTTGGGCTGTTGCCGGAGCACAAACTGGATCCCCCCTGTGATGACCAGGCCAATTGCAACGAGCGCCAAGATCGCGACAGGGAGGGCAAACCCAATCGAGGTCGGGCCTAGGCGTTGAACGCGTGTCCGCGGTCCGGAGGACGTTTCGAGATGACTCATCTCTTCAGTTCCGTAGGAAAACGGAGGTCGCGACTCGATCCTGCACGGAGCCAGTCCGTTCTGGATCCGTGGAAGGCTTCCTGAGTGTGATCCGGACGGTAGCGACTTCAGTCGGCGTCCAGGTCGGTTCCCCGTGAGCATCCAAATAGACCAGCTCGAATCCGGCTGATATAGCGAGGGGCCCGACCAGCGGGACCCGACGTTCGTTCTGCCATCGAATGAGGTACGGCTTGCCCCCCACACTTCCCAAGCCGTACTGGACCTCATCCCAACTTCGTACGACCGCGCCGGGGTGAACCCTGCCCTCGAGGGCTACGGGAGCCGACCCAGAGAGCGTGAGCTTCTGGGCCGCGACCCCGTCCTCGGCGCATGTCTCCCCATCTCTTGCCTCGGCCACCTCTAGCGACTCCCAGTCGTCATCCTCGCAGGTCTCAGGATCCCCATCTACGAACAAGTACACCTGGTCTCCTGATCGAAATCGAGCCCCTTGGTATGCCACCGTCAGAGTGGCCGGGCCATCGGTGAGGACTTCGCAGGCGAGTCCGAAGGCTCTGAGCGCCCGAAACGCCACGGCCTGCTCCCCGAGCATCGTCAGGTCCCCGCCGACAGCGCTCACCTCCCTCAGCTCCTGCGCCAGCAAATCGACTCCCGCGCTGAGTACCTGCTGGTCGAGCAGCTGTGCGGTCTGTGCTCTCGAAACCCTTTGGTTCGTAATCAACACTTGGTAGATCGCGCCGATGAGCACCCCTCCCAACACCCACCCGATCAGGAGAACGGGCAGGCCAACGCCGCGCGTTTCCTCGCGATCGGTCATGGCCTGGTGCTTCGGTAGTGCAGGGTATCCGCGGCTACGGGAAAGTCCATGGCGGCCCTCCCCACCTCCCCCCTCTCCTTGAGGGGACCGACAGCGATGAACTCGACCAGGGCTGAGTTTGCCTTCTGATCGTGCACAGTCCAATAAACCCGAAAGTCACCTTGGGATGAGCTCCCCGACCCCAGTTCCTCGAAGGGCAGAGCCTGCACCTCCTCTACGGTCGCCTGAAGAGCTGCGATCCTCTCAACTCTGTGCTGAGCAGCGTAAGCGGACCGGATCGCCCAGCCGCTTCCCGCCGTAAGAGAGAAGAGACCCACGGTGAGGATGAGAATCGCGGTCATGACCTCGATCAGTGTGAGACCTGAGTGCGTCATTCCTGCATCGCCTGGCCGAGTGGAAACAAGACGACCGAGGCAGCGTTCTGGCCCCTGAGGAAGGTTACCCTACCCAGATCCGTGAAGGAGTTCGACCCTGGGTCTGCATATCCTCGGGCGGTCATGCAGATCTCCAGAGCCTGTCCGCTCGTGAGGATGTCCACCCTGTAGCTGAGGTTGAAATCCCGCGACTCGATGATTCGACCGTCGCCATCACATCCCTCGCGCACAGTCACTGTCTGCGTCCGTGAATCTGCTACGAACCCCACCGGCATCCCCCGCTCAACCGCCATCGATCGACTTAGATCGTGGAGTGAGAGGAATTGCGACTGCGCGGAGCGCACAGCCATTCTGCCTTGGAGGCCCCCGAGGCCCCTACCGGAGACCACGAGGGGCACGGCGGTGATGCTGATCACCATCACCGCTCCCATCAAAGCAAGTTCCCATCGCATCTTCATCGTCCGTCCACACCCTCGTCGACCTGGAATCTCATCGGGCTCGGTCGCAGGCTGGCTTCGCAAGCCTGGACAGCCCTCATTCGCCATGACAGAGTGCCAGTTCCGTGCCACCCGAAAACTATTGTCAGTAAGTAACTTATGGGGCAACGAGTCGAGATTCTGTCGAATCTTGTTCCCGATCAGGCGACCGCCCCGGAAATGATTTCCGGGCTGGGTAGCCAGGGCACATCAGTAGCGGCCCAGAAGCCACCCGCCCGGCAACGGATGGCTCCTGTCAAGGGTCGGCAGTTCCAACCCCATTCGAGCCACGTCTGGGCACCCGTAGATCCCCACGTTGCCAGAGATCCGGACAGCCCCTCCGACGAGGACCACCCCTTCGACGCGGGCGGACTCACGGAGTACCAGCTCCCCTGCCACGACAAGGAGGCCCGCAAAATGTGTCGGACCTTCGAGTGTGAGGTCGCCTGAGGCGATGAGTACGCCCGCACCCTGACCGCCCTCGATCACGGTCCCAGGCAGAGCCCGATAGACCGCTGGAGATCTGGCTCCGGGAAGAGCGGCCGGATCAGGAAGCTCAGCATCGGCGAGAACGAGCAGTTCGGGAATCCCCAGAATCCCGAGGCTCGGCCCGCCGCGCCCCTGGATGTCAGGGCCAGGACTCGGATTCGGTGAAGCGGAGATCAGGGGTCGCATCTCCGCAGACGAGCAGCCATCCAGCGGCTGCACGCCCTCCTCTGGGACCGGTCCGACCACCTCAAGGGCGCCAGGAAGCCCGGCCGCAATCGTGTCGGCATTGAGCACCCAGTGAACCGCATGAAAAGAGGGACCAGACTCAACAGGGGTCGCCGCGATAAGGGAGAAGTTTCCCGGCAGTTGGGTTTCAACGCGATTGAACCCATCGGTCGCACCGGCCCCAGCTCCCGAGACTGATAGGAGCGCCTCGGCGCGGACTCTACTCTCGAGGTAGCCGAGCTCAGCTCTCCCGAGGAGCCTCTGTGTGGAGACGAGGAGCAAGGCCGAGGTGGAAACGGCGCCTAGGGCGAGGACGAGGAGCAGGACCACCGGGAGGAGGATCCCTCGACGCCGATCCCGGTGGCCGGCCGCCCGCTGACCTCAACACCGACGAGCCGTCTCGTCGATCACTTCATCTCCACGGCTTGCCGCGTCCGCCACACAAACGATCCCGGAGGCATGCCAGCGGCGTTCCCCGTGAGGCTCACCGTCACCTCGAGATCCCCTCCGGATGCTCTGAAGCCGCTGAGCTCTGACAGCCTTTCGGCTGTGAGAGGTTGCCTCCTCCCATTCCCTCGCTGATAGCGGAAGGCGCCGTCCGCGAGGTGGTAGCTCCCGATCTCGAAGTTGCGCGCAAGTACCGGCTGTCCTCCCCCCGGATCGCTCCAAATCCAGCGGTAAACGGATTCCCCGGCCATTGGGCTACAGCCGTCCGATCGGACGGAAGACTCGAGGGCGAAGCTTCGCCACGCACCATCCTGCCGAAGTGACCTGACCCGCTGAAACGAGACCAGGAGCAATATTAGGATCGAGCTGGTCTGAAGCTTTTCAGCGAGGAGGTCAGGATGGGAAGGAAGCGACACACTCCGGAGCAGATCATCACTGGACTGCGGGAGGCAGAGGTCGGTCTGGCCCGCGGCAAATCCGTGAAGCTGATCAGCCGGGAGCTGGGCATCACCGAGCAGACGTACTACCGGTGGAGGCGGGAGTACGGCGGGATGAAGGTAAGCCAGGCACGGCGCCTGAAGGAGCTCGAGCGCGAGAACGGGCGCTTGAAGCGAGCAGTGGCGGACTTGACACTGGACAAGCTGATCGTGGAGGAAGCGGCCCAGGGAAACTTCTGAGCCCCGAGCGCCGACGACGTTGTGTGGTGCGTGTACGTCAGCAGCTCGGGGCGTCGGAGAGGAGAGCGTGCCGGGTGCTCGGGCAGCCACGCACGACCCAGCGCCGGGCGAGGAAAGTGGCGAGTGACGAGGGGGCGCTCCGAGGTGATATCGTGCGACTCGCGAGTCGATTCGGCCGCTACGGCTACCGACGCGTCACGGACATGCTCCGCATCGAGGGCTGGGGGGTGAACCACAAGCGGGTGGAGCGGATCTGGAGGCAGGAGGGGCTGAAGGTCCCGGAGCGGCAGCCGAAGCGAGGTCGGCTGTGGCTCAACGACGGATCGTGCATCCGGCTGAGGCCGCTGTATCGGGGCCACGTCTGGTCGTACGACTTCGTGGCCTCGAGGACGCACGACGGGCGTGCGCTGAAGCTGCTGACAGTGCTGGACGAGCACACGAGGGAGTGCCTGGCGATCGTGGTGGCTCGCAAGATCCGCTCGCACGACGTGCTCGAGGTGCTGGCCGATCTGTTCGTCCGACACGGGCCTGCCGAGTATCTGAGGTCGGACAACGGACCGGAGTTCACCGCGAAGCTCGTGCGGCGGTGGTTGGGGCGCGTGGGCGTCGAGACGCTCTTTATCGAGCCGGGCAGCCCGTGGGAGAACGGCTACAACGAGAGCTTCAACGGCAAGCTCAGGGACGAGCTGTTGAACGGGGAGATCTTCTGCTCGTTGGCGCAGGCGGCCGTGCTGGTCGAGCAATGGAGGCGCGAGTACAATACCGTCCGACCCCACAGCGCCTGCGGCCGCTTTCCCCCGGCCCCTGAGGCGATTAAGCCGTCGCCCTGGTTCCTGAGGATGCCCGTCCTTCACGGCCCTCCACAGCTGCTGGGACTAACATAGGATGTGGTACCGCTCTTCGGGGCAGGTCACCCCTCCCCGTCCCCCCATGGATTCTGGCGAGGTCGCGTCCAGCGTGCGGCTCGGGGGCTGAGAAAATTCGAATGGATGATATGCCAGAACGCGGCAACGCCATCCCTCCAGCGGATCTTCTTTCCCTCGGCGAAGGATCGCCCGCGATAGGAGATCGGGAGCTCGTAGACCCGGGCCCCCGCCTGGGCCAGACGTGCGGTGATCTCTGGCTCGATCCCGAATCGATTCCTCGTAAGCGGAAGCGTTTCTAAGAGATCGCGCCGGATCATCTTGTAGCAGGTCTCCATGTCGGTCAGGTTGAGATTCGTGAAGGCGTTGGAGAAAAAGGTGACCGCCCGGTTCCCGACCGAGTACCAGAACAGGTGGGCGCGGTGGGGTCCGCCCAGGAACCTGGAACCGTAGACCGCATCGGCCCAGCCTTCCAGAATCGGGGCGAGGAGGGAGGGCAATTCGAGGGGGTCGTACTCCAAGTCGGCGTCCTGGATAACGACGACCTCTCCGGTCGCCTCCCGGAAGCCCGCTCGTACGGCGGCACCCTTACCTCGGTTCTGGACATGGAAGACCAGGCGATCTACGAGACCCTCGTTCTCGAGTTCGAGTAGAACCTCGGAGGTCCGGTCGGTGGAGCCGTCGTCTACCACGATCACCTCCACCCTTAGGGGTACCTGTCGAATGCGCTCGAGCACTCGACGCAAGGTGGCTGACTCGTTGTAGGCGGGAACCACGACAGAGAGCCGCACCCGGTCCCACGGAAGCGGAGATTCTTCGGTCACGTCCGCATCCGCTGGGGGTCAGGAGTCTCCGAGGCCGTACCGGCTAATCTTCCGATACAGGGTGGACGGATCGATTCCAAGCGCGATCTGGTCGTCCGGCACTCCCGGACCCGAATCGCGGATCCGAATTTGAATCGGATTGATCACATCGATTCCCGCGGTCCCACCGTTTCGGAGATCGTTCACCGCGACCTCCACGACCGCGTCGTCTGGGGAAAATTGAACAGCGTTCAAAATGAGATTGAATAAGGCGCGGTGGAGGAGATCGCCATCTGCGGGCACGCTCAGTTCGGTGGCTCCGGAAACCAACTCAACACGGACGCCACGCTCCTCAGCGTCGGGATGCCGTTCGATCACCGTGACACAGTCGGCCAGGAGGTCATCGAGACTTACAGAATCCAACTGCCCGATCCGCACCCGCGAGAAATCGATGAAGTCGGAGAGCAGGCGGCTCAGTCGCTCGGATTCTCCAACGATCATCTGCGTCAGCGTCACTCCATCCTCCTGAGCTAGCGACGGTCTCGAGAACTGCTCCACGGCGCTTCGGATCGACGCGAGAGGGTTCTTGATTTCGTGGGCCATCGCCGCGGACAAACTCTGCTACGGCTTTGAGCCGCTCGTTTCGGCGGTTCAGCACGGCGACCTTCTCGAGATCCGTGATGTCCTGGAAGATCGCGGTGACGACGGTGGCTTGGCCCGGTTCGATGCGGATCGTGGTGCTGACACCGAGCGTGATTCGCTGGTCTTTGCGTAGGTGTCACTCCCTCGTCCAGTGCCCTCTGGAGGAGCGCCAGCAGGCCGGGAGCGACCCCTCCGAAGACTTCAGAAGCCTCCGCCCCGCGCCAGCCACGACCGTCCAACCCCAACAGTTTCTGGGCCGCTGGGTTCATATACAGCAACCTTCCCGGCGCCTCTACTGTCACGATACCTGTGCTGATCGTCTTCAGTATGTTCGCCGTATCCTTGCGGAGGCGTTGGAGCTCGGATTCAGCGTCACCCAACGCGATTCCCGCCCGCCGTAGCCGATCCCCGATGATCCCGGTGACGAACGCCACGAGTCCGAAGAGACCAATCTGGAGAAAGACGTTCCAGGACAGTGATTCCGAGTATCCCCAGACGAGGTCAGTGAAGTAGAGCAGTGCTGCCAGCGGTCCCGTGACTAAGCCCCAGGGTAACGGCAACAGAAGAGACCCTTCGCTGATCACAAGGATGTACAGCCAGGCGAACTGACTGTCCCCTCCCCCGGTCAGGTGGACGATCCCTGTCACCAGAAGGACGTCAAAGAAGACCTGCCCGGCGAGAAAGCCGGTTCCCGACCCCGCTCGCTGAATGTGCGAGTGCCAGAACGCCCCCGCGGTCACCAGGAGCGACAGTACGAACATGGACGTCGCTAGAAAGGTCTCCTCGGGATCCGCCTGCCCCCATGCCAAGAGCGCAGCGAGCATGATTCCCGCCACCACGATCATCCGGCCTAGGTAGAGGCGCTTGAGAAGATCGAGCCCCGCGAAACCAGGGGCGATACCGGGTGACGTGCGTCGAACCTCGGTCATGAGAACGTCCGACTGCCTTGAAGAAGAGCCGCTAGAATCTGAGGGGCACGTTCAGGATCTGGCCCGCAAAGATCCGGCTGGTCTGAATTCCGTTGGTGCGTCTGAGCTCCTCCACGGTCGTCCCGTGTCGGTTGGCGATCGTCCAGAGCGACTCCCCACGTCGCACTGTGTGTTGGAGAATCCCCTCTCCTCCACGCTCTCCGGGAATGGTGAGAACCTCTCCCACCAGAATGCGGCTGCCCGGGATCCCATTGACGGCCCGGATCGCATCTTCGCTGACCCGGTAGGCACGCGCGATCGTCCAAAGCGACTCTCCCCTAGACACTGTGTGCCGGAAGGCGGTCGATGGTCCCTCCGAGCCGGCCGGCACCGTTAGACTCTGTCCCGGGAAGATCCGGTCCCCCGTCAAACCGTTCGAGCGGCGGAGGGAGGCCTCATCCACCTCGTAGCGCCGGGCGATTATCCAGAGGGACTCTCCTCTGGACACCGTGTGTCGAAAAGACCGCTGGTCACTCGCGGCCGGCGTCGGAGCGGGCGGCTCCATCTCCCCCGGCTCGCTCGCCTCTTGGGCCAATACCTCGGGGCTCCCTGTCAGGCGAATAACGTAGCTCGCGTACAACGCTGGGTATACCGCGAGGTGATAGTGAGGCGGGCGGCGTTCCCGAGTGGCCTCCAACACCCCGGTACCTTCGAGGGAGACCAGCGTCGATTCGAGCCAGGTACGACATGCGGTTCGGTTGCTTCGCCGGAGATCGACCGCCATGCCCGTGGGGTGAACCGACCGGTCCGAGGCGTTCCTCGGCTGTGCCGAAAGGGGCCGAGTCAAGCTGGTCACGACGAGCTTCTCGCCGCACGCAGACCGATATTGGGATGCGAGTCTCTCCACGAAGACCCGGATTTCCGGCCGTACATAGGGGAACGAAACCTGGTGTAACTCCAGGTCCTGATTGGGAACGACCCGGACTAGGTATCCTCCATCCACGAAGTTAAGAACCTGCCCTGGCGTCGACAGGTAGGTGAAGCCATGCGACTGAGCCTGGGCATTCTGGCGATCTAGCGAAGCGGCTGAGCCACCGAGGGACTGGCTCTCCAACGTCGTCCCAAATACGAGCAGGACGGCTGCAGTAAGTGGAGCGACGGCGGGGGAGAGACGGCGGCCCGACGGGGGAGTTCTCACCATGGGACCCTTGGGGCAGTGGGGCTCCAAAGGGATCAAACCTCGCGGAACAACACCCGAACAACTAACAAAAAGGGCCAGAACGGGTCAAGGCGATTGGTGCTCGCACGAGGCTGTGGGAGCTCAGGTGCTGGAAATCCAGCCGCCTGCCGCAGAGCCGTAGTTCTCCCCAACCACATCCCAATTCACCGCGTTCCAGAATGCCGCGAGGTAGTCCGGGCGCCGATTCTGATATTTCAGATAATAGGCGTGCTCCCAGACATCCACTCCGAGGATAGGGGTAGATCCCTCCGTCAACGGCGAGTCCTGGTTCGCCGACGAAGTCACGGCCAGCTTCCCGAAGGGATCCACGACTAGCCAACCCCATCCGGATCCGAAACGGGCGGCTGCTGCACCGTTCACGGCCTGCTTGAGCGCGTCGAATGACCCGAACGCCCCGTCGAGCGCATCGGCCAATTCACCCGTCGGGCTCGCGCTTCCGCCCGGCGCCAAGATCCTCCAAAAGAGAGAGTGATTGTGGAATCCGCCGCCATTGTTCCGAATGGCCGTCTGCACCGCGACTGGAAGGCTGGTCAGGCCCAGAAGCAACTGATCCGCGGAGTACCCCTGGAGATTCGGTTGGTCCTCGAGGGCCTTGTTCAGGTTGGTGGTGTAGGCGTTGTGATGCTTCGTGTGATGTATCTCCATAGTACGGGAGTCGATGTGCGGCTCGAGCGCGTCGTAGGAGTAACCCAGATCGGGAAGAGCGTGCGGATAGGCCATCGATCGAGACCTCCATCGGTCTTGGTTGTGACTTGAGTCGCCTGGGCGACGAGGTTGTCAGCGGTCCGTGCGGAGACCCCTCATCTCCCGCGCCGTTCCACCCTTGGCAGCTAGGATCGCCTCCCGGATCGGCGCTCCTGAACAAGCCTGCGATGTACTTCCGCGTTCTCGACCCATGGTCTGCGCGCGAAATAGGAGTCCGTCATCTCTTTGATCTTCGGGGTGAGAATCACGACCGCGATCAGATTGGGGACAATCGCCACAAAGAGAACGACGTCAGCCATAACCCAGGCGATGGCGAGCGGGGCGACGGCCCCCAGGAAATGCATGCAAACGAACACGAACTTGTAAGGCAGGACGGCTCTTTCGCCAAAGAGATAGACGGCGCATCGGTCCCCATAGTAGCTCCAGGCAATGGCCGTCGAGATCGCGAAGAGGAGAACGGTAAGGATGACGATGTAATGCCCCCATTCCCCTGGGAGCCCCCTCTGGAACGCCAGCATGGTTAGCGGCGCGCCGTTCTGCACCGCGTTTCCAAACAGCGCGGAGTACTCCGTCCCATCGTCAGCAACGGCACGGCTGTCAGCTGGATAGATCACCCCCGAGAAGCCCTCGCCCTGATCGGGGTCGGTGTAGAGGGTGTCGACAGAGACCTGATGCCAGGCGAGGCGTGGGACGCCAGCTCCCGCCAGGATCGGCACTCCGTTGTCGACCTGAATCTCCTCCGGTGACGCGGAGAAGACGGTGACCTGGCCGTCGGCCAGCTCCTGGACGAAGCCCATATCCCCACTTGCCAAGTCAATCTCGGTTGGAAGTCGGTCGACCCATGAGGAGGTCATCACGATGGCCAGCGCCGTGATCGTGCAGATCACGATCGTGTCGATGAGCGGCCCCAGCAGTGCGACCACCCCTTCCGAGACCGGCTCGTCCGTCTGGGCGGCGGCATGCGCGATCGGCGCCGATCCGAGCCCCGCTTCATTCGAGAAGAGACCCCGTCGGATTCCCCAAACAGCCGTAACCAGGAAGACGCCAACCCCTGTGCCGGCGATCCCCGCCGTCGGGTTGAAGGCCTCCCTCACGATGAGAGTGAGCGAAGGAATCAGCTGATCGATGTTCAGGAGGATGATCGTCAAACCCCCCGCGACGTAGAGCGCAGCCATCGCGGGGGCCAGCACACTGGTGACTCTACCGATCCGGGTGATCCCGCCGATGATGACCGACGCTACGATTAGCGCCCCGACCAACCCGCTTACCCAGGTGGGCACGCTCACCTGCGTCTGAAGCACGTCGGCAATCGTGTTTGCCTGAACACCGTTCCCGGCGAGAAACGAGCTGAATCCGAGACAGAGGGCGAAGAACACCGCCATCGGCTTCCAGCGTTTTCCGAGCCCGTGCTCGATATAATACATCGGCCCCCCGGAGACCGTACCCTTCCACGCGGGGTCGTCGGGGTTCCTCTCCGTCACGTCCCTGAATTGCATGGAAGCCGTGACCTCGGCGTACTTCGTGGCCATCCCCAGGAAGCCTGTGACCCACATCCAGAAGAGCGCACCCGGGCCACCCCAGTGCAGTGCCACAGCCACACCCGCGATGTTCCCAACACCGACGGTGGCGGAGAGGGCGGTGGAGAGCGCCTGAAAGTGGGAGACATCGCCAGGCTCGTCGGGGTCATCGTACCGCCCGGTCGCGACGGCGAGGCCGTGCACGAACCGTCGGATCTGGACGAGACCGAGCCGGAGCGTGAAATAGGCCCCGGCTCCGGTAAGGACTAGGACGACCAGCGGAACGGTTTCTTCCCCGATTGGGATTCCGAACTCGAAGACCCCGTACTCCAGCGCGCCGACGACTCTCTGGATGACCTCCATTCCGCTTCCCGTGTTGGTCGGTGGTTGCGTCAGCGGCCGCCCCCTCACCGGAGAGGACGGCCGCCGGCTAGCGCGAACTCTTGTATTCCGCCAAAGCCCCGCTTCCCGGGGCGCTTACCTCCTAGGCCATGCCGAGACGGAGCTCTGGACTCATGTGCAGGAAAACCTTGTCCAGAATGATCTCTCGAGCCCTCTCAGCGATCTCGTCCAGCGACGGCGAGTCACTATACTGCTCGGCTATCCGACTGCGGAGCTCATCGACCGATGGTAACTCCGGCAAGTGTAGCTCCCTCAGGTGAGCCAGCACCTCCCCCCTCCTCTTCTGGAGTTGGGCCGCTGCACCGTCTCGGGTCGTCTGCCATCGAGAACACAGCTCATCCAAACCGGGCCGCTGGTTCCATACCGCTCTGAGGTCTCGGGCCAAGATCTCGATCGGGAAGGTGTCGGCAATGTCTCTCGCCACCTGCTCCACGACCTTGCGACCCAACCGTCCTTCCCCCGCCACGACTGAGGCAGGCGGTGCGCGAAGATCCCACACGAGCCCCGTCCAGGAAAGGGCCTTGAGGAGGTAATAGGAGATATCGATCTCCCACCAGAAGAAGCCCTGGCGCGTCGAGCTCTGATAGTGGTGGTGGTTGTTGTGCCACCCCTCGCCCAATGTGAGAAGCGCGAGCCAGAAATTGTTCTTGGAGTCGTCCGCCGTCACGTAGCGCTGTTTCCCCACAACATGAGCGACGGAGTTAATTGAGAAAGTGCCGTGGTAGAGGATCACGGTACTCAGAATGAACCCGACGAACAGGCCGGTCCATCCAGCGGCCAAGAAGCACCCGACGCCCAACAGAAACGCAGGGAAATAGGGGTGGCGGTTGAGCCAGCGAAGCTCCGGATACTTCATGAAGTCCTGGATCGTAGAGTAGTCGACCTCGGATTTCTGCCTCGAAAAAATCCATCCCACGTGCGAGAAGAAGAACCCGGTATGTCTGGGAGAGTGGACATCCAACGGGGTGTCGGAGTGCAGATGATGGCGCCGGTGGATGGCAGCCCACCATAGCACCCCTCGCTGGGCACAGGTCTGGCCCATGAACGCTAAGAAAAACTGGAACGCTCTACTGGTCTTGTACGACCGATGGGAGAAATACCGATGGAAGCCGGAAGTCAGCGCTCCCATCCGAATGAAGTAGAGCGAGACACACATGATCACGGATAGGGTGGTGAACCCTGTCCAGAACACTCCAAGGGCGGCTATGTGAACTAGGGCGAAAGGGATCGCCTCCGGATACACGATGTCGTTGTGGGGCTCTTCGTCTTGCCCGGGTCGATAGCGTTGAACGGGCGCCTGGACCTCCAAAGACACGTCTCGACCTCCTGAACTAGGGAAACTTTCCGGACAGGGTGGGACTCGCGTTCCTACTTGTAGCGATAGGTGATCCGACCTCGGCTCAGGTCGTAGGGGGACATCTCGACCTTGACTCGGTCGCCTTCAAGGACACGGATGTAAAACTTCCTCATCTTTCCTGACAGATAGGTTAGGATCTTGTGCCCGTTCTCCAACTCAACTCGGAAGTTGGCGTTCGGAAGTACCTCCGTGACTGTGCCCTCGACCTCGATTGCGTCGTTTGCCACTCACTTCTCCCAGCCTACTTCGGACCCGACGGGCTCGGTTCATCTGGAGCCCGGAAGCTGATAGCATATGAAGGTAATGAAGTGCGACCCTTCACGAAAACGCGCCCGAGGATAGCACCGTATCTTCAGGCATCGGAGGTCTCATATGAAACCGTCGATGATCGGACTCGTTGTGGTGGGTATTCTACTCTTCATGGGGGTGGTCGTTTGGAGCACCGTCCGGGGAGCCGAGGTCGAATGTGAGGTATGCCTCGTCTTCGACGGCGACGAAACCTGCCGGTTGGGTCGCGGCGCCTCGGAGGCGGAGGCGCTTGCCGCCGCCCACCAGAGCGCATGCGGAGGAAATACCTCGGGAATGGCCGAGAGTATCGCCTGTATGAATCGAGTTCCCGAACGCTCCACCTGCCCTGCAAACTGAGAACCGCCCCGTCTCTACCTGATCGGGCTACGCACGAACCCGCACTACGCCCAACCGAGTCCGCTAGGAGAGATCCAGACCCCGCTCCGGACCGGGGATCGGGCCGACAAGGAGGGGCTCTCCCAGGCGCACTTCAGATCCCTCTTTCAGCGCGGGGTGGAGCGGCGGGAGCGGCGCCTCCTTCGAGCTGACCATCAGCAGGACCGTCGAGCCCAGATGGAAGGTCATGAGCGGAGCTCCAGCTTCGAGAGCCAGTGGCGGATCGTAGAAGCGGGCAACGGGATGGCGTCCGCCGCGATTCGTCACACCCCGCAGCCCGCCCGCATCCAGCTCAGGGTTGAAATCGGGATCGAAATCGGCCCGGATGCTCCCGACGTTGAATGCCCCCACGGCCACCACTGCTAGAGCCGAACCCTCTGCTCTGAGGAGGGTCACAAGCCGCTCATTTCCGGGAAAGAGCCCCGGCGTGAACTCCACCGCGGCCGGGTTGACTGGAAGGAGACGGCCAGGCACGACCCGGGCCGTGTGTAGGTGCGCGGCGCATGGCGCGTGGACGCGGTGATAGTGCCGAGGGCTAAGATAGATCGTCAGAAAAAGACCACTGTGAAACGGTGCGGCCTCGCTACGGGCTCCGAGCAGATCAGAAACGAGGTAGGGGATCCCCTTGGCCTGAAGGGCTGTCTCCTCCCGCAAGACGCCAAACCGCCCCAGCACGCCATCTGCAGGGCTGACCAGGATTCGACCGTCGGCGGGCAAGTGCCGCACTCCCTCGCGGAGGCGACGAACGAAAAACGCGGAAAGAGATGGGTAGGCTTCCGGAGGGAGCTCCGCCTCCCGCAGGTCCACGCCGAAGAGGCGGGCGAACCCTCGGTTGATCCGGACCTGAAGCCCTGTTGGAAGTTCCCGACGCGCGAACCACCCCGACCCCCGTGACAGCAAACCCTGTGGGAGAATTCGGATGAATAGGAGCAGCGCCCGCCACAAAGGTACCACGCGCGGGCCCCGCCTTTTCCTCTATTCTGCGGTGAAGCCCGCCGACTGGATTGCAGTCAGAACGGCGTCACGTCCGCCCTCTTCAGAATCGATGGAAACCACAACCTCGCCGATCTGGACGGATTGGACGACAACGCCTTCTAGTTCGGCAAGGGCTTCGTCGACCCGGCCCACACAGTGCTGGCAGCTCATCCCCTCGACTTTGATCCGTTCGCTTCGCACAGCTCCCTCCTGTTGACCGTGCCCTCCCTGGGTCGTCGGACATGAGGTGGAGGAACCCCCGATCACCCCGGAAGGGTCCTGATCCAGAGGCTCAGGGGGCGTTGTACGGAGCCTCCCGTCCAGGCGAGTGTAAGTAGGGATCGAGGAGATCCGCAGATCGCTCGTCGCGATCCCGCAGGACCACGAACGAGAGGTAACCATGGCGCAGTCCCAGTGGGCTCACGGTATCGTACCGACGCTCTCCATTCTCGTTCTGGGCGCGTCGCCAGGAGGCGTACAGGCGCAGTCGGCCCCGACCTCGCTCGCGGTGACGGTCGAATCGATCACCGAAGCGACGATGCTGGGCCACCTGTCCGTATTGGCCTCGGATGAACTTCGGGGCCGAGACACCCCTAGCGAGGGCCTCGAGACTGCGGCGTCGTACCTAGCCACGCAGCATCTGAACTACGGACTGGCACCAGCCGGCACCAATGGAACCTTCGTCCAGAGATACCCCTTCGGCCTCATGGGACCCGACCCGGAGAACGCGCAGGTGACCTTTGTCGGCCCCGATGGCAGCGAGGAGGTTCGGGTAGGAAGAGACGCATTCCTCGATGGCGGCTCCAATCGGATGCTGGACGCCGCACTCACCTTCGTGACGCTCACAGCCCAGGCGCGACCGCGAGAGGGATCGATGGAGGGCGAGGTTGCGGTCTTCTCTCTTCCCGGCCGATGGGGGCAGAGTCTTTGGCTAACGTCGCTAGAGCAGGCAAGCTATGCACGAGCTTCTGGCGCCGTGGCTGTCGTCCACGTCCTCGACTCCGGATTCCCGTCCTCGGCGGTGACCCAGCTCGGGCCGGCTCTCGCACAGCCCACGTGGCGGCTGGGAGGCGACGCCTCTCTGCCGCGCGTCTTTGTTCGGAGCCGGGCGCTAGAGGATGCGATTCCTCGGGAGTCTGCCCCCTGGACGGCAGCTGCATCAGGATCCCTGAGCGGACCCGCGATCCATCAGCCGATCCAGGGCTCGAGGCTCCGGGCCAGTCTCCCACTGAACATCGTGAGCGATGCGAGCCCCGCGAATGTGCTGGCTGAGCTCCCTGGGAGCGACCCGCAGCTCAGAGACGAGTACATCGTTATGAGCGCCCATTTTGATCACGTTGGAGTGGGTCGCCCCGTCGATGGCGACTCGATCTACAACGGGGCCGACGACAACGGCTCCGGCACGTCTGCGCTCCTCGAGGTGGCCCGGGTCCTCGCCAGCCTTCCAGAGGCTGACCGCCCGCGCCGAACTGTTCTCTTCGCCCATGTAAGCGGTGAGGAAAAAGGGCTGCTCGGCTCGCAGTGGTGGGTCGACCATCCGACTCGACCCATCCAGAACGTGATCGCGAATATCAACACAGACATGATCAGCGGCGATACCCACCGCGACACCATCGCAGTTCTGGGGAACGAATACTCCTCGCTTGGACCCCTGATCTTTGCGGTGAACCGCGAGCGGCCGGAGCTGGGCCTCACCACCGTCTCGGACCTCTGGCCCCAGGAGAGGCTCTTCTTCCGCTCGGACCAGTTCAACTTCATGCGTGAGGAGATCCCCGCGCTCTTCCTCTTCGCGGGGTTGCACGACTGCTACCACCGACCCTGCGATGATCTCGACTTCGCGAACGCCGGCAAGGCGGCACGGGTCGCCCGCCTGCTTGCGCATACCGTGATGGAGATCGCCAATGGTGACGCGCGCCCCGAGTGGAACCCTGAGGGACTGACGGAGGTCAGGCGTATGACGTCAGGGGGCGGGTGATGCAGAATCTGATCATCCGCCTGTTCGTAAATGGCGTCGCCCTCTGGGTGGCCGCACGTTTCGTGGCCGGAATCGAGCTGTCGGGAGAGTTTGGCCCGGTTCTCTTGGTGGCTGCGGTCTTCGGGCTGGTCAACGCGTTGATCAGGCCACTCGCCCTACTGCTCTCCCTACCCTTCCTGATTCTTACCCTCGGGCTCTTCACCGTGGTGATCAATGCCCTGATGCTCATGCTCACAGCCGCCCTGGTGGGGTCCCTCTCGGTGAGCGGATTCCTGGCGGCGCTATGGGGAAGTCTCCTCATCTCGCTTGTGAGCCTTTTCTTTTCGCTGGTACTCCCAGATCGGTAGGTAGCGAGTTTCTCCGCAAGTCGGGCGACCCGAAGGCGCTTTACGCGGGGTCCTACGAGACTGGCTGTCCTACCACCGCCTCCCGCGGATCCGTCCTGCCATAAACCCGGTACTTCCTGCCTAACCAAAGGGCGAGAAGCAGCCAAACGGCGGAAACAGGGAGCACCGATAGGGCGAGTCCCGAGAGACCGAGGCCCACCCAACCCATGGCGGTGTAGGACCAGGCACCGACCTGATCAGCAGCGCGGTAGACGAAGGTATCGTTGAAGTTCTTCGCCTTGTACTTGTCGGTTCGCGGGACAACGGTGTAGAGGACCTCTCGCGCCGGACGCTGAATCGCGAAGTTTGAGGCGCGGCGCAGCACCTGGAACACGACCACGACCGTCAGGATCGGTGCCGTCGCAAGAATCCCGAATCCTACCAGGCTGACGACCGGAAGGACGGCTAGCGCCAAACCCAGCCCGAACCACTTGAGGATCCGCCCGGTCAGGAAGACCTGCGTGACCAGGGTGAGAGACTGGACTACGACCTCCATGACGGCGAAGAGCCTCGTCTGACCCACGTCGTCACCCGCCATTTCACTCTCGACAATGGCGATAAGTTGGAAATATAGGAAGGTCGAGACGATCGCGAAGAGCGCGATGAGTGCGGCAAGGCCGAGGAGATAGGGAGACCGGAGAACGTGCCCCACGCCCTCGAGCAAGCCGCCACCTAGGACCTCCTCCTGCTTCTCTTCAATCTCGCCGTCCGGAGAAACGACGGGAATCGCCTCGAACTCCGGCGCCTCTGCAACCACTCGCGCTAGCTTCGCTTCGTGCCGCTCGAACGCCTTCGCTGACCGGCCTGCGAGCTCGAGCAGGAGGGCCGAGACGAGGAGAAGATTGATCGGTCCAAGAATCCCCACAAGCGCGGCGGTGATCGACGAGCCGGTGACGGCGCCGATCGTTCCACCAACCGCGATGAACCCGAAGAGGCGCTTTCCTTGCGAAGGGTGATAGGTATCGGTCATGAAGGACCAGAAGACCGACACGACGAACAGGTTGAAGACACTGGCCCAAATGAAGAAGATGCGTCCCACCCAAATACTCTGTGTCGCGTCCGCAGCCGTGAAGAGGAGGTAGAAGCTGACCAACATCAGGATGAAGACCCGGTAGATCCACGCAATGAAGGTCCGGCGCGGATATCGGCTCACGAGCCAGGTAAATATGGGGTGGAGCAGGAGCATTCCGACGAGGGTGCCGCTGAATAGCCAAGCCAGGTTGTTCACCCCGCCGGCAACCCCCATCTGGTCGCGGATCGGACGGATCACGAAATACGATGCGAGGACGAGGAAGAAGTACGTGAACGACCATCCCACTGCTGCGACCTCGTCCTCGCGAATATCGACGGCCCGACGGAGAAGACCCCCGACTGCTGTTCTCATCGGTGGGGGCGCTCGCTATCGCTCTGGCCAATGCACATCGTGACTCCTTCTTTTGGGGGGTTCCCTAGTACCGCGGGAGGCTCGGGTCTACTTCCCGCTGCCAGGCCAAAATCCCTCCCCGCAGATTCCAGACCTTCCGGAATCCGGCCTCCTGAAGCTGTCGCAGCGCCTTTGCGCTCCGGCTCCCTCCTTGGCAGTGTAGCACGATCTCGTCGGCCGAGTCGAGCTCGGAGAGCCGCTCGAGAAGGGTATCCAAAGGAATGAGCTCGGCGCCCTGCGGACCGAGGTTCACGATCTCCCATTCGTGCTCCTGCCGGACGTCCACCAGCCGAATCTCATCGCCCCTCTTGAGTCGGGCGTTGAGCTCCCCGGCCGAGATCGTCGGCACCTCCTGAGTATCTTGCTCGTCCGCACCCTCTTCGTAGGCCGTCACTCCACAGAAAGCCAGATAGTCGATTAACTCTGTCACGGTTGGATTCGTACCGCACACTGGGCAATCCGGATTCTTGCGGAGCTTCAGTGTGCGCCACTGCATGGCCAAGGCATCGAAGAGGAGCAGGCGTCCGATCAGAGGGTCGCCCTCACCGATGATCAACTTGATCGTCTCCAGGGCCTGTAGCGTCCCGATAATCCCTGGAAGGACTCCGAGCACACCACCTTCCGCGCAGCTCGGAACCATTCCCGGGGGTGGAGGCTCTCGGAAAAGGCAGCGATAGCACGGGCCGTGCTTCGCGTCGAAGACCGAGACCTGCCCCTCGAACCGGAAGATGGACCCGTACACGTTGGGCTTTCCGAGCAGAACGCACGCGTCGTTTGTCAGATAGCGTGTCGGGAAGTTGTCGGTGCCGTCGACGACGACGTCGTAGGGCTCGATCACCGCGAGCGCATTTTCGCTGGTGAGCCGGACCTGATGGGTTTCAACCTCGACATTTGGATTCACATCGTGGACCCGGTCCCGAGCGGAGTCGAGCTTCGGGCGCCCGACGTCCTTGGTCCCATGGAGGACTTGCCGCTGAAGATTCGTGTGGTCCACCACGTCGAAATCCACGATCCCGATCTTCCCGATACCGGCGGCCGCCAGATAGAGACCGAGTGGAGATCCGAGGCCGCCCGCGCCGATCATGAGCACACTGGCTCGTTTCATCCTTCTTTGCCCGGCCATGCCAACCTCCGGCATGATGAGGTGCCTGGAGTAGCGTTCGATCTCCTCGCGACTCAGCTCCGGCAGGACTCCCGCCGCGACGGCCCAGGAAGGGCCACCTCCCTGCCCTGTGTCTGGGCCCGGTCCGTCCCCATTTTCACCCATGTTGCTTCTCCAATGACCGTCCGCGATCTGCGCGGCAATCTGATCGACCCTCAACGTACACCGCACGCTCAACGAAAGAACCCCGGCTCATCTAGCGAGTCCGGGGTTCGAAGACCATCGAGTCGATTCTTGCTGAAATCCTACCTCATGCGAAGACGACGGTTCCTACCCCGGCCTCCCGACATCGGGAGGTCTGGCATGCATTCTCCACGCATTCGCATTGGCTCTGGGAGCCCACTTCTCCATTCCCGCATCATCAGACGCCGCCCCCGGGTAGGACGGGCGTCAAGGCTGCCAGGAGCTCTTGAATGTCTGAGGCTGCGTCCAGCTTTACCGCAACTGAAAGGCGATCTCTTGGATCATTCTCGATGCGCCCGACGGCGGGCTCACCACCCCCGTAGGCGGCGAGCACCCCCTCTCTCACAAACGGTGCGAATTGTTCATAGCCGGCTTCGGAGTTGGGGGCCAAGAGCCGATCGTTCGCCTCGATCCGGAGCGTTGAGGGCTCGAGTTTGAGCCTGCCAGCCACCCTCGGATCGCGCTCGAGGCGGACCCCGACTTCCAAGACATGGCTGATGGTCGCGGCGATTGCGTCCGCCGGAGTACCCTCGATCGGTATGCGGCGTTGGGCGAGCAGCCCGAATCTCCCGTCTGTGCGATCGAGGGAAAAACTGACCTCGTGACACACGAGCATGATTCCCGGGCTGTCTGGAGCATGGGCATAGTCCGCGACGTCCAGCATGACGAGATCGAGGACACCCTCTCGGATCCAATCGTGGAATATCGGAACGAACAGCGCCGCGTCGTCCTCGACCGCGTGTTCCGACGCGTAGATCTTTACGCAGACGCGGAAGAGATCGTCGATCTCCCCACCTCTCACGGGGCGACCTTCACGCCCCCACCGTTCCCGGAGGCCTGTGCCCTGAGGAGGCGCGTGTAACAGGCGTGGGCCGCCTCGATGAAGAGCTGGGACTCCTCTACTCGGCGGCGCGCCTCGTCGCGATCCCTTGCTCTTCCGCCCGCCTCGTGGGCTGCCTGGAAGTAGCCCCACTCCTTCGCGCCAACAAAGCGCTCGAAGAAGAGCTCGGTGTCGATGAACCGATTCTCGAATCGGGGGAACACCTCGGCCGGGTCCGACTTCACGTCTGGATCCTCGGTCTTGAGAAGTCCCTGCGCCGAGAGAACCATGGCCTCATAGGCCATTCCCGCGGCCTCGGTCACCTGAGCCTCGTTCGAGCTTGGGTCATCCACGATCACCGACGCATCGAACGCCCGGCTCTCCGCATTGGCGAGGCTGAACTGTGTGAGCGTCACGACCTCGCCTGCGCACTCTCCGACCCCGATGTCCCCGATGGAGTATTCGCGCGCGTCGTGCCAGTCGATGTAGTAGTTCGGATCATCCTCATATGCCGGCACTGCAAGAAGGTCCTTGAGACGCCCCTTGATATCCTTCTTCCCCACACGGGTGACCCAACCCCGGAAGGTTTCCCCCGCCTCGTGCTCCTCCGTGAAGAGGTCGAGAAGCCGATCCACCGTCTCCGGCACCCGTTTAGAGGGAATGGCCCCCATGGCCAGACCGTAGCTTCCAGCGTTCTCTTCCAGCGATCCGCCTAAGAGGAGCTGGAAGTGTGGAACCTTGAATCCGCCCACGTTCCGGCTCGATCCGTAGAAGCCGATGTCTGCGATATGGTGCATCCCGCATGAGTTCGGGCACCCACTCACCTTTACGTGGATATCCCTGAGAACCGGATCGTAGTGAAGCCCGCGGTCCTCGAATCGGTCCCGCAACTCCGCACCCAGGCCCCGCGAGCTGGCGATCCCGAGCTTGCACGTGTCGGTCCCGGGGCAGGCGGTTACATCGGCGATTGTGCCTGCCCCCGTGAGAACCAGCTTCGCCGCGTAAAGGTCGTTGTAGAGGGCGACGAGGTCCTGCTCATGGATCCAGCGCAGGAAGAAGTTTTGATCCACGGTCGTGCGCATCGCGTCAGGTGCGAACCTCCGCATCATATCGGCCAGCTTCCGGGCCTGACGGGACGTGATGTCCCCGAGCGGAAGGTTCACCGTGACCGCAACGAACCCCTCCTGCCGCTGCTTATAGACGTTGGTCTTCGCCCAATCGTCGAACCCTTCCTCGGCCTCGGCGCTGCCGTCCGTGGCGGGCTCTGAGAGGCCCTCGATCACTGGCAGGTGAGCCTCGTCGAGCCAATCGGACCACCGCGGATCCTCTTCCATGTTCCCAAGTTCCTCGTCCACCAATCGATGGAACTCCTCGATCCCCAGTTTGGCGACCAGGAACTTGATGCGCGCCTTGTTTCTGTTCCGCTTCTCTCCAAGACGGGCATAGACGCGCGCGATCGCTTGAGAGACCGGCAGCATCTGCGATTCGGGCATGAACTCGTAAAGCTCCTTCGCCACGTGGGGGACGGGGCCCAGACCTCCACCCACGACGACTCGGAAGCCGCGCTCTTCCACACCGTCGACCGTTCGGAGGGCTGTCACGAAGCCCAGGTCGTGCATCATCACACGGGCACAGCCCTCCTGCCCGCACCCTGAGTACGCGATCTTGAACTTCCGGCCAAAGTCTTGGACGTCCCGGTGTCCTAGCAGAAACCAGGTCTCGGCCTTCGCATAGGGCGAGATATCGAATTGCTCCTCTTGGCAGATTCCCGCCTTCGGGCAACCGGTCACATTCCGTACCGAGTTTCCGCATGCCTCGCGTGTCGTAATCCCTACCGACGCCAGCCGGCGATGCATATCCGGCGTGTCCTCGATGTCGATGAAGTGGAGCTGGATGTCCTGGCGGGTCGTGACGTGAAGGACAGCGTTGGAGTACTCCTCCGCGCAGTCTGCTAGCACCTCGACCTGCTTGGCCGAGAGCTTTCCGAAGGGGATCTTGATCCGCTGCATTCCCGGCGCATCGTACTCCGTCTCGGGACCCTTGGTCAGTCCTCTGCGCGGGAAGGGGATCTCCTGCGTCTTCGTCCCGTCGTACCGCTGGCCATTGTCGTAGCGCTGACCATACGCGCCTCGACGCAGCCGCAGTTCGGCGAAGACCTTCTCCTCGAGCTTCTCCTGCTTGCGCAGCTCCATCTGGTTCTCATAGACATCGATCTCCTCGCCCAAGGAGACGGGGATACGATCCGCGAGGACCTCTTTCCAGGTGCGACTGTGGGCACTCATGGCTGTAGTTCCAGGTCCAGGTACTTTTTCAGATTCCGTGGAGACCACACTCGAGCCGAACACTACCCCGCCACCGACCGGCACGTTCATGTTCGCCCCGCTTGATGGGTGTCGTGAGAGGCGCGTCTCCGATGCTGGCGTACCCGAGGTCGTGCAGGGGGTGATAGGGGACGCCGTGCGAGCGGATGAAACCCCACACATCATCCAAGCCCCAGGATGCGAGCGGATTGATTTTCACCCGCTTTGCGACCTCGATGTGTTGGAGGGTGGCGCGCGTCGCGGACTGGTCACGCCTTCGACCACTGATCCAGCCATCGATCCCCTCGAGCGCCTCCCGCATCGGATCCAGCTTGGTCAGCTGGTGGAAGAGCTCTTCGTCCGACTCCCAGAGCCTAGACCCGTGTTTGGCCTCAAACTCCCTCCGTGAGGGGGCCGCACGGTACGTCCGAAGATCCAGCCCGTAACGATCCGCAACTCGGTCGGCATGCTCGATCGTCTCAGGGAAGTGATAGAGCGTATCGATGAAGATGACCGGAAGCTGGATTCCCTCCTCCGATAGAAGATGAATCAGCATCATCCCGCCCACCCCAAAGGTCGAAGAGAGCACCAGCCGGCCGTCGGCAAAGGCCCCCTCTGCCCAACGTAGGATCTCGTAGGGATAGGACTGCTCGAACCGTGAGTTCAGCTCGGCCGCTTCGCCCCGCGAAAACAGCGTCGTAGGAGAAGCCGACTCGGAAGTGACGCTCATGAAACCGTTTCTCGAATCGAGGTCCCTGTCTGCATCGAATCCACCTTCATTAGCTCCTCGCGGGTGTGCGAATCCTGTGCATGAAAACGGCCCCGACCTCTCGGAGAGGTCGGGGCCGAAGATCTCAGCGCGATGCTAGCCTTACGCGCGGCGTCTCCTGGGCCCACCCCTCCGAAGGGCGGCCAGGCAACAACACATCGCGCAACACATCGCGGCGGTCTTTCTCATCGTTGGCCCTCTACCATGTCCATTTGGCGCAATTTCCGCACCGAGGCTGAGTCTACCTAGAGCCTTGGGAATGGTCAAGGCCGCTCGCGGCGCGGGAGAGGAACACGGAACAGGCCGCCGGACAGGGAATTCGGGGCTGGAGTTCGTCTCGGCTCCCTTTGGACCACCAGGTGGGTTCGCGCAGACACCGATGGGATTCGCAGCACTCCTCGACCAGGGCACCGACCTCAGGCGGGCCCAGACTCCCAACCTTCGCATGGATCCCCGTTTGACGTTTCGCGACGTCGTCAAAAGACACGACGGGAAGCCTTCCGATGCGCTCCAAGAACCAGTGCACTGGGACGGCGGGATAGAGGTGCGCGTATACCTCCCATGCCTCGTCTTTAGTCAGCCCAGCGAAGCGCCAGCCTCCCCGAAGGTCGGGGGCGGTCTTCAGTGGGCGATAGTCTCCCGCCTCCGTCGCGGCGGCGATGGACTGCGCCTCATCAGGGTCGCGGAGCCGGCGTAGCGCTTCGAGAGGAGCCTGCCGGTCGAGTTCATGGCGGATCTCGAATCCACCCGACTGGGCCTCCCACACGACCGTCTGCAGAAAGACACGGTGTCCTTCCGGTGCCGAGCGGATCCAGGCGAGGAACGCCCCTTTCGCCTCGGTCGCGGTCGCTGCACTCCTATCGCGCTTTCCAAACCGCTCCGCGCCGACGGGGGCACCCTCCGCCTCGCGCTCGACCAGATCACGGATGACCTCGGTCATCGCCGGATGCGTACCCACCGGTTCGGTAAACCAGATCCGGCGGCCGCCCGTCTCGGTCGGTCCACCGTCGAGCGCCAGGTCCCGCGGGATGGTCGTGCCGACATGCCAGCCCTCCGAGACAAAGAATGGCACGACCACGGCCTCCCCATCGATCTCGCTTTCGAGGACCCGTGTGAGAGTGGGCTCCTGGTCGAGAAAGGCCGCGACAACGTGGGCGAACCGTGACTCTCCCTGTAGTCGTCTAACCACCGAGAACGTCGTGTCACCCGATCCGGAGTGGCGAGGGGTCCCGTGTCCGACCACTACGAGCGTCATCCCGCTTTGCCCTCCGTCCGGTGGGGAAACGACCTCTGTGGCACGATCCATCACCAACTCAGCCATCTTGGGATCGCTCCCGACAGGAGGGCAGTAGTGGATCCGCTGGCCGTCGCGAACGGTCAGGGGTCCCGTGAGCCCCAGTTCTCGAGGCACGAGGTCGTCTGCGAAGTAGCCCTCGCCCATGAACACCGGCACGGCGAACACCTCGAGACTCTCTACGAGGTCGAAGGCGTAGTGGAGCTGAGGTTCCTCTTTCCAGAAGGCGGTTCGGACTTCCGCGAATTGGTGCAGCCGCCGAAGTCGAAGCGCGAGTTGGTGGATCGGCCGGGAGGAATCGGGGCTCAGGTGCGAGCCATGGCCGATGAGGAGAACTGCGGCCTCGGTCAGAGGGAAAGGCCGAAGTGGGTGTAGTTCTTTTCGATGTATGCGGTCCACTCTTCAGGCACATCCGTATCCGGGAAGATCGCCTGCACGGGGCACTCGGGCTCACACGCGCCGCAGTCGATGCACTCGTCGGGGTGGATGTAGAACATGTCGTCCGCCTCATAGATGCAGTCGACGGGACACACGTCGACACAGCTGGCATCCTTGGTCTCCAGGCACGGCTCAGCAATGATATAGGTCATCGGTCCGTTTTCTTCTGCTCGGCTGGGCCCCCTCCTCCGACTTCGATTCAGGTCCCCTCTCGTCGGATCGGCCTAGACGATCGGAACCTCACGGGGCAACGCGTCGGAGGCCATATCCAGACTCCACGCTCGGATGGCGGCCTCCGAATTCTCGATCTCTCCTCCCACAATCACCCAAACTGCGTCCGGCCATAGGGCCATGTACATCCGATCCACCGTCGAGGGTACAGGATCGCTGGCTGGATGAGAATGGTAGAATCCCACCACCTCCTCCGCCGAGCTTCGAAGGAAGCGTTCTTCCTCGATGAACCGCCTTGGGTCAATTGTAAACCGACTCTCCCGGGTCTCTAGCGGTGCTTGGTTCTCGCACGAGACGGTTCGCGTGACTCGAACGCGATTCGCCTCGCGTAGCCCCACGATCAGTCCGCACGCTTCATTCGGCGCTGCCTCGCGGGCCTCCGCAACCAGGGGCCGCGAAAGCCGGGAGGAAAGCCGCAGCTTGCCTATCGCCCCCTCTCCACCTCCCACTGGCTCCCCCCTGCGATCGAGGGAACGATGGAGACCTCATCCCCGGCGGTGACTTTCGTATCCATATCATCTTCGAAACGAATATCCGATCCGTTGACGAAGAGGTTCAGGAACTGCCGAATATCGCCATCATCACCCATGATCCGCCCAAGCAGACCCGGATGTTCTCGGCCGAGGTCATCGAGGAGCTCCCGCACCGTCGCGCCCTCACCTTCCAGCTCGGATTGGCCATTCGTGTGTTTGCGCAAGGCGCTCGGAACGCGAACCGTTACACTCATCCTTCGACCCTCCCTAGATGGTATCCGCGAGACGCTCCACCTCCGACAGTCTAGGCGCGATCGGATCGCCTAGCACAAATGTGGATCGCGCGGCTTCCGCCGTCTTGAGTCCGTTTCCTGTGATGCAGAGGATGGTCGGCCCGTTCTCCGCCATCCGCCCCTCTCTGGCCAACTTCCCTGCAGCGGCCACGGTGACGCCGCCTGCGGTTTCGGTGAACACGCCTTCCAGTGTGGCCAGCAGCCTCATTCCCTCTATGATCTCAGGGTCCGATACCGCGGCACCCCACCCCTCAGTTTCCCTCATGGTCGCCAGCGCGAAGAACCCGTCGGCCGGGTTCCCGATTGCCAAGGATCGCGCGATCGTATCCGGCTCCCTGATCGGGGTAATCCGGTCCTGACCGTTCTGGAGAGCCGAAATGATCGGACCGCAGCCAGAGGCCTGGGCTCCGAAGAACCTGGGCTCGGCTCCTACATCGACGAGTCCGACCGTCTCGAGCTCCTTGAAGGCTTTGCGAAGCTTCGTAATCAGAGACCCCCCAGCCATCGGCGCCACGATGTTTGCCGGGACTGTCCATCCAAGCTGCTCGGCAATCTCGAACCCCATGGTCTTGGAGCCTTCACTGTAGTAGGCTCTCAGGTTCACATTCACGATTCCCCACGCGAATCGATCCGCCACCTCAGCACAGAGTCGGTTCACGTCGTCGTACACTCCCTTGACCCTCACGAGCCGGACGCCATGCACACCGGTCGCGACGATCTTCTCCGCCTCGAGGTCTTCGGGAATGAAGATCCAGGCCGTCAGCCCAGCAGTTGCCGCTTGGGCGGCGACCGAGTTCGCCAGGTTCCCCGTCGAGGCACAACCGACGACCTCGATTCCGAACTCCTTGGCTCTTTGAAGGGCAGTCGCCACGACCCGATCCTTGAACGACTGGGTGGGGTGATTCGAGGAGTCGACCTTGATCCACAGGTCCCGGATCCCCAGCGCCTCTCCGAGTCGCGGGGCTGGAAGCAGTGGGGTCCAGCCGACTCCGATCCCCCGGGTCGGCGCTTCGGCTGCTGGAAGCAGCTCGCGGTAACGCCAAAGGTCAGTCGGGCGACGGGCGATCTGCTCGCGGCTCAGTACCCCGTTGAGCTCCGCCAGGTCATAGACCACCTCAAGGGGTCCGAAGCACTCCTCACAGACGTGGTAAGGACCGGCCTCGGTTACCGTCTGGCAGATCCGACACCTGAGCGTCTCGAGGCCCCCTGGGGCCCGCGTCTCGGCTCCGGCCTGGCTCATGTGGTTTCTCGCACCGAAAATGAAAAAAGCCCTGACCTCCCTGGGGAAGGCCGGGGCTCGTTCAGTCCGACGAATCCGCTCGCTACCGCTGATTCCCTCCGGACACGACCGTCCCCGGCCCGCCTTCCCCGCTTGGGGAAGTCGTCATCGGGAAACGGCACATGTATCCGATCGGTACGACAGTCTCTGGCATCACGAAGACTCGTCGGCGGTTGTAAGTGAGTGTGAAACGGTATGCACGGCGGTTGGGGGCGTCAAGGCCCAGGATTTCGGGGAGCGTTGGACCTGATGGGGTCCCTTGCAGCCCACGAGAACGAATCGGGAACCAACCGCCTCACTTCGATGTTGCGGTTTCACGACGAAGCTTTGCTCCGGCGCATCACCCTGGAGCTTCGCCAAGCCCTGACCTTGACGTCCCCATCGCGCGATGAGGCCGGCCGCACCGAGGAATTCCACACGTTCAGCGGCCTGCTCCCGCCTCAACAGAGACCGACACGGCCCCCGTTTATGCAGCACGCTTCATGCATCCTGGGGGTTCTCATAATCTCAACGTCCCCTGGGCCGACGACGGCAGGCTAGTTCGAACCGAAGAAAGCCGAATGAACGAAAGCGCAAAGTAAGAGGGAACTCCCCTTGTCCTTCTAATCGATGACGAAGAGTGGACGTCGCGATCGCTGGAAAGCATCCTGAAGCCAGAAGGATATGCGGTTCTCAGGGCGTACACTGGGAACCAGGGCCTCGAGTTGGCCTCGAAGATCCGGCCGGACCTCCTATTGATCGACTTTCGCCTACCAGACTTCACGGGAGTCGATCTCTGTGCTCGGATGCGGGACCTGTACACGATTCGAGCGAGCACGCCGATCCTCATTTTCAGCTCTGGGACCCTGCGAAGACAGGATGAGTTGGATGGATACGAGGCAGGGGCTTGGGGAATGCTCTCCTCCCCATTTAATCCCCAAGAACTCCTCGCCCGGCTCGCGCCACTCATCTCTGCGAAGCGCGATGTCGACGCCCTGCTTGAGTCGTCCTTTCTCGACCCCCTGACCGGCTCTTACAACATCCGAGGGCTGATGCCCCGGGTGACGGAGATTAGCGCAGATACCGCCAGAAGCGGTCGGCCGCTGGCCTGTGTGGTACTCGGCCCAGCCAAGCACGAAGGGATGGTGGTTGGCGAGGAGACCCTCCTCGACGTAGGTCCCGCAGAAGCGACCGGCCCCGGAAAGGTCGCCCGGATCTTGAGTGAGCTTCTCACCTCATCGACGCGGTCGTCCGATGCGATTGGTCGTGTCGGGGATTCAGACTTCCTGATCGTCGCTCCCGGGACCGATAGCGCGGGAGCCGTACGCCTCGCCGAGAGGGTCATGGACACACTCGATCAAGGAGGCGCCAGGAATGAGCAGCTCGGTGAGCTCGACATGAGAGCGGGCTTCTACGCCGTCTCCGGTGCGGGTCCTGAGAAGGTCACCCGAATCTCCTCCTCGCTCCCCACGTCCTCGGGGAAGAGGCCGTACTGCTCGGCCAGCGATGCCGGCACCTCGAGGGCCTCGCCCCCGTCCCGCGCGAGCTCGCGGTCGAAGTCGTCGAGCGTCTCGACGCGGACGATCTTCTCGTCGCTTGGCATGGGTTCACTCCTTTTCTGTTTGTTCTTCATCGTCCTTCCTCCATATCGTCTCCGTGAGCCAGCGATTGGCAGCCGAGTCGTAGCTCCGGACCCCGATCGCCTCCTCGACGAAGCGTCGGCCCCCTCGACGGGTCATGTGGACGACGAGATGGATGCCGTCGACCACGCCCCGGCAGGTGACCTCCCAGGGGAGCGCCCCTCCGGCCTGCATGGCGCAGCTGGCGAGGCGCGAGAGCGCCGAGCGGGCGTTGTTGGCATGCACGGTGGTGAGCGAGCAGCTATCGACGATGTGCATATATCGTAGTAACGCTATGATATACAGTTAGTTATAGGTGTCGTAGTTTCTGGTACGACTCGTTTCTATCGTATATCGTCCCGTATAATTGGCACGCGATTACACGGGTCCCTATGGTACGTTCGCGGACCCCGTGACGGATGCGACCTTCATAGGCAGTTGGGCGACGCAGGCTGTAGGCGAAACGGCCAAGGAGCGAAGCTTGCCGGAGGGCGGTTGTCGATGGCCCCTGTCCTCTCTCATTGCGAACTGTCAGATGATTCTCGTCTCAGATCACGCCGTGCTCCCACGGCTCGCCGCGATCCGCTCGGTGAGTCGAAGGCTGGCTGGCGGGTCCCGGGGAGGGGCTACAACGCGGTCCAAGAGGTCGCTGGCAACAGGGCGGCCCGGTCGAGGGGGGCCGGGACGGGAGGCTAGACGCCACCGCTGTCGGGCTTGAACCAGCCGATGCGCCGACAAAGCTCCCTGGACAGGGCATGGCGGTTGAGCGTCGGCGAGCCGACGATCAGTGCGCGCAGCAGCGAGCAGCGTCATTGCGGTTCGATCCGGAGCGGACCCCCAACGGGCGGCCCCGTCAACTCACTAGGTGCGTAAGATTGGATTGAGGCCGACGTGCAGGGAGAGCTATGAGTTCTTCTACTGATTGCCAGGTCCACTGGGTTGACGTCTGTACACCTATAGGCAAGTATATGTACATATGTCATTCTCTACTGCTCAGGTCGCGGCTCACGTCGGCGTCCACAGGGACACCCTCCTACGGTGGTTCCGTGAAGGACTGGTTCCGGAGCCTAACAGAGACAATCGGGGATGGAGAGTATTCACCGAGCGCGACCTAGAATGCATTCTCGAGTTTGCTCTCACACGGTCTGGCGCCCTTTCGGAGCGCAGCCCACATCCTGTCCTAGCGCGCTTGAGGGGAATCGACTGGGATTTCCGTGATGCTCAGACCGACCACCTCACCCATCGCCTCCATCCCTACCCCGCCAAGTTCATACCACAGATCCCCAACGCGCTCATTCAAGAGCTTTCGTCGGTGGGACATACAGTGTTGGACCCGTTCTGCGGAAGTGGAACGACTCTGGTCGAGGCGCTGCTTCTCAAAAGGCATGCGGTCGGGGTCGATGCTAACCCCTTGGCCTGCCTGATTAGCAGAGCCAAGACGTTGCGTTTGGACGCAGGCGACCATGCCGACCTACACCTACTGTCCAGACGTGCCGAGGAGATAGGCAACTCACTAGCAGTGTCCGTCGGCGAGAATTTTCTCTTCGAGTTCCCTCCCTTCTCTTCGGACGCTGTCCGACCAGATGACGACACCCTCGCATTCTGGTTCGAGCCCTTTGTGGTCGAAGAGCTCGCAGAGATCCGGAGTTGGTGCCAAGCGCTCGGGTCGGATCCAGCTCGACTATTTGCCCTTGCTGTCTTCTCGTCGATCATCGTCGTAGTCTCCAAACAGGACTCTGACACCCGCTACGTCAGGCGCGAGAAAGGCAACACGCTTGGTGCCGTATTCCAAAAATTCGGACGGGCATTGCAGCAGGCTCTCGTTGGATCTGCAAAGTTCATCGACTTGGTGGAGCCTCGCTTTCTCTGCAGTGTAATCGAGGCCGACGTTAGTCAGGGCTGTGACGTGGGTCCCGTGGATCTCGTAGTCTGCTCTCCTCCATACCCCAACGCCTATAGCTACCATCTGTATCACCGAACGCGGATGATCTGGTTGGGCATGGATCAGCCGCGATTCAAGAAGCAAGAGATCGGGAGCCACCGGAAGTACAGCAGCAAGAGTAAGAATGCCGCCACTTCGGAAACTTTCCGCCGAGAGATGGAGACGATGTTCGCCTGGATCCGCGGAGTTCTGCGGATTGATGGATTCGCATGTCTGCTTGTGGGTGACTCGACCATCCGCGGCGAGCGAGTCAACAATGCGGACCTCATCGCAAAGGCCGCTGCCATTCACGGCTTCATTGAAATCGGGCGCCTCCCTCGCCAACTACAGGCAACCCGGAAGTCGTTCAACCCCAAGATTGGAAAGATCAAGAGCGAAGCTATACTAATACTCCAGAACAAAAGAGTATCCTCATGAACCGGCTGATTTGTCAGCTCAAGCCTTACATTCAACCCTTTGAGCGGATCCTGGCCCTTCAGGAGCTAGCATCGCTATCCCATGCCGTGCCACAAAAAGCGACAGGCGAGAACGGAAACGACAATCTGTTTATGGTAAGCTCAAAGACCACAGCGGATGAGCTCGCCGCGCAGGTCACCTACTGGGAGAGGATAGGCGTTGAATCCGCTCCGCTCACGAGGCAGGTCCTTAGGGAATCGACGCAGGAGATAGCACGACGTAGCGAAGTGTCCGACATCAGTCCTGACAATAGCCTCCTTCTAGGTTCCGAAGTGCGCGCTCCACAGCGACGGTGTCTCCGTTACGGTCCCCACGGGATCCATGAGTACCGGGGAAAGTTCTTCCCTCAGTTGGTCAGGGTGCTAATCAACGTATCCGGAACTCCTTGGACGGTATCGAATTCAAGTTGTGTGTTTTTCGGCAAGAAACCGCATAAATCCAACTAGGGCTGCGCGATCTGCCGCACTTGCCCTCCTGCCATGTCGGACTCTGCCGGACTTAAACCGCGGGAAAACGGCATCCAACCGCTGGAATTACCGCGGGAGTCCCCCTGACCCTCTCCTTATATATATGGACCGCCTTGGGAGCCTTCGACCAGGCCTCGCTCGTCTACCCACCCACCTCCGCTACGATGCGGTCGATCTCGGCTCTGAGGCTGGGGGCGAATGAACTCCGATCACCGTCCCAAACCCGATTGAAGCCGCTGCCCATATCCTGAGGGCCGTCCAGTCATCCAGAAGGTTGGGTGTATTTGAGGATTCTGTCGGCCTCCGCTGTGAGGCTACGAAGATTGATGCGGTCTCCCTGGAAGATGACGTCCCAAGTGTCTGGCTCGAAGGCACGCATCCGATCAGGAGTATCGAAGTTTGCCATGACGCCTGTGGGTCCGATATGCCGGTCAATATGGGTCATGCGGACCAAGGTCTTGGCCCACCGCTCGAAACGTTCGTCCAGATGGTCGAAGTGGTTGCGCATTTCGTGAGCAGCGCGTAGCGGAGAGCTATTATCAACCCTGAAGGCGTCCCGCAGTGGCCTGCGCTCGTCGTCCTTGCGTCCCCCCTGTCCCCCAAAAGCCTTTTGAAGGTTAGCGGCAGCGGACAACAAGGATTGCACGGCGGCCCACACGCCCTCCGTCACTTCGTCGTCAGTAATGAGCCCCCTGTGACCCAGGTAGTATTCGATATCACCTTCCGCCCGTCGGATGACCCCGCATTGGTCGAGAACATGGCCCCGCAAGGCGTCTAGCTGTCGCTGGTCCATTCAGATCAAGGTCTGCACGGCTGGTACAGTCGGATAGAACGGGGCTCCCTACTTCGGCACCACCTGCCTCAACTCCTCGAAGAAGCAGTCTTCCTTACTCCTGATGCGACGATTAGACATTTCAAGGCGAGGGGCCGTATGACGGCTGAAGAACGCCTACCCTCCCGGTCTCTTCCATCATCACCAGGGAATAGCAGATGCGATTCTCTCTTCACCTATTCCCTCGACCGCTCGATCGAATTCATATGGCCGATGGAGGGGGTCGTCAACGGAGTCCACCTGCAGAACGAGCTTTTCCAGGATTTCTCTATCACCCTGAAGCCACGTGGCGGTCCTACACTCTGGCTCGTGGAACTCGACCACGTCACGCAGGTCGCGGTGGCCGAGGGAGACGAGGTCGAAGTAGGCGACCTGCTGGGCTACCCGGGGGGAGGCGGCCACACCCTCGGGGTCGTAGAGGTGATGGTGAACGCTCCGCACGGGCACGTCTGCCCATTTCAGGTATTCGCTCCCGAGGCGGCGGCCGCGACACAGGCCAAGCTGGTGGAATTCATGGCGGCGTGGGACGCGGCGAAGTGGGCCCTTCCCGAAGACCACCTTGACCACCCTAACCACCCCTCGGGTGGGTACATACCTTACGAGCTCAGCGAGATGGTTGTGCCCGGCTGTCGCAGTTGGGAGATCCCTTTTCCAGACCCCTTCTGATCAAGCCGGTTTGTAACTGTTGCTGGGCACTAGGGGGCCGCCATCGCCCCCCGACATCCCGACAGCCGCCCCTACGATGTCACGGGACTTCCCACCGGACGCTCGTGGAATGTTTCCGGCGCTCGTTCAGCTTGTTCATGGAGGGTCCCCTGGGCGAGTGGATGGACTGCGACCTGAGGACAGTCT
The DNA here is from genome assembly GCA_965197485.1 of Longimicrobiales bacterium. Taxonomy (GTDB): domain Bacteria; phylum Gemmatimonadota; class Gemmatimonadetes; order Longimicrobiales; family Gaopeijiaceae; genus JAAXGI01. The sequence goes on from CBDANG010000010.1 coordinate 259,749, forward strand.
AGGGGACGGTCCTGGGTGCGTCACGGAAGGTTCTTGCCGCCTTGGAAGCCGACGGCCACTTTGTGGGACGCCTCCAAGGGCAAAGGAATTGACTAGAGTCCCCTTTTTTTCTTCGAGACGTTTTCGACCATCATCAAGACGGGAGGATCAGATGACGCACGCAAGGATGAGTTGGGCCTTGTGCCCGCTCCTGGTTGCGGCATTAACCGCGTGGGCGGTGCCAGCGGCGGCACAGGACGACGATTACAGCGACCCGAACATGACGCCGGTCAACGACCAGCTTCCGAGGGGCTACTCCCAGCCGCGGGTGATGCCGCTGCCCGACGGCCGTGAGTGGGGCTCTACGGCGGGCGTCGATGCCGCCAAGGGCCATGAGGACATTTGGGCCATTGACCGATGCGGGAGCAATGGCTGCGTGGACTCCCCTGACGTCGATCCCATCTTGCACTACGACGCAGACGGGAACCTGATCGGCCAAATGGGAGCCGGCTTGTTTGCCTTCCCGCACGGCATCCACGTGGACCAGGAGGGTAACGTCTGGGTGACCGACCCGCTGCCGCCCGATGGTCGCGGTGCGGGCGGCACCGTTGGGCAGCAGGTCACGAAGCTTAGCCCGGACGGCGAGGTTCTCATGCAGCTTGGTACCCTCAAGGTCACCGGAGACGGCCCCAACGAGTTCAGCTCCCCGTCTGACGTGGTCGTGGCGAGTAATGGCGATATCTTTGTGGTCGACGGCCATGGAGAGGGCACGAATGAGCGCGTCATGAAGTTCGACAGGAACGGGAGGTTCCTCATGCAATGGGGTAGGGCGGGCAACGGCCCGTGCGGAGCGGGTGAGTTCTCCAGCCTGCACGCGATAGATGTCGATTCACAGGGCCGCCTGTTCATCGGCGATCGCGACAACAACCGCATTCAGATTTACGACCAGGACGGCAACTACCTGGACTGCTGGTACCAGTTCAGCCGACCGAGCGGGATCCACATCGACGAGGACGACAACATGATCGTTGCCGACTCCGAGTCGAGCGACAGACCCGACAATGGCATGGACCTATCTCACCCCGGATGGCAGCGCGGTCTCCGCGTTGGCAGCGCCAGGGATGGTTCTGTGGACTACCTCATTCCGGATCCCGACCCGACGCAGGGGGGAACAACCGCGGCGGAGGGAGCCGCCATGATCAGGGGTGGGGAGGTTCTCTACGGCGCTGAAGTGGGCCCGCGCCGCTTCGTCCGCTACGTCAGGAACTAAGAGCCCGCAAGAAGCTGAGACAGGTAGGACTCGCGCGCGTCCAGATTTGTTATCCATCTGTCAACCGCGAGCGCCATTGACACGCCGACGACGATTATTACCAGTTCGACGCCGGCGCGCCGCAGGTCTCGGCCAAGAGTCATGGGTCCGGCACCACTTGCCTCAACTCCTCGAAGAAGTTCTGGCAACTCAGTCTCAGCCCCTAAGTGGTGTAGATCACGAGAGCGGAGACCAATAACAAGACCCCCAACAGCGCCACGAACCGCCGTGTTCTTCTTGGCAGGTGCACCAATCTCGTTGACTCGGACGGATGGACTCCCCCGATCCCGAGGAGCGACGAGCCGAGAGCGACGACGCCTAATAGGACCAGGAAACCACTCAGTGTGTCTGGCATTATCGCGTCGGAGTGATCATTCCGGCACCACCTGCCTCAACTCCTCGAAGAAGTTCGTACGGGAAACGAAGCCGGCGATGGAGCAGGCTAGCAAACTGCGGAAGGTTCATTTCTCTCGGGCGACGAGGCCGGAACGTAATACGCGGTTTCGTCGAGTTCTCCAACGAGCATGGTTCCTGAGGAAGTTTTCTAAGGCGCTCGACTAGTCGGACGATGGTACCGCGCGGCTCCATCCTTGCGGTGCGGATCAGCACTCCCGTTTCAGAAAGGTTCTTTGAGATCCCCTGGGCGGTGGCTCCGGAGCCCTCGAATGTCAGGGCCACCACTAGTTGGATGTCAATGCGGGGTGCGTGGGCCACTTCAGATTGCTTGGTTGATCGGCCCACATAACTGGGGTTTCCCTAAGACCATGGGACCGGCCAGCTTAGTTTCCAGCGGCGCCTGGCGCAATCAGACCTTTTTCACCGATAATTGCCACGAGGGCCAGACGGAACTCGCCCCTCATGTGGATCGCGTCGTCGATGCTGCCTCGGCTGGCGCAAGCCGGAGCCCGCGTCTTCGACCTCCCGATCTCGCATTGGGGTCGCTCAAGCACAGAAGGTAAGAAGACCCGCTAGAAGGACAGGCTGTAACATTCTGCACGTTCATCCTGCGAGACACTCCGCACAATCCAAGGCAGACCAGGGTCCGCAACCGGGTGCCAGCCGGAGTCATGTGGTCAGTAATAGACAACCACATATGAATGTACGCCAGATCCTCTGGGCTCCGGTTCGCACCTTGCCACTAAGTACGGACGGCCATCGCGAGTGAATCTCTCACTCGTACCGTTTCAAGCAGGTTGACCGAAGGAGACTGAGAATGAACAAGAAAGGCTTCACGCTAATCGAGCTTCTGATCGTGGTCGTGATCATTGGTATCCTGGCCGCCATCGCAATTCCGCGCTTCGGCGAGACTCGGGATCGGGCGTTCGTTTCCGCGATGCAGTCGGACCTGAACCAGGTCCGCACCGCGCAGGAGATGTTCTATCAGGACAACGCTTTCGTGTACGCCGATGATCTCACCGACCTTACCGCCGCGAACCTCTTCACGGGGACCACGGGCGTGACGGTCGTGATCAACGCAGGTACCGCGACAACCTGGGATGCCACGGCGACGCACGGATCGACGGCTGTTGCCTGCGACTACGACGCCGCAGTAGGCACGATCGTCTGCGCCTAGTTCCAGCAGTCAGGACAGCGAAACCTGAACCCCGAACGGGGTCGGGGAAGGACCGAGAGGCGGGTCGCCGAAGGATGGCGCCCCGCCCTGTCTCGCTCACGCACCTCCACAGGATGAGACTATGGGTGAGGAAGCCGATCTCAGCGAGCGCCTTGACCGAATCGAGAAGCGCCTTGAGGATATCGTTCGACCGATCCTCCAAGTCCGAAGCACGGCAACGAAACTTTTGTACCGCGTCGAGAACCTAGAGGGGGACGTACGAAGGCTACAGAAATAGGCATGTGGAACTGAAGGGCAGGGAGTGACGATTCCCGCGGTTCGAGTGCTGCACCTAGCGCCTCGAAAGCACTCCTGGCGCCCTTTACGCGCTTCACGCGATCTCTCCCTCACTCCGGCACCACCTGCCGAAGCTCCTCGAAGAAGTTCTGGACGAGGATGAGTCGCTCTGGCTCCGACGCACCGTCTTCAGCGTCCGCTGTGCCAACGTTCTGCGCGACGATGAGCCGGCCGCCTTCGGGATGGAGATCATACTAGACCACCTCTCGGGTAAACAGCGAGTCTGTGGAAAGCACCACCGGGGTCGGCTGTCGCTGGATGCGAGCACGTAACTCCGCTTTCCCGTGAGGCTGTCACGGTATTTGAAGGGGTGCGGAGGACGAGTCCTGGAATCGGAAATGCCCCGGTGCTTCCAGCGTTCACGGATCCCTCGCAGGCTGTCAGCAGTCATGTGGTAAAGCACTGGTGGCCCAAGGCCGAAGAGCTGGCCGGTCTTGAACACGTGTGGGGATGCGGCTGGCACTCGGTGAGACGAAAATTTGCTTCAGACCTGATGGACGAGCCTTTGAAGGTGTTGTGTGATCTCGGAGGGTGGAAACAGGCAAGGACGGTGCTGGATTGCTACCAACGTCCCGATCAGGACCAGCTTAGCAAAGCTCTGGCGAACCGTCGAAGTGCTCGATCATGAACGTCAACCGCGGGAATGAACCGCGGGAATCTAACCTTCCGATCGGAGCGCGTGATCCACGATGTCTATATAACTCATATTTAAATATTGACTTACACATATGGGTGACAAGCTCCCCCAACTAGCGCAGGATCTGCTTGAAGGGCAGGTCCTCGGCGGCCAGTACGAAGAGCGTGGTCGGCATTCCGTCAGCGAGGTGATGGAGCCGGTCATAGTAGGTCGTGAAGTTGGAGCCTGGTTCCGCCATCCCCAACACGACCAGGTCCGCTCCCCTTGACGACCTGGTGAGCACCTCCTTGAACGGTCGGCCTCCACTGAGCAAGACCTCCCCTTCCGCGTCGACCCTGGTCTCATCTAGGAGCCCCTTCAGGTTCTGCTGCGCGCGCTCCCGGGCGGTCCGTTCTGGGACTACGAGTTTGACCCGGATCCGGGCGTCACTCCACTCGACGCTACTCCGGAGCAGATATGCGAGTAGGAGCATCAAGCCACCGTTCTGCTGCATCCCCCCCCACCATACGTCGATGCGCTCGCGCTTTCCGAAGTCCGTTCCATCCGCGTGGACGATCACCACATTTTTTCCTCCGCGGTGGAAGGAGTCGATCATTCCGCAATAGTTCTCGCGAGCGCTCTCGCGCTCGCTGTCTCCCAGAACGATGGTATTGGGCCTGAACCCGCCCATCCCATAGGAGTCCACTAGGTAGCGAGCGCCCTTGAACGGATCCTCCGCCGCGATCAGCCGGACGAGCGCGTGGACCCCTCTACGAGCCAGGAAGTCGCGGATCGTGTTCTCGAGCTTGTCTTGCCGGGAGGGATCCCAGGACTCCTCAGGGAGGACACTGGCGATCGTCACAAGGCCTCTCCCATGGGTGAGCGAGTTCGCGAGATCGATTAGATGCCATCGCCGCGTGGGTGCGCCAGACAGTACCAGCAAGTGAGGCCGCCAGGTCTTCCAGTCTTTCTCTGAAGCGCCCCTCATGCGAAAGACGCTGGACCGGAGGAGCATCAGCCACACTCCGCCCCGCACGTCTCCCCATGTCGCGCGCATTCCCCTTTGCTCGAGCCAAAGATAAACGCCCAATACCATAGTCGCTGCAATCATGGAGGCCAGGGGATTGATCATGAACGTCACCGCCAAGCACCCCACTGCTCCAGCCAGCTACAGCGTCCAATGAACTCGGAAGGCGGGACGGAAGGAGGGGCTCGCCACCAGAGCCTCAATCCCGGCAGCGAGGTTGAGGACCAAGTATGTGGTGAGGAAGAACATCGTAAGGATGGGCGCGATCGCGTCGAGGTCCCCAAGCAGTACCGCCACGAGCGCGATCCCCAGCGTCAGGATCGTGCCGATCCGGGGCTCATGCCGCGGCCCGCTACCCCGCCCGACCCACCGCCCTCTCGCTGTCAGCACTCCATCCAGAGCCAAAGCCTGCAGTACTCTTGGCGCCGCGAGGATGCTTCCAACTGCGCTGGAAAGGGTTGCACCCCATACGCCGAGCAGGATCGCATCGCCCCAGAATGCGATCCGTCTCATGATGAGCGGGTCCTCTACCAGGCTCGCCGCATCAGCACGAAAAGCCAGGACAACCGCAACAATGATGTAGACGAGATAGCCGACGCCCACTGCGGCCATCGTACCGATGGGAATCGATCGGGCGGGGCTCCGGAGGTCTCCAGACATGTTCACGCCCGCCATGATCCCGGTGACCGCCGGAAAGAAGACGGCAAACACGATCCAGAAACCGACGGTTCCCTCGGGATCCTGGCGGACGAGCTCAGCCTCAGACGGCTCGACGGGGCGGCCCAGCAGGAGCGAAAGCAGCGAAATGCCGATCGCGGCCATGATGAGATACTGGGCGCGGATGGCGACGGTCGCCGACTTCATTGCGAGAGCGGCGACTAGGACAGTCACCACCAAGGCGACGCCACGCTGGCTGACCTGCGGAAACACGGCAACAAAGCTCTCGGCGAAGCCAATCGTATAGAGTGCCACCGATAGAGCCAGCGCCGTATACAGTGGAAGACCGATCGCGCCGCCCGACTCGACCCCCAGGGACCGGCTGATCATGTAGTATGCCCCGCCGATCCTGACCCTCCGATCGGTAGCGATGGTAGAGACGGAGAGAGCCGTTAGGAAGGTGATACCGGTCGAGATCGTGACGATCCCGAGGGTCCCGAGCAGGCCCACACTCCCTACGACCCACCCGAGCCTGAGGTACATGATTACGCCAAGGATCGTGAGGATCGACGGAGTGAAAACGCCACCGAAGGTCCCCAGGCCTTCCTCTTTCGCCGAGCGCGCGGTCCTTGTCCGACGACGGGAGTTGAGCCAGCGGATAATCACTTGGCAGGGCGCATCGGGTACCACGAGGGTGCAGTGCAAGCGGATCGCAAGACTCCTGCGCTGCGACAGTATCCTTGGTTTGTCGAGGGAAGGAGGCTAATCTGCGCTCGAGAACCGTGCCCGGGTTCTGGTCCCCGGGACCCAAGGAACTCCATCCCACCGCATCGGGTTAAGAGAGTAGTCTGCCACGCGCCTCTACCCACTGGAGCGAGCATGATCATCCGCCGACCTGACGACATTCCGTCTTCCGAGATCACTCCTGAAGGGGTGTATCTCAACCGGCGTGCCTTCATCAAGCAGGCAGCGGCAGGAACGGCCGCTTTGGCGATGCTGCCGTCCTCGGTGTCGGGGCTCCGGCCATTAGCCCCGCGTCAAGATCCTGCCTTCGCCGATCTAGAGTCCGAGCTGGGCGAACCAGTCAATGCATGGAATGAGATCACCTCGTACAACAACTTCTACGAGTTCGGGACTGACAAGGAGGATCCGTCAAGAAACTCGGGTCCGTTCAAGCCGAGGCCCTGGACTATTGCTGTCGAAGGCCACGTGAACAACCCCGGAACCTTTGAACTCGACGAGTTTCTCGCGCCACACCGGATCGAGGATCGGGTCTACCGCATGCGTTGTGTCGAGGCCTGGTCGATGGTGATTCCCTGGCGGGGATTCCCGCTGGCGGATTTGGTTCGGCGAGCGGAACCCACTGGGGCCGCGCAATTCCTGGAGTTTACGACCATCGTTCGCCCTGAAGAGATGCCGGGGCAACGGATGGGCATTCTGGATTGGCCGTACATCGAGGGACTCCGCATGGATGAGGCAATGCACCCACTGACCATGCTGATCACCGGTGTCTACGGGGATGAGTTACCGAACCAGAACGGAGCCCCGCTTCGCCTTGTCGTGCCGTGGAAGTACGGTTTCAAGGGGATCAAGTCGATCGTCAGAATCCGTTTCGTCGAAGAGATGCCCATGAACACTTGGTGGATGACCAATCCACGAGAGTATGGCTTCTACGCGAATGTGAATCCCCAGGTCGATCACCCACGGTGGAGTCAGGCGCGGGAGCGGCGGATCGGTGAGCTCCGGCGGCGTGAGACCCTCATGTTCAACGGGTATGCCGACGAGGTCTCCCATATGTACTCGGGGTTGGATCTCACTCGTTGGATCTGAGGTACCCGGTAGTCTGATCCATGAAAACCCGCAGTAGCGTTCGCGGCCTGAAGATCCTCCTCTGGGTCTCTGCGCTCACGCCCGCCGCCTGGATCGGTGCTGGGGCCCTTCTGGGCTGGCTCGGTGTGAACCCGATCGAGAAGATCACCCACGTAACTGGGCTAACCGGCTTGATCCTTCTGCTCGTAACGCTGGGGGTAACGCCCACGCGCCGGGTGACCCATTGGAATGCGGTCATTCAGCTTCGTCGGCCAGTGGGCCTTTTTGCCTTCTTCTATGCCTTCCTGCACTTCTCGATCTGGATGGTGTTGGACCTGGGCTTTCAGCTGTCCTGGATCTGGGAAGACATCATGGAACGCCCCTATATCACCGTAGGGTTCACGGGCTTCGCGCTACTGGTTCCGCTTGCGATAACTTCGACGAAGGGCTGGATACGACGGCTGGGTCGCCGCTGGACCCTCCTTCACCGGTTGGTCTACCTCGCGGCGACTCTCGGCGTCATCCACTTTTACTGGCAGGTCAAGGCGGACACGCGTCTACCGTTGTTGCTAGGAGGCATCCTGGCCGTACTCCTCGCCAGCCGCATTCCGGCATGGATGGAGAAGAAGCGTCGCCACCAGGCCGCCAGAGCTCGGGAGCCTGTCTCAGTGGGATGAGTGCTGGGCGCTGATCTCCTGCTCCAATCGCGCCACCGGTTTCTTCCACCCCGTCTCGTGGTGGTCCCGCATGTCTTCGGAAGGGAAGCCTTCGTGGCTGAACTGCAGCTCAGTGTCATCCCCTGTGCCGGCGATCTGGAAGGTGACGAGCGTATCCACCGGGGGTTGGCCTTCCCAGGCCCATGCATACGCGAGGGTTCGGTTCGGAACGATCGTCTTGAACTCGCCCCCGACGATATGAGTTTCCCCCGCCGGAGTGTTGAATTCCACCCGATATTTCCCGCCAACCTGACAGTCCCAGTCATGCACCGTAATGTCGAACTCATCGCTGGGACCAAACCATCGTCCGATGGCCTCCCGAGTGGTCAACGCGGTAAACACCACCTCTGGCGGGGCCTTCAGCCTCCGCTCGAATCTCAGTTCGACCCCTTTTCCGCTCGTCATTCTCATTCCCCCTGAACGTGGGTCGGTGGCCCCCTGAGCTCCACTGGCCTGGAGCGGGTGCCGCGCACTCGAAGGTTCAGCATTACGACGAAAATCGAAAAGCCCATTGCGAAGTAGATGTATCCCTTTGGGATGTGCAAGCCCATCCCTTCGGCCACGAGCGACACTCCAATCAAAAGGAGGAAGGAAAGGGCAAGCATCTTGACCGTGGGATGTCGCGTCACGAAGTCACCGATCGGGTTGGCCGAGATCATCATGACACCCACCGCCAGGACGATGGCGATGACCATCACCGCCAGATCGTCCGCCATTCCCACCGCCGTGATGACCGAGTCGAGTGAGAACACGATGTCCAGCAGAGCGATCTGCGTGATGACACGCGTAAGGGTGTTCGCGGCCCTGTCCTCTGCCGGCTTTTCGTCCTGCCCCTCCAGCTTGTCTTGGATCTCGTGGGTGGCCTTCCACAGGAGGAAGAGGCCGCCAGCCAATAGGATCAGGTCGCGGCCGGAGAACCCCCGTTCAAAGAGCTCGAACAGGGGCCGAGTCAGACCCATGATCCATGCCAGCGAGAGCAAGAGCAGGATGCGGGTCCCCATGGCCAGAGCTAGACCCAGGCGCCGCGCCCCGCTCCGTTGTTCCTCTGGCAACCTGTCGGCGAGGATCGTGATGAAGACGATGTTGTCGATCCCCAAAACGATCTCGAGAAGGGTGAGGGTCGCTAGCGCGATCCAAGCCTCAGGAGCGGAGATCCAGTCCACGAAACTGCCCTTGCCTATGCCCCCTGACGGAGCGTCCTGTCGAGATAGGACTTCAGTCGTTGCCAGGCATCCAAAGCCGGCCCGCTACGTAGGTTGGGCTCCTGGTCTACATGGAGCCAGAAGCCATGGTTGACCTCGTCATAGATGTGGAGGTCGTTCTCAATGCCGGCAGCCCCCAGGGCGGCCTCGAACGACTCTACGGACTCGGGTGAGGGTCCCTGATCCAGTCTGGCAAAGGTGCCATATACCTCGTGGTTGAGCGAAGCAAGACGTGCGGGATCATCGACGAGGGCCCCATAGAAGATCGCCGTGGCCTCGTGCTCGTCTCCGTCCAGGCCGTATGTCATGGCGATACCTCCCCCGAAACACCAGCCCATGGCACCCACTCGGCCCGTCACATCCGGTCGCGCTCGCAGGTAGGCCACGGCCGCGTTCATGTTCGCAATCATCTTCTCCTGATTGCCGCGGACCTCACCAACCAGAGCCATATTTTCTTCTGGATTGGACCCCGTCCGAGCATCGAACAGATCCACAGCGAGGGTTACGTAACCCTCGGCTGCCAGATCATCGGCAAGCTCACGGACCCGGTCTACTAGCCCATTCCACTCGTGCACGATGACAAGAGCCGGAAAGGGACCGGTGCCCTGGGGAACGGCTAGATAACCCGTAGACACCTCGTCCTCCGGCACATACTGCAGGTCCATCCCGGCGAGAGGGCCGGCCGAGCCAATGATCGAAGAAGGAAGTTGATCGTCGGGACTGGAGCTCATGGGCGTCGACTGCACCTCGCCGGGAATCGGCGGCACCTCCCCTCCCCGACACCCAGGGAGCGCGAGAGAGGCGATGACGACCAGGGTCAAACGGACGTTGAGGTGGCGCGCAGGTGCTCTCACGGGTCTACCTCCGGGAAGTTGGAGTGCGACGGTGAACCCCGAACGTGGGGGCGGGCGGCGGGGAGTTCAACTCCTCGGGATCGCCTGAGCTGAGGATCGTGGGAAACGCGGGACTCAGACTGAAGTCTAGCGCCCTAGGTTCGCCGCTTCGCGCTCACGCACTCCCTGCTGGAAGAGAGTCTGGATACGGTCGCTGGTCCGGAAATCCGCCAGGATCGCCGACCGGCGACTCCGATAGGCTTCATCCATGAAGTACTCCAGCACCGCTGCCATCACCACGCCTTCCTCGGTGTTCGTCTCTTCGAAGCGCTGCTGGAACTCAGCAAGCGTCGGTTCAAGCGAACGGCTGTCCCATTCTTCCGGAGACCGATTGATCCGAATGAAGTCGTTGAGGACCGCGGCGTACCCGGGGCTTGGCGGTCGATGCCAGAATGAAACATCCGAACCAAACTCTTCAACCAAGAAGGGCAGGTAAAGGTTGGCGCCCTCGGGAACCCGGCGAACGAGCGCCGGATTGTACCGCCGGACCTCGGCACGAGAGAGTCCAGTTCGGCGGGTCACCTCGTCGAGGGAGATCGAACGGGGTGCTTTCATCGCATAGATCTGCACCTGCTCGACGCTCGACATGAGGTCCCGAACGGTCTGCGTATTCCCGAACACCATCTCGGCATAGCGATAGGAGCGAGGACCGTAGGTACGCACGACTTCTCGGTACCTCCGAGTCGAGATGTCCCTTAAGTCGAGCGCGAATCGAGAGCCTAGCAGATACTGCTCGCGTGCGTCTTCACCGCCCAGCCACTCCCCGTTGATTACTCTGCGTCCGACATTGGTACCGCCAGCGTGGTGCTCCGACAGCGCGGGAATGAAGGTCCCGTATTTGGTGGCAAGCACCATGAGGTAGGCGGCACAGTACGGGGCCTGTGTCGTCTGGTTGTACCCCTCTATGACGTCCGGGGCCAGCCGCTTCAGCCGGTTCCAGTTCCCTTCCAGCCATTGGCAGAAGCCCAACGCCCGGGCCTCCGAGCGGACTCTGCCGTCCAGCCCCGATTCAACGGCTGCCTGAGCCAACCCGATCTCGGCGGGAACGCCGAACCGTTCGTAGATGGAGCCCCATTCTCGGAGAAAGGACCCATACCGTTCGGCGTTGGTCTGGAGGAATTGACCACGCGTCGGGTTATGGACGACGGCGCCTACAACTGGCTCCAACAGGAGCTCGACCTGGTCCCGGCGTCGGGTCAGCCGACCTTCGATACGCGCGCCTGAGATCGTCGGAGCGAGTGATGCCTCCATCCAACGGCCACTCCGACTCCAATCGCCCCGGGTGGGGAAGACCGCGAGAAGCCGGCCATCCTCCGCGCTCCCGAACGCGACCGATCCATCGGGAATCGTGAAGATGTACTCCCAGAAGGAGTAACCCGGCCGGTGGATCCGCATGGCGTCGAAGTCCGCATCGAGCTGGCTCCGCATCAGATAATAGACGAGCTGCTCATCTGTGAACTCGACGTCAAGATCAACGTCCACAGCTTCGATCGTCGATCGCACCAAAGGCTGGGGAGGCGCGAATGAGGTGGCGAAGGGGGGTTGCTGGGGAGGCGCTGGGGCAGCTATCGCCTGTGAAGCAGCGAGGGGACAGAATACCGTCAGGACCGCCAGGCCGAAGACCGTGACTGCTCTCATGCGTTGACCAGGTCGTAAGTGAGTCCAGACCGCGCCTTGATTTCACCTTATATGCAGATAGGAAAATGTCACTTCTTCTAACGCTTACGCAACGGATTTCTTCGCGGCACGCCCGAGACCCAACCGAGACACCGGGCACAACGAGGCCCCCCAGCGCGATCGACGTTGGGGGGCCTCGCTGTGCCTAGCCGGGGCGGGCTCTTCAGAACCCCGCGCTAGTTACGGCAGACGCAGAGTGACCAACCGTGCCGGATCGCCCGTCTGAACCGCGATATACTGCGACCCCTCGTGCATGTAGGTCATCATTCCGTACTGGCCAGGTCCCGGGAGTGGGACGCTACCTACCATCTCCCCGGTCCGCTTGTTGTAGGCGTGGAGCGCGGGCCCGTCCGCGTTTTCCCACTCTGTGACGAGAAGGTCGCCGGCAACGATCTGCAGGGAGTTACCACCGCCCCCGAAGTTAGATGTGTCCACGCCTTGCAACGCAGGATGGTTCTTGACGTCTTCATCCACCTCACCGATGGGCACCCACCAGATGCGTTCGCCCGTATTCATGTCATACGCGGAGAGGCGACGGTAGGGAGGCTTGAAGATCGGGAGGCCATCGACTCTGGGAAGTCCCATACCTGGCCCGGCAACCCACTCGGAGATGGTGGTTCCGGTCGTCATCGGGTCGTCCGGGATGTCAGCCTCCGCCCCAGACATGACGAAACCACCCCCACAGCGCGGTCCGGAGGGCACATACATGACGTTGGTTGTGGGATCGATCGCCGCCGGGTTCGTGATGTTCAGACCCCCATCACAGCGGATGTTACCCAGGTACTCGGACTCGGCACCAACCTGCACCCACGGATTGTAGGAGCCACTGATCCGATACTGACTCATGATCTCGAGCGCCTCCGCTCGGAGCTCGGGCGTCCAGTCGATCACACGGTCCTCCGCCAGGCCCTGAGGCTCCATCGGCTCCGGCCGGGTCGGGATCGGCTGCGTCGGCGATGACCAGTTCCCCGGGATCTCGGTTTGTGGAACCGGACGTTCCTCGATCGGCCACACCGGCTCACCCGTCTCACGGTTGTACGTGAAGATCAACCCCTGCTTCGTGGTCTGAATCGCCGCAGGAACCTCTCGACCGTCCACCTGTAGGTTCGCCAGCATCGGAACGTTCGGCAGGTCGTAGTTCCAGTCGTCGTGATGGACCGTTTGGAAGTGCCAGACCCGCTCTCCCGTGCGCACGTCCAACGCAACCGTACTGGTGCCGAAAAGGTTCGCCCCAGGCCGGAAGCCACCGAAGTAGTCAACCGTCGGAGGGTTGGTCGGGAAGTAGACGATCCCGCGCTCGTAGTCGGCGGACATCGGCGCCCACGAAGAGATGTCGCCCGTCCACTGCCAGGCGTCGTTCTCCCAGGTCTCGTGGCCGAACTCTCCGGGCCGCGGAATGATGTGGAACTTCCAGAGGTGCTCTCCAGTCCTCGCGTCGAACGCCTGGATATCTCCCGGCACGTTTTCGACACGGGTCTGGTTGTAGCCCTGTTCGGCGGAGTTCCCTACTACGATCACCCCATCCACCACGATCGGAGGGGAGGAGGTCGTGATGAATCCGAGCTCCCTCGGGATTCCGTAGTCCGCGTCGTACGGCTTGTCCCAATCCTCCCAGGGGCCCCAGCCGTTCAGGAGCGGGGGCAGCATATCCACCACGCCTGTCTGGGAGAAGCCCTCGATGGGGACCGGAGACCCGAACCCCTCGAGGGGGCGGCCAGTCTTCGCATCCAACGCGTGAAGAAAGAACGCGGGGGAGGAGAAGTAGATCACCTCCCTTCCGTCGATCTCTGCGTAGGCAACGCCCTTGCCGTAGTTCTGACGCATCGAGCGTTCCCACCGCTCCGTGTTCGGCTCGCGGTAGGACCAGAGGGTCTCTCCCGTCGCTGGGTCCAGTGCGACCACGGTGCGACGGTGGCCTGCTATCGTGTACAGAGTGCCGTTGATGTATTGGGGAGTCGCCTTGAACTGTAGCTCCAATTCAGGACCGAAGTTGTCGGCTCGCCAGGTCCACGCCACTTCGAGATCCTCGAAATTCGAGGCGTTGACCTGGTTCGCCGGCGAGTAGCGTGTGCCCCAGGAATCCGCGCTTTGGTACCGCCACTCTCCATCCGGATTGCGACGATCCTGAGCACTCTGCCCCTGAGCGAAGCTTGGTACCGCGAACGCGGCCGCCAGAACCAAGGCGAACCATCGCGGTGGGCTAAGAATGCCCCGAAGAGATACAGGCATGGTTCCCTCACTGGGAAGGCTGTGAAACTGAAGAATGAGCGTCTCGGCAGACCCACGATACGAGGCTCGAAGCCCCGGCGGGTCTGGCCGGCCGGCTCCCGACTACAAGGCCATGATTCTACTGCGTCAGACCACGTTCGGCCAGGGTTTGTTCCGCAGTGGCTCTCTCTTTTCGGCCAAATCGATCTCGGACTTGGTTGTCCTCTCGCCGGCCAGATTTCATCTTGGGGCAGATTGCCTTCTCCACTCAGTTAAGGGATACCGATCATGACTTTAAATGAAGTCCTCAAGGAGGACGCTGAGGGCGTCTATCGGACGACCGAGGCTCTTTTCCGGCTCGTCGATGAGACCGGCTTGAACTGGAAGCCTTCGACCGGAAACAACTGGATGAATGTCGGTCAGCTGTTGAGGCACTGCTCGGACGCGTGTGGGATGACGGTCAGGGGGTTCATCACCGGCGAGTGGCCCGGCGCCATGGACCCGAGCGAACTCCCGCCGGACGAGATGATGCCGTCCGCGGAGAGGATGCCCAGCGTGGAAAGCGTGAAAGAAGCGATTCGCCTGTTGCAGGAGGACAAGGCCGCCACCCTGAAACTATTCTCCGAAGTTGACGAAGACCGGCTCGCCAACGAGCGCAGTGCACCGCCGTGGGGCGGACCCGAGCGTACACTGTTTCAGCACCTGCACGAGATGGTCTGGCATCTAGCCCAGCATAAAGGACAGCTCTTCTACTACCTCAAGCTGCAAGGCCGGGACGTGAACACGATGCACCTTTGGATGGGAGGAGCGTAGCCGCCCACTACGGGGGTCCTCGGATGGGACGGCCCAGACGGCGCGCGCGTTACAGATCAAGCCGTAGCACTACTTCAGGGACCTCTTCGGCTGGCGCGATGCACTCGGGCCCTTCGTTCGCCGCATGGTTCACATAGGTCGTTGCGGCGTAGGCGTGCATCTCCTCAGGGGGGTACGGCGCGAGCGCCCCGCGCAGGTCGTCGGAACGGATACGCCCATCCAGCCATTCGTTCCACACGGACTCATCACCAAGTATCGCGGGCATCCGGTCGTGGATCGCCTCGACCAGCGTATTCGGGGTGGTCGTGAGGACCGTACAGGTGAAGAGCTCTTTTCCCTCCCCCTCCCAGCGCTCCCAAAGGCCTGCGAAACCGAAGGGACGACGATCTGCCATGTGGATCCAATGAGGGATTTTCGGACCCACAGCGGACGGGGGCTGCTGCCACTCGAAGAATCCGTCCGCCAGGACCAAACAGCGCCGGCGCTCTCGCCAGGCGTCCCGGAACGCAGGCCGTACCGAAACGGTCTCGGAGCGGGCATTGATCGCTCGATAGCCAATCCTCGGGTCGCCAGCCATAGCCGGCACGAGCCCCCACCGGAATCCCTCGACACGACGTCCGTGCTCGTCGTCAACTAGGACGGGAACGTTCTGCGACGGGGCGATGTTGTACCGAGGCTGATGCTCGGTGAGGAACGCGTCGACCCCGTAGGCTATGGAAAGGGCCTCCTGGTCGATCGTGAGGCCATATCTTCCGCACATGAATCAGGCGGCCTAGGCGGAGCCCAAGCCCTTCGGCTCGGTTAGTTCGCCAGCGGATCGGGTCTGAGCTGGAACTTCATGACCTTGCTCGTATTCCCCTGGCCGCCCTCCATGTGGAAGGGAGCACGGGTGCTCACCGTGGCCCATAAGCCTCTCCCCTTCCAACCGGCGTTCGGATCGTCGATGCGGCCGTCCATCCACTTCGTGTAGAATCCCAGTGGATAAGGGACACGCATGACTACCCATTGCCCATCGTTCAGCGCGAGCAATGCCTCGGAGGCATTTCCGGTGTTGATCGGCACGTTCTCACCCAACCCCAGCACTCCAAACTGATCCACCCAGGTGTAATAGCTGGCCTCCGCGCTTCCCGACCCCTCTACGCCCTGAAGCTGAGGCAACGGCTCCGTGTAGAAGGTCCAGCCCTCCGGGCAGTGCTGTCCTGTCGCCTCTGGCCCGTTGAGTGGTCCCGTGCATTGGCGCCGGTCGAAGCGACCCATGTGGCCACTGGCGAGCGCGACCCAGGCGACACCGTTCCGATCGATATCCATGCCCCGCGGAGACCACCCCTCGATGGGCTCACCGTTGCCATCCAACGGAAGTTCGTAATACTCCGCCAGGGCGGTCTCTTCTGGCTTCGACCCGGGGTCGAGCCGAACAACGGCACCGGGGTAGCCCAGGGACGACGCCCAGACTGACCCGTCCGGGGCCGGCGAGACCGCGTAGAATCCCGCGATGATCCGCTTGTCCATCGTGGGATCGATTGGGTCGTCAGCCGCCACGTAGTCATCACGGACACCGTTTCCGTTGGTGTCGAGAACGAGCGGCGTCCAGCCTTGGGACGCTTCTTCGTCTCCCGTCTCGTCAAACATCCGGGTGTTCAGCCAACCGACGACCTGTCCCCCACCGCTGGTCCACAGCGTGTTGTCGTCGTCTTCGGCGAACATGAGGTGGTGGGTGCTAAAGCAAGTGCTGACATGTGTGAGCTCTTCGGTCCTCGGATCGTAGACCGCAAGGTGCCGCCCCGCGTTCTCCGTCGGGAAGCGTTGGGCCGAGGGATGATCGGAGCCCTCCCTGCAGAAGTCCGGGTTCGACCGTGGACGGACGGTCGACGTGATCCAGACGCGGCCCTCAGCGTCGAGCATCGGATTGTGGACGTTGTTCTTGCTATCCCAGATGATCTCGTCACCGAAGTAGGGTGACGGCTCCACCATCGAAGGGGCGGCAGCGACCGGGGTCTCGGGATCTCGAACCGTGAGGGGTACCTCCGACGCCACGTGGGTTTGGGGATCCAAGACGGGGAGGTAGTCGGCACTGAGTTCGAGGGCTCCGTAGAGGGGGCCGTTCGCGTTCACAGTGGGATCGCGCCGGTCAGTGGACGCAAGATCATGCAGGTATGCCGTGGGGTCCGCCCAGTCCCAGACCGTAACCACAACGTTGCGCTCGATCCCCTGCGGACGAGCGGGGGCAGTGGGCACCTCGCCCGCTGCGATACGGTCAGTCCAGTCGGCAAACATCGCCACCGCCCGCTCTTGGCCCAGCTGGCTCAGACCTCCACCCATCCCAGCGCCTGCCTGCCCCGAGAGCACCCGCCTCTCCCATGCTGCCTCGGAGGATTCGAACTCACCGAGCGCTGCCGGGAGAGTGCGGGTGCCGATGCTTCCCATCTGGTGACACGCGGTGCAGGTCCCCGACTTCATCCGCCTCACCCAATCGGCCTGAGTCCGGATGTTCGGGGAGATCCCATTCCCCTCAGGACCGGTACCTGGAAACTCATGGCGCTCGGGGACCTGGATCAGGGAGAGCCAATGGCCGGCGGGATAGTAGTACGCCGCAGACACCGGGTCCGGTGCCGCTACGGCAGTGAGGTCGAGTGCGCTACCCGGGGTCGCATCGATCTTGGGAGAATCGACTAGCCCATACCCTCGAACCCACACGCGATAACTCGCCTCGGGAAGGTCGGGCAGGAGATATCGGCCCTGATCGTCCGTAACGACGATGCGAGCGAAGGTGGTCGGAAGATCCTCCGTCTCGGCGATGACCCATACACCCGCCTCCGGTCCCGCGGCTCCGGTAACTACCCCTCCGATGTCATCTCCGCCCCCGGCGACGTCGCTCTCGTTGACCTGACACGAGACAGCTGCGAGTAGGGACGCGGCGAGGGCGGCTGAAAGCTTGGCGCACGGGAGTAAGTGGATGAGTCGAACGGATGTCATTTCGCCCCCCTTCTTTGCTCTCGGAACAACCAACGGGCAGACGCCAACATAGCTCGGTCCCGGGCTCGTCGGCAAAGCCGTCGAGCGTCACTGGTCGTCGCTTTGGGAGTGCGTCGCGCGTCAGGCGCTGGAGAGACTAGGCGGGGCCTCGAGGATCCTGTTGAGCGTCTTACGATCTCGGCGCTTGAGGGCGAGGAACCGCACGCCGAGCAGCATTCCTCCGTCCTCGTCTTCCCGGTTCCAGATTACCTCTCCGGTTCCACCGAACTGGTGGAACTCGAAGTGAAGCGGTGTACCACGAGGCCTCGGTTCCTCGGACAAGACGAGCATCCCTGTCTCGGAGATATTCACCGACACGGCTAGGAAGGCCTCCTCCGATTCTCTAGAGATCAGCTCTACTATCTGGGCAGGCAACTGCCGGTAGACGAATCACGTCCTCCACTGCTAAAGTTGGAGTTTCTCCAGAACCGGCCTGAGATGGGTCCTACGAGGAGACTCCGATCGCATCCGATGCAGGAAATCAGAGTGCGCTGACGCGCCACATGCGCCTAAGGTCCGCGACGGCACTCGTGATCGCAAACATGATCGGTGCGGGGATCTTTACGACTACCGGGTTTCAGGCCGCCGATCTCGGGCACCCCCTCATCATCTTCGCGCTATGGGTGATCGGTGGAATCCTCGCCCTGCTTGGCGCGCTCTGCTATGCGGAGCTGGGGGCGATGATGCCTCACGCCGGTGGCGAGTACGTATACCTCCGTGAGACTTACGGCCCGGCAATCGGGTTCATGAGCGCGTTCGTCTCCCTCGTGGCGGGCTTCTCCGCCGCCATAGCGGCGGCGAGCGAGAGCTTCATCATCTACCTGGGCCAGTTTGTGCCCTTCCTCGCACGGAGCTCGGCGGGTGGGGGCGTCGTCACCGTGATCGATCTGACGGCTGTGGCAGTGGTCTGGTTCCTGATTGCGATCCATCTTCGCGCGGTCCGGAGGGGCACTGGCTTCAACGACTTCATGACCGTCTTCAAGGTCGCCGGCATCGTGGCGATCCTGCTCGCTGCCGCATCCATTGGCCAGGGAGACGTCGCCAACCTGACCACCATCTCCCCGTCCTTCCAGGAACTGAGCCGAACCGATACCCTAGCGGCGCTCGGCACGTCGCTGATCTTCGTGATGTTCTGCTTCTCGGGTTGGAATGCGGCGGCCTATGTCGCTGGCGAGATGGAAGACCCACAACGGGACCTGCCTCGATCGCTTCTACTTGGTACAACGATCGTGCTCCTCCTCTATTTGGGTCTTAATGCGGTGTACTTCTACGGAGCGACTGTCGACGAACTGGCAGGTCAGCTCGAGGTCGGGCTCGTGTCGTCGCGCACCCTTTTCGGTGACTGGGGCGTGAGCTTGGTGACGATCGTGTTGTGCGCTTCGATCCTGGCGTCCGCCTCCGCGATGACCCTGGCCGGCCCGCGAGTGTACTACGCTCTCGGGAAGGACTTCACTCCGTTCGCGCTTCTCGCCCGTACCCGAAGATCAGGAGCCCCTGCGGTGGCTCTGGTCGTACAGGGAATCGTGACAAGCATTATCATACTCTCAGGCCGGGTCGATCAGATACAGCAATATGCCGGCTTTACGCTTACCCTGTTCGCCAGCCTCGCAGTGTCTTGCGTGATCGCGTTGCGAGTGCGGCGGCCAGACATTGAGCGACCGTTTCGGGCCTGGGGCTATCCGGTGAGTCCGCTGCTCTTCCTGGCGTTGTCCCTGTGGATAATGTATTGGGCGTTTCAGGGGCGCCCCGTCGAGTCGGTCCTCTCTCTGTTGACTGTCCTTTTCGGCGGTCTCATCTTCGCTGTCTTCGTCTCTCCAAGGCACCCTGGTAGGAGGTAGACCCATGGCGCGATCCGCGAGGATCCCTTTTCTCGCCCCATCGACTCTCCTCCTGTGCGCGCTTATGGCGCTCCCCCTGTCAGCGCTACAACTCGGGGGTCGCCCTGCGGAGCAGTGGGCGATCACCCTGGAGAGCGGGCAGCGGCTGGACCGCATCGCCATCGAAGAAGTCGTGGCAACCGTCGGGCTCCAGCAAGGCGACGTGGTGGCGGACATCGGTGCCGGGACGGGGATCTTCTCCGCGCCGATGGCAGAGGCCGTGGGACCCACCGGAGTCGTCCTAGCGCAGGAAGTGGACGCCGGCTTTCTCCCCATCATCGCTGAGAATGCGAGGGAGTTCGGAGTGCCCAATGTCCACCCCGTCCTGGGTGAGTTCGAGGACCCCAAGCTTCCTAGACGGGATGTGGACGTGGCGTTCATCCACGACGTTCTCCATCACATCCAGGCGCGAGAGGCCTACATTCAAGCTCTGGCAGCGTACATGGCTCCGGGGAGCCGGATCGTCGTGGTCGACTACGACATGAACGCGCCAGGCGTTGGTCACCAAGACGAGCCCGAGATGCTGATCAGCCCGGAGCAGGTGGCGGGGTGGATGTCGAGCGCGGGTTTTGAAGTTGGTCGCGAGCACCACCTCTTCGAGAACAAGTTCTTCGTGGAGTACACCAAGGTCGACTAGAAGGCGACGGCCTATCGAGTCGCTGGATTGACGTACCCGGCGGGCAGGATCTTGTAGGGATCCGGTCGCACGCTCAGGTACGTGACATGGTCCGGAATCTCGGTCCACCCGTGAAAGACCCCTGCCGGGATCACGACCACGTCCCCCTCCGATACGTCACGGACCTGGCCTCCCTCGGAGGCGCCGGTGACGGACGGACCGACGAGTACTTCGACGAGGGGCCCCTCCGTGATCTCAGATCGATCAACGATCTGTCCACCAGGTCACCAGTGTCCCCGAGCCAGACACGATGTAATAGACCTCGGTGACTTCCGTGTGGGCGATGCCACGAGGGGGGCCGCCAGGGCCTTCTAGGGCATCCCGATGAAGGATCCCCACGGCCACATTACTGGGGCCGATGTCGACCACCTTGACCTGTCGATCGACGCCTCCCTCTGGGCTGTTCAACACGGCCTCGATCTCGCTCCAGGTCACGTCGGTGGCGGAGTCGGGGACCTGCGCGTGCAAGGAGACGGACGACCATGCCGTCAGCACCGCAAAGACGTAGAGGATTCTTCCAGCCATGATGCCTCCTTTCGGGTTTATCAGTTGGGCTCGGTTGAGAAGTAGATACCGCCCCGATGGTAGTGCGAGCACCCCAGAAGTTCCAGACGGGGGAGGCTCAAGCGATCTCCTTGACTTATCGGGCGAATTCCGCACTTGTCCATCCTCACTCGTCGACTCCGGACCGAGGACCGCAGGGAATGCGTCACATCGAGATGTACGATACGACCCTTCGCGACGGGAGCCAGGGAGAGGGCGTCAATTTCTCTCTGCGCGACAAGCTCCAGATCGCTGAAAAGCTGGATGAGCTCGGCTTCGAGTACATCGAGGGGGGCTATCCGCTCTCGAATCCGAAGGACTCGGAGTTCTTCCAGCTGGCGGCAGACAAGGAGTGGCGACATTCCAAGATCACTGCGTTCGGCATGACCCGGCGGCGGAACACTGCGGCCGAGAAGGACGTCGGGATGTGCGCTCTCCGCGACTCGAAGGCCCCGGTCATCACAATCGTGGGGAAGAGCTGGGATCTCCACGTCACCGAAGTCCTTCAGGTCGATGAGGAGGAGAACCTCGCAATGATCGGCGATTCCGTGTCCTTCCTGAGGGCGGAGGGTCGCCAGGTCATTTATGACGCGGAGCATTACTTCGACGGATTCAAGCACAACCCCGACTTCGCGCTCCGGACCCTTCAAGAGGCGGCCGCGGCGGGAGCGGACACGGTCGTCCTCTGTGACACGAACGGGGGGAGTCTTCCTCCATGGATCGCGGAAGGGATACGGGTTGCTCGAGAAGCCATAGAGACCCCTGTGGGAATCCACTGCCACAATGACTGCGATGTAGGCGTTGCGAACTCTCTTGCTGCCGTTGACGAAGGGGCCTTGCAGGTCCAGGGAACCGTGAACGGCCTCGGCGAGCGATGCGGAAACGCAGACCTGGTAAGCATCGCCGCAAATCTGGCGCTGAAGGGTGACGC
Source organism: Longimicrobiales bacterium (assembly GCA_965197485.1). Classification (GTDB taxonomy): domain Bacteria; phylum Gemmatimonadota; class Gemmatimonadetes; order Longimicrobiales; family Gaopeijiaceae; genus JAAXGI01. The sequence goes on from CBDANG010000010.1 coordinate 281,603, forward strand.
CTACGCTGTCTTAAAGGAGGCGGGAATCGAGCGACTCGCGGAGCTGTCGAGGTACGTGTATGAGATCGCCAACATGAATTTTCGGCCCAGCCAGCCATTCGTGGGATCGAGCGCCTTCGCCCACAAGGGCGGAATGCATGTTCACGCCGTCAGCCGATTGGCGGAGAGCTATGAGCACATCGGCCCGGAGGCCGTCGGGAACGAGCGGCGAATTCTGATCAGTGAACTGTCGGGGCGGTCGAATATTGTCGCCAAGGCGACCCGTCATCGGCTCGAGCACGATCGGGAGCTGATGGCGCGGATCCTTCAGCGGGTGCAGGACCTCGAGAACGAGGGATATCAGTTCGACGCAGCTGAAGCGTCCTTCGACCTCCTCATTCGAAAGGTTGCCGGAACGTATGAGCCGGCGTTCGAGCGGCTGCACTACCGAGTGAGCGTGGTCACAGGGGGCGACGGTGAGCCCTCGACCGAGGCGACGATCAAGCTCAGAGTGCAGGGGGAGATACGGCACGTTGTAGGCGAGGGGGATGGACCCGTGAACGCTCTGGACACGGCGCTGAGGAGTGCGCTGAGCGCGGCATACCCCAGCCTAGCCGAGATGCATCTGGTCGACTACAAGGTGCGGGTGATCAACTCGAGCGAGGGCACCGCAGCTGCCGTCCGAGTGGTGATCGACAGCGCCGACGCCGGTGACGTTTGGAGCACCGTCGGGGTCAGCGAGAATATCATCGAGGCGAGCTGGCTCGCGCTCGTCGATAGCGTGGAATACAAGCTCTGCAAAGACGATCTCGAGCCAGCCCAGAGATAGAGCGGCCTCGATAGGAAGCCTAGGGGCGCTTTCGGCGCAGGGGATTTCGGCCCTCACGGGCCTCCAGATCGACCTCCCGAGGATCTTCCCCGTTGACGGTCAGAGTCGCGAACTGACTCCCGTCGAATGCGACCACTACCGTGCGCTCGCGGCTCACATCCCCGTTCGGACCGTTGGTAATCGTGACGGCAACCGTTCGGATGATCGTTCCTGACAGCGGCCAAGGATGGGTCTCGCGGTCTACCGGGCGGAGGACATCCTGGATGAGCGAGGTGGATACAGCATGGTATGTCCGCTCTCCGAGGTCATCATGAACCCTGGCACGGTTGTTTTCGCCTGACCCGATTCCGTTCCAGGTTCGAATCTCTTCATCGCCCTCTAGACCGGTCACCCACATGTCCCGGTGGCGTTCGACGGAGGCCGAGAGGTTCTCCCTCGAGATGTCGCCCGAGATCGTGGCCAAGATATGCATCGAGGCCGTCGTCGTCTCGTCGAACGCGCTCTGCTCCTGCCCGCTTCCGTCATAGTAGATCGCTGTGCGTTCGCGTTCGAGAGCCGCGGGAAGCCCCCCCATGCTCGCTAGGCCTCCCGGGCGCGGCAGTGCGTCGTTCATCAGGCTCAGGTCCTCGAGAACTGCATCGGCCGCGACGGCGGCCGCAGTCGCTGCGATCTGCAGTTCCATAGAGTCCGGTCCCATTCCAGAATCGTCGCAAGAAGCCAGGACAAGGCCGGCGAGAGCAGCCCCAGCAGCTAAGGTGGATTTCGAGTGCATGGTTGGGCTCCGTTCGAAGGTCAAAGGGTCCAAGGGTCATCTGCTCCCTCAGACGCCATGAGTCCGGTTCTCGTTAAAAGGCTCGCCGAGGCGGGGCTTAGCCGGTCATTCGGGGGGTGAGGGGTCAGAACCCCTCCGGCATAGGGTCCACCCGAACTTGTAGCGGGCTCAGGATGGAAGCGGGGCTTGTTGCGGCTCCAATCGGTACCGGCGTTCCCACGAAGTGTTCGTAGACGGTGAGCGAGTGCTCGGTAGCGGGCGTAGCAGGCGCCAGCGCGAACGACGTTTGGCCTTCACCCGTTAGAGCCGCCGTAAACGTTCCGGGCGTTTCGCCAACCCCCTCTATCACGAATGCCACGGCTTCCGCCTCGTTCTGAAAATGCGTCCACCCGCGCGCCGGCGAGGCGCTTCCTGTCACGCTCTCCTCGTAGGGTCGCTCCTCCCCTACCGAACCGGCGACAACGCTCCACGACGCGTTACCGCTACTCGCCACCGCCTGCTCGAGGACGACCGAACCGGTCTCGTCCCGGAACGCTCCGTACGTCCCATTCGCGGTGCCGAAATCCCAGGTCCATGGGTATTCGCCGAGCGCAATGGGCGTCTCGATCGCAATCTCGCGTACCCGTCGATCAGGATCACCGATGGAGGCAGAGATCTTCACCCACGACTTGCTGTTCGGCATCTCGACGTCCAAGACGACCGCGGCACGGCTGCCGCGGCTGAGTTCCAGCCGTCCTTCGTACCGCAGGTGGACGGTAAGCGGGCCCCTCTTGAGGAGCTCCACGCTGTCCCATTCGATTGCAGAGGAATCGTGCCGTACCCCGGCGTCATCGACAAGCGCGAGGCCGTTCTCACCCTCTGTGATCAGCTCGCCTCGATAACTCACAGAGAGGAGAAGAGGCCAACCCTGCTTGCTGAGCCGGATGTTGCCGGACTGGTACCCCTCGGAGTCCTCGGTGACCGTGAGGCCGCGGCCCGCCGAAGCCATCGCGACGACATCGGGACCGTAGGTGAGTTCGAACACCCTCGTCTCGAGTGGACCGATACTCACGTTGAAATCGACTTCCAGCGCTCGGATCGAGCCATCGTCCCACCAAAGGACTGCGGTCCCCTGCGCGGGCACTTCCGTGTCGCCCGCCCACAACCGGAGGGCGCCGGAAGCCTGGAGTCGGCCTCGAGAAAGCTCGAGGGCGGCGCGGGTCGGGAACCGCGTGCGCCGAATACCACCCGTCTCCTCAACCGTAATTGTCGCCCCCTGTTGGGCGTCCAGGGCGGGGGCAAGGACCAACCAGAGGGCAGCTAGAGAGCGAGCTCTCCGAAAGAGGCCAGCTCCCACCCTAGAGGACTCCTTCGAGGGCCCGAACGCGATGACTCTCGCTATCCGTCACGTACACGACGCTCTCGTAGACAAACACACCATGTGGGCGATTGAGGCGGCACCCCAACGGATCGCCGTCAGGGCCGTCTCCACGCTCGCCGGTGCCGAGAACTGTATCGACTACGCCCGTGACCAAGCTCATGCGGCGGATCACATGGTTCTCCGTGTCTACTATGTACAGACTCCGATCGGCACGGGAATAGGCGATGCCCTTCGGCCCATTGAATGTCGCGTCCAGCGCGGGGCCCCCCTCCCCGGTGAAACCTGTCTCACCCGTGCCGGCAATCCGCTGTAGCCGGCTCGCACGCAGATCCAGGCGAAACACAGCGTTCCCTTCCCGCAGCACGAGGTAGGCATTGCCCTCGTCATCTGTGTCGATCGAGCGAGGCCCCCTGAGTGGCGTGCCTTGGAGAGGACCTTCGTCCGGAGTGCCGTCCCGGTCTCCCGTTCCCGAAAGGGTCGATATCGTCCCCGTTTCCATGTTCACGCGACGTACGCGACTGTTACCGATGTCGCAAATGAGCAGGTTTTCATCCGCATCGAACGCGATACTGTGGGGTTGCCGGAGCTGTGCCCGGGGGGCCGGGCCACCGTCTCCCGAGAAGCCTTCCTCTCCCGTGCCTGCCACGGTAGACACGGTCCGAGTCCGGGCATCGACACGTCGTACGACGTGCGCATCACGCTCAACGACGAAAAGATTGCTCTCCCGATCGAATCGGATCTCATGTGGCGCCGAGAACGAGGCGGCGGACGCCGGTCCGCCATCTCCATCGTAGGCCTTCTCTCCGTTCCCCGCGATCGTTGTCAGCCGCCCGGTGCCCAGATCCATCCTGCGGGTCCTACCGGTATCGACCTCACAAAAGTACAGGGCACGGTCCGGGCCGACGACGACACCGTACGGGTTGTTGACGGGAGTTTCTGGCCCCGCGAGCCCGGCCGAGCCCTCCGGCTCATATCCCGCGACACCCGTTCCGGCGATGGTTCGCACCTCACCCTGCTGGGCCCGGGCACGCCTGGGCAGGACCCCTACTGCAGTCCCAACCAGAACGATTCGGAGAAAGCGACGGCGACTATAATGAGCCATCCCTCGTCCGTATCATTTAACCAACGTGGAATCGCACGGTTTTCCTGATCGACTCAACGTGCCGCCGTCACTGACTTCCCCGCAAGCGATGAGCCAGGGTGGCCGTGAGCCGGGCCGAGGCTCTGTGTTCAGGCGGTTACAAGCTCCTCGACATGTGCGTGAGTGCCTGATGCGAGCCCCGCGAGGTTATATCCTCCCTCCAGCACCGAAACCAGGCGGCCGTTCCCTGCAAGGTCCGCGATCTCGAGCATGACTCTGGTCATGTCGCGGTACCCGTCGTCGGTCACCCGGAAGCCTCCGAGCAAATCGTTGACGCGCGAATCGAATCCCGCCGAGATCAAGACCAGGTCCGGCTGGAACTCCCGCGCCGCCGGAAGAAGGTCCTCTCGGAACGCACCTACGATCTCCGCGTCTCCAGCTCCGGCGCGAAATGGGCGATTCATGTTCAGTCCTGCTCCGAACCCCTCGCCGGTTTCGTCTCTGGTCCCCGTCCCCGGATAGAGCGGTGACTGGTGGGTGCTCATATAGAAGATGGTCCCATCGGCATAAAAGAGATCCTGGGTCCCATTTCCGTGGTGAACGTCCCAGTCCGCAATGAGGACGCGCTCCGCACCGTATTCTTCCTGAGCATAGCGGGCCGCGATCGCGACTCCATTGAAGACACAGAAACCCATACCGCGAGTTCGGGTCGCGTGGTGCCCCGGCGGTCGAATCGCGCAAAAGGCGTTTCGGGCGCGACCGTTCATGACCGCATCCACTGCGCCGAGTATGCCGCCGACGGCCAGCAGGGCCACTCGGTAGCTCTGTGCGGAGATTCTCGTATCACCGGTCGACAGCTCACGCCGCCCCGCCTCGATTTCGCGACGCACGAGGGCGATGTAGTCGGGATCGTGCACCAACTCCACAGCCGCGAGGTCGGCCTCCATGGGCTCCAGCCGCCGGAGGGCCGGATACCAGCGGGCCTCCCTCAACCCTTCGTCGATTGATACCAACCTTTCCGGTCTCTCGGGATGGCCGGGTCCGGTATCATGCTCCAGATACACGGGGTCCCATAGATAGCCGGTACGGGGGGGTTGGGGGCTGGACCGCGCCTCCGAGCTCACGGCGGTTTGGACGAGAACACCCAGGGAGCTAACCAAGAACTCGCGGCGAGTCGGCACGTATGCGTCCGCGCTTTATGCGAGTAGCTCCAGGAGCGCAGACGAGACCGCGTCCGGTCTTTGCGCCGGTAGATCATGTCCGGCTCGGTCCACGATGCGGCGTGCAACCAACGAAGTGAATCTCGCCTGATCCCCCGAGGGATCCGCCGAGGGCCGGCCGAACCCGTTCTCCGCTCCGCGTAGCACGATCGCGGGAATGCCGATCGGTGGCCGCTCCGCCAGTTCTCGTTCGACAGCCATGAAACGCTCCTCGCCCGGCGCATTCCGATGGCGGTGCGGGTAGGAGTGGATCACCACATCGACGAAATCCGGATTGTCGAACGATGCCGCTGAACGACGGTAGGTCTCGTCGCTGAACTGCCAGCCAGGCGACCAGGTCTCCCACAGAAACCGGCAGATGTCGTATCGGTTCGCCTCGAGACCCCTGACGCCGCGCTCGGTGTTGAAGTACCACTGATACCAAAGCCGGGCCTCGCCGGCTGCCGATCCTGGAGCCGAAGGGGTCACCGTGTTCTGCACCGAGGAGCCGCCGATGGCAACCTGAGCACGAACTCGGTCCGGGTGAAGGATCGAGGTGATACATGCCGCACGATTCCCCCAATCAAAGCCGGCAAGGGCGAACTCCTGCAACCCCAACCCGTTCGCGAAGTCCACCACATCTTGGCCGATCGCAGCCTGCTCTGCCATTCGCGGCGCGGCGGAATCGAGGAAGCGGGTGGGTCCGTAGCCGCGCAAGAAAGGCACGAGTACGCGGTATCCGGCGTCGGCCAGAGGCGGTGCTACTCCGTCCCAAGCCCGGACGTCGTAGGGAAAGCCGTGAAGAAGGATGATGGGGAAACCGTCGCGATTGCCATGCTGCTCGTATCCGATGTCGAGCACCGTGGTCCGGACCATCTGTACGTCCTGGTCGAGAGGCGCATGAGCCCAGGAGTAGCGGACACGAGAAGAGCCACCCATCGCTGCGGTACCAACCAAGCCCGTGCTCCTCAGGAAATCTCTTCGGCTCTGGATCATGACAGCTTCTCCGATGCGGGAGGGCACGCTGAGTGCAAGTTTCCGGTAGCGTCCGCGCTTCGCAAGCGGACTGCTGGCCCTGTTGAGGAAAGGGCCCCACGTTACGGGCTCGGGCCAGGTGAAAAGCATGCAGATCGAGCACGTGGCGGGCGTCCAGATGCGGGAGCAATGACGCAGGTGACGAATCGGGAATTCACGGGTGACGGAGGTTGGGCGCGGATCGGCCTCGTCGCGATATGGTTGACCGCCGGGTGTGCAGCTCGGGGAGAACCGCCCATCAATCGTGGTACCGTCGAGAGCGCTCCTTTCGGAGCGATGCAGGATGGTACCGCTGTGGAGATCTTCACCTTGACGAACCCGAACGGCGTCGAGGTACGTGCCATGACTTACGGCGGGATCATTGTCTCCCTCCGCGTCCCGGACCGGGAAGGTCGGTTGGCAGACGTAGTCTTGGGATTCGATGATCTGGATCGGTACCTAAGGGGCCATCCGCAGTTTGGAACCATCGTCGGGCGTTACGCCAACCGAATCGCGAGCGGCCGGTTCGTCCTCGACGGAGAGGCGTATACCCTCGCGCGCAACAACGGACCCAATCACCTTCATGGCGGCGTTCGGGGGTTCGACAAGATGGTATGGGAGGCGGAACGGGTGCGGAGTGATCGCGGGGTTGGCGTGAGGTTTTCACATACGAGTGCCGACGGTTACGAGGGATATCCCGGTACCCTCGATGTGCAGGTGACGTACACCCTCACCTTCGATGACGAGCTGATTGTCGACTACCGAGCGACCACCGATCGCGCCACTCCAATCAACTTGTCTCAGCATACTTACTTCAATCTGGCCGGAGCGGGCGCGGGGGACGTCCATGACCACCTCCTCACGATTCACGCCGACCACTTCACACCGGTCGACGCGACCCAGATTCCGACTGGAGTGATCGCCCCGGTAGAGGACACACCGCTCGACTTCTCGACACCCATGCCTATCGGCGCGCGCATCGACGACGACCACCCACAGCTCCGGATCGGTGGCGGTTACGATCACAACTTCGTCCTGAGTGCTGCCGGCCAGTGGCTCGTGCACGCGGCCCGCGTGGAGGAACCAAGTACCGGTCGGGTCCTCGATGTATACACCACCGAACCAGGCGTGCAGCTCTACACGGCCAACGGCCTGGACGGGACCATCACCGGAAAGGGGGGCCTGAGATACGACCGCCGGTATGGGTTCTGCCTCGAGACACAGCACTTTCCGGACTCTCCCAATCAGTCCGACTTTCCATCGACCATCCTGCGTCCGGGTGAAGAATATCGGTCGCAGACGGTATTCGCGTTTTCGGCACTCTAGAGGAGCGTGAGATGATTCGGGTCACAGGTCCTGCCGTTTCCGGTCTGACGGCGTTTTTAGCTGTGCTCATCCTGATGCCGGCCGTCGCTCTCGGGCAGTCGTACCAGCCGGTCACCGATGCCCGGTTGCTCAATCCCGAGCCTGAGAACTGGCTTTCCTATCGCGGGAACTACAGCGGATGGGGATACAGCGCTCTCGATCAGATCGACGCCTCGAATGTGCAGAATCTCTCCCCGGTCTGGTCTTTCTCCACCGGGGTCGGGAGTGGCCACGAATCGCCACCGGTGATCAATGATGGGGTGATGTTCGTAACGACGCCCGAGAATCAGTTGATCGCCCTGAACGCGAGCATGGGGGATTTCATGTGGCGGTACCAGCATGAGCTCCCCGACGATCTGGTGGCGTTCCATAACACCAACCGGGGGGCGGCCCTGTTCGGGGACAAGGTCTACATGGCCACGTTGGATGCTCGGGTGCTAGCCTTCGAGGCGATGTCGGGAGAGGTCGTTTGGGACACCTCCGTAGCCGACAACACGTCGGGGTACTACATGACCCTCGCGCCGCTTGCGGCGCAGGGGAAGATCATGGTGGGGGCCTCAGGCGGTGAGCTGGGTATCCGCGGCTTTGTCGTGGCTTTGGATGCTGAGACGGGAGCGGAGGTGTGGAGAACTTACACCATCCCCGGGCCCGGCGAACCGGGCAACGACAGCTGGCCGGGCGACTCCTGGCGCACCGGTGGTGCGTCGGTGTGGCTCGCTGGGCATTACGATCCCATCCTAGGCCTGACATACTGGGGGACCGGCAACCCGGGCCCCTGGATCGGGGATCAGCGCCCAGGTGACAATCTCTACACCAACTCGGTGGTCGCCCTCGAGGTCGAAACCGGGCGGCTAGTCGGCCATCACCAGTACCACTGGAACGGTTCCTGGGATTGGGATGAGGTCTCCACCCCCCTTCTAGTCGATGTGGAACGAGACGGACGCACGATCCCGGCCCTCGTGCATCCCGGCCGAAACGGCTACCTGTGGATTCTCGAGCGACAGGCAAATGCCATCGGGTTCGTCGATGCACAGCCGTTCGTTCAGCAGAACGTGTTCACTAGCATCGACCCGGAAACAGGTCGGCCGACCTACGACGAAGCTCGCAAGCCTGGGACCGGTAGGCGGGCTGAATTCTGCCCCTCGCTTTGGGGCGGGAAGGACTGGCCGCCGGCCGCGTACAACCCCGACACCAGACTCCTGTACATCCCGGCCAACAATAACCACTGCGGAGCCATTACGGGCACCGAGCCGGTCTATGTCCCTGGCCGCTCGTTCACCGGTGCTTCATCCGAGTTCATGGTCCGCCCAGGAGCCGATCACATCGGCGAGTTGCAGGCCTGGAACCTCGACAGCGGTGAGCGCGTTTGGACCCACGAGTTCGAGTCACACAACTGGGGGCCTGTGCTCACCACGGGGGGTGGTCTGGTCTTCGCGGGTGGGACGAACGACCGGTACTTCCGGGCCTTCGACGCCAGTAGCGGCGAGGTCCTTTGGGAGCACCGCACCAACTCTGGTGTCATCGGGGTTCCTTCCACTTTTTCGGTGGCCGGAGTCCAATACGTCACGGTTCAGTCTGGCTGGGGCGTGGACGCGGCCTCGATGACTCGCCGGATTGACGCGGACCGCGGCACCGACACGTTCGTTCCCGAGGGAGGGGTCATCTGGGTCTTTGCCCTGGATCGGTGAGCTCGATTACCTGGAGTAGGGGATCCGCTCGCTCCGCCTAACGCTCCTCCCAATGGACCCGGCCTCCCAGGTAGAGGCCCCTTCCCGGTGCCGCGAATCCGAAAGCTTCCTCGTACTGCACATCGCCGAGATTCTCGCCTCGGAGAATCAGGTCGAGGGCCGGCTGTCCCTCCCGAGCCCGGAGGATCGTCGCCTCCAGCCCCAAATTGATGAGGGTGTAGCTTCCTAGCGTTACTCGCTCGGCCGGGAATGCACTGAAGTTCCGGTCCGATCGTTCGGCCACCCACCGGACGTCCGTGTGCCAGCGCAGCCGACCCGCTGGCCCACTCCCGACCCCGACGCTGACCAGGTTCTTCGGACGCCGAATGAGGGACTCTCCTTCCACGAACGTTGCCGAAGGCCCTTCCTCGAACCCGGAGTCGATCACCTCGGTGTCGAGCCAGGTCCATCCGGCCCTGAGCTCCACTGGGCCGAGGCTCGCATCCATTTCGAGTTCGAGGCCTCTGGAGTCGGCGGCGGCCACATTGAAGTAGTTCGGGTCGGTAGGCGCGGGCGGCGCGAAGGTGTACTGGATCAGATCCTGAAAGGACTGATCGAACCAGGTGGCGGCCACGCTGATTCCACCGATCAGATCCTGCTCGACCCCCGCCTCCCACGACGTTGAGCGCTCCGGGTCGAGGTTGGGATTGCCACGCGCGAACCCGGTGGCAAACGCCTCGAAGAAGGTAGGCTCCTTGATCGCACGCCCTGAGGCCAAGCGGATCCGAGTGCGGGGCCGTACGGCTATGGCCGAGCCGACCTGATAGCTCACGAACTTCCCGAACTGTTCGTTGTCCTCCAAGCGGATCCCGCCGTTGAGGGCGACCCGCCCAAGCGAGGTGAGTGCGTGGGCGTATCCCGCGACGTTGGAGCGCGAGTTCTCGGACCGACCCGTACTTGGCCCGAACTCGGAGAGGCTCTCGCTGAAGGAACGCACTCGCTGCTCCTTTACCTCGGCGCCTGCGGTCAGGACCGTGAGCTGCGACAGACGCCAGTTCCCTCGGAGGTCTCCGGTTACCCGGCGCATCGCGTCCAAGCTCTGAAACCCGTAGAACCCGAGGTTGTCGTCGGGGCCGTCCGGCGCGTCGTCGGTCCCGCTATCGACGTCGTGCAGTGTGAACAGAGCGCGTAGGTCGAGGGCGTCTCCGATGCTGCGATTCATCTCAATCCCGAGCGTAGCCTCCTCCGAGAAGCTGGATTGGTTGATGTCTACGATCGCCCCCGCGTTGTCCGTGGGGAACCGATACACGCGATCCAGGAGCCGCGCCGTTACACGGGCGGTGGAGGCGTCGTCGATTCGCAGTTCAGTCCGCCCGGAGAGGATGGTATTCCGATGCCGATTGTTGAACTCGAGGATCCCGTCGGTATCGTACCGTGCGAGGGAGACACCGAAAGAGCCAGAGTCATTACCACCGCGGAGCTCAAGCACGCCGTCGGTGGTACCGAAACTCCCGCCCCTCATGGTTGCGGAGCCGGCCAGGCCCGGGTCTCCACTCCTAGTGATGATCTGAATCACGCCTGCCACCGCGTCGGAGCCATAGAGACCACTTGTAGGGCCTCGAACGACCTCGATCCGCTCCACATTCTCGGTTGTCAGGCCGGACAGGTCGATCGCACCACCGGGTTGGTTCAGCTGCACACCGTCGAGCAGGACCATGACGTAGTCGCTCTCACCACCCCGGAGGAAGACCGACGACTGGGCGCCGAAGGAACCGTTCCGCACGACGGACAGTCCGCTCACGACTCTGAGGGCATCGACAACCTGCGTAAGGCCCTGCGCGCGCAGCTCGTCACCGGTCACCACCGAAACGTGATTCCCGAGGGCCCCCTCAGGAACGGGCACTGGCGTGGCGGTCACCACGATTCCTTCGAGGACGATGGCTGAATCCGGGACCTCGGGATCCGCATCCTGAGCCCGGATCCCTTGGGGCAGACCAACTATGAGGAAAAGAGCTGAAAAGAGGGGAGCAGCCGAGCAGAGTGACAGACGCCGCATGATGATCCTCCGTCCCGCCCACGCGGGACCTGGGACCTCAGAGGCGACGGAAAGCCACGCTCTCCCCTCGGAGGTCGTGAAAAGAGGGCGTGTGGGCCACGTCTCCTGGCTCGAGGCCGCTTCGTTCTCCTTCCCAGAGCAAGGCTCCAGTGGATGTCTGAACGAGCGTTCCGAGATCGCTCTCGGTCCTCTCACAGTGGCGGGGCCGCGCCGGCGTCTCACCGGCTTCCGTGCCAGCCTACCCGCATCCTGATGTGCTCAAAGGCATAGCCGGATTCGGGTCCGCCGACAAGGTCGGGGTGCACCGACCGAAGCCTCCGTGGCCTGGCCGAGCGCCGCGTGGCTGGTTACTAAGAGATGAGATGTCGCAGCTTGATTTAGACGAGGGGGCGCAATGAGGCTCCCGGGTAGGGTTCTGTCCATGACGCTCGTCTGCGTTGTCCAAGGGTGCCAGTCGAATCCGCCACCTCTGCCCGCCGACGAGAGCGAATCGACGGGGGAGGAAGTCCCGGTTGGCGACGCCCTTACAACCGCCAGAGCTGTTGACGGCCGGTATGTCTCCTGGCGAGAGCACACGATCGACGACGAAGCTACTGGGGGCATCCCGATCCAGGGCGGCGACGGGCTCGTTATGGCCGACCTGGAGCTGGACGGGCACCTAGACATCGTCTCAGTCCACGAGTCGGACACGGAATACGACGGTGTGTGGCAGACGGGCACATCCGGTTGGCCTTCGGCACCGACAACCCGGATCAATGGGAACTGTTGACACTGGCTGAAGGACCGGAGGCCGGTGCAGCGGAAGACGTCGCCCTCGCCGACGTGAACGGCGATGGCTATCTCGACGTCATCGCTGCGTGTGAGCTCGCACACCTGATCTACCTTCAGAATCCTGGCGCTGGTGCCCGAACATCCCCTTGGCCGCGCATCATTCCGCCCGTTGCGAACAACCGGGGCTCGTACGTACGCGTTTTCCTCGCGGATTTCGACATGGATGGGAGACCCGAGGCTCTCACGAGCGCACGAGTTCGATAGCGAGGAAATGCCGCTCCCTAGGATGGATTGAGCGGCAGGAAGAAGGGATCGGCCCCTCAACCCCGATCATCCACCATGGACTGTCGGACCAGTCCCTCCAGCTCGTGATCGCTCATTTTCCATAGCGATCGATGGCTCTCGGCATGGTGGATCTCGAGATGCCTCCCGAACTCCGATCGGATCAGCGTACGGTTCGCAATATGCCAGGGGATTCCGTCCCGATCGGTCCAGACAAACCCGCCACGGCGCGCCGCCTCTAGGTAGAACGGTAGCGTGGGGTCGGGCACCGTGTACACGTCCCTCAGGCCTCTCACCAGGATCTTCGGGCTGCCCATGCCGTCTTTCGGGTCGCAGGTGAACACTAGCAGCGCTCCCGGCCCATACCTGTAGCCCTCCCTCAGGAAGAGGCTCCACGTACGACCCTCCAGGTCCGTCCACGATCGAAGTTGACGACGCATCCGCAAAGCCATATTCGGTATTTATTCGGTATCGCAAGCTGGTAGAGATTGCATTGCCACGCAACGAATGCCCTCCTGAAGCGGCCGGTCCCTCGCCACCTTGTCGAAACCTTTATGCCGATATATCGTAAGATATTCTATATCGATATATCGCAATGTCCGAGGAAGCTATGCATAGAGGCAGCGAGTGGTGGTGGGACTGGGGGTTTGGGAGCGGTGGCCGACCGCAGGGGCGCCGGCACGGCCGAGGCCGGCGAATGCGATGGCGCATCTTCGAGAGAGGCGACCTGAAGTTCGTGATCCTCCGTCTTATCATGGAAAAACCGATGCACGGTTACGAGGTCATGCGCGCGCTCGAACAGGAATCCTGCGGGATGTACAGGGCAAGTCCCGGATCGGTGTATCCCACCCTCCAGATGTTAGAGGACGAAGGGTATGTGGAGGCCGATGAGGCTTCCGGTAAGAAGGTGTACAACATCACCGACGAGGGACGGGACTACCTCGAGCGCAATCAAGATGTCGTGGATGACGTTCTCGATCGAGTGTCCGATTTCACCGACCGGTTCTTCGGAGAGGGCATGCGGGACCTCTCGGCGTCTTTCTCGAGGTTAGCTCAGACCACCTTCGAGGTGGCGATGCGAGCCGGAGGCGACCGTGAGGTCCTGGCGGCTATGAACGAGGTTCTGGAGGACTCCGTTGACCGTATCCGGCGGGCGGGTCGACGTGAGCGCAGCGCCGAGAATGCCGAGACCGCCGAAGGGGGAGGCGCATCGTGAGCGTATCAACATTGGTAATGTTGATGTTTTTTTTGTGTGTTTGGGAGTATGTGGGCCAGATCGGGGCGCCGCTCTCGGTGGTCGGAGCGATCTAGGGAGGTTCGCGAATTGCGGGACCAACGTAGCGCGGAGGAGCTGAGGCGAATCACCGAGCTTCTTGACGACATGAACACTCGCATCGGCCGGCTGGAAGAAGAACGCGACTTCTACCGCGAGCTCATGAGCTCGGAGACCAGCTTCAAGAGGGTGGCGCCGGGTGGCCCGGAGATCGCGTCTGGCGAGGTGCGGCACCAGGAGATGCAATAGGGCCCTCCGTTCCAGACGGCCACCGCTGCCATTCGGAATCAAGCGCCTCCAGACGCTTCCCGCCGTAGCTTTCTTCAGACCATCCACTCGCGTTGCACACTCCCCACAGCCTATTGCGGCGTTTCCGCCTCCAGGCGCTGAGAAGACCGGTCCGCGACGACGAGAGACGCCCTTGAACACCAGCAAACACAGATAAGAACGGTCTTGTCTGCGTCAAGCGGCATGCAAGTTGCCTTTCCCCTCCTCACAGGTGGCATCCATAAACATTTGAGGACCTATACTTGCCGATCCAGGATCGGCACCGTACTCTGACCCATAAGAGTCAAAACATTTGATACACGTGCTGAGAGTCTTATGGCGAAAAAGAGGATTTGACTCCGGTCGCGGCCGGTAAGAAGTCGTGGTCAGCAAGGGGCCCGAGCGCTGGTCCGAAGCGTGGGTGGTCAGGGACTCGTGGAGCTCATCTTCGCCATTCCGGTATTCGTGACTCTCTTCTTCGGGATCTACGAGTTCAGTCGCTATTACTCGACCCGCATGAGAATCCGAACCGCGGTCGCCGAGGCGGCGCGGTTTGCGACCACTGGAAGCCAGCTCACCGATCCACAGACCGGTGATCCCATCGGTCGGGCACTGTCTGTGGAGAGCATAATCATCAGCAAAGTTGGCCAGTTCGGCGTTACTTCGAGCGACATTGACGTGTCGCCGGCGGACGGCGGTGGGCCGGAGGAAGTTGTCACGGTGAGTCTCGATTACGAGTACGACGTGGCAATCCCGCTGATGGAGCGTGTTCTCGGCACAGGGATCATGGACTTCTCGGTGTCGACATCGATGCGTAACGAGCCCTTCTTCCAGTGAGGATCTGGTGAACAGCCAACGCTTTCGATCCGCTCGCCACGTGCTGCGCCGATTGGCAGGTAACGACTCGGGCCAGGATCTGGCTGAGCTGACCATCGTCACACCCCTCCTCCTCCTCGTGGTCTTCGGGATTATCGAGTTCGGGGCCATGCTGGACTCTCAGCAGGCCATGTCTCACCTGACCAGAGAGGGCGCGAACATCGCGTCTCGGGGAACAGCATTGGACACGGTGCTCGCTGTCACCATGCAGAACGGCTCCGAGATGCAGCTGGACACGCGCGGAGGTGCGGTGGTCAGCAAGATACTGATCCAGGGCACTGTCCCGACGGTGAATCAGCAGGTTGCAAGTGCAGGGTACTCGACGGCAAGCCGTGTCGGGGGGCCTGGCGACCCGGTGGGGGCTGTTTCCGGAATGAATCTAGCGGACGGAGCCAGTGTCTACGTCGTAGAGGTCTTCTACGACCGTCCCACGCTGACGCCGCTTCAGGCCTTCTTCTCCGGATCGATTCCAAACGTCATGTACGATAGAGCTGTGTTCTGATAAGCGGTCTACGTCCGGGACGACGGCGTTCGTTTCTCGGCGTGTAGAGCGGCAGCAAGGGAAGCTCGCTATGGGATTCAAAGACTTTCGAAGGCAGAACAGGACGACTGACACCGTGATGCGGCGACTGTGGTCGGACCAAGACGGGACCATCTTGGCGCTCGTCTCCATAATGTCGATCGTGATCCTCGGGTTGACTGGGTTCGTGGTCGATATGGGGCTCGGCTACGTGTCGAAGGCGCAGCTTTCGCGGGCAGTTGACGCGGGAGTCCTGGCAGGCGCTCGAAACCTCCGCAGTGGAACAGGGGTCGCTCGCACCCAGGCCTTCGCGTTGGCCGAAGCGAACGGAGTATCGGCCGCCGGCGGGGCATCGATCAACGTAGGGTTCGGGAGCAACGCGGAAGGTGAAAGCACGGTCTGGATGACTGCCACCCGACCGCAGCCCACGCACTTTGCCCGGGTGTTTGGAATAGACGAGCTGATGGTGGGATCTAGTGCCACCGCGGCGGTCCCACCGGTGGACCTCATCATGGTGATCGACCAGTCAGGATCACTCGGGCAGGTTGGAGCCTGGGACGATCTTCAGGACGCGGCTCGCGATTTCGTGGATTACTTCGACGACACACTCGACCAGATGGGCCTCGTGTCATTCAATACGAGGGCAACCGAACGACACCTGATCTCCCACGACTTCAGCGCTTTGATCAAGAGCGACATCACCGCTATGACCTCGGTCGGTTGGACCAACTACGGAGAGGGTCTGAGACTGGCGTACAGCCAGATCACTAGTGCGTCCGTGCGGGAGCGCTCCACCAAGGTCGTCGTGTTCTTTACTGACGGAAGACCCACGGCGTTCAGAGGACAGATCGGGGGCGAGGACCGGATCATGTCGATCCAGCAGACTAGCCCGGTGAACCTGCTCGGCGGTTACTACAATGATCCTGACAACCTCCCGTCGGACTCGTGGCCGACGTACGGGGGCTGCCAGGCCGTGGTTAACTGCGCCACTTGGTCAGAACAGGGGACCCCTCCCATACACGCAGTGTCGGGCGACCAGATCGCGCACCAGAACGGTCGGGATCGGGCGAACGACATCCGGAATGAAGGGGTCTACATCTATACCATCGGCCTCGGTAATCCGGGTGCCGACCCGGCCTTCACCCCGAACCACGACTTCATGCGGCAGTTGGCCAACGTAGACGGGATCACGAACTCGAGTCAGCCTAAGGGGAACTATTACTTCGCTCCCGATGCCAGCCAGCTGAACGCCGTCTTCAACCAACTTGCCCAGGATCTATTGGTGAGGCTCGCGAGCTAGCCGGACCTTGGCCAACTGGAGACAATCCTACGCCCGGGGGTTAGGTGCCCACGGGCCTCAGCCTACGCGATTCTGAAGATCTCCCGCTTTCCACCAGTTACCAGCTCCGTGTACCCCTTCATGGCCTCGCCAAGTCCCGAGCTCTTCGACCGACCCTCGAGAATGTCGAAGTAGGTACTGACCGACTCGACCTCCATCTCCATCGCGATGGTCCAGGTTGTGGCCACCGCATCCGTAAGGACTCGGAGGTCTTGCACTCCCATCGCCTCGAAGTGCGGGATCGCAGCCTTAAGCCTCTCAACCAGATCTTTGCCGCAACCGGGCTTAGCGTACATGGTGTTCCGGATCACATACATATTGAGCCCTCCTCAACTGGTTTGAGGACCTAGACGAGCGAGTCGCGGTCCGCATTCGGGTGCAAAGCAAACGATGACTCGGCCGTACCATGGTAGGTGGCCCCGAATCCGGCCAGAATGTCCTTTGACGCTGCGTCCGGATCGCCCCAACACCGGCAGGTAATCTTCTCGCACGACTCGATGATCGCGCCCAAGGGGCCCTGTCCCCTTTCATTGGCGAGGTGCGCACGAAAGACATCGTCGTTGGCATAGATCTCCGTCCACTCGCTCACTCCAGCCGCGGGGTAGTCAACGTGGTAGCAGATGACCCCAGGGTGGTCATCGCTCATTACCGCACAGAGTTGGCTCTGATTCTCCCTAAACGTGTCCTCGCGGCCTTCCTTGATGTCCCAGCGGATCTTGAAGAGAATGGACATTTGGTTCACTCCAGTTTGTGTGAGAGGTTGACCCTCGATCGTCGTAAGCCATTCATGTACTTCCAGTTCCACGGCCTCCGGCGGCCATCCACTCGACGGCCGTGGCGAGCCGTTTCTGACGCGTTACTTCTCGTTTCGCTTCCGTCAACCAGTCGACGTACTCTTTTCGGTCGCTGTAGCTGAACTCTCGAATGTGGCGAGTGCTTTCTCGTTCTTCTTGAGCTCGGCCAGGAGGTATTCGGGAACCTCGAGCTCCTTCTCGGCTCTCTTAGCCATTGACGGCGGCTTCTTAACCCCTGTCTTGTTTAGCTCGACAGCCTCCTTCACGTAGTGAATCAGGATCGCGTCCGACGGCAGGTCGGAAAGGTTCTCTGCCCTCAGGGCTGCTATGGTTGTCTTGCCCACGCCCTGGAAGAGTCCATGCGGATCGCCCATCAGCTGACCCTTCCAGAAACCGAAGCTGACGTGCTGCTTAAAGGCAGCCATGCTGCCAACAATCCCTTGTATTCGAAGTGCGGAAAGCCCCACTTGATCGTCTCTTTGGAGCTGTCCCGCTTTGGTGGACAGGTAAACACTGAGGTTTTGATCCTATCTCCCTTGCTGGGGAGTCGAAAGCTTCCCTCGCGCAGCGGGGGAGTAGAAGGCAGGTTCACGCCGCAGCCCTCCGGCTTCGTTCGAAATTGACGGGCGACTCGTAGCCGAGCGCCGAGTGCCTTCGGCGCGGGTTGTAGAAGCCCTCGATGAAGTCGAAGACGGCCATCTTGGCCTCCGCCTGAGTGCGAAAGCGCTGCCGATCGAGAAGCTCGCACTCGAGCGTCGCGAAGAAGCTTTCGCACAGGGCGTTGTCGTAGGCATCGCCCACCGAGCCCATCGAGGGCCTCACGCCCACCTCCTTGCACCGCAGCCCGAACGCGATCGATGTGTACTGCGTCCCCTGGTCGCTGTGATGGATCACCCGTTGGGGTCGACGCTGCCAACTCGCCATGTTCAGGGCATCGAGCACGAGCTCCGAGCGAAGATGAGCCGCCATGGACCAGCCCACCACGCGACGGCTCCAGGCGTCCACCACTACGGCTAGGTAGAGAAAGCCGGCCCAGGTCGGGATGTAGGTGATGTCGGCCACCCAGAGCCGGTCGGCAGCCTCGGCTGTGAAGTCTCGGTCCACGAGATCGGGAGCCGGCCGAGTATTTCGGTCTCGCTGAGTCGTTCGAGGCTTGTAGCGCCTACGGCTCGCACCCTGGATCCCGGCCTCTCTCATCAACCGGCCGACGCGTTTGCCTCCAACCCGCTCGCCGGCTTGCTGGAGCTCGGCATGGATGCGCGGCCGCCCGTAGACCCTCCGGTTCTCTTCGAAGATCGCCTCGATTCGCCTGCGAAGCTCTCTGTCGCGCCGCGCCCTGGCCGAGGGAGGGCGCTTCAGCCAGGCGTAGTAGCCGCTGGGGGAGAGACCCAGAACACTGCACAGCACACGCACGGGGTGGTCCGCCTGATTCGTCTTCACGAACTCGAACCCCGATCGGGGATCGAGTTGCTCTCCCGAGCAAACCAGGCGGCGGCTTTTTTTAGGATCTCCTGCTCCATGCGCAGCTGCTTGTTCTCTCGACGCAGCCGTCGGAGCTCCTCTCGCTCCTCCGTCGTTAGTCCGTCGCTGCGACGTCCTTCGTCCAGGTCAGCCTGCTTGACCCAATTGCGTATCGCTCCTGCTGAGGGCTCGAACTCCCGGGCCAACGCTTCCACAGACCGGCCCGATCGGACCAGCTCGACCATCTGCCGCCGAAACTCCGGCGGGTACGCCGCATGCGTCCTTGGCATCGTGGACTCCTCCTTTCTCCCTCACTCTTGAGGGGTCCACTAAACCGGGTCAACTCCACTTCGATCTGTGGACACGCTTCGTGAAAACAACCCACGAAGCCTGTTCAGAATGGGCTGTGCGAATTCCGCGGACTTGCCGATATAGGCATCGACTTCAGGCGAAGCGTTTCTCATGCCACTCCCGTCTTAGGAGCCCGAACTTTTCGTGTAACGGGGCTGGTAGAGCTGCACCTGGAGGTCCCCGGGCATCATGAAATGGGTCGCGAGTCCGTAGCCCATGTCCTCGACTTCGCCGATGAACTGCACCCCCCGCGCTTGAAGCTCCTCCATCGTCTTCTGGATAGAGTCGCAGTAGAAAGAGATGTCGTGGGTACCAGACGGTCTGCCGTTCTCGCCGCTCTCATCTGCGGGATGACAACCCATCTCCGCCTCGGGCATGTCGAAGATCAGCCACCCACCCCCCACGTCCGTGTAGGGGAGGCCGAGCTTATCTCTGAGGAATTCTCGCAAGGACTCAGCCTCGGAGGAATAGAACATCGTGTGCACACCGCTGATCATGTCGCTACCCTCCAGCTCTTGCCCATCATGACTGTGGTCAGAGGCCCCGCGCGGTGAATTCCAGCCTATCGCTCGAGCGGTTAGGCAACAAGTTGGTGTGCCTGAGGAGCCGGACCCTGTTCGGCCAAAACACGCCCCGGTATGTTGGCTCCTAGCCCCGGAGTACGGTCGGACTCTCTATTCTTGGGCGAAGAGCCTAGGAGGAAGGCACCGATGCGCGGTTTCGCTCCGTTAGTGCTGGCAGTAGGTCCGCTCTTGGGTGTTGGGACGGCGGAAGCGCAGTCGTATCCGCACGCATTTCCCAGGGAGGGAGCCACTCAGATTTTTGAGAACCACCGTGTCATGATTTGGGAGGTTCTCTGGCTGGAGGGGGTAGCCCAGCCCATTTATGAGCACCAGTACGATATGGCGGGCGTGTTTCTGAGCTGGGGCCCGCTTCGGGTCACCTTCCCGGATGGCAGGGCGCGGGAAAGCCTCGAGCCTTTTCCAGTCGTTCCTGTCCCGTTCTACCAGGGCAAGGGAGTTACCCACAAGGAAGAGGGGATTGGGCAGCCCACGCGCCACTCCATCTCCGTTGACCTCACGGACCTACGACCGCCGCCGCTCGCGCCGCGGACGGACATCCCTGCGGCGTTCCCGCGGGAGGGCGCCGAGGCGTTGACCGAAAGCGATCGGGTCACCATCTGGGATTACACGTGGCAGTCGGGGCAGTCCGTGCCTCTCCACTTTCATGACAAAGACGCAGTCGCGGTTTTCGTGAACACTGAGCCGGCCGTCCTGTTCCTTAGGGGCGAAGACGGTTCGGAGGAGCGGGTCACGGTCTCGTACAAGAACGTGATGTTTTGGCCACGGGATCGCGCTCACTCCGAAGAGGTGGTGAGCGGTACACCGCGAGCGATGATCATGGAGCTGAACTGAAGGCAGGGCCTCCTCAGTTCAGTCGAACGCAGGCCCGCCTGACCCAAGGACCTGCTGGACAACCCCGTTAGCGGAGCAATGAGCCTGCCCCGCCAACGGGGTTGGCGCGAATAGAAACGCCCCACAGGAGAAGACGAGGCCGGAAGCCCTCGAGTTGCGGATCAATCCTCCGCGAAGCAGTAGAACAGCCCGTTCCCTCCGGTAGCGATGAGGTTCTCCTGGCTGCAGCCGCTGCTCAAATGCACAGCGTTCCAAGAGGAGTTCGGGCCACCCAGACGATCGTGGTGTCCGACCATGGCCCTGCCCTCTCCGTTGCTCGTCCAGTTCCCGCAGGTGGTGGTATTCGCTGCACCAAGAATGCCGCGCCCACGTGAATCCGATCCAGTCAAGATGTCGTGCTGGTTCGGCTGATCACCCACGCCATTCACCAGATCGCCGTTCTGGTCCACAGCGATGGGTTTCCGGATGTTGTTTCGGTCACGCTCGAAGTCTCCGTGGAGATCGGCGACGCTCGCAGCGATGATCTGGCCATTGGCGTTGTACCAAGGTCCGTCCCCGATCCGATCGCGGGCGTGTACGGCCAGCTGGCCCCCTCCCGCCACTGTGCTGAGGTACGCACGCCAGGTGCGGTTCCCCACCCCGGCCGCTTGCGCGAGTGACTGGCAGTGCCGGTCGGCCCCGTCTAGGCCGCCTAGGTTCGCCCCGTCTCCTGGACCCACATCCGTGATGAAGAAGCCCATCGGCGGATCTTGTGCACTCACCGCCGAGGGAACGAGAAAAAACGTCGCTAACGCAACTGCAGCCAGTACGCCCATCGATTGTTTCATCTTACTTCCCCTCTCCAGTTGGAACGTCCCGCCGAGGTCCTTGTGGACCGGGCGCCGCATCCAGTCCTTGGCCGTGGATCGTGTATCATAGGCGGCGCCTGCCTTCCCTCACAACCACGAGTCGGCTGGGCAGATGCCGGGAACTGGTTGTAGGGTGACCGAACGGTTAGGCTGGGCGTCGCTCATGTCCGACCTTCGCGAGATCTCTGGCCCACCCCTCTGGTGGCGTCGCATGCTGTGGGACATCCAGTTCTGGATCCCACTCGCGGTTCTCGTGGGCGGCTTACTGCTGCTTAGATGGGTGGCGTAGCAGACGGGGCACCGCTAGCCGCGGTGCGGCTGCGGCAGCTCCAAGCCGTGGGCGTCCTTTCGGGCCTCGCGGCGGGAGCCTGGCTGGGCGCTGCAGAGGCGCCCACCAAGGTCGTGACCTTGGGAATCTCACCTGTCGCTATCTCCCTGGTGATGGTGTTCGGAGTGTTCCTCGCTCGCTGGAGCCTCCCCGCCTTGATCCGGGGGACGGCCAACGTCGGGCAGGACGTGCGCCGCACGCCCCACCTCGTGGTGTGGGCGTTGATCGCTGGTTGCCTCTGGGCGGTCGCGAATACGCTGACGATCTTCGCGATCCGAGACATCGGCCTCAGTATCGCCTTCCCCTTGTGGAATACGAATAGCCT
Organism: Longimicrobiales bacterium; assembly: GCA_965197485.1. Taxonomy (GTDB): domain Bacteria; phylum Gemmatimonadota; class Gemmatimonadetes; order Longimicrobiales; family Gaopeijiaceae; genus JAAXGI01. The sequence continues at coordinate 303,775 of CBDANG010000010.1, forward strand.
GCTGGGCATCCTGTGGGGCGCCCTGCTCTTCAACGAACTGCGCGGGGCTGGGCAGAGGCGTTGGCTAGGCGTCCTCGGGGGCACCACCCTCATGTTCGGTGGTGCCATCCTGCTTGGCGTCGCGTCTCCCGGGGGCGCAGCAGGCGGCAGTTCGACGCGGGGCATTGCCGCCGCGCTCGGGGCGGGTGTGCTCTAGGGTACGATGTACATCCCCTACCGAAAGGCGTACCTCACGGGTATGAATCCGCTCTCGTTCGTCACCTTCTTCACGATCGGCGAGCTGGGGATGATGACCACGCTCGCGTTCGTGTACCTGGGCGGCCCAATGGGAACGTGGCTCGAGCTCGAGCGGGCGAGTGGGGTCCTTTTCTGGTTGCTACTCGGAGGATTCGTCTGGGTGGTGGGCGATCTCTTTCAGCAGTACGCAGCCAAGTACGTGGGGATCGGTCGCGGCATCCCTCTATCCAATACGAACCAGCTTTGGGGCCTTCTCTGGGGGATCTTAGTGTTTGGCGAACTCGCAGGATCGGATCAGACCGTCTACACGCAGGTCGTGGGAGGGTCGATCGTCATGGCCTTGGGCGCGGGCGCGATCGCTCTGTCTACAGCTCCCGGCGCGGAGCACCTGCGCTGGCAGGAAGCGGCGCGTCGCGAGGCAACTCGCTACGGAGTCGAGCTGGAATACGTGCGCGCGCGCCTATCGGGGTATGACCCCGACACACCCCGAGGGCGAACGGTATTCGACTGGCTAATCGTGGGCGCCGCGACAGCGGTGTTCGTCGCCTTCGCCGTCCATGCCCAGGCACCCCAGCTGGAGATCCGCTACGCCTGGGCCCTGGGTTTGACGCTGGTGATGCTTGTCTTCCTTGGCGGGTGCGGCCTCGCCCTCTGGCGAACGACGCGCTTCGGGTAGCCTACTCCGAATAGCTGATCCGATAGATTACCCCTGCGCGATCGTCTGACACCAGCACCGCGCCATCCGGCATCAAAAGAAGGTCCACCGGCCGGCCCCAGGCCTCGTTGTCATCCCCCAACCATCCCTCGGCAAATACCTCGTAGTCCACCGCGCGGTCACCGTCCAGACGAACCAGGGTCAGCCGATGTCCCGTGTGGCCCGCCTCGGGAGTGCGGTTCCAGGACCCATGCTCCGCGATGAGGATCTGGTTCTGATACTCTTCAGGAAACATGTCTCCTGTATAGAAACGCATCCCCAGTGCCGCCACGTGCGGCCCGAGATTACGGGCCGGGGGAGTGAAGTCACCGCACGGTCTCATCAGCCCAAAGTCGGGATCGGGCATATCGCCGCCGTGACAATATGGAAAGCCGAAGTGCATCCCCTCGCTGGGCGCGCGATTCAGTGTATCGGGAGGCCGCTCGTCGCCCTATCCGTCCCGTCCGTTGCTCGTGAACCACAGCTCGTCCGTCTCTGGATGCCAGTCGAACCCGACGGAGTTGCGAATCCCGCTCGCGAACACCTCCGCATCGGTCCCGTCCGGGTTCATGCGCGTGATCGACGCGTACCGCGGCTCCTCCTCCCCGATCAAGACGATACCAACCAGCCTCTCCCCTACGATCACGGGTAAATGGCGAATCTTCCGGTGCGTCATGATCTGCATAGCCGCGGGCAATCGATCCTCGGGTGTGGCAGTAATGATCTCCCGGGTCATCACGGAACGGACGCGTATCGACTCGAGATCTCCCCCAGCCGTCGCGGTGACCCTTAGGATATCTCGTTCCGTAAGAATCCCAATGGGCCGGAGGTCATCCACGACGACCACACTGCCTATGTTATGCTCCACCAAAATATTGACGGCTTCGCAGACAGTTCGGTCTTCGGAGATCGTTACGACGTCATGGCCCTTGCCGTGAAGGATATCTTGGATCTTCATGCGCGCCTCCGCAGAAGGGAAACGGCCTTGCAGATTGTCAATCTGGGTGCCGAAGCCGGCTGGCGCCACACCACGCTCAGAAACCGAAGCCGACACCCAGGTTGAGCACCGGATATACCTTTACCGCGCTGATTCTGTCGTTCGCGTCCTGGAGTTCTGACCACGAGGATCAAAACGCCGTCCTTTCCGGTGTCCACTCCACTGCAGCCGGCAAGCACGACAGCGGCCGCAATCAGCAGTCCCGAGACGGTCGGTCGGAATCTCATCTTCCCTTGGCCTTATGGGTCGCTAGGCAGGAGTGGGAGGGGTGGTCGGAGCAGGATCGCGGCATCGCACGGCCGATCGAGGTCGCCGCTCGTGATGCGCTCGATCCTTGAGTCCTACAGCGACGGCGGGGTTACGGTGACGGTGAGGTTTTGGTAGGTGAACATGGAGCCATCGCTCGCCACCGCGCGGAGGACGTAGTCTCCCGGCTCGTGGAAGGTTGCGTCAGCATCCCATCGGCCATCCTCAGGTGTCTCGGGAATAATCCACGGAGGCGACCATGGAGAGTTCGCCCAAACCCGTGAGTCCATCCACGCCTTCATCTGTTCCGGGGAGAAGGTCACGTGCTGCGCTGAACCCCGGTAAACGATCCACGACAGTCGCAAGCCGGGTCCACTCCGAACGGTAGACGAATTGGGAGGCTCGTACAGCTCTTCCAGATTCTTCGGAGGGATGCCCCGATCTTCTTGTCTGGCCGGGAGGCTGTCGGGATCGTTGGCATACGCCACCAGAGACAGCGGCTCTCCTACCCTGACGCTGCGATGTTCGTCACCCTCCACCTCGAGCTCCGGCGGTATGTTGGTACGAAGGCGGTCGTCGAGGCTGCCGAAGTTCCCTCCCACTTCCGTGGAGATCACCTGCGGGTCGATCCGGTAGTCGGGTGCCAGCGACGCGTATACCCGGTTCTTCTCAACTCTGGTCTTGAGCGTCCAGACCAGCTCTGCCGAGCCGAAATCCTCAGGAACGCGGACGGTGAACAGAAACGGGTTGCGACGCGGGCAGAAGTGGGTCGGCTGCCCCTGATCGGCGATGGAGGCGTCATAGGCCTCTCGCTCGATGTCGTCGAGCCCTCCCCCTTCGGTGAAGGCGAAGTAGTTATCGTGCCCGATCGGAACGTCGAACTCCTGCTCCCAGTTCGAATTCATGTACCCGAAGAAGAGTGTGAACGACCCGTCTTCGTTTGGCCACCAACCCTCGTACGCCGGCGACACGGTCTCGCCGCTTAGGTGCATAAATCGAGTCTGGGCGTCTGCTGCTTGGAACAAGATGAGAATCGAGAGGGGGGCGAGCGACCGCCCCAAATGCAGGAGCCACCCTCCGGCTCCGGACGAACGGGCCCTCCCAGGGGTCACGGCGCGTCTCCCTCCACCATCATCTCGCTCTCCAACCCCTGCGGAGCCCAGCAGAGCGGACACCCCAAATCGTAATCGTTCCTACTCTTCATCCGGGATCGGCGCTCGGCCATCTCGGCCTGGAACTGCTCTTCGTTGAGCTCGACCGCATAGCCTAGGTCGATGAACATGTTGGAGACCGACCGCCGACCGCCGCCTGCCCAGTTCCTGGTGTCCGCGAGGTTCGGGTTCCCAGGGGTCGTGTCCACGAAGCCGATGATGTGCAAAATGGTACCCTTCGGGAGCAACGGCGCGGCATCATCCTCGTACACATACTGCTTGACCCAGCTATGGTCGTAACCCACACAGTTGAGCGAGAACTGATTAATGCCCCAGATCGCTTCTATGCACATCCGCACGCCCGGAGCGTGGAGATGCGGCTCGAATGCGACGATTTTTGTGTGCTTCTCCAACACGTCATACGAGTGGAATTCCTGTCCAGCCTGATTCGGCCTTACGTCGATGTCGATGCCATTGCCGAGACGTACCGCGGCCCGCTCGTAATCCGGCTCGTACCCCACCGGAAAGAACTTGAATCCGAACTCGAGGTGCCCTTTGGTCTCCCGGCCATTCGAGTGAAGATGCGCCGCGCGGAGGTGCAGAGCCGAATTTGCGGCCAGGAGCCTCCCGGCTCTCTCCGCGAAGATGTCTGCATTGCGACCGACTTCGTGAATGGGCCACCCCAGGCGGGTGTCTTCAATGATCTCGTTCCCTTCCTCGGTCAGAACCCCGGAGGAATAGGTCATGTGGTGCCATATGTAGCGTCCGCCGACCGTGCTGCTGCCGGCATCCGCGGGAATGTCATTGACCTCCCGGACCTCGACCGACTGCACGTACCGGTCCTCCATGAGGCCCGTCGGCACGATGCCAATATCACCCCACCAGTCCGGCCCAATTGCCGGCTTCATCATTTCCTTCGACCGAAGTACCAGATCCGGCTCCCCGAGCGTCCATTCCCCGTGCGCTGCGAAGTCGAGCGGCGGCGGCATGTCGGCCGGATCCCCCTGGGGAGCCCCGTTGTCCACCCATGCCTGGATCTTCGCCAACTCTTCGTCGCTTAGCGAGGGGTCGTCCTTGAATTCGTGGATCCCGATGTCCTTCTCTACGAAGAAGGGCGGCATGGCGCCCATTCGGTCCCTGATAGCCGTGCGGTATTTGATCATCGGAGCCCACGGCCTCGACTCCTCGTACGTGGTCAGAGGCATAGGCGCAACGCCGCCCGGTCGGTGGCAGCTCTAGCAACTCCGTTGAAGTATGGGCGCGATGTCCGTACTGAACGTGACACCTTCGGGGTCAACGCCGAAGTCCGCTGCCGCGTAATAGTGGAGCTCGTGGTTGGCGACACTGGCATCGTGCGATTGTGCGCTCAGGGCGACCGGGATCATCAAGAGGCCCAACACCGGAACTGTGACGAGATATCTGGCGTTCATCGCGCACTTCCTCAGGAAACGTCCGAAAGACCACGAACTCTGACGAAATTGAGCGAGTCGATGGCCTGGGGGCAAGGCACCTCCTAATGCTCTCTAGGGCAACGGCTATAGAGCGCCCATCGCCCGTTCCTTGCCGGCGATCCGCCGGGGACCCGGACCTGACCTCTCTGGTAGGCCTCGTGGCACGCGATCGCCTGGAGCAGCGAGCCCACAGTTTCCTCCGGGTCATTCGTCGGGCTGAAGGGGGCCGGGGGGCAAGGGCCTGATGAGCGCTCTTCCTAGTGCCGAAGCGGGGCGATCCGCGTCCCTTTCTGAGAGTCCTCGATTAGTGTGGCAAGTCTTCGCTGGCGCGTTTCCTCTCGTTTGGCACTGACCACCCACCCGGCGGCAGTTTTCCGATACCACGGAGGCTGCGACCGAAAGAAGTCCCATGCGGCCTGGTTGGCCCGAAGGTCTGCTTCGTATCGCTCACCCAACTGTGCCTGAGCTCGCTCAAGTGAATCCCGTGAACTCTCCGCATCTCTCCGCTTGAAGACCAGGCTGCCAGCAGGGGTCATCACCCCCAGAGCGATCAGTTCCTGAGCGCGGTTGGTATTCACCCTGCTCCAGTTGCTTTGCTCCCTCCTCGGGGTGATCCGAATGGCGTAGCTGTCCTCGTCTACGGATCTGCGCAGACCATCGATCCAACCGAAGCAAAGCACCTCGTCCACCAGTTGGGGCCACGTGATGCTAGGCCTTCCCGAGCCCTTCTTATGCAACCCGACCCAGAGCTCATGAACAGAATCGTGGTTCTCCTGTAGCCACCGTCGTAGCGAGTCTTGACGGGCGAAGAACACTAGGTTCATGAGTGGCTCGGCTTGTCGCTCAACGCGCTAATGGTGGGGTGAGATCTGGGGGCCGCCGGCGCATGGTCTGTTGCTCATAGGCATATCCCAGTCCAAAGAGCAACCCCTCGGTGAACGGACGACCCAGGAACTCGATCCCCACGGGAAGTTGGTCGGGGGTGAAACCAGCCGGCACGCTTAGTGCGGGAAAGCCAACCGCGGGACTGAGGCTGCGGTTGCTCCCTTTGGCATAGTCGTCTTCTGCGTCAGGGTTGGTCAGGATGTCGTGGGGAATGACGGTGGGAGAGTGGTCGAAAGTCGCGTAAAGGAAGACATCGAGCTCGTTCTCGGCCATAACATGAAGGAGAAGTTGACGGAGTTCCTCGCGCGCCGCTTCGGAGCGCAGGTGTTCTAGGTCATCAGTGGATCGATTTAGGGCTCCAATGTGGTCGTGTCGGCGGGTCGGCGTAACTTCATCTGAAACGGCAATATCTCGGAGCGAGTTGATCGGTGAATTAGGGTGCTGCTCGAGATAAGCGTTGACTGTGACCTCGGTTTCATGATTCGACCCGACGCGCTCGAGCAGATCCACGAGTCCCGGTACGTCGACGGAATCGACAATCTGGGCCCCCAGCGTGTTCATGTCGTTAATGGCCCGGTCAACGACTTGTTTCACCGCCAGGTAGTCCTCCGACTCCGGCTCTGTACGCGAGCTCATCGGCGTACGAATCACGCCCAATCGGGCACCTTCGAGGGCGTTCTCATCCAAGAAGGTGATATACGTTTCCGGGACGTTCCCAACGCTGTAGGCCGTCATCGGATCGTTCGGATCGTACCCGGCGAGGACGTCGGTGAGGATGGCGGCGTCGCGCACGGTGCGAGTGATCGGGCCGAGCGTATCCCGTGTGGGGCTCCCCGAAAACATGCCGAACCGGCTGACCAGTGGGAGGGTCGGCCTCAAGCCAACTGTACTGGTGTGCGCCGCAGGACCACGAATGGATCCTCCGGTGTCCTCCCCGATGGCCACGGTGGCGAAGTTGGCGGCCATCGCAATCCCGCTGCCGCACGAGGAGCCACTCGGGTTACGATCGAGCGCATACACGTTACGGCAGTGGCCAAAGGCAGATCCTACGTAGCCGCTCGCGAACTCACCCATCGTAGCCTTGCCAAGGATGATGGCTCCGGCATCCTCCATCTTCGTTACGATCGTCCCGTCTCGCTCTGGGATGAAATCCTGGAACAGCGCCGAGCCGTAGGTGGTGGGCATGCCCGCCACTTCAACCTGGTCTTTGACCAGCACCGGAATACAGTGGAGCGACCCGACTAGGCCTGAACTCGCGAACGCAGCGTCAAGCCGCTCCGCATCGCCGAGCGCCTCGGGGTTGACCGTCTGCACAGCGTGAATGGCGGGACCCTGTCGATCGTATCTATGAATCCGGTCCTGATACCGCTCCACGAGCTCCACACAGGTCAGGTCGCCAGCCGCGAACGCTGCATGAACACCGTCGATCGTGGCTTCCATGATATCGAAGCTCTGGGCATACGCTTCGCGGGGTCGGGGCAACAGTGCAAGCACTGCCAAGAGGAGGCCGAAGCTGGACACGGCGGCGGCTCGCTTCCGAATGTGATGAGCTATCATCATCCCAACGTGCGAGCCGATCTAGCAGCGCGCAATCACCCGGAGCGTAGCGGTTGACACAGACTACGCGCTCCAAGGGACTCAACGCTCTTTGCAAGATATTTGCCGACTGGAAGCGGGGCCCGGATCCTCGCTCGCACGCAGCTCGCATCGCTGACAGGCGGGATCCGGTCGGCCTCTCCCGATCCCTTCTGGCCGAACGCCGCGCGACGCCTTATTATGCCGTCAGTTGCAGCCTGGGAGCCGGTCTGACAGGACGGGTCGCGAAGCTCGACTCGCGTCCGACGGTCCTCTCGCGACGCTCCTTCCGCGGTTCATAGCTCTTTTTCAGTGAGGGAATCATGTCTGCACGTGTTCCTGGCGCCTTTAGCCCAACGCGATGGTTCGCCGTGGTACTGGCGGCTGCCGTTACGTTACCGACCCTCGCAGATGCGCAAAGCGCTCAAGATCGTCGTAACCCCGACGGAGAGTGGCGCTACCAGAGCGCAGATGCCTGGGGCACGCGTTACTCGGCGGCAAATCAGATCAACGCCTCGAACTTCAATGATCTCGAGGAAGCCTGGATTTGGAGAGGTGATAACTTCGGGCCAGAGCAGGAGCTCCAGTTCAAAGCGACTCCCCAGTATATCAACGGAACCCTCTACACCGTGGCCGGACACCGCCGCACCGTGGCCGCGATCGACCCGGCCACGGGAGAGACGCTCTGGACCTACCGCGAGCCGAATACCACAAGGTGGGAGCGCTCCATGCGCCAGAACTACGGTAAGGGTGTGTCCTTCGCGGAGATCGACGGGCGGGAAGTGATCTACTACACCTCCCCAGCCTTCTTCCTCCACGCGCTGGACGCCAGGACGGGCCGTCCTCTCGAGGGATTCGGATCGCCCGTTCCGCTCGAAGGTTTCCCGGAGACGGGTGTGGTGGACATGCTGCCGACCCTCCTGGCAGACTGGGGGCGCTGGCAGGATTGGGATGAGCCGTACGATCCGGACTACGGGATTCCGCGAGAGCTCGGATACATCACGACGTCCTCACCCCCGATCGTGATGGGCGACGTCGTCGTCGTCGGGAACTCCGCCGAGATGGGCTATACGCAGACGCGGATCGAGAACGTGCCGGGAGACATCCAAGCGTTCGACGCCCGGACAGGAGAGCATCTCTGGAAGTTCCACGTCATTCCGCGGCCGGGCGAATTCGGGCATGAGACCTGGGAGAACGACGCCTGGCAGTGGACCGGCGACATTTCCTCCTGGGCACCGATGTCGGCCGATTACGAGCGTGGGATCGTCTATATACCGACGAACCCCGCGACGATCGACTATTACGGGGGCTTCCACCCGGGTGCGAACCTGTTCGGCACGAGCACGATTGCGCTTGATGCCCAGACGGGGGAGCGGGTCTGGCATTTTCAGACGGTGCATCACGATATCTGGAACTACGATACGACACACGTTCCGATCATCGCGAACCTGGAAGTGGACGGCGAAGAGGTGCCGGCGGTGATCCAGAACACCAGGTCGGGAATGATCTTCGCCTTCAACCGTGATACAGGTCAGCCGATTTGGCCGATCGAGGAGCGGCCTGTGCCACAGTCCAGCGTCCCCGGTGAGCAGCTCGCGCCCACGCAGCCCCACCCAACACGGCCTGAACCGCTCGAACCTCAAGGAATTTCGGCCGACCGGGTGATTGACTGGACACCCGAGCTTAGGGAGCAAGCCCTGGAGCTCATGGGTCAGTACCAGATCGGGGGCTCCTTCATGCCGTGGGTAGAGGTGGGCCACAACGCCGATTACATCACCAACATCCGTTGTCACGGCGGGGTCAACATCACGCACCCCGTGGCGATGGATCCCACGACGGGAATCATGTACGCTCCCTCGGGGCCCGGCTGTGGGGGAGGCTTCATCATGCCCGGGATCGAGGCCGAGGACCCGGACGACCCCTATACGACGGGGACCACACACTCCCCGTTCGCCGCAGGTGGACTCGCCACCGGAGGTGGCCTTCCGAGGGTCGAGGGACTTCCCATCTTCAAGCCTCCATACCGCCGTCTCTCCGCATACGACATGAACACGGGCGAGCGGATCTGGTGGATTCCCGTCGGGGAAGTGGATGAATCGATCAAGAACCACCCCGCGCTGCAGGGGGTGGACACGTCGCGGTTCGGCGGCGGCGATAACTCACTCAACATGGTCGCGGGTGACCTCTTGATTACTGAGTGGGAGACGGCGGAGGGGCCGGCCCTTCACGCTTTTGACAAGGCCACCGGCGAGAGAGTCGGACAGGTTCCGCTTCCGGGCGGGGGCCAATACGGAATGATGACCTACATCCACGAGGGGTCGCAGTACATCGTAGTGCTGCTTCAGGATCCGGCACGGTTGATTTCCCTGCGGCTACCCTGAGTAGCCCCAGAACCCCCGGCCCAACGAAAGCGAGCCCCCCGGCATCAGCTGACGCCGGGGGGCTTTGAGCCATGCGGAGATTTGCCGCCGATCGCGGGAAACGACGGAGGCTGTGCCTCTTCGTTCGTCAACGGGAAAGAACGAACCGCATAAGCTTCATTCCCACGTTCTCTCCCGCGTAGACGTTACCCTGAGCATCCACCGCCACGGTCTCCGCCACCCTCGTTAACGACGCCGAGGGTTGGATGAAAGCGGACACCGACCCATCCTTCGCACTTCCGATCCGGATGCCCTCCGCCAAGTCGGCCACGTATAGCATATCGTCTGGGCTGATGAACAGCCCGCTCGGTGCCCCAAACTGCGTCCAGGCGTCGATGAACCCTCCATCCTGGTCGAAGATCTGGATTCGCGAATTCCCTCGGTCAGCCACGAACAATCGTCCTCTTGAATCGAAGGCGAGACCGTGGGCCCCATCTAGATCACCGGGAGCTGTCCCTTTCTTCCCCCACTCCTTGATGAACGTACCATCCCGCGAGTACTTCACGATCCGCATGTTCGTTTCCATTCCAGGGTGTCCGTCCGCCACGAAGATGTCCCCGTTCGGCGCGATCGCAACATCAGATGGTCGGTTGAGCGTGTCGTGTCCCTCGCCCGCAACACCTGGCTGGCCCAGGGTCAACAGGAGCTCCCCATCTGGAGTGAACTTGAACACCTGATGGCCCTTTCCGTCTTCCCCGCGGCCGTCCGTCACATACACGTTGCCGTCGTGGTCGACGGCGAAACCGTGCGGGAAGAGGAACATCCCCGCACCAAAGCTTTGGACCAGCGTCCCGGAGGAGTCGAACCTCAGAACGGCTGGAAGGTCCGAAACGGCGCACCCAGGCCCGTTGTAGTCACCGCACCGCTCGAGCACCCAAAGGCTTTCTCGGTCGGGGTCCATCTCCACTCCGGCGGGCGCACCCCAGGTCCGTCCATCGGGGAGCCGAGCCCAATCGTCCACGCCTTGATACGGGTGAATCACGGGACCCGACTGCGCGTGCGCTACGCTGGAGGGGATCCAGACGAATGCTGCAAGGACAGAAACGGTGGCGATCCGTAGAACGCCGTTCACTCGATCGGCAGGGTGCATCAAAAAGTCTCCCCTGGAGAGATTCTCGTTGGAGTGATCAGCCTAGATCTTGGCGACAGTCCGGGCAACTCCTGGGCCTCTCATACCCCTTGGCGCGCCCGGCGCTCCTGGGGAAGGAGGCTGTTGTAGAGAAAACCGTGAATGTGCGTCGGCACGCCAGCTTTCGCTCCCAGCCTTACCACAGCGCCGCTCTGGGACTCCAACTCCGAAGCTTTACCTCCTTGGATGTCTCGGTGCATAGAGGTGATACCGGCGGGGGCACCGCGTCGATCAGGGTCATGGTCATGGCCCCCTGGTCGGGGGCCAAGGCGACACCCAGACCGCGTGCGACCGCGAGTGTCTCCTCCAGGGAGGCTTCCGCCATGGCTCTTGTTTCGGGTAGGCTGCGCCATACTCCCACGGGAGACCGCGTAACGGCGCCGATCCCACTCCAGGTGCAGATTAGCATGAACTTCTCCCAGAGAGCCGCGCGAATATCGGGGGCGATTTCGGACTCGATGTCCGCTTCCGTCAGGGCCTCATGGAGAGACTGTACCCGCGTGCTGACTTGGTTGTCTAGCTCCCCGAGGGTCACCGAAGGCCTGAGGGCAGCATGCCGGATGTGTCCCGGTGCCTCAATGGAAGCGATGATTCGGCAGAGTCCTCCGAGGATCTGCGTTGGCGGAAGAACTTTGGCGAGTTCGTCGGTCGCCTCCACTCCGTTGAGGAGCGGGAGCACGGCCGTTTCCGAACCTACCATGGGGCGCATCTGGCGGGCGGCCTCCGGCAGCTGCCAGCTCTTCACCGAGACGATCGTTAGATCAACCGGTCCCACGCTTGCCGGATCATCAGTCGCTTGCGCAGGGGAGACCATGAAGTCCCCCTCGGGGCTAACTACCCGCAGGCCGCTCTGCTGGATGGCACGCAGGTGGTCGCCGCGGGCGATGAACTGAACATCGTGACCCGCGATTGCCAGTCGCCCGCCAAAGTAACCACCCACACCACCGGTACCCATAACCGCAATCCGCACAGCACACTCCTCCCTCCGGGGCGGTCACCCCCCTCCGAGCAATCTGACAATATCGGGGGGATAGGTCGGTTGCACGTGGCGGCTAGGATGAGCCACTTTGGCGTTCTCGGAAAACTGTAGACACCAAGGATCGCCCCAGATTGGACGAGAGGACCCGCCGCATAACGTTGCCCGCTGCGGGCCTGGCTCTGTTCTTGGGAGCGGGGTCGATCGCGGCGCAGGACGCCTCAGTACCCACGGCTGACGCCCAGGTCTTCTTGGGAGAATGGTTGGCCACCCTCGAAGGGCCGCAGAGTCCGATAGAGCTCCGTTTTGACGTGGTCGACGACGGTGGGCAGGTCGTGGGCCAGGTCTCGCGCCGGGACGGAAAGACGACTCTGGTGGAGGAGTTCACGATGTCCGGCTCGGACCTTCTGCTGAGCTATAGGATGGACTTCGGGGGCCAAGGCTTCAGAGTCGCGCTGAGTCTGACCCCCGATGGTGAAGACCTGAACGTCAGGCTGACCGGTGGCGGAGGGACGTTCACGGGGACGGCAACTCGGGTAGTCCGGCGTCGCGAATCTCGCCCACCTGCGTGAACAGCGTATCCAGCGCTTGTTGTAACCAGGCCCAAACCACGGACGCCTGCTCGACAAACCAGGTTACCGGATACCCAAGCTGGGCCTCGTACAACGTGAACGCGATACCAAGATAGGCCAGGGTGAATAGCGCGATCCACCAGAACAACACCGCCCAAAGCCCCTCGGCGACGAAACGTCCCAGCCGAAAAGTGGGCGTCGCCTCTGGCCGCCCGGAGTGTGGCTCCACGACCGCGCGATAGATGGAACGAAAGCCGTTCACATAGAAGAAGCCGGCGTGTTGGAGGGCGCGGTTTGGAACATCCGCCTCATGAGAGACGAGATTCGAGTAGACCGCGCTGACGCAAAAGGCGGCCGTGGCCCGTACGATAAGCGGGATCCAGAAGATGAACCCGCTGATGGCCCACACTGCAAGGACAACGGAAAGCAGCGAGTAGCGGACAGCCAACCGGACCAGCCTTCCGATCAGCTGAAGGGTCCCTTCCTTTCCGGCCACAGCGTAAGCGATGACCCGGTGAGGTCCGCTTTGTCCCACCGCATACTGTCTGCCACCCATCTCCACCGTCCACTGACGCTTCACCCACTTCTTCCGTCCAACCAGTCCGGCGTCGACGTCGACCCAGATCCCCCCCTCCTCTAGGTCGCCCTCTTTCAATACGCAGTCACCGCAGCCCGGCATCCCCACAGCCTCGGCCCGTGCACGGAATTGCGTTTCGTCACTTGTCGAGAATTCCATGACACCATGGTAACATCCTGCGGCGCAGCAGGTGACTTTCTTGCTCGCCCTACCAGCCGGGGACATCTTCCCGCGTGGCTGCACTCCATCGTGGCGACCGTGTGGGCGTGGAAGAGGTCTACGCTGCGCTCGAGCGTATGGGGCTCGCCCAACCGAACGAGCAGGCGCCGGTAACGGCGCTCCCCGGCGGGGTCTCGTCCGACATCTTTCGCGTCGATCTCGCGCAAGGACCCGTCTGTCTAAAGCGTGCGTTGGCAAACGGCTCGTCCGAATTCACTGAGAGGCGGCGAGGGACTCTACGCTCCCTCCACGATTCGCAAACCAAGCGACGTTTCACGCGATTCGCGTCGAGCCCTACCTCCTAGCGACAGCCGAGGCCAATCCCGACTCAGCCGCCGCTCTACGCGCCCTGGCCGAGACGACCGGCGCGCAACGCCGAACGCTGGTCCACGGCGATGTAAGCCCGAAGAACATCCTGCTGGGTCCTCGCGGTCCGGTGTTTCTCGACGCCGAATGCGCCACCTGGGGCGACCCCGCCTTCGATCTCGCATTCTGCCTTAACCACATGCTTCTGAAGTGCCTGTGGCGACCACAGTGGGCCGGAGGGTATTTGGACTGCTTCGATGCCTTCGCCGACGCCTATCTCCTGGGTGTCGATTGGGAGGCACCCGCCCACCTCGAGGCGCGGTCCGCCGGCCTGCTGCCGGGGCTCCTACTCGGGCGCATCGACGGTAAGTCAACGGTCGAGTACGTGACCGACGAAACCGATAAGAACCGCACGAGGAAGTTCGCAGCGAACCTGCTCAGGTCGCCTGTCGATCGTCTCGACCTGATACGTCAGCGTTGGGCCGAGGGATGAGCGTCAGCGAGATCATCGGCGTGAGGGGACGGAGGGTCTGGGATTCGCGGGGTCGCCCAACCGTCGAGGCCGAGGTCACGGTGGGTTCAGGGGACGTGGGGCGGGCGATCGCCCCTGCGGGCGCCTCGAGGGGAAGCGGCGAAGCCGTCGAACTACGCGACGGCGGGCCGACGCTCGGCGGTTTCGGCGTGGACCGCGCGGTCTCTGCCATCAACCGAACCTACAAAGAGGTGCTGGCCGGGCTCGACGCGACCGATCAGGGGGCCGTCGACCGAGCTCTGATCGAGCTCGACGGCACCGAAAAGCTGTCCGTGCTCGGCGCCAATAGCGTCATCGCCGTATCGATGGCTGCGGCACACGCGGCGGCCGCCTTTCACGGGGTCCCGCTCTGGCGGTATCTCGCCGGCGATGCACCAGTCAGGCTTCCGCTGCCAGAGGTCCAGATCTTCGGCGGGGGAGCGCACGCCGACCATCGCATGGATATACAGGATATCATGGTGATGCCGATTGGGGCGGAGAGCTTCGATCAAGCCATCGTTTGGTGCGCTGAGGTCTATTCCTCGGCGGGTCGACTACTCGCGGAAGGCGGCACCCTTTCGGGGGTCGCGGACGAGGGCGGCTGGTGGCCCGGATTCGAGACCAACGAGGCGGCCCTAGAGACCGTGATCCGCGCCATCGAGGCGGCCGGCCTCGAGCCGGGGTCGGAGGTGGCTCTCTCTCGACATCGCTGCAACAGCCCTGTTCGCAGATGGAGAATACCGGTTGGCGCTCGATGGGCGCTCGCTTGACGGTGTGGGACTGGGGGAGCTGCTACTCGGATGGTGCGCCCGCTACCCGATCCGTTCGATCGAGGATCCTCTCGCCGATAGCGACGCCGACGGCATGTGTCGGTTCATCAAGGCGGCGGGTGGCAGTCTCCAGGTCGTCGGCGACGACTTTCTGGTGACCGACGCCGGACGTGTGCGTCGAGCCGCATCCCTCGGCGCATGCAATGCGGTGCTGATCAAGCCCAACCAGATCGGCACGATGTCAGAGGCGAAGGCGGCGCTGGGGGCCGGCAAGGCGGCCGGATGGGGAACGATCGTGTCCGCCCGGTCCGGTGAGAGCGAGGATGTGACGATCGCCCATCTAGCAGTCGGATGGGACGCCGGACAGGTCAAGGTGGGCTCGTTTGCGCGCTCGGAGCGGATGGCCAAGTGGAATGAGCTTCTGCGCATCGAGGAGGCCCTCGGCTCTGAAGCGCGCTACGCGGGCGAGGAGGCGTTGCCTTGAAGGCCGTTCTGCACTATCGCGCCTCGCCGGGATTCCTCCGTCGCCTTTCGCAAGCGGCTCCGGACTGGCTCACGATCGCTGTGATTGAGGAGGTCGATACCGACGGTTTCGCACGTGAGATGGGCGATGCCGAGGTGCTGCTCCATGTGCTCGAGCCGGTGACGGACGACCACATGGCTGATGCTCCAGAGCTTCAGCTGATCCAAAAGATCGGCATCGGTGTCAACACGATCGATCTCCAGGCGGCCCGTGCTCGTGGGATCGCAGTGTGCAACATGCCTGGGACCAACAGCCAAGCGGTAGCCGAGCAGGCGCTGGCGCTGATGCTGGCGGCGCTGCGGCGTGTCCCCTTATTCGATCGTGAGACTCGGGCGGGACGGGGCTGGGCGGCGGAACTCGCACATTTCGACAATGTAGGTGAGATCCGCGGCCGCGCTGTCGGTCTGGTTGGCTACGGAGCGGTGGCCCAGCGGGTCGCGCCTCCCCTCCACGCCCTTGGGGCGCACGTCCTTTACACCGACGTCGTTCCTAACCCCGATGCGAAGGCGGAATGGCGCACGTTCGACGGACTCCTCGCCGAGTCCGACATCGTCTCGCTTCACGTACCGCTCACCGACGAAACCGAGGGAATGCTGAATGCAGAGACGATCGCCCGAATGAAGCCCGGCGCCGTCCTGATCAACACAGCGCGCGGCGGTTTGGTGGACGAGACAGCGTTGATTGAGGCGCTCCGCTCCGGCCAGCTCCGGGCCGCCGGGCTCGATGTCTATGCGACGGAGCCAGCCGACTCAGTGAGTCCCCTGTTCGAGCTTCCTAGCGTGGTCGCGACCCCGCACATCGCCTGGCTGACCCCAGAGACCGTGGAACGCAGCCTCGGCGTAGCGCTGGAGAACTGCCGGCGGCTATCCGCCGGCCAAGAGCTGCTCCACCGGGTGGTCTAGGTCAGCGTTCTCCAGTTTCCAAGAATCTGGTCCTGGACATGATCCCGATTCCGTTCCCCCGGTAGTCGTCCTGGGTGACCTCCTCGAGCCAGTAGGTGCCGCTTCCGCCATCGATCCTCAGGCCCTGATGGATGTATCGCGCCCCTTCCAAAGGTGACGCACCATGCCAGTGCTCCACCCCCGGACCCGCGAATTCGATGTCGCCGACGTGTAGGTCACGGCTGCGCTCGCCGCGCTGTTGAACGCGCCCTACTCCTTCCATCACGACCATGTATTGGCCGCCTCCGTGGCAGTGCCAGTAAGAGCGGGAACCCGAGTCCCACCAGCGTCCAGTAAGAGGCTCGCCCCTGACCATGGCTTCCGGCGAAGGCACCCCTGACTCAGTCGTGCCCGTGAATGGCGTCGGCATCTGTTCCCCGGGACAGGCAGGCTCCTGGAGTCCCTCAGCCGCAGCCAGCTCCGTCAGTTGACCGTGGCCCGACGCCCCGGAAGCAACGAAGTAGAGTGGGATCAGCAGCAGCCACAGTAACACATAGAGCGCGACACGACCGGATTGGGTGAACACCGGAAGCCTCCTTGGAGAGAGTCAACCTTAGACCATGCCCAACGTATTTAGGCGTTCGTCCGTCCGCCACCGTCAGCCGGAATCAGGTGAGACCGGTACAGCACTTGCGAGGACGCTCACGGCCAGAACCTCACAGGG
This sequence comes from Longimicrobiales bacterium, assembly GCA_965197485.1. Lineage (GTDB taxonomy): Bacteria > Gemmatimonadota > Gemmatimonadetes > Longimicrobiales > Gaopeijiaceae > JAAXGI01. Next base: position 320,619 of record CBDANG010000010.1, read on the forward strand.
AGCGAAAGATGCGAGGCTGGAAGATTGGGATGCTGATTCTACTCGCGCAGGTCGTTACCAGGCCTGCTCTTGGGCAGGATTCGGACCCCGATGCGGTGTTGGCGGGCGTTGAAGCAGTGAACGCGCAGCTGTTTCTGCAGTGGCACGAGACGATCGAGGGCTTTAACGAAGACGTTGTGAGGACTCGGCTGCAAACCCACTTCGAACTCGCCCTGCGCCGACGCGGGATCCGGATTTCGGCGGAAGAGCCCTACACGCTCGCACTCTATGTCAATACCGTGGCCTACGGGGAACGGATCGTCGTGTACGCTTGGAGGTTGGCCTTCGAGGAAATGGCGATTCCGTCCCGCACCGCCGAGACGGCACTCTACGAGGCGCTTCCGGCCTTCGAAGCCGCGATCGATACGGCCGGTTCTCCGTCGGTTCCTCGGGTGCAGTTGTCGGGGGCGGTGGGCGCTAGAGCTGGTTGGACGACGACATGGGAGGGGACAGCGGGGGTCGGGACCGTAGCCCGTAGCTACATTCGGGGCGACCTCGAAGCGCGAGCGCGGGAGGCTGCCCTGGAGTTTGCGAACGCCCTAGGTCGATACTCGGACTAGCGCGGCTATCTGAGGATCGCGGCGCCGTCAAGGTGCGAGGACGCTAGCAAAACGAAGCGATGTCTTCGAACGGCTTCTTGGTGATGTCGGGGACGAGCGCTTCATCGGCGGGATAGCCAACGATAAGCAGCAGGAAGGGGCGCTCGTTCTTCGGCCTTCCGAGAACTTGGTTCAGGAAGCCCATGGGGCTGGGGGTGTGGGTCAGCGTCGCGAGGCCCGCTCGGTGTAGACCCGTGATCAGCATCCCGGTGGCGATCCCGACCGACTCCGTCACGTAGTAGTTCCTGACCTTCTCGTCCTCGCGCAGTTCGTAGCTTTGCGCGAATATTGCGATCAGCACTGGCGCATCTTCAAGAAAAGGCTTGTGCTCATTTGTGCCCAGGTGCGCAAGAGCCTCAAGCCATTCGCGCGGCGCTCGGTTCTCGTAGAAGTCGAGCTCCTCCTCCTCCGCGGCGTCTCTAATGCGGCGCTTCACCTCGGCGTCGCGTACCACCACGAAATGCCAAGGCTGCCGGTTCGCGCCGTTTGGGGCCGTGCCGGCAGCCTCGAGGCAGGCGCCAATAACTTCCTCGGGAACGGGCTCGTGGGAGTAGTGGCGGACGGTACGGCGGCGGCGCAGCTCGTCGCGAAATGCGCGCGCCCGCTCGATCATTTCATGCTCGTCGAGCCTTTCGTAGGTCGACAGTGGGACCGGTCGGTACGCCTCGCTCATCCCCCAGAGCCACCTCCAGCCAGGAGTCGCCCGCTCAGTCCCTCTCTATCCACCTCCGACCCGCGGAGATAGACCGAAGATATCCGCCGGGTATTCATAATGTCCTCTAGCGGGTTTGCGTCAAGGACGACAAAATCGGCGCTCTTGCCCGCCTCGACAGTTCCCAGGTCGTCGAGCCCCATCAGTTCCGCCGAACCCCGCGTCGCCGCCACGATGACCTCAGCCGGCGTCATTCCCGCCGAGACCATGTCTTCCATCTCCATGTGGACGGCCCAAGGCGAGCCCCCGTCCGTCCCGAAAGCAACCTTCACCCCTGCCTCATTGACCTGGGCTAGGTTTCGAGCCTGGATCCCGAAGGCCTCCTGGGCCTCCGGTCGGTCCGTCGACGCCTCCTGGAGCCGGCTCAGCTCGTCGGGAGGTACCGTACCACTCAGCCAGGTCAGCTCCGAAGCGACCCCTGGGTTGGGAAGGTTCGGGAGGTATACGAGGTCTGGCCGTTCCTGGATCAAGGACAAGAATTCCTCGTCCACATCGCGGTCTCGAACGCCGTGGGCGAACGCGTCGATTCCCGCCCGGACCAGGCCCTTGGCGTCCTCTAGGTTGAAGATGTGTGCCGTGACCTTTAGGTCGTGCAAGTGAGCTTCATCGATGACCGCTCCGTAAAGTTGGGGGGTGAGCTTCTCGTACTGACCGCCTCGGTCGTCCACCCAGATCTTGACGATGTCGACTTCCAGCTCGGCCAGCTCTCTGACCGCCTGGCGGGCGCCCTCTTCGGTATCCACCCAGTACGGGACGTCTGACCGGCCCGGCTCCGGCCTTGTGATCCCACGCCCCGCGGTGAGGGACCGGGCGGCGCCCAAGATGATCTCATCCCGGACCTGGAACGGCACGGCCCCGGCATCCTGTCCCATGCTCGCCACGGCAGCGGCCCCATAGTAGGCGTTGTGCTGGAGCTGTCCGACGAGCTCCTCCCGGACCGAGGACAGATGCATGTGTGCGTTGATGAACCCCGGAACGACGGTCTTCCCGGTGAGGTCCACCCGACCCGCACCCCCGGGGACATCAACTTCGCCCCGCCGCCCCACCTGTGTGAATCGCCCATCCTCGACAACGAAGGCCGCATCCTCGATGGCTTGGCCACCATCTCCCACGATCAGGCGCGCCCCCTCGAACACAGTCGCAGGCGACATCCCTGAAGGGGGACCTCGATCTCCCCCGGAACATGAGGCGCTCAGAACAGAGAGGACGAGCATCCCCGGCCAGAGTGTGAGTAGACGCAGCGAGATCCTTAGTCGGCACATGATACCCTCCTGGGTACGCTGGTGGGCGTGGCACGCCCAGTCCCTGTTCCTTGGACGACCGGCGGCTTCGGTCCCTATCTATGGCCTGCTGAGCGCCACCAGCTGTCCAGGGGTTTGCAGGACGATGCGCTGTCGACCCTGATGCATGTAGGACATTATCCCGTACATCCCGAGGCCAGGAGTCTCCAGACTCCCCAGGCGCTCGCCCGTGGCCTTGTCCACGGCGAACAGGAAGGGAGTCTCTCCATCGTTACCGATCGCCGTGTGGAGCAGCATGGACGGGGTCACCATCATCGCTGAGTGATTCAGATTCCCGGTGGGAGGAATGTCCAGCCCGCGCAGCGCCGGATGATCCTGTATGAATTGCGGCGTACCCCCGTTCGGAATCCACCACAGGTGCTCGCCGGTGTTTAGATCGATCGCCGTGATCCGACTATAGGGCGGCTTCTCCAGCGGGAGGCCGCGCGGCCCTGGTACACCGCCTGGGGTGCCCAGGCCGACGGCGAAATCCGCGATCGTCGTTCCCGTTGGTCGCTCGAGCAAGAGATCTCTCTCCTCCCCTGGGACGACCGTCCGCCAGCCACAGTTCGTGCGTGAGATCGTGTAGATGATTCCGGACTGTGGGTCGGCCACGGGGGGTCCGCTAATGTTCGTCCCGCCCAACTCACCGGGACACCAGATCGAGCCGCGCAGTCCTCCCGGATTGCCGACGTGGATCGGCGGGTTATAGATGGGGCCCAACCGATACTCCGATACGATCTCCAATGCCTCTTCTCGCAGCTCGGGCGTGAAGTCGATGAGGTCGTCGACCGTGAGCCCGTGCAGATCATACGGCTCGGGCTTTGTCGGGAAGGGTTGGGTGGGCGACAGCTGCTCGCCTGGGACCTCCGACTGGGGCACGGCCCGCTCCTCGAAGGGCCAGATCGGCTCGCCCGTCTCTCGATTGAAGGAATAGAGGATCGCCTGTTTGGTGGCCTGAAATACGCCCGGGATCCTCTCCCCCTCCACGGTGACGTCCATGAGGACCGGGGCTGTCGGCGTATCGTTGTTCCAGACGTCGTGATGAACCATCTGGAAGTGCCACTCCCTCTCGCCGGTTTCCACGTCGAGGGCAATGAGGCTCGCGCTGAATAGGTTGTCTCCGGGCTGGAAGCCGCCATAGAAGTCGATGGTGGCCGCGTTCGTCGGGATGTATACGATTCCGCGCTCCGGGTCGGCCGACAGCGGCGCCCAGGAAGACACGTCCCCGGTGTAGGTCCAGGCGTTGTTCTCCCAGGTGTCGTGTCCGAACTCCCCGGGCCTCGGGATGACGTGGAACTTCCACTTGTGTTCTCCGGTCCGGGCGTCGTAGGCCAGAATGTCTCCCGGGACGTTCTCCTGCCGGGTCTGGTTATAGCCCTGCTCGGCCGAGTTGCCCACGACGACGGTTCCGTTCACCACGATGGGCGGCGAGGAGTTCGTGATGTATCCGAGCTCCAGCGGGATCCCGTAATACGGGTCGTACGGCTCGTCCCACTCCTGCCACGGGCCCCAGTCGGCAAGCAGGTCGGGAAGTAGATCCACAACTCCCGTCTGAGGGAAGTCCTCCAGGGGCACGGGCGTACCCCAGTTATCGAGAGGTCTGCCGGTCTCGGCGTCGAGCGCGTAAAGGAAGAAGGCTGGGGTCGTGATATAGACGACTCCCCTCCCCTCCACCTCTGCGTACGCAACCCCCTTCCCCCAAGGCGCCCGCATCGAATACTCCCAGCGGAAAGTGTTCGGCTCGCGGAAGGTCCAGAGAGTCTCTCCAGTAGCTGGGTCGATCGCCACCACGTGGCGACGCGGCCCGGCTACCGTGAACAGCTTGCCGTCCGCGTAGACCGGTGTGGACCGCGGGGGAGTCGTCCCGAAGCTGGCATCACTCCAGATCCACTCGATCTCGAGCTCGCCGAAGTTCGAGGCGTCGATCTGGCTCAGAGGTGTGGACCGCGTGTGCCCGGCGTCTCCACCGATGTAGCGCCACTCCCCGGACCCATTGTCCGCCCAGTCGTTCACATGCTGACCTGCAGCCGGCGCCACCGCAGCAAGCAGGACGCTAAGGGCTACGGTGAGCCATCCTCCGAGGACCGGGAATCCGAAGCTCTGCTCGACTCTTTTCATCACCCTGCTCCTTTCGGGAACCGATGCTCGGTACACTGTTAGAGCCAGAGTATCTCCGCCCGCAAGATCGCTTCCTCCGGCCTTAGCGGAGTGGAGGAGTGCTGCTCGGCGGACGCCGGACTTGCGACAGCTGCTCGAAGGCGTACGCGAGGCTGATCAGCTTCGGCTCGCTCCACTCGGGGCCGAGCAGCTCGATACCGATCGGAACCCCTAGCGGAGCCGTGGAGCTCGGTGGCGAAAAGCCGCCAGGAAAGGTGATCGCCGGGAAGCCGGTGCTGTTCGAGAGGACCCCATTGCGCTCCAGCTGGTCCCCGCCGATTGGTGCTACCAGCCGCCGCTGGTGGGGGTACAACACCGCGTCCAGCTGGTTTTCCGCCATGACCGTCATCACCGCCTGCCGCAGCTCCTCGCGTCTTAGAAGCCGATTACGATATTCACGGTCTGCCAGCCCGTCGCGGATATTTTCGTCCGCTTCGAGTCCGGGCCGCAGCGGAGGGTGAAACTCGCCCCGTCGGATGAACTCCGCGAGGCTACTCACCGGGGCGTCTGCGCCGAGGCTCGCCAGGTACCGGTTGAAAGCGATCTTAAACTCGAAGTCCGAGAGGGCGATGTCCCGAGTGAGGTCATCAAAGCCAGGTACGCGGAGGTGGACAACCGTGGCCCCGGCCTGCCTCATCGTTGTGATCGCATCGTCGAGAACGACGTTCACCTCCGCGTGGATGGCTTCTTCCCCAACGAGATCTAGCACCAATCCGATCCGCGCCCCATCGAGGCCACCGGGGTCGAGTGATTCGGTGTAGCTGGCAGGGATTCTTCCAACGCCGAAGGCAGTGATCGGATCGGCCGGGTCATATCCTGCGATCACGTCGAGCATCCGGGCAGCGTCTTCAACCGTGCGGACGATGGGTCCTGCCTCGTCCTGGGTGGAGCTGACCGGAATGACGCCGTCTCGGCTTATCAGGCCGCGGGTGGCACGGATCCCTACGAGGCTCTGGGCAGAGGCGGGCGATCGGATCGACTGGCCGGTGTCGCTTCCAGTGCCCAGTAGGCCAAAGTCGGCGGCGATCGCGGCTCCCGTGCCGCCACTGGATCCGCCAGGCGTACGGCTGAGGTCATAGGGATTCCGGGTCTGCCCACCCAGCGAGCTGATCGTCGTCCCCCCCCGGGCCAGCTCTGTCAGGTTCGACTTGGCGAGCACAAGGGCTCCGGCCTCCCGCAGTCGGCTAACGACGAACGCATCGTCCGGCGGCATGGACTGGGACAGGGCAACCGACCCGCCGGTGGTAGGCATGTCAGCAGTGTCGTAGTTGTCCTTTGCAATTAAGGGAATGCAGTGGAGCGACCGGCCGGCGACCCCGTCCGCTGCGTATCGGCGATCCATCTCTCGGGCGGCGTCCAGCGCGCGCGGGTTCACGGTCAGAATCGCATTCAGCGCGGGCCCTTGGTCGTCATACGCTGCGATCCGGCGTAGGTAGTGCTCCACCAACTGAACGCAGCTGAGATTACCCGAAGCGAAGGCCTCGTGGATCCCTCGAATACTCGCCTCGTCCAGGGAGTGGGAGCGGCTTCCATCACCATCCGCTCCAGCGGTCTGTCCTTCGCATGCAGCCAGACCAGCCGAAAGAACAAGGAGCAGTGCCGCCCCAGCTCGGCCGACCTGAAGGGAGCTACTTCTACGAGGTGGATTGCGGCAAACCCTATCGGAGTTTGCCCCACCTTTCATCGTCACCAAATCAGAACACCGCGATCGGGTTGAGCGGGGAGCCAGTGCCACCGGTTACGGGAATCGGACCTGCCGTCAACATGAATTCCCAACGGTTCTCGCGAGCAGCTGTCTCGGCGAGCGCCTCAAGGTCCATGTTGTCAAAGATGTTCGAGCCGAGGCCTGCGATCAAAAAGGTATGTACCGGCTGTGTGATGCCTTCGACCATCGACGGCATCACATCCGTTGCCGCATCGCTCCCCACGAACGCGACGTCGCGTTCCTTGATCCAAGGGAGGACAGACGCGTGCAGCCCGGCGCTGTTTCCGGACACCTGCCAGGGTCCGAGCGCCTCGCGTCGTGCCCAACGGCCGGTGTAGACGAAAATGACGTCGCCGGCCGAGACGGTGACGCCGGCCTGCCGCTCCCATGCCTCGATGTCCTCGATGTAGATAGGCGTCGTTGGCTCGAGGTAGGACACACCCTTGAGGCGGGGGAAGTCGAGCAGGATACCCCGCGTGACGATGCCACTCTTGAGGTTCTGGATTCCGAGCCGGCCGCACCCCTCTGGCGTGCTCGCCGATGTGGGGGTGTCGTTGTAGAGTCGGCCATTGTGGGCGAAGTGGCAGAGCGCATCGATGTGGCTGACTCCGTAGCCGTGATAGGTGAATCGGCAGGTGTCACTCCGGAGGCTCTCACCCATGACGTGCTCGAAGGCGGTGTCCGGGTTGTCGGGAGCCTCTTCTGGCATCGGATTGTGCGCGAGTGACACAGTGATACCGCTTCGGACAAGTGCGGCCGCCTGACGGCTCTTGGCGGGGGTAATCAGGCTCAGTGTCCCGCGCTCGTCGTCTGCGCCCCAGCGCCCCCAATTCGAGTACTCGCGGAACATCGCGTCGAACTCCTCCAGGTTGCGTGGGGCCCGCCTGTCCTGGGTCTGAACGGTCGTTGCCTCGCCCAGACCGAGCGTCGCCACCGTTGCAAGTACTACCGCAGATGTCATCAGCCTCACGTTCATCTCTTTCTCCCTCGGATTGACATGCGCGTGCGCCAAACCACCTGCGGTCGCTCTGCGCCGTTGCGTTACTCGACAAACTTCTGTACGCGTCCGCCCAGCTGAGCCACGAACACCTCACCGGCTTCGGTCACCGTCATCCCGTGACCCCCGTTGCCGCCCGGCAATGTCGCCAACACCCCGCCCTCGAGATTCCGAAGGGTGCCACCGGTCCAGATCTGCTGCCGGTTGGTCATGAACAGTGCGGAGTTTCCGCCGATATCGGGCCACTCCGTCAGGAACTCGCCCTCAGCCGTGAAGACCTGCACCCGCTGGTTATCCCGATCGGTCACATAGACATGACCCCGTGCGTCAACTGCCAGATTGTGCGGGAGGCCGAACTCGCCAGGCCCGGTGCCCCGACTTCCCCATTCTAGCAAGTACCGTCCGTCGGCTGTGTATTTCACCACGCGCGCGTTCCCGTAGCCATCACTCACGTACATGTCGCCGTTCGGCGCGAAGGCTACGTCGGTCGGCAGGTTGAAGGTATTCCGACTCCTTCCGGCGACATCCTTCGAGCCGAGCTCCATCAGGACACGTCCCTGGGCGTTCATCTTGTAGACGACATGGCCGGGCGCGTCGACCACCCAGATGTTGCCCTGCGGATCGACGCGTACCGAGTGCGCCCCACACGCATGGCACCCGGCCGCCCCATAGACCGCCGTGTAGCCCGACTGCCCTTCCCCACGGTCCGTCAGCGCGACGCCCGCCACCTTGCCGTTGCTGAATAGCCCGTCACCCCACGCCCGGACGAACCGCCCGTCGCTCTCGAACAGCATGATCGGCTGGGCACCGCGATGTAGTACCAGGATGGACCCGTTCGCGGCCGTCGCCACGCCCGATATCTGACCGAAGTTCCACGCCGCGGGCGTGCCGGCTACTGACGTGGCGGGGTCGGGCCAGTCAGGCACCTCGGTGTAGTCGATGACCTGCGCACTCCCTTGCCGCCCGACGGCTAGCAGGATGGCGCAGCACAAGAGCGGACGGGTCAACCGCTGGGGTGTCATTTCGAGCTCCTTGTTCCTGCGCCCAGATATTTAGTCAGGGAGGAAAATGCTGGGGAGTCGAATCGGGTGCAAGAAAACCCGGGATCGGGAAGAGCTAGATCCCGACTCGTTTCTTGCGACGCGTTTGAGCCTCCGACATGTTCAATAGACGCTCCACTCTGCAATCCTACCCTAGGCACCGGAGAGATTTGGAATGCTCGGGATCGGTGAGGTGGTGCTGCTCATCTTGGCTTTCCTATTCGCCGGTGGGGCGGTCTCCCGCTTGGCCAAATGGGCGTTTTTCCGACGGGCTTCTGGCGCGAAGCAAGCTCTGTGGGTGCTGACCGATTTGATCAAGTCGCGGAGCGCCTCCGACGCGCCGCCTACCCGCAGTGAGGTCAAGGAAGCCGAAGAACCATCGCCGCCAGAGAGGGAAGTCTGACGTCAGTTACTGCGGCGACCCCATACCCATGTATCGATATCTGTAGTAGCGCTGCCCTTCGTTTACCTCGCCTATGTACAGGTTGCCCCTCGAATCGGCGGCAAAGCTGTGCGCGTGAAAGAACTCCCGGGCGTTGTGTCCTGCGTAGCCGCCGATCTGGTGGACGATTTGGAGGGTCTCTCGATTCAGGACGTAAACCCACTTGTTGGCCCCGTCGACGACGTACAGGAAGGTCTGCTCCGGGTCTGGCGACGTCGCGAACTCATGTACGGTTCCCACGTAGTAGAGGGTGTTCGGCTTGACGAACACTTCTCGGACGAAGGCGCCGTCGAGCTCGAATACTTGAAGACGTAGGTGCCCCCGGTCAGCCACATAGACCAAGCCGTCGTTTGTCACGTAGACGGCATGTACCGGACTGTTGAACTGCTGCGGAGGGGCTCCGCCCGCGGCGAGCTGCTGAATGTACTCCTCCCTGCTCGGCAGCTCGAGGCTGTCATCGGGCCGGTTTCCGTATGCGCCCCAGTGCCGTCTGTACTCACCCGTCTCCCCATCGAAAACGATGATACGGCGGTTGCCGTCTCCGTCCGCCACGAACAGCTCGTTGGTCGGCTCGTAGAGGAACAAATCGGCCGGTCCTCCCACATTTTCGGTGTCGTTACTGCCGGAGCTCATGCCAGAACGTCCGATCTGCATGAGGAACTCACCCGAGCTCGTGAACTTAAGGATGTGGTTGTCCGAGCTCGCGTTACCGCTCAACCAGACGTTGTCTTCGTGATCCACGAGGATTCCGTGCTCGCTGGTGAACCACTCATAGCCCTCGCCTGGACCACCCCATGCCTGTACGAACTGTCCGCTGGCGTCAAACTGCATGACCGAAGGTGCCGGGTAGCAGCACTCCGCCTGAGGCGGGTCGAGCGCGGCAGCCCTTTCGCCCTCTGGGATGGTCGCAGGACGCTGGAATACCCAAATGTTGTCACGTGTTGTCACGCGAATCGACGGCGATCCCACCCACCGCTCCGCTCACCCACTGGTTCGGAATCACTGAGAAGAACAGTGGATCCGGCGCGAAAATCGGCACCTGATCTCCACTCACCTCCCGGAAGGGAACGTCGTCGCCTCCCTGCTGGCTCGGAGTATCGCCACCTTCAGCGCACCCATCGCCGATCGTGACCATCACCGCCGATAGCACTCCAGTCGCCCAATTCATTTTTGTCATGCGGGACCTCCTTTTGCGCTGAACGCCGCCACCCATGGTCTATCGCCTCAGAAGCTGGCAAGCTCCTCTACCGTCTCGCGGTCCAGTCGACGTAGCACCTGGATGAGGAGCTCCACCGCTCCATCGAAGTCCGAACGCTGAACGATACCTGTATGGGCGTGGAGATAACGGGTGGGGACGGTGACATTGACGGAAGGCCGCCCTGAGTCGTACCGCTGGATCTCGGCTTCGTCCTCTCCGTAGCCAGTGAGAACATCTGGTTGCAGCGGGATGCCCTCTTCCTCCGCTACATTGAAGAAGAAGTCGCGGAGCTTACGGTTGGGAACCATGGAGCTGTCCAACAGGAATATCCCCGGACCGCCTCCTAGCCGCTCCTGCGCCTGAGTCGGCCCGATCCCCGGATAGTCTGCTGAGACGCCCGCCTCGATAGAAATCCCTAGCTCGGGCCGAGCCAGCTCCACCGAGGTCTGGGCCCCGCGCAACCCGATCTCCTCCTGTGTGGTCGCTACCCAGATCACTCGACCGGGAACAGAGATGCCTTCGTCCCTAATGCGCCGGGCAGCCGCGATCATCACCGCGAGGCCTACCCGGTCGTCCCACGCTTTCGCCGCGTACCGGCCGTTCGGCAAAACCAAGAACGGACTCCATGGAGCGATGCCGTCTCCTGGCCGAACTCCCAGAGCCGCCACCTCCGACCTCGTAGCGGCTCCAAGGTCGAGGAAGATCTGCTCTAATGGCCAGACCTGATCCCTTTGGGGGCCGGGAGTAACATGAACGGTGCGGAGCCCGCTCACAGCCGAAACCGGACCATCACGCCCCAGAATCGTCCAGCGTTGGTCGGGAAGGGCTTGGCGAAGCCAGCCGCCCGGCGTCTTTACGCGGATGAAGCCATCGGCAGTGACGTACTGGACCATCAGCCCGACCTCGTCCAGGTGCGCGGTGACCATGATCCTCGGGCCATCCGTGGATCCCGGGAGCCTCCGTGAGCGACTTCATGAGCTCGGCAGTGGTGTCCAACTCCTGCCCGGCGGCCGGTGGAGCGTTGAGCACCAGGACCAGCAATGCGACAGCGTGGCGAACCATGAAGCCTCCTTGGAAAGAGGGAACGGCACGGGTTCAGCGTGGGTGTTCGCCGGACAACCGGCAACCCTTCGGGCCGGCCCTTTCCTTGACCTCAGCCTTCATGCGTAAATAAGATCTCCTTCCCTTACTGAGGAGGCGATGTCAATGGCCGAACCCTATCGCATCAAGGTCCACAATCTCGAAACCTGCAACTGCAACCACGGGTGCGGCTGCCAGTTCGGCGGCTTCCCGGATCACGACGGGTGCGAGGCGCTCCTCGGCTACCAGGTCATCCAAGGGAACTACGGCGACATCGATCTGGTCGGCGCCCGGGCAGTCATCGCGGTGAAATGGCCCGGCCCGATTCACGAGGGCGACGGGACAGCAGCCATGTTCGTCGACGAATCAACCACGGACGAACAGGAGCAAGGCCTGGCAATGATCTTCTCGGGGCAGGCCGGGGGCATGCCGTGGGAGGCGATCGGGGGTACCATCGTGTCGCTCGAAGGCCCACTACGCAGGCCCATCGAGATGAATGTCCAAGGCTCGAAATCGAGCTTCCGGATCGCAGGTGTCCTCGACGCCAACATGACACCGCTCACAGATCCAGTTTCGGGCGATGAAAAGAACGTCCACATCGTCTACCCCAGCGGTGGCTTCGTCTGGAATGACGGGAGCATCGGCACCACTGAAACCATGTAAGTCGACTTCGGCGGGATCCAGTTCGACCACCCCGGGATGTTCGCCGCGTACGCTACGCCCGAGTGGACGAACCAGGCGTAGCGCCCCACAGTTCCAACGCTGCCCTCGGAACCGCCACGCTCGAGGCTGTCCTCAAGCGAGACCGCGTGGCGGTGCTCACCGGCCTCTTCGGCATCATCATCCTCTCCTGGGCATACCTGGTCTATCCGGCCTTGCAGATGGGTGGGATGAGCACGGAGATGGCGATGCCTCGCGTCGAAGAGTGGGGCTTGGCGGACCTCCTCGCGCTCTACGTGATGTGGTCGGTGATGATGGTGGCGATGATGGTGCCGTCCGCGGCGCCGCTGGTCCTGCTGTTCGCCAGCGTCAACCGGAAGCGGCAGAAGAGCGCCGACCCGCTGGTCCCCACCGGGCTGTTCCTGCTCGGCTACCTCGTGGTTTGGGTGGGGTTCAGCGCTGGGGCTACCCTGGCGCAGTGGAGTCTCCACACCGCCGCGCTACTGTCGCCGATGATGGTCAGCGCCAGCCCGGTGCTTGGTGGTCTCCTGCTCCTCGTCGCGGGCATCTTCCAGTGGACGCCGATAAAGCAGACATGCTTGCGCCACTGCCGCTCACCGTTTGGGTTCCTGACCGCCGAATGGCGCGAGGGCAGGTGGAGTGCCCTGGTGATGGGGCTGAAGCACGGCGTCTTCTGCGTGGGTTGCTGTTGGGTGCTCATGGCTCTGCTGTTCGTTGCCGGAGTAATGAACCTTCTTTGGGTGGCTTCCATTATGGCGTTCGTCTTGCTCGAAAAGGTCGCGCCTCGCGGGGCCCGGATCGGGTTGGCCGGTGGGACTATCCTCGTGCTCGCCGGAGTCGCCTTACTCCTTCAGGCGTACTGACCTCGAGCCGGCGCCGTGGATCGGTCAATTCGACGCCGTAAGGCTTCCCGTACGGATGGGGCCAGCAGGAACGCCAGGGCGACGGTGGCAAGGAGGGATAGTGTCGTCAGAGCGGAGGTCGAGAATGGGCCGGGAAAAACGCGCGCCAGTGTAGCCCAACCGCTCTCTTGAGCCAGACCAAATGCGGGTCAGGTAGTGCGGACCCCAGGGAATGTCAAATGAGCCGTCCCCCGGAACCTCTTGGACCTGAGGCAAGCCACACCCGACTGCCCGGGCCACCTCAACCGGACTGGGGAGTTCGCTGGACGTGGGCCAACGCGGACGGCATAATGACAGTTCAGTAACCGTACCAGCCACCCGGGGCAGTTCTACGGCGTTCACAGCATCGAGACCGACTCCGAGGGCAACCTCTACACCACCGAAACCTGGGAAGGGAAGCGCCTCCAGAAATTCGTGTACCGCGGGATGGGAAGGGTGGAGAGGGGTTCGCCTCTAGCTGAGCTCTGGCCCACTGATAACTGAGGGAACCAGCCTGCGGGTTACGACATTACCGGTCGGCACAAGCGCCGCAGTTAGCCTCTTTCTCGTCGCGATGAGCTGCTTCTAGCTCTGGGTGGCTGTCCCGGCGGAGGGCTCGCCCTCCGCCGTCCGACGGGCACCGACCGAGAATGGAATACCGCGTGAGCGAGAGACCCGAGGCCGCGGGGGCACCGTCCCCACCGGCGAAGCTTCCTCATCTGCTGGCAGGGCCAATCGTCTTTGGGGTGCTGCTTCTGGCGCCCCTGGATGGAGTTCCGTTCGAGACTCGCGGCGCCATGGGTCTGCTCGTCTGGATGGCCTGGTGGTGGATCGCCCGGCCTGTGCACCTGGCGGTCACCGGACTCCTTCCGCTCGCGGTCGCCTCGGTCTTCGGACTCGCGCCGATGGATGAGGTGGCAACCTCCTACTCGCAGGACACGATCCTGCTCCTGTTGGGCGCGAACATTCTGACGAGCGTCTGGACTCGCTGGGGGCTCGATCGAAGAATCGGCCTCGCTTCGCTGCTTGGAGTCGGGACCGACACGACGAGGCAGATCCTCGTCTGGTTCCTCGTCAGCGCAGGCCTTTCGTGCGTCCTCCCGAACACGATCGTCGCCGCCACGATGATTCCGATCGTCATCGCGATGTTACGCTCGGTCGGTATCGAGGACCTTTGGAACAGCCAGGTTGGCACGGCACTCGTCATTGCAGTGGCGTGGGGCACGAGCGCCGGCGGGGCCGCGACGCCGCTCGGTGGTGCTCCGAATCTCCTGACTGTCGGATTCATCGAGGAGTCAGTCACAGGCCAGGAATTCCTCTTCCTGACCTGGGTCACCCGACTTGCCCCGATCACCGCCGTGGTCGTGCTGGTGATGTTTCTCTTCCTGTGGTTCGCCATGCGGCCGGAGGTCGCCGAGCTACCCGGCTCCAAGGACTATGTCAAAGAAGAGCTCAAGGCGCTGGGGCCCATGAAGACGGAGGAGAAGTGGGGGCTTGCCCTGTTCGCGGTGGCGGCCGCGCTCGCTTTCGGAAGGCCTCTCTATGCGGAGCTGCTCCCTAGCCTCACCCCCGCATTCGCATTTGTCGTGATGGCTGTGGCGAGCTTCGCGATTCGTACGCGCGATGGGCCTCTTATCACCTGGGCTTTCGCGCAGGCAAACATGTATTGGGGTCTCTTTTACCTCTTCGCCGGAGGAATCGCACTGGGCCGGATCCTAACTGGCTCAGGTGCCGCGGAGGCCTTCGCGAACGGGCTGGCGCCATACGCCGGTTCGGGCGGCTTCATGGCCGTGCTCGTGTTCTCCCTCCTGACGATGGTACTCACACAGGTCACCAGTAACACGGCGGCCATCGCGATCGTCGTTCCCATCACTATCACCACCTTCCAGTCTCTCGATCTAAACCCAATACCGTTCGTCTATCTCGTCACGGTGATCGGAAACTGCGGCTTCATCCTTCCCTCGTCGGCCGGCGGACCCGCCGTTGCAGCCGGATACGGAGTGAACCTGCAGACGATGGCCGCGAAGGGTCTCCTCGCCTCAGTTCTGGTATTCGTCACTCTTGTCGTGTTGGGATACGGACTGGCCAGGTGGTGGCCCGCGTTCGGAGTGGCGTAAAAAGACACATTCCCTATCCCACTCCGATCTAGATCACCGTCCCGCTCGAACCTTCGGTCCCAGACCCCCGAATCTGCGTAGACTGACCTTCACGATCTCCACCCCGCATCCTTTTGACCTCATGGGCGGCGAATACGCATCATCTGGTCACCGCCGCGCTGAAACTCGTATGCAACCCGATCGATCGACACGTCGAAACCCGAGTCCCGAAGCTCTAGAAAGCAGGGATCTACATAGGCCGATCTCTCTCTACCCAACGCGAGGAGGGGGAAGATGCGGACCCCGGCCGCCACGCGGCACATCTCCTCCATCGCCTCCCGATGAAACGCCTCGCCTAGCTGCTCCGTGTACAGAAACAAGAAATGAGAGCACAGAGCCAAATCGAAGGCCGAATCTGCGAACGGGAGTGTCGGCAGTTCGGCGTCTACATACCGACCAGAGAGCCGTCCCTCTTCATAGTCGCGCACCTTTGTCGGATACGGGAACCGTGCGCAACCGTTAAGACCAGGTGGACTTACCTCAAATTAGAAGGGGAACTCAAAGCGGTCAGCGGCCTTGGCCCTCCGCCTCCATTCTCTCCTGATAGCGCGCGCCGCTCAGAACGCCGGACAAACTGTAATTGCCCTCGTGGCAGGCGTACTCGTACAGCTGTGCGTGCAACTTGTTGATCGGGATCTCTCCGCCCCACGGTTCCGTGAACCTCTTCGGATCGTCGACGGTGAACTCGTAGAGGATCGTCTCTTGGTCGACCCGAGTGAAACGTTCGATCACTCTCGCGTCCTCCGAAAGGGGGACCCCCCGGATAGGCTGTTGTGGGCTGATGTTCGTGGTCTCCACTACGAGTGCGTCGGCCTCCCACCGACCCCAGGAGTTACCGAAGTACGGACGGACGCTCTCGGGCATCGGGTTAGGCTCGCCAATCCGGATGATCCGCGCGTCGTGGATCATCTCCGACATGATCATCACATGATCGGCCGTCTGTATGATGCTGTAGTTCGAGTTGTACGCCCCGACAGGGAGCATGGGGGGTCCGGAGGGGGAACCGAAAAGGATGCACCGCTCGGCGAGTGGTCTCAACTCCACGTGGTCGTATTGGCCAAAGTGGCTTCTGAAGTCCTCGCGCTCCTCAATGAGCCGTTCGGCCTCGGGCGTCCGGGCCGGAATGCGGCCGTTTGCAGGATGAGTGACCAGAGAAGTTCTGGGTTGGCCATCGACGATTGCGACCCGTGAGCCTCGCTCCCAATAGACCTCGTTGTACTCCGCGCCGCTCAGTCGACGCTCATCACTCAGAGACTGATCCCTTTGGTTGTCCTCCCTTCCGCACGCGACAGTCCCTGGGTTAGCGGGGCAATCTCCGGACGGCCGTTCGATTTCCTCGACTTCCTCCCACGTGTACACCGGACCCTTACCTTCTTCGCGCTCAAAGGGGGTGAGTGTCGAGTTCGTCCAGTTCCCCTGAAGGTCCGGGTGGCCATCGGGTGTCCTGGGGACTTCCCACGCGCCGGCGTCGCTGGTCGGAGATTGCGCCGCTGCGGTCGACGTCACGCCCTGGACCGCCGTTGCACAGAGAGCGACGAGCAGAAAAGCGGTGTAGTGCGGTTTCATTTCTCCGCCTTGTTGAATTTGGACCTCGCTAGGTGAATGCCCCTGTGTCTGTCACGAAGGCGATTGATCTCTCGCAAACGTACCAAGGTGTGAGTCCAAGTGCGAGAAGCCGCGTGACAGCTTGGCCACGCTCTGCAACAAGCAGTCCTTTAAGGTCCTCGCACAGGAACCGCTCTGCAAGATGTAGGCGCTCGGATTCTCTCGTTGAAATAGAAATGTCCCACTTCGCAAGCACCGAAGGTCTTTTGGCCACCAGGATCGAGCACTCGCCGGAGACCAGGTGCGGGAGTTCACAGAGGGCTCTGTTCGAGGTCGCATGGGGCGTGGACCTCGGGCGAGGGAGCGGAGACCGGTCTGCGAAGGAGAGCCCATCCGCGTCCGCCCCACCCTCAGAAGCGGACCGAGTACTGGAGCTTGACCGACGTCTTTCTGTCCTGTGCCCTGAACGTACGCCTCTCGGCCCTGTCTTCGTGGATCCAGCCCTGCTGGAAGGAGATGAAAAAATCGCTTCCCGGCTGCAGCGTCCACCGGAGCCGACTCTGCCATCCGAGATTCGCGGACCGATTGTCGTATTGGACGAGGTTGAAGAACGACAGCGCTGGAGAGGCGCTGAGGCTCGAGTTGAGGGTGAAGATCCGAGCCGTGAAGTCCCCCTCAGGTAGATGCCCGAAGGTCACGTTGGTGTTCAGGCTGACGGATAGGGTCGGTGGAATCCGGAAGGTCAGCGAGGTAGTCAATTGCTCCGCGGTCCCCGACCAAAAGCTCCCCCAACCGAATCCGATGCCCCCTGACAAGCGGCGCCTGTTGGCGGTGTTGGCGAAGGTCCGGAAGCGCGTGAAGCGATACCGGCCGGCCGGAAGTAACACCCCCGGCGAGATCTCGAACGGCTCGAAGAGGCGCTCGTAGGTGGGGTTGATATCGAGCAGGCTGTGGAGGTTGTCGCCGGATAGGAAATGCCAGTCGACCGGAGTGATGTAGACGTCCCAGCTCTCGACCTCACCGTCCTCGAGTCGCGTGAACCGGGTGTAGAAGATGTCGTGAAACATCTGTTGGATGCCGAGGAGATCGGTGGGCCGAGGATTGAAGCTGGCTCCCAACCGAAGCAGTCGGACGCCGGGACGCTGAACGAATCCGAGTGAGGGATCGAAGTTCTCCTGCACCTCTCGCAGCGCGACCTGGGCGTCGAATCGGTCGTTTGGGTACCGCGCGGCGATGCCGTACGACCAGTCCCGGTCTGCGAAGCCTTCGCGCACGCTACGAGCCGCGTACGCGTTGACGTCCACGTTGCGCGACCCCCCGAGGAAGGTGGACGTCGCTAAGCGCACATCCGCCCCGTAGGTCCGGCTGGTCCCGATAGAGGCCGGATCGCCATTCGTGAAAATCGCCCCAACGTACGACTGCTCCAGCAGATCCCACTTGACGCGCCCGACGAGCAGGTCCGCGGCCTCCCCGACGTTCTCCACCTCGCCCATGCGCGCGGCGAGGATCCCGAGCTCGGTCGGACCGAGCCGGCCCGCCAACTTCCCTCCCGCCTCGATGGGTACCTCCCCACCGTCCAGCAGCCCGAGACGGCGGCTGAAGAACGGATAGACGTCGGCCCCGGCCCCGGGGATCCCGCCGGGCGTGCCCGGCCCCGTGCCTGCGAAGCTGAACACGCCTGCGTCCTCGAGGAAGAACGCCCGTTTCTCCGGAAAGAAGAGCGAGAAGCGGGTGAGATTGATCTGACGCAGGTCGACCTCGGTCTCGCCGAAGTCCGTGTTCAGCGTGCCGATCAGCCTGAGGCTCGGCGTGACCCGATACGACACGTCGAGGCCCGGGTCGGCGCTGAGATCCGTATCCGGCGCGGCGTCGAGGCGCAGCGCGTTACCGCTGACGAAAGGACGGAACTCGAGACCGATCCCCTGGCTCAGCCCCTCGAACGGTCCGATCTCACCAGCCTCTGACACTTGTAGGAACTGCGTTTCGAGTCGGGCCCCCGACCAACGGAGATCCTCCAGCCTCCGGTAGATGTTGCGTGACAAGTTGAAGCCCCAGACACGCCCGTCGGCCGGGAAGCTCAGGCTCTTGAACGGAATCATGAACTCGGCCGTCCATCCCGTCTCCGTCCGCCGGGTTCGCACGTCCCAGGTCGTATCCCAATCCGTATTCAGCTCCCCGTTCGCGTATGTGAGCCCGTCGACCAGCGCGCCGGCCGGGTTTGTTGCGAAATAGAAGGCGTTTCTCTGGTCCCGGAACGTGTCGAGGAGGATTTCGATCCGATCGTCCGAGTTGAGACTGCCATCCCGCGCCAGCTGGGCTCCGAGGACCGATTCGGGCTCCGAGTCGTACGCGATCACGCCGATGTAGAGGTTGTCCTGATCGCGCAGCAGCCTGACGTGGGTCCGTTCTGACGGCGACGCGCCCGGTACCGGTTGGCGCTGAACCAGCTCGCCGATCGCCGGTGTGGAGCTCCACACCCCCTCGTCCAACACACCGTCCACCGTGATCGGCGCCGTGATGACCCCGACTTCGGCGGTTCGGCGGGTGCGATCGGTCGGCGTGCCTTGCTGGGCGGCCGCGGGACTCGTCGATGCAAACGCGCTCGCCAACAGCAAGATGGCGATCGAGCACGCGGTGCGATGCAAGCGAGGGAGCATCATGGATCCGTGAGCGGCCCCGAGAAGCGCCTCCAGACCGACTTCGCAGGTATCGCAGTTAGAGCCGGACGCGCTTGGGACGTTGGAAGCCGGCGCCCGAAGGTGAAGGAGTTCATTGATTCCGTAGAGGCCTGAGAACGAACAGAAGCAGAGGCGGGCGAGGCAGTAGTCGTGTGGGCGGATAGCTGAACTTCGCGCTTTGAGGCGTTAACGGGTGAGGGGGGACGAGTAGCTCGACGCTGTGGTAGCCCCTGCCCGACAGTCTGCGGGCGAAACCCGGATACCTCACCCCTATCGGGGTACTCTGAAGGGGCTTTTTCACCCCAAATCCAACGTGAGCCTCGACCCACCCAGAGGTCCCAGAAGCTGTAGGAGGCCCTCTGAGTGTATTCGGTATTTATTTGGGTATCAGGATACCCCCAGAGCCTCCTCGCGGCTCTGGAAGCCGTTAGGAGCGTGTGCTCATTGGGCGGGGCCTTCGGAGTCAGGAATCCGGGTTGTGCTCACGGGCCCCATCCCCCAAATCTGCACGACCACCTCTTCATCCTTGGCCATGTCGTAATGGTGGCCATTCGGCGGCTCGTAGATGAAGGACCCTTCCTCCACCGGAATCATACTATCGGGATCGTAGACGTCGGATGCGGCGCCGGTCGATACCCACCATGTGCCCCTTAAGACCTGGATGTACCGAGCCTGATCGTGATAATGGGGACGGCTACCCGACCCGGGAGCCCAGGTGATCTGGAGCACGTACAGCCCGGGTTCCGAGGAATTCCCGATGATGCGGACACTTCTTTCACCCTCGGCCGGCCGGAGATCGTCGGGGCCGGCGATGAGGAATCCCTCGGCATCGGGCTGAAGGCCTTGGGCAGAGCCCGCCCGAGTGCCGACCGTCAAGGTCCCTAGCATGCAAACGACAACCGCAATCGTGCGCAAATGTGACATGAATCCCCCTTATCTCAGAGTGGTTGGCGCTCTGGGCGCCCGCGACGGACGACAGTCAGCGCGGGCGTCAGAAGCGGTCGGTCATTGGGCTTCTAGAGCGGGAGACCAAGGACGCTCACGGCCGTCAGGGCTCAATAATTGTCGTACCCCTCGGTCAGTTCGATACGGACACCCGATGGGTCGGTGAGGTAGGCGATGTTGAGCTGGAGGGTGTCGATCACGCGGAAGTCCGTGTCGAACTCGATGCCCTTCGCCTTGAGCTGCTCAGTGTACGCCTCGAGGTTGTCGACTTCGAACCCGATGTGGTCGATCGCCCGCCCTTGGGTTGGGGCCAGCGCCTCGCTCGCGGTCCCGAAGCTCAGGTTCATACCTGGCACGTTGGTGGTTGTCAGGATGGTGCCGCCCGGCCGCATCTCGAGGTCGAAGACATCGAGATACCAGTCGAGCAGCTCCTCGTGGTCCGGTGTGCGGAAGTGGACGTGATAGCCGGACACCTCCACGGGTAGCATCTGGTCTTCCTGTAGCTCGACCTGGATGCCATCCGGCATCGTCACGAAGGCGTTCGCCTGCCCTTCGGAGCCCGTAAACTCCCTACCGACCGAAAACCCGGCGGCGCGCCACTTGGCCAGGAACCTCTCCATGTTCCGGACTTTGAAGCCGAAGTGATCCATGACCGAGCCTAGCGATCCGCCCGTCGGCTCACGCCCGCTGAGCGCCACGAGGAACCCGGGCAGCCTCACCGCGATGAGCGAACCCTTTTGCGTTAGCACGCCGCCGAAGTGATCCACCCACAACTGCTTGTGCAGCTCGACGTCGGTCACGTTCAGGTGCACGTGGCCGTAGGTCAGACCAGCCTCGTTGGGCACCGCGAGCTGGGCATGAGCCGGCGAGACGAATAATAGTAGAGCAACGGCGGTCAGTGGCAGCCTCATGTTTCGATCCTCCTCTGTGACCAAGCACGACAGCGCGATCTTAGGTCTTCGGAAAGGTCCTTAAGGGCCTTCCATACTGTACGTTGGACTGGCATGGTAACTGATCATGCCTCTCGAGGCACCATAGCCAATGAGAGGAGACGTCGGAGGATTGTCGGACGGGTCGGCCTTGGCCCCGAGGCCGCAAGGGTCAGGAGCGTTCTCAAGGACTTCGGCACGGACGTTCCCCTCGCAACGTTCCCTAGATGAAGGACGGAACTACCACGGGAAGCGCAGTGAGCCGGGGTCAGTCCATGCCCGCCGCCGCCCGAGACACATAACTGGCTAACGCTTGAACCTGCCGTTCCGTGAGGTGGCCTTGCGCGGGCATCACGCCCACCCCATCAGTGACAGCTGCGATGACGCTTTGCATGTCCGGCCTCAGTTCATCAAGGTCCGGTCCCACCCTTCCAGTGGCCCCGACGTCCCGCAGTGTGTGGCATAGCGCACAACTTGGCTCGGCCAACTCCAGGAAGACGTCGCGCCCTTCATCCATCATCGCGTCACCGTCCCCTCCGCGAGCAGTACCGGCAGTGGCACAGGCTGTAATCGCGAAGGCCAATGTCACGGCCACGGCTCGAAGCCTGTTAACGTAGGACGATTCTACCGGCCGGCTAAGACCTAGGCCCCGGAAACACCTCGGAAGCGACCACACGTTAGGAGGAAGCGGAGTCCGTCACGCCACGGTCACTGTAACCGCGTGATCGAGCCAGCTAGTGTTTCCGTAGCCTCGATGATTCTCCAAGCGGTCAGCGGGCTGGCTATTGCCAGCTTCGTCCGTAGCGCGGCTGGCGAGTGTATGCGTGCCGGCCTCGAGCGTCACAGAGAGGGCGAATTGCCGCCATGCATATCGACCTAAATCCGGCCCTACCAGAGGCGCCGCTTGCCAACTCCGACCGGCATCCGTGGACAACTCTACGCGGCGCAGGGGCCGAGTACCGCCGAACGCAACGCCATCGACGACCACGCTGCCCGCCCGAAGGGTGCTATCGCCGACGGGATGATTGATCCAGGACTTCACACTCATTTCCCACATGCTCGGCTGGCTCGGATCACCGTCTTCACCAATTGGACGAAAGCGATATCCGGTCCGCATGATCGCCGTACCGCTCTCCTCCGGGGCAACCGCCAAGCGCTTTAAATACTTTACCTGGTTGATACCGAAGTATCCCGGCACGACTAGACGCAACGGACCACCATGGGCGAGGGGAAGGGGCTCGCCATTCATCTCCCATGCCAGGAGTGCGTCTTCCATTCCCTTCTCCAGGGGAATTGAACGCTCCACCGCCACTTGATTCCGATCGAGCCCCTCCGGGAGCACCTCGCCACCCGTTCCCGTGACGAATCGGGCACCACCTGCGACGCCGCCTAGTGCTTCGACCACAGCGCGAACCGGGACACCGCTCCAGATCACGCAGCCCGCAGCCCCCACGCCCCATTGTGAACCGGTCGTCTCATGCGGGAAGAACGTACGACCATTCCCCGAACACTGAAGGACCGTCGCAACCGTTTCCACGCCGACCCTCTTGAGCTCGCGAATCGTAAGGCTCCGTGGGCTTCTGACCCCCTCAACTGCCAACTCCCAGCCTTCTCGGTCCTCTACAAAAGACACGTCGGGTGTGGGGAGGTTGTTCCTGACAAAGAGCCGTTCATAAGGAACGATACCACTGGTCCCGAATGCCTCGCGCTTAGTCTCGAACGTGAGCGAGGAGTGCTGAATGAAGTTGTCGGCGTCCTTACCCGGCGGCAGGGTAACGTCCTGGAGCATGGCAGCCTCGACCTGACCGGTGCGCCAACCACCTCTTGGCACACCCACCAAGGCCAGACTGCCACCGGCGGCGATCACTCGAGCGAGAAAGGAACGACGGCTGGTTAACTCAGTCCGACGCGCAAGCCCCGGTTTGTCTAGGTGCTTTCGACTTTGATCGCTCATGAGTACGCCTCCAAGCCCACGGATAGGTCGGACTGAGACAGGTTGTCGTGTTCAGCTCTGGTCGGAGTGCCCTCTGATCGAGCGCGGCTGTCTCCTGGTAAGCCTCAAGGAAAAACCCGCCAAGAAGCGGAAGTCCGTCCCATCCCGGCGGGCTCCTGATACTTGGCCGACGCATCCCCCGCAAATCTAATCTGCTGCCTCCGCTTCAGCCTCGACGAGAAAGGCCACGACGGATCCGTATCCCAGATCATTCGCAGCATCGACCGCGGGTCACCCCAAGATCCGTCACGGCGTTCACATCCGCACCGGCTTCGAGCAACAGGTCAGCGATCTCGAGGTTATCCCAATAGCCCACCCAATGTAGGGCTGTGGTTCCGTCCGCATGTGCCGCGTTCACGTCGGCTCCCTGATCAACCAGGGTACGAACCGACTCCCAATCTGCGTCCTTCGCGGCCGCAACCACCGGCGGCATGTCACTGGCACGAGCTCCGAGCAGGGCAAGCGCCGATCCCATTACGATTAGGCTTCGCTAACGGGCTGCCAATCTCTTGCCTCCTTTCTCCGGTCTCTCGGCCTCGGCAGTCCTGTACCTCAGCGCGAAAACCCGACGGCCGTAGGCCCTGCCGACCCCTTACACGGAGACTGAGCCAAAGCTCACTCCGGCACCACCTGCCTCAACTCCTTGAAGAAGTTCTGGACGAGGATGAGGCGATCAGCCTCGGCAGCATCGCCTTCCGAAACCGTGCCGGTGGCGGTCTCCGCGACGATGAGCCGGTCGCCTTCGGGATGGAGATCATAGCCGACTGACCTGCCCCGAAGAGCGGTACCACATCCTATGTTAGTCCCAGCAGCTGTGGAGGGCCGTGAAGGACGGGCATCCTCAGGAACCAGGGCGACGGCTTAATCGCCTCAGGGGCCGGGGGAAAGCCGCCGCAGGCGCTGTGGGGTCGGACGGTATTGTACTCGCGCCTCCATTGCTCGACCAGCACGGCCGCCTGCGCCAACGAGCAGAAGATCTCCCCGTTCAACAGCTCGTCCCTGAGCTTGCCGTTGAAGCTCTCGTTGTAGCCGTTCTCCCACGGGCTGCCCGGCTCGATAAAGAGCGTCTCGACGCCCACGCGCCCCAACCACCGCCGCACGAGCTTCGCGGTGAACTCCGGTCCGTTGTCCGACCTCAGATACTCGGCAGGCCCGTGTCGGACGAACAGATCGGCCAGCACCTCGAGCACGTCGTGCGAGCGGATCTTGCGAGCCACCACGATCGCCAGGCACTCCCTCGTGTGCTCGTCCAGCACTGTCAGCAGCTTCAGCGCACGCCCGTCGTGCGTCCTCGAGGCCACGAAGTCGTACGACCAGACGTGGCCCCGATACAGCGGCCTCAGCCGGATGCACGATCCGTCGTTGAGCCACAGCCGACCTCGCTTCGGCTGCCGCTCCGGGACCTTCAGCCCCTCCTGCCTCCAGATCCGCTCCACCCGCTTGTGGTTCACCCCCCAGCCCTCGATGCGGAGCATGTCCGTGACGCGTCGGTAGCCGTAGCGGCCGAATCGACTCGCGAGTCGCACGATATCACCTCGGAGCGCCCCCTCGTCACTCGCCACTTTCCTCGCCCGGCGCTGGGTCGTGCGTGGCTGCCCGAGCACCCGGCACGCTCTCCTCTCCGACGCCCCGAGCTGCTGACGTACACGCACCACACAACGTCGTCGGCGCTCGGGGCTCAGAAGTTTCCCTGGGCCGCTTCCTCCACGATCAGCTTGTCCAGTGTCAAGTCCGCCACTGCTCGCTTCAAGCGCCCGTTCTCGCGCTCGAGCTCCTTCAGGCGCCGTGCCTGGCTTACCTTCATCCCGCCGTACTCCCGCCTCCACCGGTAGTACGTCTGCTCGGTGATGCCGAGCTCCCGGCTGATCAGCTTCACGGATTTGCCGCGGGCCAGACCGACCTCTGCCTCCCGCAGTCCAGTGATGATCTGCTCCGGAGTGTGTCGCTTCCTTCCCATCCTGACCTCCTCGCTCAAAAGCTTCAGACCAGCTCGATCCTAATATTGCTCCTGGTCTCGTTTCAGCGGGTCAGGTCACGACCTGTCTCGCGGTGCGCTGTGCGGGCCATGCGTAGCGTGACCTCCTCGCAGACGTCCTGCACCGAGCGGGCAACGTCCATTTCGCGCTGAGTGAGCTCCCATTCGGGCTCCCGTGGCGGACCACCGAAGAGGCGGTCGAATGCCCCGCTCGTCATGGTCAGACCCGTCAGGTAGTTGAAGTAGGCCTGATTCATGGTGAAGGACCCGTCCTCCCTTAGGTCGATGAGCTCGTCCAAGATCACGTCTACGTATCTGGGCTCACCGTAAGGTGCCAGGCCCATCAGCTTGTACTCTCCCGAGTTGACCTTGAAGCCGGTGTAGTAGGTGACCGCTGAGTAGAGGAGGCCCAGCGAATCGGGCCAATGGAGCTCCAGGAGCAGTTCCACCGTGTTCCCGCTGCCCACTCCCACCGAGGCCGTGGCCCACTCTCCGACTCCGTCGATCGTGAGGATCGCCGCTTCTTCGAACGGTGAAGGGTAGAAGGCACTGGCCGCGTGGGATTCGTGATGCTCGCCGTAGAAGACCTCGCCCTCGTACCCTAGACGACGTCGTATCTCGCGATCTGTGAACAGCTTCTCCTTGATCCATAGAGGACCGGCCATCAGAAACGATCGAAACCCCCGAGGAGCAACACGCAGATATGTTTCGAGAATCCTCTCAAATTTGAGAAGTGGCTTGTCGTAGAAACCGACGTAGTCCAGGTCTTCGACAGCGATCCCCCCCTTCGAGAGGCAGAAGTCGACAGCCTCGCCTGGGAACGAGGCGTCTCCCTTCACCCTCGTGAAGCGCTCCTCCGAGGCGGCGGCCACGATCTCCCCGTCGCGTAGAAGGCACGCGGCGCTATCGTGATAGAAGGCCGATATTCCGAGAATATGCGTGTGGTTATCCCGCTTGGCGTAGTGCATGCGCAACACCGCTTCGACGAACGATCGTACAACGGGGGCTACGTCGATGACCGGTCTAGTCTTGCAAGGATAGGGCCAGAGCCAAGGTTCCCACTCGGGGCAATCACTGGTGGGCACACCCGACGTTTCGCCGTGCTACGAAGGCGTCAACGGCGCTCACCAAGCGCGGAGGCTTTTCGGGGGAGGCGATCGGGATCCACCAGTTGGGTTTGATCGGGGAGAATGTGGGTTACCGGGTATTCGGCATTGGCTTCGTGAGCCCAAGCGTTCGGATGGGGTGACGCGGGCCTATCTGGTACCTTGACGGATCCGCCAGCAAGCCAGGAAGAATGTCAGTCACCAGGTGAACTCGGACGCCCCGGTTTCCCAGACTCACGATGGCAGCCACTCACTAAAGTGAAGTCACCTCGGTCCACCAATACTCGAAGGGAGACTCTCTTCGAGTATTGTCGCCACGAAGCCATGACCTTCCCGAGTCCAATGACCATCCCTCTCGAAGTACAACCTGCTACCTAGCTCAGTCATGCGACTGGCCTCTGCTCGGAAACGGTCGACGGGAATCACGCACTCGATCTGAGCACGATCGCAGATCCTAGCCAGCCGATCTGCGTCCTCTGCGGGGCTCCACTCCTTATCGGTCATCGCATAGGCCCTGCGAACCCTCTCCCACACTCCATCGTAGACTGCGGGTTGGGAGGGCACATAGAACACCAAGAACTCGCTTCCGGCATTAGTCACCTCGTCGCGGAACCGGATCAGCAACTGCTCGGTGACCTTCCACGCTCGAGCCGTCTCCGCGTCTGACGTCCGCGCCCAGGCCCTGAATTCGATCGGCACCTCGGCGAGACCGGTGCGAATGGCGATTCCCGACAGAAATGGCGTATCCGTGACTCCTGTCCGGAAAAGGCGATACAGTGCCGACCGTGGGGCTATCCAGGCATCTGCTCTCCTCGTCCACCACGTGAATCCGGTCCCCCCTCGCACCTCGAACGTGAAACGATCAGGTTCTGGAGAGGGAACTGGAACCCCGCGTAGAAGCAACCTCTGGTCTGAGAGTAGAAAGTAGGGCTTGGAGCCACGCCAATAGTCTGGTGACGTGTTGAGCAGAATATCATTTACGTACACGAATAGAACGGTGAAATCGGGTTCAAGAGCGACGCCTTCCCTCGTGAAGTATAGAAGCTCCTGGTCGGTGCTGTAGCCTGCGGTTCCGGCGTTCAGCACCTCCACCGCCCCCCCCCCCCCCCCCCTTTCCGGTTTCGCGGATCCGGCGCTCGAGCACCTGCGACACGACTTCGTCTTCTTCCACTGCGAGGCCTTCAACAAACGAGTCACCAAGGAGCAGGATGCGCGTTATCCCGTCCGCCTTTTGGCGGTCCACCTCTCGGCCTCTCAACCCTAAGGAGTTGGTAGTCTCGGTGATCTCGTACTCTGGGTCGCTGACCGTGACAGTCGCTTCGGGCCGCTTCTTCCAGCCCAGCACGGAGTCATGCTCATAGAGGGTCTGCCCTCCACCTACGTTGCCTCCACCGGGATCAGCCAGTCGTGCAACCACCTCACCCAGGGCGAGGGCCACCGCCGTGGAAAAAACCAGGAGGACCAGGTTTAGTATCGGTCCACGCAAACGAGTCTTCAGGCGACGAGGATCCCTGTGGCGCGAGGGTCGGTTCAATTGAATCCTTGGAAAGTGTGATGGTGGATTTCAGCGATGAGGCGCTTGAGGGGATTGTCGGAGGAGCTGGCCATACGTCCCGTTTGGAGGAGGAGTCAACGGAACTGCGCCCAGATTGAAGCTGAAAAGGAAGATGCGCCTCGCTGAAAGGCGCAGCAAGCAGAAACGGGGCGGGCCCTTGTAAGAATCGACACCTTCGGTGATCCCGAGTGAGCAAGCTGACTCTGACCGTCACCCCCCATCGCCCAGGCCATTACCGGCACCCGGAGGACTCAGGACACGAACGAACAGGAGCGGTGTCCTCCGAAGGAACCCCCGCAGCACCCTCTAGAAAGCTCTAGGAGGCTGCTTGAGACTCTTCGGTATTTATTCGGGATATAGATGCCTCCAGAACGGGGCCGAACAACCGGGAAGACGCTACAAAGCTACGGCCTGAAACGGCTTCGGTCCTTCATTTGAAAACACCGTCATGGGTCTGAGCGTGATCCCATCCTCCGTCGTATTCGGTGCTTTCGACGACTGTCGCGCGACTGCGTACCTTGTCCGCTATGGAAAGCGAACACGAGGTCAAACAGCGGGGACGGTTGGAGAGCGCGTGGCGGGTCACGGGAAGTGCGGGGCCCGTTGTCGTCGAGGGTCTCGGTGCTGCGATTGGGGCTGTCGTGACAGTGGCTTCACAACTCGCATTGGGCGTGGGAGAGCCCGAGTCCCAGGTCCTAGGATTGGCGCTGGCGGCGGTGATTGGTGCTATCGCCGGAGCGATGATGACTTACCCCGTGTGGTTTATCATCAACCTTGTGCGCGGTCGGCGGATCGCAGCCGAAGATGCGCTATACGCCGCAAACGAGAGAGTCCGAGCTCTAGCGGTTGAGAACGAGCATTTCCAAGAGCGCCTCGCGCCGCGGCTTAAGATTGGAGCCCCAGATAAGGCCGTGGCGAAAGGCGAGCATGGGGAACCAATCGACTACATCCACTTCGTAGTCGAGAATCCATCCGACTCGGAGGTTCGAGGTTGCCGCGCGTACATCAAATCGATCACCCGTCAGGTGGAGGACAGGACCGAGGAGACCGCGGACGTCGGAACCCCGATTGACCTTCCCGTCTCTCGGTATATTTAACTTACAAAGTGGAGCCAGCCGGACTCGAACCGGCGACCTCCTGCTTGCAAAGCAGGCGCTCTCCCACCTGAGCTATGGCCCCAAAAACTATTGTAATATGCTGTTGGACTTTAAATTATGACGATCATGTTACGGCCCATAATCCATCGTGATATGAGGTCTAGGGCATAGGTAGGGCACGAACATATCCAGATCACCTACGCGAGTGGGATCCGGAGCCTTCAAGCCGTGTGCGGGCGTCCCTGAGGAAATCACGCGCAAGGCGTCTGCCTGTCTTCTCCGGATGCGAGGGCTCAAGAGGCTCCCTCGCGGCCTCGCCCCGTTTTGGGAAGAATGCATCTCTGACTTCCGAAGTGCTCCGGTACCGGCCAGATTTTTCTCTTCCCCTTTGGGCCTCGCTCATGCCCCTCCTTCGCGAAGATAGTTGGCTGAGAAGTGCGGATTAAGAGCCGGATCAAAGTAATGCTTTCGCTGGATCCAGACGAACCCATCCCCTTTGCTGATTACGGCGACATCTACGGGACCACCAACGGTCTCAGAGTCCATCGACACTCGCTGCTTGAATGCGGTCAGATTCACCAGTGATTCGGCCACAGCCGCAAGGTCATTCTTTGGGAGCGCCGCTATGGCACTAACAACCGGATCAACATGGACCATCTCTCTATACTGCTGAACCTTGTTGACCTGCCCCGAAGAGCGGTACCACATCCTAGTGTTAGTCCCAGCAGCTGTGGAGGGCCGTGAAGGACGGGCATCCTCAGGAACCAGGGCGACGGCTTAATCGCCTCAGGGGCCGGGGGAAAGCGGCCGCAGGCGCTGTGGGGTCGGACGGTATTGTACTCGCGCCTCCATTGCTCGACCAGCACGGCCGCCTGCGCCAACGAGCAGAAGATCTCCCCGTTCAACAGCTCGTCCCTGAGCTTGCCGTTGAAGCTCTCGTTGTAGCCGTTCTCCCACGGGCTGCCCGGCTCGATAAAGAGCGTCTCGACGCCCACGCGCCCCAACCACCGCCGCACGAGCTTCGCGGTGAACTCCGGTCCGTTGTCCGACCTCAGATACTCGGCAGGCCCGTGTCGGACGAACAGATCGGCCAGCACCTCGAGCACGTCGTGCGAGCGGATCTTGCGAGCCACCACGATCGCCAGGCACTCCCTCGTGTGCTCGTCCAGCACTGTCAGCAGCTTCAGCGCACGCCCGTCGTGCGTCCTCGAGGCCACGAAGTCGTACGACCAGACGTGGCCCCGATACAGCGGCCTCAGCCGGATGCACGATCCGTCGTTGAGCCACAGCCGACCTCGCTTCGGCTGCCGCTCCGGGACCTTCAGCCCCTCCTGCCTCCAGATCCGCTCCACCCGCTTGTGGTTCACCCCCCAGCCCTCGATGCGGAGCATGTCCGTGACGCGTCGGTAGCCGTAGCGGCCGAATCGACTCGCGAGTCGCACGATATCACCTCGGAGCGCCCCCTCGTCACTCGCCACTTTCCTCGCCCGGCGCTGGGTCGTGCGTGGCTGCCCGAGCACCCGGCACGCTCTCCTCTCCGACGCCCCGAGCTGCTGACGTACACGCACCACACAACGTCGTCGGCGCTCGGGGCTCAGAAGTTTCCCTGGGCCGCTTCCTCCACGATCAGCTTGTCCAGTGTCAAGTCCGCCACTGCTCGCTTCAAGCGCCCGTTCTCGCGCTCGAGCTCCTTCAGGCGCCGTGCCTGGCTTACCTTCATCCCGCCGTACTCCCGCCTCCACCGGTAGTACGTCTGCTCGGTGATGCCCAGCTCCCGGCTGATCAGCTTCACGGATTTGCCGCGGGCCAGACCGACCTCTGCCTCCCGCAGTCCAGTGATGATCTGCTCCGGAGTGTGTCGCTTCCTTCCCATCCTGACCTCCTCGCTCAAAAGCTTCAGACCAGCTCGATCCTAATATTGCTCCTGGTCTCGTTTCAGCGGGTCAGGTCAGGTTCCCGACTTGTGTAACGACGGCGGAGCGACCACGAATCCGCCCGAGCCCTTCAGGTCCAACCCTGGCCGGAATGAGTTGCGTGCGGGAAGGTCACCTTCGAGGTATAGGTGGACGCCACCACCGCCCGTCCTCGCGGCGAGGGTGACGACGTCACCGTGCCCCTCCTCAAGCTCGATTAGGGAGCGATCCCCGCCGTGGCGTGGGTCAACGTCAAGCACCACCAGGCCATCGCCCGTGGCGACGCCGACATTGGCCTCAGGCCACATCCGCCACCATCGGCGGATTTCGTCGGGGTCGGTGGTAAAATCGGTGACTCCGTGAAAGGTGCGAGGATGCTTCCCCTGATTCTCGCAGTCGGCCTTCCGACAGGAGCAGCCACCGGTGGGTTCTCCTCGGGCGTTCACACCCCGGGGGGCGCCCGGATCGGGGGTGTGGAGTGGACCGACGCGCCATCTACGGGCTGCACAGTCCAGTGCTGCGGCCATGAGGTCGCGTGCCGTCGATACGGTCACCGCGTAACCTTCCCCACGTCGGACCGCTCGACCTCCACCACCGCGCGCGATTCGATCCAGGCCTCGACGTCGTCGCTTCTCCAGCCGACGAGATTCCCGACGATCCTCCGACGGGCCGGGAAGTCGTCGACTTTCTGGAGTCTCCAGATGGTCGTCGCAGAGAGTCCGGTCCGCTCGACTACATCCGGCAACCAAAGCAATCGAACCGGCGTGGCTTTGGCGGTCATAATTTGTCTCCGACGTTGGAGGTGCGTGCCATTGCTAGAAGAGTCTGGAAGACGGTACAGGCACGTCAGAGGACGAAACTCAGGAGATTCATCCCCCCCGTGGGGTGACGTTGCAGGACAGTTCGGAAAGGGAGGGTGCTAACCTACTCAGGGAAGATTATGCCTTCGGTAGGGTCCAGCTTCGCTCCTTCCGCGCGCCACTCGCGCGCTTGCGCCTCGGCTTCCTCTTGGGTGTGTATCCGCTCACGGATCCAGTCAGGGGCACCCCTGAGATCCCGGCTAATCTTACGTTTCACTGTGTCGGGCTTGAGTCCGCACCACCCTGCTACAATCTGGAGCGCTCGACTTCGGGGAGCTCTCTCTTCCTCAAGCCGAAAGGCGGCCTCCAGCCACCGGGTCTGCTGCCCAAGGTGTACTGCGTACTCCCAGCGGAGCATGCTCCCCATAGGGGGGCGCCCCTCACGGAGTCGGTGCTCGTCACGTATCAGCTCCGCAATGTAGGTCCGTGCCTCGGCGGGCACGTCGTAGTCTTCCAGTGCCCGTGAGAGTATCTCTGCGAGCTCCGAACGCCGTGGATGATCGCCGGTCTTCGCTCGGTGAAGCAGGTTCTGCCACCAGAGGTCCCGTAGGTTGACGCCGCCGCGCATCGGCACTCAGCCTCCTCGTGGTCCGCCGACGGCCTTCCGCACGAACACTCCCCACGCCGTAAGGGCATGCCGTTTCTCGCTCAGGAAATACCGGTCCCGGTCGCCTTGGTAGCGGCTCCACCCCAGCGTGTTTTCGGCATGGCCGAGCACGGCATCCGCGACGTTACCGGCGATCCCGAGCCCGCAATCCTCGACCGCTCGGGTGGCATGAGTGCGGAACGTCGCCCGGAAATCGTGGGCGGTCCAATGCGGTATCTTGCTCTCCTTCCGAACGCGCGTCAGCGCTTTACCGAGGTTAGTGAGATGCGCTCTCTTCGCTCCCTCACGTGAGGGAAACACCCACTCCTCTGATCCCGCGATCTCGGGAGTCGCGCTCAACACTTCGAGCGCCTCGGAGGAGAGCGGTACGAGGTGCGGACGCTTGCCTTTAAACACGTGGGAAGGGATCGTCCACAGCGCGCCGGAGCCATTCTCTTGGACGTCCGCACGACGCATGGCGAGGATAGAGCCGATCCGCTGGGCAGTGAGGAGTGTCAGCCGGAAGGCACCGCTCGTCAGCTCGGGCTGGTCCTCTGTGGCCTGCCACACAGCTTTGATCTCATGCTCGGTCAAGTATCGGTCCCTTCCCTTCTCCACGCCCGGTGGCTCGACCATGTGCGCGGGATTCGACTCCAAGGTTGGGAATCCCCTTCGCAGCCCTTCGTTGAAAATCAGGCGAATGAACGCGAGGGTCCGGTTCGCCATCGTGTCCGCGCCCCGATTCGCGATTCCCTCCACTAGTTGGACGACGTCGCGTCGGCTGATCTCCGAGACGGGTCGCTGACCCCACGATGGCAGGAGCTCGGCGTCCAGGATTCTTCTACGTTCGTGTTGGGTGCTCTCCCGCGTCTTACGCGCTTTTGCCGCGAGCACCTCGTTCGCCAAATCCTCGAACGTGGATCGCTCATGTCGCTCCTGAGCCTCTTTCTTCTCCTTGGCCGGATCCTCACCCGCCTCCGCTCTGGAAAGCTCATTACGTGCCATCTCGCGCGCCTTCGCGAGCGAGAGATTCGGGTACGTGCCGAGCTTCATCCGCTGGTGGGTGCCATTCGAGCGGTATCGGATCAGCCAGGTCTTACGACCCGTCTTACCCGAGACACGGAGGTAGAGATTAGGCGTCAGCGCGTCATAGAAATCCTCCTGCGGCTTGGAGGTCTTGAGGGCATCGACTCCGGTCGCCGTGAGCTTCTTTTGCGGCATTCTCTCTGACCTCGTGTAGGGTGAGCAGCCGCGCTATGACGTGTGCCCTAGTCCATCATATAGGGCACATAATTGGCCGTACGCGATGAATCAGACTGAAATGAGCTGAAACGAAAGATAGCCGATAAAGCCAGCTATAACAAGCAAAAGTGGAACTGAGGAGGAGCCTGGAGAAAGGCTGAGAAGTACAGCGTGTCCTGCTTACAAAGCAGGCGCTCTCCCACCTGCGCTATGGCCCCGTTTGCACCCAACTCTTGGAAGTTAGGCCACGTTGGGCTGTCACCGCGCTCGTTCTAGGAACCTCGTTGCCTCCTGGTAGCCTCCGAGCGACTCGCGGCCCGCCCACACGTCGGTGAGCGCACCGTAGGCCTCCGCAGCCTCCTCCTCATTCCCAACTGCCGCGTGGGCCCTCGCCAAACCGAGCAGCGAACGCGGCCGGTTCGGCATCCGGACGAGCGAAGTCTCGAACTTCTCGACGGCGTCGGAGGGTCGATCGAGGTCGAGCAGGATCTCCCCATACAGCTCGTATACAGGCTTAATGGGAGAGGCCGCACCACGAGGCGGGGCCAGGGCTTCAACGGCCGCCTGCGCCTCGTCCATCAGACCCGTGGCCACATCCGCGTGCCCCATCTTCGCATGGAGGAGCGCGCCCACCTGTTTGTGCATGACCTCCGCTTGACCGGCTCCTGCACCGGCCAAAGCGGTCTCGGCCACCCGGAGCGTATCCAGATCACCGAGGTGCGCTGCGCTCAGCGCCGTTGCGAGAAGTTCGTCCGGGGATGACTCCTCACTGATCGTCTCAATCCTCCACTCTTCGGTCTCCACGATGTAGCGGGACCTGAGCAGAGAGACGGTATTGAGGGCCCGAGCCACGCCGGCCGCTCCGCGCGCGCCACCCTCTAGGAAACCACCTTCGCCCGACATGGCCTCGATTCGATCGTTCCAGACCCGGGCCTTCGCATAGTCTCCCAGCTGGAGGTCGCCGTATTGACCCCAGTCGAGGGGGTGGATGGCGTCACCCATATCGTTCCCGGGCCTCCAAAGCTCGCGAGCCGCGTCGTAGGCGGACTGGTTGTGGGTGGAGACGCGGTCCCACATCCCATGCTGGATGAAGATGTGGGTCGGCATATGACGCGCATGGGATACGGCGGGTGCGATCTCCGCGAAGCGATATGCGGCCTCTAGGGCCAGCGGAGCGTGAAGCGGATCGTCGAATGCGTGGATCGTATAGTGCACGGCGCCAGGGTGGTTCGGATTCTCCCTGGAGAGTCCTAGGGCGATCGCTCCAGCCCTGATGTTGAGTCGCTGGGTCAGGTCGCCCGTAGCGGCCACCGCGCTCAGAATGGAAAGAGCATAGAAAGCAGCGACCTCGGGGTCATCGGGATCAGCCTCGTGGAGCCGCTCCATCGCCTCCATGTACCCCACGCGTCGCACCGCATGGTCGCCTTCTCCCCAGAGTACCTCCACCGCCCCCAGGAAGCCTTTCTCCCGCTCGGTCGGTGCCATTGCCAGCCGCTCGGCCTTTGTAGGCGCCAACCGCTGGAGCACCCGCCGAGGCTCCTCCGGATCCATCTGTGAGAACAGAGGGTGGTTGTAGGACAGCGACTCGCCCCAATAGGCCATGGCGAAGGCCGGCTCGATCGCTTGGGCAGCCTGAAACTGCTCGATGGCTTGCGTCCAGCCAAAGCTGTGCAGGATCGCTACGCCACGGAGAAAGTGTTGCTGTGCTTCGCCGCTCGCGGATGTCGGGAAGTCGATGGAGCCCACGTTATCGAACTGCGCGTGACCGTGCACCCCTGTGATCGCGACTAGCCCCAGCGCTAGTATCATGCCCCGTAGTGTATTCATCACTCTCTCCTCAAGGTGAGAGCCAAGGCCCAGGAGATCCTACACAGGAGATCCTACAATAGACTAGTGGACGCCGGGGGGATCGCAACGGCGAAGGCCGCGAGCAGCGCCGCAGCGACTACGGGAGCTCGTATGACTTGACCAGGTCAGGACACGATGGATCGAACTCGCTACAGGCATAGATCGCCGTCAACCGTGCCGCCCCGTATCGAATCTGGTCAGCCTATGCAGCAAGCGCACCGCGGTCGGTGGTATCTGCCAGAATCGAGTTCACAGCCGGATATCGAAGTGCCAAGAGAACCAGGGTGGCCTCCGGTGCTTCTGCGCGGATTTCTGCGAGTTCCTCGTGGAGGTCGATCGTCGGAATCCTCCGTAGTTCGGCGAGACCCGGGGTGAGCCACCGGGACGGGAGCCTATGTATTAGCGTACGATTCAAAGAGGGACCGCCACAATCGGATAATTTGGGTCGAAATCTGCGATTGGGCGGCGCTCGGAGATTCGATCAGAGGGTCGACGTGACGCGCCTCGAACTACCACCCGCTCTAGATAAGAGCGACCGCTGCTGACGTGCTAGGGTAGCCGAAACACAAACAGGGTGTTGCCACCCGGGGGCTGTCTGATCTCTGGTGTGAGGGCGCGGTAGTCCAGGCCCCCCCCAGCCGCGATGGCTAGGTACTGCACTCCATCCACCATGTAGCTCACCGGGAATCCTCCGGCACTCGAGTTGAGAACCTGCTCCCAGAGGATGTCGCCCGTGTCCGCGTCGAAAGCCCTCAGGCGCCGGGCATCATCGGTGACAAAAACCAATCCGCCTCCTGTGGTCAGCACTGAGCCAGCGATCCCGGCACGTTGCCGATGCTCCCAGCGTGTCTCCCCAGTCGCTACGTCGACGGCGGTCAGCCGACCCACCTGCTCGTTCGATCCCGGTACGTGCGCCGGCTGCCTGATGGCTGAACTGTGATACGCACCCAGGACCGGCTCGACCGGATTGAGCGTGTACCTCATGCAGGTGTTGTTCGTAGGCGCATAGAGGGAGTTGGTCTGCGGGCTGTAGGCCGCGGCCTGCCAGTTCATCCCGCCTCTGACATCCGGACAGACGAAGGTCTCCACCCCGATCCTCGAGGGTTTCAGCGCAGAGTTAGCGATCCCTCGTCGCTGCTCGATATCAACACCGACGATTGCGTTCTGATCGTTCGTAGGGCGCGCCCAAAGGAAGTCGCCCGATGCGGCATCCAACGTCCAGACGATTCCCGGTTTCCCGGGGATACCGGTGACGACCTTCCGTCGCTCACCGAGGGAGACAGCTGGGTTCATCCATTCGACCGCGTTCTGATTCGGAGCCACCTGTGTCTCAACCAGGATGCGCTCGTAGGGGTGATCGAGGTCCCATTCGTCGCCTGGGAGGTGTTGGAAGTACCATTCGATCTCACCCGTGTCCGCGTTCAGGGCCAGGGTCGAGTTCGTGTAGAGGACGTCCCCGTCTTCAGTGCCTCGCTGAACAGAGCCCCATGGGATCGGCACCCCCACGCCGATATAGATCAGCTCCAGCTCCGCATCGTAGCTCGGCGCAATCCAGGCGGAGCCCCCACGCCAATCCTCGTCGGGCACGTCTCCCCAGGTCTCATAGCCGGGCTCTCCACGCTGGGGAATCGTGTGGGTCCGCCAGAGCTCCTCTCCCGTCTGGAGGTCGTGCGCCGAGATCCAGCAGGCTGTGTTGATGTGGTAACAGCCGGACATGCCCGCGACCAGCTGGCCCTTGATAACCTGAGGCCCTCCGGAGTAGTGCTGTCCGACAGTCCAATCCCCCACCTGCTCCTCCCAGTCAACCTCGCCAGTGCGAGCGTCGAGGGCGACCAGGTAAGCGTCGTGGGTCGCGATGAAGAGCTGGTCGCCGAAGAGCACCGCGTTGCGATTTGCGCACACGAGAGAGGCGGGATGTTCCACTCGCGGGCGCCGGTATTCCCAGATCGGGTTTCCGTTGAGCGCGTTCAGGGCTTCCACATAGTCGCACGCCTGAGGCAGAAACATGACACCGTCATGCACAAGAGGGGTCGTTTCCTGGCGGCCCTCCGCCATGGTCCATGCCCAAGCCAGACGAAGATCCCCAACGTTGGAGGGGTTGATCTGATCCAGCGGGCTGTATCCCCAGTGGTTATAGGTTCGCCGCCACATGAGCCATTCGCCGTCCGGCGGGCTGAGGAGGTTGGCCTCGGTCACGGGTGTGTAGTTGTCGATCGGCGACTGGGCGCCCACAAGTGGACACAAGGCGAAGAGGCCAATAAGGGCAAGAACAGGGCAGCCGACTCGTCGAATCGTGTCCCCGCCCGCCCCGGTTTGGAGGGAGTTGATCACCTGGTTGGCCCCGCGGGAGTGAATGGAAGGCGTGGCCGCAGAGTGGGAAGTAGAACCCCGCGACGCAAACGGGGACAGTGTGCGGTATCTTGAGTTCGATCGGACGGACCGTGAACCCATCCCTTCGGAGGACCGCAATGACCGACGTACGTTTCCCCAACGAGTCCGACGCATACCGAAAAGCGCGCAACGAACTCCTGGAGGCGGAGATCGAGTTGCGCGGGCAGATCGAACAGGTCGCCACGCTACGCCGGCAGCTCCCACCAGGCGGCCAGATCAGAGAGAACTACGTATTCGACGAGCTCGTGGAGGGCGGGGTCCGACAGACTGAGTTTGCCGATCTCTTCGCACCCGGGATGGACACGCTCTTCGTTTACAGCTTCATGTACTCACCCGATATGGATGGGGCCTGCCCGATGTGCACGGCCTTCCTCGATGGCCTCGATGGTCAGATCCCTCATCTCGATCAGAACATCAACACCGCGGTGGTAGCAAAGCACCACATCCACACCATTCAGGAGCACGCCAAAGCACGCGGGTGGCGAAACTTCCGTCTGCTATCGTCAAGGAACAACACCTTCAATGATGACTACCTCGGTGAGCTCGACGGACGTCAGACCACTACGGCAAACGTATTCGTTCGTGACGGCGACACGATTCGGCATTTCTGGAATTCGGAGCTCTCCTACGCGCCGATGATCAAGAATGGCAACATGCGTCATATGGATTTGGTGTGGCCCCTTTGGGGGGTGCTCGACATGACCCCGAATGGTCGTGGTCAGTGGTACCCGAGCTTATCTTACGAATAGCCGTCCCACCCAGAGCAATTCAACGGCTGCGCGTCTTTACTCTCTCGCCTACATCTCGATTGCGTCAATCGGTGGGGCGCGTGTATTCTACGCGGCTTGTGCGCCTATCGGAGCGCCCGCATATCACGCGGCGCCCGAGACGTCGGATCTCTGTAACGTGAAGTCTCCCGAAATGACCCGCCCTCCGAAAAAACCTTGATCCACCCCGAAAAGAAGAGGGGTCAGGCTCGAGTCCTCCTCTCGGTTATCCTGGTGGCTTTCACGGTCTCTGCGGCGGGGGCACCGGATGCCCGGGCTCAGGCTCGAGGTGTCGGCTTGAAGAAACGAGCGACTGCGGTCCGTGTGCCTGACGGCCAGGTCAATGTGGACGGTCGACTCGACGAGGAGGCTTGGGATCGAGCCCCTTCAATTATCGACTTCGTACAGAAAGAGCCGGTCGAGGGGGCGCCTCCCAGTGAACGAACGGATGTCCGTTTCGTTTACGACAGCGGCGGGCTCTATGTGGGGGCCCGAATGAGCAGCAGTCAGGGCCGAGCTGGCATTCAGGCGCCCTTGGGGCGACGGGACAGCCCCTACAGTCCCAGTCAAGGGCCTCGTTCAGGCGGCTTTCAGAGTCGTCCGGGCGTGAGCGGCAGACCGGAGCTGGCCGAATATGTGCTGATCTCCCTGGATACGTTCCTGGACGGCCGGACTGCATACAGCTTCGGGGTGACGGCATCGGGGGTTCGCGTCGACCACCAACACCTAACCGACAGCGAATCCGACATCGACCAACGCTTCGACCCGGTGTGGGAGGCACGGGCCAGCATCGACGACACCGGCTGGACCGCGGAGATGTGGATACCATTCACTCAGCTCCGCTTCGACGACATCTCCCAGTTGGTCTGGGGGCTGAACCTTCATCGCTGGATTCCATCGAAGAACGAGGACGACTATTGGGTCGCGATCCCTCGAACCGAGACCGCGTGGTCCTCCCGTTTTGGGGAGCTCCGGGGAATCGAATCGATCGATCAGACAAGCAGGCTCGAGCTGCTCCCCTATGCAGCGGGGGGCTCCACAGTCGTGGGAAATCGAGATCCCCTGGATCCGTTCGTGGACGAACTCAACCTGGAAGGGCATCTAGGCGCGGATCTGAAGATGGGCTTGGGTCCCAACCTGACCCTCGACGCTACCTTCTTCCCGGATTTCGGTCAGGTGGAGGTGGATCCGGCCGTGATCAATCTGACCGACACCGAGACCCGCTATCCGGAGCGCCGTCCCTTCTTCACCGAAGGGAGTAGCCTCTTTACCCCTCCGGAAAACAACTATTTCTATTCCCGCCGGATCGGTGGTCCACCTGAGGGACCGGCGAGTGCGGAGTTCGTCGACTACCCCGGTGAAACGAGGATCCTTGGAGCGGCCAAGGTGACGGGCCGGCTCCCTTCAGGCACTTCAATAGGCATTTTGGCAGCCGTGACCGACAAGGAGGCGGCGCAGACTTTCGACCCGACTCCAGGCGGGTCAGGAGGGACCTTCGGCAAGATTCCGGTCACCGCGAGGGCTGCATGGGGCACGGCGCGGATTCAGCAAGAATTCGGAGCGTACGGCTCGACAGCGAGCCTGATGCTGACCGGCGCCCACCGGGATTTGGAGGAGGGCGACCCACTGGCCGCGCGGCTTCGCCGAAACGCTTGGATGGTCGGGGGTGACCTTCTGTGGCGCCTAGGGGGCGGGACGTACGAAGTCCTGGTGGGAGGGGGTCTCACGGGTGTAAGCGGAACCGAGGAGGCTATCGTTCGCGCCCAAGAGGGAAGCGAGAGGTACTTCCAGAGACCTGATGCGGGTTACGTGCGGGTGGACTCCTCTCGCACCTCCCTTTCCGGAGCCAAGACAACCGTCGAGGCTCGGAAGATCAGCGGCACCCACTGGCTGTGGAGCATCTACCTCGACATGGAGACCCCCGAAGTCACCTTCAATGACATCGGGCGTCTCGGATTCGGAGACGGGCTCATGGTGAGGGACCGCCTCACCTACCGGGAGACCGAGCCGGGAGAGACGCTGAGGAGCTACAGCTTCACGTTGAACCAGAGCGCCGAGTGGAATTTCGGGGGCACACGGCAACGGACTCAGGTGAGCGGGGACACGGAGCTGACATGGAACAACTTCTGGACGACGAGGGCCTCTGCCTCCTTCAGTCCTCGAGTGCAGAACACACAGCTGACGCGGGGAGGCCCCTCAATGGAGGCACCCCAGAATTGGCGGGCGTCGTTGAGTCTCGGGAGCAACCCATCGACCGAAACTCGGTGGAGAACAGGCGTGGCCTACGGAAGGGACAGGCTGGGAGGCTGGAGCGGAACTGTAGACGGCGAGATCTCTCTGATTCCTGCCCCCCGGTGGCAGGTCTCCTTCGTGCCCTCCTATGTGCGGCGTGTGGACTCTCGCCAGTACGTAACGGCCAGAGGCGGGGGCTCAGATGACACCTTTGGCAGCCGATACATCTTCGCGTTCACCGACCGTACTGAGCTGGCCATCGAGACTCGGCTGAACTTCACCTTGCAACCGGACCTCAACCTGGAGCTGTACGCCCAGCCCTTTGCAGCCAGCGGTCGGTTCTTTGACTTCGGGGAGTTGCAGGCGTCCAGAAGCCGTTTCCTCCGAATCTACGGGACCGATGGCACCGCGGTAGAACTTCATGAGGGCGGGAGTCGGGAGGTCCACGACGAGGAGGCCGGTGATACCTTCGTCATCCCCAATCAGGACTTCAACCTCCGCTCCTTCCGTAGCACCGCCGTCCTTCGGTGGGAATGGCGCCCCGGAAGCACCCTCTTTCTCGTCTGGCAGCAGGCCCGCTCACGCGAGCTCCAAGTCGGGACCGCAGGTGTTGGCGACCTCGTCGGTTCACTCGGCGCAACCGGAGACAACTTTTTTGCGGTTAAGGTCACTTATTGGATCGGGTTGTGATCCGCCGTGCAGACCGGGCAACTACAGAGGTTGCGTAGGAAGTCGTATGGGTAGAAACCGGTACTGTGGCCATCGCTCCAGAAAAACTGTAGAGCGTACCTCCCCACGTACTCGATGGCGGTGGGGTACACCCCTTCGTCGACCATCTCCTCGGTAAGGATCCGGCGGCCAGTGAGTTCGTCGACACACGCCGCGCAGGGGCACGCCATACGGAGATTCCGCGGGAGATAGACAGATTCGTGGCCGTCGCCCCAGTGGATCCGAAGTGCAGAGCCATCTTCGGTGGGACCGACCTCTACCGGGGTCGCTCGTGGGCTAGCCATGCTGCTATTCTAGCGCCTCGCTGATGGGAGGGGCGGATGGCTCCGGTTACAAGAGAGGTGCTCTTTCAGGTTGGGCAGATCGTTCACCACCTGCGATACAGGTATCGCGGCGTGGTGGTGGGCTACGATGGCACATGCCAGGCCGACGACTCTTGGTACACCTTCCAGACCCAGGGAAAGGATTATGAGCCGACCAAAGAGCAGCCCTGGTACCACGTTCTAGTCGATGGCTCGGCTCATCAGACCTACGTGGCCCAGCAAAACCTGGAGCCTGGTGACTCTAGCCAGCCCATCGACCATCCCTGCTCTACCGTTTTTTCACAACCTTTCACGCGGGCCGCTACCACCAGCCGAACTGGAATTAGCCTCGCAAGCTTCGGGGTCGTCCAGCCCTCCACAGTCTTCGTGTGCCGACGAACAACCCGATCGCGCTCGTGGCCAGTCCGCCGAGGCTTAGCAGGAGTACGCCGATCTCCCAGATCCGCCGGTTGTAGTACCAGAAGCTGAAGTCCAGGCTGTGAAACCCGTTGTAGATCCATCGCTCTACCCGGTCGAGGCGATGGACGATCGTGGACAACTCTCCTAGCGTAGGATCGAGGTAGAGCCACGTCCGTTCCGGGTCGTCGAACTTGACACGGAGGATCGGCAAGGGAGCCTCGTTGTCCCGCGAGTAGTGGTAGGAATCATACGCTTCGAGAAGGCGTGCTTCGACGATCGCGGCCTCCAGGCTGGTCTCGCGAACGAGGCGCACGAGGGTGTCCACCGCGAAGGGCTCCCTTCGAATCTCGAGAGTCTTGGCTGAGACCAAGACCGGCTTGGCAATCTCTTCTTTCGCGTCACCCCCTACCGGCGAGCTCCCGATCATGAAGTACGGCTCGCCCAGAACAAGCGTGTAGATAACCTCTTTGATGCTTCGCCCTGGCAGGAGTGCGTCCCAGGCGTCGGAGTCGATCGCTGGGAAGGCCGAAGCTTCGAGCGGTCCCCCGATCAGCGCCTCCCGAAGCGCTTCAGTTCTCAATCCCTCCCGTGATGCCCACCCCCACGGCTCCATCGAAAGCAGGCCGCTGAAGACCCATGTCAGAGCGAAAAGGCCGAAGACGGCGCCGGCGATGTAGTGCCACCGCATCCAACCGGAATAGGGCAGGTAGGAAGGGACTCGCCGCCAACGGAAGGGGGGTGAGAATCTAAACTGAAGGAACGCCAGGGCGATTCCGAAGATGGCGAGGACGCAACCCAGACCGGCGGTCCAGAGAATGGTGTGACGCCACAGCGTTGCGCGAATGCGCAGCGGAGTGAAATAGAGCCAGTGAGGGATCGCGGCGACCCAGGCGAGGGCTCTGCTGGCTCGCGTTGTGAGCAGGGTAACCTCTCCCGATGCCGGCGATACATAGAGCTGGGTACCCTGCTCGTCATCTGCATTCAGCTTGTGAAGTGGGAGCTGTGCGCGTTGGGTTATCGTCCACTGGTCGGCTTCTGTCACAAGCCTCTCGTAGGTGATCTCCGGCAGGGTCAGTCCCACGAACTGACCGGCCACCCTGCGCGCCTGAGTGGGACCGACTTCGTCGAGTGATTCTCCGGTGTCGGCGAAGACCGTCGCCGGGGATTCGCCATCCAAGCGGTATGCCGGCCGGCCCACTACGGTGAGGAGGGTAACCCGCCCAAGCGTCTCACCAGGACCCGTCAGTTCGGCGACCTCCCACGGAGTCATCCGGACGGCTTCGAAGTCCAGCGGCTCCAGTCGGTCCACCCGCAGACCTTCAGTGAGGCGGGGCATCCCCCCGGCGTACATCATCCCGATGCCAGACGCGAACCAAATCACGAATAGCAGGCCCAGGGCGATGCCCAGGTAGCGATGTGACAGAATCAACCACTTTCGGATCAGAGCCATCGATACTCGGCGCGGGCGAACGGCGGAGCCTAGCCGGCCTCCAGGAGCCTCACTGCATGCTCGAGGCGGCTGCGCTGTGAGCCCTCTCCAACGTTCTCTAGCAGCGTCCCATAGAAGCCTCGGGCTGCGGCTGTGTCTCTACTCAGTTCGGCTGAGCGCCCTGCACCATAGAGGCTGTTGGACCGATTAGGGGACCGGTCCAGGGCGAGCTCGTAAGCGACCTGAGCTTCTTCGTACTGCCCCAACGCAAAGAGCATATCGTCCAACAGCTCCCTCAAGCGACTCCGCTCATCGCGGCTCGGCCCATCTACGTAATACGCCTCAAGCGCCGCGATGTACGCTCCCTCCCTCGCCGTTTGGGGTCCCCGACTCCTCGCTTCCTGGAGTAAGTCCCATCCGCGTTCCCCTGCATCGTCAGAAGGGACGTCCGGCCACAGCGGGTGGAAGTAGGTCATCGCCATGCCCCAATAGGCCAGAACGCAATCGGGGTCCCGATCCGCCGCGGCCGCGAACGCGCGCTCAGCCATCTCGTAGGTCATGTTGTGGAGGAGGGCCAGACCCAACCGCATATCCTGGGCCGCAGGTTCTGAGCAGCTAACTGGAAAGACCACACTTCCGAGGGACGCCCCTCCGGAGTCAAAGACCTCGGTGACGGGCCCGCCAGGTGAACCGCCGGCCCCCCTGGACTCTGCGTTACAGGCCGCTAGAGGGAGCAAACCCACGAGACCCAGCGCCGCCCGAGCCCTCACTAGGCCCCCTCCGTGCCATCTTCGCGGGCGCGGTCGTACCGGCGGACCTCCCCCGGACGGCGATCCGACGGGAAGACATCCATCCATGCGGGGTACTCCAGCGCGAGCTGGCTGGCCTCATTCAGCGCTTTCAGCTCTTCCTCCGAGAGGGACAGATCGACAGCACCCAGGTTGTCCTCGAGCTGCGACATCTTCCGGGCTCCAATGATCACGCTGGTTACAACGGGCTTCGCAAGAAGCCAGGCCAGAGCCACCTGGGCGACACTCGCCTCGTGAGCCAGCCCGATCTCACGCATGACATCGA
The DNA here is from genome assembly GCA_965197485.1 of Longimicrobiales bacterium. Lineage (GTDB taxonomy): Bacteria > Gemmatimonadota > Gemmatimonadetes > Longimicrobiales > Gaopeijiaceae > JAAXGI01. The sequence goes on from CBDANG010000010.1 coordinate 365,205, forward strand.
CGGTGTCGTACGCCTTCTCTCTGTCGATGGGAGGAAAGTCGAACGAGGCGCGACGTCCTACGACCTGCTCGGCATCGCGCGTGAACTTCCCGGAGAGAAACCCCCCGGCCAGCGGGCTCCAGACGAGTAGACCCACTCCCTGATCCTCGAGGAGAGGAATCATCTCCCGTTCCAGCTCTCGACCGGCCAGCGAGTAGTAGGACTGCGTACACCTGAAGCGCTCGAGCCCCTCGGTTCTGGAGATTCCGAGCGCTCGCATGAGCTCCCAGGCCAGCAGGTTGGAGCAACCGATATAGCGCACCTTGCCGTGCCGTACGAGATCGTCGAGGGCGCGAAGCGTATCCTCCATCGACGTAAGGGGGTCCGAGCGGTGGATCTGATACAGATCTATGAAGTCTGTATCCAGGCGCTTCAGACTGGCCTCAACCGCCTGGGTGATGTGAAGTCGAGAGAGCCCCACGTCGTTCGCCCCCTCACCCATCCGCCCCCGGGCCTTGGTCGCAAGCACCACCTCCTGTCTTCGCCCCTTGAGGGCCTTACCGACTATCGTCTCGGACTCGCCCGCCGCATAGACGTTGGCCGTGTCAATGAAGTTGATACCCGCATCGAGAGACCGCCCCACGATCTCGTCCGCCGCCGTCTGGTCGAGCCCCCCGATCGCGTCCCATATCTGCCCCCCGCCCCCGAAGGTCATAGCGCCCAGACACAACTCCGAGACGAAAACGCCTGTATCGGCGAGCGTTCTATGTTTCATCAGGCCGTTCCCCCGTTGGGCTCGATGTTCTTGTTCATGCGAAAGACGTTCTCCGGATCCCACTTGGCCTTCACCTCGGCAAGTCGCTCGAAATTCACACCGTAGGCCGCCCGCACACGGTCCGCGCCATCGTCTTCCGTCAGGAAGTTCACGTAGGTGCCGCCCGTCGAGAACCGACGCATCTCCTCCCAGGACCCCCGGACCCAACCGATGTTTGTGTCGTCGTTCTCGTCGGAATCCCAGGCCCCGGTGATGTTCAGCACGTAACGCGCGTCGCGGTTCCCCATCGGCGAGTGGTCGGCAGACAACTCGTTGAGCGCCCCATCGACTTGGAACAAGATGATCGCCGAGTGCGGAGAGGTGATTCGCTCTCCATAGGCACAGAAAGCGGAGAGTGAATCCGCGCCGAGCTGGGGAAAGTACTCCGATTTCCAGTAGTAACGGCGCCCATTGGGCTGCGTGGCATCGAGCAGGCCTTGCTGCAAGACGTAGGAGCGACGCTGGACTACATTCCCGACCGCGGAGCCGAATTCGATGAGCGGAGCGACATCACGCTCTGCCTGGTCAGCCGGCCCGACGTGGCAGACCACGATTCCCGCGATCAGCTCCCCATGAACCTCCTGGGGTAGCCACGGCGCCGGGGGTGCTCGTCGTATCATCGCCGCGCAGGTGAGCTCACGGGGCGCGGCTTCCGTGACGCTGCGAAAAAGGTCCATCACGGCCGCTGCGTCCTCGCCCCGCCAGGCGATTACACCGGCAAGAACCTCAGGACCGACCGTATGGAGACGGTGCTCGATTCCGGTTACAATCCCGAAGTTTCCGCCGCCGCCGCTCAGGCCCCAGAATAGATCCGGATGCTCCGTCTCACTTGTGCGGATCAGTTCGCCCCCGACTGTGATCAATTCCATCGAGGCCACGTTGTCACAGGTCCACCCATACGTGCGGGTGAGATAGCCGAACCCACCGCCTAGCGTGAGGCCTGTAGCGCCTGTGTCGGACACGAACCCGAGAACGGCTGCCTGTCCGCGAAGCTGCGTTTCCCGATCGATGTCACCGAGCGTTGCCCCGGGTTGGGCGCGAACGATCTCTCGTTCGGCGTCAACCCAGACCCCGCGCGTTCCGGAGAGGTCGATCATCAGGGCATCGTCGGCGATGGCCGTACCGGCAATGTTATGGCCCGCGCCACGCACGGTGAACGGAATGTTGTGCTCCCTCACGAAGCGAAAGGAGGCCAGGGCGTCGTCGGTGCCGATGCACTGCACGATGGCCGCAGGCCGGCGATCGATCATGCCGTTCCAGATCGATCGGGCGTCCTCGTAGCTCACATCTCCGGGCCGGATCAACTGGCCGCGAATGGCCAGCCGCAATGCGTCGAACTGGAAGGTGGACATGAACGTTTGACTGTGGGTGGACTTGATCAAAGGGCGGCGGGGCTCCGATACGCCGCTTCTGCGCTGGCCCACGGTAGGCCCGAAGGATAGCCCGCACAAGCTCGCGGCCGCATACCTTTGCTCCTTGACGCACAAGTCGGCCTGACACTTAGTTAGCGAACGTTTGTTTCTTGTCGCGACCGCGGTCGCAGCCCCAATTGCCCGCGTCGTTGACCCAAGCCAGGCCAGGTCCGTGTGCTGGAATTGACCTTCAGAGCCTCGTTTCGCACGGCGCTCCTTATTGGCCTGGTCTGGGCCGCTCCGTCCTTACCGTTGGCCGCGCAGTCACCAACCGAACCGCGGACATCGGTGCCCGAAGAGGACGGAGGGGCGGTAAGCTCCACCCCTGAGTCGACCGTACTAGAGAGTGTCCCCAGCCCCGAGGAGCTGGGCCTCGTTCCAGGGCGACCGCGGGTCGCTCCAACCCGAGGGGACACCGCACCTGTCATCGACGGCGTTCTGGACGACGAGGTCTGGGGGACAGCCGCCCGTATCACCCAGTTCACTCAGGAGTCCCCGCTCGAGGGGGCCCCCGCGAGCGAGCAGACCGACGTCTACCTCGCCTACGACTCGGATCATCTCTACTTCGGGTTCAACGCCCACTACGAGGATCCGTCGATCATGCGGGCGAACCGGGTTGAGCGTGATCGGACCTCCCAGGACGACCTCATGACCGTGTACCTCGACACCTTCCTGGACCAGCAACGCGGCTACGACTTCGACGTCAACGGCTATGGGGTCCAGGGTGATGGGATCATGACTGCGGGCCAGCGGCGGAATCGAGGAAGTCGGCGGGGGATCCCGAGGGCGGATCGATCTTGGAACGCTCTGTTCGATACAGGGGCGCAGATCGTCGAAGACGGCTTTACCGCGGAGATGGCGATCCCCTTCAAGAGTCTGCGATATCCGTCTCCACCGGATGGTGAGCCGCACCGATGGGGACTGCAGATCGTTCGGCAGGTGAGAGGCAGCAACCAGGAGAACCAGGTTTGGTCCCCGATGTCTCGGGACGAGGCCAGCTTCTTCGCGCAGATGAGCATCCTCGAGGGAATGGTTGATATCTCGACCAGCCGAAACCTGGAGATCCTGCCGACCTTCACTGCAATCCAGTACGGCGAGATCGACCCCACGGGACCCGGGTTCCGAAACCAGGACACGCAGCCAGACGCCGGCCTCAACGTGAAGTACGGGTTGACATCGGACCTGACCGCAGACTTTACGGTCAACCCGGACTTCTCACAGATCGAGTCGGATCGGCCGCAAATCGAGGTCAACCAGCGCTTTCCGCTCTTCTTCTCGGAGCTCCGGCCGTTTTTCCTCGAAGGCGCCGAGATCTTCCAGGTAAACGGCCCGGTCACCGTGGTCCATACGCGGACGATCGTCAACCCCGATTATGGTGCGAAACTTAGCGGGCAAGTCGGACGCTTCGCGGTTGGCCTCCTTGCGGCGAACGACCGGGCCCCCGGAAAGGTTGAAGATTCGGGAGATCCCGCCTTCGATGAGGCCGCCCAGACCTTCATCGGGCGGGCAAGGTACGATCTGTACGCGGAGTCGAACCTCGGTGCGATCGTCACCGATCGGGAGTTCCTGAATAGTCACAGCCGAGTCTTCGGCCTGGACGGCAACTTCAGATTGGGCTCCACGCTCTCCAGCAGCTTCCAGGCGATCGGGTCATCGAACAAAGGGGTCGGCGAGGAGGAAATGGCTGGGCACATGTTCGTCGTCGGGATCATCCAGGAGGGAAGAAATGTGAGGGCGTCACTCTTCGCTCACGAGATCACGCCCGATTTCGAAACGGAAGCAGGCTTTGTGCGCCGCACGGACGTGCGCAACGTGCGGGGCAACCTCGGATACCGGTTCTGGCCAGAGAGCTGGATAATCAACTGGGGACCCACCTTTGAATACGGCCAGATCTATGACTTCGACGGGGTGCTCCAGGACGAGAACCGGGCGGTTCGGCTCGGTTTTGACTTCGCACGAAGCGTTAGTCTCTTCTCGAACTTCAACTGGGACATGGAGCGATTCGAGGGCATCGACTTCCAGAAGAACCGTTTCCGCATTGGAGGATTCGTGAACACGGGCCGTCGCTATTCCTTCGGCGGGAACTTCTCGACGGGCGATGAGATCTATTTTCTGGGGCCTTTCTTGGGCCACCAGCTCAGTTGGAGCCTAAACGGGACGCTCCGTCCACTGGACCGGTTCAGCTCGAGCCTACGATTCGAACGCCGGCGTTTCACGGACCCGACGAGCGCGAATGAAGAGCTTTTCGACGTGCGTATCCTTCGGGCTACGACAACCTTCCAGTTCACGGATCGGTTGGGGTTGCGCAACATCACCGAGATCAACTCGCAGGACGAGACTTTCGATTTCAACGTTCTCTTCAACTACCGGGTGAACGCGGGGACCGTTTTTTTGCATGGGCTATGACGACCACTTTCGACAGGCCGATCTGATCGAGGGAGACCACGATGGGGATGGCCTCGAGGAACAGCTGTTCTACACGACTGGGCAGCGCCGTACGAACCGGGCGATCTTCGTAAAACTGCAGTACCTGTTCCGCTACTGAGCGCCCCATCCGAGGAGGGGTGAGCCCTAGCGGTTCTTGACCCGCGAGCCGAGGTTACGCTAGTTACAAGGCTCACTTGCGCGAAGCGACAACGCACGCGAGCTCCAACCCTCTTCGGTCCCCGTTCAGGTCAGGTACCGTCTGTCGCGTTCCCCTCCCCGCTGCGGCTCGACCCTCCTCGGGCTAGCATGCCTGTTCGGGCCCTGCCTCGGGCTCGCGCCTGCTGAGCTCGTGGGCCAGACTCCGACCGAGCGGCCGGTCGTCCCCTCGGAGCGCGACACGGAGCTCGACGCCGTCGCGCCCGCAGCGGCTCGTAGCGAGAGGGTCCCGACCCCGGAGGAGTTGGGCCTCGTGCCTGGCCGACCTCGGGTGACCCCGACTCGGACCGAAACCCCCCCCGTCATCGACGGTGTCCTGGACGACGACGTCTGGCGGGTGGCCGCCCACCTCACCGAGTTCACTCAGCAATCCCCGTTCGAGGGAGCCCCCGGGAGCGAGGACACCGACGTTTACGTCGCCTACGACTCGGAGAACATCTACTTCGGTTTCCACGTTCACTACGAGGATCCGTCCATCATGCGTGCAAATCGGGTCGAGCGTGACGCAGCCTCGATGGACGACCTGATGACGGTCTACTTCGACACCTTCATGGACCAGCAGCGCGGCTACGACTTCGACGTCAACGGCTACGGTGTACAGGGCGACGGGATCATGGTCTTGGGACGACGCGGATTCGGTGGCGGCGGTAGGGGGCGGGGTGGCGGTGGCGGCGGAGGTGGCGGTGGCCCCCAGATGGCGATCCCGCCCGCGGATCGATCCTGGGACACCTTGTTCGACACTGGGGCGCAGCTTGTCGAGGACGGGTACGTGGCCGAGATGGCTATCCCATTCAAGAGCCTACGCTACCCCAAGCCACCCGAGGGCGAGGCTCACCGGTGGGGATTCCAGATCGTCCGGGAAGTGAAGGGCAAGGACCGGGAAAACCAGACCTGGGCGCCCATGTCCCGGGACGAGACCAGCTTCTTCACCCAGATGGGAATCCTTGAGGGGATGACGGACCTGTCGACCAGCCGGAATCTCGAAATCCTTCCGACGTTCACCGCGATCCAATACGGCGAGATCGATCCCACCGTGCCCGGGTTCCGAAACCAGGACACGGACCCGGATGCCGGAGTGAACCTCAAGTACGGACTGACTTCGGATCTGACGGCCGACTTCACGATTAACCCCGACTTCTCCCAGATTGAATCGGATCGGCCGCAGATCGAAGTGAACCAGCGGTTCCCACTTTTCTTCTCTGAGCTAAGGCCGTTTTTCATCGAGGGCGCCGACATCTTCAGCATCGAGGCGCCCGTCACCTTCGTGCACACACGCACGATCGTCGACCCGGACTATGGAGCGAAAGTCAGCGGGCAGGTGGGACGCTTTGCGGTCGGCCTACTGACGGCGAATGACGTCGCACCGGGAAGGGTGGATGACCCGGAGGATTTGGCCTTCGACCAGGCGGCCCAGACGGTCATTGCTCGGGCACGCTACGACTTGTATTCCGAGTCGAACCTCGGCGCCATCTTCACGGATCGTGAGTTCCTGGACAGTTACAGCCGGATCTTCGGCGCGGACGGCAATTTCCGCCTGAGTCCGACGATCTCGGCGGACTTCCGGGCCGTCGGCTCCCGCTACAAGGATCTGGGTGCTAACGAGCTGGACGGACACATGATCGCCACCCGGCTTCGTCAGAACGGTCGGAATATGAGTTGGTCTCTATTCGCCTATGAGATCTCACCGGAGTTCGAGACCGAGGTGGGCTTCGTACGGCGGCGGGATCTGCGGAGCGCCACCGGGAACGTAGGATATCGATTCTGGCCCGAGAGCTGGATCATCAACTGGGGACCCACGATTGAGTACGGCCAGAACTATGACTTCGATGATGTGCAGGTGGATGAAAACCTGAGCACCCGAATGAGCTTCAACTTTGCTAGGAACATCAGTCTGTACGGGGGCACCAACTGGGATATGGAGCGTTTCGAAGGCATCAATTTCCGGAAGAATCGGTTCTTCGTCGGGACAAGAGTGAACACGAACCGTCGCTATTCCGTGGGGGGGAATCTCTCCGCCGGAGATGAGATCTTCTACGATTCGGAAGATCCGTTCCTCGGGCACCAGGTGAGGTGGGGGATCAACGGAACTGTTCGCCCCTCGGATTGGCTAAACTCGAGCCTCGGCTTCGATCGTGTTCGCTTCACGAATCCCGGGAACAATGATGGCGAGATCTTCAACGTACGAATCTTTCGCGCGACCACGAACCTGCAGTTCACGGACCGTCTTGGGATGCGGAACATCACGGAGTTCAACTCCCAGGATGAGACCTTCGACTTCAACGTCCTCTTCAATTACCGGGTGAACGCAGGAACCGTCTTCTACCTGGGTTACGACGACCACTTCCGCCAGGCGGACCTCATCCAGGGGGATCGCAACGGGGACGGGATCGAGGAGCAGCTCTTCTTCAGGACCGGCAAGCGGCGCACCAACCGAGCGTTCTTCGTCAAGCTCCAGTATCTGCTTCGCTACTAGGCTTGCCGGCCCTCACTCGGCAGCTGAACCTTCGTTCCCGATCCGTCTCAGTTCCCCCCTCAGCTGTCCCCCATCTAGTCGTTCCAGCGGTAGGGAGAGAAGCGCATCGACCCGACGGCTCAAGATCTGAAACGTCTGCTCGAAGGCATCTTCGTCGAGGGCGCCGGCAGGGTCCGCGACCCCCCAATGAGCCGATAAAGTAGCGTCCGGAAGGACAGGGCACGCTTCCGCAGCTTGATCGCAGACTGTGATCACCACGTCCCAGCCCCTGCCCAATACCTCACCGATTTGCTTGGGCCGCTGCCCGTCGGCACGCACGCCATGGGCCGCCAGCACCCGAAGTGCACCCGGGTTCACTTGCTCCGCCGGCGTCGTCCCTGAGCTCTCCACTACGATTCGGGTGGCTCCCCTCGCGCGGAAGAGCGCCTCGGCGATCTGGCTGCGTGCCGAGTTCGCGCTGCAAATGACCAGTACGCGAATGGGTAGTCTCATCTATGTATCGAGATACCCGTATGTCCGGGAAAGGTAGGACGGCCGATGTGATCCCGCCGCGCTAGAAACTCTAGCTGCCCACGGGTCGTATTAGTATTCACAGGCCCGCGGGTCACGGTCCACCCATCCCTCTGATGATCCCCAGATTCCCGTCTGCTCCCGGATTGATCGGCCCGGCCTTCGCCTTCCTCGTGGCGATCTGTCTATCAGGATGCCGCGGGGAAACGGCGCTTGCTGTTGCCGATGTCTCCTTCGCCCGAGCAGATCTCCTCGGCCTGTCCGACTCACAGACCGAGCTCTTGTCGATGATCACAGCGATCGGAGTCGCCGCGGCGCGAGGGGAGGAGGCTGGGGTAGGAGCTCCGGTCGTTTCTCGGTGGCGGGAGGACCTCCTCGTGGAGCGTCTCCGACAAGAGGTCGCTCTCGAAGCCCAAGGTGTGACCGACCGTGTTCTGGAGGCACGCTACTCGCAAAACCCTGAGTTCGATCTGACGGTTCGACACCTCGTGATTCTGTCAGAGCGGTGGAGACCACCGGAGCAAAGAGCCGAGGCCAGGGCCAGGGCCGAGGCGGCCCTCAGCCGGGCACGCGCTGGCGAGCCTTTCCCTGGGCTCGCGGGCGAGGTCTCTGAGGAGCCAGGGGCAGCGGGGCGCGGAGGCCTCCTGGAACCAGGCCGAGAGGGCAGTTGGGTAGATGAGTTCTGGAACGCGGCCAACAGCCTCGAAATCGACCAGATCAGCGATGTGGTGGAATCAGAGTACGGTTTCCATGTGATCAGGTTGGACGATCGACAACCTGTCCCGTTCCCCGAGGCTCGCCCTCGCGTGGCCGCAGACGTCGTGGCCCAGCTGGATGATCCGGACGCGTGGCAGCGACGAGTCGCTGAATGGACCGATGGGCTGTCGGGCGAATCCGTGTCTGGGACGATCACTGAGATGGACGACAGCGTTCGGGAGCTGCTTGTCGGCGAGGCCACGCGGCGGAACCTCTCCATCTTGGGTTCTGATGAAGCTCGAATCCTCCGCGAGTGGCAGTTTCAGATGGCTGGGTGGGCTGGGGCCTTTGGCTTCGAACCGGGAATGACCTCTGGCGAGATCGGAGAACAGGCTCTGGCGGCCCTAGGGAGCACGGACCAGAACGCGCGTATCGCCCGAGATGCGATCGTCGGTTCTGCCTATGCGCTGCTCACTGCATACCCGATCACCAGATTCGATCCATGAAGCCTACGACTCGAAGGCGGGTAGGCTTCGTAGTGGGGTTCACCGTCTACTTCGGAGTCCTCTGGGTCTTCTGGTGGTCGCCCGTCATCTACCCGTTGAAGGTATTCGTAGTCTTCCTCCACGAGATCAGTCACGGAATTGCCTCGATCGCCACAGGCGGCTCGATCCAGCGGATCACTCTGGACCCCAGGTTAGGGGGCGCCTGTGACTGCCCGGGAGGGAATGCGTTTCTCACTCTGTCCGCCGGATACCTGGGAAGCCTCGCGTGGGGAGGCGTCCTCCTGGAGCTGGGGCGGTGGGCGGGCACGCGGGCGGGGTGGCTCGTAAGGAGCCTCGGGGTACTCGTCGCGATCCTGACCCTCCTTTACGTGCGAGGCGGATTCGGGATCGCGTTCGGCCTCCTGTTCGGGCTAGGCCTCGTGGTACGTAGCCACTCGGATTCCCACGCGCGTGAACCAGATGCTGCTCACCGTGCTCGGGCTCACGAGCTGCCTCTACGCAGTCCTCGACATCAAGGGAGATATCCTCGACCGACCCGAGTTGCCGTCGGATGCCTACATGCTTGCTGAAGTCACTGGAGTTCCCACTCTCGCGTGGGGCGCACTCTGGATCGCCGCCGCCCTGGCCGCGAGCGGCTGGCTATTCGTAAGAGCGTTCAGGGCCGCCTGACGACCCCCTTTACGACCTCGGCCCGGCGGCATAGCTTCTTGGCGTCCCCTAGGGGACTGGGCCGCTGATGTCGTGTCAGAGGATGCGTCACCTGCGGACCGCGGGACCCGATCCCGCCGGAGACTCGCCCGATGTCGACCCTAAATTAAGGAGGTGATCCCTTGTCTATTCCCAGTAGCCGGCTCAGCCGAGCACGGGCAAGCGATCGCCGTTTCGGTCGGTAACAGCCGGACTGATCGCTCGCTGTTCGAAGCCGCGCGTCGCGATCGCGCTAGGCTGAACGGCGTGACGGGAAAGCCGTCGACGAGGATGAACTCGTCGGCGGCTTTTTCCATTGTCGCGTGTAGGCCAGTCTAGCCGAAGTAGTCGGGCTCGTTTCCGGTCTTCCACTTGATATTGCACCCCAGGCTCGGAGCTTGCGCGTCGGGCACAGCGCCTGCGCCGAGCAGGGCATCCGCAGCGAGACGCAGGTCTTCTCCGGTCACTGCTACGTCGTTTCCGGGCCGGCTCCCGTCGAACTGCCCTCGATACACGAGCCTCCGCTCACCGTCGAAGAGATAGAAATCAGGAGTGCACGCCGCTCGATATGCCTTGGCGACCTCCTGGCTCTCGTCGAACAGATAGGGGAAGGTGTAGCCGACCTCCTCCGCCTCCTCGGCCATCTTCTCCGGCGCGTCGTCGGGAAACTGCTCGATGTCGTTCGAGTTGATCGCAACTACTGCCAGCCCGCGAGCTTGGTAGTCCTGAGCGAATTCGGCGATCGCATTGCGGAGGTGCTTTACGAAGGGGCAGTGCGGACACTGGAAGATCACCAAGAGTCCCGGCGACTGTTGATGGGTTTCGAGGGAGACGAGCTCTCCATCCGTCGAGGGGAGCGAAAACGAGGGCGCCCGCGTCCCGAGCGGAAGCATCGTGGAGGGAACGCGTGCCATCGGAATCTCCCGGGTTGGGTTGGGTCGAGAGGGTCAAGGCTACCCTTTCAGTAGACCTAGGATCCGACGAGGATCTCCTCGATCTCCCGCAGAAACTCTTCCATCGTGAAGGGCTTCGAGAGGGTGCTAACCGCCCCGAGCATCGTCGCGTCGAGGAGGGGCCCCTCGGCCTCGAGTGGCCCAGTCCCGGAAATGGCCATGATCGAAACGGCGGGGAACCGTTCACCGAGCTCGACGATCGTCTCGATCCCTTCCCTCTCGGGCATGATGAGCTCGGTCACCACGAGATCCGGCGGAGACTGCTCGATCAGCTCCATCCCTCGGTTGCCATCCTCGGCCAGCTGGACCGCATGCCCTCCGCGCTCGAGGGTTTCACGCATCTCATCGCCAAACACGACGTCGTTGTCGATCAGCACGATACTCGCCATCAGCGCCCCTAACACGACCCTTCCGGCCCCTGGAATCCAGGGGATGACGTGAACGCGCAGAATATAACGGAACGTATATGGGGCGGGAGAAGCGGAGTCCGCTTACCTGGCCAGGCCTAGCTGCTGCCGAAGTGTCACAACCGCTTTGACCTGGAAACGGCGCTCACCCTTGGGCAGCCGGATCGTCACTTCCTGGCCCTCACGGGTACCGAGCAGGCCCTTACCCATGGGTGATTCCAGGGAGACGTGTCCCGCCTCCAGGTCCATGAAGTCGCCGGCAACCAGCGTAAGGCTCATCTCTTCTTCCAGCTCCAGGTCTACGATCGTGACGCGCGAGCCGAACCCTACCCGGTTCAGAGGCATCGCTTCGACATCGATCTTGGCGAGTTCAGACATTCGCTTGGACAGATGCCCGATCCGGGCCTGGACGAACTGTTGACGTTCTAGGGCCGATTTGTACTCGGCGTTCTCTCGCAAGTCGCCGAGCTCCACGGCCTTCGAGATCCGTTCCGGCAAGACAACGTTCAGCTCGCGGGTGAGGTCCTCGATCTCGCGCTCGATCCTCTCTCTGATGTGTTCCAACATGGGTGTGAACCTACTACCGTCCGGGCGTTCAGGTAGGATCCCGCGAGGGATCCGGGTCCCGTAGAACCGCCTCGGTTCGCTCCTTCCGAAAGGCGCGCAACCGATCCAAGACCTCGGGTCGCGAGGCACCCACGATGGCCGCCGCCAAGAGTGCCGCGTTCACGGCGCCTGCCTTCCCGATCGCAACAGTTCCGACGGGCACGCCCCCCGGCATCTGTACGATGGAGAGCAGCGAGTCGAGGCCCTGGAGCGCGCTGGACTGGATCGGGACTCCCAGGACTGGAATGAGTGTTTTGGCCGCTATGATTCCGGCAAGGTGAGCCGCTCCGCCAGCGCCCGCGATGATCACCTCCAATCCCCGGTCCTCTGCGGTGGAAGCGTATTCGAAAGCCACGTCGGGGGTCCGATGGGCGGACACGACCCGCGTCTCGTGGCCGATGTCGAGCGCCTTTAGCGTGTCCACGGAGTAGGCCATCGTCTCCCAATCGGAGCGAGAGCCCATGATCACACCCACCAGAACCTCTGCCATAGTCCGTTCCGCGACTGGGTAGCGCACCCGGCGGTGGCCGGGTCGACGGGCCTCCATGGTGGCTAGGGGATCGGGGGTGGGTCAAGGCCCCTCCCCATGCAGAAACAATCCGATTTCTCGCTGGTATCGCAGCCATGAATCCGAGTCCACCGAATGCGCCCCTCTCTTGGCCGCCCCACGACGAGCACCTGACCCCATTCCTCCCGCTCGTATACATCGCCTGGTCCGACGGCGTTCTCTCCTCCGCGGACATGGATCAAATCCGGCAGGCGCTCCGAGACGCCGAGGAGCTGCCCGAGACCGCGGTCGAAGTGCTGGAGAGCTGGCTGCGCCCAGAATCACCTCCATCCCCGTGCTCTCTCGCCGAGCTGCGCGAGGGAATCCGGCGGGTCGCGCACCGCGTGTCGCCCAAGGAGCTGCGGTCTCTGGTGTCCCTGGGGGTGGAGCTTGCGCGCACTGAGGCGGCGGACGAGGGGGGTTGGGCGATCGCGAAGGGAATGCGAGTGCTCGAGGGGGTGGAGGAGCTCCTCGGAGTACTCGGAGGGGAGGCTGCTCGCGACCTGACGGCCGGTCGGGAGCGGCTCTCTCCGGTTGAATCCGCTCGGGCGATTCCCTTCGATCGAGCCGTACTCGAGCGAGTCATGGCAGGTGAGAGAGCCGAACTCCGGGCTCGGGTGTTCGGCCTCCTAGCAGACCCGGAGATACGGGTGCGCGACGGTCTCCCCACTTCGGAGGCCCGGCGGCGGGCTTTGAGCGCCCTCTGCCGCCTCGCCGCGGAGGGTCTGGGTAGCCTCGCTTTTCCGACTGAGGTCGGCGGGGCCGGGGATGTCGAGGGCTCGCTCATCGTCTTCGAGACGCTGGCGTACGGGAACCTCTCAGTGCTCATCAAGTTCGGCGTGCAGTTCGGTCTATTCGGCGGGAGTGTGACAGAGCTGGGCACCGAGGCTCATCACCGAAAGTTTCTCCCCAAGGTGGCGTCGCTGGAGCTCCCAGGGATCTTTGCGATGACCGAGCGAGACCACGGCTCGAACGTGCGCGAGATCGAGACGCGCGCCACCTATCTGGCCGAGGCGGGAGAATTCGAGATTGACACTCCCCACCCCGGAGCCCGGAAGGACTGGTTGGGGAATGCGGCGCTGGATGGCCGTATCGCCACCGTGTTCGCCCAATTGGAGGTTGGAGGCGAGGAACACGGCGTGCACGCCTTTCTCGTGCCGGTTCGTGACAGCAAAGGCGAGGCCCTACCCGGGATCCAGATCGAAGATTGTGGCGAGAAAGTCGGATTGAACGGGGTCGACAACGGGCGGCTTGCCTTTGAGAGGGTCCGGGTGCCCCGGGCAAACCTCCTGAATCGCTTCGCGGATCTGACCCCTGAGGGAGAGTACCGGAGTCCGATTGCCTCTGCGGGACGGAGGTTCTTCACGATGCTGGGCACGCTAGTGGGTGGTCGGATTTCGATCGCCGCCGCATCGGTGTCGGCCTCCAAGACGGGGCTCGCCATTGCGGTCAGGTACAGCGAGACCCGCCGCCAATTCGGTCCTTCGGGTGAGCCGGAGGTGTCAATTCTCGACTATCTGACGCAGCAGCGCTCACTCCTTCCAGCGCTCGCCGCGACCTACGGCCTACACTTTGCCGTCAGGGATCTGATTGGCGAGTACGCTTCGGCAAACGCTGCAAAAGGTGACGAGGAGGGCGCACGGGTGGAGGTCCTCGCAGCGGGCCTCAAAGCCTATGCATCCAGGCATGCTCAGGACACGCTCCAGAGCTGCCGGGAAGCGGCAGGAGGGCGAGGCTACCTGGCTGAGAACCGGCTCGGAGTCTTGAGAGAGGATACCGATGTCTTCACGACCTTCGAGGGCACTAACGTGGTGCTCCTTCAGCTCGTTGCCAAGGGACTCCTTTCCCAATATCGAGATTCGGTGGGTGATCTGCGGTTATGGGGGATGATGAAGTTCCTCGGTGAGCGGGCCGGCACCGAGGTGACGCGATTGAATCCGATCCGTAGTCGGCGCACAGCGGAGGATTACCTCAGGGATCCGGAGACGCAGCTCGACGCCCTCCGATTCCGAGAATCTCGACTCCTTCACACCGCAGCCAGCAGGCTGAAGCACCGGATCGACGAAGGGATGGACTCCTTCCACGCAATGAACGAATGCCAGGACCACCTGGTGGACCTGGCGCGCGCGCATGTCGAACGGACCGTCCTCGAGAGTTTTCGGGATGCCGTGGACCGCTACGCCGCCGTCGAGGGAGAGGAGATCGGGAGGATCCTGGACACCCTCTCGGACCTCTTCGCTCTTTCGTGCCTGGAGCGAGATAGGGTTTGGTTCCTCGAGGCGGGTTACATGGAAGGGAGCCAGACCAAATCCATCAGGGACCTGGTCAACAGTCTCTGTGGCGAGGTCCGCCCTCTGGCGACTACACTCGTGGATGGGTTCGGAATTCCGGACGAGATATTGGCTGCGCCCGCCGCTTTTGCAGACCCTCTGAGGCCTAGCCCCGACCCTCCCGTGAGTAGACCTCGGTCCGCCCCGTCGAAGTGAAGGTAAGAACGTCGTAGGGGTCGATCCGGCCCCCCATCTCCATTCCGGGAGAGCCGAGCGGCATTCCTGGAACGGTCAGCCCTCGCACCGGGGGCGCCTCGGCCAGAAACTGGCGTACGACCTCTCCCGGCACGTGTCCCTCGATGATATAGCCGTTGACCACAGCAGTATGACAGGACGAAAGCTCGGGCCGCACCGCGAACCCCTCCTTGACCATCGTCAGATCGACGCGGTATTCGAGGCTCACCTCGAACCCATGGTCCTTGATGTGCTCGACCCAACCGCTGCAGCACCCACATGTGGGGCTCAGGTAGACCGTCATCGCGATCGGCTCGGTCCGGTCCAGCGGAATCGGGTCTCCCGCCGCGTCAAAAGGCGCCTGATCGAGGTAGGCCATCCCGGTCGGGGCGGGGATGGCCACATCGGGCGCCGAAGGCGTCTCGGCTGATAGGACCCAGAAAGTCCCGACGGCTCCTGCCGCGATCAACAAAACGCCGCCCACCAGGAGAGGGATTCGGTTGTTCATCTTGGCCCCGGGGTTCGTGGTTCTTCGAGGTGCCGGCTGAGGCCCGCTCCCTGTGCTTACTTCAATGAGCCCGGCAGGTTCCTCTCCCTCCGACGGCAGGTGTTCGATACGCCACATCTCGATTACGTTTCTCCTGTTCCTCCGTCACCCTGAAACGTTCCTCCCCGGAGCGTCGTGCCTCGAGGATTCGCCCCCATGTTTCGTCGTTCTGTCTTCGCAGTTGTGCTCTTGGTCGGCCTGGGATGGGTTCGGCCGATCTCGTCTCAAACTCCGATCGGGGGCTGGACGGAACGACCCGATGCGCGGGCACCCGCTGGAGTGAACGAGGATGCCTTGCTTGTCCCGGGCACATTCGAGGCCCGATACAGCATGGACATCGTCAACTTCGAGGGGCTCAAGGTCGGAACGGAGGAGATCCCTGCGATCCTGGTCCTCCGGGACTGGGATCTCGCGGCCCTCTCCATGACCGCGCAGCGGCACGAGCTGGAGCTGAGGGCAGGGATTCTCGATTGGTTGGGAGCGTCCCTCACCGTGCCCTTCCTGCACACTTCGACCGAGTTTGCGAGCGAGCTGCTCAGGGGCAATCCTAGCACATCCGGGATCGGAGACCTGGAGGTCCACGCCCTCCTAGGACTGCACGATGGTTGGCCGTATCGTGCCCACCTGATCACCGGAGTATCTCTTCCGACTGGCTCGGTCGAGGCGGCGGGCCAGCTCCCCAGCGGGACTATCGGAGATCGGGACCGCACCCTTCGCTATCCGATGCAACCCGGGGACGGCACTTTCGCGCTCATGCCTGGTGCGGTCTTCGTAGCTGAAAACGAGTACGGAACCGTTGGCTTTCGGGCTCAGGCCCGGCTTCCAGTCGGAGAGAATGACCGAGGCTGGACGCGGGGGAAGTCGTACGATGGACAGATCTGGATGGCCCATCGATTCACGGACTGGATCAGTGGTTCCGTGCGCGTGCGCTACCATAAGATGGGTGATCTGCTGGGTGCAGACGCGAGCCTGGATGCATTCAGCAGCCCGCTCGCGCACCCGGACCTCCAAGGTGGAACACGTGTCGAGATCCCGATCGGGATGAATCTGCGGTTTCCCGAAGGAACACTCCAGAGGAATCGAATCCACCTCGAGTTTATTGTGCCCGTCCATCAGGACCTAGACGGCCCACAGCTCACCCCCAGCTCCGGTTTTGCGATCGCTTGGAGCCTCGCCCTCTGAGAGATCGATCGGCTACGGTTCGACGCGGACGAGGCAGTGATTCCTCTTTCCCCTGCGTAGTACGAGGAATCTGCCGTGCAGGGCGTGCTCGGCTACCACGCGGAACCCCACATCCGTGATTCGGTCGCTGTTCAGATAGACGCCACCCTGTTCGACACCGCGGCGAGCTTCTGCTCGCGATGAGGTGAGTCCAACCTCCGCGATCAGGGTCGTCAGGTCCACGCCTTCGCCCTCGAGCCGTTCGGGAGGAAGCGAGCTCGAGGGGACGTCAGCGAAGATCTCATCGATCGCCTTGGCATCGAGACCTCTCACCTCCCCCCCGAAGAGGACTCTCGAGGCCCGCCTGGCACTTTCCAGTGCGCCGTCGCCGTGGACTCTTCCGGTGACGTCAGCCGCAAGCGCCTCCTGCGCCTCTCGATCCTGGGGACGCTTCTCTACGGCCTCATCGAGAGCCTCTACCTCCACCCGCGTAAGCAGAGTGAAGAAACGCAGGTATCGGCCGACATCCGCGTCATCCGTGTTGAGCCAATGCTGATAGAACTGGTAAGGCGACGTTCGATCCGGATCGAGCCACACCGTGCCAGCCTCCGTCTTACCGAACTTGGCCCCAGAAGTCGTGGTGAGAAGAGGGAACACCAGGCCATAGGCCCGTTGCCCCGCAATCCTTCGGATCAGTTCAATTCCTCCAATGATATTTCCCCACTGATCGCTCCCCCCAAGCTGCACGCGACAGCCGAAGTCCTTGAAGAGTCGGTAGAAGTCGTAGGATTGAAGCAGCAGGTACGAGAACTCAGTGAAGCTGATTCCGGTCGAGTCACTCTCGAGGCGGCGCCGAATCGTTTCCTTCGCGAGCATGACGTTCACCGGGAAGTGCTTTCCGACATCGCGCAGAAAGTCGAGAACGCCCGTCGAGCCCAACCAATCAAGGTTGTTCGCCATACGCGCGGGGTTCGGTACGCCGTCGAAATCGAGGAACGCTTGGAGCTGGCGGTGCAGCTGCTCAGCGTTCGCATTGGCCTCGTCTACCTGCAGGAGGGTTCTCTCGTCGCCCTTCCCCGACGGATCACCAATGAGGCCGGTACCTCCCCCGACGAGAGCGATCGGACTGTGGCCCGAACACTGGAGGTGTACGAGCCCCATGACCGGAAGCAGGTGCCCCACATGAAGGGACGCCGCGGTTGGATCGAATCCGACGTAGGCGGTCTGGGCGGCCCCCTGGAAGGCCTCTTCAGCACCCTCCGTAGCATCGTGGAGCATGCCTCGCCAGCTGAATTCTTCGAGGAGGGCGGTCTGGGTCATGAGACTGGGCTTCGGCAAATCTGCAAGAGAACGAAGGCACTGGCTCCCGAACATACGGCTGAGTTGCCGTGGGGGTAGGGGATCCGAGAGGGACCTTGCGACGACGGATCTACAGCCATCTACAGGTCCCGCAGACGAAGTCGATCCAGCTTCCCGTTTGAGGTCCGGGGGAGGGACTCCACGATCCTGAGTTCGCGTGGGCGCTTGGCGGGTCCGAGACGACTCCGCGTGAACTCGAGTAGCTGCGGTAGCGTCGGTGGTCGATCGGCCACCGCCGGTACCACCACCGCTACCACCCGTTCCCCCCACTCTGCATCCGGGCTCCCGACGATCGCGATCTCGTTGACATCCGGATGGTGAAGGAGCGTGGCTTCGATCTCCCCGGGCTCAACGGTGACGCCACCGGTCACGATGCGTTCGGAGGCACGGCCGGTCACCCAGAGATCCCCCTCGGCATCGAAGTGCCCGAGGTCGCCCGTGTGGAGCCACCCCTCCTCATCCAGATACGGCGATTGGGTCTTGACCCTACCTCCCCCGGCCGCTGGTCGCTGGGAGACCACCGTGGATCCTCGCGCCAGGATCTCGCCACGACCCTCCTCCTCGGCCATGTCTGCGTCTATGCGGAGCTCGACGCCCGAAAGGGCGCGACCAACCGCTCCTGGCTTCGTGCGAACCTCCTGGGGGGTCGCGGTGGCCACCTGAGAAGTCGTTTCAGTCATCCCATACGTAAGGGCGATCGGATACTCTAGGGCCAGGGCGCGATCCAGGAGAGGACGAGGGACCGCTGCCCCACCCACCAGGAGACAGCGCAGAGATGCGGGCGCCAGCTGATCGCCCCTCTGATCGAGGATGCGTTTCAGCACCGTGGGGACGAGGGAGGTATGGGTAATCTCCCCCTCGTCGATGAGCCGTGCGATCTCCACAGCCCCGAGACCGCGAGAGGTCACCAGTGCGCATCCCACCACACCCGCCCGATGGATCAACGTCAGGCCGCCGACGTGCGCTGGAGAGAGCGAGGTCAGCCACCTGTCGCTCGCCCGAAGATCAAGTCGCTCAATCACCTGCTGGGCCGACTCCGCGAGGTTCGCGTGGGTGATCCCGACGGGTCGAGGCACGCCGGTGCTCCCCGAGGTAAGGACGAAGACGGCCAGCTCGCCTGGGGCAGGATCGGGAGGAACGGACGACTCGATGTCGGGCTCGCTCGCCTCATCGAGGCTCGCGCCCAGCCACTCGCGGACCTGCTCACGAGTCTCGATCAGTCGCTTCGGGGCGCTCACGGCGGCCAGCCCTCTCTTGGCCTCCGCCTCGGGCCATTCCGGGTTCAGAGGAACGAGCACAGCTCCGGCCCTGGAAACCCCGTGGAGCACGGCGATCGCCTCTGCGCTGGGGGGCAACCGCATCGCAACGCAGTCCCCAGGTGCGGCGCCGGCTCCGACCAGGGCTTTCGCGATGAGATCGGCCCTACGGTCCAGCTCCTGGAAACTCCATGAGAAGCCGTCCGGCTCGTGCGGCTCGGCAGGGGCTACGACCGCCGGGGCATCGGGCGACCGACGGGCCGTTCGGCGAAGCGGGTCCATCCGTGTCTGGTCAGAGATAGGAGCCGAGAACGAACCCAACGGCGAGAAGGGCTCCATACCACGTTACACCTCGAGCCACTTCCGCCAGCGCAGGATTGAGCTCACTGGGATGTGCGTACGTGAAGATAGTGTCTAGAGTTCGTAGGGCCGGACCCAGTCCAAAGAGCGCGAGGAGGGTCCACGCCGGCCATTGGAGGAGCGCTACCCCGACGGGGGGCACCGCAGCCGCGACGAGCACGAGTAGCACGAACTCGGCCTTCGCGCCGGTCGAGCCGATTCGGACGGCAACCGTGCGCTTCCGCGCTCGCGCGTCGCCCTCGATGTCCCGAAGGTTGTTCACAACCAGGATAGCGGTCGTGAGGACCCCCACGCCTGTGCCCGCGAGAAGTAGGTCCGACTCGAATGCCCTCGCCTGGACCCAGTAGGTGCCCGAGACCGCGACGAGCCCGAAGAAGAGGAACGCAAAAACTTCCCCCAGCCCGTGGTAGGCTAAGGGGAAAGGGCCGCCAGTGTACGCAACCGCGCAGATTAGAGAGAGCGTCCCGATCACCAGGATCGGGAGGCCACCTACCCACACTAAGTACGCCCCGACCACGGTGGCGGCTGCCAACACGACGACCGCGGCCCTCAGGACCGCCCTGGGAGTCAGGATCCCAGCCTGTACGACCCGGGTCGGGCCCACGCGATCGTGAGCATCCCCTCCCCGTTGATGATCGAAGTAGTCATTCGCCAGGTTTGTCGCGATCTGGATCAGGAGCGCCGCGACGAGTGCGGCTGCGGCCGGCAGGACTTCCATCACCCCCCGGAATGCGGCCATGGCCGTCCCGACCACCACGGGGGCAACAGCGGCGGGTAGCGTCGCCGGTCGAGAGGCCATGACCCAGGCCTCCAAGCCCTCCCGCGGGCCCATCTTGTCTGCGGGCCCCGCTTCGACCGTCACCACGGGAGCCAGGGGTACTTTCGAAAGTCCGGCTTCTTCTTGCTCAAGAACGCGTTCTTCGCGTCCCTCGCCTCCTCCGACATGTAGAAGAGTAGCGTAGCATTGCCGGCCAGCTCCTGAAGGCCGGCTTGTCCATCCACCGCCGCATTGAATGAGCTCTTGAGGAGTCGGATCGCGAGTGGGCTCTTGTCCAGAATTTCCTGCGCCCAGCTCCAACCTTCCAGCTCCAACTCAGCCAGCGGAACCACGGCGTTGACTAACCCCATTTCCAGCGCCTCTTCGGCGGTGTATTGGCGGCAGAGGTACCAGATCTCGCGCGCCTTCTTCTGGCCCACAATACTCGCCAGATATGAGGCCCCAAACCCCCCGTCGAAGCTCCCGACCTTGGGGCCGGTCTGCCCGAAGATGGCGTTGTCGGCAGCGATGGTCAGGTCGCAAATGACATGCAGGACATGCCCGCCTCCGATGGCGTAGCCGGCGACTAGAGCGATGACCGGTTTCGGCATGCTGCGGATGTAGCGCTGGAGCTCCAGTACGTTTAGGCGCGGGAGGCCATCCGCCCCGACGTATCCTGCGTCCCCGCGAATGCGCTGATCTCCTCCGGAGCAGAAGGCGTACTTTCCGTCCTCTGCCGGCCCGTTTCCCGTGAGGAGGACGACTCCTATTTCGATGTCCTCAACCGCATCCCGAAAGGCATCCTGCATCTCGAGCAGCGTTTCGGGCCGGAATGCGTTGCGCACCTCTGGACGGTCGAAGGCAATCCGAGCGACGCCATCGGCCTTGTGGTACGAGATGTCCTCGTATTGGCGCACTTCCTTCCAATCCGGCTGGCTCATTCGGTCTCCTCGGTCATCCTCCCCCGGGACTGTGTACCGCTCCCAACATAGACGAGATCTCTTCCACGGCTTCCGTTCGCCTAGCCCGGTTTCGATCCCGATCCGTCCGTACCTCCAACATCCCACTGCCCTCCCAGTCCATCGCGCTCGCCCAGGCCTCCTCGAGGTCGACCACGGCGTTGGAGCGGAGTTCTGGGCCAAGAGGGCCCTCTTCGGGGCCGGTCTCGAAACGAAGATGGGGGAGACCATGGAAGGCGGCGAGCCCGCTCAGATCTCGTCCATGCGGAGTCGCGAAGAGGGGAGTGAAGGCCGGCTCGATTCCTCGGATCGGAAGAAAGTGGAATATCCCTCCCCCGTCGTTGTTTAGCACCACCAGGACCACCTTCACACCTGCGCCGCGTAGGCTGGACAAGCCATTCGAATCGTGAATAAGCGCCAAGTCGCCAAGGATGGCGACCACGCGCCGGCCTGTTGAGATCGACACGCCCGCCGCTGTCGAAACGATGCCATCGATGCCACTCGCACCTCTGTTGCCCAAGACTGTCAGTGATCGATCGCGTTTAGGGACGAAGGTGTCCAAATCTCTCACTGGCATTGAGTTGGAGACCAATAGCAGGTCCTCGGAATCGATTCGTTGGGCCACGTCGGCGACTACGAGGCCTTCAAACCCCGGCTTCATGTGGGGCCTCTCGACATACTTCCGCACATCGAGCTCCATCTCACGCCACCGCGTCGTACTGCCCTCGGAATCAGAGAGTCGACCAGACACCTCCAAGATCAACCCTTCGAGGAATCGGGCCGGATCTGCTGCGATCAGACGTGTCGAGACCCCAGCGTGATCCTTCCACCGCCCGCCTCCGTCTATGAGGATGTGCGGGACTCCGGCGAGCGAGTCCAGCCACGATGCAAGGCTGGCCGACGTGGGTGCGGAGCCGACGCGGATGATGAGATCAGGCCGGACGCGATCCCGAATCGTCGGGTCCGAGAGGGCGAGGTCGTATCCCCCGACCACCAGATCCGACCCCGCAGGCCCGTTAGTCCCATATCGAGCGCCCGAAAGGGTATCCGCGAGCAACGGGATTTCGAGGGTGGACGCCACCGCGCGAAGTACGGGACCCGTCTCCCAGGGCCGGGGGACCACTCCGGCGACGAGGATCGGCGATTCCGCTCGCGCGAGCGCCCGACTCACATGGGCAACATCCTCCTCGGAAGAACCCGGGCGCTTAGGTCGAACCTGTGTCCACGGCTTTCCGCCCTCTCTTCCCCCCGATCCAGCCGTCTGAGCGTGCGCGAGCTCCGATGGGAGATCGTTCAGAACGGGACTGGGTTCGAGAGGTTTGGCGAAGGGGACGTTCAGGTGGGCGGGACCCGCGGGATCGCCCAGAGCCGCGGCAACTGCGCGACATGCCACAGACCGCAAGTGCCTCAACTGCTGCTCGGACACCTCTCCTGGAGAGAGCTCCTCGAACAAGCGGACGTAATCCCCGAAGATCCCACGCTGCTCGATCGTCTGGTTCGCGTCCGCCCCCCGCAGCCATGGTGGTCGATCGGCTGTGAGCACGACGAGGGGCGCCTCCGATTGAGCGGCCTCCACGATCGCCGGAAAAAGGTTGGCAACAGCGGTACCAGAGGTCGTGATGACTGCGGCTGGAACGGCGGTGGCTTTCCCCACGCCGAGCGCCAGGAATCCGGCGGAGCGCTCGTCGATCTGAGCAGTGACCTGAAAGCGCTCATCCGCAGAGGCTGCCAGCACCAACGGGGTAGACCGAGATCCGGGAGACACGATCACGTGCCGAATGCCACACCTGGCCAGCTCGTCCATCAGGACGCGGCCCCAGAGCTCGTTCCTGTTCCTGGAGATCATACGATCAGGTTAGGGAGCTTCGCCCGCGCCCACTCGCAGCGCCCTCAGAGCCGGCTCGAACTTCAGCGCGATTTCCTCCCACTCACCCTCGGGAGTCGATCCCTCCACGATCCCCGCCCCGGCAAAGAGGCGCCAGCGCCTTCCCTCGCCGATGGCTGCGCGAAGCCCGGGCACGAAATCCCCTTCGCCCGCCAGATCGAACCACCCGATTGGCCCAGCGTACCACCCACGGTCGAACGGCTCCGCACCCCGAATCAGGATCTGGGCTGCCTCCGTCGGACTCCCACAAACGGAAGGGGTCGGGTGGAGTCCCTCCACGAGCGATAAGATGTCCTCGTTGGGCCCGGCAGCTCCGCTGATAACTGTTTCGAGATGCTGAATTCGGGCTAGCGCGAGCACCCGGGGATCTTCTTCGACCCGCATCCCGGACAGCCGAGGGGCGAGTGCCCGGACCATTTTCTCCGCAGTGAGCCGGTGCTCCGTGCGGTCCTTCTTGCTATCCAAAAGCAGTTGAGCGAGCTCTTGGTCCTCATCATCTGTCTTCCCCCGGGGAATCGATCCAGCCACAGCGGTCGCGCTAAACTGGCCGCGCCTCAGCTCCGCGAGGATTTCTGGAGCGGCCCCCAGGAACGTTCTGCCTGCGTGCGGCTCAAACAGATAGACGTGGGCCCGCCGATTCTCGGATCGCAGAAACCGGAGGCTTTCCAGAGGATCCACAGGTCGCACGAACTCAGTGTCCCGAACTCGGGCGAGGACAGCCTTTCGCACCTCTCCCTGCTCGATCTGCTTCAGCACCGCCGCGACCGCTTCATCCCACTGATCGCGTTCCGGACCGCCGGCCTCCGAGTCATCGGACTCGCTGGGGCCTGCGAATCGCTGCGATTCAGGACTGGCGACGGCTGCGGTGTCCGGCGGTGCCGACGCGAACGGTTGGGCCGCGCTCAGGACCTCTAGCAGGTTGGAAGCCAACTCCTCCGTCTCGGGATCCGATCCCGGCATGCCCCACGGGGTGAGGCCAGCCACCCTGAACCGGAACTCCCCCCCTCTCGCCTCGAGGAGGATCCTCGGGAGGATGAATCCGGCTGCGGGAAAACCCGACCACCTGTCACCGGTTCCGGTATCGTCGAGAAACGAGAACCCGCCATAGAACCGGGGTCGCTCACGGAATGGAACCGTACTCCAGTCCGAGTAGATCCGACGGAAGATTCGCTTCGCTTCCGCCCTGACGTCGTCGAACCGAGACTTGCTGGAGCCAGGAAGGACTTCAATTCGCGCGAGCGCACCGCCCCATGCCACCCAGCGATCCTGACGACCCCAGAATCCACGGGGCTCTCCTTCGAGCGCCTCCAGGAATTGGATGGGGTCCGCACCCGGAAGGTCGAACACATCCTTGTGGAATCCAGCTCTCGATCGGATCGAGGTGGGAATGGTGTGCATGATGACGTCGACCTTCCTGGACGGCCCGCGTTGCGAGCACCGAATATAGCACCCGGGCCCGATCCGGCAGCAAGCTCCAGAGCGGCAGCACGATGGCCGGCGAAACGCCCGGAACACCAAGAGAAGTCCCCTGTACCAGGCGCTGCCCCCGGGGATCGGAAAACGGCGCACTCGAATCCGGAGGCCTGGGCGGTAACGAGGCTTGAACGCACTCGAGCGTTCGACTCATCTGCTTGTGCGCTGAGGAGACCGCACGTGTCAGCAAGACTCACCTGCGTCGCGCCGATTCTCATCGGTGCGCTGGTCCTAGTGGGCCCAGCTTTCGCGCAGGACGCTCCGACAGCCCCCGAGACGCAGGAGCCTTCTGACGCCACGCAGACACTCATGGCAGAGTATCAGGAGGTGCAGCAGCGCCTCGGTCAGCTTCAGGTGCAGGCGATCCAGGAGCACGAGGAGCTTGAGCTTCGGCGGAGCGAGATCGACGACATGGTGACGGCAGCCATGGCCGAGATCAATCCGGAGGCCGAGGCCCACATCGCCCGCCTAGAGGTACTGAGCGGGGAAGCGATGGCTGCCCAACAGGCACAGGACCGGGAGACGCTTCAGTCCGTTATGGCCGAAGCCGCTACGCTGCGCTCCGAGCTGGACGAGGCGATGGCGCAGGCGATTCAGCGAGAAGACGTGCAGGCGGAGATACAGAGCTTCGAGGAAGAGCTCATGGCACGGGTGGTCGAGATCGATCCTGAGGCGCCGGACCTCCTGGCCCGCATGGAGGAACTCGCGGAGGCGTTATCCCCCAGTGGACCTGGTGACTCCTGACCGCGAGGTAACGCCCTCCACCGAACGTGAGGACTGGAAAACGAACGTTGCGGATCGCTCCGTCCCTGGCCGTTGCGGTCCTGCTTGGGGGAATCCCGTCCATAGGTTCGGGACAAACCATTCTGAATACCGAGCGGTTCCAGCTCCAAGAGGTCACCGGCCCCCACCTGAGCGCGGACGTCGCGCTTTCCCTGAAGCGAGGGAACGCCGAAGTGCTGGACCTGTCCTCATCGGGGATGCTAGGGACCCTCGTCGGACGCCACTGGCCGCGCCTGATCTTCGGTGGGAGATACCTCTCTGACGAGGAAGACTCGATCCTGGATGATCAGTTCGTCCAACTTCGCTATTCCTACGTTCTCTCTCCAGATACGCGGACCTTTCACTTTGTGCAGATCCAAAAGAACCAAACCCTTCTTCTCAGGAGTCGCTGGTTGTTCGGAGGCGGGATCCGCAAGACGGTTTTCGAAACCTCGCGAGTCTCGGTGTCTCTCGGGACCGGGCTCATGGGGGAATGGGAGCGGCTCGACACAGACCGCCTCGGGGCCGATGACTCTTCGCATGGAAACGCCGTACGCGCCGCCAACCTCGCGGTCCTGTCCTGGAGTGCCCCGACGGGTGCTCGCATCTTGAACATCCTCTATGTCCAACCCGACCTGCAGAAGTTGGGCGACCTGAGGATCCTGAACGATCTCGGTGTTTCGCTGCCACTGTCTGAGGTCCTCAGTGCAACCATCTCGCTAGAATGGCGTCGAGACACCCGCCCACCAACGGCGCTCTCGAGAGACGATGTGACACTCACGGCCGGCTTTGCCCTGGAGATCGGGTGACCCGGAACAGGGGAACCTTGTCCGGGGGACTCGCGTAGGATCTTCGTATGTGCGGGAGGTTCCATTGGGGGGGAACCGTCTGAGTCGCCAGCATTTTCGCTGCGCTTGGATGAGGTACCGCAAGGCTCCGTTCTGGAGGGCTTCCCCATGGAACGCATCTATCGATCCATAAGTCGGAGCGCCGGAGGCATTCCCGCGCTCAGCAAGGTAGCGAGGTCGGCACTCCTGCTGCTCCTCCCCCTCTTTTTCGCGTTTCTGGTAACGCCGCCAGCCCCGCTTCTAGCGCAAGATCTTCCTGCCTCGTTCGGCCGCCCAGACCGGGATCCGGACTTCCTCTTCAAACGCCCGGCAGTCTCGATCGGGGTTCGCGGAGGAGCATTCTTCCACGGGGCCGGGAGCGACATCTTCGATTTTGCCGAGGAGCGGTTCACCATTGAGCGGTGCAACTTCCTCAGCGTCGACCCCTGCTCGTTTCGCGGTATCTCCTTCGGAATCGAGGGTGGAGTCTGGCTGGGCTCCCGGGCCGAGCTCACACTCGGCATCGATGGTAGCCGGGTCACGCTGGACTCGGAATACCGCGACTTCGTGGAGGACGACGGCTCTGCGGAAGGACTTCCGGTCCGGCAGACAACGCAATTCACCCGCGCGCCCACGGTATCTCTGGGAGCCCGCTGGTACCTGCACGATCGAGGTGAACAGCTCGGGCAGTTTGTGTGGCTGCCGCGGAAGTGGAATTTCTTCCTCAGTGGAGGAGGGGGGATTAGCAACTACGAGTTCGCCCTGGAGGGAGATTTCATCGACGAGGTGGACAATTCGATCTCTACGGCGAGGTTCGTCTCGGATGGCAATGTGTTCTCCCCATTCTTGGGTGCGGGGCTCGAGCTCGCGAGCTCGAGCCATACTGCGCTCATGATCGAAGGCCGATACCTTTGGGGTGACCACGAGTTGGGCCCAGCCTTCGAGCGAGACTTCGTCGAACCCCTGGATCTCTCCGGAGCTCGGCTGACCGTCGGGGTCTACTACCGCAACTGATAGGGAGTCCACCATGCGACGCGCGATAATCGGATCGATCGGAGTGCTTGCCATATTGAGCGTGCCGTTCGCCACGTCGGCCACGGAGGCCGGCCCGAGCCGAGCCCAAGACTCCTTATGGCTTTCCTGGATCGGGTGTTGGGAAGGGGCTGCGGAGGTCGGAGGAGACGAGACCGATTCCTTCCTCGTTTGCTTCCGTCCCCGCGCGGACGGCGTCGGCGTGGACATCCTGACCTACAGCGAGGGAGAGCTCACCGCGGTCGAGGAGATGCTCGCCGATGACACCCCACGACCCCTCGTAGAGGGAGGATGTGAGGGAGAACGAAGCGCCGGTTGGTCACTCGACCAATCTCGAGTGTTCCTGATATCCGAGTTGGAGTGTGGGGAGGGCGTCACTCGAACCACGCGGGGGCTGATGTCCATGCTTCCTGGGCGCGACGGCTGGGTTGAGATCCAATCGGTTCAGGCGGGGGACGCGAGACCGCTCGTCGGAATCCGAACGTTCCTGCCCGCAGACGCAGCCACATTGGCGAGCAGCAGAATCCCAGATCCGTCCGCAGGACGGGAGCTCGCCGTGCGCACTGCCCGTGCTCAGGCCAGCGCAGCGCTGACGCCTAGGACCCTCGTTGAGACGATCGAGCGAGCGGGACCGAGTGTCGCCAACGCGCTTCTCGTCGAGAGAGGCGAGCCGCTAGGCCTCGAATCCGAGACCCTGAGGGCCCTCTCGCAGAAAGGGGTACCGGGCGAGGTCTTGGACGTCCTGGTGGCGATGAGCTATCCCGAGCGTTTCGAGATCTCGGGAAGCGGACCTGAACTGGCACCGGCGATCAGGTCGCCATCGGGATACGGGGCAGCCTCGAGGCGAACCTTCCGAGGCTACTCTCCCTGGGGCTTAGGGTACGACCCCTACTGGGATCCCTTCTGGTCCAGCTCCTACCGGTACGGTTACGGATACAACTCCTTTGGATATGGCTATAACTCGTTCGGCTACGGCCCATTCGGGTATGGATACTTCGGTTCGTCGATCTATCGGACGCCGCGTTTGATCTACATTCAGGAGCCGACGGTCGTGGATCGACGGACGCTGAGTCGGAACCGTGGTGTTGTCGGTGGAAGCGATCGAACCGCTCGGCCCTCTAGCCGCTCCCAGCCGACTTCGAGAGCGGGGTCTTCGCGTTCCGGTAGTTCTCGGGCGGCGCCGGCGCCTTCTCGGTCGAGAGGCGGCTCCCGGGCGTCGCC
Organism: Longimicrobiales bacterium; assembly: GCA_965197485.1. Lineage (GTDB taxonomy): Bacteria > Gemmatimonadota > Gemmatimonadetes > Longimicrobiales > Gaopeijiaceae > JAAXGI01. The sequence goes on from CBDANG010000010.1 coordinate 393,541, forward strand.
AGCGTCTTCCCCCTCAAGAGGTGGCTCGAGTGGTAGCTCCGGCGGCACCCGCACGGCGCGGCCAAGATAGGCCGGGTCGCGCGACTGAACCTGCCTGAGGAGTGGAACGATCGAGTCTCATCGAGCGGTGCACCCTTCCCGCGGAGGGGATGGACTGCCCCAGCTGCGCGACCACCGCAACCCACGGACTGCTGCAACTCGAGGGCGTACAGTCCGTGGAACCGGACATCATCGGTCAGCGAATAACCGTCAGTTATGACCCCTCCGTAGTCAGCTCAAATCGGCTGCAACGCTCGCTGGGCGAGTTCGGATACGGGAGTTCCGTGCAGCCGGCGGCCGCGCGCCCAGAGGAGGAGAGCCCCCCGAAGGTTCTCTCCATCCGCAGACGGATCCCCGTCCATGTCGGCCTCGGTGGCGCACTCTGGGCCCTGACGATCGGTGCGACACTCCTCGGGACCTCCGAGGGAGTGGTGGCCGTGCTCGCTGCGCTCACGGTCCTCACTACAGGTTGGCGGATCTTCCCTGGAGCTTTCGCGGCGGCACGCCGTGGCATCCTGGACATGCACGTGCTGATGGCGCTGGCTGCGCTCGGCGCGCTCCTGATCGGAGAGTACGTGGAGGCTGGAGCGGTTCTCTTCCTCTTCGCCGTCGCGAGGGATCTCGAGCGGAAGACGCTCCATCGTGCTCGGTCCGAGGTCCGGTCGCTCATGGACTTAGCTCCAGTCGAGGCGACCGTCCTGCGGCACGGCCATCACGTTACGGTCCCGGTCGAGGCAGTCCGTCGGGGGGAACTCGTCCTGGTCCGACCGGGTGAGCGGATTCCAGTGGATGGAACGGTCGTCAGTGGATCCTCCGAAGTGGATGCCTCAGCGATCACCGGGGAATCGCTGCACGTTGCCAAGTTCAAGGACGACCGGGTTTTCGGGGGTTCGGTCAACGGGAGCGGTGCACTCGAGATTCTGTGCGATCAGACCGCGGAGGACTCCGCGCTGGAGAGGGTGTTGAAGAGCCTCGAGCTCGCCAGGTCACAGAAGAGCCCCACCGAAACCTTCGTCGACCAATTCGCGAAGATCTATACGCCACTAGTGATGGCTGGGGCCGTCCTCGTCGCGACGCTCCCGCCGCTCCTCGGCGCGGGTCCATGGCCGGAGTGGGGATACCGAGCCCTCGTCCTCGTCGTCATCGCCTGCCCGTGCGCGCTGGTCATCTCCACGCCCGTAACCGTGGTCAGCGCGCTAACGGGTGCGGCTCGCCGAGGAATCCTCGTGAAGAGCGGGACTCATCTCGAGGTCTTGGGGAAGACTCGAGTGGTCGCGCTCGACAAGACTGGAACGCTTACGGAGGGAAGCCCGCAGGTGGCCAAAGTCCTTTCATGGGACGGTACCTCTACTGAGCAGATCCTCCGCTACGCGGCGGCTACGGAGAGCCGCAGCGAGCACCCGATCGCCCGGGCTATCGTGGAAGCAGGGCGAGTGGCCGACATTGCGCTTCCGGATGCGGTCGAGATGACGGCGCTACCCGGCCGAGGGGCTCGAGCACTCGTGGAGGGACGAACCGTGATTCTGGGAAGCCCGCGTCTCTTCCGGGAGTTGGAGTTGCTGGAGGCGCAGGGTGAAGCCAGGATCCTGGGGGCTGAGTCGGTGGGCGCTACGCTCGTTCTAGTTGGATGGAGTGAGTCGGAGTCCAGCACCCCGCGACTCCGAGGTGGCCTGGTCTTAACCGACCGTGTGCGCGCTGGCATGACCTCCCTTCTTCCAGTGCTGAGGGACGAGGGGGTAGATCGCGTGGTTTGCATCAGCGGGGATCGGGGCCCGGCAGTCGACTCAGCAGTCCGATCCCTCGGTTCGGGGCCTTCCGCCTTTGACGATTGGAGGGGAGATCTTCTTCCAGAGGAGAAGGTGGCGTGGATCCAGGAGCTGAGACATTCCCATGGGCCGGTGCTGATGGTGGGAGACGGGGTTAACGACGCGCCGGCGCTTGCTGCGGCGGATGTCGGTATGGCGATGGCGGCGGGTGGCACAGCAGTCGCCCTGGATGTCGCGGACATCGCCCTCATGGAGGATGATCTCGATCGAATTCCGGAGGCTTTCAAGCTAGGGAGGAAGGCCGCCCGTATCATCCGTACGAACATCGTGTTTGCGCTCGCCGTCAAGATTGTCTTCGTAACGTTGGGCGGAGTCGGCCTCGCGACCCTCTGGATGGCGGTCGCCGCAGATATGGGATCGAGCCTGGCCGTAATCTTGAACGGCCTCCGCGCGCTGAAGGCATGAGGCAGATCCTCTGGGTCCTCCTATGGAGCCTTCTTCTCGTCCCGCCCCGCACGGGGGCGGCTGCCGCACCGCAGGACGCAGACTCCCCATCCTTCGCTCGTTTCGTCTTCGACGGGTCATCCAGTCCGCGGCTCCCTCAAGAGGTCAACGATCTCGTGGCGGAACGAGATGCTGTCATCCAGCGGGTCCTGCTGGCACTGGGTGATTCCGCCCCTGACGACTTGAAGATCGACTATCACGCCTACCCGTCCACCGAGTTGAAGGGACTTACGACGGGAAACGCCCACTGGGCACACGTGGAGCCGAACACAGAGACTTTGCACGTCGTGATCGACGGGGAGCTCAGGGGCGACCGCTCCGGACTCGAAGCTCGGCTTCTCTTCCGGCGAGCGCTCGGCCGTCCAGCGCTCCCGGTTTTGGAAGCCGGTGTCGAGGCCTTCTTCTCGACGCGGTGGGGTGGCCGCGAATTCGAATATTGGGCCGCTCGGCTTCACTCGGCGGGCCTTGTACCCTCGCTTTCCACGATCCTCTCCCGGCGCTGGATCGCCGAGGAGTCCCCGTTCATCGTCCAACCGGTGGCGGGGGTCGTGATCGCACACCTCCTCGGCCGATGGTCCCGGGTGGGCTTTGTAGACCGCTATGCCTCGTGGCAGCCGGACGCGGCGGACATCGAAGCGATGGAGACAGGGTGGTGCGACTTCCTGGACGCAGTGCTGCGCCGGAACCAGGCTGCAATCGAGAGGGACCTCGCGATGAATCGTGAGCGGCGACTGGACGGTTTCGCTCCAATCCGAGGATTCAATTACGCCCATGAGGGATATCGGACATATGACGGCTATCTCTCGGAGCGCTCTGACAAGTCTCTTGCCCGGCTCGCCGAGTTGGGCGCCAACGGGGTCGCGATTCTTCCGTACGCCCTCATGTCCAGCCCGGACCATCCCCTTCCGCTTCGTCCACCCGATCGCGTGGGTTCAGAAACGGACCAGGCCGTGATCCAGGCGGTTTGGGCAGCCCAGGGGCAGGGCCTGACGATTCTCCTCAAGCCACACATCTGGCTGAGGGGCAGCTGGCCGGGCGAGATCCAGATGAGGTCGCGGGACGAGTGGAACCAATTCTTCGAGTATTACGAGCGCTGGATCCTCCACTATGCGATCCTGGCTGAGATCCACCAGGTCCCTGCCCTCTCCGTGGGAGTCGAGCTCTCGAAGGCCACGCTGGGCCACGAGCGCGAGTGGAAGGAGTTGGTCAGCCGACTCCGCGGCGTCTACTCCGGCGCCCTCGTCTATGCCGCAAATTGGGGAGAGGAGTTCGAGAGCCTCGACTTCTGGGATGTCTTTGACTACCTGGGTGTGGACGCCTACTATCCACTCAGCGACGATCCCGACGCCTCTGACGAGGTGCTTCGCCGCGGCGCAGACGCCATGTTGGACCGGATCGAAAAGGTCCAACGTCGATTCGAGAAGCCCGTGCTCTTCACAGAGATGGGGTTCGCGAGTGCTCGTGGCGCATGGGTCCGGCCGTGGGAAGGAAACCGGGTCGAGGAACCCAGTCCCATCGACCAGCTGCGGAGCTACCGAGCCGTCATCCGAGCGATGGAGGGACGGGAGTGGATCGGAGGCGTCTTTTGGTGCGAGTGGCCGTCAGATCTACGTCGAGCACGAAAGGACCGGCGCGGCTTCATGCCGAACGGTAAGCCTGTCGAAGCACTCCTTAGACAGTGGTTCCGAGAAACCCCTTTCCGAGATGGAGTAGACCTCCCATGACTCGCTTTCTTCAGCCTTCGCATCAGAAGAGCCCCAGGACTGGCGGGATCGCACCTGTATGCGCCTTGATCCTCCTCGTTACTGTACTCCCGGGGTGCTCGCCGGGGGGGGGCGGCGACGACTCTGCATCTGCCGAGGGCCTTCAGGCGTTCGTCGGGGCCCAGATTGTCGATGGCACTGGAGCTGGCGCTGTAGCGGACGGTGTTCTTCTGGCGAGGGACGGGGTCATCGAGCAGGTCGGAGCCGCCGCAAGCGTCGATATCCCGTCTGGCGCCGAGGTGATCGACTTGGGAGGCCGTTGGCTGCTGCCCGGATTCATCAACGCCCATGGACATGTGAACGGCGATCTGACCGCCGCCGTGCACCAGCTCGAGCAGTACGCCCACTACGGAGTCACCACCGTCGTAAGCCTCGGAGAGGAACCTGAGACCGGCCGACTGCGCGACGAGCAAGGGACCCCCGATCTCGACCGTGCTAGGATCTGGGTGTCGGGCCCCGTAATCAATCCCTCCTCCCCGGAGGAGGCACGCTCCGCTGTGGCGGAGCTGGCCGGCATGAACGTCGATTGGGTGAAGATTCGCGTCGACGACGGCCTGGATACCCGTCCGAAGATGTCGCCGGAGGTGTATGGAGAGGTGATCTCGGCAGCGGGGGAGCACGATCTGCCCGTGGCGATTCATGTGGTCGACCTCGAGGATGCGATCGGAGTGGTCGAGGCCGGCGGGGACCTGGTGGCCCACAGTGTTCGAGACGAGGCGGTCAACCAGACCCTGATCGACGCGATGCGCAGCGCGGACGTGTGCCTGGTGCCGACCCTGACCCGCGAGCTGTCGACCTTCGTGTATGCCGAGAGGCCGGATTTCTTCGACGACCCCTTCTTCCTGGATGGAGCCGCACCCGCGGACCTCGCCACCTTCATCACTCCTGAGCTGCAATCCTCACAGATGAGTCCTGCGGCCCAATTCTTCAAGGAACGCCTTCCTCTCGCTCAGCAGAACATGAATCGGCTGCACGACGGGGGCGTGGGTGTGGCGATGGGAACCGACACGGGGCCCTTCGGCCGCTTCCAGGGTTATTTCGAGCACCTCGAGATGGAGATGATGGTCGAGGGAGGCTTGACCCCCGCCGAGGCCATCCATGCCTCCACCGGTGGCGCGGCCGCCTGTATGGGACTGGACGGTACCGTCGGAACGCTGGAAACGGGTTCGCATGCGGACCTCGTCGTTCTCGAGGAGAACCCGCTGACAGATATCGTGAATACTCGGGAAATCCACAGCGTCTGGATCTCAGGGAATCGGATCCGCTAGCGCGAGGAAGGCGGGGCTCAGACGGGGTGGAGTGCAGCCTCTGACATCGCGTCCTCGAGGATCTCGATCAGCTTCAGGGAATCTGGCCACTCGCCTCTGGCCACCAGGCGACCGTTGATCAGGACTGCCTGAACCGGCAGCCTCCCGATCGTAGTAAGGGCCTCGCCCAGGCCGACCTTGAAGGCCCAGAAGTCTCTGAGCAGCAGGAAGATCACCGTCAGCATGTTTCGGGGATCCACAACCTGGAGCTCGATCGCATCGCCGAAGCGGTTCTTCAAGGTCCGATAGATCGGCCCCATGGCGTCCATGCACGCGCGTCGTTCGCCGAAAGCTGGCTGTCCATCTTTCACCAGGAAGTGGCCTTCCACCTGGCCACAGCAGCCGCTCCCGGACAGCTGTTCTTCCCATTCCCTAATCAGGATCACACTGGGTTCGCTGCGCATCCTCACGGGTTCACCGAGATGCACGCGATCTCCATCTGACCGGAGGCCGGAACCGCCTCCACGGCGATCGCCGTTCGGGCGGGGGGGGTCTGACGGAAAGTACTCGAGGTAGGCCTCGTTCATTTCCTGATAGTGGTCGATATCGGTCAGGAACACAGTGCATTGCACGATCTCCGCCATCGTCCCGCCACTCCCTTCCACACGCTCCCGGATGCTATCCAAGGCATTCCGCGTAGCCTCCGGTATATCCCCGCTTGCCGAGCGCCTAAGCACTCCGGACAGAAAGGTCAGGTTGCCGCTGCGAACCGCGACTGAATAGAGCGGTGAGGGAGCCCCGGTTGAGGGATTGATCGCCTCCCTTTGCGGGCCGAGGGCCTGTCGCTGCGCGCAGGCGCCCAAGGTGACTACGCAAAGGAGAAGGGCCCAGCCGACTGAGACGTCACCCCGCATTCTTGCCTCCTGCCGAGCTGTGGCCCGCCTAAAACTCGAGAAAGACGAGGCGATTCTCGTCAAACAGTGGAACCAGCACGCGGTTGCGGCTGGAATCGAATCCCAGATCGCCCGGCCGATCGACCCCGCTGGCCAGAGGCGTGACGGCGCCGGTGCCGTCGACCAGATACACGGCCGAGCTGGTTGACGAAGAGTAGGCGAAACCGCCACCCGAAACGAAGACCACTCCCTCATATGCCTGCCCGTCGGAGGCGAGGATGCTAGTACGCTCTCCAGTCCCAGTGAATCTGAAGAGATCTCCACCTGCTGAGGTCACGAAGATACCGCGAGAGCCTACAGCCACTCCCGTTGGGTGATTCAGATCGGGACCACGCGCAAGCGTCGCGCCACGCTGATCGCCTCGAAAAGTGAGGCGGTAGACGGCGTCCGTGGATGATGGCACCACTTCGCCATCGACCAAAGAGTATCCACCATCGGTCAGGAACAGCGAACCCTCCGGGGCAACGTCGATCCCGCTCAGCGAAGTCACATCGTCCAAGCAGCGGGTTTCTATGATTCCCCCGCTCAACCGATTGGCGAGGTGCACGCACCCGATATCGGTGATAAAGAGGGTGTCTCCTCGGATCGCCATGCCTTTCGGAGCATCCATGGTGTCCCCGGAGCCGACGGGGGGACTCCACTGAAGCGCCAATACCTCCCCGTCGGGAGAGACCCGTGAGACGAAACCGTTCTCGTCCTCGTCCAGAGGCCCCCCAGCCACGTTGGACACCAGGTAAACGTCGTCCACGGGGTCGTAGATGACCGCCCGGGGCCCCTGGAGCCCAACTTCTGCAACTCCAAGGCCTGGGGCCACGTCGGTTTCATCGGACGACCCGTCCCCGCAACCGAAGATCGCGAGTAGGGCGACGATCGGAATCGCAGCGCGAAGAGGTAGCGATTGGTTCAGAAAGCTCATGACGATGCGGGGGTTGGGATGGGCGCAGCCTCGCTCCATAGCGTACACGCGAAATCTTCCGCATTGGCGTCAAGGACGCAACGGTTAAAAAGCACATTTGCGGGCTCCGGCTGGCGCTAACGGCACACCCGTGGTGTACATTGAGATTGACAGAAGCCGAATCGCTCCATTCAGGAGGAGACTCGGCGCGACAGGCACTCTCCCCAGGGTGCTCAGGAGGAGTGGACGTGAGATCAATCCTGACATTCATCTTCGGTCTTCTTCTTCCCGCTGCGCTGAGCGGCCAGGATCCGGTGCCCACCGGGGGCGCCGATGTCCCCACCGTGGAACTCGACACGATTTCGACAGACGAAGAGGTCGGGGACGGGCGCAAGGGGATGCGGCCCTACCGGGAGGTGATCCCACCTACCGCGGATTCGGACGAGGGAGTGTTTACGGTGCACCGAGTGGACGAGGACTTCTTCTTCGAGATCCCGCTCGCCACGATGGATCGCGAGTTCCTCCTCCAAACCCGGATCACGAGGACGCCCACCGGCGTCGGTTTCGGCGGCCAACGTGAGTCCATGGCGGTAGTCCGATGGGAGCGGCGGTCCGAGCAGGTCCTTCTTCGACTCGTCGGGCATCGAAACGTGGCGCCCGATACGCTTCCGATCTTCGAGGCCGTCGAGAACTCGAACTTCGAGCCGATCCTTGTCGCCTTCGATATCGAGACGCTGCCGGCCGACTCCGCATCCGTCGTGATCGATGTATCGGACTTCTTCACCACAGATGCGCCCTTGATCGGCCCCCGGCGGAGTCGAAGGGAAGAGTACGGAATCCGGGCCCTGAGCAGAGATCGAACCTTCATCGAGTCGATCAGTAGTTTTCCAGAGAACATCGAAGTGCGAAGAACTGTGACCTATGCCGCAGGCGATACACGCTCCGGGAACGTGGGCGGAGCGCTTTCGATGGAGCTGGGGCATTCCCTGCTCCTGCTTCCAGCCGTTCCGATGGTGCCTAGGCGGTGGGATGAACGCGTCGGCTATTCGTCTGTCAGGCAAAACGACTTCGGGGCGGATGAGCAACGCTTGGTGGAACGGCGATTCATCCAGCGTTGGTGGCTGGAACCGGCAGATCCAGTCGCCTATCAACGGGGCGAGCTAGTGCAGCCACTGCGACCGATCGTCTTCTACATCGACCCGGCGACCCCGGAGAAGTGGCGTCCGTACCTGAAGCAGGGTGTCGAAGACTGGCAAAAGGCGTTCGAGGAGGCAGGGTTTCGCGACGCCATCCTCGCGAGAGACCCGCCGACGCCGGAAGAGGACCCCGACTTTGACCCGGACGACGCACGGTACTCGGTGATCCGATATATCGCGTCCGGAGTTGAGAACGCTAGCGGACCCAGCTTCTTCGACCCGCGGACGGGGGAGATCCTGGGGAGTCACATCCAGTGGCATCACAACGCGCTGAATCTGGTCCGAAAGTGGTATTTCGTTCAGACGGCCGCTGCAAACCCTGAGGCCAGAGGCGTGGCGTTCGACGACGACGTGATGGGTCGACTGCTTCGTTTCGTGTCTGCACACGAGGTCGGCCATACGCTTGGGCTGCGCCACAACATGAAAGGACACTCCTCCGTCCCCGTGGACGACCTGAGAAGCCGCTGGGTCTGCGAGAACGGCACCTCATCCTCGATCATGGACTATGCTCGCTTCAACTACGTCGCGCAGCCTGGAGACGACACTTGCTTCCTCCCGAAGATCGGCCCCTACGACAAATGGGCAATCGAGTGGGGCTATCGGTGGTTTCCCGATAAGGTGAGCGCGGAAGAGACCGAGAAGACCCTCAGGGAGTGGATCGTGGCTAGGGGCGCAGATCCACTCTTGCGCTTTGGTGACCTGAGCGCCATGGACCCTGGCTCCACGAGAGAGGCCCTAGGGAACGACCCCGTGAGAGCCTCCGATCTCGGGGTGGCTAACCTAAAGAGGATCGTCCCAAAACTGCTCGAATGGACGTTCCAGGAGGGAGAGAACTACGGCCAGTTGGAGGAACTGTACGGAGAGCTCGTCGATCAATGGAGCCAATACGTCGGGCACGTCACGCTGATGGTCGGCGGGGTTGACTGGACCCGAAGGGCCCAGGGCCAGGAGGGCCGGCCCTACACTCCGATCGCACCCAATCGACAGAAGGATGCGATGGGGTATCTCGGCCGAGAGGTATTCCAAACGCCGGAGTGGATGATCGACCCGGACGTGCTCTACAGGATTGAGGGATCGGGGATCCAGGACCGAATCAGAGGCCTCCAGGTTGACGCTTTGGAGCGACTCCTAGACGTGAACCGCATGAAGCGCCTCATTGAACAGGAAGCGCTTGCCGGTCCCGGAGCCTACGGGCTCCAGGAGATGCTCCTAGATCTTCGCGGTGCAGTGTGGACCGAGCTCGATCGAAGCTCTTCTATCGACCCCTTCCGACGAAACCTACAGAGGGGGTATTTGGGCCGCATCGAGATATTGCTGGAAAACGACGAGGCTCGGGCCTCGGATATTGCGCCGTTGATCAGGGGAGAGCTGGAGGCCGTGAGTGCGGTGGCCAAGGACGGTGCAGTCGCCTCCGTCGACGAACTGACGCGGCTCCACCTCGGAGACGTGATCGCTCGAATCGAAGAGATCCTCGACGCGGGCAGCTGAATGCTGGTAGGTTGCCGTCATGCCCTTCAAGACATTTGTCCAGAGCCGCTGCGCCCATCTGAGTGTTCTGCTCGGAGTGGTCCCGGGCGCCGGCCTGATCTCTCCCCAGGCCACGGCTGCCCAGACCTCTCGGGTCACGATCGGCGAGGTCCGGGTGATGACGCCGCGGCAGAAGCTCCTACCGGAGGTCCCTGGGGGGTTCACCTTTTGTCGGCTGAGGTACGTCCGTACCCGGCGCGAGCAAAGAGGGCAGGGCTGGCGTACGGACTACCCGAACGGAGACCGGAACCTCACCACACGGCTGTCCCAGCTCACGCCAACTCCGATTAGCGGATGGCTGGACGGGCGCCCTGGGTTCGCCGTCCTGCGAGCGACAGATCCCGAGCTGTTCCGCTGCCCATTCCTGTTCTCCTCGGACGTCGGTACCGCGACTTTCAGCGACGAAGAGGTCGAGAAGCTGAGGGAGTACATTCTCAAAGGAGGGTTCCTTTGGGCCGACGACTTCTGGGGGAGCCCGGCGTGGTCGCACTGGGTCAGTCAGATCCAGCGGGTCTTCCCAGAATTTCAGATCGAGGATCTCTCGCTGGAGCACCCTCTCTTCTCGATCGTCTACCAGGTGGATAAGATTCCGCAGATCCCGTCTATCCAGTACTGGCGGCAGAGCGGGGGGCGTACATCGGAGTTGGGGTCCCGTAGCGCGACTCCCCGCCTGAGGGCGATACGTGATGACGCTGGACGTATTCTCGTTCTCATGAGTCACAACACAGATATCGCGGATGGCTGGGAACGGGAGGGGGAGGACTACGCTTTCTTCGCCCAGTTCTCGCCGGATGCCTACGCCCTGGGCATCAATATCCTCATCTGGACGATGACTCATTGATTGCAAGACCGTGGTCGTTCTGGTTTGGATCACGACGCATCGATGTGAGCCGAGGGCTTGCTCTTTCTGGGGGTTGACCGCGACGATCCGAATCGGTGTAGCAGTCAACGAGGTCCGCTCTACTTCTGACTCGTAGACCATGCCTGAGATTCTCGACACCGTTTTCGAGTACCTCTTCAAGTACCCGCGTATCGCCTACGAGCGGGGTGACATCGTATGGAGTGGTTCCTGGTCGCCGCTCCTACTCGCGGGGATGTTCGTGCTGGGCGCGGGGCTGGTCTTCTGGAGCTATCGGTGGAGTCGGGCTCGCACCTCACCAACCACCACCTTGGCTCTGGCCCTCTTCCGAGCCACGGGGCTCGTTGTGCTCCTGATCTGCTTGTTGCGGCCGACCTTGGTTCTCTCCACCGCCGTACCGCAGCAAAACGTGGTCGCGATTCTCATCGATGACTCCCGCAGCATGGGGATTCCTGACGAAGAGGAGCGTGCCCGGGGGCTCGTCGCGCAGGAGACTTTCGCCTCGCAGGAAAGCTCGGTACTAGATGAGATCCAAGAGCGGTTCATGGTACGGCATTTCCGTTTCTCGGCTCTCACCGAGCGGCTGCGTGACTCGAATGAACTTGGGTCGGAGGGGAATCGGTCGCTTGTGGGCCCCGCCCTCGATTTTGTTCGGCAGGAGTTGGCGACCCTCCCCCTCTCGGGAATCGTCCTGGTCTCTGATGGGGGTGACCAGAGCCCCGATGCGTTGGAGGACGCACTGTTGGGGCTGCGAGCGGGAAGGCATCCCCGTGCATGCAGTCGGGGTGGGACGTGAGCAGCTGGATCCAGATGTCGAGATCGAGCGGGTCGAGATTCCCGGGCGCGTGATCCAGGGGTCTACCGTGATCGCGGATGTGGTCGTCGCACATACCGGGCTCGGCGGAGCCGCGGTCGCGGTCAACCTCGAGGAGAACGGGACCATCCTGGCCACGGAAGAGGTTGAGCTCAGCGGTGGGAGTGGAAGCGCCACCGTCCGCATCCCGTTCAGCCTCGACGACCCAGGGGTGAGAAACTTGCGCGTGCGCGTGCCGACCCAAGACGGTGAAGTCGTCGAGGAGAACAATTTCCGAGACACCCATGTCCAGGTGCGCGACGGGCGCGAGAAGATCCTCTACTACGAAGGCCAGCCGAGGTTCGAAGTGGGATTCCTCAGGCAGGCGGTGCAGGAAGACGAGAACCTGCAGGTGGTCGTCCTGCAGCGCACAGGAGAGGACCGGTATGTGCGCCTGGATGTCGATTCGGGAGACGAGCTCTCGGGCGGATTCCCCAGCACACGTGAGGAGCTGTTCGACTACCGTGGGCTCATTCTGGGGAGCGTGGAGGCAAGCTCGTTCTCCCCGGACCAGCTCAGAATGATCGTCGACTTTGTTGACCGCCGGGGTGGAGGGCTACTCGTCCTTGGGGGACCCGCCGCGCTCGCTGAGGGCGGATTTGCGGAAACGGCACTGGCCCAGCTCTTCCCAGTCGAGCTGGAAGACCCGCTGGACGTTGAAGGGGGAGTCGAGGACTTCTGGGCGACGGTCAGGCTCTCACCGACGCGAAGCGGCGTGATGCACCCGGCGCTTCGGCTCGGGGGGGAGCCGGTATCCGGCGGGGGTGACGATGACTCGGCCTCGCGATCGACCGAGGCGGCAGCGAGTGCCGACTCCACCTCCAGCACCCTCACTCGGTGGGAAGACCTGCCGCCGCTCACCACGGTGAACCTCGTCGGCGACGCGCGCCCAGGTGCGACCGTCCTTCTCGAGGGAGAGATCGAGGAGGTGTTCGGAACACGGGCGGATCCCAGCTTCGGCGATGAAACTTCCGCCGTCTTTGCCTTCCAGCGCTACGGGGCGGGCATCTCTGCAGTTCTCGCGGTCCACGATACCTGGATCTGGCAAATGCACCACGAGATCCCGCTCGAGGACGAGACGCACGAGCGTTTCTGGCGGCAGGTCCTGCGCTGGCTCGTCCAGGAGGTCCCGGAGCCCCTTGAAGTGTCCGCCGCGAACACTCGCGTTGCGCCGGCTCAGCCGGTGGAGCTCGTGGCCCGGATCGCTAGCGAGGAGTTTGTCCCGGTCAACGACGCACAGGTGACCGCGAGGATCACCGATCCGTTCGGGGCCGAGCAGGAGTTGGAGCTTACCTGGAACCTGGACCGAGACGGAGAATATCGCGGCTCCTTCCTCCCGTCCGTCGACGGGCCGTATGAGGTCGAGGTGGATGCCCTCGATGGGGAGCGCATGCTCGTGTCGCCGCCACTTCACATTGAGGCCGGCGTTCTGGATGAGGAGCTTCGGAGTGGAGCCATGCGAGGAAACCTCCTTCGAAGGGTCGCCTCTGACACCGGAGGTCAGTTCTACACGATGGACCGGCTAGCCGGCCTCCCGGAGGCGCTGCGATATACGGACCGCGGTACGGTTGTGCAGGAAGAGCGAGACCTTTGGGATCTCCCTCTCTTCTTCTTCCTCTTGATTGGTCTCCTCTTCGCCGAGTGGGTCGTGCGGCGTCGGCGAGGACTCGCATGAGGGCTCGCATGAGGAGGACGGCCGTACTCCTCATAGTCCTCTTCTTGGCGGCTCCGCTATCCCCCGCTTCTGCGCTTCAGGCACAGGAGACCCATCTACTGATCGTGTCCGGATTGGGAGGAGACCCTCAGTACGAGCAGCAGTTTATCGAGTGGGGCGTGATGATGGCTGATGCGGCGGAGGGGGCTGGAGTCCGACCCGATAACATCACCTTCCTCGCCGAGGATCCGGATGCTGTACCGGGTAGGATTCGAGCCCGGTCGACCCGGGAGGAAGTCGAGGGGGCGATCAGGGCCCTGGCCGATGGCACTCCATCGGACGATCGTGTCCTCGTCCTCCTGATTGGGCATGGGGGCGGATCCGGAGGCGACTCCCGGGTGAGCATCCCCGGACGAAGTCTTCGGGCGTCCGAATACGCCCTCCTTTTGCAGCAGCTCGCTCCCCGAACGGTCGCACTGGTGAACCTGGCGAGCGCGAGCGGTGACTTCATCCCAGTTCTCGCAGGAGAGGGTCGCATCGTTGTCACCGCAACCCGTAGCTCTCGCCAGCGGAATGCGACGCTATTCGGCGGATACTTTGTCGAGGCATTCGCGGGAGAGGGCCCCGATGTCGATCGGGACGGTCGGATCTCCCTCCTTGAGGCATTCGAATACGCCCGATTGGAGACGGAGCGATACTACGACGACCGGGGACTAATCGCGTCCGAAACGGCGCTCCTCGAGGATCGTCTCGATGGCCCGGGCTCCGAGGAGCCCGCAGCGGACGATGAGGTGGGACTCCTTGCGGCGCGCTTCTTTCTGCAGAGTGCAGTTCCCACAGTTATTGCCGGAGACGACGAAACCGCAGACCGGATTCGTGCCCTGTACGTCAAGCAGGCCCGACTGGAGGAAGAGGTGGCCCGCCTCGGGCAGCGCGAAGACTCGATGGAACCCGTGGCTTACCGCGACGCTCTGGAAGTCCTCCTGTTGGAGTTGGCGCGCACCGGAAACGAGATACGCGGGTTAGAGGACGGGCGATGATCGGTCCCAGCGACCATCGGCTTCCAATCCTCCTGGTGGCCTTCTTCCTAGCTGGCTGCATGGGGAGCGATGGGGCTCGGGCCCAGGGCACCGGGGGGCTGGATCCGCTCCTACGGGAGGGGGAGTACGACGAGGCGATCGAGCTTCTCGAGGATGAGTTGGGCAGCTCTCTCTCGGCGGCTCCTGCTGCGCAGCTGGCCGAAGTCCTGATGGATGTGGGCCGCTTGGATGAGGCTGAGACCCTCCTTAGCGAAGCGGCGGACGGGAATCCGGGAAACGCGTACCTGCGTCTCCTATTGGGCCGTGTTTTTCGTGACACGGGCCGCCTGGAGGAAGCGCTCGTTACCTTCGCGGAGGTGGGGGCGATGGGAGCGGGGGGGGATGCCCTCCTCGCCGAGCTGCATCGCGGGGAGCTGCTCCTGCGAAGGGGAGAGCAAGAAGCTGCTTTGGCCGTCTTGGATGGGTTCATAGACGTCTATAATGGCTCGGCATCCCTGGACAGCCGCGAGTTGCTGGCCGTCGCTACTGCGGTCCGCCACCTGGAGATCACGGATTCAGCGCTCCTCCAGGATGCCTTGAGGGCTTACGACGAGGCGTTGGTCGCGGATCCGAACAACCTCGAGGCCCACCGGGGTATCGGGATGCTCTTCGTTCGGACCTATCAGACGACCGATGCGAGAGAAGCGTTTCGTGAGGTTCTCAACCGGCGATCCAAGGATCCGCGGGCCCTCCTGGGGATGGGGCTCGCCGCACAGGTCGAGGGGTCATCTCAGGCCGATGAGTTTGTTGACCAGGCCCTCGAGGTCAATCCCAACCTCGTCCCGGCACGGGTCCTTCGGGCGCGCATCCGCCTTTCAGGTGAAGACTTGGAAGGTGCCGAGGAGGATCTCGACGCGGCCCTTCAGGTCGATCCCACGTCGAGCGAGGCCCTGGGGGTTCTTGCGGCGGCCCGTTACCTCCAGGGCCTCACCGACGAATTCGAGGAGCTCACGACACGGGCACTCCAAATCAACCCTCGGGATGCATCGTATTTCCTGACCGTCGCGGACCTCGTGTCCACACGGCGATTCTACGCCGAGGCCGTGGAGTTCGCCGATCGAGGGCTCACCCTCGACTCGCTTGCCTGGGGTGCCTACGGAGCGAAGGGACTGAACCAGCTCCGCACCGGGGAGATGATCGAGGGTCGGAGGAATGTGGAGATTGCCTTCGAGGGAGATCCCTACAACCTGTGGTTCAAGAACACCCTCGATCTCCTCGATATCATGGACGGATTCGAGGGGCTGGAGTCGGACCGGATCTCAGTTCTGGTTGACCCAGAGGACGGTGAAGCGTTGGCCATCTACCTGCTCGAGGTCGGCGAGCGAGCCTATGAGTCTCTGTCAGCTCGATACGGATACCGGCCGGTCCCACCCATACGGGTCGAGGCATTCCGGCGGAGCGCCGATTTCTCGGTGCGGACAGTCGGTCTGGCCGGCCTTGGAGCGTTAGGCGTGGCCTTTGGGAGGGTCGTCGCCATGGACTCGCCCGCAGCCCGTGGCGTCGGCGGGTATCATTGGGCTTCGACGCTCTGGCACGAGATGGCGCATGTGGTGCACCTAGGGATGACCGGCCACCACGTGCCCCGATGGCTCAGCGAGGGGCTGGCGGTTCATGAGGAGCGACTCGCGGGCCCGGGCTGGGGGTCGCGCCCCGGGCTGCCCTTCTTCGCGGCCTATCTCGAGGATCGACTGCGTGCGCCGAGCGAACTGAGCCAGAGCTTCGTGAGTCCGCGCTTCCCTGAGGAAGTCGGATTCGCCTACACTCTCGGCTCTCTGGTGTCGGAGTGGATCGAGTCAGAGCGGGGCTTCGACGCAGTCCGAGGGATGCTCGAGGCTTACGGCGAAGGACTTTCTCACGAGCGAGTCTTGGAACGTGAGTTGGGGCTCGATCCAAGCGCCTTCGATCAACAGTTCGACGCGTGGTTGAAGGGGCGATACGTTGGGGGGTTCGCGGCGGCGGAGGCCGCGCTCGAGCTTAGAGAGACGGACCCAGAGAATCGTTCGAGCCCCGACTGGCTGCAGGAGAGAATCGAGCGCTCTCCCCAGGATCTGGAGAGTCGTCTTGCTCTGGCGAGTATTAGGCTAGAAGAGGAGAGGCTGGACGAAGCGGAGGCACAGTTGCTCGAGGCACGAGACATCTTCCCTGAGAACCCCAATCCGCGAGGGCCCAACCGGCTCCTGGCAGGCGTTCGTCGGGAACGAGGAGACGTCGTCGGCGCCATCGAGGCTCTCGAGGCCCACCTGTCGATCGTCGCAGAGGACTACCAAGGGAATCTCGAGCTTGCCGATCTCCGTGAGGAGCAAGGCAACCTGGATGAGGCGGCGCTGGCGTTGGAGCGGGGGATTCAGGTCTACCCCTTCGAGATTCCGGTACATGAGCGGCTCGCGGGTCTGTATCGGGAGCTGAGTGAGGCGGACAGAGAGGTTCGGGAGCGAAGGGTAGTCCTCGCGCTGGAGCCGGTCGATCGCACGGGCGCGCTCTACGAGTTGGCTCAGGCACATTACCTCGCGGGCGGACTCGATGAAGCTCGACAGAGTGTGTTGAGCGCGCTCGAATTGGCGCCTCGGTTCCCAGAGGCGCAGGAGCTGCTACTCAGGATCATCGAGGGCGATCCGCAAGACAGCCCATGAGAGCATCGAGCGAGCACGGGGATCTCGGATCGGCCGGGAGCACTCAACCACAAGCGACGAGATTTGACCCGGGAGGAGTTGTGGATTCGGTGAACACGGAAACGGTCGAGGTCGAAACTCCGAACGACGTTGACCTGGCAGATAAGATGCGAGCGAGCCGGAAGGCCATCCTGGCGGAGGTCGGAAAGCTGATCGTCGGGCAGGTGGGGGTCCTCGACCAGGTGCTCTTATCGCTTTACGTGGGTGGGAACAGCCTCATCATCGGGGTTCCCGGTCTTGCAAAGACGATGATCATTCAGCTGATGGGGCAGGCACTGGATCTGGAGTTCAACCGCATTCAGTTCACGCCAGACCTCATGCCCTCGGACATCACCGGTACCGAGATCCTCGAAGAAAACATGTCGACCGGAAAGAGGGAGCTCATCTTCCGGCCCGGTCCGATCTTCACCAACATCGTCCTGGCGGACGAAATCAACCGGACCCCGCCCAAGACCCAGTCTGCGCTCTTGGAGGCGATGCAGGAGCACAGCGTCACGGTTCAGGGAGAGACCTTCACCCTCGAGGAACCCTTCTTCGTCTTCGCCACCCAGAACCCCATCGAGCTCGAGGGGACGTATCCGCTCCCAGAAGCACAGCTGGACCGGTTCATGTTCGAGATCGTGATCGACCACCTCCCCGAGGAGGAAGAGCTGAGCGTGGTCAGGGAGACCACGGGAGTGGAGAAGGAGCCGCCGAAGAGCGTAGTGTCCAGGCAGGATCTCCTCGCGTTCCAGCAGCTCGTGCGCCGGGTGCCTGTGTCCGATCCCGTCGCCCGATATGCGTTGAGCATCGTTCGGGCCAGCCGGCCCGAGGCGAACGGAACGCGCGACTTCGTGCGCGACTGGGTGGCCTACGGAGCCAGTGTACGCGCCGCCCAATACCTCGTCCTAGGAGGGAAGGCGAGGGCGCTTACCCTTGGCCGCTTCACCGTGGATTTCGAGGACATCCGGGTCCTCGCACACCCGGTTCTACGGCACCGTATCCTGGCCAACTTCCAGGCACAGTCGGAGGGGGTCACAACGGATAAGCTCGTAGACCAGCTCCTCGAGACCGTCCCGACCCCCAAGTCGGGCATGTAGGTCCCGGCGATGCCCGCGCACCACGCCTGGAGCCACGGCCGTGTCGGGCCGGGAGCCCAGTTCCTCGACCCTGTGATCCTTCAGCGGATCGGCAACCTCGAGCTTGTGGCACGCGGGGTCGTTGAAGGATTCCTTCATGGGTTACATCGCTCCCCCTTTTTTGGACAGTCCGTCGACTTTGCAGAGCACCGGCCGTACTCGCCGGGGGACGACCCACGCCGAGTGGATTGGAAGGCCTACGCGCGTAGCGATCGGTACTACGTGAAGGAGTTCGAGGCCGAGACGAACACGAACTTCACGGTGCTGCTCGACGCCTCCCGCTCGATGGCGTTTGGCGAGGGAGGGGTGTCGAAATTCGACTACGCGAGTTTTCTTTCAGCCAGCTTGGCGTTTATGACGCGTAAACAGGGTGACCGCGTTGGGATCCTCACCTTCGATTCGGAGGTCCGAGACGTGGTCCCGTGCTCGGCTCGTCATCTCGAGCTGGTCCTTCTTACAATCGATCGGGCTAGCCCCCGCCACCGCGGCGAGCTGGGTCCGGCCCTGAGGGATGCTATAAGTCGCAAGGGGAAGAAAGGGTTGGTGGCGCTGGTCAGCGACCTTTACGTTGATCCGGAGGAGCTGCGTCGTCCGTTGAATCAGCTGCGTGAGATGGGAAGCGACGTGATGGTCCTCCACGTACTCGATCCCGCTGAGCTCGACCTGCCCTATACGGGGAAGCTCACCCTTGAGGACATGGAAACGGAGGAGATTCTTCCGATGGCGCCCGAAGAGCTCCGCGAGGAGTACCAAAGGCTCCTGACGGCTCATGTAGCTGAGGTCGGTCGGGTGCTCGCGAGCGTTGGAGCTGATCACATCTTGGCCGACACATCACAGCCGCTCGATCAGGCCCTGTTTCACTATCTTCTGGCGCGCGGCGAGCGCATGAGAACCGGTAGATGGGCGTCTCTTTCCTAACCCCCCTGTTCCTCGCGGGCTTCTTGGCAGTGGCAGTGCCGATCATCATCCACCTGGTCCGCCGCTACCGGGGGAGGGTCGTCGAATTCCCCTCCCTCATGTTCCTGAGACGGCTTCGGATGCAGGCCGTCCGCCGGAGGACGATCCGAGACTGGCCACTCCTCCTCATGCGGGTGGGTGCTCTAATCCTCATCGCGGCTGCCTTCGCGCGCCCAGTGCTTCAGCTCGAAGGGGAGGAAGGGGGAATCGTCCAGGACGCGCTCCGGGAGGTCGTGATCGTCATAGACCGATCCTGGAGCATGGAGAGGGGCGACCGGTGGGAGGAAGCGATGGATGCAGCCCGGTCGACGCTCGGGAGCCTCGTGACCCCGGATCGCGCTTCGCTCGTCGTTTTCGACGGGATGGGAAGCGTGCTTGTGGAGCCGACTCTCGACCCCGGACGCGTGAGTGCGGCGCTGGACACGATTCAGCCGGGGTGGGGAGGCACTCAGATCGGGGCCGGCCTTCAGGCAGCAGGCGGCATTCTTCAAGCCTCGGATCGATCTCGCAGAGAGCTCGTCCTGATCTCGGACTTCCAGCGGAGGGGTTGGGAGGACGGTCCTCGCGATCCGCTTCCTGAGGGCACGACGCTGATCACGACCGATGTGGGAGACGATGATCTGGGCTCGATGATCGTATCCGATGTAACCCTCGAGCACACCTTTACTGAGGGCCGCCAGCGCGTGCGTCCCGTAGCGCGGGTGATCCGGCAGGGAGAGGAGGCCCCGGCTGCGGCCGAGATCGTTCTGGAGCTGGACGGGCAGGAGACCGAAAGGCGATCGGTGGGGATAGCTTCCGAGGGAGCCCTTTCGATCGAGTTCGACCTGACCACCCTGCCCGAGGAGGGAGTCCGGGGCACAGTCCACCTCGAGCCCGAGTCCGGCGAAGCTGGAGAGCCGTTCCGGTTCATCGTGTCTCCCAGCGAGATCCTTTCCGTGCTCTTGGTGGAGGATTCTCCGGTGATTGGATCGGACGCCCCCTACCTTCGAAGTGCGCTGACCGTTCCGGGCGGAGCTCCGGTGCGGGTAGAGACCCGCAGAACAACGGCGTTCTCCGCCGCGGAGCTCGAAGACTTCGATTTGGCAATCCTCAATGACATTCCTCTCCCCTCGGGGGCGGCCGCGGCGGCCTTGCAGGATCATGTAACCGAGGGCGGTGGGCTCTTTGTGGTCGCAGGCCCCGAAAGTGTACCGGAAGAGTGGAGTTCCGCCTGGAATCTCTTCCTCCCGGGCTCCTTGGGGGAGATCGTCGAGAGGGATCCCGCGCGGGGGGCGAGCTTGGCTCAGGTCGATCGAGATCACCCGGTATTCACCGTCTTCAGGGGCGCGGGGGGAAGCGGCTTGGGTACGCCCCGGTTCTTCAGATACCGCGAGTTGGACCTCCCGGACCCGTCTTCGGTTGCCCCCCAAGGGGAGGCCGGTGAAATCGATGAAGGCGGCCCCCGAGTCCTGGCGAGCTTCGACGACGGTCGGCCTGCGCTGGCCCAGCGCACGGTCGGAGCGGGGCGAGTCCTTCTTTGGACGTCGACCTTGGACACGGAGTGGAGCGACTTTCCGCTCCACCCGGTATTCCTACCAGTGGTGAGAGAAGTCGTGCAATTCACCGCCGCGCAGAGAGAGAGCGTTCCCTACTTCACCGTCGGACAGCCGTTGGACTCTCGTTTCCTACTGATCGAAGCGGGGATCATCAGAGAAGGAGAAGAGGCGATGGCGCCCACCGAGGCGGGCTCCGCCTCCGACGCTCCCGTTCTGGGCCTCGTGGTGGGACCGGACGGCACCGCCTTGGAGCTGACGAGCGGCGGCGGAGACTTGCTGCAGCTTTCCTCACCTGGGTTCTATGAGGTTCGCCGACCCGGGGAAGGGAGCGTCGCTCAATGGGTGATCGCGGTTAACCCCGATGTTCGCGAAGCCGATCCCGCGCGGATCGACCCTGAGGAGCTGGTGCTTGCCGCCGCCCCGACCTCAGCCACCCAGGCCGGTGGAGACGTGGCCGAGAATCCTCTGACGGGTGATCTTACAGAGGGAAGCGCACCGAGAACACTCCTGGAGGACGGCGAGCGCAGACAGGGCGCGTGGCGGTTCCTCCTTCTCGGTGCAATCCTCCTACTCCTGGCCGAAACGATACTGGCGGGGCGGAAGAAGCCGCTAGCGAAGCAAGCGCGATAAGAGTACCGTAAGAGTAGGCGATTCGGCGGCTCAAGACCGGGGTTCGGCGATAATGAAGCGATCCGAGGGGAGCGAGAGGAGAGAACTCCGAACCGTCGTCCACACCGTGCGCCGCCGTTGGCGGACACGCAATGTTTTGCGCGGCATCCTCCTTTCGACCGTCTCGGCGGTCGGCGCACTCCTCATCGTCCGGGCCCTCGTGGAAGGCTGGACCTGGGGACCCTCCAGCGCAACGGTCATCGCCGCACTCCTCTACGCGGGCGTCGTAGCCGTCACCTTCCTTACACTGTTACGCCCGATGTTTCGCCGGGTCAGTGATCGCCAGGTTGCGCTCTATCTCGAGGAACATGAGCCGGGGCTCCGGGCTGAGATCCTGACAGCCGTGGGATCGATGGAGGAGGACACCGACCCTAGCAGCGAGGAGCTTCTGAGGGGCTTGGTCCGGGCTGCGATGCTGCGGGCACGCTCGATTGAGGGAGGACGACGCGTAGACCGCGAGCCTCTGAGGTGGCTCTCCTGGTCGAACTCTGGGCTAGCCGCCCTGCTCGCGCTGCTCCTCCTTGTGGATCCGCTCGGACTTCGCCAATCCGCCCCGGAGCTCGTCCGGCCCTGGACCGCCATCGAGGCCCCGAGCCCACTCGCGATTCAGCTCTTCCCTGGCGACACGGCCGTCGCTCGCGGCGCCGAGCTCCACATTGCGGCTCGGCTCGATGGCTTCGCTTCCGATCGGGTGGAGGTCGCTTTCAGGCCAGACGAAGCGACCGAATGGGACCGCTGGCCCATGATTGTCGAGGACGAGGAGTCGGGTGACTCCGAGTTCGTCATCTTCCGCGTCGAAGAGCCGATGGAATACTTCGCGGAGGCGGACGGCATCCGGTCAGCCACCTACCGCATCGACGTGATCGACGTGCCCTACGTCTCACGCCTCGAGCTGCAGTTGCACCACCCGGCTTACACCGGCCTCAGGCCCGAAACCATCGAGTCTGGAGGAGACATCTTCGTGCTTCCCGGCACGAGGGTCGTGGTCCGGGCCCATCCTACGATTGGCGTCCCTGCGGGGAGGATCGTCGTGGAGGATGTCGGAGAGGTGGAGATGACGCTCGTGAAGGAAGGAGTGCTGACCGGTCAGTTCATGGCGGAGCAGCCGGGCTTCTACCGCTTGGAGCTGGATGATTCGGATGGTGTGACCCACCGAGGTACCCCTGACCACCTGATCGACATTGTCGCGGATCTCCCCCCACTCGTCTCGATCGAGCGCCCGGCGAACGACGTCAGAGTAACGTCGGTCGAAGAGGTCTACGTCGAGACGCAGGCGAGCGATGATTACGCTGTCGACGTCCTCGAGTTGATCTATTCCGTAAACGGAGAAGCGGAACAGACGATCTCGTTACTGGATGTATCGGAATCGCAGCTGACGGAAGTTTCTGCCGGGCACACGTTCTTCCTGGAGGAGTTCGATCTAGAACCGGGAGACCTCATTGCCTACCATGTCCGGGCGCTCGACAACGGACCCATGGCGGAGGAGCGTGAGGCCCGCACCGACCTCTTCTTCATCCAAGTCCGTCCCTTCTCGCAGGACTTCCGGCAGGCCGAGCAGGGCGGTGGCGGCGGTGGCGGTGGCGGCGGCGGAGGTGGCGACCCCATGGCCGGGCAGTTTTCCGAGCGGCAGCGGCAGATCGTCACAGCCACATTCAATGTGGGCCGCGATTGGCGGATGATCTCTCCGGAACTGATGGAGGAAGACATCGCGACGATCGTGCTTTCGCAAGCGAGCCTTCGCGAGGAGGTCAACTCGTTCCTGGGTGAGCTCCAGCGACGACTCGCCAGAGCCCCTGAGGAAATGAGGCAGGTCGCTGAGGAGCTCCCGCTCGCCACCGAGGAGATGGAAGCGGCACTGATCGAGCTGGAGAGACGCGAGACCGCGGACGCACTTCCTCCCGAGCAGCGCGCGCTGCAACACCTCCTGAGGGCTGAGGCGGTCTTTCGGGAGATCCAGCTGAGCCAGCAGCAGAATCAGGGAGGGGGTGGCGGCGGTGCCAGCGGCGCAGAGATCAGAGAGGACCTCGCAGATTTTTTCGACCTCGAGATGGACCGTCTCCGCAACCAATACGAGGAGCTGCAGCAGGGCGAGCGGCAGCAGATGGACCAGGAGTTGGACGAGGCCCGCGAGCGGCTGAGAGAGCTTGCCCGGAGACAGGAACAGGAGCAAGAGCGGTTGCAGCGAGTGGCGGACCGGCTCCCACCAGGGGCTGCAGGAGCTGGAGGAGAGAGTCAGCGTCGGCTGGCTGAGGAAGCCGAGGAGCTAGCGAGAGAGTTGGAGCGCCTGTCCCGCGAACACTCTTCGCCGGAGTTGGCCGAGACGGCCAGGCAACTGCAAGAGGCGGCAAACGCGATGCGTCGCTCGGCCGCCTCCAGAAACCAGGAAGGCGTGGGTTCGGCGAGCGCGGCGCAGGAGGCGCTCGAGGATGCGCGCAGGTTGCTGGAGCGTGACCAAGCCAACCGCCTCGATCAGGGCGCCCAGGATGCGGTGAACGAGGCCCGGCGGGCCCTGAATAGGCAAAGAGAGATCGAAGAGGCGGTCCAGGAAATGCCGCAGGGGTTGCCCGCGCGAGCGGATGCGCTGCCGCCGATCCTGGAGCAGAAAGAGCAGTTGATCGACCAGCTCGAGAACTTGGAAGCGGACCTGAACCGACTGGCGGATGAAGCCACGGACGACCCACAGGCTGAGCGTGGATTCAGGGAGGCGGCTTCAGCGATCCGGGATGGCCAGCTACCCGACCGAGTCGATTTCTCCCGCAGCTTGGTTGCCTCCTCCCGGCCTGATCAGGCTGAGGAGTTCGAGGCGCAGATCTCCGAGCTGATGGAGGATCTGAATGAGCAGGTGCAGGCAGCGGCCGGCTCCCTCGACGCTGACGAGCGAGGTCGTAGGTCCGAGTTGGCGGAGCGAACTCGCGAGCTGGTTCGAGCGGCCGAGTCGATGGAGGAGCGCGCGCGCCAGGCGATGGAGGGCGAGCAACAAGGTGGCCAACAGGCAGGAGGCCAACAGGCGGACGGCCAGCAGGCGGGTGGCCAACAGGCAGGTGGGCAGCAGACGAGCGGGGGACCGCAGGGCGGCGGGCGCGACCAAGTGGGAGGTGGAGGCGGCGGCAGCTGGTGGGACGGAGGGGTGGCGCGACAACTCACCAGAGAGGCCGGAGAGCGCCGCATGCAGGCGCAGGAGCTCAGGGACCGATTGGCAGAAGCGGGGGTGCCACCCGAAAGCTTGGAAAATCTCCTCGGCGTGATCGATCGATTCCGAGACCTAGAAGCCCTTGGGATCTATGGAGATCCCTGCGCCCTGTCCGAGCTTCAGCGAGAACTGATCGAGAGCCTGAGGGAACTCGATTTCGAGGTACGCCGGCACTTCGCAACAGTCGACGGGGAGGGTCCGACGGTAGCGGGCTCTGGAAACGTCCCGGAGGGATACCAAGATCTCGTCGAGGAATACTTCCGGAGTCTGGCGAGGTAGTAGTAGTACGAGGCAGTAGTAGTAGAGCACATCGGCGGACGCGTTCCGAAGGCGTCTGAAGCGGAAGGTGGGGATCTAAACCGGATTCCACTCACCGTTTCAGGCGCCTTCCCTCGCGGAAGAGAGCAGCCCGTGGAAGGATCACGATGACGAAGACAATCCGGCGATTCCTCCGAGGAATCCCCTCCTCGGGTCTCGCGGTGGCAGCGATGCTCGCAGGACCTTCCTTGGCGAAGGCCCACGAGATTCCGGCCTCGGTGACCGTACAGGCCTACATTCGCGCCGAGGGCGACGTTCTGAGGATGCTGATCAGGGTACCTCTCGGCTCGATGAGGGACATCCAGTTTCCGCTACGTGGTCTGGGCTACCTGAACATCGGAGAGGCGGACCCGTACCTAAGAGACGCGGCAGTCCTCTGGTTGGCGGATTACCTGCAGCTGTTTGAGAATGATGAGCGGCTCCGCGACGTCGATATCATCGCCACCCGGGTGTCCCTCCCTTCCGATCGGTCATTCGTCTCCTTCGACAGTGCCGTCGCGCACATCCTCAGCCCGCCGCTCCCCGAGAGCACGGACATCGTGTGGCAGCAGGCCATGATGGATGTCGTGCTCGACTATGCAATCGAATCGGACGAGTCGCGATTCTCCATTTTTTCGGAGCTCGCGCACCTGGGTATGACGACGACCACCATTCTCCGGTTTGATCTCCCGGGAAGCGAGGAGAGACTTTACCAGTTCACCGGGAATCCGGGATTGGTCGAGCTCGATCCCCGGTGGTACCAGGCCGCTCTACAGTTCGTAGAGCTCGGCTTCCTTCACATCCTGGATGGGATTGACCACCTCCTCTTCCTCCTGTGTCTGGTGATCCCGTTCCGGAGGATCATCCCACTGATCACGCTGGTAACGTCGTTCACCGTAGCTCACTCCATCACGTTGGGTGCGTCGGCGTTTGGCTATGCCCCCTCGGCGCTCTGGTTCCCCCCGCTCGTCGAGACGCTGATCGCGCTCTCGATCGTCTTCATGGCGTTCGAAAACATCGTGGGAGCGAAGCTACGGTGGCGATGGCTGGTGGCGTTCGGCTTCGGGCTGGTCCACGGGTTCGGGTTCTCCTTCGCGCTCCGCGAGTCCCTGCAGTTTGCGGGGGCTCACCTTGTGACCTCGCTCCTCTCCTTCAATGTGGGCGTCGAGCTGGGCCAGATCGCGGTGCTCGTGGTGGCCGTACCCGCGCTCGGGCTGCTCTTCAGGCACCTGATGCAGGAGAGGATGGGGGTGATCCTCCTCTCGGCCATCATCGCGCACACCTCGTGGCACTGGATGGCGGACCGTTGGCAGAACCTCCGCGCATACGCCTTTCAGTGGCCCACCTTCGACATCGTCTTCCTTCTCACGCTGACGCGCTGGGCGATGGCAATTCTGGCTCTGGTCGGGGTCGCGTGGATCATGCGCGGAGTCTTTGGCAAGATCGAGGAGGTCGCGGGCGGCGCCGGCTCCGAGGCCCAGGCGGAGTCATAGACAACCGGACGACTGGAGAGTCGTCCTAATCGCCGTGCCATATGGTGCCTTGCCGCAGGTAGGTCGCGATTACGGGCCGCTCATGCGGGGGAAGGTCGTGATCGACCTTGGGAACCCGCGGGCGGACAGAGACGGTCCCATGGCTGATGATGCGATCGCGCGACGCGACCCGGTTGGTTGAAGAAGCAGGGTTCGACCCAGTGTTCGTGGGACCGCTTGCGCGAGCTCGCGAATTTGATCGAGGCACCGATGTCTACGTCCGCGGCATGTCAGCCGCAGAGCCCCGCGAGGCTTTGAATCTTTAAACACTTCCAGCCCGTGGCTTTCGTTGCAGGAATCCTCGCACGCAGGTACACTACTTCCCGTTTCTCCCATCCCTCAGTCTGGAACCATCATGCTTCCGTCTTTTCTGCGCGTTACCCTAGCGATGGCGATCTTCGGCCTCATAACGTCAGCGGATCTAGCGGCCCAATCGGCCGGAGATGAGCTAAGAGGTGAGTTCCCCGAGCTCGGCGCATTGTTTGACGCGTTCGACGTCACTCAGGCGGCCACCTTCGACGAGCTGGTGGCTATCGGAAGCTCCGGCGACTCTCAGGAAGCGCAGGACCAGCTCCGCGAAGCCCTCATGATGCAGTCGAACATGACGATGGCGGATATGATGCAGATGGGAGCGGGCGGGGGAATGTCTGAGATGCACATGGGTCCCTTCGGTGCGCTCGAGACCGAAGCGTTGGATAAGCTGACCGAGCTAGTCCAAGCCGAGCATTCGCCTGCGGAGGCGAGAAGCGCGTTCTCCAACAGTGGAGCCCTGACCCCGAGGGCGGCGGCAGTGATTGAGCGAGGACGGCAGTTCGAGGCCCGCATCTTCGACACCTACGCGGACGCCGGAATCTCCGACAAGTTCGAGGCGGTCAACTCGGCGGTCGACACATATCTGAGTGATTCGCAGCTTTCCGTCGCGGCGGAGCCCAAGTCGCCGGCGCTCATGTACGGGCACCCCTATGCCTCAGCCTTCAGGACCGGTTATCCGGAGTTAAGCGGACTGGTTTGGGCTTCGCAGTGGCTTCAGCTTGCCTCGCTCGAGCCACTCATGCTCGGCGGCAGAGGGAGCGCTGTCGAAGATGGAATCGGCACCACGATCGACCGGTTCCACAGCAAGCTCGAGGGAATGCAGGGGATGACGATGCTTCCCACTGAGATCCCGATGGTACCCGCGATCTCACCGTTACTCTTGAACCGACATCGTGAGGCAGCGATCATCATCGACAACCTCAATCTGCTCGAAACGGTGATTGCAGATCTCCTCGTGCATCCCGACGTGCAGAATCGCAGTCAGTCGATCGACGCGGTGGTCAACGAGTTCGCGGACCGCGAATCGAATTTGGCTGATTCGAGGGATTACCTCCTCTCCGCACTCCGGACGGGCATCTTCAACCAGGGCGGCCCCGCCCTAGGGGAACTGGCAAGGTCGGAGAGAAATCGCTCCAGAATGCAGATGGAGATGGGCGGCCATGTTTCTCTGCCCGGGATGAACTAGAGCGGTTCCTCTTAGCCGGCGATACTGCTCCAGTTGTCGGCCAGGTGTTGCGCGGTGCGCCACGAGAGGGCCTGAGCCGTTAGGGTCGGGTTTCGAGCTCCGCTCGTCCCCATGACGGACGCCCCTAGAATCCCCAGGTTTCCCGCCTCGTGGGAGAAACCATAGCGATCGACCACATTGGTTTCGGGGTTGTCACCCATCCGCGTTCCCCCATACGCGTGTGTGGATACGCCCATCGTGCTCCCCAAGCCACCTCGATTGACCTCGATGGCGCCGGCCTCCCGGTACCACTGCTCCATCTTATCCTGCAGGAACCGCCCAATTCTCAGTTCGTTCCTCCCTAACGCAGCTGTGATCCGTATGACCGGGAATCCGAGCGAATCGGTAACCGTCGGATCGAGATCCAGATAGTTGTTCTCGTAGGGGAGGGTCGTTTTCTGCAGATAGGCTCCGTTCGAGCGATCCGCGTTCTCCCTGATAAACTTTTTCCACTGAGTGCCCCAACCAGGGGCCCTCCCATAGGTGTTCATGCTCGCTGCCCTGATCGGCCGGCGATCCGCATAAACCCACATGTTGCCGCCGCCGATGAAGTTCAGATCCGAGTGGTCGAAGTTATCGTCGGCCCACTCATCAACGGCCACCCCCTGCGCCGGAAGACCGTACCACGAATTGAGATCATACGGAAAGAGTGCCGACACACTTGCGCCCTGGTAGTGACTAAGGTAGTGGCGTCCGACCTGCCCTTGGTTGTTCGAGAGGCCGTCAGGGTAGGGGTTCGACGTCGACAGGAGAAGCATACTGACATTCTCATACGTATAGCCCGCGAGGAGCACGGCCTTCGCAGGCTGAAAGTACTCATCCGTGCCGACCAGATAGTTGACACCGGTTACCCTCCCCTCCCTGTCTACCTCGACAGTGGTTACGTGGGCCCTAGTGATCACCTTCAGGTTTCCGGTTTCGATCGCCTTCGGAAGCGTGGTGACGTGGGTCGCGCTCTTCGCATCGACGTGACAGCCACCTCTGCTGCAGTGTCCATGATAGACGCATCCTGAACGGCCTTCATAGAACTCCGTGTTGATCGCCGCGGGACCCGGGAAAGGCGTCCAGCCCAGTGAGTTGGCGCTGTCCGCCACCCTGTCCAGGAAGGAGTTCCAACGCACGGGCGGCATGGGGTACTCGTGCTCTCGCGCTCCCTCGAACGGGTTTCTGCGCGGGTCGATGTCCCCCTGGATGTTCCCCGCCTGTCCCGAGACGCCAACCTCTCGTTCTACTACGTCGTAGTATGGCTCGAGCTCTTCGTATCCGAACGGCCAGTCCTCTATCGTGGAGCCATAAGGGATCCGGTTTGCACCGTAGCGGCGCTTGGTCTCACTCACGACCTGGAAGTCCCAAGGGTTCAAACGCCAACTCTGGGCCCAGTAGTGGATCGATGTCCCTCCCACCGCATTCATCATCGGATGCGCACCCACCTGGATCGCGGTTTGCGATGCGTTGTTGCGCACGGTGGGGCGCTCCTGCTGAGACTTCTTGACCAGAAACGGCCAGCGGCGAACGTTGTTGCGGATCTCGTCCGGGATGAAATCCCGGCGGTCGAGCCAGGTGCCCGCCTCCAGTCCCACGACACTGAGGCCAGCTCGGGCCAGTGGAAGGGCGGCTACGCCCCCCGCTGCACCCAGACCCACGATGACAACGTCGGCCTCTTCACGTCTTCTCGGCATCGTTTCCCCTTTTCAGGCAAGCCAACCTTCTATAGGCGTGTCCGTCTGAGCCTTCCAGCCGGCTCACTCGTATGCAGATTTCCGCAGGGGCTGGAGCGTCTCGGATTCCAGTGACTTCTGGTCCTCCGCGCTCACGGCCGTCCTGGGACGCCCAGGAACCCAGCCCCCGCACCTGTGGCCCCGCCAGTCTGCACATCAAAGAGCACGGAGTCCTGATCGGTGTGGTCGAGCTCGGTGAACCGGGCGCCTCTGGAGTACTCCGCGTAGCGATCAAGAGCCAGCAGTCCCGCACGGTAGATCTCCCGGGCCTCGGCCAGCGCGCCGCCGAGCTCCCGGTCGATGTACTCGAAAGCCCCCGCCTCCTGTGCGCCCAGTCCGTACTCATCGGCCGGGATCAACCTTCCGATCATCGCGTCGAGAATCTCGGCCTCTTCTACGGTCAGGTTCGTGGTTAGCCCGCTTCCGACCGCCCCAGTAGCCGCAGAGCTCGAGATCTCGTCAGGGAGGACTTCCCCCTCTCCTTCCGCAAGTCCATGAAGCGGGCCGGGCAGGATCGCCGCTGCCCCGGCCAAACCGGCGCTTCGGAGCAGCTCTCTTCGCGAGATCTTTCGTGGAGACTGATCATCCGACATGTCTAGACTCCTGGAGGTTCGGTACTAGAGAAACTCTGCGTCCCGTACGCGGGGTCTACCGCTGGGCTCGGGCATCTGAATGCGTTGGTATACGGGCATGATGTCGCCCTGTCCGATGACGTGCCCATCAATGGCCTCGAGGAGCTCCTCCCGGTCCAGGTCGGGAGGCAGATCGAGCTCCTCATCAAGCGCATAAACCACGAAGTGATAGTGGTGAAGGTTCTCTACAGGAGGCGCTGGACCTCGGTACATGGACAGGCCCCACCCATTGTTCCCCTGAACCGCCCCGGCGATCTCCGCGGGCATCGGCTGCCCCGCATCGAACGGGACTCCCTCGGGCAATCCGGTCGCGGTGCCCGGGATGTTGTAGATGATCCAATGGACCCAAGGTGGGGGATTCCCAGCCCCGTGATCCTGGCAGATCACGGCGATCTGCCGGGTGCCTTCGGGAAGGTTTTCCCAGGTGAGCGGGGGCGAAAGATTCTTCCCGTCGGGTGCGTAGTCTCGGGGCATCATCTGGCCTGTCTGCATGGTGGGGCTCTGCACGATGATCGGGTGCGGCGATTGAGCCTGCGCATCCGGCGAAACGATTCCCGCGCAGAGGATGGCGGCCAACAGACCCGTCCCCAAGAGCCTCATCATCGCAACCTTCCTCCTGATTGGCACGAGCTCCAGCCTCTTCCCTCGACTCGGGCGAACATATCTGTCGGGGTTTCTGGGGGTCAAGCAAGACGACCCAGCTTGGATTCCCCTGGCGACTCGAATCGCATAGGATGGTGAATACTCTACGGCCCATCCGCAAAGTACCTCGAGTCTGAAGGTTAGAGACGCACCATGTCCACACCTGTCCGCCATTCCGACGACATCCCAATCGAGTCCGTTCGTGCCGCCACCTCCACCACGCGCCAGGTGCTCACCTCGCGCGGCGAAGGGTCTGGGTTCCACATGCGCCGGTTCACGATACAACCAGGGGGGGGGATGCCACGGCACAAGAACGTCGTTGAGCATCAGCAGCTCGTTCTCGGTGGAGGGGCGACCGTGGGAATCGGGAGCAGGGTCCATCATGTGCGAGCTGGAGACGTAGTGCACATCCCTGGAGGCACACCCCATTGGTATCGGACAGAGGGCGATAAACCCTTTGAGTTCCTGTGCGTGGTGCCCGATTCGGAGGATCGGATCGAGATGCTCCCGGGCAACGAATGACAGTCTTGCCTCCACAAGGCACCGACTCTACCCTGCCCCGCATGTCCGAATCAGAGAGAGCGGCCTTAGGCTTGGTCGTCGAGACCGAGAGTGGCCCGGGAGTGCTCCACCAGCTCAGTGGAGTGATCGCAGAAAAGGGGGGCAACATCACCTGGGTCGTGATTCTGGGCAGTGAGCAACCGGTCGAGAGGGTGTTCTTCGAGATCGCCGGATTGGAAACGTTGCAGCCGGTGATCGAGGAGCTCGAGTCGCTTCCTGTCGTCGTCAGCGTCGCAGAGGAGAAGACGCTCGGGAGGGTCTTCGGGAAACGCGTCATCATCATGGGCGGAGGGGCGCAGGTGGGTCAGGTGGCCGTAGGAGCGGTGGCCGAGGCGGATCGGCACAATCTCCGCGGAGAGCGTATCTCCGTAGACACGATTCCTCTGGTCGGAGAGGAGGCGCTGGCGGAAGCCGTTCTGGCCGCGTCGCGTCTTCCCCGAGCTCGGGCACTCGTCCTCGCGGGAGCGCTCATGGGTGGGGAGATCGAGCAGGCCGTCATGACAGCACGCGACCAGGGTTTGCTCGTCGTGTCACTGAACATGGCCGGCTCCGTGCCTGAAGCCTGTGACCTGGTGGTCACTGACCCGATTCAGGCGGGAGTGATGGCGGTGATGGCGATCGCAGACACGGCGCGTTTCGAGGTGAATAAGCTCAAGAGGAAGGTCTACTGAGGAGTCGAGGATGGCCAAGAACGTCATTCTCACGACTTACCTGACCGGAAAGCCAGACCCGCAGGCCAGAAGCAAACGAAAAACCCGCGTCCTCAAGCGGATGAAGACCCGGTTCAAGAGCTGGAAGGGGGGCGGGGTCGCAGAGAAATCCGGCGTTCTCAGGTCAGACGATTTTCAACGGATCAGGGTATGGTACGAAAGCCTGATTCGCACCGGATGTCGGGGTGTGATCTTTCACGACGAGCTCAGTCCGGCTTTCGTCGGGCGCTGGACCCATCCCCAGGTCCGTTTCGAGCTCTACCGGCCCAAGACTCAGCGATCGGTTAATGACGAACGGTACCTGTGCTACCTGGAGTGGCTGCAGGCCCACACGGAAGTGGAGCGAGTCTTCATCGTAGATCTATTCGACGTGGAGTTCTTCAGGGATCCCTTTGCGCTCATGGACGACAGCCGGTACGACATATACTGCGGGGGCGATCCCGACGAGTACAACGATCGGGGGAACCGAAAAAAGATGATCCAGGCGTTCGGAGAGCCGCACTACGAGAGCCAAATCAAGCTGAACGCCGGCACCTGCGGAGGCCGTCGGGCCGACATCCTCCGTCTACTGGAAGTGATGGTCGCAACCTTCGACGAGCTAACGGCTCGTGGAGAGCTCGCGAATCTGAACATGGCCGTGTACAACAGGTCAGTCTACCAGCTCTTCAGGGTAGCGCGAATCATGTACGGCCGGCCGCTGAACAGTCGCTTCAAGAGGTACGAGCAGGCCGGGGATTTCGCGATTCGACACAAGTGACCGAGAGGGCAACGCCGAGCGTGCAGGTGATTCAGCAGCAGACCGGAGAAGACGTCATCGACCAAGTCGGAGGGGCGATTCAATCCCTCGTTGGGATCGGACCAGACGCCCAGCTCAAGGTCGTCCTCTCGACTCTGGTGGTCCTTGCCGTATTGCTGCTCCGTCGATTGGTTCTGCGCCTGGCCAACCGGAGACTCATCGAGCCGAGAGCCCGGTATCAATGGTCGAAGACCTCCGCCTACGTCGCGTTCGTCATCGGGCTAGTGGTCGTCGGTCAGATCTGGCTGGAAACGCTCCAGGGGATGGCCACCTTCCTCGGGCTCCTCACGGCCGGACTCGCGATCGCCCTGCGAGATCTCGTCGCGAATATCGCGGGATGGGCTTTCATCCTTCTTCGCCACCCCTTTGCGACTGGAGATCGGGTCCAGGTGGGAGTCCATGCAGGCGATGTCATCGATATCCGACTCCTTCAGTTCACCCTACTGGAGATCGGTAACTGGGTGAGCGCTGACCAGAGCACAGGTGGTTGATCCACGTCACCAACTCCCGGGTCTTCTCGGACCCGACCGCGAACTACACCGACGAGTGTCCGTACGTGTGGCATGAGATTCTCGTCCTCCTGACTTTCGAGAGTGACTGGAGGCGCGCGAAGGAAATCCTCGCGAGTGCCCTCGAATCCCACGCGGCATCGGTGGCGGACCACGCGACCGCGGCCGTGCGACGAGCATCCCATAGGTTATTGATCTTCTACCGGACCCTTACGCCTAAAGCCGTTTCCAGGCGGGAGAAGCTAGCCTCGACTCAGGCGATGTCCGAGATCGGGCTCAGCTCTTCGCCGGGGTTCACGTACGTGTTCGAGGCGATTCCGTGCTGTCGTTCGTACAGCCGGCGGTAGAGTCCATCCGCCTCCAGCAGCCCTTCATGTGATCCCCTCTCGACGATCCGGCCGTCGTCCAGAACCAGGATCTGGTCTGCGCTGCGGATGGTCGAGAGTCGGTGGGCGATCACGAAGGTGGTCCGGCCGTGTCGGAGGTGCCCGAGGCCCTCCTGGATCAGGGCCTCGCTCTCTGAGTCCAAACTGCTGGTGGCCTCGTCCAGGATGAGGATACGGGGGTCCGCCAGGATCGCTCGAGCGATCGCGACCCGTTGGCGCTGACCACCGGAGAGCTTCACACCTCGTTCCCCCACGATGGTGTCATAACCTGCCTCGAACCGCTCGATGAACTCGTGGCAATTGGCCACTCGCGCAGCTTCCTCGATGTCTCTGTCCGTGGCTCTGGGGGAGGCGAATCCGATGTTCTCGCGAATCGTCCCGTCGAACAGGAAGTTGTCTTGGAGCACCACCCCTAGATGCCCGCGATACTCCGATAGCTTGAGCTGAGTCAAATCACGGCCGTCGACCAGGACCCGGCCCTCCTCGGGATGATGGAATGCCATGACGAGCCCGATCAGGGTGCTCTTCCCGGCCCCGCTGGGTCCGACCAACGCGGTCGTGGTGCCCGCCGGAGCCCGGAGATCGACCTCCCTCAGGACAGGGACACCCTCGTCGTAGCCAAAGCTCACGTGGTGGAACTCGACGTCCCCCCGTATCGAACGAACACCCTCCCGCGCGAGTTCGCCCTCGTCCTCGCCAGCAAGATCTAGGATCTCGCGGATCCGATCCAGACCTGCGAAGGCCTCGGTGATCTGCGTTCCAATGTTGGCCATCTGGACCAGGGGGGCCGCCATCAGACCGACGAAGAAGATGTACATCACGAGGTTCCCCAATGTCATCGACCCATTTAGAATCGCGCGTCCCCCGAAGGTGATGATGACGACCCCAACCGCCCCCACGCACAGCGTGGAGAAAGCGGTCACCGCAGAAGTACCTGTGATGGTGGCCGCGATATTTCTCAGCAGCCGATGGACGCCCTTCGTGAAGGTTCTCTCCTCGCGACGCTCCGAGACGTAGGTCTTCACGACCCGAATGCCACCCAGGCCTTCGCCCAGACGCCCCGTGACCTGCGCCCTCAGCTCGCCCCGCTCTCTGAAAACGGGCCGAAGGCGGCTGAACGCGAAGGACATGGTGGCCGCGAAGGTGCCGAGGATTAGGATACTGGCGAAGGTGAGCGACGCATTCAGATAGAAGAGGACCCCAAGGGCGATTCCCGCAGTGAAGAGCCCCCCCGTCAACTGAACGAGTCCAGTGCCGACCAGGTTCCTTATGCCCTCGGCGTCGGTCATGATCCGAGAAATCAGAATCCCCGACTTGGTTCGGTCGAAGTAGGAGACCGGAAGATGGAGCACATGCGCCTGCACCCGGCGTCGCATGGCGGCGATCGCGCGCTGGGCCGCTACGCTCACGACCTGTGAGAGTCCGAACGAGGTTACGGCCTGAAAGAGGGTCGCAATCCCGACGACAAGTGCGAGTAGGCCGAGTAGGTCCGCCCGTCCGTTACCGACGACTTCGTCGACAAGGAAGCCCGATGACGCAGGGAGAACGAGCCCTGCCAGTCGGTTCACAACCATCAGGCTCATCCCCACCGCGAGCGAACGGCGATGAGACCAGATGAGGGCACGAGACTCCCGCCACACCCTAGACCGATCCAGCAGCTTCTTCTCACTCATGGAATGCGCAGCAGTACGGGCAGCAGATCGTTCAGCTTGGCCCACTCCGTCAGTTCAGCTAGGACGAACACCAGAGGGATCAGGGCGGACTCTCTAACAGCCTTGCTGAAGACAGGAGCATGAAGGTCCACGATAGCGCCCTCTCGAGGCCGCCGAATCGCCGGAATGAAGCGGGGCACCTGACCGCAATAGCTACGATACGCGTCGCCGAATAGTTCCTCGAGCTTCCTCTCTTCGGCGCGTATGGTTGGCCAGTGGGCTACAAAGAAAGTCAGTGCGAACGCGGCAGCCAGTGTGAGCGACCCAAACGAAAGACCCGCCCCCATGAAAGCGAGAAAGCTGAAGAAGTACAACGGATTGCGAACAAGTGAGAACGGCCCGTCGGTCACGAGAGCACGGTTCTTCCTTCCTGTGAGGTGCGCACTGGCCCAGATCCGTCCGCTCCCTGCGATGATCAGGAGCACGAGGCCCGCCGCTCCGAGCAAAGTGTCGGTGAGTGAACCCTCGGGGTATCTGTGGTGCGTGAGTAACGCGAGGAGGACCGCCGGGAGAACCAGCGCTCGCGTCACCCGCAATCGGAGCTTCATCGGTGTCTTCCGGAGCCGATCGGGAAAGGGCGCCACGTTACGCCGGTGGGGGCCTTTGGGCAACACGCAGCGCTTCTATTCGATGATCGCGACGGACTTCACTCTGGCGTACACGGCCGATCCTGGCTCGATCGCGAGCCGCTTCTGGGACAGGGACGTGATGCTCGCGATCAGTACCGCGGCGCTCCCTTTCGCGCCGAGCTCGACCAGCACCTCCCCCTCTCTGCTTGCCATCACTCGCTTCACTGTCATCGCGAACTCATTCAGGATGCTGCTCCGCTCCTCCGAGTCGAGACTCAGGCTCACGTCACGAGCTCGAATCTGAACCCGCACGCCTGTCCCCTCGTCCCTTGCGTAGCGTCGGCAATAGATGGGCCCCCATGGACCCGCGAGTCGCGTCAGGTGGTGTGCGCCATCGTGCCTGGATACCACTCCGGGGACGACGACAGCCGCCTCCTCGCCCCGCCAGCCAGAGAAGCCCGCGTCACGGATGACCTCCTCCGGAGTCCCGGCTCGCCCAACCCGGCCTTCCGATAGCCACACCATGTGGTCGGCGACACGCAGCACTTCCTGCAGAGAATGGCTGACGTAAAAGATCGGGATCGAGAGCCATTGAGGTAGCGCCTCGATGTAGGGGAGGATCTGTCGCCTGCTGATCTCATCTAGGGACGAGAGAGGCTCGTCCATTAGGAGGAGTCGCGGATTCGAGAGTAGCGCGCGAGCGATCGCCACTCGCTGTCGCTCGCCTCCCGAGAGATCCTGGGTTCTTCGTTCCAAGAGGGGACCGAGCCCCAACCACTCGATCGCGTCGACCAGGGTAATCCGCTGATCGGCGGCCCTCCGTGCGGCATACTCCAAATTCCCTCGCACTCCGAGATGGGGGAAAAGGTTCGCCTCCTGAAAGACGTAGCCCACACGGCGCCGATGAGCGGGCACGAACGTCCGAGCTTCAGTGTCTTGCCAGCGCTCCTCGTCGAAGCAAACAACGCCTCGTGCGTCGGGTTCCAGACCGGCAAGGCACCGCAGAAGGGTGGTCTTGCCCGACCCCGAGGAGCCGAAGACGGTGGTGACCCCCAGCGTGGGTAGGTCGAGATCGAGGCTCATCTTGAACTGTCCCCGCTCGAGCTGGAGTCGGGCCTGGAGGCTCACTTGAGCCGAGGCGTCTCGAACCGCCGATTGAAGGTGTAGATGACCCAGAGCACCAGAAAAGAGAAGACAAGCATCCCCAGGGAGAGGGCATGGGCAGAACCGTAATCCATCGCCTCGACGTGATCGAAAATCGCGATGGAGACGACCTGCGTCCTGCCTGGAATATTCCCCCCCACCATGAGGACGACGCCGAACTCGCCGACCGTGTGAGCGAAGCTGAGCGTTGCCGCAGTCAGGAATCCGGGTCTCGCGAGCGGTAACGCGACTGTGAGGAATCGATCGGGGCGAGATGCTCCGAGGGTGGCCGCTGCCTCGAGGGGTGGGTCCCCGATCCCGCGGAAGGCGTTATGCAGCGGTTGTACCGCAAACGGAAGTGAGAAGAGGACAGAGCCGATCACCAATCCCGTAAAGGAAAACACGAGCCGATCCCCCCCGATTCCTTCCCACCAGCCACCGATTGGGCCGGCGGGTCCAAGGAGGACCAGGAGGTAGAAGCCGAGGACGGTCGGCGGCAGCACGAGGGGAAGAGCCGTTACCGTCTCGACGACTCCCCGGAGAGCCGAACGGGTACGAGCCAGCCACCACGCGAGGGGTGTCCCCAGGACCAGGAGGACCAGGGTCGTCACTACCGCGAGGCGGAGCGTCAGGGCGATAGCAGTCCAGTCGGCTGGGGAAAATGGACTCACCGAGCTCAGCGCTGTGCGGCCTGATAGCCGAAGGACGCCATCACGCGCTCGGCCTCGTCACTTCGTAAGAACGCCAGGTAGTCGCGCGCGAACGGGTTTTCTTCAGCTATCCGAAGCAGAAGGGCGTCTTGAACGAGCGGATCATGGTACTCGGCGGGAACGAGCCAGTAAGAGCGGGCGGGCTCCCCGATGACCTGAGAGAGAGCCACGAATCCCAGCTCCGCCGAGCCCGATTGTACGAACTGCAACGCCTGCGAGACGTTCTCGCCTCGGACCACCCGGGAACCGAGCTCCGGATCCAGACCCAGGTGATGGAGCACCGCCTGGGCCGCTTCTCCGTAAGGAGCGGTGCGGGGGTTTGCTATGGCGAGATTCGTGAAACCCGCCGTTTCCAGGTCCGCACCGAACGAGCGTACTGAATCCAGAGCTGGGCCGTACAGTGCCAACCGACCGGAAGCGTAGGTAAATCGATTTCCGGTAACCCCAAGGCCTGCTTCTTCGAGTAGTCGGGGCCGCAGGGCATCGGCGGCCAGGAGAATCTCGAAAGGAGCCCCGTTGCGGATCTGAGCGTAGAGCTGGCCAGTTGAGCCCGTGCTCGCGACCACCCGGACTTCGGTGGTCAGTTCGTACCGACGCACGAGCTCTTCATGGGCCTCCATGAAGTTGGCGGCGACGGCAACCGACACTGTGGGCAGCTCCGAGCGATCGGATGCTCCGCACGATGCCACCAAGACAGCGGCTACAGGTACGAGCGACGGTCGCCAGGAGGCAGACCTCACAGGGGCAACCCCATTTGTAAGGTATCGTAGCCACCGAGCGCCTCGATCTGGGCCTGAATCGATCTGGTTCGGAGCAGCTTCAACAGCGTCTGGACGGCGGGGTAGTCGAGGAAGTGATTGGGAATCACCAGATCGTACATCTCTTCCCTCAGCGGCAAGCTGTCGAGACCAAACGCCAGGGCGGCGGCGTGGATACCGACGCCAACATCACCGAGACCGCTTGCGACCGCCTCAGCCACAGCCAGGTGTCCCGAGGCGGTCGTCTCGCGATAGCCTGAAATCGCCGTCTCTGGAATCCCTTCTTCCTCGATGCAGGTATCGATGAGAGCCCGGCTTCCCGACCCGGGCTCTCGGTTCACGAAGCGCAGCTCCGGGCTGACCAAATCCTGAAGTCCCGCTACACCGAGGGGATTCCCGGTCGCGAGGATCAGCGCTTGCTGCCACTGGGCATAGCGAACGCGGGTGCAGGGAAACGGGATCATCTCGTGGATCCAGCGCTCGTTGTATGCTCCGGTCTCGGGGTCCAGGAGATGAACTCCTGCGACATGACCATGACCCTTCGCCAGCCCCTGCAACACGGCACGGCTTCCGCGGCGCACCCACACGGTCTCGAGCCCGGATTCCCGTTTGAGCGCCCGGGCTACGAGCTCGAAGGAAGGATCGCAGCCGGCCACCACCAGATCGCATTGCTGCGGCCGCTCAGCGAAGAGCCGGACACGTGCCCTACCGCCCGGGAGCTCCGAGCCCGTCCCATCTGCGAGCGTTAGTGAAGGGCCAGTGCTCCCGCGGAGAGACACCCCGAGCTGCCTGCCCCCAACGCCTACCAGCCGGATAGGACCTTCGCGGTCGCTGATGGATCCAACCGCCTCCACATCGACGATCTCGGGGGGGTCGTCTGACAACCGGAACAGATCCTCGACCTTCACACCGAGCCCCCGGGCCAGCCGAAGTGACACCTCCGTCGAGGGGACAGACGTGCCGGCCTCTATGGAGGCGTAGCTTTGCCTCGCTATCCCCGCGAGCTCAGCCATGCTCTTTTGGGACATGCCTCGCTCTGAACGCTTCCCGCGAAGCGAGGTGGAGACTTCTCTGCGCATGTGGAATCTGTAAGGTCTACCTATCTATATGTCAAGTGTATATGGCATCAGCAGTGAGAAGCTTGCTTGCCCCCTCTTCAGACCCGGGATATTCTCCTTCGCCGAAGGTAGGATGACGGACGCCTGCCAGTTCCCGTTCTTGAGGAGAGGCCCAATGGACCAGACACCGCCGGATTCAGCGCCGTCCCCAGATTCCGCTCCATCCCCAGATTCCACGCCGGCACCGGATCCCGCGGTGACGCCTGATCCACCGCCGACACCGGAGTTTGCTGCCTCCCCAGACCCACCTCTGGCTCAGGAGCCGCTTACATCAGAGGAACCGCGCGCCCCGAGTGGGCCGACTAGGCCGCTCAGCTCCGAACCTTCCAGGGATGAGCGGCAGTGGGCCATGTTCGCACACCTGTCCGCTCTCGCCGGGGGCCTCGTTTCATCATGGATGGGCGGGCTGGGCGTGTTCATCGGCCCCCTCGTCATCTGGCTGATGAAGCGTGAGGAGATGCCGTTTGTCGATGATCAGGCCAAGGGGGCGTTGAACTTTAACATCACCATGGCCGGAATCCTCTTCCTGCTCCTCATGCTGTCGATCATGACGCTAGGGATCGGCCTTTTGATCACCGCCCCGCTTATGATCGTGTTGGGGATCGCGTGGTTGGCTCTTACGATTCTAGCCGGGATCCGAGCGAACGAGGGCCAGACCTACCGGTACCCGTTCGCTATCCGACTCATCAAGTAGGGGTCACCCTGCTCCGCTGATCCACAAGACCATCGCCACGGCGAGAGGGATGACGAGGTTGTCGTCCAGCTTCCACGGTACGGTCTCGACGAGCCCAGCCGTGATAGCCGCCAGGATTGCGGAGTGCGTGGGCACGAAGGGTAGGAGAACGGCACCGGAGATCAGAACGAATACGGCGGTCCCCTCGACACTACCGGTTCCTAGAGAGCGTTTCCCCCAACGCCGTCCGAGATAGCTCGCTGCGGGATCTGCGAGTGCCAGAACGAGGATGGCCGGTATGACCAGATCCAACGGGAAGGAGATCCCGCAGATCGCGGTGCCGACTAGATACCAAGTCGAGGAAGCCACACCCCGCGCCTCTCGCGGCGACGCGAGCGCCCTGAAGGTTCGAAAGAAGACCAGGTTCAGCGAAGGGAAAGTGAGACGAGCGAGGTCCAGAGCCAGGAGAATCGCGGCAAGAACGCCCAGCGAGCTCGCCACCGCGAGTGGGGTTGGCTGCACCCACCAAAGAAGCCCCGCCAAGAGAACGCCAACCGCGGCGTGGAAGAGCCGCCGCCAGGGCTGAGCCCCTTCAGTCGCCTCTACGAGCTCATCCAGGCTGGATCGATCGCCTGGGCGCTGCACTTCAGTTCGGGAGCACGCGGATGTCGAAACTCCCGCCGGATCCGGATGAGAAGGCGCTCACGATGACCCGGTAGGTGCCAGACTCCGGGAAGGTGACTCGGATCCTCGAGTTCGTGTCTCCGGCCCCGTCATCGTCCTCGAGAGGCTGGTCGAGCCCGGGACCCACCAGGTAGAGATAGGGATCGAAGTCCTTGGCAAGGAGCTCTATCGTTACAGAGTCTCCGCGGCGTCCCTCAAGCGCCCACGCCTCCGCCGGCCGGCCGTCCATTACGACGGGCAGCGACGGCGATAGGAGACTCGACACCGTCTCACCCACAACCGCCCGTCTGCCCGCAGTCGGAAGGGTGGAGAGATCGAGAGGCTCCGTGAGCTCCAACGTGTAGGTGCCACGCGCACCGCTACTGAGCGCGCTAGCGACAACCAAGTATGTATCGGTATGGGGGAACTCGACGGTGATCTGGGAATTGAGGTCCCCGGCCCCGTCGTCGTCACTTTCGACCTCGGTCATCCCTGGACCGAAGACATGGAGGTAGGCATCGAAGTCGTCCGAGCCGAGGCGCACGGTGATGGACTCTCCTCCTCTTCCCTGTAGTGCCCAGGCCGCGGCCGGGAGTCCATCCTGAATGGTCGGTTCGGTCCCGTCGAACGATCCCCAAGCCGCGCCCAGCCCGGCCAGATTTCGGTCCTCGATGGGCAGCTCGAGGAGCGCAGCGGGATTCACTCCACCACAGGAGTACGGCGCAGCCGGCTCCGGATCGGCAGAAACACTGAGCGTGTACGGTCCGGTCTGACCTGACTGACCGGATGCCACCACCATGAACGACCCGGTCTCGAGGAAGGTCAGCGCGAGGCGCGCGTTGCACCCGCCAGCCCCGTCGTCATCCCGCAGGGTCTCGTTGAAGCCGGGACCCACCAGGTACAGGTACGCATCGAAGTCCGTCGACCTCATATCGATCGTCACGGCTTGTCCGACGTGACCCTCGAGCGACCAGGCCTCGAGCGGCGCGTCGTCGGGCGCCCGCGGATCCGATGACGACAGCGCACCGGTAACCTCGTGTCCTACAGAGAGGGACCGTCCTTCCGTAGAAAGAAAGCTCAGGACCGATTGGGATTGACCACGAGCGTCGGCGGGCATGGCCAAGACACCGACGCCGACCGACAGTATTGATACGAGGATCGTTCGTGATCGTGTATGAGGAAGAACTGTCAACGAGATCATCTTCCTTGGGGTCATCGCCAGGGAGCCTCCTGCTCAAGAGTCGGTGCAGCTAGAGCCGCCGGTCCAGGCCCCTGGGGCAAGCACGAATCGTGCCCACATGGCGAAACCTCATCGGGTATCTGAGTAGGGTCAACCGCCTGCTTTCTGACGCCTCCCCGGCGTCGGGGGGGGGGAGTCCTCAACCGATTACCGCGGTAACTGGGTTCGAACTGCGGGGATCAATGCCGCGTCAGCCAGACGCAACTGCCGCAGCAGGCTGTTCCTCGGCCGACTGCACCACGCCTTCCTCGTCCCCGGGATCGAGCGCATCACGAGCGGCGGCCTCGATGGGCCATGGGATGTCGCGATCCCGCTTCCATTTAGGCGCTCCCCTCCAGGGGTCAGGCGCGACCCCCCGCCTCCGGTTCCTGCGCATAAGTCTCGCGACGGGATCCTGCCCCAGCGTTGCCCGCTCGGCCACTCCCAACAGCGCGTTCCCCCTCGGGCTGAAGAACACGACCTGCCCGCTCTTATCCATACA
Organism: Longimicrobiales bacterium; assembly: GCA_965197485.1. GTDB lineage: Bacteria > Gemmatimonadota > Gemmatimonadetes > Longimicrobiales > Gaopeijiaceae > JAAXGI01. The sequence goes on from CBDANG010000010.1 coordinate 436,401, forward strand.
CAGCTGATAGCCCTCCTCGTGCACCCGCCGGTGATGACGCCTGCACAGTAGGATGAGGTTATTCATCGCGGTCCTACCTCCGTCTGCCCAATGCCGGATGTGATGGGCATCGGTGAAGCGGAGTCCACAGCCCGGGAATCGGCACCCACGGTCCCTGGCCTCTAACGCGCGACGAAGTGCAGATGGGATCGTGCGGGTCCTGCGACCCACATCGAGCACAGAGGGATCGGAAGCGCTGTGACGCACCTGGACCGTCCCGATTACCGCGGTACCTTCGCGAGGGGACGCGGCCGCATGCGCTCCTCCAGGCAGAGTCGGCCGCGATGCGGGCCCCGGGCGCCGTCGCCCCGCCCTGCTCCGACTTGACGCCCCATAGCGTTAAGGGAATATTTAGGCATTCCTAATCTTATCTTATGCTCGACCTAAATTTCCTCAAACTCGCGGCGTTGATGCGTTCCCGATCTCACTCCCCCCCGCTGAGCCGAGTCCTCGCGTTCCCCCTCCTCTTCTTCCTTTGGCTGGCGGGGTGCGATTCGCTCCTGACTGAGCCGCCGTCCGATGCTGACATCATGGATGGCGCGTTTCCGGAGCTGTCTGCCGAGGAGTTGGGCGTCTTCGCTCGGGGAGACGCGGCGTTTGAAAGGTCATTCGCGCCCTCGGAAGGCCTCGGCCCGATCTTCAACAACAGTGCGTGCGGCGGTTACCACTCTGGTGATGGCCGAGGCGGGCCCGAGAACATCCTCACTCGAATCGGAGTGGCTCCTGATTTCGCGGGGGAGCTTGGCGGGCCCCAGATCCAGGATCGGGCGATTCCAGGCGCGACTGCGGAGTTCCCACCGCCGGGCGTTCCGAGCTCGCTACGTCTACCACCTCCCGTGTTCGGCGTGGGGCTGATCGAGGCAATTCGGGCCGAGACCATCCTCGCACTCGCGGACCCAGACGATCGGAATCGAGACGGGATCTCGGGACGACCCAATTGGGTCCGGCCTGGGGATTTCGTTCCGACCAATGAACCCGGAGGAGGCGGAGGGCTCCGCCTTGGGCGCTTCAGCCGAAAGGCACAGGTGAGCAGTCTCCTTCAGCAGGTGGTGGAAGCCTATCACCAGGACATGGGCATCACGACCGACTTTCTTCCAGTCGAAAACTCGAACCAGCAAGCTGATCTGAACACGCGAGCCGCCGATCACGTAGCGGATCCCGAGATCCCGGCGTCAGAAGTAGAGGCCGTGCTGGAGTATATCCGGATGCTCGCACCCCCCGCGCCCGGCGTCATGACGGATGAACGGCTGAGGGGTCGGGATTTGTTTGGCTCCGTGGGTTGCGCCAGGTGCCACGTGCCGTCCCTGCCCACCGGGCCTCATCGGATCGGCGCCCTGGACAATACCTCAGCCGACCTCTATTCGGACCTCCTCCTTCACGACATGGGCGAGGGTCTCGCCGACGATCGTCCAGATGGCGATGCGGGGGGCCGGGAGTGGCGGACCGCTCCCCTCTGGGGCCTTCGAGTGATGCGTGACTTCCTGGCTGGAGATGCGTTCCTCCTCCACGACGGAAGGGCCAGAACGGTAGAGGAGGCTATCCTCGAACACGGAGGGGAGGCCGAGGGCACGCGGGGCGCATACTCAGGCCTCGACCCCGCCGACCAGGCAGCGCTGCTTGATTTCGTGGAGTCCCGCTGATGGGCTCACGCGTCGACCGGCGGCAGTTCGTCGGGATCCTAGCCGGCGGCCTACTCACCACATGCGTTCACGGGTGCGCTGCACTCGCAGCTACGACCGTTCGAGGTGAGCGTGGCGAGGTGAGGTTGCGCCTCGCCGAACACCCCGGGCTGACAGAGGTGGGTGGTTCCCTGAGGATCCGGACCGAAGGCACTGGTGAGCTCTTCTACGTCCTGAGGACCGAGGATGGGTCGTACGTGGCTCTTTCTCCCATCTGCACGCACCAGGGGTGCACGGTCGAAGTCGCGGGCCAGTATCTGGAATGTCCGTGCCATGGTTCGACGTACACTCGCGAGGGGCAGGTCCTCAGGGGGCCAGCGGAGCGGCCGCTGCAAAGACTGCCGGCCCGTGTCTCGAACGATGCGGTCCTGATCATCCGGACCGGAGACGCGTTGTGAGGCCGGTGGACGGATATGCCCGGCTGTTTCGGCGGTCTTGGCACTCATGTCTCTGGGTGCTCCTCGCAGGCTTCGGCCTCGCCCTCGGCGGTCTGAGGCCCGCAGTCGCGCAGAAGCCCCAAGGAGACACAATCGAGGTCGATGAGCGACCGTTCGTACTAGGTGGACAGTTTGACAAACCCTACCTGACCACGCTTCTGGGTTGCACCGCGATCGGAGGCTACGCTGAAGCCCACGCGCGGTATGAGCGAGTGGACGGTGCCACCGAGGACGCCGGCTTCGAAGCCAAACGCTTCAACCTCTTCGCGTCGTCGGCAGTGAGTGACTTCGTTCGTTTCGGGGCCGAGCTGGAGTTCGAGGAAGGTGGGGAGGAGGTGAAGCTGGAGTTCGCCACCGTCGACGTGTCGATCCACCCAGCGGTGAGCCTTCGGGCCGGGATGATCCTCTCTCCTCTCGGCAGCTTTAACCTGGCCCACGACAGCCCGCGAAACGAGTTCACGGATCGCCCCCTCGTATCGACAGAACTACTAGGCGTCGCCTTGTCCGAGCCGGGGCTTGGGTTCCTCGGACTGGTCCCTTTGCCGGACGGCGCCCGGCTTACCTACGAACTCTATGCGGTCAATGGGTTCCACGATGGCCTCGTCAATGACTCCCCCGGGGGAACTCGGATCCCCATGGGCAAAGGGAATGTCGAGGACCAGAACAGATCGCCCGCCCTCGTTGGCAGGGTCACCGTGAGCCCCAGCTTCGACTGGGAGCTCGGGATTTCAGGGCACCGCAGCGCGTGGAACGTATTCGAGGAGGAAGGGCTTAAGATCGCAGACAGACAGAATCTCACGATTTGGGTCCTGGACTTTCGGGGCGAATCCCAGGGGTTTCGGATGAAGGGAGAGTTTGCGACGGCGACGATCGATCTTCCTCCCGGTCTGGTAGGGGCCTACCAATCCGCTCAGCGCGGCCTCTTCGTGGAGCTTATGCGGGATTTCGGGCGCGGATGGGTCAGGACCATGCCCCAGTCGTACTTCAGTGCGGGGGCGCGCGTAGAGGCGGTCGATTTCGATTCCGACGGCGACGGGGACTCGGTGAAGCAGGTGACCGCAGGCGTCAACTTTCGCCCGACCGAAGACACCGTTCTCAAGCTGAACTACCTTCGCGGACAAAGCTTCGACCCATTCGACAATCAGTCAGATCACGCGGGGATCCAGTTTTCGGTCGCGACCTACTTCTAGCTTCGACCTCCCGCGGGTAGCTTCACTCCGCCTCGTGGTACTTCCTCAGATCGGGAGCGCTGGTGTGGATCAGCTCCATGATGTGCGCCTGGGCTGCAGCCCCATCCTGGGTATCCCTCAGGTCGACGAGGGGCAGGTAAAGAGGCGAGTTGAAGAATGCGGCTAGCGGAATCGGGTTCTTCCTGAGGAACACACCTTCGATGAGAGGGAGAATCGCAGCCTGAATCTCCTCCACTCCGTCACGTTCACCGGCCTGCCATTCCGTGCGAATGCGTTGGAAGGCCCGTGTCACCTCCGGTATGTTTCCAGCCGCCGAAATGATGCCTACGCCTCCCAGTGCTAGGAGATCCAGCAGGGCATCATCCTCGCCGCTCAGTACGGCGAACTCATCTGGCGACGTCTCCTCGATCACTCGAATCGTGTCGTCCCTATGCCGCCCGGGAGAGCGGAAATCAACCGCCTGCTTGAGCCCGATGATATTCGGATTGCGACCGAGGTGCACGAGGGTGTCGGCCTCCAGGTAGCTGCTCGTTCGGCCTGGGATGTTGTAGATGATGAGCTTCGCGCCGGTCTCGGCCGCCAACGTCTCATAGTGGCGAATCAAGCCCTCCTGCGGCGGATTGTTGTAGTACCCAGTGACGCAGAGGCAGGCCAGCTCCCCGCAGGTCAGATGAATCTTCTCGATCATCTCCACCGACTCACGGGTGCAGTTGGAACCAGCCCCAGCGATCACTGGCACCCGTCCGTCCACGTAGTCCACCGTGAATTGGACGAACTCCAGGTGCTGCGCGTGACTGACCGTGGGACTCTGGCCCGTCGTGCCGACCGGGACCATGCCTGTGGCCCCGCTCGCGATCAGGTCGTCGATCATCTGCCTGGCCTTCTCGTGATCGATCGAATTCCGTAGGCGGCCCGGATCGTCGTCTAGGAGGGGGGTGAAGAGTGCAGGGAAAACCCCGTGGAGGTGTTTGGCCTCCGTAACGCTCCTCATGTTTCGCTCCTACCAAGGATTTCTGGGGTGGGCGCCATACAGTTTCGTCACCCCGAAAGGACCCTCCCGTTCCTACCGGTCCTGCTTGCGACTCTCGCCAGGGCGAGTTTAGCGTCCTTCTACCATGGAGCTAGGAATCTTCACCTTCGCCGAGACGGCTCTAGACCCGTCCTCCGGCACTCAGCTCGGCGCAGAAGAGCGAGTTCAACATCTCCTGGATGAGATTGAACTGGCCGATCAGGTGGGTCTTGATCTATTCGGGGTGGGAGAACACCACCGCCCGGACTACGTCGTGTCTGCACCTGCGATCATTCTAGCGGCTGCGGCTGCGGCTGCGCGCGCTAAGAAGATCCGTCTCACGAGCGCGGTGTCAGTCATCAGCTCGGAACTCTTCGGCACCGAAGTCGCGCCGGTCGTGCGAAAGGAGACGAGCCCGAGCCCCTCCACGCGCGACCTCGCTCCATCATGAGGCTGCAGGCGGTGCTCGAGGCTCGAGACGTTTCGAAGCGTTATCCGGATGGGGTCGCATTGGGCGGCGTATCCGTCAGCATCGCCAAAGGAGAGTGTCTGGCACTCGTCGGCGAGAGCGGGTCGGGAAAGACCACGTTACTTCGAATGTTCAACCGCATGGTAGAGCCTGATGCGGGCGTCGTGTTCCGCGACGGTCGGGACGTACGGGAGCTCGATCCCGTGCAGCTACGGCGGAAGACTGGGTACGTGCAGCAGGACGGAGGACTTCTCCCCCACTGGAGTGTCCTCAGGAATGCCGCGTTGGTCCCTGCTCTGCGGGAGATGCCCGACTCTGAGGCCCTCGCCGCACTGGCGCTCGAACGAGTGGGCCTTCCCCTCTCGCAGTTCGGTCACAGGCGCCCCTCGGAGCTCTCCGGCGGACAGGGCCAGCGACTGGCGATTGCGCGGGCGATCGCCGCACGCCCTCAGGTCCTCCTCCTCGACGAACCCTTCGGGGCCCTCGACGCGATTACTCGCACCGACGTGAGAGCCGCCTTCGCCGACCTCCAGAGAGAGCTGAACCTGACGGCGTTGATCGTTACCCATGACCTGTCCGAGGCCTTGGCGCTCGCAGACCGAATCGCCGTGCTTCGAGCGGGAAGAGTGGCGCAGGTGGCGACGCCGGCTCAGCTCCTGGAGGATCCGGAGGAGGAGTATGTCGCGAAGCTTCTCGAACGGGCGGGCGTTGGCCCGGCCGCGTGACCGTTGATTCCTATGCGTCCCTCTGCGCTGTGGGCTCCGCTGGTGGCTTGGCTCTGCTTCTCCACACCGGCGAGCGCCTTCCAATCGGGGCAGGCGTCAGCCGAAGCGCAGCCGCGCCCTGTCGTCGTTGCCTCGAAGGCCTTCGCCGAGTCTTACCTCCTCGGCGAGATGTTTGCACAGCTCCTCGAAGACCGCGGGCTCAGCGTGGTGAGATCACCCGGGCTGGGTTCAACCGAGGTTATCCTTGAGGCGCTTCGCGCGGGGGCGGTCGACGTCTATCCCGAGTACACCGGGACCGGGCTCCTCGCCATCCTGGGGGAGTCCCCTAACGGGACTCCAGCGGACGTCTTCCGCAGGGTCTCACTGGAGTTCCGTGAACGCTGGGGGATCCGGTGGCTCCCACCCCTAGGGTTCGAAAACACTTACGCGATCACCATCTCCCGGGAGCTCGCGGAAACACGCGGGATCGCCTCACTCTCGGATCTCGCGAGAGAGAGCTCCGACCTGACCGCCGGATTCTCGCCGGACTTCCTCGGTCGGGAAGACGGACTCCCAGGCCTTCAGGCCGAATACGGACTCGAGATCCCGCAGGTTCGATCGCTTCTCCAGGCGGTCAAATATGCTGCTCTCCTGGCGGGAAGCGTCGACGTGATCGACGGCTACTCGACGGATGGCCGCCTGGCCGATGAGGATTTCGTGGTCCTCGAGGACGATCGGGCGTTCTTCCCCCCCTACGACGCTGCGGCGCTGGTAGGTGCTGATGTCCAGGTCGAGGTCCCCGTAGTCGTGCCTATCTTGGCCGAGTTATCGGGCCTTCTGGACGAGGCGCTCATCAGGCGATTGAATCAGCGGATCGAAAGGGATGGAGAACCCCTGGAGCAAGTGGCCCGTCAAGCACTGGAGGAGTTGGGCCTCGTCGCACGAGCCGAGGGTCAGGCAGGGGGCGAACCGTCCGAAGCCAGACCGCCGCCAGGTCAGGGGCGCGCTGCAACGAGCCTCCTAGGTTACCTCTGGGAGCGCCGAGGGGTGATCGCCACGCAGACGATGCGTCACCTGCTCCTTGTGGGCCTCTCTCTTGCGGCTGCGATCGTGCTTGCAGTCCCGTTGGGGCTACTCCTTGAACGTGCACGGAGGGGCGCGGAAGGGGTCATTCGTGGTGTTGGAGTCATTCAGACCCTCCCCAGCATCGCTCTTCTGGCTTTCACGATTCCGCTCCTTGGAGTGGGGGTCCTCCCCGCCGTTACGGCCCTCTTCCTCTACTCGCTGTTTCCGATTCTACGCAACACCTTCACAGGCGTCCGCGACTCGGACCCGCTGGCCACCGACGGGGCTAGTGCCTCGGGAATGACTCAGGGACAAGTGTTACGGCAGGTTAGGCTGCCGCTGGCCGCGCCCGTAATCATGGCGGGAATCCGGACGGCCGCTGTGATCAACGTCGGGACTGCCACCCTTGCGGCATTCATCGGAGCGGGCGGTCTGGGTGACCCGATCGTGTCCGGCTTGGCTCTTGCGGACACTCGCCTCATCCTCTCGGGGGCGATTCCTGCGGCGATGCTCGCTGTCGCTGTCGATGCCGTGCTCGGGTGGGTCGAAGGGTGGTGTTCACCGAGGATCTAGGGTTGTCATATATCTTGTCATATATCTCGTGCCCTCCCCGCACTCATTAGTGAGCCCGGACTGGCCGCTTCTGGATGGATGCCTCCGAAATCACGCCGGGCGAGTTGGAGGCCAGACTTGCCGAGCTCCATGAGGCCAGCTGGGGATGGGCGCTCAGTTGCTGCGGATCGGACGAGCCCGATGCCGCGGACGTATTGCAGTCGAGCTATCTCAAGGTCCTCGCGGGAGACGCTCAGTTCGGAGGGAGATCCGCGTTTCGCACGTGGCTCTTCGGGGTGATTCGGCAGACTGCGCGAGAGCACTATCGACGAGCCAAGTCGCACCGCGAGCGCGCCGAACGGCTAAAGCTGGAGATCGCGGGACGTGCAGGGGACATCGAGAATCCGGGCGATCCGTCCGAGCGGTCTGAAACGCGCCAGATTCTGCTCGAAGCGATGGACAGGTTGCCGGCCCGGCAGAAGGAGGTGCTGCATCTGGTGTTCTACCAGGATCTGACGATCCGGGAGGCAGGAGAGGTGATGGAGGTTTCCTTGGGATTTGCGCGGGTTCACTATGAGCGAGGGAAGAAGCGGTTGAGAGATCTTCTTTCCGATAGGATGGTCGGTGGGAGCCCAGATGACTAAGACGCACGACGACCACGAGGTCCGTGAGCTCTTCCAGGAGCTGAAGGCCGAAACCGAGGCCCTGGGGCGAACTCCCGACTTCAGAGTCATGATGGAGCGCGCCAAGAGCGCTCGCCCGGTCACGCGCCGTGCCCAGCCTTCGCGACAGTGGGTGTGGGCGGGAGGATGGGCGTCGGCTGCTCTTGCCGCCAGCGTTGTCGGCCTTCTGCTCACAGGAACCGGAACCAATCAGGACGCGGAGTTCGAGCGTCTGGTTGCTGGATTCTCGAGCGATGCATCCGGCGGCGCTTGGAGATCTCCGACCGCCGGGCTTCTCGAGGTACCGGGGTTGGAATTGCTACGCGGAGTGCCGGATGTCGGCGGTTCCGTCCGCGGAGGAGGCCCCGGGGAACGACCGGAAGGTCCCGCACCCGACGAAAGGGAGAGTCGACTGTGAGGACACTCATCAAAGTCTTTGCCCTGACAGCAATGTGTAGCCTCGGGGTCGCCCTGCCGGCGGTGTCGCAGGAGCCGGCGCTTCAGGAAGATCCGCTGTTCAGCACGCTGTTCCCCCCTGAGCTCATCATGCAACACCGCAGGGCGATTGATCTGACAGACGAGCAGCGCGACGCGATCAGCCAGATGATCGGGGAGCTACAGGGACGGGTCGTGCGTCTACAGTGGGAGTTGCTTGACCAGGTGCAGCTACTGACCGAGACGACATCCGGCACCCGAGTGGATCTCGACCGGGCGCTGGATCAGATCGACGTCGTTCTCGATACGGAAAGAGAGATAAAGCAGGCGCATCTCGAGATACTGGTACGCATCAAGAACCTCCTCAGCCCCGAACAGCAAGAAACTCTGGAGGATCTCAGGACGACCGACGCGCCCGGTTAAGGGGAGGTCGCCGGTTCGAATCATCCAGCGCCATTAGCGTAAGTTATAGAGGATACCTGGGCTGCTTTTCCCACTCCAGATCCTGATTCCCGCCGTTGGCAGTCATCTGCCACGGTTGCTCCAAGCCTTCTGCATGGGGCCGCTCATTTCCAGGGTCAGCGGGAAGCACGTTCGAATCGTTGCCCAGGTGGTGATCACGGTCGCGCATTAGTGAGATCCAGAGCGGTTCACCTGGAGGAGTCGGGCGTTCGACTCCGATGACGAGTTCACAACCCCCCCGCAGCACCCGTCTGAACTCGTGATTTTCCTTGCCTTCCCCCAGCACCACCGCGCATCTTCTCCTCCTACCGGACCTTGGGCGCAGCTCCCCTCTCCCCCCAGCAGCGCGGGACTATGAGCGACGCTTCAGACGATTCCCTCAAGCTTCTCATCCGCGAGATCCACCGCCGTAGTCTCTGGCGAGTGATCCTCGCGGAACGATTGTCATGAGGCCCAGCGAACTTTGGCGAGAGCTGAAAGATCGCCGTGTAGTCCGGGTTGCGGTCAGCTACGCAGTCGTGGTCGCGGTCATCGTTCAGGCGGCCGACCTTACCCTAGAGCCCCTCGGTCTTCCGGCGTGGACCTACACCTTGGTCCTCGTGATCATGATCGGGGGGTTACCGGTGGCGCTCGTGCTCGCCTGGGCCTTTGACGTGACACCAAAGGGTCTAGTTCGAGCAGACCCCATGAGCGAACCAGCCTTGGGTAGTGCCGACCGACGCGTCCTTGAAAGTGGAGCTCGGGACGTTGCGGAAGAGAAGACGCCATCGGCACTCGGGGAAGTCACCGAGGCCTCCGTGGAGTCACCGAGGACGGTGCGTGATGGATCTGAAAGCGAGGATGGCGGGCGAACACGACTGGTTGTTCTGCCGTTCCGTTCCCTACGCCCTGACGATGAGACAGACTTTCTGACCTTCAGCCTCCCCGACTCGATCTCCTGTTCGCTCGCAGCACTTCGTTCGCTAGTGGTCCGATCGAGCCTGACCTCCCTCCAGTTTGCGGATTCTGTTCCTGATCCCGTCAGTGTCGCGCGTGCTACGGGGGTGGACCTGATCCTGTCCGGCACGGTTCTTCGTGAAGGGGTGCGACTACGGGTAACGTCGCAGCTCACGGAAGGGGAGACGGGCACCCTCCTTTGGTCCCGTACTGCGGAAGTCCCACTAGGCGATCTTCTAGACGTCCAGGAGGAGATCACCCAGAACATGGTGGCATCACTTCGACTCTCCCTCTCGACCTCCGAGCGTAGGAGCCTCGATGCGAATGTCCCGGCTACCGCCCTGGCCTATGAGTACTACCTGCGTGCGAACCAGATCGCCTACCAGACCGAGCAGTGGCGGGTCGCCCGAGACCTCTATAGGCAAAGCTTGGAGGAGGACTCCGAATTCGCACCCGCGTGGGCCCGCCTGGGACGGTGTTATCGGTTGATCTCCAAGTACTCTTTGGATGAGCAGGTCGGGCGCCAGCAATCGGCTCTGGCCGAAGAGGCCTTTCGAAGGGCGCTTCAGATCGAACCTGACCTGCCGTCCGCCGTAAACCTATACGCTCAGCTGGAGGTGGAGTTGGGTCGGGCGAGGGAAGCTCTGGTTCGCCTCATAGAGCTTGTGTCAAAGACCGGCGGGGATCCAGAGCTGTTCGCAGGACTCGTCACCGCATGCCGGTTCTGTGGTCTTCTGAGGGCATCCCGGGTAGCGCACCAGGAAGCACGAAGGCTGGATCCCCAGGTCATCACGACCGTGGGACAAACTTACTGGATGCTCGGGGACCACGACCGAAGCCTTCAGGAATCGAATGAGGACTTCGGGTATCTGCCGGCCCTTGCTCTCGTCGGCCTTGACCGTCGAGACGAGGCGATCCGCCTTCTTCGAGAAAGAGAGAGTAGGGCCGGGTCGACACGGGTAAGGCCGTTTCTGGCGTCGCTGAGGGCTCTCCTGGAGGGTCACCGAGAGGAGAGCCTTGCCGCATTGGACGAAACGACCGGAGACCTGTTCGATGGGGAGGCACACTACCACCTCGCCCGAAGCTACGCATATCTCGGCGCTGAGGGGCCCGCACGCCGAGGGCTGGCCCGGGCTCTTGCGGCTGGCTTCTTCTGTTATCCACGTTTCGCCAGCGATCCGTGGCTCGAGCCAATACGCTACGATAGTGAGATCGCTGCCACTATCCGTCAGGCGCGGGAACATCACATGCTCGCGTTGGATGCTTATCGCAGCGCGGGCGGGGATAAGATCCTCGGAGAGTCAACCTCGACGACCCTCGAGGCGCAGGTCAGACCATGAACTCCTTATGACGCCTCGAGTCTATACTCGCAGAGCGCCCACTTGCGACGAAGGCCACCGGCAGCCTGACCTTGCCAGATCAGCGCTTGCTGCTGCGGAGGGGATGGGCATGTTGACGCTTGTACGTCGCTGCAAAGAGCTCCTCGGGAACTGACACCGTGGTGAGCGGATACGCTTTGCCCGGGGGAGAAAAGCCCTTCCATGTGGGACGGAAGGAGGTTGCTGTGTTTCCCGGGCTGCGCGCATGCTTCGGGCTCGTTCGCCACATTCGTGGAGCTACGTGTGGGAGGGGTAGCGCGCCTGGTCATGGCACCCACGATTCCTTCTTTTCATAGGCCCTGGAGACTCATATGTTACAGCACACCGCGGACGGTCTTCGCCAGGAAGTTCGGGGGCCCGTCCTGCAGCGGGACGACGACGGCTACGACGAGGCGCGAAGGGTCTGGAACGCGGTGCACGACCGGCACCCGTTACTCGTCGTGCAGGCCGAAAACGATGCTGATGTCATGGCGACCGTGAACTACGCTCGCGAGAACGGGCTCGAGCTCGCGGTTCGCTGAGGAAGCCACAGCGCTCCCGGCTATGGAACGTGCGACGACGGAGTCGTCCTGGACCTGGCCAGCATTCGAAATATTCGAATTGACCCAGATTCTCAGACGGCTCGCGTGGGTGGAGGTGCCGAGCTAGGGGATCTGGATCATGCTGGGAACGCTTATGGTCTTGCGGTACCCGCAGGTTTTCTCTCCACGACAGGCGTGGGAGGGCTGACCCTCGGGGGAGGCATCGGCTACCTCAACCGGAAATACGGTCTTACCTGTGACAACCTGCTTTCAGCGGATGTCGTCACCGCCGACGGCCGACGCGTCACGGCTAGCCCGGACACGAATCCAGACCTCTTTTGGGCGCTTCGCGGAGGAGGGGGAAACTTCGGCGTGGTGACCTCGTTCAAGTTTCAGCTCCACCCTGTCAAAGATATCGTCGGTGGACCAATCTTCTTTGAGTTGGAGGCTGCCGCTGATGTAATGCGAACATGGCGGGACTACCTTTTGGAAGCACCCCGAGAGCTGGGTGCGTTCTTTGGCTTCCACATCGCCCCGCCACTTCCCTTCATTCCTGAAGATCGACACGGCGAAAACTTCTGCGCCCTCGTAACTTGCTGGAGTGGAGGTCCGAACGAGGCGGACGACGCCCTCCGTCCGCTCTTGGAGGCTGGACCGGTCGTTGGGCGGCACGTGGATCGCATGCCGTATCCCGCATTGCAAAGCGCGTTTGACGCGCTGGCTCCGTCAGGTCTTCACTCCTATTGGAAGTCGGACTTTGCCGCCGATCTTCCCGAAGCGGCGATCGAAGCGCACGTCGAGCATGGAGGGACAGTTTCCAACCTGCATTCTGCAATGCATATCTATCCGCTGGACGGTGCGGTGCAAGAAGTGGCGCCCGACGAGACCGCCTTCGGGACCAGGGACGCACGATTCGCCGTGATAATCCTAGGAGCGTGGCCCGATCCCGCTGAGACCGACTCATATATCCAGTGGGTGCGTGGTTACTACGACGCAGTGCACCCCTTCTCGGGCTTCGATGGAGGGTACACCAACTTCATGGACGCCGAGGATCAGACGCGGGCTAGGCAGAACTATGGCCCGGGATACGATCGGCTTGCCGAGGTCAAGGCGACGTGGGACCCGGACAATCTCTTCCACCTTAATCAGAACATCCAGCCAGCCTCGAGGGATTGAGACTGGAGGGGCAGGAACATCGATCCCCCTCTACGGCCACCAGGCGAGTCCTACACTGAAACGGGTCGACTCCGCATCGATGTCCAGCGACCCGACCGAGATCGGACCCACGTCGACCTGGGTGAACTCCCCCTTACTCCAAGAAAGCTGCACATCAAGCGCCAGCGTCTCCATGAAGTAGGCCATCAGCCCGCCCCCGACGGAGAAGGCTCCACCATTGAAGCGGACATCGGAAACTGAGTTGCCGTTCACCGTCGGGTTCTTCACCTCTACAGCCCTTCCGGTGAACGCTGCCTGCAGATAGGGCACCCAGCTCCGTAGGCTGTTGGCAAAATGGAAGCGAGTCCCCAGGTCGACGTGGCCCATCGTCCACTGGCCTTCAATGCCGTCGGACTGGTTGACGTCAAACTGGGCCCCGTCCAGCTGGAGAAAGAGGGTGAAGTTTCGGTTGAGCCCGTATCCCAGCCTTATGCCCCCGCCGCCCGCATCGCTCCGATCGCCGCTCTCCACGGTGAGCGATGCCCCAGAGGCGTGCACGCCGAGGGTGAGCCCTCTAGTCGTTGACTCTTGCGCGTCGGTCGAGTTTGCCAGAAGAAGGCACGCTGTCAGGGCGAGGAGAGGCGATAGGTACAGGATACGGGGCATTTGTGTCTCCTAAAGTATGGCTCCGAGGAAGACCAACTCGTCTACTGGGTCCAGTAGGTCTTGACCTGACCCGCTGAAACGAGACCAGGAGCAATATTAGGATCGAGCTGGTCTGAAGCTTTTGAGCGAGGAGGTCAGGATGGGAAGGAAGCGACACACTCCGGAGCAGATCATCACTGGACTGCGGGAGGCAGAGGTCGGTCTGGCCCGCGGCAAATCCGTGAAGCTGATCAGCCGGGAGCTCGGCATCACCGAGCAGACGTACTACCGGTGGAGGCGGGAGTACGGCGGGATGAAGGTAAGCCAGGCACGGCGCCTGAAGGAGCTCGAGCGCGAGAACGGGCGCTTGAAGCGAGCAGTGGCGGACTTGACACTGGACAAGCTGATCGTGGAGGAAGCGGCCCAGGGAAACTTCTGAGCCCCGAGCGCCGACGACGTTGTGTGGTGCGCGTCTGACCTGCCCCGAAGAGCGGTACCACATCCTAGTGTTAGTCCCAGCAGCTGTGGAGGGCCGTGAAGGACGGGCATCCTCAGGAACCAGGGCGACGGCTTAATCGCCTCAGGGGCCGGGGGAAAGCGGCCGCAGGCGCTGTGGGGTCGGACGGTATTGTACTCGCGCCTCCATTGCTCGACCAGCACGGCCGCCTGCGCCAACGAGCAGAAGATCTCCCCGTTCAACAGCTCGTCCCTGAGCTTGCCGTTGAAGCTCTCGTTGTAGCCGTTCTCCCACGGGCTGCCCGGCTCGATAAAGAGCGTCTCGACGCCCACGCGCCCCAACCACCGCCGCACGAGCTTCGCGGTGAACTCCGGTCCGTTGTCCGACCTCAGATACTCGGCAGGCCCGTGTCGGACGAACAGATCGGCCAGCACCTCGAGCACGTCGTGCGAGCGGATCTTGCGAGCCACCACGATCGCCAGGCACTCCCTCGTGTGCTCGTCCAGCACTGTCAGCAGCTTCAGCGCACGCCCGTCGTGCGTCCTCGAGGCCACGAAGTCGTACGACCAGACGTGGCCCCGATACAGCGGCCTCAGCCGGATGCACGATCCGTCGTTGAGCCACAGCCGACCTCGCTTCGGCTGCCGCTCCGGGACCTTCAGCCCCTCCTGCCTCCAGATCCGCTCCACCCGCTTGTGGTTCACCCCCCAGCCCTCGATGCGGAGCATGTCCGTGACGCGTCGGTAGCCGTAGCGGCCGAATCGACTCGCGAGTCGCACGATATCACCTCGGAGCGCCCCCTCGTCACTCGCCACTTTCCTCGCCCGGCGCTGGGTCGTGCGTGGCTGCCCGAGCACCCGGCACGCTCTCCTCTCCGACGCCCCGAGCTGCTGACGTACACGCACCACACAACGTCGTCGGCGCTCGGGGCTCAGAAGTTTCCCTGGGCCGCTTCCTCCACGATCAGCTTGTCCAGTGTCAAGTCCGCCACTGCTCGCTTCAAGCGCCCGTTCTCGCGCTCGAGCTCCTTCAGGCGCCGTGCCTGGCTTACCTTCATCCCGCCGTACTCCCGCCTCCACCGGTAGTACGTCTGCTCGGTGATGCCCAGCTCCCGGCTGATCAGCTTCACGGATTTGCCGCGGGCCAGACCGACCTCTGCCTCCCGCAGTCCAGTGATGATCTGCTCCGGAGTGTGTCGCTTCCTTCCCATCCTGACCTCCTCGCTCAAAAGCTTCAGACCAGCTCGATCCTAATATTGCTCCTGGTCTCGTTTCAGCGGGTCAGGTCAGGATCCGCTCGACCCCACGACCAAGTATTCCTGAACCGGCGAATGATTCAGTAACCAGCTGCTACACTTGCGGTTAGCCGGTCACCGATACGCTCTGGATCACTTCGGGTATACAAAACGAACGGGCGGCTGCAGCAGGGGTTGGCCGCGCCCGATACGAGGCGTCGCCGGGTGAGCGCCGACCGAAGGTAGCCGTTCGGTCGTGGTGTGATGACACGGACCGGGAGGAGGTTGAAAAGTGGCTGCCATATGCGTCCGTACCTGGCTGCACCGACGCGGCACGTGGCGTGGGAGACAGTTGGAGTGTGCCGTTCGATGGAGCCGGTGGCGTTGTGATGAGCGCTGTGATGGGATACCGGCTGCTGCCATGAGACGAGGGCACGTCAGACTCACAGGAAGGCACGATGACCGGACCAAACAAGAAGCTCATCGCCGCTGTGGAGGCGTATTTCGCCGATCTCCGCCGGGTGCGCACATCGGGCGGCGCGACCGGGGAGCGCTCCTACTGTCCGGCGCTGCCGGGTCTGCTCGGCGCCGTTCGCCGACACCGCCCGGCGAATCGGTGCGATACTGGTGCTTTCGGACACCTCCAATCGAAAAGAGGGCCAGGTTCGGCGATCGGCGGGGCGGACGTGAAGCCCGACGGCGATACCCGCCGGGCTCGGAAGCGCCGTGATGGCGGCCGGAGACGGAATGAGCGAGGGCTGCCGATGAGCAAGACACGTCTATTCGCCGCCGTCGTCGTTCTCGCACCCGTACTTGGTGCTGCCCTGCCGCGTGAGCGTCGTCGATCCGGTAGCCGGCTCGTGTGCGCCCGCTACCGGTGATCCGGTCACCGTCGGGTTCTACGCCTTCTTCGAGCTGGTCAGCTACAGCGAGGACCCGGATCCGGCCTCGCCGGGGTTCACCAGGCACATGGGCTACGAGGCCGATTTGCTCACGGCCCTGGAGGTGATGGAGGAACACCGCCTGACCTTCGTGCGACAACCCGTCGCAGACTGGCCGGGAATCTGGCTGCTTCCGGCAACGCCGGAGTTCGATATCGTCGGGGGAGGCATCACGATTCTGGAGTCCCGCACGCTGGACGCTTCGGGCCAGCGGGCCATCGCGTTCACGTCGGGCCACATCGCCTTCCGCCAGTCTCTGTTCACGAGATCGCAGGACGCGGAGCGTTTTGCCTCGTACGACAACCTGACGAGCGACGTACGCGTGGGGGTCCTCCGTGGCACGACGGGCGAGGCGCGGCTGCTCTGGATTACCGGGATCGCGAACGGCGATGGCGTGCTCGCGCGCGGAACGAGAATCGAGACACCGGGGGGTACGGTGGTTGCCGACGGCACGGCACGCTACACGATCACCGCGGCATCCGCGTCCACGGAGCTGGAGCGCCGGACGCATATCTTTCCGCCTTCGACTGCGATGCCGCAGGTGGTCTATCTGGGCGACGTGTCTGGCGACGAAGAGTTGCTGGCCGCCTTGCGCGATGGGACCATCGACGCCGTGGCCTGGGGCGAGATCGGCAGCGGTGAAGCGGCGCGGGCATCCGGCTTCGTGGTGGCCGAGGTCGATTCCCTTGCGGCGTACGGCGGTTTCGCTCTCGATGTCGACAACGTGGAGATGCTGGCCTGCATCGACGAGAAGCTCGACTGGCTGACGGGTGGGCGCCGGATCGGCTACGCGGAGTGGCGAACGGATCCCGGCGTGCTCCTCGCGCGGGCGGCCTTGTGGAATCGGGGCTGAACGCCGGCAAGCACAGCCAGACGGATGCCCGTACGGGGCGTGTGCAAGAGACCCGGGCGGTCGATGCACAGAATGCACCGGCTGCGATTCACATGGGCATATCTCGGCGCAAGGGAGCGGGAGCAGCTTACCCAATGTGCAACATTGGAGCCTGGCGAGGGGTGGCTCCGCCCCCTTCGATCCCCTGGAGGTCCGCGCTCCGGCGGCGCTTCGCCTTTGCACTCGCCGGAAGCCTCGACACCCTCGTCTTCGCACCGTCCATGGCCCACGCCAAGCGACGCCGACCCGCGCCCTGGGAACTCGGGTTCATCCGAGGAGCGGAGGCCGGGCCGACAGCACCTTGTTCTCCCGCGGAGCGGGGCCGATGTTCTTTCTGGATCGTCGCACTCGCGCTCACGAATCTGTGGAGTCAGCGGAAATGGCTCGGTTTTCTCGCCTCGCTCTCGTAGTGGCCACCGCGCTCGGGGTACTCGTCCCCGGCACTGCAGCCTCCCAGTGGGTGGAGGGTCGAGGGCTCGGCTGGACGTCGTTGTCCATCTACCACCAAGAGACCTCGGACGTCTTCGGGGTGGACGGCGCCAGAGGACCGTTTCCGGGCAGGGGGCGGACGGTCGCCACCTCGGCCTTCTTCACCGTCGCGACGGGGCTCGGGAAGGGGTGGGACGTCTGGGCGCAGGTGCCCTTGCTACGGCTGAGCTTCGAGGACATCACCGGGGTGCGGGAGTCGACGGGAATCGGGGACACGCGTCTCTACGTCCGTGCAGCACCGCTCTTCTGGCTGGGCAACTCCCTGCCGCTTGCGATCCGGGCCGGGGTGAAGCTCCCGGTCGGGGACTTCGAC